>NZ_JOID01000029.1 GCF_000719865.1 Streptomyces albus subsp. albus
TCGCACGCCTTGCCCTTGTGGCATGACCTGATCAGCCGGTTTGCGTATTCCCCAACGGAGTCGTGAACGCCCGGGGTTCCTCGCAAGAACCGGCTGAACTCTCCTCTGCTGCGATGTCTTGGCGCCTCCAGCGCCCCTGCCGACCCTCTCCTTGGGATGCGGTGCGATCGGCGTGGCAGCGTTGAGGGTGCGCTGAGCTGCGACGTGGCGCTCTTCGCGGGTTGAGGGCATCCCGCGACGGGGCTGCGCTGCCTCGGGCAACCGTCGGATGCGGCGGCCCCTCCCCCCTGCTCGTTTCTCAACTTGTCTGATGGGCTCGGGAATTGCGGTGCGATCGTGGACTGGGCGCGGGTGGAGGCCGCGGCACCCGGCGACCGGGACGACCTCCTGAGCGACGCCGCCTTCGACGAGGACTGGGACAACGACCGCGTCGGGCACCGCTGGTCCCGGCCCGCGCGGCCGGGCTAGGACTGGTACGGCGGGTACGCCTTCCGAAGAGCGGCTCGTACAAACCCCGCTTCCGGTCCGGTCAGTGCTTGCTGGGAAGCCATGCGCGAGGCCGTCGAGGTGCGCGCCCCGGAGGCTCGATGTCCTTCGGGGCGCGCAGGGGTTCGGGTTCAGGCGTTGTAGCCGCCGTGGGCGTCCAGCACCGCGCCCGTGATGTACGACGCGGCGGGGCTCGCCAGGAAGGCGATCGCCGCGGCGATCTCGTCGGGGTGCCCCATGCGTTGCAGGGACAGCGAGCTGACCAGAACTTCGAGGGTCTCGGGGTCCGGCGGTTCCATCCCGCCCTCCATCAGGCCGGCCTCCACGACGTTGGCCGTGATGTTCCGGGGCCCGAGGTCCCGTGCGACGCCCATGGTGTACCTCTCGATCCCGGACTTGGTCGCCGAGTAGTCGGCAAGGCCGGGGGTGCCGACCCGGGAGCCCAGCCCGGAACTCACCGTGATGATGCGGCCGCCCGTGCGCAGCACTCGGGAGGCGGCCCGGATGACGGCGATCACGCCGAGGTAGTTGGTGGCGTGCATCCGGTCCAGGGCGGCGGTGTCGGCGTCCGGGTCGTCCACCGTGCCGGCCACGGAGATCGCCGCGTTGTTGACGAGGATGTCCAGGCCGCCGAAGTGTGCCACCACGTCGTCGATCAGCGCCGGCGCCCGGCTCGTGTCCGCCTGGTCGGACTGGAAGGCGACGGCCTTGACTCCCTTGCCGTGCACCTCGTCGACGACGGCTCGCGCCTGCTTCTCGGAGTTGACGTAGGTGAAGGCGACGTCGGCGCCCTGCTCGGCCAGCAGTCGTACGGTCGCGGCTCCCAGGCCGCGCGATCCCCCGGTGACCAGGGCGACCTTGCCCATGAGTGGCTTGCTCATTCTTCTCACCTCGTTGATTGACCTTCCCAGCAGTCGCAACTTTAATTGTTACGACAACCCGTTGCAACCGTCCTTGTTACGACTGCGCTGTCGTAACATGAAGCGTTGCGGCCGGGAGGAGGGGTTCATGAGTGCCAACAGCAGGTTGACCATTGCCGCCCACGCGCTCGCCTGGATCGGTCTCTACCAGCGCCAGGGCCATGAGGTCGCCACCTCCGAGCAGATCGCGACCAGCGCGAACACCAATCCCGTGGTGATCAGGCGACTGCTCGGCGAGCTGCGCAGGGCCGGGCTCGTGGAGTCCCGGCGGGGCGTGGGCGCGGGCTGGTCGCTGGCGCGCGAGTTGGAGTCGATGACCCTGCTCGACGTGTACGAGGCAGTGGAACCCGGCCCGCTGTTCGCGATGCACCGCACCCCCCCGGACCAGGAATGCGTGGTGGGTCACGGCATCCAGCCGGTGATGCAGGGCATCTACGAGGGCATCGAGGAGACCCTGAGGCACGAGTTGGCCCGCGTCACGCTCGAGAACGTACTCCGGGACGTCCTCGCGGCACCGCGCTAGCCTCCCCGTTGCGCCCTGACATCACCAAGATCCCCATCGATGCCGAAGGGCGTTACGGGGTCAGACCGACAGCCCTCGCGTCGCCCGCAGCTCAGGAGCATAAGAATGATCAAGGTGGAGACGCCGGAACGGATCACCTCGGGGGACGAACGCGGACGCTACGTGTTCGTCCGAGGCTCCCGGACGACCCTCCGAGCTATCTGGTCCTGACTGCTGCGGACGCGGATGTGAAAGTCGCCGGTGGTGACGAGTGGGTGGAGGATTTCGCCTCTCCGGAGGCCTTCTTCGAGGAGGGCCGTTGGGTGGTCGAGTGGCTGAGTTGAGCCGGGAGTACCGACGCCAAGCAGGCCGGGGAGGTGGGACCCGTGAAGGACTGGCACGACGACGAGTACTGCCTCTACGTCAATGGCCGTGAGTGCTCGGATCTCTGGAGTCTGCTCCCGGACTGGTCCGGCAGTGAGGACGAGCCGGAGTGGGCGAAACACATTCCGCGCTTCGCCCGTCTCATCGCCTGCTGGAACCGGCTCGGGTTCATCAAGGTGTTCCGGTCCGCGGAGTGGCCGGCGCACCGCGCCGGCGAGGAGGTCACCGGGCAGGCACTGGACAAGCTGCTCGCCGACCCCGGGAGCTGGGAGTACACCGAGGAGCCGACCCGCTGGATCTGCGTGGCCTCCGGCGACCGGGACATCCGGGAGCTGGAGGAAGGAATGTGCGAGCAGGAGCGGTGAGCACAGCACGTGACGCGTTGGGACCCGGCCGACCTCGCCCTCTGCCGGCCGGGGCCACGTGCGTCCGGGAACCTCAGCCGCCGGCCACCCGGACTAGCTCTCGGGCCAGATGAGGCCCTGGTCGGTCCACACGACACCCTTGTTGCGGCAGAGGCAGAAGGGGTGGCCAATGGGGTCGGTGTAGACGCGGAAGCCGTAGCCGTCGGGGTCGACGCAGTCCCGCTGCAGGGTCGCGCCGAGGGCCAGGACGCGGCGCTGTTCGGCCTCGATGTCGTCGACTTCGAAGTCGAGGTGGAACTGCTTGGGGTGCTCGCTGTCGGGCCACTGCGGGGCGCGGTAGTCCTCCACCTGAATGAAGGCCAGTTCGATCTCGCCGAACCGGATACCGGCCCAGTTCTCGTTACTGCCCTCCTTGACCGGTAACCCCGTTACCTCGGAGTAGAAGGCTGCCAGCTTCATCGTGTCCGGGCAATCGATGATGAAGTCGGTTAGTCGTAGCATCCCGCGATCCTGCCACAAGATCAAATGAGCTGCAGCACCCAGCAGTCTTCGCAGCTCAGAAGCATGAGGAACACAGGCGAGTCGGCAGAGCAGCACGACGAGCACGGCCGACGGCTCATGGTCCGCAACGGCTACCACCAGCCCCGGAAGATCACCACCGCGGCCGGGGCAATCGAGGTGAAGGCCCGTTCGGCTACCTCACCCGGCCCGACCCACAAGTCGGGCAATACTCCATCTCTCCCTTAACCGGGTCAAGGGCGGCAGTGCCGCCGCCCGTACCCGATCGAAGCAGGGAGAGCGGGTCCCGGGGTCGGTCGACAACGCTCGCCTCGACCTGGCCGTACCCGTGGTCGGACCGCTGCCTGATCGACCTGGCGCCGGGCGGGAAGCAGTTCATGACCGTCGACCACGGGCAGGCGGATGTCGCCTTCCACCGCCATCCCACTGGCGACGTTCTCTTCACTCTTCCCGTTGAGGCCTTCGGGTACGACCCGGAGGACACCTTCGTGGAATGGATGGGCGGCTATCTGACCCCGGAGACGGCTGTGGTCGCCCTCGGCAGCGAGTCCGAGGACGGGGAGGAGTGGTTCCGTTTCCACCTGATCGACGTACGCACGGGCACGATCAGCGGGGACATGGCCGTTGAGGCGGCCCACGCTGACGAGATGGAGCCCCTGGGTGACGGCTCATGGCTCACCGACGGCCCCGTCCGCTGGTTCCGGACTCCGCTGCCGACTGCACCACCGCACGCGGCGAGCCGACTGCGCCACGGGATCAAGGACCGGACAACTGGGCCCGCTCAGGCGATACGGTCCCGTATCCACACCCCGGCCTCCTTCAACGCTCCGGGGTCGGCCCACGCCCCACCGGAACACGTCCCCGGCTCGAAGACCGCGCCGCTGCGAACGTCGTCGGAGTAGTTCCAGTTGGTCCAGCTGATGTTCTTCTCCGCCATCACATCGAGATAGCGCTGCGCCATCGCGAAATCGTCCGGACCGTCACCGCTGTAGTCCTGGGTGCCGAACTCCGTCACGAACACGGGAAGTTCATCGGCAGCCCGGGCCAGGGTCCGCAGGTACTCCTCCCCGTGCGAGGCGGCGTAGAAGTGGAAGGTGTACATGATGTTCCCCGCGTTCACCGGGTCCGCCAGGATCTCCGATTCCTCCGCCCCCTCCGAGACGCCCAGCGAGGACCAGGCGCGGGTGCCCACCAGTACGACGGCGTCGGGATCCCCAGCCCGCACCACGGGAATGACGTCCTGGGCATAACTCCTGATGGTTTGCCAGCTCACGCCGTTCGGTTCGTTGGCGATCTCGTAGAGCACGTTGTCCTGGTGGCCGTGGCGCTCGGTGATCTCGGTGAAGAAGCGGGTGGCCAACTCCTTGTTGACGTGGGGATCCCCCGGGTCCAGCATGTGCCAGTCCACGATCACGTACATCCCGCGTTCCGTCGCCTGGTCGATGACGCGGCTTGCCAGATCGGTGAAACGTTCCGGGTCCGTCTCGTATCCGTCCTCCTGGACGTAGGTGGAGACCCGCAGGACGTCCGCGCCCCAGTCGCGGGCCAGGACGTCCAGGGAAGCCCCGGTCAGACAGTGTTCGAACCACTGAGTACCGTGGGAACTCATCCCGCGCAGCTGAACCGGCTTCCCGTCCTGCCCGCACAGCGCGGTACCGCACACCTCCAGCCGCCCGTGCGCCTGGACCGGCGTGAGCGCGCCCGCGCCGGCCGAAGCCGTGCCGGGCACCGCCACCCCGGCACTCACCGCCAGCAGACCGGCGGCCCAGAAGCGGGCCAGGGACCGCCGGAAACACATAGACCCACGTAAGACCATCACTGTCCTCTCCGAGAACTCCATGTACGTCACGGGCCACACGGCACACGCCGGGCCGTCTTTTCGGCACGGGACCGACGCCGCACCGCGGCGCCGCCGGAGGCGACCGCCCCGGGCCGGGCCGTCCCCCGCGGCCACCGCACGGACGGGCAGACGGCCGCCCCGCCCGGGGAGCCCGGCCACCGCGCCGGCCTCCCCCGTATCCGCCGAGCCGGCGGAACCGGCCCTCCGGTGGGAGCGGGAGGGCCCGGCGCCCTCCCGCTCCCGCGCCGCGGGGGTCAGTCCGTGATCAGCGCCGCGAAGGGGTCCTCCGCCGGCCGCGCGAGCACACCGCCGAAGTTGCCCTCGACTTCCGCCTTCTCCGCCGCGTTCGGGTAGGGGTTCGTGCAGGCGGTCCCGGCGCTGGAGCCGGACATCAGGCTCGAACAGGGACCCGGCTTGCGGTCCGGCAGGCCCAGGATGTGGCCGAGTTCGTGCGAGGAGATCCGCACCGTGTCATAGCCCTGGTCGACGGCCTGCCGGCCCATGTAGACGGTCCCGTTGCCCAGGGACGTGGTCTGGGCACGGGGCCAGCCGTCGTCGGCCAGGATCCGGATGTTGGCGCGCTGACCGGTGGCGACCGGACGCAGTTCGACACCGTCGACGCTCTCGTTCCAGATCGCCGCACCCCGGTCGACCGCGGTCTTGAACTCGGCCGACGCGCTCGCGTCGTAGGTGACCACGCGGGCGGCCGCGGTGCTCTCCGCGGAGTCCGTGGAGGGGGCGGCGGAAGCCTGGCCGCCGGCCAGGGCGAAAGCCAGGGTGAGAGTGGCGGCGAAGCCGCGTGTGCGGGTGCGGACGTGCATGGGCGTCCTCCTTGTGGGGGGAATGACAAGCGTGTGCATGACACACCCTCGCTCCCTGCCCACCGGAGGCAGGGCCCAATCCGTCATTCGGCCCGCCCCGGCCCGGCCCCGGCGATCGGCCCGGCGAGCGGCTTCCCCCGGCACGCGCCCCGGGCACACACGCCCCCCGGCCGCAGGCCCGCGGGATCCGCGCGGCGGACGGCGGAAAGCGAACGGCCCCGGGAACGATTCGGCCGCACCGGACGCCCGTGCCTGCGGGGACGGCACGCCTCCCGCTCCGCCGCACCCGCGTCCCGCAGCGGCGAGGGGCCGGTGCTACCGCCGGTGGCCGGCCGGGCTGATGATCACGTCCAGGACCTCGCGGACCGCCGAGAAGGCGGCATAGTTGATGCTCGCGGCCAGGGCGTCGCCGTCGCCCCCTCCGCCCGCTTGCTCCCTGGCTCCGGCTTCCTGCTCCACCGCCCAGTCCCGGGCGACCCTGATCCGGCGGAGGAGTTCGTCTGCGTCCACGGCTTCACTCATGACCGGAACCTACCCAGCCCTCCGCCGCCGCAGCCGGACGATCCGGTTCCGAAGCGGCCGGGGACCCGCCCGGCGCGCCGTACGGCCACGCCCTCCGGTCCCGTGCGGAGCCCCGTCCGGCGTCCCCCGGAACCCCTTCCCCGGGTCCACCCGGAGGGGGCCGGCGCAGCCCGGTGCCTCGGAGGTTCCTCCCGCACAGGGGGGTGCTACCTTGTCCGATCAACCGGACCGGACGCACCGCGCCGCAGGCCGGCGGGCCTGCTCGGGCGGCGCGCGACACGGCGACGCCCGTCCCCGCGTCTCCCCCCCGTCTCCCTACGTCTCCTTCTCCCCCACACCCGAGCCCGTCTCCGGCACGGCGGCCGCTGCCGCGCCGGACGCGAGGGGAACCGTCGCTCGCGCGGTCCCCGTGAGAAAGGACAGTGGTATGGCAGTGACCTCTTCGGACGCTTCCCGGCCGGGCGCCTACGCGGCCGCCCACCGTCGGAGCATCGAGGACCCCGAGGGCTTCTGGCTGGACGCCGCCCGGGAGATCGACTGGACGGTACCGCCCTCGACGGCGCTCGACGGCTCCCGCGCGCCGCTGTACCGCTGGTTCCCGGACGGGGAGCTCAACACCTGCCACAACGCCGTGGACCGCCATGTGGAGGCCGGTCACGGGGACCGGCTCGCGATCATTCACGACAGCCCCGTCACCGGCGCCGTCACGAAGCTCACCTACCGGGAACTGCGCGACGAGGTGGCCCGGCTGGCCGGTCTGCTGTCCTCCTGGGGCGTGGCCAAGGGCGACCGCGTCGTCGTCTACATGCCGATGATCCCGCAGGCGGCGGTCGCGATGCTGGCCTGCGCCCGGATCGGCGCGGTCCACTCGGTGGTCTTCGGCGGTTTCGCCGCGCACGAGCTGGCGGTCCGGATCGACGACGCCCGGCCGAAGGTGGTCCTGACCGCCTCCTGCGGGATCGAGCCGTCCCGCACCGTCCCCTACAAGCCGCTCCTCGACTCCGCCCTCGACCAGGCCGCGCACCGCCCGGAGCGCTGCCTGGTCTTCCAGCGGCCGCAGTACACCGCCGAGCTCACCGAGGGGCGGGACGCGGACTGGGCCGAGGCCGTGGCCGGCGCCGAGCCCGTGGGCTGCACCCCGGTCGCCGCCACCGACCCGCTCTACATCCTCTACACCTCCGGGACCACGGGCCGCCCCAAGGGCGTGGTCCGGGACAACGGGGGGCACGCGGTGGCCCTGCGCTGGTCCATGCGGTACATCTTCGACACCCACCCGGGCGAGGTCTACTGGGCCGCCTCCGACGTCGGCTGGGTCGTCGGCCACTCGTACATCGTCTACGGCCCGCTGCTGGCCGGCTGCACCACCGTCCTCTACGAGGGCAAGCCCGTGGGCACCCCGGACGCCGGCGCCTTCTGGCGTGTCGTCGCCGACCACGGCGTGAAGACCCTCTTCACCGCGCCCACGGCGATCCGCGTGGTCAAGAAGGAGGACCCGCAGGGCAAGCTGTTCGCCCGGTACGACACCGGGTCGCTGCGCGTCCTCTTCCTCGCCGGCGAGCGGCTCGACCCGCAGACGTACCACTGGGCCGGCGACCTGCTCGGTGTGCCGGTCGTCGACAACTGGTGGCAGACGGAGACGGGCTGGCCGATCGTCGCCGACCCCATGGGTCTGGAACCGCACCCGACCAAGCCGGGCTCCCCCACCCTGCCGGTCCCCGGCTACGACGTCCGCATCCTCGGCGAGGACGGCCGGGAGGTGCCGGACGGCACCGACGGAGCCGTGGCCCTCAAGCTGCCGCTCCCGCCCGGCACCCTGCCCACGCTCTGGGGCGACGACCAGCGCTACATCGACTCCTACCTCTCCACCTACGAGGGCTACTACCTCTCGGGGGACGGCGGCCGCAAGGACGAGGACGGCTACGTCTACATCATGGGCCGGGTCGACGACGTGCTGAACGTCGCCGGGCACCGCCTCTCCAGCGGCGCGATGGAAGAGGTGCTCGCCGGGCACCCGGACGTCGCCGAGTGCGCCGTGATCGGGGTGCGGGACGAGCTCAAGGGCCAGGTGCCGCGCGGGCTGGTGGTGCTCAAGGCGGGCGTCGACCGGCCCGCCGGGGAGATCGCGGCGGAGCTCGTGGCCGCCGTGCGCGAGCAGATCGGGCCGGTCGCCGCGCTGCGCCGGATCGATGTCGTCGCGGCGCTGCCGAAGACCCGTTCGGGGAAGATCCTGCGCCGCACCATGCGGGACATCGCCGACGGCGGCGACCCCGCGCTGCCGTCCACCATCGAGGACCCGGCGGTGATCCAGACGCTGCGCCCCGTGCTGCGCGACGGTTCCTGAGCGGCCGGGGTCCGGGCCGCGTGGGGTCCCGTTCCGGCGGTGTGACGTCCTGCAGGCGGTGTGAGCCCGGCTCGGCCGGAGTCAGGTACCGTCCGCCCGCGGGTCCCGGGGGTTCTCCGGCTCCGCTCCCGCGGCTTCCGGCGCCGCCCCCCGCTCCGGCGGTTCGGGGGCGGCGCCGGCCGCGGGGGTCGTTCCGGGCTCGCTGCTGACGTACTCGGTGAGCCGGTGGACCTGCCGCTCCAGGGCTCGGATCCGGTCCATGACGTGCTCGGGGAGATGCGGCATCGGCCTGATTCCTCCGGATGACGGGTCGGCGTTCTCCTTGCGGTTCCCGTTCCCGTCTGCCCCCGTGGTCCGGGGGGACAGCGGGCGTCCCCACCATCGTGGAACCCCGCCCGCCCGGAGCGCAGCCGAACGCCGGTTCCGGCCGGGAACCACCGCGGCCCGGGGCGCGCCCGTCCGGGCGGTCCGCGTGCGGGCCGGCACGGACGGCGACCCCGGTCGCCGCCCGGTCACCGCTCCGCGGCCCCGTCCAGGCCGCAGCGGCGCTGGAAGACGACGGCGACCGCCATCAGCGCGGCGGGAAGGACGGTGAATCCCAGGAGCAGTGCCGTGAGCGCGGAGTCCGGCTGCGCCACGGTGTGCCCCTCCGTGGTGGCGACGAAGCCGCCGACGGCGAGGGCCGCGGAGTACACATACGGCCCGACGGCCGTCCCCGTCGCCTCGGTGGCCGTCCAGACGCCGGTGTACGCGCCGGCGCGGGCCGTGCCCCGCCTCTCCGCGGCGGCCACCGCGTCCGGCACCATCGAGAAGGCCAGCAGCTGCAGCCCGGCGAAGGCGGTGCCGAGGGCCACCACCACCACGACCGTGAAGGCCACCCCGGCCGTCCCGCCCAGCAGCAGTGCCAGCGAGCCGGCGATGAACATGCCCTGCGCCAGCAGCAGTCCGCGCTGCTTTCCGGTCCGCCGCGACAGCCACAGCCAGCCGGGGCCGGCGATCACGGCCGGGGCGAGGAATCCGCCCATGAAGACGGTGGTGAGGCCGCTGTCCCCGAAGACGTACCGGGTGTAGAAGGGGAGCGCGGCGAGGAAGAGGTGCGTGGTGGTGCCGGTGAAGAAGTACGAGAGCACGAGCGCCCGGAAGTCGCGGTCCCGCCCGGCGAGCCGCAGGTCCGCGAGGACGGAGTGACCGTGCGCGCCGGGCGGGCGGAAGCCGCAGCGGCCGGTGAGCCGCCGGACGCCGGCGAGGCCGATCACCCCGGACACGGCCATCCCGACCGCCAGCACCACCGCCATCCGCGAGTAGTCCCCGCGGGCCCCCGAGGCGACCAGGGCCGGTGCCGCCACCCCGGAGGCGAGCAGCCCCAGGGTCAGCAAGAGCATCCGGAACATGAAGACGCGGGTGCGCTCGTGATAGCCGATGCGCAGATCCGAGGGTGTCGTCAGATACGGCACCTGGAAGCAGGCGAAGAGCAGGTTGCCGGCGATGTACCAGCCGCCGACCCACAGCGCGGCCCCCGGCCCGGAGAGGCCCGCGGGCACGGTGAACATGGCGGCCAGGGCGAGCGCCAGCAGCAGTCCCCAGCGGAGCATGCCCCGCCGGTGCCCGGTCCGGCGGGCCTGCCGGTCGGAGAGCGTGCCCAGCAGCGGGTGGACCAGCGCGTCGACGATTTTCGGTACGAGGAGCGTCAGTCCGGCGAGGAACGGCGAGACGCCCAGCGTGTGGGTGAGGAAGTACAGCAGGAGCAGCCCGGGCACGGTGACCCACACGCCCATGCCGACCGAGCCGGTGGCGTACGTCATGAGGTCGCCGGCCCGCGGCCGCCGCGAAGGCCCTGCCTGCTCGGTCTGCCCGTTCTGCCCGGCCGCATCGGCCGTCCCGGCCGTCTCCCGCGTCAGCGGGTCCGGGGCGGCGGTCACGGCCGGTCCCCGTGGCGCCGGACGACCCCGGCGGCCGCCTCCGCGCCCTCGAAGGCCCCGGACCGGACGCGGCCGGCCAGGGTGCGGGCGACGATCCGGTCGGTCAGCCACGGCAGATGGCGGGCCAGGAAGATCTCCGCGGCCCCGCGCCGCGTGGTGGCCAGGTCGCGGCGGACCCGGCGGCCGAGTCCGGCCCGGAGCACCGTGTCCACCACCCCCTCCAGCGGCTCGTAGCTGCTCATCCCCTCCAGGGACAGCCCTGCCGCCGCGGTCGAGTCGTGGATGGGGCTGCGCACCGCCGAGGGGTAGACGCAGCTCACGCCGACATGAGTGCCGATCTCCAGACGGAGCGCGTCGGCGTAGGCCACCAGCGCGCGCTTGGACGCCCCGTACGCGGCCGCCAGGGGCAGCTGCAGCACGGCCATCCGCGAGGAGACCATGACGACCCGGCCCCGGGACGCCACGAGGGCGTCCACGCAGGCGGCGGTCACGCGCCAGGTGCCGAGCAGGTTGATGTCGAACTGGCGGCGGACCTCGGCCCCGGGCGGGAGTTCGGCGGGGGCGGGCCCGCCGGTCCCGGCGTTGTTGATCAGGAGGTCCAGGCCGCCGAGCCGGGCGAGCGCTTCGGCCACCGCGCCCGGCACGGCGGCGTCGTCGGTGATGTCGCAGGCCAGGACCTCGACCGGGTCGTCCGGGCCGGGGGCCAGGTCCAGGCCGACGACGTGCGCGCCGAGCTCAGTGAGCCGGGCGGAGAGCGCCCGGCCGAAGGTGCCGGAGGCGCCCGTGACGAGGACGCGCAGGCCGCGCGCGTCGCGGCGGCCGCCGCCGAGCAGGGCGGCGAGGGCGGCCCCGGGAGCGGTGCGGACGGCGGCGGGGCGGGCGGTACCGCCGGCGGTGCCGGTGCTGCCGGTACGGGGTGCGGTGCTCATACGGTGCTCTCCTCACGGGTGGCCGGGGCGGCCGGGCGGCCCGCGCCGCGCCGTGCGCGGGCGCGCCCGGCCCGCGTCTCCCGGGCCAGGCCGGCGATGTAGCGGTCGAAGTCGATCCGCATCCGCGGCCGCCGGTCGCTCCCCCAGCGCGCGGTGGCGTCCCGCAGGTCACGGTCGGTGGAGCGCCGCTGCTCCGCCGCCGGGGGCAGCGCGTAGGCGCCGGAGAGGCGGGCGGCCACCAGCTTGGCCTGCGCCTCGACGACGGGGAGCGCGGCGCCGGTGGACTGCATCAGCCCGACGAAGGCCAGACCGGGGTCGTCCAGATGGAACACCCTCTTGTAGAGGGGCAGTTGCTCGGGGTCCGCGCCCGTCCAGCGGGGGGAGAGGAAGGGGATGGTGACGCGGTAGCCGGTGGCCCAGACGATGACGTCCACCGGGTCGGAGCGGCCGTCGGTGAAGACGACCCGGTCCCCCTCGAAGCGGTCGATGCCGGGGCGCGCGGCCACCTCGCCGTGGGTGAGGCGGTGCAGGATGGTGTCGCTGATGGTGGGGTGGTTCTGGAAGAGGCCGCCGGCGGGGGCGGGGAGCCCGTAGCGCTGCGGAGGGCCCACGGCCAGCTTGAGCAGCGCCTCGGCGATCCGCTGGCGGGTCCGCCAGGGCAGGACGGCCAGGGCGCCGCCGGTCGCGTCGGCCGGGCGGCCGAACAGGTATTTGGGCACGATGTGCACCCCGCGGCGGGCCGAGAGCAGGACCGGGCCGCGGGCGGTGTACGAGGCGTCGACGGCGATGTCCATGGCGGAGTTGCCCATGCCGACGACGAGCACCCGGCGGTCCCGGAAGGCTTCGGCGGTGCGGTAGTCGTGCGCGTGGGTCTGCGTTCCGGAGAAGGTGCCGGGGTAGCCGGGGTCGGGGAGCCGCGGGTCCCAGTTGTGGCCGTTGGCGACCACGACGGTGTCGTAGCGGGCGGTGTCGCCGGCGTCGGTGGTGACACGCCAGGTGTGGGGGGCGCCGCGCTCCGCCCCGTCCCCGCGTTCGACGGCTTCTACGGCTTCAACCGCTTCGACGGAGGTGACCGTGGTGCCGTAGCGGATGTGCGGGGTGAGGCCGAAGGTCTCCGCGTAGTCGGCGAGGTATCCGGCCATGAGGTCGGCCGACGGGTAGTCGGGCCACTCCGCCGGCATCGGGAAGTCCGCGAACTGGGTGCGTCCCTTGCTGGTGTTGAGGTGGAGCGAGGCGTAGGCGGGCGAAAGTCCGCTGCTGTTGCCGCGGGCCCACAGCCCTCCGGGCCGGTCGCCCTTCTCATAGGTGACGGTGTCGATGCCGGCGTCGAGGAGGGCCTTGGTGGCGGCGAGACCTGCCGCTCCGGCGCCGATCACGGCGGCACGGCGGGGAGGGGGCATGCTGGCGGCTCCTGAGGACGGTACGGGGCGACGGGGCGGCGCCGGTCACCGCGCGCGGGCGGCGGAGGGCCGGCGGAAGCGGAGGGGGCGGGGCCGCGGGCCGCGGTTCGGCTTGTGGTGGGACCCAACCGTAGGCGCGCCCTCCGGGCCGGGACATGGCCTGCGTCACCCGATTCGGCCCCTGGATTGTTCCCGGTCACAAGGACGGGCAGGATGACGGGATGCACGCGCGCGACGACTGGCCCCCGGTGGTCGATCTCATCGAGCGGGTCGTCGGCGAGGACGACCTGCTGCCCTCCGTGGTGGCCACCGTCCGCACGATGGTGCAGGAGATCGCGGCCCTGCCCGCCGCCGACATCGCCGGGCACACCCGCGCGCTGCTGGCCGCGGCCACCCGGGCGCTGGCGGCCCGCCGGGGGCCGACGGAGGCGGAGCTGTCGTTCGTGGAGGAGCTGGCGGTGACGCGCGCCCGCCAGGGGGTGTCCATCGAGGCCGTCCTGGCGGCCGTGCACGTGGCCGAGCGGGCGATCTGGTCGCGGGCCCGGGAGCTGGCCGGCGGGGCCGGGGTGGCACCCGAACGGCTGCTGGACGCACGGGAGTTGTACGACGACTGGGCCGAGGCCGTACGGGTCCGGCTGATCACGGCCCACCGCGCCACCGGGGCCGACCGGGAGCCGCTGAGCGGTGAGCGCGACGCGGCGCTGCTGCGGCGGCTGTTCGCCGGCGGTTCGGCGGCCGCGCTGGCGGCCGCCGAGGCGGGGCTGCCGGGCGCCGGCGGGCTGTGGGTGCTGGTCGCCCGGCCGGAGGACGCCGCGGCCGCGCCCGCGCCGGACCGCGCGCCCCGCGACCCGGGCGCTCCGGCGCTGTCCGCGCTGGTGGACGGTCTGCTGGTCGCCGTGCACGCCCGGCGGCCCCCGCCGCGTACCGCCCGCGCCGTGGTCCGGGCGGGGGCGGTGGCCGGGCTCGCCGGGCCCGGCGACCCGGAGGGGCTGGCCCTCGTACGGCGTCTCGCGGTGGACGCTCTCACGGCCGCCGAGTCGGCGGGACGGTCCGGGGTGGTGCACGTCGCGGAGGTGGCGGCGCTGGCCGCGATGGTGGACCGGGCGGATCTGGCGGCGGTGCTGCTCGACCGCCACGGGGCGGCGCTGACCGGGCTGGGCGCGAACGCCGGGCCGGTCGCCCTCGCCGTCCGCGCCTGGCTGGAGGCCGACCGGGACGTGCCGGCGGCGGCCGAGCGGCTGTTCGTCCACCCCAATACGGTGCGCAACCGGATCCAGCGCTTCTCGGCCGTCACCGGGATCGACCCGGCCGGCACCTTCGGGGCCGTCGACGCCTGGTGGCTGTGCCGGGCCTGGCTCGCGGCAGGGTCCTGACCGGCACCGGGCGCCACCGGGGGCGGCGCGGCGGACGGTGGGCGGCGGCCCCGGTCTTCCCGTCCCGCCGGGATTTTCCGGCCGGCTCCGCGGTGCCGATGGGCGTCAAAAGGTGAGATAACCTTTTTCGCGGTTTGCCGTGCGCGGTGCGCGGAGTGGCCGTATCGACAGGGTTGTGTCCACCACAGTGGTCCTTCCCGGGATTCCCGCATCACCGGCAGGCTCTCGACCGGCGCCTGTCCGAACGCTGCGGACGGGCGAGTGAGAGGGAGCATGGCGGCTATGGCGGGTGACGGACCACGTCCGGGTGCGCGGGGCACGACCGCACGCGGTACGGGAGCGGTGGGGGAACCGGAGCTGCGGCGGTTGCTCGCCGGGCTGACCGCCGTGCGCGACGGCGATTTCGGCACCCGGCTGCCGGACGAGGCGGACGGCCTGCTCGGAGAGATCGCCACGGTCTTCAACGGCATGGTCGACCAGCTGTCCCTGTTCACCTCGGAGGTGACCCGGGTCGCCCGCGAGGTGGGCAGCGAGGGACGCCTCGGCGGGCAGGCGCAGGTGCCGGAAGCCGGCGGTGTGTGGCGGGATCTGACCGACTCCGTCAACTTCATGGCGGGCAACCTGACGGACCAGGTCCGCAGTGTCGCCCAGGTGACGACCGCCGTGGCCAAGGGTGACCTCTCCCAGAAGATCAACGTCGACGCCCGCGGCGAGATCCTGGAGCTCAAGAACACCATCAACACGATGGTCGACCAGCTGTCGTCCTTCGCCGACGAGGTGACCCGCGTCGCCCGCGAGGTCGGCACCGACGGCCGCCTCGGCGGCCAGGCCGACGTCAAGGGGGTCTCCGGCACCTGGCGGGACCTCACGGACTCCGTCAACTTCATGGCCGGCAACCTGACCGCGCAGGTGCGCTCCATCGCCCAGGTGGCCACCGCCGTGGCCAAGGGCGACCTCTCCCAGAAGATCAACGTCTCGGCGAAGGGGGAGATCCTGGAGCTGAAGAACACCATCAACACGATGGTGGACCAGCTCTCCGCGTTCGCCGACGAGGTGACCCGCGTCGCCCGCGAAGTGGGCACCGAGGGGCGGCTCGGCGGCCAGGCCGACGTCAAGGGGGTCTCCGGCACCTGGAAGGACCTCACCGAGTCCGTCAACGTGATGGGCGACAACCTCACCGCGCAGGTGCGCTCCATCGCCCAGGTCACGACGGCCGTCGCGCAGGGCGACCTGTCGCAGAAGATCCGGGTGGACGCGCGCGGCGAGATCCTGGAGCTCAAGGAGACCATCAACACGATGGTCGACCAGCTCTCCGCGTTCGCCGACGAGGTGACCCGCGTCGCCCGCGAGGTCGGCACCGAGGGCAACCTCGGCGGCCAGGCCACCGTCCGCGGGGTATCGGGCACCTGGAAGGACCTGACCGACAACGTCAATGTGATGGCGTCCAACCTGACCGGCCAGGTGCGGTCCATCGCGCAGGTGGCCACCGCCGTGGCCAGGGGCGATCTCTCCCAGAAGATCACGGTCGAGGCGAAGGGCGAGGTGGCCGCGCTCGCCGGGGTCATCAACACCATGGTCGACACGCTCTCCGCCTTCGCCGACGAGGTGACCCGCGTCGCCCGCGAAGTCGGCACGGAAGGACGCCTCGGCGGCCAGGCGCGGGTGCCGAACGTGGCCGGCACCTGGAAGGACCTCACCGACAACGTCAACTCGATGGCCAACAACCTCACCGGCCAGGTGCGCAACATCGCGTTGGTCACCACGGCCGTCGCCAATGGTGACCTGTCCAAGAAGATCGACGTCGACGCCCGCGGCGAGATCCTGGAGCTCAAGAACACCATCAACACCATGGTCGACCAGCTGTCGTCCTTCGCCGACGAGGTGACCCGCGTCGCCCGCGAGGTCGGCAGCGAGGGCCGGCTCGGCGGCCAGGCCGAGGTCGAGGGGGTCTCCGGCACCTGGAAGCGGCTGACGGAGAACGTCAACGAGCTCGCGGGCAATCTGACCCGGCAGGTGCGGGCCATCGCCGAGGTGGCCAGCGCGGTCGCCGAGGGCGACCTGACCCGGTCGATCACCGTCGACGCCTCGGGCGAGGTCTCCGAGCTCAAGGACAACATCAACTCCATGGTGGAGTCCCTGCGCGAGACCACCCGGGCCAACCAGGAACAGGACTGGCTCAAGACCAACCTCGCCCGGATATCCGGGCTGATGCAGGGCCACCGGGAGCTGGACGTCGTCGCCGACCTGGTGATGGACGAGCTGACGCCGCTGGTCGGCGCCCAGTACGGCACCTTCTATCTCGCGGAGGACGGGCCCGGCGGCACCGAGCTCTCCCTCATCGGCTCCTACGGCTACCCGGCGGACTCGGGGCGGCCCGCCCGCTTCGCCCTGGGCCGGTCCCTGATCGGCCAGGCCGCCCGCAGCCGGCGCACCATCACGGTCGGCGAGCTGCCCGACGGCTACGTCACCATCTCCTCCAGCCTGGGCTCCGCCCGGCCGAAGAGCCTGATGATCCTGCCCATCGTCGTCGAGGACCAGCTCCTCGGCGCCATCGAGCTGGCGTCCGTCACCGACTTCGCCCCGGTCCACCGGGCGTTCCTGGACCAGCTGATGGAGACCGTCGGGGTGAACGTCAGCTCCATCATCGCCAACGCGCGGACCGACGAGCTGCTCGGCGAGTCCCAGCGGCTGACCGGCGAACTGCAGGCCCGCTCGGAGCAACTCCAAGTACAGCAGGAGGAGTTGCAGCGTTCCAACGCGGAACTGGAGGAGAAGGCCGCGCTGCTGGTCTCGCAGAACCGCGACATCGAGACCAAGAACCTGGAGATCGAGCAGGCCCGCCAGGAGCTGGAGGACCGCGCCCAGCAGCTCTCCCTGGCCTCCACCTACAAGTCGGAGTTCCTGGCGAATATGAGCCACGAACTGCGCACGCCGCTCAACAGCCTGCTGATCCTGGCGCAGCTGCTGGCGCAGAACCCGACCCGGAATCTCACGCCCAAGCAGGTCGAGTACGCCGGCATCATCCACTCCGCCGGCTCCGACCTGCTGCAGCTGATCAACGACATCCTGGACCTCTCCAAGGTCGAGGCCGGGAAGATGGACATCGCCCCCGAGCGGCTGCCGCTGCGCCGGCTGCTCGACTACGTCGAGGCGACCTTCCGCCCCCTCACCTCGCAGAAGGGACTGGAGTTCAGTGTCGGAACGGCACCC
Organism: Streptomyces albus subsp. albus; assembly: GCF_000719865.1. GTDB lineage: Bacteria > Actinomycetota > Actinomycetes > Streptomycetales > Streptomycetaceae > Streptomyces > Streptomyces albus_E. The sequence goes on from NZ_JOID01000029.1 coordinate 17,532, forward strand.
GGGGTGCCGGTCGACCTGGTCACCGACGACTCGCGGCTCCGTCAGGTGCTGCGCAATCTGCTGTCGAACGCGGTGAAGTTCACCGAGCAGGGCCGCGTTGAGCTGTGGATCGAGCCGGCCCGGGAGGACGAACTGCCCGGGTCGGTCCACCGGGGCTCCCCCGCCGTCGCCTTCCGCGTCAGGGACACCGGGATCGGCATCCCCCCGGAACAGCTGGAGACGATCTTCGGCGCCTTCCAGCAGGCGGACGGGACCACCAGCCGCAAGTACGGCGGCACCGGGCTGGGCCTGTCCATCAGCCGGGAGATCGCCCATCTGCTGGGCGGCGGCGTCGTCGCGGAGAGCTCCCCGGGCTCCGGCAGTGTCTTCACGCTCTATCTGCCGGTGGCGCACCCGGAGTTCAGCGCCGGGCTCGCCGTCTCCGGCGCGCCCGCGCCCGCCGCGGTGCCGGAGCGCGCCCTGGAGGCGGCGGGCCCGGCCGGCGCTCCCGGTCCGGGCTCCCGGTCCGGGCCGGACGGCGTCCGCCGGCGCAAGCGGCTGCTGGTGATCGAGAAGCAGCCCCGCGGCCTGCTGTCCCTGGTCGCCGAGAGCGCCGTCGCCGGTCTCTCCGGCGACCACGGCCTGACCGGTTCGCACGGCCCCGTCGACGTGGTCACCGTCGTGGGGGCGCAGGAGGCGGCCGCCGCGCTGGCCACCCACCCGTGCCACTGCGTCGTTCTCGAACTGGACATGCCGGGCGGTGAGGCGCTGCGCATCCTGGAGGCGATGGACGGCGACTCGGCGCTGGGCGGCGTCCCGGTGCTGGCCCACAACAGCCGCCGTCTGGAGCCGGAGCAGGAGCGGTTCCTGGAGGAGCGCGCCGGCAGCCGGCCACTGGAGCTGCTGTCCAGCCTGGACGAGCTGCGCGAGCGCGTCACGCTGCACCTGTCCGCCGAGGAGCCGGGCGACGTGCTGCCGCTGGTGCGTCCCGGGGAGTCCGGTCCGCCGGCCGCCGCGGAGATCGACACCGCGCTGTCGGGCCGCACCGCCCTGGTGGTCGACGACGACGCGCGGAACGTCTACGCGCTGACCGGCATCCTGGAACTCCACGGCATGCGCGTGCTGCACGCGGAGAACGGCCGCAGGGGCATCGAGATGCTGACCTCGCACCCGGCCGTCGACGTCGTGCTGATGGACGTCATGATGCCGGAGATGGACGGTTACGCCGCCACCGCCGCCATCCGCGCGCTGCCGGCCTACGCCGGGCTGCCGGTCATCGCGGTGACGGCCAAGGCGATGCAGGGCGACCGGGAGAAGAGCCTCGCCTCGGGCGCCAGCGACTACGTCACCAAGCCGGTGGACGCCCATGAACTGATCGCCTGTGTCAGACGGTGGCTGCGGGTGTGAGGCCGCACATTCCCCACCCCGCAGCGCCCGGCCCCGCCGGCCCGGGCGACCACGAATCCACTCCAGGAGCGGCGAGTCCCGTGCACCACTCCCAGCGGTCCGGGGAGCCGGACCGGCCGAGCGCCCCGCCGTCCCCGTCCTCCCCCGCGGCGGAGCCGGGCGCCGTGGCCGAGCCCGGTCCCTCCGGGCCGCCGTCTCCCCCGGTCCCGTACGGCGCCGGCGGGCCCGGCGCGGTGGCCGACGCCGGTGTCAGCCGGCTCGCGGCCACGGTGGAACGGCTCCGCCGCGAGGTGCGCGAGGCGCACGCGGCGGCCGACGGCCGGGCCCTGGTCGAGCTGGCCAAGGGCATCTTCGTGGAGCGGCTGCGGTGCAGCCCCGCCCAGGCGGCGCGGGAACTCGACCGTCTCGCCGAGCAGGCGGGGGTGGGCCGGCTGGAGCTCGCGGCGGAGGTCATCAACCAGGCCGCCCGCGACCGGGTGGCCGAGGCGGCGGCCCGGTTCGTCTCCGAGGCGCGCGAGCCCGGACGGGGCCCGACACCGGCCGTCTCCCTGCGCAGCGCGGAGAGCGGCGCGCTGGCCGCGAGCGACACCCAGGCGGTGGCGCAGTCGATCCTGCAGCACGCGCTGGCTCCGCTCGACGCCACGGGTGTGGCCATCTGGTCGGCGGGCCCGGACGCCTCCTTGACGCTGGCCGGCGCGGCCGGGTTCACCGCGGAGGAGGCCCGGCGCTGGCGCTACGTCCCGCCCGGCGTGGCCACCCCGGCCCGGCGGGCGCTCACCGAACTGCGCGCCGTCTGGTTCGACCGGCTGGCGGAGTCGGGGCTGCCGTCCATCGGGCGCCACGACACGCCCGACGGCGGCCGCGTGGCCGTGCCCGCGGGCACCGGCGGGCGGATCCAGGCGGTGCTGGAGATCTGCTGGCCCAAGCCGCTGCCGGGGCCGCAGCCGCCGCAGGTGAGGCGGCAGATCGAGGCCCTGGCGGAGCTGTGCGCGCACACCCTGGAGACACACCAGGCGCAGTCGGCGCACTCGGCTCACGCCGCGACGGGGGCGCCCCCCGCTCCCGCCGGGGCACCCGACCGCCACGGGGCGGAGCTCGTGGACCTGGCGGACGGGCTGCGGGACGCCGCGCTGGTGCTCCGCCCGCATCTGGACCCGGAGGGCCTGCTCACCGACTTCCGCGTCCACCACGTCAACCCCGTGTTCGTCGACATCGGCGGGCGTCCGCGCAGCGCGGTCCTCGGCGCTCTGGTGCTGGAGGCCTATCCGCTGGCCGCCGAGGGCGGCGGCCTGTTCGAGAAGCTGGAGCACGTCTACGCCACGGGAGAGCCGTTCCGCACCGACCACATGCGGCTGACCACGGTGGTCGACGACGTGCCCATCAGCTCGGCCGCGAGTGTCAGCATCAGCCGGCACGGGGAGAACCTGCTGCTCATCTGGCGGGTGCAGGACGAGGCTGCCCGGCTGGCGAGCCTCCTCCAGCACGCCCAGCGCCTGGGCCGGCTCGGCGGGTTCGAGGAGCACGCGGGAGCGGAGGGCATCAGCTGGAACAGCCAGATGTACGCGCTGTTCGGGCTCCCGCCCATGTCGGGTCCCGTCCCGCTGGAGCGGCTTCCCGAGTACGCGCACCCGGACGACGCCCTCGCCATCGGCCGCTTCCTGCGCACCGTCTACCACCACCGCCGCCCCACGTCCACCGCCTTCAGGATGCAGCGGCCGGACGGGGTCACCCGGCACATCCGGGTGGTCGCCGAACCCGTTATCGACCACCGCGGGCACCTGGTCTCCGTCCGCGGCGCCTTCCAGGACATCTCCGCGCAGCACTGGACGGAGGTGGCGCTGGCCGCCACCCGCGACCGGCTCGCGCACACCGAGCAGGAGTCGGCCGAACGCAGCCGTCTCGCCCTGCAGTTGCAGCACGCGATCATGCCGCCGACCCGCGGCCCGCTGGACACGGAGGGGCTGCGGGTGGTCGTCCGCTACCGGCCCGCGGAGACCGACAGCCTGGTGGGCGGCGACTGGTACGACGTGGCCGTGCTGCCCTCGCAGCAGATCCTGCTCTGCGTCGGGGACGTCGCGGGGCACGGCATCTCGGCGGCGACCAGCATGGTCGTCCTGCGCAACGCGCTGCGCGGCCTCGCCGTGACGGGCGCCGGCCCCGGGCAGCTGCTGAGCTGGCTCAACAGCGTGACGTACCACCTCACCAGCCAGGTCACCGCCACCGCGATCTGCGCCCTGTACGACCCGCGGGACCGCTCGCTGCGCTGGGCGCGGGCCGGGCATCTGCCGCCCGTCCTGGTCCGTTCCACCGAGGCGGGCCCGCTGCCGCTCCCCCAGGGCATCCTGCTGGGCGCCGTCGCCGAGGCCCGGTACGAGGAGCACCGGACGGAGCTGGAGCCGGACGACCGGCTGCTGATGTACACCGACGGGCTGATCGAGCGGCGCGACCGTTCGACGGAGAACTCCCTGGACCAGCTCATCAGCACGGCGGGTTCCCCGGCCGGTGACCTGGAGACGTATCTGGACCGGCTGCTGACCCACAGCCACTCGGACACGGACGACGACACCTGCGTGATCGGCATCCAGCTGAGCTGAGACGGGCACGGCGCCGGCCGCGGGTCCCGTCAGGCCGGGTCGGGGACGGCGCCGCCGGGCTCGCTCCGCGCGGCCCGGGCCGGGGCGCGGCCCGGGGCGGCCGGGGGCACGGCGCGTTCCAGCCACCGCAGGAGGAGGGCGAGGGTGCCGGCGATGGCGGGCCAGTAGACGTACCGGTAGTCCGACACCGGCACGATGGGGAAATAGCCGAGGATGTAGGCGGCCGAGCTGACGCCCAGCGCGCGGACGGGCAGCGCGAGCGGTCCCCGGCCGGGCCGGGCGGCCAGGACCAGCGCCACGGTGAGCCAGAACCAGCCCGCGAAGAGCAGCGGGAGATCCCGCACCGCGCCGCCCACATAGGTCTCGAGGGTGGCCGCGAGCCGGGTGTTGGCGGGTCTCAGGCCGAGGTCGTTGTCGCTGATCCCGGCGTGGTACTGGTACGTCGGCTCGAACAGCAGCTTGGCGAAGACCTGGGTGCGGTAGGCGAGATAGCCCGGCAGGTGACGGGGCATCTCCTCCGTCCACAACGCCCGGATCCCGGCGGCGTCCGGAGCGAGCCCGCGCGGGGAGCGCCGGTAGCAGGCCCAGTAGGCGTCCGAGAGGGCGCCCGCCCTGCGGCAGTCCTCCGCCGAGGTCACCAGGCGCTCGCGGAGATCGGGGGGTACGGGCGCGGAGCGGAGCTCGTCCGTGCTCAGCACGTGCAGCAGGTCGTCGAGGAAGACCTGGGAGACCTGGCTCGTCTCCACGGGCCGGGCCGCCAGCGAGATGACGGCGGTGGGCACGGCGAGGCCGGCGGCGAGCGCGGCGGCGGAGACCAGCCAGACCCGGCGTCCGGGGCGCGGCCACAGGGCGAGGACGAGCAGCACGAAGACGGGGACGGCGGCGAGGACCGCGTTCTTGCGGACCAGCACGGCGTAGCTCAGGAAGAGCACGCCGGCCCCGAGCAGTGCCCAGCGGGCGCCGGGCAGCCACGGGGTGCCGGGCCGGGCTTTGCGCAGGCAGAGGCCGGTGAGGGCGGCGGCGCAGGCGGCGAGGAGCGCGTAGGCCATGTGGACGTCCTTCCACACCACTCCGGCGAAGGTCAGGACGTGCGGGGCGGCGCCGGCGGCGAGGACGGCCAGGGAGCCCGGCCGGCTGCCCGTCAGCTCCCGGACGCAGCAGGCGATCACCCAGAGGGAGCCCCACAGGACGACCGCCTGGAGGACGGCCAGGGAGGCGAAGGTGCCGGTGACGGCGATCAGCGCGCGCCACAGCAGGCTCAGGACCGGCGGATGCCAGTCCGTCAGGGGGGTCCGGCCGGTGGCCTGCTGGTACTGGGACAGGCTGTCGGGGCTCATGAACCCGGGTGCGAAGACGAGTGCGGTGGCCGTGCAGCCGGCGGCGGCGAGGAGGCCGAGGCTCCAGATCCAGCGGCGTTCGCGGAGGATCAGCCGGATTTGTCCCATACGCCGGGATGCTAGCAGCGGGCGGGAGCCGGTCGGCCCGCGTGGGGGGACGGGCCGTCAGGAGGCGGTGAAGACGTAGCTGCGGTAGGCGAAGAAGCGGAACAGGGTGGCGACACCCCAGCCGCAGACGCGGGCGGTGTTGTCACTGAGGACGGAGTCGAGGCCGAGCAGTTCCCGGGAGAGGAGGACGGTCCCGGCGGTGATCACGATGCCGATGACGTTCACCACGGTGAAGAGCAGCAGCTCGTGGGCCATGTTGTCGCGGCGCCGGCTCCGGTAGGTCCAGTAGCGGTTCCCGGCCCAGCTGAAGAGCGTCGCGGCGCCGGTCGCGAGCACGGACGCCTGGACGGGGAGGTCCCGCATCGGGCCGCCGCCCCCGCCGGGGAGCCCGAAGACGAGGAGGGTGTAGCCGCCGTGGTCGAGCACGAAGGCCAGGGCGCCGACGGCCCCGAATTTGGCGGCCTCCCGCCAGACGCCCCGGATGACGTCGCGCAGGCGCACCGTCAGCGAGGTGAGGGCCGAGACAACCGACATGAACCGGAAGATATCGGGCGCGGTGTGCCTTCCGGGGCGGCGCCTCCCCGTGTCGCACCATGGTCCGGGATCCGTCCAGCCGAGGAGAAGCCGTGAGCCCGAGCCCGACCATCGCCTGCGTCGTGCCGTGTCACAACGAGGAGGCCGCCGTCGGCAAGGTGGTCCGCGATCTGCGGGCGGCGCTCCCCGAGGCCGAGATCTACGTCTACGACAACAACTCCACCGACCGCACGGCGGAGGTCGCCCGGGAGGCGGGGGCGGTCATCCGGGAGGAGCCCCGCAAGGGGAAGGGCAATGTGATCCGCCGCGCCTTCGCAGACGTCGACGCCGACGCGCTGCTCATCATCGACGGTGACGACACCTATGACGCCTCGCGGGCCCGCGAGATGGTCGACCTCCTCTTCCGGGGCCCCTACGACCAGGTGCTCGGAGCCCGGCGCGAGACCACCGGCGGCGCCTACCGCGCGGGGCACACCCTCGGCAACCGGCTGCTCACCGGCGCGGTGCGGGTCCTCTTCGGCAATGACGTGACCGACATGCTGAGCGGCTACCGGGTGCTCTCCCGACGCTTCGTCAAGTCCTTCCCCGCCCTCTCCCGGGAGTTCGAGATCGAGACGGAGATGACGGTCCACGCGCTCAATCTGCGGCTCCCCACCACCGAGGTCTCCGTCGACTACCGGGGCCGGCCCGCCGGGAGCGAGAGCAAGCTGCGGACCTACCGGGACGGCCGGCGCATCCTCGGCGTCATCCTCAACCTCGCGCGCCGGGAGCGGCCCTCGCTCGTGCACTCCCTGGTGGCCGGCCTGCTCGCGATGGCCGCGGTCGTCCTGGGGGTGCCGGTGATCGTGGAGTTCCTGCGGACGGGGACCGTGCCGCGCTTCCCCACGGCGATCCTCGCCGCCGCCCTCGTGATCATCGCGACGCTCGTCCTGCTGGTGGGGTACATCCTCGCCTCGGTGATGCACCTGCGGCAGGAGCACTCCCGGCTCGTCCACCTCGCCTATCCGGCACCGGGCCTCCCGCCGCGCGCGGCCCCGGCCGGCGAGGGCCCCGGCCCGACGGCCGAAAGCCCCGGCCAGGGCACCACGGAGACCGGCGGCGGGGTCCCCGGCGGTCCGCCACCCGCGGAGAACGGGCCGGCCCCTTCCGGGACGACCTGAGGCCCGCCGCCGGCCCGCCCGGAGGGCTCAGCGGCGTCGCGCTGAACAAAGAGCGGTGATTCCGCGTTCATTGACATGACCGGCGGGTCCCGACAGACTCCTTCCGGCGAGTGAACCTTTGTTCGTATGGCGAACGCAGGCTGTCCCGGACCCGGTTCGCGGTTGCCCTTGGCCGGGCGCGGACCGGGCCCGCCGTGGACGCGGACCGGCCTTCGCACGCCCACCGCTCTCCCCCTCCAGCACGAAGGACATCCCCCGATGACCCTCCACCGTGACCTGCTGATCGGCGGCAAGGACGTGCCGGCCGCCTCGGGCCGGACGACCCAGGACGTCAACCCGTACACGGGCGAGGTGTACGCCACCGTCGCCGCCGCCGGGACCGGGGACGTCACCCGGGCCGTGGACGCGGCGGACGCGGCGTTCGAGGAGTGGGCGGCCGTCAGCCCCTTCGCCCGGCGCAAGATCCTGCTGGACGCCGCCGATCTGCTGGAGTCCCGGAGCGACCAGGCCGCCGCCCACATGGCCGGGGAGGCCGGCGGCACCCGGCCGTGGGCCGGCTTCAACGTGGCGCTGGCCGCGCAGATGTTCCGGGAGGCCGCCTCGGCCGTCACCGCTCCGCGCGGCGAGGTGCTGACCGCCCAGGAACCGGGCGCGCTGGGGCTGGCCGTGCGCGAACCGGTCGGCGTGGTCGCGGCCTTCTCGCCCTGGAACGCCCCCGTGATCCTGGGCGTGCGCGCCGTCGCCGCCCCGCTCGCCGCGGGCAACACCGTGGTGCTCAAGCCCAGTGAGGACGCGCCGGTCTCCTGCGGCCTGTTCATCGCCGACGTCCTGCGGGACGCCGGGCTGCCCGACGGCGTCCTCAACGTCGTCACCAACGACCCCGCCGACGCGGCCGGGGTGGCCGAGGCGCTCATCGCCGACCCGCGGGTCCGCTCGGTCAACTTCACCGGCTCCACCGGGGTCGGCCGCATCATCGGCGTCCACGCCGCCACCCATCTCAAGCCCGCCGTCCTGGAGCTGGGCGGCAAGAACGCCATCATCGTGCTGGAGGACGCCGACCTCGGCTACGCGGTGGACGCGGCCGCGTTCGGCGTCTTCATGAACTCCGGCCAGATCTGCATGTCCGGCGACCGGATCCTCGTCCACGCCTCGCTGGCCGAGGAGTTCACCGCCCGGTTCACCGCCAAGGTCGCCGCGCTGCCCAGCGGCAGCCCGGAGGACCCGCACACCGTCATCGGACCGCTCGTCACCGCCGCCGCGGCGCGGCGCGTGGCGGCCCTGGTGGCGGACGCCGTGGCGAAGGGCGCCACCGTGCTCACGGGCGGCGGCGAGCCCGAGGGCGCGGTGTACCCGGCGACGGTCCTCACCGGCGTGCCGAAGGAGGCGGAGCTGTACTACGGCGAAGCCTTCGGCCCGGTCTGCGTGATCGAGACCTTCGCCGACGACGACGAGGCCGTCGCGCTCGCCAACGACACGGACAACGGCCTCACTTGCGGCATCATCACGGAGAACGGCACCCACGGGCTGACGGTCGCCCGCCGGGTCCGCACGGGCATCGTCCACATCGGTGACCAGTCCGTCGCCGACGAACCGCAGGCCCCGTTCGGCGGCTTCAAGGCCTCCGGCTACGGACGCTTCGGCGGCCGCTGGGGCATCGAGGCGTTCACCAACACCCGCTGGGTCACCCTCGCCACCCAGCACGCCCACTTCCCGTTCTAGGGCGGGCCCGGCGGCGTCCGGTGCGTGCGATCGCGAGGCGGAGGGGCGTCCCGATACCGGGGGTATCGGGACGCCCCGACAACCGGCGAACGTGCGTGCCGAACTCCCCGTCGAAGGCGGGACTTGCGCAGCACGCCCCTGGGCCCGGCAGGCGGCGCCCGCCCGTCACGGAGCGGCGTCTTCCGCTGTGGTGAGGGGTGCCGGGCGGCGGGTCGGGGCAGCGCCGCCGGACGGGGACCGGTGCGGGCGTTGGCCGCGGACCCCGGCCCCGCGGGCACGGTGAGCAGGCCGCACCGAGGGCTTCCCCCGCCGGGTGGGGCTCCGTGGCGCGCGCCGTCAGCGGCCGGCCGGGCCGGGTGCCGGGCCGGCGGAGGGGCCGGCGCGCCGCAGCGTGGCGACGCACAGGCCCGGGGAGTCGAAGGGCCGCAGGCTTTCGACGGCGAGCGGGGCCCGCAGTGTCTCCAGCGCCCCCTGCATCAGCCCGAGGTGGATGCCGCAGACGATGTCCTGGCGGCGCCGGGCGACCTCGAGGAACGGGCAGTTGTGGAGCCGGATCCTGGTCTCCCCGTCCTCCTCGGCCGCCTCCGTGACGAAACCCAGGCTCTGCAGGTTCTCCACCAGCCGCCGCTGCCCCTCCCCGGCGCCGACCGACTCGGTGGGGGCCGGGGCCTCGGTCAGATAGCCGCCCCAGGCGCGGCCGGCCTCGGTGGCGGCGGCCGCCGGGTCGTCGGCGGAGGAGGCGACGGCCCCGACCAGGATGTCGGCCAGGAGGCGGAAGCTGCGGGAGCCGTCCTCGCCGGCCTCGGCCGCCGAGTAGACGATCTTCGGCCGGCCGGGCTCGGTGCGCGGGGCGGTGCCGCGCACGGCCAGCTCCTCGGTGACCAGGGCGTCCAGGTGGAATCGGGCGGTGTTGAGGTGCACGCCCAGCCGGCCGGCCACCTCGGCCGCGCCGAGCGGCTCTCCGGAGGCCCGCAGGCACCGGAGTACGGCGTCCCGGCGGCCCCGGCGAGCGGGGGCCGGGGTGCGGGTTCCGGTTCCGGGATCGGTGAACTGTTCTCGCGGCATACGACGATGTTACAAGTGGTGCACGTAGAAACAAGCCCTGCCGTTTCTACCGTTTCCGGGCCCCGCCGCGAGGGGCCGCGGTGCGCACCGGAGCGGGCGGGAGCACCGGCCGGGGCGGACGGCCGGTGCTCCCGCGCGTCACCCCGGCGTCAATCCGGCGGGGAGACCGGCGCGTGCCGCAGCTTCCGTGCCAGTGACACCCCCAGCAGCACGTGCGGGAGCGACACGGCGGCGAGGAGCGCGGCCTCGGACGGCCGGTGGTGGCGGACCAGCTCCGCGGCCGCCAGGACCACGGCCACCACGGAGACGAACAGGGTCACCACCCGGTGGAAGCGGCCCACCTCCGAGTGCGGCCAGTCGTCCGGGGCCGCCGGCTCGGGCGCGTCCGGAACCGCTCGCCGGTAGCCGGCGAACACCCGGGAGGCCCAGGCGCTCGTCGTCTGGCGTCCGTAGACCTCCAGCCCCGCGGCGACCGCCAGAAGGACCAGGAGGTATCCGGCGGCGAGCAGCACCTCCCCGCTCATGGGGCCACCGGTCCCGGTGCGGGCCGGCCTCCGGTGTCACCGGCCGCGTCCGGCGGTCCCTCGGCGGCTCCCTCCGCGCGCTCCACCGCCTCGGTTGCGGGGGCGCCCGCCTGCACGGGCACCCGCGCCGGGTCCGGCCGCTCCGCCGCGCCCGCCGCTTCCGGGGTGTCCGCCGGGTCCGGCACGACCTCGGTGAACAGCAGCGCGGTCTCGGGTGCGTCCGGGTGCCGGGTGCGGCCGGCCCGGTGCCGTACACCGAGCCAGGTCATCCAGAGCACCGGCAGGACGCCGCCGACCATGAACACCACGTCGCCCGGGAGCCGCAGCCACTCCAGGAACACATTGGTACCGCCCTGCAGGTAGCCGAGGCTGCGCGCGTCGGCGTAGCCGCTCTCCACGACCTCGTAGAGCTGGAGGGCGCCGGCGGGCAGCAGGGTGGCGAAGGACATCCAGGCGAGGCCGAGGTTGAGGGACCAGAACGCCATCCGCGGCCAGCGGTCCGACCAGTGCTTCTCCGGGATGAGGTAGCGCAGCGCGAAGACGGCGAAGCCGACGGCCAGCATGCCGTAGACGCCCATCATGGCGGCGTGCGCGTGGTTGGCCGTCAGGCCGGTGCCCATCTCGTAGTAGGAGACGATCGGCAGGTTGATCAGGAAGCCGAAGACCCCGGCGCCGAGGAAGTTCCAGAAGCCCACGGCGGCCAGGAACATGACGGCCCAGCGGTGCGGGAACGGCGCACCGGACTTGCTCCGCCGCTGCGCCCCGAGCTTCAGGAAGCTCCAGGCCTCGACGGTGAGGAAGAGCAGCGGGACGACCTCCAGGGCGGAGAACGTCGCGCCGAGCGCGAGGTGTTCGGCCGGCTCACCCGAGAAGTACAGGTGGTGCATGGTGCCGATGACACCGCCCGCGCCGTAGAGCACGATGTCCAGGAAGATGACGGCGAGCGCGACCCGCTCGCGCACCACGCCGAGGAGGACGAAGAGGTACGCCACCGTGGCGGTGGTGAAGAGCTCCATGAAGTCCTCGACCCACAGGTGCACCACGATGAAGCGCCAGAAGTCGGCGACGACGAAGTCGCTGCGCGGGGTGGCCAGCAGGCCGACGGCGTAGAAGGCGGGCAGGGCGAGCGCGGCCAGCAGGAACAGCCACGGCATGTTCGCGACGCTCTCCCGCTTCAGCCGGCGGTGCAGTCCGCGGTAGAGGATGACGACCCAGATGGCCAGGCCCACCACCAGCAGGGTCTGCCAGAAGCGTCCCAGGTCCAGGTACTCCCAGCCCTGGTTGCCGAAGAGGCTCCAGAGGTCGTCGAACCAGCCCCGCTGGCCGGCGAGTTCGCCCAGCATGCTGCCGACGACCACCACGACCAGGGCACCGAGCAGGATCCGCGTGAGCAGCGCCTGCCGGCGGGGCTCCCAGCCCTTGGCGATCAGCGGGATGATGAAGATGCCGATGGCCAGGAAGGAGGTGACGACCCAGAAGATGGAGAGCTGGACGTGCCAGGTGCGGGTCAGGTTGTACGGCAGCCACTGGTCGAGCGGGACACCGAAGAAGCTCTCCAGGTCGGCCCGGTAGTGCTGGGCGGCGGAGCCCAGCAGCGTCTGGACCAGGAACAGCCCGGCCATGACGAAGAAGAACCAGGCGGTGGCCCGCTGGGACGGGGTGAGCCGGACCTGGTCGGGAGCGTGGAAGCGCAGCTCACGCTGGTCACGGCCGTGCCAGCCGAGGAAGTTCCAGCGGCCGAAGGCGGCGAACAGGGCGCCCGCGCCGACCAGCAGGAAGATCAGCGACAGGACGCTCCAGGTGACCGTGTGGCCGGTGGGCTCGTTGTCGACGAGCGGCTCGGCGGGCCAGTTGTTGGTGTACGAGTAGTCCTCGCCGGGGCGGTCCGCGGCGGCGGTCCACGCCGACCAGCCGAAGTAGGCGGTGACGTCGTGGATGTCGGCGGGGTCGGTGATCGCGTTGGGCCGCAGGCCCTGCTTGCCCTCGGGCCGGCCGAGCAGGTCGGCGTAGTGCTCGGTGAGCTTGTCGAAGGCGGCGGCCTGTTCGCCGGTCCAGACGAGGGTGCCCGTCTTCTCGTCGTAGCGGTTGGTCCGGAAGTCCCGGACGGTCCGCTCGGCCGCGTCCGGCGTGCCGGCCCCGCCGTGGGCCTTCCGCACCAGGGTGGCGCTGCGGTGCAGGTAGTCGGCCGTGAAGTCCGGGCCGAGGTAGGCACCGTGGCCGTAGATCGAGCCGTACTGCATCAGGCCGTTGCTCAAGAACACCTCCTGGCCCCGGCGGACGTCCTCACCGGTGAAGACCGTCTCGCCGGCGGAGGTGACGGTGCGGTCGGGGATCGGGGGCCCGGCCTGGTAGGTGCGGACAGCCAGGAATCCCAGGACGAAGAACCCGCCCAGGGTCACCAGGATGGCCGCCTGCACCCAGCCGCGGGCGATCATGCGCCGCCGCTTCCCGGCCGGCTGTCCCGTGCCTCCGCCGTCCGCGGGGTCCGCGGCGGGGGGTGGGCCCGCCGCTTCTGCTGTCGCCATGAGTCCTCCTCGGGTGATCCCGGGCGCGGCGCGCGCCGTGCTTCGAGAGGATCATAAACCCAAGGAGTTTTGTATTTAACACGGATACCGGGTTCTACGGTTGGGGCAGGTTCGCGGGCCGTGCCGCCTCAGGCGTGCGGCCGGATATTGGCGTTGAGGCGGAAGAGGTTGCCCGGGTCGTACCGGGCCTTGATCTCCGCGAGGCGTTCGTAGTTCCTGCCGTAGCCCTCGCGCAGCTGCTGCTCGCCCTCCTCCAGGAAACCGGGGAAGTTGAGATAGGTGCCGCCGCCGGAGTACGAGCGCAGGTCCGCGGCGGTCTCCCGCACCCAGGCCATGTTGGCGGCCGAGTCGGCCTCGTCCGTCCAGTTCCCCTCGATGCCGAACAGGTACGGCGAGTTCCGGTTCGCGAACGCGGTCTCCCGCTCCCCCACCCGGGCCATCGCGCCGCCCTGGAACCAGATGTCGATGGTCGAGGCCGCCGACGGCGCCGCGGCGGCGTGCGCGGTCAGGCGGTCGATGAGTTCGTCCCCGAGCCCGTCCGCGTTCACGGATTTCCAGTAGTAGCGCCCGCCGTCCGGATAGTCCGCGTCCAGGACGGTCTGCGCCCCGGTGTAGGGCAGCACGCCGCTGAGGTCGGCGATCGGCTCGGCGACGTCCCGGAACGGCAGCAGGGCCCGCTCCCCCTCCGCCGGGTCGCCGGGGAAGAGTGCCAGCACCGCGACGAAGGGCTGCCCGTACGCCCCGGGCGGGAACTCCGGGGCCTCCGGGATCCGGCCGAGGACCCCGATCGGGGCCGCCGGGACGGGGCTCTCCCGCAGGCACCGCTCGCAGTCCCGCAGCACCTCGCGGGCCCGGTCCGCGGGGAAGTAGACGTTGCAGAAGTAGACCTCCGGCCCCACCGGGTACAGCCGGTACTCGAAGGAGGTGACGACGCCGAAGTTGCCCCCGCCGCCCCGGATCGCCCAGAAGAGGTCCGCGTTCTCCTCCTCCCGCGCGGTCAGGACGCGCCCGTCGGCGGTGACGACCCGCGCCGACAGCAGGTTGTCGCAGCTCAGCCCGTGGGCACGGCGCAGCCAGCCCATGCCTCCGGACAGGGTGAGTCCGGCGATGCCGGTGGCGGACACCACCCCCAGCGGGGCGGCCAGCCCGTGCCGCTGGGTCGCGCGGTCGACGTCGCCCAGGGTGCAGCCGCCCCCGGCCAGCGCCGTGCGCGCCTCCGGATCGACCGTGACCTCCCGCATCTCCGACAGGTCGATCACCAGCCCGCCGTCGCAGAGGGCCTGTCCGGCCACGCCGTGGCCGCCGCCGCGGACGGCGAGCGGCAGCCCGTGGTCCCGGGCGAAGTCCACGGCGGCGGCCACGTCCTCCTCGCCCCGGCAGCGGGCCACGAGGGCCGGACGCTTGTCGATCATGCCGTTCCACAGGGTCCGCGCCGGCTCGTAGCCGGGGTCGCCGGGACGGAGCAGCCTGCCCCGCAGCCGGGCGGCGAGCTCCTCCCCGCCGGCCCCCGCCACGGCGGCGTCCGCCGGGGAACGGCCCACCGCCGCCGGTCCGCTCCCGCCCCGGTCGCGCTGCTTCCCGCTCATGCCGGAACCTCCTCGGCTCCCAGCATCCGGCGCCGGGGGCCGGGCCGCATCCGGGCTTCCCCGCGGCGGCGCGCCGCCCGCTCAGTCGGTCGGCTTGCGCCCCACCCCGCCGCAGGTCAGCAGGCCCGCGATGTCCAGCGGTGCGCTCACCGGCCCGTCGGGCCGCCAGTACGGCAGATAGACCAGTCCGGGCTCGACCAGGTCCAGTCCGTCGAAGAAGCCGGCGATCTCCGTCACGCTGCGGAGCCTGCCGGTGCCGAGGGCCTTCATCAGGACCTCCTGCAGGCCCCGGGCGGCGGCGGTGGAGGAGGAGGTGAAGTGCGTCAGCGACAGGTAACTGCCGGGCGCGATCGCCTTCTTGTAGGCCTCGACGATGCCCTGCGGATCGTAGGCGTCGACGACGTGGTGGATCACCGCGTGGAGCAGCAGGCCGACGGGGCGGTCCAGGTCGAGGGCTGCGGTGACCTCGGGGTGGGTGAGCACCTTGTCCGGTTCCCGGACGTCGGCGTCGACCACGATGGTCCGGTGGTCGTCGGCGAGCAGCGCCCGGCCGTGGGCGTGCACGATCGGGTCGTTGTCGACGTAGACGACCTTCGCCCCGGGGATCACCGACCGCGCCACCTCATGGGTGTTCGGCGCCGTGGGCAGGCCGGATCCCAGGTCGAGGAACTGGTCGACGCCCATCTCGGCCAGATGGCGCACCACGCGCCCGTGCATGGCCCGGTTGAGCCGGGCTCCCGCGCCGCCGTCGGGGAACGCCTCGTTCAGTTCCTCCGCCACGGCGCGGTCCACCGGGTAGTTGTCCTTGCCGCCCAGGATCGCGTCGTAGACCCGGGCGATGCTGGGCCGGGTGGTGTCGATCTCCGGCGGCACGTGCTCCGGAGTCCGGTGTGTCCAGCTCATGTCGTCCGACATGCGGTGCCCTTTCAGTCACGGCGCCGGTCGACGGCGCGTCGGGTGTGCCCCCGGAAACGGGGCCGGTCAGGAGGACAGCAGCTGCGTCTTGCCGGCTGCCCAGCCCCGGGTGAAGGCCTCGATCTCGGGGAGGGTGAAGAGCAGCGCGGGGCCGTCGGGGTCCTCGGACTGGCGGACGGCGATCCGGCCGTCGCCCAGCTCCAGCGCCTCGACGCAGCTTCCGCCGTTGTCGCCGCTCCAGGGTTTCCGCCAGCCGTCTTCCCCGAGCTCCCGGGCTGCGCTGTACACGCGGTCCATGGTTCAGATCTCCTTGCGAATGGCGTCGAGCGCCGCCGTGGTGCGCCGCACCGGCAGGGCCTGGGCGCCCATCCGGTCCATGACCTCTCCGAAGGCGGAGACGTCGTCGTACTCGTCGAGGTACACCGCGCCGATGAGGTTCTCGAGGTAGACGATGTCCTGCAGTTCCGGCTGCGGGAAGCGGAAGATGTGGAAGGGCCCGTACATCGCCGGGTGCAGGCCCAGGGCGAACGGCATGAGCTGGAGCGCGATGTTGGGGGCGGAGGAGACCTCGACGAGGTGCTCGATCTGGGCCCGCATCACCTCGGGCGGGGCGATGGGGCGCCGCAGCACCGTCTCGTCCATGATCACCCAGAGGCGGGGCGCGTCCGGGCGTTCCAGCAGCTTCTGCCGCTCCATGCGGAAGGCGACGCGGCGCTCGGCCTCCTCCTCGGCCCCCTTGCCGAGGCCCGCGCGGAGCACCGTCCGCGCGTAGTCCTCGGTCTGCAGCAGGCCCGGGATGAAGTTCGGCTCGTAGGCGCGGATGACGCCGGCCTCCTCCTCCAGCGCCACATAGGTCTTGAACCACGGGGGCAGCGCGTCTCGGTAGCGGTGCCACCAGCCGGGCTTGTTGGCGGCCTCGACCAGGGCGAGGAAGTCGTCGGTCTCCTGCTGCCCGCTCACGCCGTACTCGGCGAGCAGGCTCCGGACGTACGGGATCTTCAGCCCGACCTCGCCCTTCTCCATCCGACGGATCGTCAGTTCGCTGACGCCGAGCACCTTCGCGGCATCCCCGTACGACTTCCCGGCGGCCGCCCGCAGATCCTTCAGCCGCTTGCCGAGAATGACCAGCCGGACGGTCGGCGTGCTGATCGACCGGAGTCTGGCCATCCGTCATCCCCCTTGTTCTGTACGCGGGTTACCGCAGCCGCCAGGCGACGGCCGCGCGTGCCGCGCCGCGCCGGATACATCAATCTGAAATTATCAGAATGAGCCTTGCGCGACGAGAGTCTCGGCCAGAATGAGGGTCCGCGACGCGTGAACGGCGGTTCGCCGAGCCTCCGTTCACGGTCCTTCCCTGCCGGCGGCGACCCGATCGGAGCACCCGGTGACACCCACGGTCCACGACATCGAGGCGACCCTCCCCGTGCTCAGCCTGTTCGCGGGAGGCACCCCGGTCCACCACTGCCCGGAGGTCGACCAGCGCCTGGGGCGGCGGCTGTTCGTCAAGCTGGAGAGCCGCCAGCCGGGCGGTTCCTTCAAGGTGCGCGGCCTGATCCGGCTGCTGGCCGGCCTGCCGCCGGACCGGCTGGACCGGGGGGTGATCGGCCGCGGCCGCGCCAACTTCGTCCGCGCCCTGGGTTGGGCCGGCCGGCGCTACGGCGTCCCGGTCACGGCCGTGGTGCCCGACGACGCCCCCGCCTCGCTGGTGCGCGATCTGCTGGCGTGCGGCGCGCGTCCCCTCTTCCATCCGGCCCGCTCGCCGCGGACGGGCGAGGCGCTGCTGGCCGAACGGGCCGCGCGGCACGACCTCACGGTGATCCGGCCCGGCGGCCGGCACGCCATCATCGGGGCCGGCACGGTCGCCTGGGAGATGCTGCGCCAGGTCCCCGATCTGGCCACGCTGATCCTGCCGCTCGGCAGCGGCTCCCTGGCCGCCGGCTCGGCGCTGGTCGCCCGCGGCCGACGGCGCGGCGTGAAGGTCGTCGGGGTCGCGCCGGCCCGCTCCCTCACCGTGAGCAGCGCCCCGCAGCACCGGATCGCCGCGGGCACCGCCGGATCGCGGCAGGCGCGGGCGCTGGACAGCGCCGACCCGGACCCGATGGCCGGCGAGCTCGCGGCGCGGCTCCTCGACGAGCGCGTCACCGTGGCCGACGAGGACATCCGGCGGGCCGTCGCCGTCTACGCCCGGGAGTACGGGCAGACGGCCGAGCCCAGCGGGGCGCTGGCCCTGGCGGCCGTGCTGTCGGGCCGGTTCCGGCCGGCCCCCGGCCCGGTGGGGGTGGTGCTCTCCGGCGGCAACGTCATGGCGGACGCCGGCGTGCGGCCGGCCCTGACCGCCGCCGGGGAGGCCGCTCAGGCCCAGGCCGCGGAGTAGTCGACGGCGCGGGCCCAGCCCGGGTGGTCGATCAGCGGGTTGCGGTTGCCCTGGATCTCGGCGACGGCGGCGTTGCGGTGCAGCTCGTATTCGCCGACCGGGTCCGCCTCGTGCCAGGCCAGCAGCAGTTCCAGCCGACCGGGGGTGAGTTCGCGGGCGGCGTCGCCGATGTACCCGGGATAGCGGAGCAGGAAGTACAGGGTGGCCCGGGCGGCCGGACCCTTCCCCGCCGACGGCTCGAAGCCCTCGGCCTGCTCGCGCCGGCCGCAGTCGTGGCGCAGGGCCTCGCCGAAGTCCGGGAAGTCGGTGTACGGGAAGTTGCCCCGGAAGCTGTTGCACCCGGTCTCGCAGGCGAACAGATGGTGCAGATCGCCGCGCATGGGCTCGCGCCGCTCGAACCAGGACTGCGGGACGACGTGTTCGCAGTTGTACGGGAGCGCCGCCTCGAGCGCGGCGGACTCGGCCGCCAGCGCGCCGGGGCCCGGGGCGCTCTCGCGCAGCAGGAACTCCCGCCAGCGCGCGGCCCGTACGGCCTCGGTGGCGGCGTCGGCGCGGATGAACTCCACGGGGTCGAAGCTCTTCCCGGAGTAGAGGCTGCGCAGCCGCCGGTCGGGGTGCAGATCCACCCAGGGGTAGACCAGCCGCATCGGCTGGTAGGCGGGGCGGCGCAGATGGCTGCTCTCCAGCAACTCGGCTAGCAGAGAGCGCAGTTCGGCGGGTGAGGCGCCGGCCATGGACTCGCGCACGGCGGCGTAGTACGTCTCCCGCGCGATCTCGTCGGCGGCGCGGTCGTAGTACGGGCGGGAGGAGCCGGCCTCCAGGTCGACCAGCGCCGCGCCGAGCCCGGTGGCGGCCGGCGCGCGCCCGCCGGCGGGGGCCGTGGAGGGGTGCTCGGGGCCGGGGGCGGACGGCGTGGCCGCCGGCGTGCGGGCCGCGGCCGCCGCCGTTCCCGTTCCCACCCCCGCCGCCGTTCCTGTTCCCGTCCCGGTTCCCGTCTCCGTCTCCGTCTCCGTCTCCGGGCCGACGGTCAGGTCGATCCGCAGCGGAAGGGTCCAGCCGGCGAGGGCGCCCCGGGCGCCGGGCGCCGCGGCGCCCGGGCTGCCGGCTCCGTCCCCCGCCGGCCCCGTCTCCGGCCGCGCCGGCCCGGAGGCGGAGGGGAGCGGGTACGGAGCGGCGGCCGGGACGGAGGAAACGGCCGGCGGCCGTGCGCCGGCGGCCTCCAGGAGCTCGGCCCGGAGCGCATCGGGGGCGCCGGTCAGCGGGAGGTCCCGCAGCGCCCGCACCACGCGGCTGACGCGGACGCCCTCGTTGGCCTTCCAGGCCAGGTTCTGCTCCCCCGTCTCCGGCGTCCAGCGGGTGCCGTCCAGGGCGAGGTAGTGGCCGTCGCCGTCGGTGAGCGGGACGGCGGAGTGGTGCAGCGCCACCACCTCCCACTGGTCGTTGAAGACGGGTGAGCCCGAGGACCCGGGCGCGGTGTCGGTCTCGTAGTGGACGAACGTCTCCAGCAGGTCCATGACCTTGTTCTCCCGCAGTGCGAGCTGCTTCGGCTCCCCGTTCGGGTGCTGGACGATGTTGACCATCTCGCCGAGAATCGCCTTGCCCTGCGCCTCGTCCAGCGGCAACATCCCGAACGACGCCAGGGGCTCGCCGCCGGCGGACCGGCCGGCGACGGCGACCACCGTGAAGTCCAGGTCCCGGTCCGTCGCGAAGAACCGCGCGGGTTCCAGGCGGAAGGCCACGGGGTCCGGCGCGGTCCCGTCCGCGCCCGTCTGGAAGTTGAACTCGACCACGCCCCGCCCGGCCTCCTCCTGGTCGCGCAGGACGTGATTGTTGGTGAGCAGCAGGGACGGCGACACCAGGAAGCCGGTGCCGTAGTGGGCGTCGCGCCCCCGGACGACCACCCGGCCGACCGACCGGGACGCCAGCCAGCCCGACTCCAGGAAGCCGATGTCGATGAGGTCGTTGCGCCCCATCAGCCGTTCCAGGCCCAGCAGTCCGGAGCCGAAGTGCTCGGGGGCCACCGCTCCGTCGAGGGTTCCTCCGGTCGAGGCCAGCGGCGGCGTCCGCGCCACGGCGGTCGCCAGCGACCAGTCGGCGCCCAGCCGTTCCAGACGCCGGGTGACCCGCGCCGGCTCGTCGGCGTGGAGCACACCGCGGCTGTCGAGTCTCCGGGCCGTCTCCGTCCGTTCCTCCGCGCGCCGCGCGTAGCGGGACTCCGCGGCGCGGAGCTGGGACACGTATGCGGCGGTGACCACGGCCGCCTCCTCACCGCCCCTGGGGGCGAATGCCGGATGGTGTCGTTCCTCCCCTTCTCCCGAGTGTCCGGCCCCGGAGGTGCCCCCGCCTCCCGGCCCGGTGCCCGCGCCTCCCTTCATCCCGGATCCCTTTTCCTCCGCCCCGCCCGGCCCTGCTCCCTCGCCTGCCGCCGGTACGGAGGGACGCACGGCCGCCCTCACCCGTATGGAGTAACAAAGGCGGCGGGGGACACGGCCGGTGGCGGCTTACGGCGGCGGACGGGCCGCGCGGCCGCGCTCCCGCTCTCCGGGGCGCCGCACCACGGGCCGGTCCGGGCCCCCGGCGCGGGCCTCCGGGCCCCGTTTGCGCCGGGCCTCCGGCGGCGTGACGGTGGGAGGAGCACCGGCCGGGCCGGTGGGGGCACCCGTGCCGCGCGACGGCGCGTCGGTGGTGAGGGCACGACGACGGCGTCGGCGGGGGCCGGTGCGCACCGACCATCCCTGCCGGGGGGCATGAACCGGAGCAGCCATGAACCACCATGAGACAGCGGGCGGCCGCGGGCACCGCGGCCGCCCGGAGCTGGCCGACGCGGGCATCGCCAAGGCCGCCGGGGAGTACACCGACCGTTTCCTCGTCCTGCTGGCCCCCGGGGCCGAGGAGGAGGGC
The DNA here is from genome assembly GCF_000719865.1 of Streptomyces albus subsp. albus. GTDB lineage: Bacteria > Actinomycetota > Actinomycetes > Streptomycetales > Streptomycetaceae > Streptomyces > Streptomyces albus_E. The sequence goes on from NZ_JOID01000029.1 coordinate 38,260, forward strand.
ATGGCGGCCCTGCGGTCCCGGGCCGGCACCGAACCGGCGGAACGGATACGCCCCGGCGTGACGGAGAGCACCGCGGAGGTGCTGGACCAGGCCGGGTCGGTCGTGTTCGAGGACCTCGGGGTCGGGGTCGTCCAGGCGGCGCCCGACCAGCGGCAGGCCGTGATGGCGACCGCCCGGGACGACGCGTCCGTCCTCGCCGTGGAGCGTGAGCGGGTGCTCTGGGCCTCCCAGTTGACGGAGTCCCGGACCGAGACCGCGACGGCCGACTATCTGCGCGGCTACCACGACGGGGTCGAGGAGCTCGTCCAGCACGCGCTGGCCCGCATCGACACCGCGGCCCTCCGGGAGGCCGGGACCGCCGCTTTCGACGAGTCCCGGATGACCTGGGGACTGCAGGCGACCGGCGTCGCGCAGTCCGCCTTCACGGGCCAGGGGGTGCGCGTCGCCGTCCTGGACACCGGCGTGGACACCGGCCATGCCGATCTGGCCGCGCGCCTGGAGGGGACGGCCTCCTTCGTCCCCGGCCAGTCCGTGCAGGACGGCCACGGCCACGGCACGCACTGCGTGGGGACGTCCTGCGGGCCGCGGACACCCGCCGCGGCGCCCCGCTACGGCGTGGCCTGCGAGGCGCAGATCTACGCCGGCAAGGTGCTGGGCGACGCGGGCGGCGGAACCGACACCCAGATCCTGGCGGGCATGAACTGGGCCTTCGGGCAGGGCTGCCGGGTCATCTCGATGTCGCTCGGCTCCCCGGTCGGCCCGGGCGAGCGCCCCTCGCGGGTGTACGAGCAGATCGCCCGGCGGCTGATGCGGGCCGGGACCCTGGTCGTCGCCGCGGCGGGCAACGAGAGCGGGCGCCCGGAGTTCACCGAGCCCGTCGGGCACCCGGCGAACTGCCCCTCGATCCTCGCCGTCGCCGCGCTCGACAGCGCGTTCGCGGTCGCGTCCTTCTCCAACGCCGGGCTCAATCCCGACGGCGGCCAGATCGACATCGCCGCCCCCGGCGTGGACGTGCTGTCCTCCTGGCCGCAGGCCCCGGGCCACCGGCGGCTGCGGGGCACCAGCATGGCCACCCCCCATGTGGCCGGTGCGGTCGCGCTGTTCGCCGAGGCCGCTCCGGGCGCGTCGGCCGCCGAGCTGAAGTCGTTCCTGCTCGCCGGGGCCCGTCGGCTGCCGCTGCCGGCCGTCGACGTGGGCGCGGGACTGCTGCAGGTGCCGTGAGCGCGCCGCGGCCCGTACCCGTCGTCGTGGCGGTCGACCCGGGGCGCTTTCCCGAGGTGGTCCGGGCCCTCCGGGAGGCGGGTCTGGAGGTGGCCTCCGAGCTGCCGGATCTCGGATCGCTCACGGGGACGGTCCGTGACGACCGGCTGCCGGGGCTGGAGTCGATCGACGGGGTCGAGGCGGTCGAACGCGAGCGCGGCTACCGGATCCCGCCTCCGGACTCCCCCGTCCAGTAGCGGTCACGGCGGTCCCCGGCCGCCCGCCCGGCGCGATGCCACCGGGCGGGCGGCCGGACGGCCCCGGAGAGCGGTATTTTTCATGGACCGTTCCGCACCCCGCCCCCGGGACCTTCGGCCCCCCGTTCCGCCCACTCCGGGTGCATACCCTCAGGGGTATCAACCCACAGGGGACCCGCAGGGGAACGGAGCATCAGGTGAAGGTCGTCATCGTCGGAGGAGTCGCGGGCGGGATGTCCGCCGCCACCAGGCTGCGCCGTCTCGACGAGAGAGCGGAGATCGTCGTCCTGGAACGCGGCGCGCACGTGTCCTACGCCAACTGCGGTCTCCCGTACCACATCGGCGGAGTGATCCCGGACCGCGCCGATCTGCTGCTCCGTACGCCCGAGGACCTGGGGGCACGGTTCGCCCTGGACGTCCGCGTGGAGCACGAGGTCCTCTCGGTCGACCGGTCGGCCCGGACCGTGCGGGTGCGCGATCTCCGCGACGGCCGCGAATACACCGAGCCCTATGACCGCCTCGTCCTCAGCCCCGGCGCCACCCCCGTCGTACCGCCGGTTCCGGGTGCCGAACGGGGCCTGACACTGCGTGACGTGCAGGACTCCGACCGGGTGCTGCGCCGGGTGGAGGACGGCGCCCGGAGCGCGGTGGTGGTCGGCGGCGGCTTCATCGGCGTGGAGGTGGCCGAGAACCTGCGGCACCGGGGCCTCGCGGTCGCGCTGGTGGAGGCGGCGGATCAGGTGCTCGCCCCGCTGGACCCCGAGATGGCCCGGCCGCTCGCCACCGAACTCACCGCCGGGGGTATCGAGTTGCGGCTGGACACCCGGGTGGCCAAGGTCCTGCCGGACGCGGTGGAGCTGAGCACCGGTGAGACGCTCCCGGGAGACCTGGTGGTGTTCGCCGCCGGAGTGCGCCCGGAGACCGCGCTGGCGCGGGCCGCGGGCCTGGAGCTGGGCCCCTTCGGCGGCATCGCCGTGGACGAGGCGCAGCGCACGAGTGATCCGGACGTCTTCGCGGTCGGGGACGCGGCGGAGAAGCGGGACGCGTTCAGCGGTGAACCGGCCCTGGTCCCGCTGGCCAACCTGGCCAACCGGCACGGCCGTCTGGTGGCCGACGCCATCGCCGGCCGCCCGGTGCGCGCCCGGCCCTCCGTCGGCACGGCCGTCGTCAAGGTCCTCGGCCTGACCGCGGCCACGACCGGCTGGAACGAGAAGCGGCTGCGGGCCGCCGGACGCCCCTACCGCGCGCTGCACCTGCACGCCGCCTCGCACGCCGGCTATTACCCGGGCGCCCGGCCCCTGGCGCTGAAGCTCCTGGTGGAGCCCGGCGGCGAACGGATTCTCGGAGCCCAGGCGGTCGGGCCGGAAGGTGCCGACAAGCGCGTCGACGTCCTGGCGACGGCCATCGCCGGCGGTCTGACGGCACCGGAACTGGCCGATCTGGAGCTCGCCTACGCGCCGCCCTTCGGATCGGCGAAGGACCCCGTCAACATGCTGGGTTACGTGGCGGGGAACCTCGCCGACGGGGTCAGCCCCACCGTGCAGTGGCACGAGGTGGAGAGCCGGCTCGCGGCGGGCGCGCTGCCGCTGGACGTCCGGACTCCCGCGGAGTACGCGCGGGGGACCATCCCCGGCGCCCGGAACATCCCCCTCGACGACCTCCGGAACCGGCTCGGCGAGCTCCCCCGCGACCGGGAGATCCTCGTCTTCTGCGAGGGCGGACTGCGCGGCCACGCGGCGCTGCGGATCCTCGTCCAGGAGGGGTTCCGGACGGTCAACCTGGACGGGGGCCGGCGCACCTGGGAGGCCGGCCGTCCCGCCCGCTGAGAACGGCGCGGGACGGCGCGGGACGGCGCGGGACGGCGCGGGACGGCGCCGGGCCGGGCGGGAGCCGCTCCGGCCGGCGGAGACAGGGAAGCCGGCCGCCGGCCGTGCCGTGCACACCCGCCCCGCGCCGCCCCGTCCGCCGGCCTCGCCTCCCCCGCCGCGCCACGGCTCTCCGTGTGAAGATCCTCACCGCCTCCTCCGCGTGTCGCAGGTGCCCGGCCCGGCCGCGCCGGGGGCGGCCGGCCTTCGTTCCCCTGCTGTCCCCTGGGGGACAAGGCGGACACGGGGCCGCGCCCTCCCGGAGCGGGGCGGCCGCCGTCGGCGAGGGAAACGCCGCCCGGAACGCCGCGGAAGGGCGGCGGAGATTGCCACTGGGGCATCTGTACGGAATGGTTGCGGAAGGGGAGGAAGACCGGTCGTTCTTACGGAGAGGCGGTGGGGCTCGCTCTGCGAGGCCTTTCGGTGTGGAGAGTTCCATCTGTTCCCAGAGCCCGGCCGGTGCCGGCGCGAACGCCGGTGCCGGTACCGGCGGCGTCGGCGGCACCTGGCTCGGCGCTCCGCAGCCCGTTCTGGTGGTGAGCCCGGCCGGCACCGTGCGGGAGGCCAACCGGAGCGCGGCGGCGCTCCTCCCCTCCGCCGTGCCGGGGGCGTCCCTGCCGGAGGCCGCCCCGGCCTGGCTGGCGCTGGCCCACCAGCGGCTGGCCGCCGCCGCGGAGACCGCTCCCCCCGGGGGTTCCCCGGACCGGCAGGACGAGGCCGTGCGCGGGGAAGCCGGTGACCGGTTCCTGGAGGCGCGCCCCTCCTTCCGGGAGGACGGCGCGGTGGTGTGGTGGCTCACCGACCGGACCGACCGCCGCCGCGCCGAGCTGGCCGAGGAGGAGGTACGCCTCGAACGCCGGCGCACGGAGTTCCTGGCGGAAGCGTCCAACCAGCTGCTGGCCTCGCTCAACCCGCGCCGCTGCATGGAGGTGACCGCGCAGCTCGCCGCCCGGCATCTGGCCGACGCCGCGGTCGTCGTCGCCCCCGCCCTCGACGGGCGGCTGCCGATGACCTACTGCGGCCCCGACGGGCGCGTCACCCGCCACGACGTCCTCGCCGACGCCCGGATGGTGCCCGGGCTCAGCGAGGCCCTCCAGGGCTTCCCGCCGGTGCCCTCCCGCTGGATCGACCCGGCGGCCGCCCCGGACTGGGTGGTGCCGCCCGGCTTCACCGGGACCGTCGGCTCGATGGCCGTCACGCCCCTCCCCGGTCACGGTGTCCCGGCGGGCGCGCTCATCCTGGTGCGGCGCTCGGACCGGACGTCGTTCAGCGAGAGCGAGGAGACCCTCGCCCGGATCTTCGCGGCCCGGGCCGGTGCCGCGATGTCGGCGGCGCGGCTGTACGCGGAGCAGTCGGCGATCAGCCGGGTCCTGATGCGGGAGCTGCTGCCGCCCCCGCTCCGGCCGCTGCGCGGAGTCGAGTTCGCCGGCGGCTACCGGCCCTCCGACGACAGCGAGCGCATCGGCGGCGACTTCTACAACGTCCACCCGGGGACCGGCGGCGACGAGGAGTGCCTGGCCGTCCTCGGCGACGTCTGCGGCAAGGGCCTGGAGGCCGCGGCGCTCACCGGGAAGATCCGCAACACGGTGCACGCGCTGCTCCCCCTGGCCACCGACCATGTGCGGCTGCTGAACCTGCTCAACGGGGCACTGCTCGGCTCCCGCAGCACCCGGTTCGCGACCCTCGTCCTGGCCTCGGCCGTACGGAGCGGGGACGGGGTGCGGCTCCGGCTGACGAGCGCCGGGCATCCGGCGCCGCTGATCGTCCGCGCCGGCGGCCGGGTGGAGGAGGCGGCGACCCGCGGCTGTCTGGTGGGCGTGCTGCCCGAGATCAGGGCGAACACGGCCGTCACCGAACTGGCGCCCGGAGAAACGTGCCTGCTGTACACCGACGGCATCACCGAGGCCAGGGGCGGCCCGTTCGGTGACGAGATGTTCGGTGAGCAGCGCCTCCAGGACGCGCTGGCCGAATGCGCCGGGATGCCGGCGGAGGCCGTCGTGGAGCGTGTCCAGATGCTCGCCGCCGAGTGGGTCGGCTCCGGCCGCCACGACGACATGGCCGTCGTGGCGATCGGCGCCCCGCTCCGCCGGCGTCCCGGCCCGGCGGGCACCCCCGCGCGCCGCGCCGTCCCCGGTATCCCCCCACAGGAGCAACACCCCGGATGACGAGCACCCCCCACTCCCCCGCCGCGCCTCCCGCCACCCAGGCCGCCCCGCCCCCGGGCCCGGCCGGTGTGCCGGTCACCGAGCTCCTGTGGCAGGCCGTGTCGGCGGGTGACGAGTACGCGGCGACGGAAACCCTGCTCGCGGCCCTCGACGCCGGAGCAGACCCGGAGAGCCTCCTCCTGGAGTGCGTCGCCCCCGTCCAGGCCCGGGTGGGCCGCGAGTGGGCCGCCAACCGCATGACCGTCGCCCAGGAGCACGCGGCCACCGCCATCAACGACCGCGCCGTCGCCGCCATCGCCCACCACCCGGCGAGCCGCGGAAAGCCGGGCCGGGGCCGGATCACGGTGGCGTGCGTGCACGGGGAGTGGCACGCCCTGCCCGCCCGGCTGCTCGCCGAGGTGCTGCGGCTGCGCGGCTGGCGGGTGGACTTCCTCGGGGCCCAGGTGCCCACCCCGCACCTCATCGCGCATCTGCACCTCACCGGGCCCGACGCGGTGGCCCTCTCCAGCTCCATCCCCACCCGCCTGCCGACGGCGCACGCCACCATCACCGCCTGCCAGGCCGCCGGCATCCCGGTCCTGGCCGGAGGCGCGGCCTTCGGCCCCGACGGCCGGTACGCCCGCCTGCTGGGCGCGGACGCCTGGGCGGCGGACGCCCGGTCCGCCGCCGCCCGGCTCGACGAGGGGCCGCTCACGCGGGACCCGGCGGCCCCGGTGCGGCAGCCCGTCGACCGGCTTCCGCATCTGGCCGACCAGGAGTACACCCTCGTCTCCCGGGACGCGCCCCGGCTGGTGCGGGACACCCTCGCCGGGCTGGAGTCCCGCATCCCGGCAATGCGGGACTACACCGACGCGCAGCGCCGGCACACCGCCGAGGACATCGCCCATGTCGTCGACTTCCTCGCCACCGCCCTCTACACCGGCGACCCGGAGCTCTTCAGCGGCTTCCTCACCTGGACCGGCGGCATCCTCACCGCACGCGGCGTCCCCGCCGGCACCCTGCGCCCCGCCCTGGACGTACTGACCGGGCTGCTCGGCGACTTCCCCCGCGCCCTCACCACCCTGGCCGAGGCCCGCCGGGCCCTCGACGCGGAGTTCCACCCGGCCCCCGGCACCGCGGCGGCCGCCCCCGAGGGCGCCCCGTCCTGAGCCCCCGGCCCGGCCAACACCGCGGAACGACGGGGCCGTTCGCTCCGGCCGGCCGCCCGGACGAACGAAACGAACGAAACGAACGGACGAACGGGACGGGACGGGGGCACCCGTTCGGTCACCGGGGCGCCCGTCAGCCGTAGCCGATGTCGATGTAGTCGATGTCCGTGAACTCCACCCGCAGGTCCTGGGCGCGGCGGCCGCGGTCCTTGAAGTAGATCTCCTGGAGCCCTTCGGCGACGATGCCGCGGAGTTCGGCCTCGCCGGCCCCGGCCTCCCGGGCCTCCAGCAGCCGGGTGGCGTACGCGGGCGGCAGACGCTGGGTGAGGCGGCGGACCCGGCCGTCGTCGGTGGAGCCGGGGGCGGCGGTGAAGCCGAAGCGGGCCCGGGTCTCGACCGTGATGCCGGTGTCGGTGGCGCGGCGGCGGGCCCGCTCCCGGACGCGGGGCTGCCAGCGGCGGCGCACCTCGGCCTCCAGCCGGTCCGCGATGGGACGGGGCGGGTGCTTCCGGGTGCCCTGCAGATAGCGCTCGACCGAGCGCATGCTGACCCCGAGCAGCCCGGCCACCGCCCGGGTGGTCTTGACCTGGCCCAGCAGATAACGGACCCGCGCCTGCGTGGACTTGGGCGGCTGCCGGGTGAAGGACTCCTCGTCGGCCCGGAGCAGGCTGTCGCCGATCTCCCCCACGCCGCTCACTCCTCTCCGTCGCCGGCGCCGCCGGTCCTGATGTGGCGGGCCGGGTTGTGCCCGGCGTCGAGCAGTTCCGCCGCCCACAGCAGGGGGCGCGTGCCCTCGTGCTTGACCATGCCCGGGTTGACCCCGAGCCGGAAGCCGCCGGGCAGCGGCGCGCCCTCCGGCGTGCGCGGCAGCACGTCCAGCGGTGACGGGCCGTCGGCGAGGTACACGGCGCAGTCGGAGAGGACCGCGACCGGGTACAGGCCGGCGCCCTCGGCCAGCTTGCGCATCTTGCGGTGCATGTTGACCCGGGCCGAGGCGATCACGGCGGCGCGGATGTCCGGACGCCAGGTGGGGCGTTCCAGCGCGGGCCACCGCTCCCCGGGCCGGTGACCCCGGCCCTGGGGGCGCTCGCGGAGCTTCCCGATGCCGCCCTTGACGGTGGCCTTCACGGCGGACAGCACCGCGGCCTGGCCGGGATCGGCCTCTTGGTGCCGCTCCATCGCGGCCAGGAAGTCCGCCTCCGGCATGCCCGGGGTCACGCCGAGGCGTTCCATGGTGGCCAGGTAGGCATCGCGGAGCCGCTGGTACCAGGGGTCCAGGTAGGGGCCGTGCTCCGGCCGGATCCAGGCCTCGGACGGCCGGACGTCGTGGCCCAGTTCCGCCGCGTAGGCGAGGGTGGGCGTGGCGTACCAGGCCGGCCCGTCGGGGCGGTCACCGTGCGGGGTGAAGGGATTGGGCAGGCGCGGGTCGATCTCAATCCCGGACAGGTCCGCGTACCAGCAGCCGGGCAGCTTCTTGTCGAAGCGCGGCTCCCGTACGTGGACCGGGGCGCCCAGCCCCACCGGCAGCCGGTTGGCGGCGGCGGCGAAGGCCATGTTGACGTCCAGCCCGACCGCGTACACCCGGCCGCACTCGGCATCGGTGAGCAGCTGGGGATCGCGGATCCAGTCGCAGGCCTCCTCGTCCAGCACCTGGCCCTCGGGCCGGCCCGCAGCGACGGGGTGTTCCTCGGGGGCCTCCGGCGGGGCCGGGTCCACGGCGGACGTGAGCGAACCGGGGACGGGGCCGGGCACCCACCGCTCCCCGCGCTCCTCGCGCACCGGGCGGGTCGGCGGCCGCAGGGCCGTCATCAGCTCCAGGCCGTTGACGGCGCAGGAGCCGCGCGGAGTGAGAACCCGGGCGGCGTAGTCGCCGAGCACCTGGGCCAGTCGGGGCGCGGGCAGGGACGCGGCGCCGGGCCAGGAGCGGGGGTCGAGCGCGCCGAAGGGCAGCACGGCGAGCTGCACGCACTGGCGCCGGCCGCCGGCCGCGGGCCGGTAGATCCGCGGCCAGGGCCCGAAACCACGGCGGGTGAGCCGCCACCCGGCGCCGGTGACGGTGCGGACGACGGGGTGGTCCGCCGGCAGCCGCAAGGTGCGCCGGTCCTCCAGTTCGGGCGGCAGCCCGAGGCGGGCCGCCGCGGCGTCGGTCAGCACGACCAGCGGATCGGCGTCCCGGCCGGCCGGATGCAGCCGCTCAGCGCCGAGCCGGGCCTCGCGAAGGGCCCACTCGACCAGCTCCGGCACCGTCCTCGCCGGGCACTCCAGGACCAGGCCGCCGACTCCGTACGCGGTGCCGTCCCCGTCCAGCACCACGAGCGGGCCGTCCGCGAACGGCCGGTCGGCGGCGGGGAGTCGGGGCTGCGCGCGGGAGCCTGCGGCTGTGGTGGCGGACGGGCCGCCGGAGGCACGGGACCCGGCCGGCCGAGCGGCCTCCCGGGGACGGGCGGACGGCACGGGCCCGGCCGGAGCGACGGCGTGACGGTGAGACGGGGCCTCCCCGGTACCGCCCGAATCGGCGGGCCCCGTGGGCACGGCGGACCCGGCGGGTGCGGAAGGCACGGGCGACGCGCCGGGCCCGGCCGGTGCGGACGTCCCGGCGGACGCGGGCCGTGCGGAGGACCCGGCGTGCGCCGGTGACGCGGGGGGCGCGACGGGCCCGACCGGGCCGGAAGCATCGGTGGGCGCGCCCGGTGCGGCAGCCGCGGCAGGCCCGGCCGCTGCGGGAGACGCGGCAGGCCCGGGGGACGCGGCGGACGCAGGCGCCGCGGGGGAGGTGGAAGCCTCGGGGGACGCGGCAGGCCCGGCCGGACCGGGAGTCCCGGCGGATGCGGGCGGCACGGCACCCCCGGCGGCAGGCGCAGCGGGCCCGGCCGGGGCCGGGTGGAGCGCGGCGAGCCTGTCCAGCAGGCGGACGTACGCCTGGCGCTGCGGCGGCCGGGGTTCGGTGCGCCCCGCCTCCCAGTTGACGACCGTGGCCCGGCGCACTCCCAGCGCTTCCGCGACCTGCTCGCGGGTCAGACCGTGCGCCTTCCGCAGCCGCTCGCGCTCGGCGGGCGGCGGGAGCGTGCCCCGGCGCTCGACCAGGGCGTCGACCGCCTCGAACAACTCGGACACCGGAAACCACCCCCAGCCGCAGACTTTATACACCGGATGCGACACCCGGCGTCCCCGCCCACCGCCAGGGCAACCGCGGGTCCGCGCGCTAGGTTGACGGGATGGAACAGCGCATCAGCCTGATCACTCTGGGCGTGGCCGACGTGGCCCGCGCCCGGGCGTTCTACGAGCGCCTCGGCTGGCGGGGCCAGGAGGTCGAGGGAACGGTCTTCTTCCAGGCGGGCGGGCTCGGTCTGGTCCTCTGGGGGCGCGAGAAGCTCGCGCGGGACTCCGGTGTCGAGGACACCCGGGCGGACGGGTTCGGCGGGATCGCCCTCGCCCACAATCTGCGGTCCCCCGAGGAGGTCGACGAACTCCTCGCGGCGGCCGGGAAAGCGGGCGCCACCGTCACCCGGCCCGCGGCCCCCACGTTCTACGGCGGTTACGCGGGCGCCTTCACGGACCCCGACGGCCATGTCTGGGAGATCGCCCACAATCCGGGCTTCCCCCTCGCCGAGGACGGCTCGATCACCATCCCGGACTTCGGCGACGCCCAGCCGTCCTGACCCGGACGCGCCGGGATCCCCGCCGGGGCGGGGAACCCCCTCCGGGACCCGGTAGGGGGTGCCCGGGACCGTGTCGGCACGCGCGTCTGCCGGCCGCCGCCTCCGCGGGCCCGTCCCGGGCCGGACCGGATCTGACCCCGGAGCCGAGCCGGCATCCGGTTGCCCTGAGCGGCCCGGACCGGCCGTGTCCGCCCGCTCCGCGCACCGGGCACCTCGCCGCCACGGGCCCGGTCCGGACGGGAACGAGCCCGCGCCGGCGGGGACGGACGGGCCCGGGGCCGCTCACGTCACCCGGGCGGGCCCCGTCAGGCCGACGTGCCCGGCGTCTCCGGCCGGTCGATGATCCGCACCCAGCCGCCGTCCGGCTCGCGGCGCACGACCTGCACCCTGCCGCCCTTGCCGTCCGCCGAGCGGGTCGAGGTGAGGGCGAGGTCGCCGTGGCGGACCGTGGGCAGCGGTTCCTCCCGGGGGAACGGCAGCGGTACGTGTTCCAGCATCCGCTCGCACACCGCGCGGATCGCCTCCCGGCCGACGGTCGTGGCCCCCGGCGGGTAGGCGAGCACCGCGTCGGGGGCGTAGAGCTCGGCCAGCCCTTCGGCGTCCCGGGCGTTGGCCCGCTCCACGAACAGCCGGGTCACGTCCTCGGGGGTGACGGCGCGTTCCCGCGCGCCGGTGCCGCTCCCGTTCCCCGTCCCCGTCTCGGTCATGGGTTCCTCCCCGGTCTCTTCCCGATCTCTCGCTCGCCACCACCCTGGTGGAGCCCGCACCAGAAGTCCAAGAGCTGGTAGGTCTGGTCACTAGAATCAGCAGTTATGGAACTGCGCCAGCTCGCCTACTTCGTGGCCGTGGCCGAGGAACGGAACTTCACCCGGGCCGCCGAGCGGCTCCACGTGGCACAGCCCGGGGTGAGCGCGCAGATCCGCCGCCTCGAACGGGAGCTCGGGCAGGAACTGTTCGACCGCTCCGGGCGCTCGGTGCGGCTCACCGAGGCCGGCGCCGCGGTCCTCCCCCACGCGCGGACCGCGCTCGCGGCGGCGGCCGGCACCCGGATCGCCGTCGAGGAACTCACCGGTCTGCTGCGGGGCAGGGTGGCCATCGGCAGCGTCACCGCGCACAAGGTGGATCTCCCCGGTCTCCTCGCGGACTTCCACCGGGATCATCCGGCCGTGGAGATCACGCTCTCCGAGGAGACCACGGACGAACTGGTCGACGGCCTCCGCACGGGGCGTCTCGACGCGGCGGTCATCAGCGTGGGCGACACGGTGCCGGACGGTCTCGAGTCCCTGGTGGTGGACGACCAGCCGATCGTCGCCGCGGTCGCCCGCGACCACGAACTCGCGGCCCACCCCGGCGTCCCGCTCGACTCGCTGCGCGGGCGCGCGCTGATCAGCCTCCCCTCCGGCACGGGCCTGCGCGCCCGGCTGGACGAGGCCTGCGCGGGCGCGGGCTTCACCCCCCGGATCGCGTTCGAGGCCGGCGACCCCGGGGTGCTCGCCGAACTCGCGGCCCGCGGCCTCGGGGTGGCGATCCTGCCCGCCGTGGTCGCCGCGGCGCGGCCGGAGCGGCTGGCGGCCCTCCCGATCACGCGGCCCGGCCTGCGCGGGCGGCTGGTCTTCGCGTGGCGCGCCGGCGGCCCGGCCGGTCCGGCGGGCCGGGCCCTGGTGGGCCGTGCCCGCGAGGCCCTGCGGGCCGGCGGCCCGTGAGAACCGGGAGGTCTGCGAGGTCCGGGAGGTCCGGCGCCCGGCACCGCCGGCACGGACACCCGGCCGCCGGGCCGGCGGAAGGCCCCGTGAAGGTCAGCGGCCGGACCGGGATTCCGCTCCGCGCAGCCGCTCGTTGATGCGCCGGGCCTCTTCGAGCTGGTCCTCCAGGATGATGATCCGGCAGGCCGCCTCGATCGGGGTTCCCTGGTCGACGAGTTCGCGGGCACGGGCGGCGATCCGCAGCTGGTAGCGGGAGTAGCGGCGGTGGCCGCCGGCGGAGCGGAGGGGGGTGATCAGCCGCGCGTCCCCCACGGCCCGGAGGAAGGCGGGGGTGGTGCCGATGATCTCCGCCGCGCGGCCCATGGTGTAGGCCGGGTAGTCGTCGTCTTCGAGGGGATCGGTCGTCGTGTTGGGATGGTCTTCCGCTGCCACCTGCACCTCTGTCTCTTGACCCTGTCCTGTGAACACGCGTCGAGGGGCTCCGGTGCCGTGCGGCACCGGAGCCCCGAGGGATACAACACCATCTACCGGCTCACTGCGCCGGTCTCACTCGTTCCGTACGCCGGCCGGGAGGCCGGGATACGGGGATCTTTGAATGCGTGACCGAGGACCACCTTGCCTTTCCTGGCCTTGCCTTACCCGGGGGGACGAGGGGGGTGTCGCCCGGGCGATCCCGATGGTGATGCGCTCCTCTCTTCCGGTGATCAACGTGGTGGTACTGACTGCTGCGACGGCTCCTTGAGCCGCCCGGCCCGGCCGCCGGCGCCGAGGCCCCTTTCCCACTGCCGGCCCCGATCACCGCACCGCCGTGCCGTCCTGCTCACGCGGTCGTCGCTGCCGCGTTCCGTTGACTCCGGCTTTCGTTACACAAGAAACGTTAGCTCCAGTGCCCTCGAATGTCTACCACGGCCACAGGAGATTTCCCGGACCGGCGGCGCCTCGGGTCACGGCGCCAGGGGTTGTCCCGTAATCCGCGGTGGAGCAGCGCGCGGCGTCGGATGCGGTGCATCGCAAGGCGGAGGGGTGTTCGCATACCGGGTGTATGCGGATGTTCCGACAACGCGGCGTGGGGGCACCCCCGGCCGGAGGCTGGGAGTGCCGTACCCGGCGTCGCGCGCCCACCGGGGATTATCGGGACAACCCTTAGCTTGATCTTTAACCTGTGCGGCGAGGACGTGGAGTCGTTGATTTCGTCGTGCGTCGCTTTGAGGGGCCGGGTTTGCGAACGATGTGCACGTCATAGCGTGCGGTGGGCTGGTTGTTCCTGCGGCCGGGTGGCCGTCCCGGGCCAGGCCGGGAGGATTTCGGTGCTTCGGCCGGGCAGGCGGCCTTCGGCCGCAGGTGCCGAAAGTCGCGACGGACGCGGGCGGGGGTGAGCCTGTCGGGCGGGGTCGGCTTTTCCCACGGTCGCCGGAGGTCTGCCGCCAGCGGGCGGGCGAGTCGGAGCTGGGTGAAGGCGACGATGATCAGCCAGGTCCAGCGGTCGGCGGCTTCGGGGGTGCGGATCTTCGGGCAGGTCCAGCCCAGGGTCTGTTTGAACAGGCGGAAGGTGTGCTCGATGTCGAAGCGCCGCAGAAACGCCTGCCATAGACGGTCGACGTCGACTGTGGTGGCGTCGGTGCCCGACCACCACAGCCAGACCGGCTTGGGTGTCGCGCCGCTGGGCAGATGCTCGACCTGCAAGTGGATCACGGTGCCCTCGATGACCGGCAGGGCGCCGAGCTGGGAAGTCCAGGCAGAGCGGTGGGTCAGTCTCGGGTGGAGCCGGTCCCATGCCCGGGCGGTGGCGGTGCCGTAGAGACGGGTTGTGGTCACCGTCTGCTCATCGGGTGCGCCCCAGGTGTTCGGGTCACCGAAGACGAACTCCCCTCCGTGGCGGGGCGGCCGGCCCCGAGCGCCGGGCTCGCGAGGCGGGACCGCGCGGCGTAGGACCCGGTCCGAGCGCATCCGGCCCAATACCTGCACCGGCAGATCTCTGAGCAGGAAGGCCAGGCGGGGCACGTCGTATCCGGCGTCCACCACGATCAGGATCTCCGGGTCGCCGTCCCTCCACTGCCCGGCTGAGATCAGCCGCTCGACCAGTTCACGCATCTGGCCGGCCGTGACGGTGGCAGCGTCGTCGCCCGGGGCCAGACGCAGTGCGTCCAGCGGCGCGGTCCACGAACTGCGTCCCGTCTCCAGCGCGCAGATCACCGAGTAGGGCCAGCCGGGCACGGGAATGTGCTGGTCCTTGCCCCGGCCGTAGGTGTGGCACAGGATCCGCTGCGGCGAGGTGTGCGCGTTGGGCCGCAGCCAGCAGGTCAGATCGGCGGCCAGCACCAGCCGGCCGTCCGCCGCCCGTGGCAGCGGAACCGTTGCCAGGGCCCGTCGCAGCCGGGCCACGTCGACCCGGCCTGCGGACAGGGCGTCGTAGAGCCCGCCGTGCCCGCGCCGGTGTTCGCCCACCAGCGACAGTTCCACCAGCGACCGGACCGGGCCGTCCGCACACAGCACGGCATCGGCCAACTCGAACAGCGCATCCGCTCGCCGGGTCAGACAGGAGTAGAACTCACCCCGGAAGCATGACAGTTCCGCAAACGGATCCTGCCGGACGACGTGCTGCAGCAGACTCATCCCCACGGCCTTCGCGCTGAGCTTGTGTGTTCCTTGGTCGGATCACATGCTCAGCCGAAGGCCGCCTTCACATACGGCAGTTACCAGCCCGAGTGATCAAGTACGAGGAGTCGTTCGACCTCCAAGGTTGAAGATCAAGTTAGGCGTGACCGCCAGGGACACCGGCGTGCGCGAGGGCGCCCGGGGTGAGGCGGCCGACGATCGCCGGGGCCTCCCGGACGAGCGTGTCGTCGGTGAGCGCTTCCACCATGAACAGGGCGAAGTCCACACGGCGTGTCAGATTGCCGGACAGCACCGGGTCACCGACGTGCCGGCTCCACACGGGCAGGCCCTGGCTCTCCCCCTCCTCCAGAGAGCTGCCGCGCACCACGGTCCACCGGGTGTCGCTGGCGAACACCCGGCGGCACGCCTCCACTTGATCGTCGATCTCGACGTAGCGGAGGAGCCTGCCCAGGCGGGCGGCGATCCACAGGGCCGCCGCGAAGCCCCGCGGGTACCGGTCCTTGCCGTCACGCGTGATGTGCCAGCCGCAGGAGAAGACCAGGCGCGCGCCCGGCCACGCGTGATCGAGGACCGCCTGTGCCGTGCCCGACGCGTACTGCCGCACACCCCAGGGCACCAGCACCGTCAGCACTCCGTCGCACCCGGCGACCGCCCGCCGGATCACCGCCGGGTCGTTCGTGGGCCCGGGGACGACGGTCATCCGGCCTTCGAACGCGGCCAGCTTCGGCACGCTGCGCTCGCGGCAGACGCCGACCACCTCGTAGCCCCGCTCCAGCGCGTGCCGGACCATGTACCGCCCGAGCTTCCCCGAAGCCCCGACGATGCAGACCTTCTTCACCCCATCCGCGCCCATGGCGCACCCCTTCCCCGGAGGTCAACCTTACGATGTAAGGCACGCTATCCTTACGCCGTAAGGCAGTCAAGGGAAGCGGAGGAGGGGGCATGCCCCAAGGAGGCAGGGGCCGGCGCGGGACGCTCAGCCGCGGGCTGGTGATCCGCACGGCGATGGCGGTGGCGGACGAGAAGGGCTCGGCCGCGCTCACCATGCGGGCCGTCGCCGGGTCCCTGGGCGTCGAGGCGATGTCGCTCTACCACCACGTGGCCGGCCGAGAGGACCTCCTTGACGGCATGGTGGACGCGGTGTTCGAGGAGATCGACCTGCCGCCGCGCGGCACGGACTGGAAGAGCGCCATGCGCCGGCGCGCGGTCTCCGCCCGCGCCGCGCTCCGGCGCCATCCGTGGGCCGTCCCCCTGATGGACTCCCGCACCCGGCCCGGCCCCGCGACCCTGCGCCACCATGACACCGTCATCGGGTTGCTCCGCGCCGGAGGGTTCTCCGTCCCGATGGCCGCGCACGCCGTCTCGCTGATCGACAGCTACCTGTACGGCTTCGTGCTGCAGGAGCTGAGCCTGCCGTTCAGCGACTCGGCGGAGCTGGACGAGGTGGCGGGCGCCATCCTGCGCGAGATGCCCGCCGACGCCTATCCCCATCTCACCGAGCTCGCCACGGAGCACGCCCTCAAGCCCGGTTACTCCTACGCCGACGAGTTCGACTTCGGCCTCACCCTCATTCTCGACGCCCTGCACCCGGACGAGGGCTCCGGCGCCCAAGGTTAGAGCCCGTCCGGCCGTTCCCACCGGGGCCGCGGCGCCCGGCACCGCACTCCCGCGGTCTCCGGCCGGAGGCGCCCCAGGCCGCGTCGCCGGCCCGCCCGCGTACGCCCGGCACTCGGGCGGCCCACCGCGGTGCGCGGCGCGGCCCCTTCACGCCGCGGTCCGATCCGGCGCGAAGGGGCGGACGGGCCCTATCCGCCGTCCCGGTCCGGCGCGGCACCGCGCAGGAAGAGGGCGACGACCTGCCGCACGGTCTCCCCCACCGGGGCCTCCTCGGGGCGCTGTTCCGGTGGCATGGCGACATCGCCGGGCATCGGCTCGGCGACCCCGGCGAGTTCGAGGAAGGCCGTGGCGAGGAATCCGGGATCGGCCTTCCGCAGCTCGCCCGCGGCCACGGCGTCCGCCATGAGCGCGGTCATGGGGGCGATGAGCCGCTCCACGTAGCGCCGGGAGATCTCCGTGCGGGTGGCGTCGTCCAGGTGGCGGGTGGCGTCGTAGACCCGCAGGCCGAGCGTGGAGTTATAGGTGCCCAGCGCGTAGGTGGCCACGACCGACTCCAGCCGTTCGCGCAGGGTCTCCCCCGCCGTCATCGCCGTTCGCAGCACCTCGCCCGCCTCGTCGATGTACCGGTGGGCGACCTCGGTGAAGATCTCGGCCTTTCCGCCCGGGAAGTGGTGGTACAGGCTGGCCTTCTTCACGCCGACCGTCTTGGCGATCTCCTCCAGGGAGACCCCGAGGTATCCCCGCTCCAGCAGCAGGACGGCGAACTCCTCCCGGGCACGGAGGCGTGTGTCGGGTTTGCGGGGCATGGGCTCAGACTCCTGTACGGGTGCGGCGGACGAGCGCGGTGCGGACCGCGAGGGCGCCCAGCAGAAGCAGAGCGGCCACGACCATGGTGCCCGGCCACAGGCTCTGCTCCCTCCATCCCGGGGAGAGCAGGGCGCGCATCGCCTCCAGGGGCGGTGTGAGCGGGTTGAGGCCGGCGGCGACGGCCATCCAGCCGTCCAGGCTCGCGCGGGGGACGAAGGTGGCCGTGAAGAAGGACAGCGGGAAGAAGACCAGGGTCACAGAGCTCACCGCGGAGGCGCTGCCGGTCCACAGGCCGGCGGCCGCGGCCAGCAGCAGGAAGCCGAGTCCCACCAGGACGGTGGCGGCGACGACGGCGGCCGCCGCGGCGAGCCCTCCGGCGGGGCGGAGCCCGAGGAGCCCTCCGAGCGCGGTGAGCGCGGCGGCCTGGGCGGCGAGGACGGCCGTCCCGGCGAGGACGGGCGCCGCGACGAGGGCCGAACGGCCCGCCGGGGTCAGCCACAGCCGCGCGTGGTACCCGGATTCGATGTCCCGGACCAGTAGTTGACCGGCGATCGCTCCCCCGGTGAAGGCCGTGGTCAGCAGGCAGAGCGGCAGAACGACCTCCACATAGCTCCGGCCGGCGCCGGCCGCGCCCGCCACCGGGGAGAGCTGGGCCTCGTAGACCACGAGGAAGAAGGCGCTCATGAGGAGCGGGGAGAGGATCAGGGAGGGGGTGCGGGCGCAGGTGCGCAGGGAGCGCGCGGTGAGCGCGAGGAGGGCGGCCGGGGCGCCGCCCGGCCTGCCGGTGGTCTCGGTGGCCTCGGGGGTGGTGATGCCGGCCGGGCCGGCGGTGGAAGGGGTGGTGTCCGCGCTCATGCCGCTGCCCCGCTCTCGTGTCCGTCGTGCCGGTTTCCGTCGGGGCTGTCGTCGTGGTTGCCGGCCCCGTGCCCGTGCTCCGGCACGGCGGCCAGGCGGAGGTAAACGTCCTCCAGGCTGGGTTCGTCGACCCGGATGGCGTCGGCGCGCAGCCCTTCGGCGGCGAGTGCCAGGAGCATGTCGCTGTCCGCGCCGGCCCGGGAGAGTTTCGCCCGTACGGTGCCTGCGGCGAGCAGGCCGGCGGTTTCCCCGCGTCCGGTGAGCAGACGCAGGGCGCGGGCCGCGGCGCCCTCGTCGCCGAACCGCAGGGTCAGCGCCCGCTCCCCCACGCTCTCCTTGAGCGCCCGGGGCGAGGCGGAGGCGATGAGCCGCCCCTCGCGCAGGATGCCGACGCGGTGGCAGAGTTCGTCGGCCTCTTCCAGATACTGCGTGGTCAGCAGCACGGTGACGCCGGACTCGACGGAGAGGCGGCGGATCTCGGACCACAGGGAGCGGCGGCTCTCCGGGTCCAGGCCGGTGGTGGGCTCGTCCAGGAACAGCACCCGCGGGCGCTGGACGAGGGCGACGGCGAGATCGATCCGGCGCCGCTGTCCCCCGCTGAGCTTCCCGACAGGGGTGTCGGCGTGCCGGGCCATGCCGGTCACGGCGAGGAGCTCGTCGCAGCGGCCGCGGGCCCGGGCGGCGGCGAGGCCGTGCATCCGGCCCTGGAGAAGGAGGAGTTCACGTCCGGCCATCCCCGGGTCGAGAGCCGTGTCCTGGAGCACCGTGCCGGAACGGGAGCGGACCAGCGCGGGCTCCGCGGCCACATCGGCTCCGGCCACGCGGGCGGTGCCGCGGGTGGGCCGGAGCATGGTCGTCAGCATGCGGACCGTCGTGCTCTTGCCCGAGCCGTTGGGACCCAGGAGTCCGTAGATCTCGGCGGGGGCGACTTCCAGATCGAGGTCGCGCACGGCGGCGCGGCCCGCGAAGTCGCGTCCCAGCCCCGAGGCGCGAATGGAGGAATCGGGAGTGCTTGTGCTCATGGACTAAACCTACCTATCGATAGGTAGGTTTAGCAACCGGGCTTCACCCGGCGGCGCCGTCCGCCGGAGCACACGGGGACCGGCCGGCCGCGTCAACCGTCGTTCGTCACAGCGGAACCGGCCGCCTCGTGAGCGCCGCCACCGCCCGGACGGGTTCCGGTGCGCGGGGTCGCGGCCGGCCGGCTCCGGTCCTGATCCGGACGGCGCCGGTCACTCCCACGGCGCCGGGCCGGCGCGGTCCGCCCACGCGGCCAGGTCGGCTCCGTCGAAGCAGCGGATGCCCGTCCGCGCGGCGTAGTCGGCCGCGGGTTCGGTGAACGTGCTGGTGGTGACGAGGGCGGCGACGTCGGCCTCGTGGACGGTGAAGCAGGTGCCGCCGAACCGCTGCAGCTCCTGGGAGCCGACCTTGTTCGTCTCGCAGTAGCGCTTGCACTGGATGACGACCCGCCGGCCGTCCGGGCTGGTGGCCACCACGTCGGCGCCGAGATCGTTGGCCCCGCCCACCACGCTCACGTCCCCGCAGCCGTCGCGTTCGCACAGCGCCGCGACGGCCTCCTCGAAGGCGTCGGCGTCCATCGCGTCGTAGGCACCGCGGATCTCCTGCTCCGGGCACGGCTCCCCGTCCGGCTCCGCGGCCTGCTCCGGCGCGGGGGCCGCGAGCGGCTCCGGGACCGCTTCCCCGCCCCCCTCCGGGTGCAGGTCGGGCAGCAGCTCCGGCATCGCCTCGCGCTCTGCGGCGGAGACCTCCTCCTCCACCGGGACGGTGCCGGGGTGCCGGCCCGCGGCGATCCGCGCCTGCCGGCGGCCGCGCAGCACGGCGACCGCCGCCGCGACGGCCACCAGCGTCCCGAGCACCGCGGTCGCCAGATGCCCCGGGGAGGCCTGGCTCGCCTGCTTCAGGGTGAGCCCGATCCCGCAGACGAGGATGACCAGCAGCCCGAGGGTGGACGCCAACTGGCGTGCCCCGAGCGGCCGTCCGGGCTCGGGCTCGTCGTGGCCGGGTATGCGGCGCCGGGTCGGTGTGGCCATGGACGGGATCCCCCCTGAGGTCCGAACGAAGATCGTTCCTGCCTCCTGCCCCGGGGCCGCCGTTTCAGCACCGTTTCACCACGGACCTCGCCGCCGGCGGGCCCGGCCGCCGTCCCTGCCGCGCCGCCCGCCGTCCGCCGTCCGGCCGCGCCGCGCTCCCGCCGCGCTCCCGGCCCGCCGCCCTCAGCCGTGGAGCGCCGCCTCGCCGGTGACGCCGATGCCCGTCCGCTCACCGGGCCGGACGGTCACCGGTCCGGCGACGCGCACGTCCACGGGGGTGTCCAGTCCCTCGACCACGACGCTGACCATGGCGTCGTGCCCGAAGTAGCTCACGTCGCGCACCGTGCCGAGGGCCTCCGCGGCAGCGGCCTCGGTGAGCCGCAGCTGCTCCGGCCGCAGCAGCACGATCCCCTCCCGGGAGCCGCTCGCCGCGGCGCCGTTCCCGGAGGAGCGGGTGACCGGAATCCGGCCCAGGGCGGTGACGGCCGCGCCGTCGCGGGCCGTGGCGGGGAGTGTCACGGCCTCGCCCACGAAGCCCGCGACCCACAGGTCGGCCGGGTGGCGGTAGACGTCCTGCGGGGTACCGCACTGGGCGACCGTCCCGTTCCGCACGACGGCCACCAGGTCGGCGGTGGACAGGGCCTCCTGCTGGTCGTGGGTGACCAGGACGGCGGTGGCGCCGGTGGCGCGCAGCGCGGCCCGGACGTCGGCCCGCACCTCCGTGCGCAGGGCGCTGTCGAGGGCGTTGAACGGCTCGTCCAGCAGCACCAGTTCCGGCTGCGGTGCCAGAGCCCGGGCCAGCGCCACCCGCTGCTGCTGGCCTCCGGAGAGCTCGTGCGGCATCCGCTCCCCGTAGCCGGCGAGCCCGACCAGGTCGAGCATCTCCTCGGTGCGGCGGCGGCGCTCCCCGCGGTCCTTGCCGGGCAGGCCGAAGGCCACGTTGCGGGCCACGCTCAGATGCGGGAAGAGCGCGCCCTCCTGCGGGACGATGCCGATCCGGCGCCGCTCGGGCGGCACATGCGTACCGGGGCCCTCGACGGTGCGGCCGGCCACCTCGACGGTGCCCGCGTCCGCGCGCAGGAAGCCGGCGATGATCCGCAGCAGCGTCGTCTTGCCGCAGCCGGAGGGGCCGAGTACGGCGGCCAGGGCCCCGCCGGGCACGGTGAGGCCGAGACCGTCGAGCACGGGGGTGCCGCCGTCGTAGGACTTCGTCAGGGCGGAGATGCGCAGTTCGGTCATGTGCGGTGCCTCCCGAGCAGATACGAGGGGACGGCCGCGAGGAGGATCAGCGCGGCGGCGTACGGGGCGGCGGCGGCGAAGGCGCCGGCGCCGGTCTCGGTCCACAGGCGGGTGGCCAGGGTGTCCATGCCGGTGGGGCGGAGCAGCAGGGTCGCGGGGAGTTCCTTCATGCACACCACGAAGGTCAGCGCCGCCCCGGCGGCCACTCCGGGCGCCGCGAGCGGGACGGTGACCTCGCGCAGGGCCCGCAGCGGCGAGCGGCCGAGGGAGCGGGCCACGTCCTCCAGCACGGGCGGGGCCTGGAGGACGGCGGCGCGCGTGGCGGCCACCGCGACGGGCAGGAACAGCACCGCGTAGGCCGCGACCAGCAACGGCAGTTCCTGGTAGAGCGGGTGGGCGTAGCGGACGGCGAGGAAGACCAGGGCCAGGGCCACGGTGATGCCGGGCAGCGCGTGCCCGGCGTAGGCCGTCTGCTCCAGGAGCCGGGCGGCGCGGCCCCGGTGGCGGGCGGCGATCACGCCGACGGGCAGGGCCAGCACGGTGGTGAGCGCGGCCCCGGCGGCGGCGACGCCGAGCGTGGCCCAGGCGGTCTGGGCGAGGCGGGCGGGGTCCCAGGTCGCGGAGGAGCCGACGGCCAGCCAGTAGCCGAGGGTGCCCAGCGGAAGGGCGACGGCCACGGCCGTCACCGCGCCGCACCAGGCCAGGGCGGGGACCCGCCAGCGGCCCAGGCCGGCGGGCAGGGCGGGACGCGCGGTGCCGGTGCCGGTCCGGGCGTGCCCGGCGCGTCCCCGGGTGCGGGCCTCGGCCGCGACGAGGAGCACGGTCATCACGACGAGGACGACGCTGAGGGCGGCCGCCGGGGTGCGGTCGAAGCTGGCGCGGTAGGAGGTGTGGATGGCGCGCGTGAAGGTGTCGTAGCGCATCAGGGAGACCGCGCCGAAGTCGGAGAGCACGTAGAGCGCGACCAGCAGACCTCCGCCCGCGGCGGCGGGCCGCAGCTGCGGGAGGGTGACCCGCAGGAAGGTGCGGACCGGCCCGAGCCCGAGGGAGCGGGACGCCTCCTCCTGCGCGGGATCGGTGCCGCGCAGGGCGGCGGTCACCGGCAGGTAGACGTACGGGAAGCTCACGAGGGTCAGCGCGAGGGCGGCTCCGGTGAACCCGGCCAGGCCGGGGGCGGCGGACAGCCAGGTGAACGCGGCGACGTAGCTGGGCACCGCCAGCGGCAGGGTCACCAGGACCGACCAGAACCGGGCGCCGGGCAGATCGGTGCGCACGGTGAGCCAGGCCAGGGAGACCCCGAGCACGAGGCAGGCGGTGACGACGACGGCGGTGAGCCCCAGGCTCCGGCCGAGCAGTGAGGCGGTGCGCTCGGTCATGACGAGGTCCCAGGCGTGCCCGGGGCCGCGCTCCAGGGCGCGGACGGCGAGATAGCCGAGCGGCAGCAGCGCGAACAGCGAGGCGATGCTCGCGAGGATCATCAGGGGCCAGGGCGGCCGGCTCCCGGCGCGCCGGTACCCGGCGGGCGCCGGGGCGCCGGCCGGGCCGGGTGCGGGGGCCGCCGGAGCCACCGGGGGCGCGGGCGGGGAGGAGCGCATGGATCAGACCATGCCGACGTCTTGGAGCATGGCCAGCGTCTCCTGGAGGGAGTCCAGCTCGCCGAGGTCGATCTCGGGACTGTCGAGGGAGTCCAGCGGCGGCAGGTCCTTCGTCTCCGGGTCGACCCCGGCGGCCAGCGGGTATTCCTTGGTCTCCTCGGCGAAGTACGTCTGCGCCTTCTCGGAGAGCAGGAAGTCGACGGCCTTGCGCGCCTGCTCGCTCTGCCCGCTGCCCTCCAGGACGCCGGCGCCGGCCACGTTGACCAGGGCGCCCGGGTCCCCGCCGGGCAGGAAGTGGAGCTTCGCGGTGACCTTGTCCTCGCCCTTCTCGGCGACCCGCTCGTACCAGTAGTAGTGGTTGATCAGGCCGAGGGAGACCTCTCCGGAGTCGACCGCGTCGAGCACGGCGAGGTTGTTGGTGAACTCCTTCGCCCCGTTGGCCTTGAGGTCCTTCAGCCAGTCGCGGGTGGCCTCGTCGCCCTCCAGGACCCGCATGCCGGTGACGAAGGCCTGGAAGGAGGCGTTGGTCGGGGCGTAGCCGACCTTGCCCTTCCACTTCGGCGCGGTGAGGTCGTGGACGCTGTCCGGGGCCTTCGCGGTCTTCTCCGGGTTGTAGGCGATGACGCGGGCGCGTCCGGAGACGCCGGTCCAGTCGCCCTCGCCGGAGCGGTAGGCCGGGGCGACCTTGCCGAGGGTCTTCTCCGGCAGCTTCTCCAGCCGGCCTTCCTTGGACAGCGCGCCGAGGGCACCGGCGTCCTGGGAGAAGAACAGCGCGGCCTCGCTCTTGTCCCCCTCCTCCAGGATCTGCGCCGCCAGCTCGGCGCTGTCGCCGTAGCGGACCTCGACCTTGCTGCCGACGGCCTTCTCGACCTCGTCGAGGATCGGGCCCACCAGCTTCTCGTTGCGACCGGAGTAGATGACGAGAGCGGAGTCCTCCCCCGAGCCGCCCTGGTCGTCACCGCCGCAGGCCGCGGCCGCGGGCAGGAGGAGGGCCGCCGCGAGGAGCGCGGCGAGACGGCGGGCCGGGGGGCGACGCATGGTGGTGCCTTCCTTGCAGGGCGCCCCCGTGGCCGCGGGGTGCGCGGGCGGGAGGCGGCGGCTGGTTGATCGCCGCAGGAGTACGGGCGTGGACCCATGATTAAGGTAAACCTAACCTCACCGTCAAGTGTGATGTTCACCGCTCCCCCGCCGCCCCTCACCACTCCCCCATCAACTACCCAACCGGCGCTGCGGTGTTGGAGGTCGGGGGCAGATCGTGCCTGACAGATCACACACCACCCGGGTTCCGGTTTAGGTAAGGCTTACCTACGATTCGACGCGTGACGCACCACTCGGACCAGCCCTCCGGCGCCGCCGTTCCCTTCGCCGCGGACCTGGCGGCCCACGGCGACCGCATCGCCCTCATCGCGGCGGACGTCGAGCTGTCCTACCGGGACCTCGCCGCGCGGGTGGCGGCGACGGCCCGGCGCCTCGGCTCCCGGCGGCGGCTGGTGCTGCTGGCCGGCGCCAACACGGCCGACGCTTTGGTCTTCTACCTCGCGGCCCTCGCCGGGGGCCACCCGCTGCTGCTCGTCCCCGGCGGCAGCCCCGGAACGCTGGACGCGATGACCAGCGCCTACGACCCGGACGTGGTGATCCGTCCCGTGGACGGCCGGTGGGCCGTGGAGGAGCGGCACACGGTCTCCGTCCACGACCTGCACCCGGACCTCGCCCTCCTGCTGAGCACCTCCGGATCCACCGGTTCGCCGAAGCTGGTCCGCCTCTCCCACGAGAATCTTCGGAGCAACGCCGAGGCCATCGCCCGCTACCTGGACATCCGCGTCACCGACCGCGCCGCCACGACGCTGCCCCTGCACTACTGCTACGGCCTCTCCGTCGTCAACAGCCATCTGCTGCGCGGCGCCGGGCTCGTCCTCACCGATCTGTCGGTGGCGGACGCCTGCTTCTGGGATCTGTTCCGCGTCGCCCGCGCCACGACCTTCGCCGCGGTGCCGTACACCTTCGACCTGCTCGACCGGGCCGGCTTCGAGCGGATGCGCCTCCCCCACCTCCGTTACATCACCCAGGCGGGCGGCCGGCTCGCGCCCGACCGCGTGGCCCGCTACGCCGCCATGGGGCGGCGGGACGGCTGGGACCTGTTCGTCATGTACGGGCAGACCGAGGCGACCGCGCGCATGGCCTATCTGCCCCCGGAGCTCGCGGAGTCCCGGCCCGAGGCCATCGGCGTCCCGATCCCGGGCGGCTCCCTCCGGCTGCGGCCGCTGCCCGGCCCGGCCGGCGAGGACAGCGGCGAGGGCACCGGCGAGCTGGTCTACACGGGACCGAACGTGATGCTGGGGTACGCACGGACCCCAGCCGACCTGGCACGGGGCCGGACCGTCCGCGAACTCCGCACCGGGGACGTCGCGCGCCGCGCCCCGGACGGCCTGTACGAGGTGGTGGGGCGGCACAGCCGGTTCGTCAAGATCCTCGGGCTCCGGATCGACCCGCAGCAGGTCGAGGCGGTCCTCGGCCGCCACGGCGTCGACGCGTACTGCGCGGGATCCGACGAGGCCCTGGCCGTGGCCGTCACCGGGGAGGCGGACCCGGTCCGCGTCCGGCGCCTGGTCGCGGACACCTGCGGCCTGCCGCCCCGCGCGGTCCACGTCCGCGTCCTCCCCGAACTCCCCCGGCTCGCCACGGGCAAACCGGACTACCGGGCCGTACGGGAGCTGCTCCCCGGTCCCGGCGGGGCCGGGAACGAGGGCGGGAAGACGGCGGAGCCCGGCGGCGGCCCGGCGCGGCCGCGGACCGTCGGCGCGGCCGGTCTGTGCGCGCTGTACGCGGAGATCCTCGACCGGGACGACGTCACCGAGGACAGCAGCTTCACCGGCCTCGGCGGCGACTCCCTCTCCTACGTGGAGATGTCCGTACGGCTGGAGGAGGCCCTGGGCCGGCTGCCCGAGAACTGGCACATCCGTCCCATCCGCGAGCTGGCGGCCCCCGCGCCGCGGCGGGCCGGCCGGCGGCGCGCCCTGGAGACCGGTGTCGCGCTGCGCGCCGTCGCCATCGTCCTGATCGTCGGCTCCCACATACCGCTCTTCCTGGTCCAGGGCGGGGCGCA
Source organism: Streptomyces albus subsp. albus (assembly GCF_000719865.1). GTDB lineage: Bacteria > Actinomycetota > Actinomycetes > Streptomycetales > Streptomycetaceae > Streptomyces > Streptomyces albus_E. Next base: position 64,140 of record NZ_JOID01000029.1, read on the forward strand.
CGTCCTGCTGGGCGTGGCCGGCTACAACTTCGCGCGCTTCCAGCTCACCGCGGCGGCCCGGCCGGAACGCGTCCGGCGCCTCGGGCGGAGCATGGCGCACATCGCCGTGCCGAGCGTGGTGTGGATCAGCGGGGCGGTGCTCTTCGCCGACGGCTACGACCCGGAGAACGTCCTGCTGCTCAACAGCGTCATGGGGACGCACGAGGGCCGGCAGGAGTGGCACTACTGGTTCGTCGAGAGCCTGCTGTACATCCTCGTCTTCCTGGCCGCCGTCCTGGCCGTCCCGGCACTGGACCGGGCCGAACGCCGGTTCCCGTTCGGCTTTCCGCTGGCGCTGGCGGCCCTGGCCCTGGTCACCCGCTACAACGTGCCCGGGTTCGACCTCCGGGCGCCGCATCTGACGGCCGTCGTGGTCTTCTGGCTGTTCGCCCTCGGCTGGGCCGCGGCCCGGGCGGACACGGCTTGGCGGCGCCTGCTGCTGACCGCGGTGGTGCTCGCCACCGTCCCTGGGCTCTTCCCCGAAGGCGACGGCCAGACGCTGCGGACGGTGGTGGCGATGGCCGGGCTCACCCTGCTGATCTGGGTGCGGAGCCTGCCGAGCCTGGGCCCGCTCAACCGGACGGCGGGGGTGCTGGCCCACAGTTCGCTGTACATCTACCTCACCCATTTCCAGGTGTATCCGCTGCTGGAGGACCACTCCCCGCTGCTCGCGCTGATCGCCTCGCTCGCCGTCGGCGTGGCGTACGCCACCGCGGTCACCCGGCTCACGCGGCGGCTGCCGGCCCTGCCGCGGCGCCGCGGGCGGACCGCGCCGCCGCCGGGCGGGGAGGGCGGCGGGACCGGGGAGAGCGGGCGGCCGTGCACGCGGGGCACCGGCGCCGCCCGCCCGGAGGCTTCCTCGCCGGTAGCCGTGTAGCCGGTGCGGCGGCGGCCGCGGCGGAAGCGGAGCGTCACGGCCGCGGTGCCCACGGCGTGCCCGAGGTCAGCCATGCCGTGATCCTGCTGATGTCGGAGGACGAGACGATGCCGGCCAGCCTGTCGTTCTCCATCACGAGAGCGCGGCGGGAGGGGCCGGCCTGCAGCTGCGGCAGAAGCCGGTCGAGCGGGTCGCCCGGAGCTGCGGTGGGGATCTCCTCGACGGGCAGCATCATGTCCGCGAGCCGGGTGGTGCCGCGGTTCCCGGCGGGTACCCGGAGGGCGTCGTGCAGCGTCACCAGTCCCACGGGAACGCCATCGTCCCCCGCCACCGGGAACGCCGAGTGCCGGTAGCGGAACGCGGGGCTCTCCAGGAAGTCCTCGACGGTGGCCGACGCGGGGGCCGTGACCGGGTCCGGGCTCATGGCCTCACGGACCGATACCCCGGACAGCAGCTCCCGCAGCCGCGCCTGGCCGCCCTCCAGCGTGGCCGCCGCCGCCAGGAACCAGCCGATGAGCACGAGCCAGACCCCGCCGAAACCGGCGCCCAGCAGCACCAGATAGAGACCGAGGGCGACCAGGCCCCAGCCGAGTACCCGGCCGGCCGTCGACGCCACCACCGTGGCCCGCACCGGATCGCCGGTGCGCCACCACACGGCCGCGCGCAGCAGCCTCCCCCCGTCCAGGGGAGCCGCCGGGAGGACGTTGAAGAGGGCCAGCAGGATGTTGATGCCCGCGAGCCACGCGAGCGCCTCGGCGGCCAGGCCCGGTCCGGCGGCCGCGCGGACCAGCGCGGCCAGGCCCGCGAACAGGGCACCGAGAATCAGGCTGACGAGCGGGCCCGAGCCCGCGATGCGCAGTTCGGCCCGGGGGTCCGGCGCCTCGCTCCGCAGGCGGGCGACACCGCCGAGCAGCCACAGCGTGATGCTGTCGGCCTTCACTCCGTGGTGGCGCGCCACGAGGGCGTGCGAGATCTCGTGGGCCAGCAGCGACAGCAGGAAGACGGCCGCCGTGACCAGACCCACGACCCAGTACAGCCACGCCGGGTCGCCCGGGTGTGCCTCCGGGAAGCGTCCCTCGGCCAGCCCCAGGGTGAGCAGGGCCAGGATGACCAGGACGCTCCAGTTCACGCCGACGCGGATCCCGGCCAGCCGGCCCAGCGAGAAGGTCTGTCCCACGGCAGCGGCCTCCCGGCGCTCGGCACGGTTCGCGGACGGCGCATGAGTACCCGCCGCGAAGGGGCGGAATCACCTTCCGCCCGGCCGTACGGCCGGAAGGGTTCCCGAGCGGCACAAGGTCCCGGAGATCCGGTGCGGCCGGTGGGCGTTTTGTGGACAGGCTGTTACGGATTCGGCGTTCTCCGAATCGCCGGGGGCTGTCATAGTCCTGGCAGGGGGGACGCAACGCGCCAATCCGGTACGGAGCGCGCGGGTCCCCGATGTCATCCATGACCGCAGGGGGGCGGCGATGACCGGATCCGGCAGTTCCGACGCGACTCTTCCTCAGGGCCCCGGCCCGGAGTGGACGGTCCCCGGCTACACGCACCTCCGCGAGCTCGGCTCGGGCGGCGGCGGACGCGTGGTGGTCGCCGTCCACGACGCCACCGGGCACCCGGTGGCCGTCAAGTACCTGAACGAGGAGCTGACCGCGGACGAGGCGTTCCGCACCGCCTTCCGCACCGAGGCACACGTGCTGGGCGGTCTGCGCTCCCCGCATGTGACGGGTTTCTACGAGTACGTCGAGGCCCCCGAGGGGGCGGCCATCGTCATGGAGCTCGTGGAGGGCGTACCACTGCGGGCGCTGATCCGGGAGGAGGGACCCACCGGCCCGGAGGCCGCGCTGCTCGTCCTCAAGGGCTCGCTGCTCGGCCTGGCCGACGCCCACCGGGCCGGCGTGGTGCACCGCGACTACAAGCCCGCCAACGTGCTGGTGACGGAGGAGGGCCGGTCCAAGCTCGTCGACTTCGGCATCGCCGGGCGCAGCGGCGACCGCCGCGGCGGGATCAGCGGCACCCCGCAGTACATGGCCCCGGAGCAGTGGAACGGAGCCCCGGCCACCCCGGCGACGGACGTCTACGCCGCCACGGTGACGTTCTTCGAGTGCCTCACCGGCGAGAAGCCGTTCGCCGGGGAGAACCTGATGGAGCTGGCGCTGCGGCACACCACCGACCCGGTCCCGGACGAGCGGGTGCCACAGCCCGTGCGCGATCTGGTGCGGCACGGCATGGCCAAGGCGCCGGAGGAGCGCCCGCGCGACGCAACCGCCTTCCTCCGGGAGCTGGAGGAGGTGGCCGGGCGCGCCTACGGTCCCGCCTGGGAGGAGCGGGGCCGGGGCCGTCTCGCCGCCCTCGCGGCGCTGCTGCCACTGCTGATCCCGCGGGCGGCGGAGGCGGAGGACGGGTTCGGCTTCACCGACGCCGCCGTCACCACCCTGCCCGGGCAGCCGCCGGAGAGCGCACCGGCCCCGGGTGGCGACCCGTACGACGGCGGCGGTCCGGCCGGAGGCGGCACGTCCCCGGACACCCTGGTCCTGCCGGAGGGCAACACCCCGCCGGGGGACGCCCGGCCGCCGGGCCGCGACCCGCGCGGGCGGCTCGCGACCGCGGGGGCGCTGACGATCGCGACGCTGGTGGTGCTCGGTTCGCTGCTGCCGGGGAGCTGGGCGGGAGAGACCGACCGGACCACGGCCACCGCCACCACAGCCCCCACCGCGCCGGGAAGCGGCGGCAGCCCGTCGGCCTCGCCCTCCGGCGGCCCCGGGGCCTCCCCCTCCGGCACGGCCACGCCGGGCGGGAGCGGGGGGAGCCCGTCCCCGGGGAGCACCGGCGGCAGCGGGGAGCCGTCGGCGGGCTGGTGGCCGTCCGCGTCCGCCGGGACGGGGTCCGCCACGGAACCCCCGCCGCACACCACCGCCCCCACGGGCGGCGGAACCACCCCGCCCGGGCACTCGCAGCCGCCGCCGGCCACCGTGCGGGACGTAACGATCCGCACCGGCTGGGCGGGCGAGACCCTCACCGGCCGGGTGACGGTGACCACGGACGGGGACGGCCCGGTCGGCCTCTCCGCCCAGTGGTACGCGCAGGACGCCCAGGGCGCGCCGCGCCGCCCCTCCGGATCCCCGGTGTCCTTCCGGATCAGTGAGGGCGGCGAACCCTATGCCGTCGCCAACGGGGAGGCCCGGCCGCTCGACTGCCGGTGGTACGTCCTGGAGGTGACCACCGCGTCCGGCACGGCCTTCCGGTCGGACCCGTGGTACGCGGACTGCCTCCGGTGACCTCCGGTGCCCAGGGGGCGGGGACGCCCGGGGACCGCCCCGGCCGGACCTCCCCGCCCGGCCCCGGGGAGGCGCGCGAGGAGGAGACCGTCCGGCTGCCGGACGGCGTTCAGCCGTCCGGAGACGGCCGTCCGGCCTCCGACGACGGGGGCCCCGGTACCGGCCCCGCGCCGGCGGAGCCCGCGGCCGGGAACGACCTCACCTACTCCGCCACCGTGCTCGACCACGCCTGGGGCTCCGTCACGCCGGGTCCCGGGCCGGTGCCGGGTCCCGGGCCGGGACGGGAAACGGCGCTGGAACCCGGGCTGGGGCCGGAGCCGGAGCCGGGCGGAAACCGGCCCCCGGACCGGGAGCGGGACCAGGGACGGGAGCGGGACCAGGGCTCCGGGGAACGGACACAGATCCTGCCCGTGATCGGGCCCGGCGCCTTGCGCGGGCCCGGCACCTTCCCCGAGTCCGGTCACGGCCAGGGGCCCGGCCTCGTCCTGGGCACCGGCCCCGGTCCGGCGCCGGGCTCCCCTCCCGTCTCGCCCCTCCCCACCGGCGGCACCGGGAGCCCGGGGCCCGGCCGGGCCGGGCCGCCGTACGGGCCGGACGGCGTCCTGCGCTTCGGCCCCGGCGTACCCGCCCGGGCACGGCAGTCCGGAGCCGGTGCGCCGGCCGGCGGATCGCCGTACCCGCGCACGCCGCCGCCCGGCGGACCGCCGGGCGGCCCCTGGCACGGCGGGCCCTCCCCGCACCGGCCGCCCCCGGCGCGCCGGGGTCCGCCGTGGCCGCGCCGGTACGCCCCGGCGGCCCTGATCCTGCTCTGCGTCGCGGTCTTCCTCCTCTGGGACCGGCAGGGACCGGAGTTCGCCGTGACCGGGGTGACCGTACGGGCAAGCGGCCCCGGCGGGTGCGACGCCACCGCGGACGTGGTGGCGCGGGTCCGCACCAACGGGCAGTCCGGCACCATCCGGTACCACTGGCTGCGCAGCGACGGCACCTCGTCCGGGCCACTGCGCGAGCGGCTGGCCCGGGGGCAGCGGGAGGCACGGCTCCGGCTGAAGTGGACGTTCCGAGGTGAGGGCACCGTGCGGGCGACCGCCGAGCTGCGCGTCACCTCACCGGACCGCCGCACGGAGTCCGCCGCCTTCACCTACCGGTGCGGCTGAAGGCCGGCGGCAGCCGGGCGGGCCTTGTCCGGCGGCGGGCGCGGGCGGTGCCCCGCCGGTCCCGGACGGCGCGGAGGGGAGGGTCATCCGGCCGCCCGCCGCCGCGGGGGGACGCTCAGCAGCCGGGTGAAGTAGTCGTCCGGCACTCCCTCGTCGACGGGGCGGCCGTCCGCCTCCAGCCAGGCGTGCGCGGAGAACGGCGGGACCACGCGCACCCCCGTGCACCAGGTCGGCCACACCCCCCAGATCCGGCACAGCAGCGCCGCCGCCAGCGAGCGGGGGAGGCAGCCCTGCGGACCGGCGCAGAACAGGCTGACCGCGCACACCGCGTTCCGCGCGGCCAGGGTCCGCTCCGGGGAGGCCGGGCGGGCGCCGCGGCGTACGGCTTCCAGCAGCCGCCGGATCCGGCGGGGCTGCAGCCGGGCGAGGAGGTACGCCGACGGCAGGACGGCGCGCGCGGCCAGGCGGTGGGCCAGGGGTACGCCGGAGGGCCGGTCCAGGGCGGCGGGGGTGCTCACGCCGTCACCAGACCCGAGTCGCGCAGGGTCTCGACCAGGGCGGCCACGTCGCGCGCGGCCTGCTCGCGTCCGATCTCGAACTCGGCCACGAGCGCCTCCACGGCGTCCTTCTCCTCGCCGCCGCGCAGCAGCGCCTTCACCACCAGCGTGCCGGTGGGGTTGAGTTCCCAGTAGCGGCCGCTGCGCTGGTCCAGCAGGACGGTTCCGTAGTCGGTCTCGGCGGTGGACACATCGGCGGCGAACTGCAAGGGCATCTCTGCCTGATCCTTTCCCGCGCGGGTGGGCGGCCGGGGCCGGGCCGGGGCGGCCCCGCCCCGGCGTCGGTGCGCGGAGTGGTGAGGGACATGCGGGCGTACGGAGGGTGGACGGTGGAGTGCGGGGCGGCGGCTCGACACGGCCGGCTCCGGGGGCCCCGGCGCGGGACCGGCGGCGGGCGTGAGCGTGCGCAGCCAGACCTCGCAGGCGATGGTCGAGTAGAGGATGGCCTCGCGCAGCCCGGGAGTGGCGGGCCGCACGGCCAGTTCCCGGAGCCGGCCGGCGTCGACCAGGCCGCGCCGGGCCAGTTCGGAGTTCTCCCAGAGGGCCAGGAGGTCGGCCCGGTGCTCCCGCAGCCCGTTGGTGGCGTCCATCGAGGCGGTGGCCTTGTTCCGGCGGCTCAGGCAGACGTCCGGCACGACGCCGCGCATGGCCGAGGTGAGCAGGGGCTTGTACGCGTACGGGGTGACCCGGTCCGCGGGCCGGACGGCGAGGGCCGCCTCGATCACCCGGTCGTCGAAGAAGGGCGACGCCATGGGCAGACCGGCGCGGGCGGCCATCCGGTCCCAGATCCGCAGGATCCGGGTGCAGTCGCGGATGAGGTGCAGATCGTTGTGCATACCGCGGTCCGGAGACAGCGGAACGGCGTCCTCCGCGGCCCGGCCGATGGCCCGCCGGATCACCTCGCGGGCCTCCGGGGTGACCCAGTCGAAGAGCCGGGGCGGCGTGCCCCAGCCCAGGGCGCCGCTGACCGTGGGCGCCAGGGGCGCGTGCAGCTCGCGCGCGGTGCCGGCGAGCCACTCCCCGTAGGGCCGGGTGTCCCGCAGGGCGCGGGCGGTGTCGCGCAGCGGCCAGTTCCACAGGGCGCGGAAGCCGCGCAGCCTGCCGAGGGCCAGGAACGGGCTGGTGCGCAGCAGCCGGTGGTAGTACGCCTCGGAGCACCAGGCGATGTGGTCGCCGCCGATGCCCGTGAGGTGCAGTTCGCTGCCCCGGCGCGCGAGTCCGGGGAGGTGGTGCAGAACCCGGGCCCGGTCCATGACGCCGATGGTGGGCTCGTCCATCGGGTCGTCGATGTCGAGCAGGTCCGTGTAGACGAGGGGCGAGGCGTCGGCGTCCCAGACGACGTGCTCGACGTCCGGAAGGTGCTCCCCGGCCTTCAGGGCCCAGTGCAGGTCGCTGTCGGCCGGGTCGCGGCCGGGCCAGGTGCTCGCGATGACGCGGGCGGGGGCGCGCGCGGCGAGGAAGGTGACGCTGGTGGAGTCGAGGCCGCCGGAGAGGTCGCAGCTCACGGTGGCGGCGGAGCGGGTGCGGGCGCGTACGGCCTCGTCCAGGGCCGCCCGCAGGTTCTCGGCGCCGGTCTCCAAGGAGCGATCCGCCTCGGGCGGGGTCCACCAGCGCGTGGTCCGGCTGCCGCGGCCGCTCGGGGTGATGACGAGGGCGTCCTCGGGCGGCACGGCCGTGACCCCGCGCCATACCGAGGTCTCGGCCAGCGGGTACGGGACGGGCCAGAGCAGGCGGACGGCGAGTTCCTCCTCGTCCACCCCGGTTCCGGCCGCGGAGGCGAGGAGGTCGGCGCGGTCGGCGGCGACCACCGTGCCCTCGACGGTGGCGTGGAAGACCCGGCGCAGGCCGGAGGCGCTGCCCTGGATCCGCAGCCGCCCGTCGAGGTCGGCCACGAGATGGAAGCTGCCGGGCAGCCGGCGGGCCAGCTCGCCGGCCTCGTTCAGGTCGCGCATGCGCTCGGCGCAGCGTAGGAGTTCGGCCGCCTCGGCCGGGCAGCAGCCGAGGACGGCGATGCCGGAGCGGCGGGCGCGGACGGCGGTGATCTCCCGGTCGTGCCACTGGCCGGCCAGCCAGGGCCGGCCGGAGGGGTAGGAGAGCACCCGGGTACCGGGGGTGATGAGGGAGCGGGCCGCGGCGAGGGCCTCCGCACAGTCAGGAAAGACCGTGAAGTGGCCCTCGCCCGGGCCCGCGATCCCGTGGGATCGAGGCGTCATGGCTCAGGCGTCCGCGCGCCTCAGTTCTTGCTGAGGATCAGACGGTCGTTGCCGTGCTTCCCCAGCAGCCCCGTCTTCTCCCGGAACCCGCCCAGTTCGACCAGGACCGGCGCCTCGTAAGCCTTGCGCATGCGATTCCTCCCTTCGGCGGGGCCTGACGTTCCCGCTGTCCGCCGGACGGCGCCGGCGGCAGGGAAGGGAGCGGTGCGGCCCCGCGCCCGCTGCCCCGGACTCCGGGCGGAGTCCGACGAGAACCGCGGGCTGCAGAGAGAATTGGCCATGCCGGAGGGCGGTACAAGGCCGGAGCGGAATACCGCGTTCCAAACCCCCTGCCCGGGTGATCATCCGGCAATCCGTTGGAAAAGACGGCCCCTTACGAGCCGATCATCGGATTGACGCACGGACGCATGACCGATTCTGCGCCACTCCCCTCCCGGTGTCGCGCCGACGGTCCACGGGTGTGACAGCCGGGCCGGGCGCGCGGTACGGGGCGGAACCGCGCGCGGGACGCCGGCGGCTCGCCGCGGCGCGGCGGCCGGCCGCCGCGAAATCGCCCGTGACCAGGCAGTTCGACGATCGGCCGGCCGCTTGTGAGCATGCCGGTCCTCCGGCGGGGTAAGCGCGGAAAACCGAAGAACGAGGAGGTTCCGCCATGGCCGTCGCCATCGTTGTCGTTTGTGTGGTTCTGGCCGTGCTGGCCTTTCTTCTGCCGCGCTTCTCGCGCCACCCGGAGCGCGGGACCCAGCGCTCCCTCGGCGCCGGGACCCGGGTGACGGGCAAGGCGCCGGGCCCTCTGGGCCGGCTGTTCAGCAAGCCGTTCCGCAGCAGCTCCCGCGCCGTGTCGCGGAGCGGGTCCGCCGGCCGCCGCGCACGGGGACGCATGCCGTTCTGAGCCGGCACCCCGACCGCCTCCTCGCCGGGTGAGCGACGGCGGGAAACGCCTCCGGCCTTCCGCTGCCGCGACGACGCCGAACACGGGCGGCCCGCGGCCCCGGGAGGCCGGGGGCGCCGTCGCGCCGCCGCGCTCCAACGGCCCCGCACGCGGCCCTGGTGGAGGGGCAAGTCGGTACGCCGGGAGGCTTCTTACCGGCCGTTTAGGTACGCCCCGTAGGGTGGCTCCCCATGACTGAGAAGAGCACCACCACCCCCCGTACCGACAGCGCCCCCGCCCTGGAGAAGGAGGAGAACACGGCGGTTCCCGGGCAGTCCGCGTCGCCCTCCGCGGAGCAGGAGATCCGCAAGGACGAGCCGGCCGCGCGGGATGAGCCCGCGACCGCCGGAGAGGATGCCGCCGACGTGGCCGGCACCGCGTCCGGCGACACCGCCGGCGAGGATGACCCGGACCTCCTGCCGGACGCCGCCGCCCCGGCTCCCGCCGCCTCCCGCACCGGCTTCGGCGCCGGTGCCGCCGCCGTCGTCAGTGCCGCGTTCGGCCTCTGCTCCCTCACCGGCACCTCGATCGGCCAGATGCTGCACGCCCGCAAGGAGCTCATCGGCCAGATCGAGGCCAGCTCCGGTGGCGGCGGCGACCAGATCGAGGCCTACTACAGCGTTCCGTGGCACACCGCGGCCCTGCTCAACGGCATCTTCGCCCTGCTGGCGATCCTCGTCGGCGGACTGCTGCTGGCCCTGCACGCCCAGCGGGCCGAGACCCGGTCCTGGGTGAAGTCCGTGGCGCTGGGCGGTCTCGTGCTCGGCGTGGTCGGTCTGCTCGTTTCGCTCGGCATGTACCTGGACCTGTTCGCCAAGGCCCCCGAACTGCCCGGGGCGGGCTCCTGAGGCAGCGGCCCGCCGGCCGCGTCCCCGCACTGCCCCACCCACCGCCCGTCCTTCCCGGCCCCCGAGCGGGAAGGGCGGGCGGGCTCGTACGGGATGCCGCCCGGCCGGCCCGCACATTCGCGGCGGACCTGCCCGATGCCTGGTGTCCGCACCCCCGGGGGACCACGGCACTAGCGTCAACTTCTCGGCCGTGAACGGACCGAGCTTGTTGGCTCAGTCGGTCACACCGATTCATGCTCTCCTGCGCGGCCGGCTTCCGCGCCCGGAGTCACAT
>NZ_JOID01000030.1 GCF_000719865.1 Streptomyces albus subsp. albus
CCCTCCGGAACAGCCTCACGGCTGTCCCGGAGGGCCGCCGCCGTGCTGTGCGCCCCGTGCCCGGCCCCGGTCAGCCGCGGGCGGTGACCGGTCCGCTCTCCGGGCGGGCCGCCGGGGACAGATAGGCGCGGAACCGCCACGGCCCCAGGTCCGGCAGCGGCCGGGAGCGCCAGGCCCGGGCGTACGGGGGCGGCTCGGCACCGTTCGTCACCAGGACGGCGACGGGCCGGTTCTCCGCCGCCGCGCGCAGCGCCGCGTGCGTGATGCTGCCGTCGTGCCCGCCCACCTGGCGCGAGGAACAGCCGGCGCGGAAGGCGATCCGCACCGCGTCCGGGCCGGAGACCACACACGGCGGCCGGACCCCCTGCCGGCCCAGCTCGGCGGCCATCCGGTCCAGCGTCTCGCCGTTGGCCCGGAAGGTGGTGAGCGTGGAGTGCAGCACGGTGAACTGCACGCCCAGATGCAGGCCCAGCACCGTCACGGACAGCGCGACGGCGGCCGGACGCAGCCGGGGCCGGGCCTCCCGCACCCGCCGCGCCAGCCGGATCAGGCCGTGCGCGACCGGCAGGGACAGCAGCGCGTACGCGGGCAGCAGGAAGCGCGGCGCCGCGTAGCCGACCAGGAACAGATACGGCAGGGCGAGCCCCAGCCCCGTCAGGGCGGGCAGCAGGATTTCGGCCCGGTACCGGGTGCGGCGTGCCGCGAGCGCGCCCCCGGCGGCGAGCAGGGGGAGGGCGAACCACCAGACGCCGGTGCCCGGGTTCCGCCACGGCACGTCACAGGGCCGGCACAGGGTGCGGCCGCCGAGGGCGCGGATGTGGTCGTCCACGGAGAAGTACGGGGCGAGATGGCCCTGGATCTCGCTGGCCCGGCTCAGCCGGGCCGCCAAGCCGCCGTACGCGGTGTACGCCTCGGCGACCCACTCCGCGCAGCCCAGCGCACCGCCCGCCACCAGGGCGGTCAGCAGCAGCGGGCGCCGCCAGGAGCGGATCAGCAGCAGGGCGGTGCCCAGCGGCAGGGCGAGCCAGAGGGCGTCGGAGGGGCGCATCAGGGCGGCCAGGGCGACGCCCGCGCACACCCCGGCCGGGGCGAGCCGGGAGGCCGGGTTCCGCACGGCCCGCAGCAGACAGCCCGTGGTGAACAGCGCGGCCAGCGCGACCCAGAGGTTGGGCATCACCTGCGGACCGTAGAAGAGGGTCACCCAGAGACCGGCGAAGAGCCCCCCGGCCAGGGTGAGCACCGTCGCCGGCAGCAGACCGCGCCACACCCGCAGGGCGAGGAAGAGACCGGCCCCGCTGAGCAGCGCCAGCCACACGCGCAGCGGCGGAACGGCGTCGGTGACGGCGGCCACCGGAGCGGCGAGATACGCGATGCCCCGGGCGCGGGGAGCGCTGAAGAACGCGGCCGGGGCGTGGGAGCTGACCTGGCTGACGTACACGGTCTCGTCCCAGCCGAGGCCGGTGCCGGGGACGACCACCGCCAGCTGCAGCAGCGTGAAGAGGGCGGCGACGGCTGCGGGGCCGTACGGCACGGCGCGGGCGGCCCACCGCACCCCGGCGCGCCCGGACGCGGCGGCCCCCGGTGCGGCCGCGCCCGGCGGGGCGGCACCACGAGCGGCGCCCTCGGCCCGAGCGGTGCGCGGGCCGCGCCGGGGGAGGCCTCCCGGCGCTCGCCGCGGCCGCCGGCGGGGCCGCTCGTCCCGGGGGCCGGTGACCGGTGGTGGCTGCATGGCCGGACCTCGCCGCACGTCGAAGGGGGTGCCGAATGGGGGGGACAGACAGGCGATCACCAGCCTGTGCCGCGGTGCGCGCGCTCACCACTCGGGCGGGGCAGCCGGAGGAAGCGGCCGTGCCCCGTCCGGCGCCGCCCTCGTGCCGTTTTCGGGGGCCGGGTCATTCCCGCAGGTCAGCCGGAATGACCGAAAAAAAATGGACCGGCAAAGCGATCCCGCTGCAAAAGTCCGACCACTTTTTTATGTGTTGTGAAAGGTCCAACAGCATATTCCTGAGAAAAGGACATCTTCATCCCAGCGGTAAGAATGAAAGGGCTATGCTCCATGTCTCGCAGGCGGGTTGCGGCGATTTCCGCAGGCCGCCACCGGCCGCCGCGGCGCCGCGATCGCCCCTGGGGCGCGGATCGCGGCGGCGGCCCCCGCCGGTGCCCCGACGCACCGGCCGACACCCCTATTCCTTCCGCAAGGGTTTGAGACATTGATGGTTCGTGCCGGCTCGTCACCAGGAGGTCGGCGGCCCGCCTCCGCACTTCTGTGGCTGTTCCCACCCGCCGTGACGGCTCTCTGCGCGGTCGTCGCCGTCCTCGGCGTTCCCGACGGCGCCCGCGCCCCGGTGGCCTGGTGCGGCGCCGTCGCCACCGCCGCCGTGGCGATCGCCGCGGCCGAGGCGGTACGGCGCGGGCGCCTTGTCCACGCACTGCGCCGGCGCGCCGCCGAGCAGGAAGCGGCGCTCGGCCGCCGCCTCGCCGAACAGGAGGCCGAGACCGCACGGCTCGCCGGGGAACTGCTGCCCGCGGCCGTCGACCGCCTCCAGCGCGGGGCCTCCGTCGACGAGGTCCTGGAGGGCGTCGCCTACACGCCCGGCGCCGACCCCCGCTTCCACGCCGCCCACGAAGCGGTGCTCCGCTTCGTCCTCGAAGCCGTCCGCGCCGAGGAGGACCTGCGCGAATCGGCCCACCGCGCCTTCGTCAACATCGCCCGCCGCGTCCAGGCGATCGTCCACCAGCAGGCCCAGGACCTGCGGGAGATGGAGGACAAGCACGGCAACGAGCCGGAGTTCTTCGGCGACCTCCTCCACCTCGACCACGGCACCGCCCTCATCGGCCGGCTCGCCGACAGCATCGCCGTCCTCGGCGGCTCCCGCCCCGGCCGCCAGTGGCAGCAGAACGTCCCGCTCTTCAACGTCCTGCGCGGCGCCATGTCCCGCATCATCGACTACCAGCGGGTCGACCTGCACTCCGTCGCCGAGGCCGCCATCGTCGGACCCGCCGTCGAGCCCCTGATCCACGCACTGGCCGAGCTGCTCGACAACGCCACCCGCTACTCGCCCCCGCAGACCCGGGTCCACCTCACCGCCATCGAGGTGCAGTCCGGCATCGCCGTGGAGATCGAGGACGCCGGCGTCGGCCTCACCGAGGAGGCCCGGCGGCGCGCCGAACGCGTCCTGGCCCAGGCCTCCGCGGGCATCGACCTCAACGACCTCGGCGAGACCCCCCGGCTGGGCCTCGCCGTGGTGGGCAGGCTGGCGCAGACCCACGACTTCCAGGTGTCGCTGCGCCCCTCGGCCTACGGAGGCGTCCGCTGCGTCCTGATCGTCCCGCAGGACCTCGTCACCGCCACGCCCACCCCCGGCGGCGCCGTCGCCAGGGCCGCCACCCTTCCGCCGCCCAAGCGCAGGACACGGCCCACGCCGACGCCGCTGCCCCCGCCGAACGGAGCGGCCATGGAGGAGGACACCGCGGCGGCCGTCCGCGGCGCGGGCGGGCTGCCACAGCGCCGCCGCCGGCACCCCGGCGTCGCCCCCCGGGCCGCGGCGCCCGCCCGGTCCGCGGCGGCACCCCGGCCGCCAGCGGCCGCGGAACAGGTCAAGCCGGGGCTGTGGCTGGCTGCCTTCCAGAGCGGCATCAACGGAGAGACGCCGGTACCGCGGGCCGCGCGTCCGGACAGTGACGACTCGGTGGACGGGGATGAGTAGAAACGTGACACAGCAGCGGCTCAACATGGACTGGATGCTCAGGGATCTCGCCACGAGCGTCCCGCAGACCCGGCACATCGTGGTGCTCTCCGCGGACGGCCTGTGCATGGCACAGCACGGCACCGACGGCGACACCGCCGACCGGCTCGCCGCGGCCTGCGCCGGACTGCAGAGCCTGTCCGGCGCGATCGCCGCCGAATTCCCGCACGGCACCGGGCGGATGAGGCTGGTCGTCATCGAGGTCAGCGGCGGCTTCTTCTACCTCATGGCGGCCGGCGCCGGCGCCTACCTCGCCGTGCTCGCCGACGACGGCGTCGACGCCGGGCTGATGGGGCAGCGCATGCGCGACCTCGTCGCCAGGATCGGCGAGCACCTCAGCAGCCCGCCGCGCGTGGACGAGCACACATGAGCGGGCCCGGCGAGGACTGGGAGGAAGGTGCCCCCGAGCGGCTGTACGTGCTGACCGGCGGCCGCAGCCGGGCCCGCGGCAGAAAGGCCGGCCTCGACCTGGTCACCCTCATCGTCTCCCGCGACGTGCCGAAGCCGGGCATGCAGCCCGAGCACGCGGCCATGCTGCGGATGTGCCACTACCCGCTCTCCGTGGCCGAGATCTCCGCCTATCTGGACCTGCCCGTCAGCACGGTCACCGTGCTCCTCACGGACCTGCTGGCCGACGGGCGCATGGAGGCCCGCGCCCCGATCCCCACCGCCGCGTTGCCCGACGCGGAACTCCTCAAGGCGGTGATGCATGGACTACAGAACCTCTGACACGCTCCCCGGCCCGCGCAGCGAGGACACCCTCCCCGCCACGGCCACGTCCGCGGTCAAGGTGGTGATCGTCGGCGGCTTCGGCGTCGGCAAGACCACCCTGGTCGGCTCCGTCAGCGAGATACGCCCGCTGACCACCGAGGAGACGATGACCCAGGCCGGGGTCGGCGTCGACGACATCGCGGGCGTCGAGCGGAAGACCGAGACCACCGTCGCCATGGACTTCGGCCGGATCAGCATCAACGAGCAACTGGTGCTGTACCTCTTCGGCACCCCCGGCCAGGAGCGCTTCTGGTTCCTCTGGAACGGCCTCTTCGAAGGGGCCCTGGGCGCGCTCGTCCTCATCGACACCCGCCGCCTGGAGGTCAGCTTCGACGTCGTCGGGCGGCTGGAGGAGCGCGGCGTCCCGTTCGTGGTCGTCGTCAACGACTTCCCCGAATCGCCCCGTTACCCGATGGCCGATCTGCGCGCGGCGATGGACCTGCCCGACTCCGTGCCCATGGTCGCCTGCGACGCCCGCGACCGCGGCTCCTGCCGGGACGCCCTGCTGACGCTCATGCGCTATCTGCACACCCTCGCCACCGCAACCCCGGAGTCCCCGTGACCGTCCCGCCACCCGACCCCGCCGGCCCCGCACCCGGCACCGGCGCCCGTATCGCCACCGACCCGCGCTCGGCCGTCGCCGCCTCCTCCACTGCCGCCTCCTCAGCCGCCGGCGCCGGGACCGCGCCGCCGCCCGGCTGCCCCGCCCACGCCTACGGGCCCGGGGGCCTGATCCGGCTCTACGGCCCCGAGGCCGAGACCGACCCGATGGGCCTGTACGAACGGCTGCGCGCCCAGCACGGAGCCGTCGCCCCGGTCCTCCTCCACGGCGACCTCCCGGCCTGGCTGGTCCTCGGCTACCGCGAGAACCTCGACGTGGCCCGCACCCCCTCCCGCTTCTCCCGCGACTCCCGCCACTGGCGCCTCGCCCGCGAGGGCCGCGTCGCCGCGGACCACCCCCTCGCCCCCGTCGTGGCCTGGCAGCCGATGTGCACCCAGGTCGACGGCCGGGAGCACGAACGGCTCCGCGGCGCCGTCACCGACGGCCTCGACCGCTTCGACCGCCGGGGCATCCGGCGCACGGTGACCCGCTCCGCGAACCTGCTGATCGACCGGTTCTGCGCCGACGGCAGGGCGGACCTGGTCCGGCAGTTCTCCGACCATCTGCCCATGCTGGTGATGACGCAGCTCCTGGGCATGCCCGACTCCTACGGCCCCAAGCTGGTGAACGCGGCCCGCGACCTGCTCAAGGGCACCGAGACCGCGGTCGCCAGCAATGACTACGTTCTGCGCACCCTGCGCCAGCTCGTCGCGCGCAAACACGCCTCGCCGGGGCCCGACTTCGCGAGCCGGCTGATCGAGCACCCCGCCGGACTGACCGACGACGAGGTGGAGCAGCACCTGCGGCTCGTCCTGATCGCCGCCTACGAGACCACGGCGAACCTGATCATCAACATGCTGCGGATGGTCCTCACCGACCGCCGCTTCCGGGCCGACCTGGCGGGCGGCCACATGACGCTGCCCGACGCCATGGAGCAGGTGCTGTGGGACGAGCCGCCGATGATGACGGCCGTGGGGCGGTGGGCCACCGGGGACACGGAACTCGCCGGACAGTCCATCCGCGCCGGTGACCTGCTGATCCTCGGGCTGGCCGCGGGCAATCTCGACCCGGCGATCCGGCCCGACCCCAGCGTCCCCGTCCACGGGAACCGCTCACACCTGGCCTTCAGCGGCGGCCCGCACGAATGCCCCGGCCAGGACATCGGGCGGGCCATCGCGGACACCGGCGTCGAGGCTCTGCTGGCCCGCCTCCCGGATCTGCGGCTGGCCGTGGAGGAGACGGAGCTGACCTGGGTGTCAGCCCTCATGACCCGTCATCTCACGGCGCTGCCCGTCGAGTTCACCCCGCACCGGCCCGAGCCGAAGGAGGCATCCCTGTCCGCGGCCGTTCCGGCGCCGTCCACCCGGCGCACGCCGCTGCCCGGGGAGGCCCGGCGGGGAGACGGCACCGGGGAACCCGCGGCGGCCTCGGCGCGGCCGGGGACGGCGGCACCGGTCGCGGGGGTCGCCGATCCCCTCGCCGCCGGCTCCGGCCGGCCCCCGCTGCGGGCGGCGGACCCGTGGTGGCGGCGCGCGGCCCGGTGGTTCGCCGGCGGGTGAGCCCGGCCGGGCGTCCGCGCGGGCGGGCTCACCCGGGGCCGCGCGGACGCCCGTCAGACGCCGAGTTGGTCCCACCACCAGTCGATCGTGGCCAGACCGGGCGCGTCCGGCCGGGCGTCGGCCGGGTCCGGGCGCCGGACGACGCCCAGCCGCGCCCCGGTCACGGGCAGCCGGTGCAGATGACGCGGGCTGGCATAGCGCGGCGCCGTGTCCGACCAGCGGATGTTGCCCGCGATCCAGTGGCCCAGATCGTCGAGACAGCGGCGGAGGTCCGCGTCGGCCCCCCGCGCGGTCCGCTCGCGCAAGCGGAGGAAGAGCGTCATCGCCCGGTCCCGCAGGGCGAGCGCGGCGGCGAGGGCCTCCCCCTCGGAGCAGCGGTGGTGACGGGTGAGGACCCGCACGATGTCCGGGGCGGCGGCGCCCTCACCGGCCTCCTTGGCCCGGGAGAGCAGATCGTTGTCGCAGGCAGCGATGAAGCCCGTGGCCTCGATCAGGGCGCGGACGGGTCCGGAGTACAGCCGTGCGCCGGGAATCTCGACACCGTTGGCAATCTCGACGAAGGCGGCGTCGAACCGGGTCCCGACATCGGCGATGCGCCCCGCGGCGTACTCCGCGGGACTCGGCACGACGCCGCGGCGTGCGTTGCCGTGCTGCCAGGCCGCGCCCAGCAGCAGATCGCGCACCCCGTCGGCCAGCCGCTGGTACTGCACGGTGCTGGTCACGGCCCGGGTGCGCACGACCAGGTCGTCGAGCGCGCGCGCCATCGGGCCGGAGCCGAGCATCCCGGAACCCGGCGCTTCCAGGCAGCGGACCAGACGCAGCCCGAGGCCGGCGAGGTCCGGGCCGCGGTCCGCGGACGGCCCGGCGTCGAGCCGGGTGTCGTCGAGAGCGAACAGCCAGTACGTCCACTGGGCGAACAGCAGCAGGCGTTCCTCGTCACCGTACGGGGCGAGACGGCAGCTGAACTCCGCGGCGTTGCTGGCCAGATTCCAGGCCCGTTCGGTCGCGTCGGTGAAGACGCCGCGCGCGTCGAGCCAGGCGACGGCCCGTTCCTCGATCCTGCGGACCGCGGGGTGGACGGCCGACTCCACGGGACAGTAGAAGGGCGGCAGTCCGCCCGGGAGCGTCTCCTCGGTGCGGGCACTGCGGGTGATGGCGGCCGCGGGGGTGCTGGTGGTGTCCGGCACCGGCTCAGTCCGTCCGGAGACGGAAGAGGAGCAGCCGGGTCTCGACGGCGTGATCGCGCCAGATCCGGAACAGCCTGCCGTGGCCGACGGCCGAGTCCATCAGCCGGTCGCGGGCGATGGGGGAGGACTCGCCCGGCTGCGCCGTCCGGTCGAGTTCGGCCGCCGTCCAGGCCATGGACTGCACCCAGAACTCCGCGACGGGGTCCGTGATGTCCTCGTTCCGCTCCAGGACGAAGCCCGCCTCGTGCGCGGCGGAGACGTACTCGTCGAGAGGGCCCAGCCGGGTCCGGTAGTAGCCGTTCACGAAGCCGGCGACCTCCGGGCGGCACAGGAAGTGGTCCTGGAGGCCGAACCAGCCACCGGGCCGGAGGGCCCGGGCAGCCACGGCGAAGAGCCGCCGCCGGTCCATGTGCACGGCGCTCTCCACGGCCACGGCGGCGTCATACGCGCGCTCCTCCCGGAAGTCGTGGATATCGCCCAGGACGGGGGTGACGCGGTCGCGGACCCCGGCCCGGCGGGCCAGGTGGTCCATGACGGGTATGTGGTCCGCGGTGACGGTGATGCCCGTGACGGTGCTGCCGTGCTCCTGGGCCCAGTAGATCGACCCGCCGCCGAGGCCGCAGCCGATGTCGAGGAGGGTGCCCGGTGGATGGTCCGCGGCGCCCCAGGTGGTGGCCGCGTGGCGGATCACGGCTTCCTGGGAGTCGGTGATCCGGCGGCGGATGAGGTGCTGGGCGACGGTGGTGTCCGGGGTGCCGTCGAACATGCCCAGGTGGAAGTGGACGCGCGGCCCCGGGCCGTACTTGTGCAGGATGTCGGCGGTCTTCCGGGAGTAGTACAGCGGCACCTCGGCTTCGTCGAACGGGGCCTCCCCGGCGGCCGGGTCCCCGGGTCTCGGAGGGGCGATGACGACACCGCCGCCGCCCGGGGCATGACCGGTGCCCGTGATGCTGTCGGCTGCGTCTGTCATATTCGGCCTCCTGAAGCTGGGGTGTGGAGTCGTCCGGGGCGTGGGGGAGGGGGTTCCGGCGCCGCCCGGCGCGCGGCGCCCCCAACCTCCCCCGGTCCCGGAGATCCTTAACCCCGCCCGTGCGGCCGGGCGACGGGATCGGGCCTACCGTCTTCGACAGAGAATGAAGAGATGGTGAGTAGGCATGGGCCATTCACGCTCACTTCTGAACGGAATGCGGTGCAGTGTGGAATGCGACGGGGGGACGCATGAGTGAATAGCGGAATTTATGACGGCAGTCGGTGTTCCCGGAGAACGACTGCTGCGCACCGGCGGTCATGTCCGGTATTCGACGGTCCCGTTGAGGCCGGCGCGCGGCGCCGGTAGCGGTGCGTTTTCCCCGGTTTCCGGTGAGCACGCGCGTCCGCCGGAAAAACGGCGGGAAAAGCCGCACGGCACCGGCGCGGGGCCCGCGGGCGATGCCCCGGGAACGGCGAGGGCCCGCCCCCGCGCGGTGGGAATCCACCGGCCCGGGACGGGCCCTCCTTGGTGCGGCCCCTCTGCGGCGAGGGGTGAGGGGAGTGGGACGGGACGGGGCGGGCCCGCCGTGCTCCGGGCGGGCCCGGCCGGGCTCAGGGGAGCCGGCCGACGCCGCCGTACTCGATCCACTCCTGCGTGCGCTGCCGCGGGGCGACTTCGCTGTCCGGGTGCCAGGTGGAGACCTCCACCAGGCCCGGCTCCAGGATCTCCAGGCCCTCGAAGAACTGCTCCAGCTCCCGCTGCTGCCGCACCCGGCCCCAGTTGCCGTGGGTGCTCTTGTCCATGAAGTCGGTGACGAACTCGCGGGTGGCGGCGTCCTCGCTCACCAACTGGCAGATGACCATGAAACTGCCGGGCGCCAGCCGGTCCCTGACGGTCCGTATGAGACCGGCCGGGTCGTCCTCGTCCTTGATGCAGTGCAGCACCGAGACGAACAGGGCGGCCACCGGCTCGTCGAAGTCGATCAGCCGCTCGACCTCGGGATGGTTGAAGATCCCGTCGGTGTCGCGCATGTCCGCCGTGATGACGGCGGTGTTCTCGTTCTCCTCCAGCAGCGCGCGGCCGTGGGCGAGGACGATCGGGTCGTTGTCGACGTAGACCACGCGCGAGGCCGGGTCCACGCTCTGGGCGACCTGGTGCACGTTGTTCTGGGTGGGGAGGCCGGAGCCGTGGTCCAGGAACTGGCGGATGCCGTGGTCCTCGGCCAGCCGGCGGACCACGCGGGCCAGGAACTGCCGGTTGTTGAGGGCCAGTTCCCGCGTGCTGGGGACCACCTTCAGCAGTTCGTCGGAGGCTTCCCGGTCGACGGCGTAGTTGTCCTTGCCGCCGAGGAAGTAGTCGTACATCCGAGCCACACTGGGAACGTTGATGTCGATCCCCTTGGGCAGCGGCTCTTGTGTCTGGCCCATCCGACCCCTCACAGTCTCGTCCGCGCGATCGCGTGTGCGGTGCGACGCGCTCACATCCTAGAGGGGCACATGCTTCCGGTTAAGGCCAACGGCCCTGCCGCAGCGGCTTATTGGGTGACTGTCAGATCGTCTGCCGAACGCGGTGCCGGAGCGCGGCGGCAGAACGCCGTGCCGGAACCCGTGCCGGAACGCCGGGTCAGAACGACAGGTCGCGCGGAGTGCGCTGGACGGTGACCCAGTGCGGGGTGGTGAACTCCTCGAAGACCCACTCGCCGCCGAACCGCCCGAGCCCCGACTCCTTCTCGCCGCCGAAGGCCGCCCGCACGTCGTCGTGCACGGTGGTGTCGTTGACGTGCGTCATCCCGGCCTCCACGCGGGAGGCGAACCGCAGGCCGCGCTCCGGGTCGCCGGTGAACACCGCGCTCGACAGGCCGTACTCGGTGTCGTTGGCCAGCCGCAGCGCGTCCTCCTCGCCGTCCGCCGGCAGCAAGGTGGCCACCGGGCCGAACACCTCCTCGGCGGCGGTGGCGACGTCATTGCGGCCGATCACCACATGCGGCGGCAGCACCCGCCCGGTGGGGCCCACCGGCTCGCCGGAGAGGAGGACCCGGGCGCCCTGGGTGACGGAGCGGGCCACCTTGTCCCGCACGCCCGCCAGTTGGGAGTCGTTGATCAGCGGGCCGATCTGCGTCCGCTCCTCGCGTGGGTCCCCGGCGCACAGGGCGCGGGCCCGCTCGGTGAAGAGGCCGGCGAAGTCGTCGAAGCGGGAGCGGTCGACGATGACGCGGTTGGTGGCCATGCAGATCTGGCCCTGGTGGAAGTAGCTGCCGTAGAGGGCGGCGTCCACCGCGCCGTCGAGACCGGCGTCGTCGAGGACCACCATCGGGCCGTTGCCGCCCAGCTCCAGGGCGAGCTTCTTCAGCCCGGCCCGGGCCGCGATGCGCCGGCCCACCGGCGTGGAACCGGTGAAGGAGACCACCCGGGGCACGTGGTGCGCCACCATCAGATCGCCGATCTCGCCGCCGCTGCCCACCAGCACGCTGAGCAGCCCCGGCGGCAGCCCGGCCTCCTCGTAGGTCTTCGCCAGCAGCAGCCCGCCGGTGACCGGGGTGTCACCGGCGGGCTTCAGGACGACGGCGTTGCCCGCCGCCAGCGCGGGAGCCACCGAGCGGTTGGAGAGATAGGCCGGGAAGTTCCACGGGCTGATCACCGCGACGACCCCCACGGGCCGCCGGCGGATCCGGTTCTCCTTACCCGGGACACTCGCCTCCACGTGCGGCGGGTCCGGCTCCCGGTGCTCGGCCGCCAGCCGCGTCACGGCCTCCAGGATGCCGAGCTCCATCTCCACCCGGGCGGCGGTGGCCCCCGCCTCCCGGGTGAGCCAGCCACCGATCTCCGCCCGCCGCTCCGCCATGATCCGCGCGGCCCGGTCCAGCACGGCGGCCCGCTCCTCCCGCGGCAGGGCCGCCCAGCCGGGCTGCGCCTCCCGGGCCGCCCCGTACGCCAGGTCCACATCGGCGGGGGCCGCGAGCTGGACCTCGGTCAGTGTCTCGCCGGTGTACGGGTCCGTATCCGTCCCGACAC
Organism: Streptomyces albus subsp. albus; assembly: GCF_000719865.1. Taxonomy (GTDB): domain Bacteria; phylum Actinomycetota; class Actinomycetes; order Streptomycetales; family Streptomycetaceae; genus Streptomyces; species Streptomyces albus_E. The sequence goes on from NZ_JOID01000030.1 coordinate 11,846, forward strand.
TGCCGGAACTGCCCGGCTGCCAGTGCCCGGCCAGGAACATGCGGTCGAATCCGGTGTACGGGCCGGGGGACGCGGGCGTGGGCGTCGCGGATGTCATGGGTCTCTCCGCTCGTCGTACCGGGAGGGGCCGGGGGCCGGTGGTCCTTCTACGGGGTGCCCGCCGGGCACGTACCGGGTGTCCGCCGGACCGGGCCCGAGTGCCCGGAAGCCCGGGGGCCAATCCCGGGCCCGGTCCGCGGAGGGCCGCCGGGCCGGCGGGGACCCGGAAGACTGAGGGAACCACGGGGAGCCACGAGGAGGACCGACACGCCATGAGAACCCGCCGTGCCGGACGGACCACCGGCCCGCACCGCCGCCCGCACCCGGACCGGCACCCGCGCCCGCGTCCTCGCCGGCGTTCCGGTCCGCGCATACGCGCCGCCGTCCTCGCCGCAGTGCTGGCCCTGCCGGCCGGACTGCTCGCGGGCTGCTCCGGCACGGAGGCGCGGCCGCCGTCCGACGGCTCCGCGCCGGGTTCCGGGCCCGGCCGCCCGTCCGCCACGGCGGGCGGCGGGGGTGACGGCGGCGGGGGAACGCACTGGCGGCCGAAGGCCGGCACGCCCTGGCAGTGGCAGCTCAGCGGGCGGGTCGACACGGGCGTCGACGTCCCCGTCTACGACATCGACGGCTTCGAGAACGACGCGGAGACCGTGGCCCGGCTGCACGCCGACGGCCGCAAGGTCATCTGCTACATCAACGCGGGCGCCTGGGAGGACTTCCGCCCCGACCGCGACGACTTCCCCCGCGCGGTCCGGGGCCGCGGCAACGGCTGGCCGGGGGAGCGCTGGCTGGACATCCGGCAGACCGGCGTTCTGCGCCCGCTGATGGCCCGCCGCATGGACATGTGCCGGGACAAGGGCTTCGACGCGGTGGAGCCCGACCTGATGGACGGCTATCTCAACCGCACCGGCTTCCCCCTCACCGCCCGTCACCAGCTCGCCTACAACCGCATGCTGGCGGAGCTCGCCCACGAACGGGGTCTCGCCGTGGGGCTCAAGAACGACCTTCCCCAGATCCCCGAACTCGTCGGCTCCTTCGACTTCGCGGTGAACGAGGAGTGCGCCGAGTTCGGCGAGTGCGCCGCGCTCACCCCGTTCATCGAGCAGGACAAGGCGGTCTTCCACGCCGAGTACGCGCTGGACCCGGACGACTACTGCGCCGAGAGCGAGCGGCTGGGGCTCAGCTCCCTGCGGAAACGCCTCTCGCTGGACGCCTGGCGCCGCCCCTGCCCCTGACCCCGGCCCCGACCCCGCTTCGGTTGCCGCCCCCGCCGGCCCTGACCCCGGCCCCTGACCCGGCGCTCTGTCTCCGCCCGGCCCCGGCACTGCCGCCGTCCCTGCCCCCCTGCCCCCCTGCCGTGACTCCGGCACCGCCCCGGCCCCCGCGCCCCCACCGGTTCCCGCTCCGGCGCCGGCCCGGCCCGGCCCCGGCCGCTTCCGCGCGGCCGTCCCGTCCCCGCCGCCGGTGTGACCTTGCTCCCGCCGGACCGGACCGGTTTGGCGGAGCCGCCCGGTGCTCCGTAAAGTGCCGCCGGAGTGTGCGCACCCGGGACGCACCAGAGCGGGAACGGAAGCGGCGGCGGCGATGACGGTGACAGACGACGGCCGGGCCGGGCAGGCGGAGCAGGAGCACCCGGGCATCGACCCGGAACGGCTGGCCGCCTGTCTCGGCGTGCTCGCGGAGCTCGACGACCTGCCGCTGGACCACCCCGACGCCATCACGGTGCGCCGTGCCACCGCCGGCATCTACCGCACCGTGAAGCAGCGCCGCCGCCAGGAGCGCCGGGCCGCCAAGACGGCCAACGACAAGGCCGTCACCGAGGCCACCGCCACCGGCTCCGCCGACCGCATCGACGACGAGACGGCCGGCATACCGCTCGCCGCGTCCGCCGCCACGGAGATCGTCGGCGTCCTCGAACGCCCCCGCTCCTGCTACATCTGCAAGACGCGGTACCGCGAGGTGGACGCCTTCTACCACCAGCTGTGCCAGTCCTGCGCCAAGGAGAACCGCGCCCGCCGCGACGCCCGCACGGATCTGACGGGCCGGCGCGCCCTGCTCACCGGCGGCCGCGCCAAGATCGGGATGTACATCGCGCTGCGGCTGCTCCGCGACGGGGCGCACACCACCATCACCACCCGCTTCCCCAAGGACGCCGCCCGGCGCTTCTCGGCCATGCCCGACAGCGGGGACTGGCTCCACCGGCTCAAGATCGTCGGCATCGACCTGCGGGACCCCGCGCAGGTGGTGGCGCTGACGGACGCGGTGAGCGCCGAGGGCCCGCTGGACATCCTCATCAACAACGCCGCCCAGACCGTGCGCCGCTCCCCGGAGTCCTACGCCGAGCTGGTGGCGGGCGAGGCCGCGCCGCTGCCGCCCGGCGGCGGGCTGCCCGAGCCGCTCGTCCTCGGCAGCTTCGGCAGCGGCAGCCAGCAGGCGCTGCCCGCCGCCGCGGACCGGTCCGGCGGCATCACCCCGGACTCCCTCGCCGCCCTGGCCCTGACCAGCGGCTCCGCCTCCCCCGCGCGGATCGAGGCCGGCAACGCCATCGACGCGGGCGGGCTCATCCCGGACCTCGCCGACACCAACAGCTGGATCCAGACGGTGAGCGAGGTGGAGCCGGTGGAGCTGCTGGAGGTGCAGCTCTGCAACGTCACCGCGCCGTTCATCCTCGTCAGCCGGCTGCGCCCGGCGATGGCCGCGTCCCCCGCCCGCCGCAAGTACGTGGTCAACGTCTCGGCCATGGAAGGGGTGTTCAGCCGGGGCTACAAGGGCGCCGGCCATCCGCACACCAACATGGCGAAGGCCGCGCTGAACATGCTCACCCGCACCAGCGCCCAGGAGATGCTGGAGACCGACGGCATCCTCATGACGAGCGTCGACACCGGCTGGATCACCGACGAGCGCCCGCACCCGGACAAGATGCGGCTGGCCGAGGCCGGCTTCCACGCCCCGCTGGACCTCGTCGACGGGGCCGCGCGCGTCTACGACCCCATCGTCCGCGGCGAGCTCGGCGAGGACCTGTACGGCTGCTTCCTGAAGGACTACGCCCCCGCCAACTGGTGAGGCACCCCGCCGGCCGGTGAGCCGGGGCGGGCTCCGGAGCCGGCGGCCGCCGCCGTACGCCCCGCGACCCCGCGCCACCCGGGCGGGTGACGGCGCGACGCGGCCGGCACGTGCCCTTCGTCACCTCGCGCCCCCGGGCGCCCCCGCCCGGCCTGCGAAATCGCCGCCCCACGGCGGAGCGGGCCGGGCCGCCGCGGGCCGTCTCCGGTATCCGGAACGGGAAATCCGCGCGCGCTTCCCCGCAGGTGGGGGTAGGCTGAACAGCAGACGGACAGCCTTCCGGTAAATGAAGCACCGAGACCCTCGGCCCGTCCCGGGACAGGCCAGCCACCATGGCCGCACTCCCGGTCCGCATCTCCGGCGCCACCGCGCCCGCAGTGACTTTCCACCAGCCCCATCGGGCGTCGGCGCCCGGCCGCTTTTCACGGCTGCGCAGTATCCCGGGCGTATGGCGTTCGGTGCACCCGACACTAAGGAGTGCGCGGTGACAACCGAGAAGAAGACCAACCAGCTGCTGGCGGAACCCGAGGAGTACCCGGCCGCCCGCCAGAAGGAACCCCGCAACCTGGACGTCTGGTCCCGGGTCGCCCCCATCCGGCTCGCCGGCTACGACGACGACCCGGCCGAGTCCCACATCCTCCGCGGCATCGACTGACCGCACCGCCGCCCACCGGTCGTCCCCGCACGACCGCCTGACGACCCGCCGGGAGCACCGTGCCCGGCGGGTCCTCGCGTTTCGCGCCCGGTTCCCGGGGCACCCGCAGCCCGTCCCGACGATCAGCAGGCAGCAGTGGCAGCTCTGCGGCAGCAGCGGTGGACGGCGGAGGAACCGATGGGCGTGCGCAGCCGGATGCTCGAATGGCCGGTGTACCGGCAACTCACCGGGAAGGACCCACTGGGGCGCGGCGCGGCCGCGAAATCCCGGCACAGCGAACAGCTGACGGCCCGGACCGCCACGGCGGACCGGGTCGTCAAGTCGGTCTGTCCGTACTGCGCGGTGGGCTGCGGGCAGACCGTCTACGTCAAGGACGAGAAGGTCGTCCAGATCGAGGGCGATCCCGACTCACCCATCAGCCGCGGCCGGCTCTGCCCCAAGGGCTCCGCGACGCTTCAGCTCACCACCGGCTCCGCCCGGGAGCACCACGTGCTGTACCGCGCCCCGTACGCGAGGGACTGGCAGCGGCTGGACCTGGAGCAGGCCATGGACATGCTGGCCGACCGGGTCGTGCGGACCCGGCGCGAGACCTGGGAGAAGGAGCGCGACGGGGTGACGGTCAACCGCACCCTGGGCATCGCCAGCCTCGGCGGCGCCACCCTCGACAACGAGGAGAACTACCTGATCAAGAAGCTGCTGACCGGCCTCGGCGTGGTCCAGGTGGAGAACCAGGCCCGGGTCTGCCACAGCTCCACCGTCGCCGGGCTCGGCACCTCCTTCGGCCGGGGCGGCGCCACCACCTTCCTGCAGGACCTGCAGCACTCGGACTGCATCGTCATCCAGGGCTCCAACTTCGCCGAGGCGCACCCCGTCGGCTTCCAGTGGGTGATGGAGGCCAAGGCCCGGGGCGCCCGCGTCATCCACGTCGACCCGCGCTTCACCCGCACCAGCGCCCTCGCCGACCAGCATGTGCCGATCCGGGCCGGGAGCGACATCGCCTTCCTCGGCGCGATCATCAACCATGTGCTGACGGAGGAGAAGGACTTCCGCGAGTACGTCCTCGCCTACACCAACGCGGCGACCATCGTCACCGAGCAGTACGCGGACACCGAGGACCTCGACGGAATCTTCTCCGGCTTCGACGAGGCGGAGGGGGTCTACGACCCGCGGACCTGGCAGTACCGGAGCGGGGCGGTGCAGGCTGCCTCCGGCGAGCGCGACACGCTCTACTGGGACCGGGTGCGGCCGGAGGGCGAGCAGGCGGACGGAGAGCACGCGGACGGTGAGCGCCCGGACGGACGGCACCCGCCCCAGGGCCGGAAGCCCCCGGAGGGCGAGCAGGAGGCCGGCGGCTCGGAGACCCACGGCTCCGGCGGCGCCGTCGCCGAACCCGAGCCCGTCCGCGATCCGACCCTCCGGCACCCGCGCTGCGTCTACCAGATCCTCAAGCGCCACTTCGCCCGCTACACCCCCGAGCTCGTCGAGAAGGTCTGCGGGGTGCCGCGCGAGGACTTCCTCGCGGTCTGCGAGGCGCTCACGGAGAACTCCGGCCGCGACCGGACCAGCGCCTTCGCCTACGCGGTCGGCTGGACCCAGCACACCGTCGGCGCCCAGTACATCCGCACGGCGAGCATCCTGCAGCTGCTGCTCGGCAACATCGGCCGGCCCGGCGGCGGGATCATGTCGCTCCGCGGCCACGCCAGCATCCAGGGCTCCAGCGACGTGCCCACCCTGTTCAACCTGCTGCCCGGCTATCTGCCGATGCCGCACGCCCACGCCCACGAGAACCTCAACACCTTCGTCGCGGCGAGCCGCACCGGCAAGGGCTACTGGGGCGATATGCGGACGTACATGGTGAGCCTGCTGAAGGCCTACTACGGCGACGCGGCCGCCCCGGAGAACGACTTCTGCTTCGGCCACCTGCCCCGGCTCACCGGCTCCCACAGCACCTACGACACCGTGATGGCGCAGCTCGACGGCCGCTGCAAGGGCTACTTCCTGATGGGCGAGAACCCCGCGGTGGGCTCCGCCAACACCCGCCTCCAGCGGCTCGGCATGGCCGAGCTCGACTGGCTCGTCGTCCGCGACTTCTCCCTCATCGAGTCCGCCACCTGGTGGAAGGACGGCCCCGAGATCCAGAGCGGCGAGCTGCGCACCGAGGACATCGGCACCGAGGTGTTCTTCTTCCCCGCCGCCGCGCACACCGAGAAGTCCGGCTGCTTCACCAACACCAACCGCTGGCTCCAGTGGCACGACGCGGCCGTCGAACCGCCCGGCGACGCCCGCAGCGACCTGTGGTTCATGTATCACCTGGGCCGCCGGATCAAGGAACGGCTGGCCGGCTCCGCCGACCCCGCCGACCGGCCCGTGCTCGACCTGGCCTGGGACTACCCGGTGGAGGGCCCGCTGCGGGAGCCGTCCGCCGAGGCCGTGCTCCGGGAGATCAACGGCCGCGGCCCGGACGGCGAGCCGCTGAGCGCCTACACCGAGCTGAAGGACGACGGCTCCACCTCCTGCGGCTGCTGGATCTACTGCGGCGTCTACGCCGACGGCGTCAACCAGGCCGCCCGCCGCAAGCCGCACACCGAGCAGGACTGGGTCGCCGCCGAGTGGGCCTGGGCCTGGCCCGCCAACCGCCGGGTGCTCTACAACCGCGCCTCCGCCGCCCCCGACGGCACCCCGTGGAGCGAGCGCAAGGCGTACGTCTGGTGGGACGAGAAGGCGGGCCGCTGGACCGGCCACGACAACGCCGACTTCATCCCCGACCGCCCGCCGTCGTACGTCCCGCCCGAGGACGCCGAGGGGCCCGACGCCCTGGCCGGCGACGACGCCTTCGTCATGCAGGCCGACGGCAAGGGCTGGCTCTACGCGCCCGCCGGGCTCACCGACGGGCCGCTGCCCACCCACTACGAGCCGCAGGACTCACCCTTCCACAACGCCCTCTACGAGCGGCAGAGCCGCTCCCCGGTCCGGGAGGTCAAACCGCGCGAGGGCAACCGCTACCACCCCAGCGGTGACGAACCCGGCGCCGGCGTCTACCCGTACATCGTCACCACCCACCGGCTCACCGAGCACTTCACCGCGGGCGGCATGAGCCGCTGGTCCCCCCATCTCGCCGAGCTCCAGCCGGAGTTCTTCTGCGAGGTCTCGCCCGCCCTCGCCGCCGAGCGCGGCCTGGAGCACGGCGGCTGGGCCACCGTCGTCACCGCCCGCAACGCCATCGAGGCCCGGGTGATGGTCACCGAGCGGATCAGGCCGCTGACCGTGCACGGCCGCACCGTCCACCAGATCGGGCTGCCCTTCCACTGGGGGCCCAACGGCGTCGTCACCGGCGACGCGGCCAACGAGCTCACCGCCATCGTCCAGGACCCCAGCACCCACATCCAGGAGGACAAGGCCCTGACCGCCGACATCCGCCCCGGCCGCCGGCCCCGCGGCGCCGATCTGCCCCGGCTCGTCGCCGACTACCGCGAACGCGCCGGCATCACCGCGCACACCGGAACGGAGGCCCGGTCATGACCGACATCGACCTGAGGAACCTGCTCTCCGGACCGGAGGCCGACCCGGCCGGCGACGCCGGGCACACCGGCCACCCCGAGCGGGCCGGCTTCTTCACCGACACCTCCGTCTGCATCGGCTGCAAGGCCTGCGAGGTGGCGTGCAAGGAGTGGAACGCCATTCCCGAGGACGGCCTGTCGCTGACCGGCATGTCCTACGACAACACCCAGGGGCTCGGCGCCTCCACCTGGCGGCACGTCGCCTTCATCGAGCAGAGCGCCGTGACCCGCGCCGCCGCGCCCCCGGAGCCCGCCGACCCGGTGACCCCGGGCGCCGAGGTGCCGCATCCCGACGGCCGGACCGAGCTGCGCTGGCTGATGTCCTCCGACGTCTGCAAGCACTGCACGCACGCCGCCTGCCTCGACGTCTGCCCGACCGGCTCGCTGTTCCGCACCGAGTTCGGCACCGTCGTCGTCCAGGAGGACATCTGCAACGGCTGCGGTTACTGCGTGCCCGCCTGCCCGTACGGGGTCATCGAGCAACGCCCGGACGACGGGCGGGCGTTCAAGTGCACCATGTGCTACGACCGGCTCGGCGAGGGCATGGAACCGGCCTGCGCCAAGGCCTGCCCCACCGACTCCATCCAGTTCGGCCCGCTGGACGAACTCCGCGAGCGGGCCGCCGGGCGGGTGGAACAGCTGCGCGAGGCCGGGGTCACCGGCGCCCGCCTCTACGGCGAGGACCCGGAGGACGGGGTCGGCGGCGACGGCGCCTTCTTCCTCCTCCTCGACGAGCCCGAGGTCTACGGCCTGCCACCGGACCCGGTCGTCACCACCCGCGACCTGCCGCGGATGTGGAAACACGCGGGCCTGGCCGCGCTGTCCCTCCTCGGCGGGATCGCCACCGCCTTCCTGTCGTCACCGGCCGCGCGCCGGGGCACGGGCACCCGACGCACCAGCGCCTTCGGAAGGGGACCGGTCCGATGACCGAATCCGACGTCACCCGGCAGGGCACCCGGGGCGAGCGGCCCGGCCGCGAGGCGGCCCCGGACGTCCTCCGGCTCGGCGGCACCCCACCGGAGCCGTCCGGGCGGGAGACCGGGCGGCGGGCCGGGGAACAGACCGGGGGAGCGGGCCGCAAGCGGGGCCGCGGCAAGCGGCGCGGCGAGGAACTCATGGTGCCCCGCGCCGAGTTCCAGTCCTACTACGGCCGTCCCGTCATCAAGGCGCCGAGTTGGAGCGCCACGGACATCGCCGGCTACTTCTTTGCCGGCGGGCTCGCCGGGGCCGGCTCCGTGCTGGCGGCCGGCGCCCAGCTCAGCGGGCGCCCCGCCACCGCCAGGGCGATGAAGCTCTCCTCGCTGGCGGCGATCACGGCCTCCACCGCCGCCCTCGTCCACGACCTCGGGCGGCCGGAACGCTTCGCCAACATGCTCCGGGTGATCAAACCGACCTCCCCGATGAGCGTCGGCTCCTGGCTGCTCGCCGCCTACGGGCCCGCCGCCGGCGCCGCCGCCGTGCTGGAGACCACCGGACGGCTGCCGCGGATCAACACCGCCGCCACCGGCACCGCGGCGCTGCTCGGCCCGCTCGTCGCCGCGTACACCGCCGTACTGGCCGCCGACACCGCCGTCCCGGCCTGGCACGAGGCCCACCGCGAACTCCCGTACCTCTTCGTCTCCTCGGCGACGGCCGCCGCCTCCGGCATGGCCCTGGTCGCCGCCCCGGTGCGGGAGAACGCCCCGGCGCGGCACGCGGCCCTGCTCGCGGCGGCGGCCGAGGCGGCGGTCCTGCGGCTGAAGCGCCGCCGGCTCGGCATGATCGCCGAGACCTACGAGCGGGGGAGGGCCGGGAAGCTGATGCGCGCCGCCGAACTCCTCACCGCGGGCGGGGCGCTGGGCGCCGCGCTGCTCGGCCGGCGGCACCGGGGCGCCGCGGCCGTCAGCGGCCTGGCGCTGCTGGCGGGCTCCGCGTGCACCCGCTTCGGGGTCTTCCACGCGGGCATCGCCTCGGCGGAGGACCCCGCGTACACCGTCGTCCCGCAGCGGGAGCGGCGCGAACGGCGGGCGGCGGAGGCCGCTGCCCGGGTGGCCGGGGACGCCGGCCGGGATTCCGCCGCGCGGGACGGGCAAGACGGACAGGACGGGCGGCCCTGACGGCACGGCGGGTCGGGCGGCACGGGTGGTCCGGGCAGCACGGCTGGTCCGGACGGCACACGCCGCGAGGGCCGGACGGCGCACACCGGAAGGACCGGACGCGCACCACCGCCAGGGTCCGCGGACAGCCCGCGACACCGGCCGGCCGGCTCAGGGGGAGACGCGGGCCGCCCGCGCGGGGACCACGGCCGGCCCGCCCCGGCCCGGCCGCCCCGCGCTCCGGCCGCCGGCCGCCGCGACCCGCACGGCGCGCACGGCGCCGTCCCCGTACGACCGTCCGGCCGTTCCGCCGGGCGGTCCGGCACCACCGCGAGAGGGAGAGAACGACCATGAGAGCCCTGACCTGGCACGGCAAGCGCGATGTGCGCGTGGAGACCGTTCCCGACCCGGTCATCCAGGACCCCACCGACATCGTCGTCCGGATCACCTCCACCGGCCTCTGCGGCTCGGACCTGCACCTCTACGAGGTGCTCGGGCCGTTCCTGGAACCGGGCGACATCCTCGGCCACGAACCGATGGGCGTGGTGGAGGAGACCGGCTCCGAGGTCACCGCCGTCAAGACCGGCGACCGCGTCGTGATCCCGTTCAACGTCTCCTGCGGCACCTGCTGGATGTGCGGGCAGGGGCTGCACTCGCAGTGCGAGACCACCCAGAACCGCGAACGGAACACCGGCGGAAGCCTGTTCGGCTACACCAAGCTCTACGGACAGGTACCGGGCGGCCAGGCCGAGTATCTGCGGGTGCCGTTCGGCAACACCCTGCCCATCAAGGTTCCGGACGGGCCGCCGGACGAGCGGTTCGTGTACCTCTCCGACGTCCTGCCCACGGCCTGGCAGGCCGTCGCTTACGCGGCGGTGCCGCCCGGTGGCAGCCTGCTCGTCCTCGGCCTCGGCCCGATCGGCGACATGTCCTGCCGGATCGCCCGCCACTTGGGCGTGGAGAACGTCATCGGCGTCGACCGGGTCCCGGAGCGGCTGCGGCGCGCCGAGAGCCGCGGCGTGCGGGTGCTGGACATGGACGAGCACGGCAAGGACCTGGGCGACGCCGTCCGCGGACTCACCGGCGGCCGGGGCGCCGACGCCGTCATCGACGCGGTCGGCATGGAGGCGCACGGGGCGCCGGCCGCCAAACTGGCCCACCAGATGGTCGGGATGCTGCCCGGCGCCGTCGCCGAGAAGCTGATGAGCCGCGCCGGCGTCGACCGGCTCGCGGCCCTCTACACGGCCATCGACGCGGTGCGGCGCGGCGGCACGATCTCGCTCAGCGGCGTCTACGGCGGGATGGCCGACCCGCTGCCGATGCTCACGCTGTTCGACAAGCAGATCCAGCTGCGGATGGGCCAGGCCAACGTGCACCGCTGGGTGGGGGACATCCTGCCGCTGCTCACCGACGGGGACCCGCTGGGCGTGGAGAGCTTCGCCACCCACACCCTGCCGCTGGAGGACGCGCCGAAGGCCTACAAGACCTTCCAGGACAAGGGCGACGGGATGGTCAAGACGCTGTTCCGCCCGGGATCCGTCTGACGGCGCCGGGAAAGCGCGGAACGCTGGACGGGTGTGCCCGGCGGCCGGTGATCCGGTCCGCCGGGCACACCCGTCCAGCCGCGCCGCCGCGCCGCCGGACGGTCAGCCGCCGTCGGACACCCGTTTCACGTCCGTGTCGCCGGGGCCCTCGCACAGCTCGCGCCGCTTGTGCCGCAGCCAGGCCGCGGGCAGGAACCAGCAGCCCGCGAACCACAGCAGCACGGCGGACGCCAGCCAGACCGCCATCGTGTCCTCGATGACGAACCGCAGGATCAGTGCCAGCGCCGCTCCCACGGTGACCAGCAGCAGTACCAGCCCGACCATGGTGAACCGCGAGGCCCAGATGACCGTCTGCGGCTTCAGCCGGTAGCCGGTGACCATGCGGTGCAGGGTGACGGGAGCGATCAGCGCTCCCGTGGCTCCGGCCCCGCACATGATCGTGAAGACGTAGAGGTCCTTGCCGAAGGGGTCGAGATCGGGGAAGCGCGGGGAGAACGCGGAGGTCAGCAGGAAGGCGAGCAGGATCTGGATGCCGGTCTGCGCGACCCGCACCTCCTGCAGCAGCTCGCCCCACTTCCGGTCGGCCTGCTCCTCCCTCGTCTCGTCGCGTCCGGTGGGCGGCTCGTAGGCGTGGGGCATCGGGGCGGCTCCTCCTGCTGCGTCCCTCAGTTCGCGCCGACGGCGCCGAGGGTCTCGATACGGCGTTCCAGCGCCTCGACGGCACCGGGACGTGGTCCGGGTACCCGGTGACGCAGGGTCGCAAGCCGTGAGACGAGACTCCGGGCGGCGGTGTCGTCGCCCAGCTGTTCCCAGCAGTGGTGCGCACGGTCCACCGCGGCCACCACGTCCCGCCCGTCCTCCGGCTCCCCGGCGCCGAGCCGGGCGGAGGCCGCGGTGAGCCAGAGTTCGCAGGACCGGCCGAAGTCACCGGCGAGCCGGGCGAGATCGGCCCGCACCTCCAGCCAGTGCACGGCCTCGGCGGAGTCCGGGCCGTGGTGGCGCAGCGCGTGCTGCTCCCAGGCGGCGGCCATGGCGGCCGCCTCGCCGTGCCTCCCCTCGTGCGCGGCGGCGAGGATGGCCGGATGCGGGTCCTGCGGCGCGGACGCGGCGGCGGAGCGGGGCGCGGCCGCGGTGGAGGCCCCGGTGGAGGCGGCGGGCTCCGGCGGACGGGCCGGCCGGGGCGGTACCGCGGCCGCCGTGGGCGGCGCGGCCGGGGGAACGGGGGCTCCGGCCGGGGCGGGCACACCGGCCGGGGGCCGGCCGTGCGGCGCGGTGGCTCCGTGCGCGACTGCGGTGCCCGGCACGGAGGACGTCGGCTCCGGCGTGGTGCCCGCACTCGTGGAGTGAGCCGAGGCGGGCGCCGGCCCGGGCGCGGACCCGTCCGGTGCGGCGGAGCCGGCCGGGGCGGGGGACGCCTGGGCGCCCGGGGGAGGAGCGCCCTCCGGGAGCGGGCTCTCCGGTCCGGAAGCGGGTACCGGCGCGGGTGCGGCGGGCGCCGGGCCGGAGGACGAGGGAGGCGCCGGAAGACCGGGGGACGACGGCCGCGCCGTGCTGTCGGGAGCGGCCGGGACCGGCCGGGGCACGGCCGGGGCGTCCGTGCCGGAGGGGAGGCCGGGCAGCCCCGGGTGCGACCCGGCCGTACCCGTGGTGAGCGGGGTGAGCAGCCGCGCCTCGGCGGGCAGCCCCGCGCGGGCGACGGCGAGATCGTGGAGCTCCGCCGGGGAGGGCCGGCCGGTGGCGGACCGCAGCAGCCCGGCGACCGCCCGGCTGTAGAGCGGCTCGGCCGGGGCCCGGCGGCCCGGCGGCGGGGACACCGCCCCGTACAGCGCCGCCCCGGCCACCGCCAGTGCCGACGGGGGCGGCAGCCGCTCCCAGGCGGCCTGGTCGGCCGTCAGGTCGGCCAGCACCGTGGTGGTGCCCGGCGGCCGGAACTGGAGTTCGGCGGAGAGCCAGTGCCAGGGCAGCGCGGTGTAGCGGGCGGTCGCCGCCGTGGTGCGCGCCAGCGCCAGATGCGGCAGCTGCTGCCGCCGGTCCAGTGTGAGCTGCCCGATGAGGTGGATCAGCAGCGGCCCCGGAGCGGCCGCCGCGCTCCGCAGCCGGACCAGGACGACCTGCGGATCGGCCGGTTCCACCAGCTCCACGACGCTCGCGGCCGCCGTGCCCGTCAGCACCTCCGGCCGCACGGCCGCCAGTGCGGGCAGCGCGGACGCCCCGTCCACCAGCCGGCTCCTGCCCACGGGCGCCGCCGCCAGCAGCAGCACGGCCCCCGGTACCGTCTCGTCACCGATCATCGCCACCGGATCACCGTATCCGCTGTTCCCGGAGGTGTCCGAGCGCCGGTCCCGAAACCGGTCGGCACCGCGGCGCGGGGAAGCCGCCGTTGCCGCCGTGCCGGCCGGCCGGGATGGGCTAAGGTCGGCCGTTCACCGGTGTCCGCGGAGGGAGGGGAGGGCGATGCGTCGCTCCGCCGGCGTTTCCCGCCGCCCCGTCCCCGGCCGCCGGCCCGCGGGAGTGCTCTCCGCGCTGCTCGCGGTGCTGGCCGTGCTGTTCGGCGGTCCGCCGGTGTCCTCCCCCGTGGGGAGCGCCGCCCTGCCGGGGCACGCGCGTCCGGGAGACCACTCGGCGGCCGTCACCGACCGGGTGGCCGTCGCCGGTGTCCTGTCCTCCTCGGGCCGGGCGTCCCTCGTCGGCGGCGAGGACCACCATCCGCCCCACAGCGGGATGCCGGCCGCCGTGCCGGCCCGGCACGGCGGGCACCCCGCGGACCGCCACCGGGCCCTCGCCTCCGCCCCCCGGCCCGCGACCGCCACCGCACACCACACGCCGCGCCCCGGCCGCGCGCCACCCGGCTCCGGAGCTCTCCGAGACCGGTGACCGGAGACCGGTGACGTGCGCGGACGCGGCGGCGACGACCGAGCCGCGGTCCCGCACGCGGCCCCACCCGCCCGCACGCGGGCAACAGCCCCGGCCCCGCCCCGCCCTGCCCGCCGGCAGGCGGCTCTCGGACAGCTCCCCGGCACCGGCGTCCCCTCGTCGTACTCCGCCGTGCCCGCAGAGGCCACGGCGTGCCTGCTGGAGGCAGTGTGAAAACGCGCGCCACATCGTCCCGCGCCCACTGGGTGCGGGTGTTCCTCGCTCTTGCCGTCGTCACCGTGTCGGTCTGGCTGAGCTTCACCAAGCCGCCCCGGCTCGGACTCGATCTGCGCGGCGGCACGCAGATCGTCCTGGAGACCAAGGACTCGGACCGGGTGAAGGCCGGGCCGGAGGCCACCAACCGGACCCTGGAGGTGCTGCGCCGCCGGGTCGACGCCCTGGGCGTCACCGAACCGACCATCACCAGCTCCGGGGAGCGGCGCATCATCGTCGAGCTCCCCGGGGTGCAGGACCCGAGGCAGGCGGCCGAGGTCCTCGGCCGCACCGCGCAGCTGACCTTCCACCCGGTGACCGGCGCCGGCGAGGACGTCCGGGAGGACCCCGGCGGGAACACGGAGGAAGAGAAGAAGGAGAAGAAGGAGAAGGACGAACGGACCCTGAAGGACGAGGACGGCCAACCCCTGCGCATCGGCCCGGCCGGGCTGAGCGGCGCCCTCGTGGAGGGGGCGGAGCCCGGCTTCGACGCGCAGACCGGCGGCGGCTGGTACGTCACCGTGGACCTGCGGGGCGAGGGCAAGGAGCAGTGGCGCGAGCTGACCGCCGAGGCCGCGTGTTCCCCGCCCGGCGACCCCGCCCGGCGGGTGGCCATCGTGCTGGACGACGAGGTGATCTCCTCGCCGCAGGTCGATCCGTCCGTCCGCTGCGACGGCGGGATCGCGGGCGGTTCCACCCAGATCACCGGCAACTTCAGCGCGGAGGACGCCAAGGAACTGGCCCTGCTCATCAGCGGCGGAGCCCTGCCGGTGCCCGTCGAGACGGTGGAGCAGCGGACCGTGGGCCCGACGCTGGGTGCGGAGGCCATTGAGGCCAGCGCGCAGGCCGCCGTGATCGGCATCGCGGCCACCTCGCTGTTCATCCTGGTCGTCTACCGGCTCTTCGGCGGCCTCGCGGCGATCGCCCTCGTGAGCTACGGCCTCATCTCCTACGCGGCCCTGCTGCTCCTCGGGGCCACCCTGACCCTGCCGGGACTGGCCGGTTTCGTGCTGGCGATCGGCATGGCCGTGGACGCCAACGTGCTGGTGTTCGAACGGGCTCGGGAGGATTTCGCGGCGCGTCGCGGGAGGAGCCTGGCGGCGGCCCTGACCTCCGGCTACCGCAACGCGTGGAGCGCCATCGCGGACTCCAACATCACCACCCTGCTCGCCGCCGTGCTGCTGTTCTTCCTCGCCTCGGGCCCGGTCCGCGGCTTCGGCGTCACCCTCTCCATCGGCGTGCTCGCCTCCATGATCAGCGCGCTGGTCGTCGCCCGAGCGCTCACCGAGACCGCGGCCGGCCGGCGTGCCCTGCAGAAGCGTCCCGGCCTCAGCGGGGTCGCCGGCGGCGGAGGGCTGCGCCGCCGGCTCGAAGGGCACGGCCCCGCCTTCATGCGGAAGCGCAGGCGGTGGCTCGCCGGCTCGGCCGCCGTTCTGGTCCTGGCGACGAGCGGCCTCTTCGTCCGCGGTCTGGACTTCGGCGTGGAGTTCACCGGCGGCCGTCTCGTGGAGTACGCCACGGAGCGGCCGGTGGACGCCGAGGAGGCCCGCCGGGCCGTGGCGGACGCCGGTTTCCCCCGCGCGGTCGTCCAGTCCTCCGGTGAGGGCGCCATCTCCGTACGGAGCGAGAACCTCGGCGACGACGAGGTGGTCCGCGTCGAGGAGGCCCTCGCCGAGACGGGCGGCGGCGCGGAGAAGCTCCGCGACGAACTGATCGGACCGAGCCTGGGGGACGAGCTGCGCCGCAACGCCCTGATCGCCCTCGGGGTCGCGCTGGCCGCCCAGCTCCTGTACCTCGCCGTCCGCTTCCGCTGGATCTTCGGGGCGGCGACCGTGGCGGCCATGGCCCAAGACGTGCTCATCCTCATCGGCGTCTTCGCCTGGCTGGGGAAGCCGGTCGACGGGGTGTTCCTGGCGGCCCTGCTGACCGTCATCGGCTACTCGGTCAACGACTCGGTGGTGATCTTCGACCGGGTGCGGGAGCTGTGGGCCCGGCACCGCGGCACGCCCTTCTCGGACGTCGCGGGCAGGGCCGCCCTGCAGACCGTGCCGCGGACCATCAACACCGGGATGGGCGCCCTGTTTATCCTGCTGGCCCTCGCGGTGCTCGGCGGTGACTCGCTCACCGACTTCGCCGTCGCGCTGCTCGTCGGCCTCACCGTGGGCATGTTCTCCTCGGTGTTCACGGCCGTGCCGATCGCCGTCGAACTCGCCGAACGGACCGGCGCCGCGCCGCCGTCGGCGAAGAAGCGTCCCGGCCCCTCGCGGGACCGTGCGGCCGTCCGCCCCGGTGCCGAGGACAACGGCGCACGCGTCTGAGCCGGCACCGCCCGTGAAGCCCTCTCCCGGCCGCCGTGAACGAGGCGGTCGGGAGAGGGCTTCACGGGCGGGGGTGGGCCGCGGTCCCGGGCCGCCCCAGGGGCGGGGCTACGCCTCCGGCTGCCCCGGCAGGCCCGGGCGCTCGCCGGGATCCGCCGGCCGCCCGGACGCCAGACGATCCGTCAGATCCCCGGCGTGCCGGAGCAGGGAGCCGAAGAACGCCACGGACTCGGGGCTTCCGGTGGCCCAGCGCGGCAGCTCCCCGCGCAGCCGGTCGTGCGTCTCGCCGACCGCGGCCGCCGCCTCGTTCAGTTCCCGCTCCCGCCGGCCGCCGTCCTCCTCCGCCACCGCACGCCCGTAGGCCCGCAGCACCGCCACCACCTGGCGGAGGAAGACGGCGTACGGCTCCGTGACCCCGGCGTCCGGCCGCGGACTCGGCCGCTCCTCGTCGGCCGCGTCCAGCAGCATGGCGGTCAGGGCCGCGAGATGGCCGCCCACATGGTCGAGGGTGTGCAGCGTCTCGTCGTACCACGGGGCCAGCCGGGCCGCCTCCGCCCGCTTGCGCCGCTCGGGGTTGAACCACACGCTCTCCCGGGTCCACGCGACCGACGACCGCACGTCGCCGATGAGCCGGGGCAGCCGGCGGGCGCGGTCGTACCAGCCGCGGGCCCGGTCGTACTCCAGCGGCTCGCCGAGGCCGTCCGCGATGTCCTCCAGCGCCTCGGCCGCCTCGTCCACCACGTTCCGCACCGCCTTGCGGGTGTCCCGCAGATACGCCGGGGGCCGCAGCAGCGCGTTGACGGCGACGGCCACGCCCGCGCCGAGCAGCGCGGCCGCCACCCGCTCCCCGGCGACCACCGCCGTCGCCTCCTGGGAGGCGGTGACGGTGAACAGTGCCGAGGTCGCGCCGTAGATGCCCTGGTCGCCGAAGCGGTGCCAGTTGCCGATGAGGATGGTCAGTGGCAGCACGGCGGCCATCGCCGCCAGCGGATGGCCGGACAGGGCCAGGGCGGCGGTGCCCAGCACGGTGCCGAGCGCGATCGCCGCCAGCTGCCGCACGCCCTGCGCCATCGACCGGTAGACGGTGGCCTGCACCAGGACGACGGCCACCCAGGGCGCCATGAGGGCCAGGGTGTCCGGCAGCAGCCAGGACGACAGCAGCCACGCGAGAACCGCGGCCAGCGCGGCCTTCAGGGACTGGACGAGAAGGTCACGTTCACGCCCCGGACCCGACCACGCCCGGCGGGCGGAACGGGCCACCGCGGCCGCCTCCGCGCGGAGGAACCGGGACGGCGAACGGGAGTGCGGGGAACGGGCGTGCTGCGAACCGGTGAGCGGTGTGCGGGGTGTGTACGGCATCACTGTTCCGGTGCCACGCGCGGCGGGCGCTCACGCGTCCCGGAGAGCGTGAGGAATCCCGCCGTACGGCGGTGGATGCCGGGCCGGATGCGGGGTACCCAGCGTGGACGTCCCACCACCCGGAAACGCCACGTTCCCGACGGGAACCCGACGAGGAAGGCGACATGGATCTCGACAACCTGCGCGAACTGGGCCAGCAACTGCGCGTCGACGCCGTACGGGCCGCCGACGCCGCCGGATCCGGCCACCCCACGTCCTCGATGTCCGCCGCCGACTTGATGGCCGTCCTGCTGGCCCGTCACCTCCACTACGACTTCGGCCGGCCGGACCACCCCGGCAACGACCACCTGGTCTTCTCCAAGGGCCACGCCTCACCGCTGCTCTACGCCCTGTTCAAGGCGGCCGGCGCCATCGGCGACGACGAACTCCTGACCTTCCGCACCCGGGGCAGCCGGCTGGAGGGCCACCCGACCCCCCGGCTGCCCTGGGTGGACGTGGCCACCGGCTCGCTGGGCCAGGGCCTGCCGGTCGGCGTCGGCCTGGCGCTGGCCGGGAAACGCCTGGACCGGCTGCCGTACCGCACCTGGGTGCTGTGCGGGGACAGCGAGCTGGCCGAGGGCTCGATGTGGGAGGCGTTCGAATACGCCGGGCACGAAGGGCTGGACAACCTGACCGCGATCGTCGACGTCAACCGGCTCGGCCAGCGCGGCCCCACCCGCCACGAATGGGACCTCGACGCCTACGCCCGGCGCATCCGGGCCTTCGGCTGGCACACCGTCGAGATCGACGGCCACGACCCCGCGGCCGTGGACGCCGCCTACGCCGAGGCGAAGGCCACCCCGCACCGCCCCACCGCCGTCATCGCCAGGACCGCCAAGGGCCGGGGAGTCGACGCGGTGGAGGACCGCGAGGGCGCCCACGGCAAACCGCTGCCGGACGCCGCCGAGGCCATCGCCGAACTCGGCGGGCCCCGCGCCCTGCGGGTCGACGTCCAGCCGCCCCCCGAGGTCCGCGAGTCGGAACGCCCCCTCGCCGACCTCCAACTGCCGCGCTACGAGCCGGACGAGAAGGCCGCCACCCGCGACGCCTACGGCCACGCCCTGGCAGCGCTCGGCACGGCGCGCGGTGACGTGGTCGCCCTGGACGGCGAGGTCAGCGATTCCACCCGGGCCAAGTTCTTCGCGCAGGAGCACCCGGACCGGTTCATCGAGTGCTACATCGCCGAACAGCAGCTCGTCGCGGCGGCCGTCGGTATCCAGGCCCGCGGCTGGGTCCCGTACGTCTCCACCTTCGGCGCCTTCCTCACCCGCGCCCACGACTTCCTGCGCATGGCCGCGGTCAGCCGGGCCCGGCTGATCGTGGCCGGCTCGCACGCCGGGGTGGCCATCGGTCCGGACGGTCCCTCCCAGATGGGCCTGGAGGACCTCGCCATGTTCCGCGCGGTGCACGGCAGCACCGTGCTGTACCCCTGCGACCCCCACCAGACCGGCCGGCTGGTGTCGGCGCTGTGCGACCGGCCCGGGATCGGCTATCTGCGCACCTCCCGCGACGCCTACCCGCAGCTGTACGGGCCCGAGGAGCCGTTCGCCATCGGCGGCAGCAAGGTGCTCCGCGCCTCCGGCGAGGACCGGGTGACCCTGGTCGCCGCCGGGGTCACCGTCCACGAGGCGCTGGCCGCCGCCGACTGGCTCGCCGAGGAGGGCATCGCCGCCCGCGTGATCGACCTCTACTCGGTCAAGCCGGTCGACGCCGCGACCCTCCACGAGGCGGCCCACGACACCGGGCGGATCGTGACCGTCGAGGACCACCGGCCCGAGGGCGGGCTCGGCGACGCCGTGCTGGAGGCCTTCGCCGACGGCAGGCCCGTGCCCCGGGTGGCCCGCCTCGCCGTGCGCACCATGCCCGACTCCGCCACCGCCGAGGAGCAGCTCGCCGCCGCCGGCATCGACCGGGAGGCGATCACCGCGGCCGCGCGGCGGCTGGTGGCCTCGGCGGACTGATCCCCTCCGCTTCCCCGTTTCCCCGCTTCCCCGTTTCTCCGTTTTCCTGTTCTCCTCCCCACCGCCTTTCGACCTGTTGAGGAGCAGCGCCGATGAGCAGCGTCCCGCACGGCGGCAGCGACAGCAACGGCAGCACCAGCGGCACCGGCCCCCGCGGCACCGGCGGGAAGGGGGGTGAGGGCGGCGCCGGCGCCGGTGGCGGACTGCGGGTCGTGGTCGTCGGGGCCACCGGGAACGCCGGCACGAGCGTGGTGCGCGCCCTGAGCGAGGACCCGGCCGTCGGGTCCGTGCTCGGGCTCGCCCGGCGCCTGCCCGCCTGGTCGCCCCCGCGCACCCGGTGGGCGGCGGTCGACATCGGCGAGGACGCCGCCCTCGGCGACCTGACCCGGCACTTCCGGGGCGCCGACGCCGTCGTCCACCTGGCCTGGCTGTTCCAGCCGACGCACACGCCCAAGCTCACATGGCGGACCAACGTCCTCGGCAGCCTCCGGGTGTTCGAGGCGGCGGCCGCGGCGGACGTCCCGGCGCTCGTGTACGCCTCCTCCGTCGGGGCGTACTCGGCCGGACCCAAGGACCGCCCCGTCGACGAGAGCTGGCCCACGCACGGCTGGCCGGAAGCGGCCTACTGCCGCGAGAAGTCCTATGTGGAACGGGCTCTCGACGTCCACGAGCGCGAGCACCCGCACATGCGGGTCGTGCGGATGCGGCCCGGGTTCCTCTTCAAGCCCGAGGCGGCCTCACAGCAGCGCCGGCTCTTCGCCGGACCCCTGCTCTCCCGGCGGATGGCCCGCCCCGAGCTGCTGCCCGTCGTCCCCGACCTGCCCGGTCTGCGCTTCCAGGCCCTGCACACCGACGACGCGGCCGAGGCCTACCGCCTCGCCGTCACCTCCCCGGCCGCGCACGGCGCCTACAACCTGGCCGCCGACCCGCCGGTCGACGCGGCGATGCTGGCGGAGCTCTTCGGCGCCCGCGTCGTCCGGATGCCGGCCTGGCCCGTGCGGTCCGGGCTGGCCGCGGCCTGGCGGCTCCATCTCCTGCCGGCCTCCCCGCAGCTCTTCGACGCGGTGCTGCGGCTGCCGCTCATGGACACCCGGCGCGCCGTGGAGGAGCTGGGCTGGCGGCCCCGGTACACCGCCCGGGAGGCGCTCATGGCCTTCGTGGACGGGCTGCGGGAGGGACGGGGCATGGCCACGGCGCCGCTCGCGTCGAGCCTGCCCGGCGGCGGGCGGGCCGCCGAGGTGGCGACGGGGGTCGGCGAACGGCCCTGATCCGTTGCGAGGATCCGTCGCGAGCGGGGCAGGCGCAGGCCCGCCCCGCTCGGGACCAGCTCACGACCAAAGAGCCGCCGCGCGCACCACCATGAAGACGGCGAAGAGCAGCACGACCACCGCGATGAGGATGATCGGGCCCTTGCCCCAGCCCTTCGCGGGATTGTGCGGCAGATCCGCCGGCCCGCTCTCCGAGAGACTGCCCTCCAGGGGCGGCGTCTCCCCGGGCGGCACCCCGCCGCCGCGTTCGAGACCGGTGCTGGTCCGGGGGTCGGGGTCCTGGTTCCGGTTGCTGTGGTTCATGGGCACCGAGTGCGCAGGGATCGCCGTCTCACACCTGCCGCTCCCGTTCCGCCGGCGGCCCCGGCCGGTTCCGCCCGCGGCCGTGTCCGGTGACGGAACCGGGGTACCCGCCAGAGGCCGGGCCAAGGCAGGACCGGGCACGCAGGCAGCGTCCCCGGCATGCCACCGCCGGGCGGACGGGCCCCGCGGCCGGCGGCCGCGACGGAGGGAGGACAGCAGGGATGAGGCGAACCACCGCTGGAGACGAGGCGGAGGGCACCGCGGCCGGCCCCCGGGTGGGGGTGGTCGTCGCCACCCGGAACCGGGCCGATCAGCTCGCCGTGACCCTGCGGCACCTGCTCGACCTGCCGGAGCGCCCGGAGATCGTCGTCGTGGACAACGCCTCGGCCGACCACACCCGGGCCATGGTCGCCGAGCGCTTCCCGGAGGTCCGGATGCTGCCCCTGGCGGTCAACCGCGGCGCGCTCGCCCGCAACGACGGGGTGCGTGCGCTGGACACCCCGTACGTGGCGTTCAGCGACGACGACTCCTGGTGGCGGCCGGGCTCCCTCGCGCACGCCGCCCGCATCCTGGACGAGCATCCCCGGCTGGGCCTGATCGCCGGCAGCATCCTCGTTGGACCGGACGACGAACCGGACCCGCTCAACGACGTCCTCGCCGCCTCCCCGCTGGGCCGCGTCCACGACCTGCCCGGCCCGCAGGTGCTCGGCTACCTCGGCTGCGCCGCCGTCGCCCGGCGCGAGGCGTACCTCGACGCCGGCGGCTACCACCCGGTGCTGTTCTTCGGCGGCGAGGAAACCCTGCTCGCCTACGACCTGGCGGCCCGCGGCTGGGGCGTGGCGTACTGCCCCGAGGTGGTGGCCCACCACCACCCCGCCTCCGGCCCGCGCGCCGGCCGCCGCGCCCGGGTGCTGCGCAACGAACTGCTGACCGCGTGGCTGCGCCGCCCGCTGACGACCGCCCTGCGGCGCACGGCCCGGCTCGCCGCCGCGGCCCGCTCCGACATCACCGCACGGGAGGCGCTGAGCGGCGCCCTCGCCCGGCTCCCCGCCTCCCTCCGTTTCCGCGATCCGCTGCCGCCGTACCTGGAGCGCGCCGTCCGGCGGCTGGAGGGACAGCGAGCCTCGTGACCCGAGACCGGAACGCACCGAACCCCCCGGCCCCGCCGGACACCCCGGCCGCGCCGGACGCCCCGCGCCCGCGGAGCCTCCCGGACCCGCGGCCCTCCCCGGCCCCGTACGACCCGGCGCCACAGGCCGGCCGGGCCGCGAGCCCCGGGCCGTCGCGGCGGAACGGCATCCCCGGCCCCCCGGCGGACGCGGCCCCCGCCGCCGGAGTCCCGGGCACGGCGAGCCGGGGCACCGCGACCCCGGGCGCCGCGCCCCCCGGCACCGCCGCCCCGGATCCCGCCCACCCCGGCCGCCGTCCGGGGAGCGGAGCCGACGGGCGCACCACCGTCGTCGTCATCACCCGGAACCGGCGGGACGAACTGCTCCACACCCTCGGCCGGCTGGCCGCGCTCCCCGAGGAGCCGCCGGTCGTCGTCGTGGACAACGGCTCCACCGACGGCACCGCCGAGGCCGTCACCCGGCTGCACCCCTGGGCCCGGCTGCTGCGCCCCGGGCGCAATCTGGGCGCGGTCGGCCGCAATCTGGCGGTGCGCGAGGTCCGCACCCCCTACGTGGCCTTCTGCGACGACGACTCCTGGTGGGCCCCCGGCTCCCTCGCGGCCTCGGCCGACCTGCTCGACGCCCACCCCGGGGTGGCCGGGGTCACCGCGCGGATCGTCGTCGAACCCGCCGGCACCGAGGACCCGATCGTCGCCGAGCTGCGCGACTCGCCCCTCCGCGGACCGGACTGGCTGCCCGGCCCCGCCCTCGGCTCCTTCCTCGCCGCCGCCACCACCCTCCGCACCGACGCCTTCCGCGCGGCAGGCGGCTTCTCGCCCCGGCTGTGGCTCGGCGGCGAGGAGGAACTGCTCGCCACCGACCTGGCCACCCGCGGCTGGTGGCTCGTCTACGCCGAGCGGGCCACCGTCCACCACGCGCCGTCCACGGCGCGGGACGCGACCGGCCGCCGGGTGGACGGCCTCCGCAACACCCTCTGGTTCTCCTGGCTCCGGCGGCCCTGGCCGGCCGCCGCGCGCCGCACCCTCCGGCTCGCCCGCACGGTCCCGCGCGACCGGCCCTCCCTGCGCGCGTTCGGGCTGGCGGCCGCCGGGCTGCCGTGGGTCCTGCGCGAACGGCGGGTGGTACCGGAGGCCGTGGAGAGCCGGCTGCGCCTGCTGGAGGAGGAGCAGCGGAGCTCCACGGCCCGCCGCTACGTGGGCTGACGCCGGCCCCGCCGCCCGGTGCCCGCCCGTCGGCCGGACCGGTCGCCCCCGGCGGGTTACGGAAGGCCCCGCGGCGGTCACCCGGACAGCAGCGAGCGGCTCCGCCCCCTGCGAGGCCGCGGACCACCAGGAATCGTCACAAGGCGGTGCACACCATGCGGTACGAAGAACTCACCGGAAAGGTGCAGGCCAGGGCCCAGCTGCCGGACCGGCAGTCGGCCGAGCGCGTCCTCGGCGCCACGCTGGAGACCCTCGCCGAACGGGTGCCGGACGGGCTGGCCGACCATCTCGCGGCGCAGCTCCCCGACGGGGCCGCGGAGGCCGTGCGCCGGATCACCGCGGCGCACGAGGCCGCGCCCCGGCAGCGGGAGTACAGCCGCGACCACGGCGAGCGCTTCGACATCACCTCGTTCGCGGGACGGATCGCCTGGCGCAGCGGCCACTCCGAGGACGAGGCGCTGCGGGAGGCGGCGGCCGTCCTGGAAGTGCTGGACGCGGCCGTCAGCCCCGAGCTGATGCACAAGCTCACGTCGGTCCTCCCGCGCGACATCGGCGAACTGCTGCCCGAGACGCGGGCCGGGGAGAGCGGGCCCCGGGCCTGACACGCCCCCCGGCCCGGCCCGTCGCCGGACCCCCGGGGCACCGGACGCGAAGGAGGAACCATGCACCAGGAGCACCGCGGCCGCGGCCGCACCCAGGAGAAGCCGGAGGACGGGGGACCGGTGCCCCGGTCCCGCTCCGGTGTCGTCGGCCGGCGCTGGGAGCGCACCGGCGACGAACCCGTCACGGCGCGCAGCGCACTCGGCCTGCGGCTGCTGCTGGCCGCCGTCTTCACCCCCCTCTTCGTCGCCGGCGCGGTCCTGTTCTCCCTCTGGTCGGCCTCGGCCGGGCCGGACGACGCCCCCAGCGCCGGATCGCTGGCCGTGGTCGCCGCCATCTGCGCCGTGCTGGCCGTTCTGGCGGCGCTCGACCTGGCGGTCGTACTGCGCCGGCGGGGGCGCGAACGGGACGGCCGGCCCCGGAGCTGAGCGCCGCCCGGCCGGCCTCGGCGCCCCGGCGCCGGAGGCCGGTGACCGGAAGACCCGCCGCGGCCCGCCGGCCGGGGATTCGCCCCGCGCGTCGGGGGCACCCGCAGGCAACAGGCAGGACGAACGTGACGCCGAGCAGGAAGCGAACTGGACGCCACCATGAGCCGACCGCGCATCGTGATCGTCGGAGCCGGCTTCGCCGGTTACCAGACCGCCCGTACGCTCTGCCGCCTCGCGAAGGGCGCGGCGGAGATCGTACTGGTCAACCCGCACGACTACTTCCTCTACGTACCGCTGCTCCCGGAAGTGGCGACCGGCATCCTCGAACCGCGCCGCATCTCGGTGTCCATCCCCGGCACATTGCCGGACGTACGGCTCATGCTGGGCGAGGCCGACCACATCGACCTCGACGGGCGCCGGGTCGGCCTGGTGGACCCGGAGGGCAACCGCCGCGAGATCTCCTACGACCGGCTCGTGCTCTCCGCGGGCAGCGTCAACAAGCTGCTGCCGATCCCCGGGGTCACCGAGCACGCGCACGGCTTCCGCGGCATGCCCGAGGCGCTCTACCTGCGGGACCACATGACCCGCCAGATCGAGCTGGCCGACGTCGCCGACGATCCCGCCGAGCGGGACGCCCGCTGCACCTTCGTGGTGGTCGGAGCCGGCTACACCGGCACCGAGGTCGCCGCCCACGGCAAGCTGTTCACCGACGAACTGGCCAGGCACCAGCCCTCGCTGCGCGACCGTGAACCGCCCCGCTGGATGCTGCTGGACATCGCCCCGCGCGTGCTGCCGGGACTGCCCGAGCACATGGCCGAGACCGCCGAACGGGTGCTGACCGGGCGGGGCGTCGAGGTCTCCATGGGCGTCTCGGTCGCCGAGGCCACCAAGGAGGGCGTGCGCCTCACCGACGACCGCTTCGTCCCGACCCACTCGCTGATCTGGTGCGTGGGGGTCCGGCCCGACCCTCTGGTCGGCGATCTCGGCCTGCCGACCGAGAAGGGGCGGCTCTGCGTCGACGAGTACCTGAACGTCCCCGGCCACCCCGAGGTCTTCGCCTGCGGCGACGCCGCGGCCGTCCCGGACCTCAACCGGCCCGGCGAGATCACCCCGATGACCGCCCAGCACGCCTGGCGGCAGGGGAGGACCGCCGCCCACAACATCGCCGCCTCCTACGGCAAGGGCGAGCGCAGCCCGTACCGCCACCGCGACCTGGGCTTCGTGGTGGACCTGGGCGGCTTCCAGGCCGCGGCCAACCCGCTGCGGGTGCCGCTGTCCGGGCCCGTCGCCAAGGCCGTCACCCGGGGCTACCACCTGGCCGCGATGCCGGGCAACCGGGTCCGCACCGGAGCCGACTGGCTGCTGGACGCGGCCCTGTCGCGGCAGGCCGTGCAGATGGGCCTGGTCCGCTCCGACGCGGTACCGCTGGAGAACGCCTCGCCCGAACTGCCGGTACGGACCTACGCCTGACCGGACCGGCAACGGGCCCAGCCCCGGGCGCCCCGGGCGGCCGCCGCGAACGGAGAACGCGGTCGCCGGCCGGGGCGCCGGCGCGTGATGATGGAGACCATGCACATCAGAGAAGCCACCCCGGACGACTGGCCCGCCATCTGGCCCTTCCTGCACGAGATCGTCGCCGCGGGGGAGACCTACACCTATCCCCGGGACCTGGACGAGGCGACGGCCCGCGAGATGTGGATGCTCACGCCGCCGGGCCGCACCGTCGTCGCCGTGGACGAGGACGGCACCGTCCTCGGGACCGCCAAGATGAACCCCAACCACATGGGCGGTGCCTCGCACATCGCCGGTGCGAGCTTCATGGTCGACCCGGCGATGGCCGGGCGGGGCACCGGCCGCGCGCTCGGCGAGCACGTGATCGCGTGGGCGCGCGCCGAGGGCTACCGGGCGATGCAGTTCAACGCCGTGGTGGAGAGCAACACCCGCGCCGTCGCGCTCTGGCGGTCCCTCGGCTTCGAGATCCTGGGCACCCTGCCGGAGGGCTTCCACCACCCCGTGAAGGGCTATGTGGGGCTGCACATCATGCACCGCCGCCTCTGAGCGCCCGGCCCGGGACCGGACGGGCCCCGGTGGGCCCTCCGGAACACCGCTGCCGGCGAACGGGCGTAGCCCGCCGGGCAGTTCACCGGGCCGGCGGACCACGGCCCGACCGGCGGTTCATCACGCTCCGTAAGCATGCGGTGATGCGGAGCGCAGGTTCTCCAAGCGCTCCTTGAGCGTTTCCTT
The DNA here is from genome assembly GCF_000719865.1 of Streptomyces albus subsp. albus. Taxonomy (GTDB): domain Bacteria; phylum Actinomycetota; class Actinomycetes; order Streptomycetales; family Streptomycetaceae; genus Streptomyces; species Streptomyces albus_E. Next base: position 38,757 of record NZ_JOID01000030.1, read on the forward strand.
ATGGGTCCTTTAAGAATCGCTCCTCTGAGCGATCGGGCCCGGCCGGGGCCCTAGGGTCGGGAACGCGTCGGCGAGGTCACCGCCGGCGGTCCCAGTCCGTACGGCCCGCGCGACGCGAGCGCGGGCCGTCCGGACCACCTGTCCGGAGGTTCCCCCCATGAGTTCCCGCCACCGCAAGCCCCGCTCGTTGCCGCTCCGCCCCATCGCCCTCGCGGCCGGGGCGCTCACGGTCGTGGCGGGCGTCGGAACGGGACTCGCCCTGGACGACGACGGCCCCGCGACCGTGGCCTCCGAGCCCCGGTCCGCGGCCGGCGGCGCCGTCTCCCCGGCATCCCCCACGGCCGGGGAGGCGACGCCGTCCCCTTCCCCCTCCGCCACCCGGCGCAGCCCGTCGCCGAAGGCGGAGCAGAGCACGAAGAGCACCGCCACCCCGCGGCCGGACCGTACGACGGCGAAGGCCGACCGGCAGACGGAGCGGGACAGCGCCCCCGCCCGGGCGCAGGAGCCCGCGAAGACCGCCGAGCAGCCCGCGAAGGCCCCGGAGGCGGCCGCGGCCGGTGTCGCCGGAGAGGTCCTGCGCCTGGTCAACCAGGCCCGCGCGAGCGCCGGCTGCGCGCCGGTGACCGCCGACGAACGGCTGGACGCCGCCGCCCAGACGTACAGCCGGGCCATGGCGTCCAGCGGGAACTTCTCACACACCGGCACCGACGGGTCGGACGTCTCCGAGCGCGTCGAACGCGAGGGCTACGCCTGGTCCACCGTCGGCGAGAACATAGCGATGGGCCAGCCCGACGCGGCCGCCGTCATGGACGGCTGGATGAACAGCCCGGGCCACCGGGCGAACATCCTCAACTGCGACTTCAAGGAAATGGGCCTCGGCCTCCACGAGAGCGGCGGCCCCTGGTGGACCCAGGTCTTCGCCACCACCCGCTGACGGAGGCCCCGCCCTCCCCGGGCCGGGCACCCGGTCCGCTGGAACGCCGCACGCCCCGGGGAACCTCCGGGTGCGCCCCGGGGCGACTCGCTCCACCGGCTCCCGTGCCCGGTGCTCCCCGCGCCCGGTGACGGCGCGGCCCGGGAGGCGAGCGCGAGCGTCGCGTGGCCTTCCCGGCCGGCTCTCCGGCCGGCCGGGCGGCCCTCAGCCGGCCGGGGCGCCCCGGTCCGGGGTCGTCCGCCTCCCCCGCCGGGCCGCCGCGCGGACGGCCCGCGAGGCCCGGGAGGGCGTCCCCGCCGGCGGCACGGCCGGGGCCAGGCCCAGCTCGACCCGCACCCGGGCCCCGCCCAGCGGCCCGCGGCCGATGGTCACGTCGCCCCGCGTCGTCCGCGCCGCCCGGAGCGCGATGTCGAGCCCCAGACCCGTCGAGCCGCCGACGCTCACCCCGCGCTCCAGGGCGAGATCCGGGTCCGCGATGCCGGGTCCGGCGTCGTCCACGCAGAGCACCACCGACCCCGCGGTCCGCTCCACCTCCACCGCGAACGCCGTCCCCTCCGGGGTGTGCTGGAAGACATTCCCGATCAGGGCGTCCACGACGGCCGCCAGATCGTCGTACGGCAGCCGCACCGGCGTCGGCTCGGTGGTGACCTCCAGCCCGCAGGGCCGGTCCTGCTGCCCGGCCAGCACGGCCCAGAACTCCGCCCGCCGCCGCACCACACCGGACACCTCGCAGCGGTTCCCCGCGGCCCCGTCCCCGGAGCCGTCCGCCGCTCCGTCCCCCGGCGCGTCCACCGCCAGCGGGCTGCGCGCCGCGGAGATGATCGAGTCGATCTCGGTCTGCAGATGCGTGATCGCGGCCGTCAGCCGTTCCGACCCCGGCGCCGACCCCATCCGCTCCGCCTCCAGCCGGAGCGCCGTCAGCGGCGTGCGGAGCCGGTGCGACAGATCCGCCACCAGCTCCCGCTCCGTCGCCAGCAGCCCCACGACCCGGTCCGCCATCGAGTTGAACGCCCGGCCCGCCTCCTTCAGCTCCGGCGGCCCGGCCGGCTCCACCCGGATCCCGAGATCCCCCTCACCGAGCGTGTTCGAGGCCCGGGACAGCTCCCGCGAGGAGCGGACCACCCGCGCGCCCAGCCGGTCGGCGACCAGCACCGAGCCCGCCACCAGCCCCACGGCCAGCAGCGACATCACCCCCCAGGACAGCACCACGCCCCGGTTGAGCGCCGAGGCCGGCACGAACGACTCCACGACCGCGACCCGGTCCCCGGCCAGGATCACCGGCTGCAGGTACACCCACCCGTCGGCCGTGTCCATCGCCAGCGTCTCCCGCTCCCGCTCGGCCCGCCGCAGCGCGGACGCCGGCGCGTGAGGGGCCCCGATCACCTCCCCGTCCGGCAGATGGACCGCCAGCCGCCGCTCCGAGTCCAGGCCGGAGACGGCCTGCTGCACATCGCGGGAACGGGTGGTCAGCGCCAGCACCGGGGCCAGGGCCGAGGCCCGCTGCTCCGCCTGCGTGGTGGAGCGGGCCCGCGCCTCGGACTGCACGAGCAGCGCCAGCGGGATCAGGAAGGAGAGCGCGACCATGGACGTCACCGCCAGTGCGACACCGGCCAGGGCCCGTCTCATCGCGGGGCCACCAGCTTGATCCCGATGCCGCGCACCGTGTGCAGATAGCGCGGCTGCGAGGCCCGCTCGCCCAGTTTGCGGCGGAGCGCGGAGAGATGGACGTCTATGGTCTGGTCCTCCACATACGGCTGCCGCCAGACGTCCGCGAGGATCCGGCGCCGGGAGACGACCTGGTCGGCGTGGGCCGCCAGATAGGCGAGCAGATCGAACTCGCGCCGGGTGAGCCGCAGCTCCCGCCCGGCCAGCCGTGCCGACCGGGCCGGCGGGTCCACCACCAGCTCGCCCACCCGCACCGTGCTCGCCGCGGCCCCGCCGGCGGCCGGGAGCGCCCCCGGGAGTCCGCCGGCCGCCTCGGCGGCGGGGGAGGGGAGCGCCGCGGCCGGGGGTGCGGTCCGGCGCAGCACCGCGCCGATCCGGGCGGCGAGCTGCTCCCCGGAGAAGGGCTTGACCACGTAGTCGTCGGCCCCCGCGTTGAGCAGCTTGACGACCTCGGCGTCGTCGTCCCGTGCGGTGGCGACCACCACCGGCACCCGGGAGATGCCGCGCATCATCCGCAGCACATCGGTGCCGTCCAGGTCCGGCAGCCCGAGATCGAGCACGACGACGTCCGGCGGCCGGGCGGTGATCTCCCGCAGCGCCTCGAAACCCGCGGCGGCGCTGTGCACCACATGGCCGTGCGCGGAGAGCACCTCGATGAGCGCGGTGCGTATGACGGGGTCGTCCTCGACGACCAGGACGGAAGCCATGGCTCTGCACGTTATCCCGTACGTCACCATGGTGTCGTGCCCCGCTACCTCCGCTACCTCCTCCTCTGGCTCTCCTGTACCGCCGTCAGCGTGACGGCGGTGCTGCTGACCGTGCACTTCGTGGTGGGCTCGACCCGGCCCAAGCCGCTGGTGGCGCGGTCGGCGCCGACGGTCTTCACGTCCTCCACGAGCCGGCCGCCGAGCCCGAGCGCCGAGCCCGAGCCCTCCCCGAGCAGGCGCACCGCCGGCCCCTCGGCCACCCGGTCCGCGTCCCGCGCCGAGGCCTCCCGGCCCCCGTCCCGGGCGGCCACGCCCCGGCCGAGCCGGAGCACCGCCCCGCCGCCCGCGGCCTCCACGCCGGCGGGCGGCTCCGGTGCCTACACGGACTGCGAGGGCGGGGCGGGCGTGCACACCATCGAGTCGGCCGGGGGGCAGGCGACGGTCCGCTTCGGCGACCGGGGGGTGTGCCTGGTCTCGGCCGTGCCGGTCCGGGGCTTCACCGTCCGGACCGAGCAGCGCGAGCGGACGACGCTGACCGTGACGTTCTCCGGACAGCGGAGCGAGTCGGAGATCACAGCGACCACCACCCCGCAGAACAAAGCGACGATCAAGGAGACCTCCTGGTGACCACCGGGGCCGGGGCAGGGGCAGGGGCCGGGGTCGTGGCCGGGGCCGGGGCCCGGGCCGGGGCTACGGCACCACGGTGACCGGCCAGCGGCCCGCCTTGACCAGCCGCACCGCGACCGAACCGGCCAGCCGGTGCCCGGCACGCTCGGAGGCGCCGACGACCACGGCGTCGGCCCGCAGCCCGTCCGCCGCCTCGGTCAGCACGGTGTACGGGTCGCCATGGAAGGTGTGGAACTCCCAGCGCAGGCCCCGGGGATCCGGCATGCGGTCGATCGCCGAGCGCGCCTCCCGCTCCAGCTCCTCGGCGGCATCGGCGGTGATCGCGGCCGTGGGGGCGCCCAGGGCGGCGCGGACGACCAGTAGGGGCTGGACGTGGACGATCGCGAGCAGGGCGTGCTGCCGCCGGGCCAGCCCCGCGGCGTAGGCGGTGGCACGCCAGGAGGAGTCGGAACCGTCCAGCCCGGCGACGATCACCTTCGGGCCGTCCGTTCCGCGCTCGAAGGGCGCGGGCACCCGTTCCTCCCTGTTCTCCACACGGCTGAGGCCATGGATGCCCGTAGCGTACCGCGTCCCCGGCTCCGGCGGACCGGTGCGCACCGGACATCCGGGCGGCGCGGCAGGTGGCGTGAAATCGGTTCCGGTCCGGCCTGATTCAGCCTCAGTTGCGCTGTGCGCCGGTCGTCTTGCGATGCGCGGTGGGACACGTGGGGCTCAACTCCCCTCTCCCGGCGCACATGCCCATGGTTTGTGACCAGAACGGATCGCAGATTTCCGTTTGAGGTTCCCCTGCTGAGGAGCGATCAGTAGCCTCAGGCGCATACACCGGCACAAAAATGGCCGGACCCTCCTGGCCGACACTTGGAGACCACCGATGGAGCGACCCTCCTGGGCCCCACAGGGCATCGACCTTTCCGTGCCGAGCGTGTCCCGGATCTACGACTACTACCTGGGCGGCTCGCACAACTTCGAGGCCGACCGGGAGGCGGCGCGCAGGGCGATGGAGATCATGCCGGGCCTGCCGAAGATCATGCAGGCGAACCGTGCCTTCATGCGCCGGGCCGTACGGTACGCCGCGGGGGAGGGCATCACCCAGTTCCTCGACATAGGCTCCGGCATACCGACCTTCGGCAACGTGCACGAGGTCGCCCAGGCCGCCGCCCCGGAGGCGAAGGTCGTCTACGTCGACAACGACCCGGTGGCCGTGGCGCACAGCCGCGCGGTGCTGGAGGGCAACGACTCCGCGGTCATCGCCGCGGCCGACCTGCGCAAGCCGGCGGACATCCTGTCCAGCCCCGAGGTCGGGAGGATGCTCGACCTCGGCAAGCCGGTGGCCCTGCTCCTCGTCGCCGTCCTGCACTTCCTCACCGAGGACGACCAACCGGAGCGCGTCGTCGCCGAGTTGCGCGACGCGCTCCCACCGGGAAGCCTGATGGCGCTCACCCACGCGTCCACCGAGGGCGGCCCCCTGACGCCCCGCCAGGGCGACGAGGTGCAGGGCGTCTACCGGCAGGCCACCTCACCGCTGATCATGCGGTCGCGCGCGGAGGTCACCCGGTTCTTCGACGGCTTCGAGATGGTCGAGCCGGGTCTCGTGTCGATGCCCGACTGGCGGCCCGACACCCCCGGCGAACAGGAGGACCCCGTGGTCTACACCGGGTTCGCCGGCGTGGGGCGCAAGGCGTGACGGCCCGGCCGCCCGGGCCCGGCACCCCCGGCCCAGACGGTTCCGAGGACGGGCCCGACGACAGACTGAGACGGTTCGCCGCGATCTGGAGCCGGGCCATCTACCCGGCCACGGCCACCTCCATGACCCGCGCCGAGTTCGAACAGCATCTGGTCCCGCAGGCCCGCCGGCTGGCGGCGGCCCTGCGGACCCGGCCGTTCGACCCCGGCGCGGGGCTGGAGGTCGGGGCGGCGCTCGTCGCGGCCCACTGCACCGACCCCGGCAGCCTGCCGCAGACGCTCGGCGTGATCGACTCCTATCTGACGCTCTACTGCCCGCCCGAGGAACCGCAGCCGGTGGAGCAGCTCCGCGCCCGCTGCACCCGGCTCCAGCACGCCGTCGCCGCCGGATTCGCCGAGGCCCTGCGCGAGCGGACCCGCTCCGAACAGGAGGCCATGTCCCGCGCCGCGCTGCGGGCCCAGGCGGAGGCCGAACAGGCACTCCACCGCAGCGAGGCGAGGTTCCGGGCGGTCTTCGAGGGCGCCGCCATCGGCATCGGCATCGCCGACATGGAGGGCCGGGTCGTCGACATCAACGAGAGCCTGACCCGGATGTTCGGCGGCCTGGAGCACCATGTGCGCAGCCGCCGGGTGACCGACTGGACCCACCCCGAGGACGAGCCGGGGGTCTGGCGGATGCTGGCCGAACTCATGCGCGGTGAACGCGACCACTTCCGCGTCGACAAGCCGTACTACCGCAACGACGGCACCGTCCTGTGGACCAACCTCACGGTCTCCCTCCTCCGCGACCGGGACGGCACCCCCCGCTACATGCTGGCGCTGATGGAGGACATCACCGAGCGCCGGCTGCTCAACCTGCGCCTCCGCTACGAGGCGACGCACGACGCCCTCACCGGGCTCCCCAACCGGACCTTCTTCTTCGAACGGCTGGAATCCGCGGTCGTCGCCCGCGGGGGCACCGCCCGGTTCGGCCTCTGCTACCTGGACCTGGACGGCTTCAAGACGGTCAACGACCACCTCGGCCACGCCATCGGCGACCAGCTGCTGGTCGCCGTCGCCGACCGGCTGCAAGCGTGCGTCACCGGCCCCGGACAGCTCGTCGCGCGGATCGGCGGTGACGAGTTCGTGGCCCTCATCAACGATCCGCCCGAGCAGAAGGACGTCACCGACTTCGCCGAGCGCATCCTCGACGCCCTCTCCACCCCGGTCTCCATCGCCGGCAAGGAACTGGCCGTACGGGGCAGCATCGGCATCGTCGACGGCCCGGCGGGCAAGCTCGGCGCCGCCGAGGTGCTGCGCAGCGCGGACATCACCATGTACCGGGCCAAGGCCGCGGGCGGCAACCGCTACGAGCACGCCGACCCCGAGGCCGACACCCGCGTCATCACCCGCCACGGCCTGACCAACAGCCTGCCGCTGGCGCTCCAGCGCGGCGAGTTCTTCATCGAGTACCAGCCGCTGGTCCGGCTCAGCGACGGCCAGGTGCACGGCGCGGAGGCCCTGGTCCGCTGGTCCCATCCGCTGCGCGGCGTGCTCGGGCCGGACCAGTTCATCCCCCTCGCGGAGAACACCGGCCTGATCGTGCCGCTCGGCCGCTGGGTGCTGGAGGAGGCCGTACGGCAGGCCCGCGACTGGCAGTTCCAGCACATCGACGGCAAGGCCCTGCGCGTCAACGTCAATCTGTCGCCCTGTCAGCTCCACCACCCGCATCTGGTGCGGGACACGGCGGAGGTGCTCAAGGAGGCCGGCCTGGAGCCGTCCTCGCTCTGCCTGGAGGTCACCGAGAGCGCCCTCATCGGCGCCGACGAGGCCCTGCTGAAGCCGCTGCGCGAACTGGCCGACCTCGGTGTCGACATCGCCCTCGACGACTTCGGCACCGGCTACTCCAACCTCTCCAACCTGCGCCGGATGCCGCTCAGCACCCTCAAACTCGACCGATCCTTCACCCGGGGCATGCAGCGGGAGCCGGCCGACCCCATCGACATCAAGATCGTGGAGGGCATCGTCTCCCTCGCGCACACCCTCGACCTCGCGGTCACCGTCGAGGGCGTGGAGACGGGCGTCCAGGCCGAGCATCTGCGCGTCCTCGGCTGCGACACGGCCCAGGGCTGGTACTACGCCCGCCCCGGCCCGCCCGAGCACCTGCACACCCTCTCCCTGGCCGACGCGACCTGACGCGGGGGCGGCCCGGCGGCTTCCCCGAGGGCGTGAATCAGCCATCCTCCGGGTGGCCTGCCGGGCTCCGGGGACCAATGGGGGAAAGTCATATAACAAGCCTTTGGCTGCCACCGTTCCACCGCAGACACAGAAGGCGGCGGCCGCCGGGGGCGCCGCCCACGCCGGAGGATGCCGCTAGGTGTGACGCGCGTCGCGCTGCTGTTCGGCGGCGCGGCGCAGTTGTTCCAACTTCGCCGGCAGCAGGTGCTGGAGCCCGTAGCGGGCGCGGCCGCGCCGGTAGGAGGTGATGAGTCCGTTCTCCTCCAGTGGCATCCCTGCCGGCCGTCCCACGGCGTTGCCGTTCTCGTCCGGGAGGCCGGCGTGGTTCGGGCGCAGGGACACCCACAGGCGGGAGGTGCCGTGGGCGAACGCGACCAGATCCGCACGGGCCGCGAGCCAGCGGTCCAGGGCGGCCCGGGCGAGCGGGGAGAGCGGCAGCCACTCGCCTGTCACCGGGGCGGCGGTGCCGTGCTGCGGACGCCGCTCCACGTACACCGAGCGGCGGTCTCCGGTGAGATGGGTGATCCGCAGGCCGGTCAGTTCGCCGGAGCGCGCGGCCGTGTCCAGCACCAGGGCGAGCACGGCGGTCAGCCGGACCCGTCCCGGGGACAGAGGGCCGGCGAGGTCCCGGTCGAGCTGCCGCCGCAGCGCGGCCAGTTGGGCGAAGGCGGGGACCGGGTGCAGGTCCGGGGTCCCGGTGACCGCCAGGTGCAGGTCCGGCAGACCGGCCGCCTCCCGCAGCAGATCGAGGCAGACCAGCCGGGTCTGGTTGGTGTGCCCGGACGTCGGCGGGCGCCGGCCGGCGACCAGGCGGTGACGCAGCGCGCCGGACTCCGCCCGGCGCAGGTACGGGCCCAGGGCCTCCTCGCCCAGGAGGTGCCGCAGGCTGCCGCGTGCCGGGGCGGGCAGGGCGTCCTGGCGCAGAGCCGTTTCCAACTCGCGCCGGACCATGCCCAGTTGCCGCCGACGCGCGTCCCCGGTCGCGGGCATCGCGTCGAGGAGCGCGTCCAGCGCGGCGATGGAGGGATACGAAGGTGTCGGCACCCGGCGATTGTCACCCACCCCGCCCCTCACCCGCACGGACCTTTCGCGGCGGCGGGGTCGTGGTGGCCCGCGGTGGCCGTGTCCCCGGCGGTCTCCGGGCGCCTCCGCCGTCCGCGCCGGGCGGGCTCGTCCGCGCCGGTGCGTGCCGTTCCGTGCCCGGGCCGGCCGGGGCCGCCGGCCCGCCGGCCCGTCAGCCGGCCAGCGGGTCGAGGCGCATCGACTCGACCTTGCCCTCGATCATCGCGCCGAGTCCCCGGACGGCACAGGTGTCCGGGGCGTCGGCGGTGTGCACCGGCATCCCGGTCGAGCGGCTCAGCATCGCGTCCAGTCCCGGCAGCAGGGCGCTCCCGCCGGCCAGGACGACGCCGCGTTCGGAGAGGTCCGCGACGAGGTCGGGCGGGCAGCGCCGCAGGACGGCGCGGATCGCGTCGAGCACGGCGGTGAGCGGGCCGCCGACGGCCTGCCGGACGCTCTCGGTGTCCACGGTCACCGTCCGCGCCAGTCCCGTCGTCACGTCGCGGCCGTGCACCTCGGCCACCGCGGGGCTCTGCTCCGCCGAGTGCAGGATCATCCGCAGCGGGCGCACCGCCGGGTACGGCAGCAGCAGTTCGTGGCGGCTGCGGAGGTGTTCGATGACGGCGTAGTCGATGGAGTCGCCGCCGACCGGCACGGTCTCCGCGGCCACGATCGAGCCGAGTGACAGCACCGCCACTTGCGTGGTGCCCGCTCCGCAGACCACGATCATCGTCGCCTCCGGGTGCTCCACCGGGAGGCCCGAGCCGATGGCCGCGCAGATGAGGGTGTCGGCCAGTTCCACCCGGCGGGCGCCGACCGCGGTGAGGGTCTCCCGCAGGGCGCGCTGCGCGAGCGGTTCGCTGTCGTGCGGTACGCAGGCGGCGAAGCGCATGCCGGGCCGGCGGATCCAGGTGTGGCGGAGTTTGCCCCCGATGAGGTGGCGCAGCATCCGGCGGGCCAGGTCGACGTTGACGACGGTGCCGCCCTGCACGGGGCGGACGACCCGGATGTGCTCGGGGGTGCGCCCGGTCATGCGTTCGGCGAGTTCGCCCACCGCGAGGAGCGCGCCGGTACGGGTGTTGACGGCGGCGACGCTCGGCTCGTCGACGATGAGGCCGGTGTCCTTGACGTACACCCGGCTCCTCGACGCGCCGAGGTCCACGGCGACCGAGCAGCGGCGCATCTCTTCGATGTTGACGGGCACGTCGGGTCCTCCCCTGCGGGACGGTGCGGAGGGCGGGCGCGCGGGCCCGCTTCCGTACAGCCTCCGGCAGGCCCGGAGGGTGTGCCCGCCGGGGAGGTCCGGCCGGGGGAGCGCGGTGGCCCGTTCGGGGGACGGACGGGGCGGTGGCGCCGGCGGGTGGGCCGGGTGCCGGAGCCGCCGGTGCGCCGGTCAGCCGGCGTCCTCCAGCCGGAAGCCGACCTTCAGGCCGACCTGGTAGTGCTCGACCTGCCCGTCCTTGATCTGTCCGCGCATCTCGGTCACCTCGAACCAGTCGAGGTGCCGCAGGGTTTCCGAGGCGCGGCGGATCCCGTTGCGGATGGCGTCGTCGAGTCCCTCGTGCGACGAGCCGACGATCTCGGTCACCCGGTAGACGTGGTTGGTCATGGCGATCTCCCTGACTGTGTGGCCGGTGTGGCGCGGTGGGGCGCGCCGCGGTGGGCGGGGGCGGGGGTGGTCACGACCCACCGTGCCCCGGCGGGCGCGGGCGCGCGAGGCGAGGGGGCCGTGCGGCGTACCGGGTCAGCGGCCGGTGTCGCGCGGGGGTTTCAGCGGGTCGTGGCCCATGTTCATGAGCCGGTGCCGCCAGTGGCTCTGTCCGGCCACCGGTTCCATGTCCTCGCGCCGTTGCTCCGTCACCCGGTCGACGACCTTGTGCATCACCCGGATGTCGTCGTCGGTGAGGTCGGTGCGGCGTGACTGCAGGATGTGCAGAACGTGCCGGCCCAGCCGCGTACCGGAGTGGTCCGGTTCGGTCTCGCTGACCTCGCCGGCGGATTCCGTCCGCAGCCATGCGGCGAGTTCCTCGGAGTTCATGTTGACGACGCGGTGGAACTCGTCCCAGAGCGCGTCGAGCTCGATGGTGGAGATGTGAGCCGATGTGTCAGCCACGGTGTGCCTCCCGGGCCCGGTTTCCGTCGGTCGTCCCGGCGTCCGCGACGCCGGTCGCTTACGACATCCACGGGTGCCCGGCAGGGGCGCGGGGAAACGGGTGGGAAACGCCGGGAGTCCGGTTGGTCCGTGCGTCCGGTGCCGGGGAGCCGGGCGTCGCGGGGCCGCTGCTCGCGGAGTCCGCAGCTCCGGGCCCGGCCGGGCAGGCGTCCGGCCAGGTGGAGGCCGGTCCCCCGGGGGACGCGCGGGGGACCGGCCGGACCGTCCGTACCGTCCGTTCAGCTCGCGGCCGGCGCCGCCAGCGACAGGGCGAAGCGGTTCTCCTCGTCCGTCCACCAGTGGCGCAACTCCATGCCGGCGGCGGCCAGTTCCTTCCGGACACCCTCCCGCCGGAACTTGGCCGAGACCTCGGTGCGCAGTTCCTCGCCGGCGTCGAAGGTGACGGCGAGGTCCAGCGCGGGGATCTTCGCGGTCAGCGCGTGCCGGGCGCGCAGCCGCATCTCGATCCATTCGTGCTCGGCGTCCCACAGCGCGACGTGGTCGAAGTCGTCCGGGTCGAAGTCCGCGCCGAGTTCGCGGTCCAGGACCGACAGGACGTTCTTGTTGAACGCGGCGGTGACACCCCGGGCGTCGTCGTAGGCCGCCACCAGCGTGCGTTCGTCCTTCACCAGGTCGGTGCCGAGCAGCAGCGTGTCACCGGGGGAGAGCAGGCCGCGCACGGCGGTCAGGAAGGCGGCGCGCTCGGCGGGCAGCAGGTTGCCGATCGTGCCGCCGAGGAAGGCGACCAGGCGCGGGCCGGGGGTGTCCGGGAGCCGGAGTCCGTGCTGGAAGTCGGTCACCAGGGCGTGGACCTCCAGCTCCGGATGGTCCGCCAGCAGGCTTTCGCCCGCCAGGCGCAGCGCCGACTCGCTGACGTCGACGGGCACGTAGGCCCGCAGGCCGCCCAGGGCCCGCAGGAGGTGGCGGGTCTTCTCGGAGGAGCCGGAGCCCAGTTCCACCAGGGTGCGGGCGCCGCTCGCCGCGGCGACGGCGTCCGCGCGGGCGGCGAGGATCTCCCGTTCCGCGCGGGTCGGGTAGTACTCGGGAAGTCGCGTGATCTCCTCGAACAGCTCGCTGCCGCGGGCGTCGTAGAACCACTTGGGCGGCAGCTCCCTGGGGCGGGTGGAGAGGCCGCGGAGGACGTCGGTGCGCAGAGCGGCGGCGGTGGCGTCGGCGGGCAGCGTGCGGGTGACGGCGAACGGACTCACGCGGGCTCCTTGAGCGGGGTCAGGAGAACATCGGTGCGGGTTGCGGTGAGCAGGGTGCGGTCGGGCGCCTCGGTCCAGCGGGGATCGTCGTCGTAGGGCTCGGAGGCCACGACGGTGCGCCGGGCGGCCGGGTCGGCGAGATACCAGAGGGTGTCGCCCCAGGCGGTGGCGGCGACGGTGGTGCCGTCGGTCAGCAGCAGATTGAGCCGGGAACCGGGTGCCGCCGCGGCCAGTTCCCCGACGGCGGCGGACAGCGCGTCGCCCAGGGAGTCGCCGCGGCGCAGCGCGTGGCGGACCAGCGCCCAGACGAAGGCCGCGTCGCAGCGCGCCGGAAGCGTCAGCAGGTCCTCCGGCGGCAGTGCGGCTGCGAGCGGGGCGGCGGAGGCGGGCCAGCCCGTCAGGGCCCCGTTGTGGCTGAACAGCCAGGGGCCGTCGGCGAACGGCGCGGCGGCGGCCTCGCCGTCGGCGCCGGCCTCGGTCGCGTCCCGTACGGCGGCGAGGAGGGCGCGGGTGCGCACGGCGCGGGCGAGGTCGGCGAAGGACTGGTCGGCCCAGATGGGGCCGGCGCGGCGGTAGCGGGCGGGCACCGGGTCGCCGTCGGCGTACCAGCCGACGCCGAAGCCGTCGGCGTTGACGGTGCCGTACCGCTGGCGGCGCGGCGCCCACGACTGGCGGTACAGCCCGTGCCCGGGGGTGACGAGGACGTCCCGCCAGGGGACGGCGGGGCCCAGGTAGGCCACGTGCCGGCACATCAGCCGCACCTCCGTCCGGAGACCGCGGGCGCGGGCCCGCGCCGGGCGGTCACGCGCTCTCCGGCAGGTCGCGGGCCGTGCGGAAGCCGGCGAAGATCTGGCGGCGCACCGGCAGGTCCCAGTTGCGGAAGGTGCCCCGGCAGGCGACGGGGTCGACGGTGAAGGAGCCGCCGCGCAGTACCTTGTGTTCCGGGCCGAAGAAGACTTCCGAGTACTCCCGGTAGGGGAAGGCGCGGAAGCCCGGGTAGGGGAGGAAGTCGCTCGCGGTCCACTCCCACACGTCGCCGATGAGCTGCCGCACGCCGAGCGGTGACGCGCCGCGCGGCCAGCTGCCCAGGGGCGCGGGCCGCAGATGCCGCTGCCCGAGGTTGGCGTGCTCCGGTCCCGGGTCGGCGTCGCCCCAGGGGTAGCGGCGGGAGCGGCCGGTGGCCGGGTCGTGGCGGGCGGCCTTCTCCCACTCGGCCTCGGTGGGCAGGCGCCGGCCGGCCCAGCGGGCGTAGGCGTCGGCCTCGTACCAGCTGACGTGGAGCACGGGCTCGTCGAGCGGTACGGGTTCGGTGACGCCGAAGCGGCGGCGGACCCAGCCGGTGCCCTCGCGGCGCCAGAACAGCGGTGCGCGCAGGCCGTGTTCGCGGATGTATGCCCAGCCCGCGGGGGCCCACCAGCGGGGGTCGTCGTAGCCGCCGTCCGCCATGAAGCGCAGATAGGCGCCGTTGCCGACGGGGACGGTGTCGATGAGGAAGGCCGGGAGGTCGCGCGGGTGCGCGGGCCGTTCGTTGTCGAGGGCCCAGGGCTCGGCGGAGGTGCCCATGGTGAACGGGCCGCCGGGCACGAGGACTTCGTCCGGCAGCGAGCCGGCGTCGGCGGGGGCCGGCGGTGGCGGGGGTGCGGTGAGCGCGGCGGGGCCGCGGCGCAGCTGGTGGGTGATGAGCATGGTCTCGTCGTGCTGCTGCTCGTGCTGGGCGATCATGCCGAACGCGAAGGCCGCGTCGGTGAGTTCCCTGCCCTCCAGCGGGGTGTCCGCGAGGACGTCGAGGGCCCGGGTCCGCACGTCGGCGACGTAGCGGCGGGCCTCGCCCGGGGGCAGCAGCGGCAGGGAGGGGCGTTCCGCGCGGGGGTGTTCGAAGGCGTCGTAGACGGCGTCGACGTCGGGGCGGAGTGCCGCGCGGCCGCCGACGGCGCGGAGCAGCCACTGGTCCTCGAAATTGCCGATGTGGGCGAGGTCCCAGACGAGCGGGGACATCAGCGGGGAGTGCTGGGCGGTGAGTTCGGGGTCGTCGACGCAGGAGGTGAGCAGGGCGGTCCGGTCGCGGGCGGCGGTGAGGGCGTCGGCGGCCCGTTGGCGGAAGGTGTCGGGGGCGGTCGCGGGGAGGACGCTCTCGGCGGTGTCGCGGGCCGCGGGGCTGGTCCGTTCGGTGGCCGTCATGGGCGGCTCTCCTTCCCTGGTGCCGGCTGTCCGTACAGGTCGAGCAGGTCGTCGGCGGGGCAGCGGCCACGGGAGACGTAGCGTTCCGTGAAGTCCGCCACCGCGTTCCGCACGGAGGGCGGTGCCCCGAGCCGGGGCAGGGCCTCGCGGGCGGCGGCGAAGCAGGCCTCGGCGGCGGCGCGGAGCGCGGGATCGGCGAGGCCGTGGCGGGCGGCGTTCCGCCACAGCGGATTGCCGGGCGGTGGGTCCGTGCCGGCGGTGGCGGCGAGCGGTTCGACCGCCCGGGCGGCTGCCGAGGCGGCCGCCGGGTCGTCGAACAGGGCGGCGGTCACCGCGAGCGGCACCATCCAGCCGTCCTCGCCGGGCTGCGCGTCGATCATGCGCAGCTCCAGGTGGCCGCGCGGCCGGACCGGGGGGAAGAGGGTGGTCAGGTGGTAGGCGAGGTCGTCGGCGGTCGGCGGCCGGGCGGCGCCGCCCGCGATCCAGTGGCGGAAGGTGAGTCCGTCCGGCGGTACGGCCCACGGCCCGCCGTTGCCGGAGCGGACGCACATGACGGGTGCGTCGAGGGCGTACGCCGCCCAGGCGGCGCGCGGCTCCGGGCCCTCGGGGGGCGCCAGGGCGCGGCCGGGGTCGAGCTCGGCCCACAGGGCCTGCCGGGTGGAGCGCCAGCCGGTGGGAACGCCCTGCCGGAGCGGGGAGTTGGCGAAGGCGGCGACGAGCACGGCGCCCAGCAGATGCGCCAGCCGCCAGCGGCGGACGTGGCCGAGCGGACCGGGCTCCTCGTGCCCGGCGTCCAGGCACACCTGGACGGAGGCGGTGGCGCACATCATGGCCCGGCCGGCGGGGCCGGCGCGGTCGAAGTACGCCTCCATGGCGCGGTACCGGGGGGCGGTGAGCAGCCGGCGCGGGGGGTTCCACGGGTCGTGGCCGTGCCCGGCGAGGGCGAGGCCGCGGCCGGCCAGGGCGGCGCGTACGAGCCGCAGGTCGGCGGCCGCGTCCGCCACGCAGGCGGCGAGGGAGCCGGCGGGGGGAGAGCTGAGCTCGATCTGGCCGCCGGGCTCGAAGGTGAGCGCAGAGCGGAGGGTGAGGCCGCGCAGGGCGGCGTGGGCGGCGGAGAGCCGGGAGGGGGCGACGGGGGCGCGGGCATCGCGGGGGTCGTGGATGAACCATTCGAGTTCCACACCGAGCCTGCGCGGCGGCCCGGTCTTGAAGCAGACGCCGCGCACCTGGGCGTCGACCTCGGCGGTGGTGACGAGCCGGGCCCGGGGCTCCGGCGGGGGGATGGGCGCGTCGAAGACGTCGGTCATATCCGGTACCTCCCGGTGTGGCGGCGGCACGTGCTCACGGTAGGTGAACCGGTGCCGTCCCGCATCACCTAACCCGCTGCGGCGGATGTCCTCAAGACCGCCTTTTGCCCTCCTTCCCGCCGGGCACGCGCGGCCGGCGGGCTGCCGGCACGGGCGGGGGAGCGGACGGAGGACGGGGCGGCGGCCGGGAGGCGGGAGGTGACGCGGCAGGTGGTGGGAGGTGGACGAAGCGGGTGGTGGAGGCAGGGGACGAGCCGGACGGTGCCGCGGAGGGGCGACGGGACGGTCCGGAGGGGCCGCCCGGCGAAGACGACCGGCCGCCCTGTTCTGTCGGGGGTGAAGGGGTGAGAAGCCCTGCTTCCCCTCGCGGCTGCGCCACCGCAGGGGGTGCCGGGCACGGTGTTCCGAGGCGGCGGGGAGCCCGCGGCGGTGCGGGGACGCGCGCGGGGCCCGGGTACCGGGGGAGAGGTACCCGGGCCCCGCGCCCGGAGCATGTGGAGCTTGCGGAACGTACGAATCTCGCGCGTGGCGGAGGAGGAGGGCTGACGGGCGGCCGCGCCCTCCGGTCCGCCGTGACGCCTACTGGTGGCCGGAGCCGGAGGAGTCGTCCCGCGCACCGTCGACGGGGCTCCCGATGCCCTCGTCACCGGCACCCTGGTCACCGGCACCGGCGTCGCCCGCGTCACCGGCGCCCTCGCCGATGACGCCGTCACCGGCCTCACCGCCCGCACCGGCCTCACCGCCGTCACCCGCTTCGCCGCCCGCACCCGCGCCGCCGGCGCCGATCGTCGCGCCCACGGCCTCCAGGGCGGTGGTCACCGGCTGGAAGAAGGTCTCGCCGCCGACCGTGCAGTCGCCGCTGCCGCCCGAGGTCAGGCCCACGGCGGCGGTGCCGGAGAACATGGCGCCGCCGCTGTCGCCCGGCTCGGCGCACACATTGGTCTGGATCAGGCCGTTGACGATGTCGCCATTGCCGTAGTTGACGGTGGCGTTGAGGCCGGTGACCTGGCCGTCGCTGAGACCGGTGGTGCTGCCGGAGCGCTGCACCTCCATGCCGACGCTCGCCTCCGCGGCCTCGGTGATCTCCTGCGTGGTGCCGTCCTGGAGGTCGACCGTGCTCGGGGCCTCCGTCGCCGGGTCGTCGTACATCACCAGGGAGAAGTCGGCGACGGGGAAGACGGATTCGGCCGTGGCGCCCAGCGGCTGGGCGCCACCCTGGTCGGCCGTCCAGGTCTGCCCGACGCCGCCGCAGTGGCCGGCGGTCAGGAAGCCCGGGGCGCCGTTCACGTCCACGTTGAAGCCGAGGGAGCAGCGCGAGCCGCCGCCGAAGATGGCGTCGCCGCCGTCGGCGAACGGCTTGAACTCGCCCTGGCTGCGCTTGACGGACACCAGGCCCGCCATGCCGTCCGTGGCCTGCTCCAGTTCGGCGAGCTTGTCGCCCGTCACGGTGCGGTCGGCGAGCACGGAGACCTTGTTGGTCTTGGGGTCGATCGACCAGGCGGTGCCCGGGATCGACGCCTGGTCGCTCAGGGTCTGCGTGGCGGCCTTCAGTTCGGCCATGCTGTTGTCCACGATCCGCGCCTCGGCGCCCTTGGCACGCGCGGTCTCCGCGGCTTCCTCGTCCAGGACGTTCATCACGAGCCGGCCGGAGTCGCCGTCGAAGTACCAGCCCGCGGCGTCGGCGCCCAGGTCGGCCGCGAGGGCGGTACCCGTCTCCGCCGCGGCCGGGCCGGCGAACGTTCTGGGAGCGGCCTCCTTCTCGTCACTGGCGTTCGCGTTCGGCAGCAGGATCACCGCTCCCGCGAGGGCGGCTGCGGAGGCCGCGGCTATGGCGCTCGTCCGCTTGTTGACTCGTCGGTGGCTCAACTGACTGACCTCCATCGGGGGGCGGACCGGCCGCTGGGGGTCCGGCCGGTCCGGCTTGTGGGGCTGCGGCGGGGAGGGTCCCCGGAGCGGGTCCTCCTGCCGTACGGACAGACGCGAGCGGTTGCGGTCCTCCGACCCCGTGCGCCTGTTCACCCTCACTACGTACGGGGGCGCGAATTGCCTCAAGGGGACGGAGAATTGACGAGAAGTGCCTGGTGGGACCGGAGCCGGCCCCTGGGGGTCACCCGCTTCCGCGGGCGTCCGCGCACGGTGCACGGGCGCCCCGTCACATGGCGTACGCCCGCCGCGGCGGCGTGCCGTGGCGGGCGTACGGTGCGTGGAGCGGGACGGGCGGAGCGGGCCGCTCAGCAGGAGAGACCGCCGCCCGGGACGGTGCCGAGGATGCCCGTGAAACGCTGGTAGTTGTCGATCCGGCTGCGTACCTGCGCCGGGTTCTTCCCGTCGCACTCCAGGCTGCCGTTGATGCTGCGGATCGTCTGGCCGAATCCGTGGCCGCCGGTCATCGCGGTATGGCCGGTCATGGTGCCGGGGCCGCTCTGGGTGTTCCAGTACCACAGGGCGGTCTTCCAGGCCACGGCCGCGTCGTTCTGCACCAGGAACGGTTGGTTCAGCAGGTCGATGCCGAGGGCATCACCGGCGGCCTTGTAGTTGAAGTTCCAGCTCAGCTGGATGGGCCCGCGACCGTAGTACGCGTCGTGCCCGGCGGGGCAGCCGTACGGCTGGGACGTGTCGCAGTAGTGCGGGTAGTTGGCGGTGTTCTGCTCGACGATGTGCACCAGACCGCCGGTCTCGTGGGCCACATTGGCGAGGAAGGCCGCCGCCTCCTGCCGCCTGACGGTGTCGCTGCCGGTGGTGGCGAAGGCGGGGTAGGCGCCCAGCGCGGCCGTCAGACCGCTGTAGGTGTAGAAGGGATTCCGGTTCGGGAACATCTGCTGGAACTGCGCCTCGCTCACCACGAAGCCGCCGGGGGAGGGGGTGCCGCCGTCGCACACGTGCGGCTCCCAGTACCAGGTGCTGATCACCGGGTCATACCCCGGATTGCCGTGCTCGGCCCGGTAGTGGCGGCCGTCGGTGTAGCGGACGACCGAACCGGCCGCGTACCACTGCCCGGCCACCCAGTCCGGCGCCGGGCAGGCCGCGGCCCGTGCCGCGGAAACGGGGGCGGCCGAGGCGGCCGCGGGCGTGAGGCCCGCCAGCCCACAGCAGACCAGCAGAGTGGTGAGTAACGCCAGAAGACGTCGCGACACGCGATCACTCCTTGTGCGGCAGGTCGCCGCTTCGGGCCGGCACCGGCACGGGCCGCGCGCCGGACCGCGGGCAGGGGGGCGCCGCGGCCGGGCGGGTCCGCCGGGGCCGGCCGGTGGGGGGTTGGTGACGCAGCACTCAACCGCATTGGTCTACACCAGTCAAGGTCTAGACCACCATTCTCCGAAGGGAGTCGGACGGGCTCCGCGGTGGGGGAACCGGCGCGAGCCGCCGACCCTCCGCTTCCCGTTGCGCGCCGGCTCCGGGGCGGGTGTGGGCTCTCGTGCGGCGGGGCGGGCGGAGCCGGGAGGGCCGGAAAGCCGCGGCCGGGCCGGGGGCGCGTCGGCAAGGATCTCGGTCCGCCTCTGTTCTCCGAGCAGAGCGACCGCTTAGTATGCCGCTGGCGGGCGCGCCACCGCAGCCGCCCCAGCCCCTGTCACTTGTCGACGCTGTACGGAACGGTTCACGGAGGCCACCGGATGAAGGCATGGCGCGTACACGAGAACGGCGAGCCGCGCGAGGTGATGCGCCTCGACGAGGTGCCCGACCCCGTGCCCGGCCCGGGCCAGCTGCTGCTGCGGGTCCGCGCCGCCAACGTCAACTTCCCCGACGCGCTGCTCTGCCGGGGCCAGTACCAGGTCCGGCCTCCGCTGCCGTTCACCCCCGGCGTCGAGGTCTGCGCCGAGGTCGTCGCGGCCGGCGACGGGGCCCGGACCGGGATCGGGGCCCGCGTCCTCGCCCAGCCGCCGCTGCCCGGCGGCGGGTTCGCCGAACTCGCCGTCGCCGACTCCGCGACCGTGTTCCCCGCACCGGACGCGCTCGACGACGCCGAGGCCGCCGCCCTGCACATCGGCTACCAGACCGGCTGGTTCGGACTGCACCGCCGGGCCCGGCTCCAGCCCGGTGAAACGCTGCTGGTGCACGCGGCCGCGGGCGGAGTCGGCAGCGCCGCGGTCCAGCTCGGCAAGGCCGCCGGAGCCACCGTCATCGGCGTCACCGGCGGAGCGGAGAAGGCCGCCGTGGCCCGCGAACTGGGCTGCGACCTCGTCATCGACCGGCACACCGACGACATCGTCGCCACCGTCAAGGACGCCACCGGCGGCAGGGGCGCCGACGTGGTCTACGACCCGGTCGGCGGCGACGCCTACGCCAAATCCGTCAAGTGCATCGCCTTCGAGGGCCGGGTGGTCGTCGTCGGCTTCGCCGGCGGCACCGTCCCCACCCCCGGCCTCAACCACGCCCTGGTCAAGAACTACTCGATCCTCGGCCTGCACTGGGGGCTCTACAACACCAAGGACCCGGCCGCCGTCCGCGCCTGCCACGAGGAACTCACCGCACTCGCCGCCCGGGGCGCCGTCAAACCCCTGGTCAGCGAACGTGTGCCACTCGACGGCGCCGCCTCGGCCGTCCAGCGCGTGGCCGACGGCGTGACCACCGGCCGCGTCGTCGTCACCCCCAACTGACCGCAAGGAGCCGCGACATGCCGCGCAACGCCGCCGCACCGCAGCCGGCACCGGACGCCGATGAGCTGCGCCGCCGCGTCCGGGACCTGCTCGACGCCCACGACCCCGCCACCACGCCCCGCGAGGAGTTCCTCCGGGCCCGCTTCGACGCCGGACTCGCCTGGGTGCACTTCCCCGAGGGCTTGGGCGGCCTGGGCGCCCCGCGCTCCCTGCAGCGGGTCGTCGACACCGAACTGGAGGCGGCCGGCGCCCCCGACAACGACCCCCGCCGGATCGGCATCGGCCTCGGCATGGCCGCGCCGACCATCCTGCGCTACGGCACCGAGGAGCAGAAGCAGCGCTTCCTGCGGCCGCTGTGGACCGGCGAGGAGGTGTGGTGCCAGCTCTTCAGCGAGCCCGGCGCCGGCTCCGACCTCGCGGCCCTCGCCACCCGCGCCGTGCGCGAGGACGGCACCGGCGACTGGGTGATCAACGGGCAGAAGGTATGGACCTCCAGCGCCCACATCGCCCGCTGGGCCATCCTCATCGCCCGCACCGACCCGGACCTCCCCAAGCACCGCGGCATCACCTACTTCCTCTGCGACATGACCGACCCGGGCGTGGAGGTGCGCCCGCTGCGCCAGATCACCGGCGAGGCCGAGTTCAACGAGGTCTTCCTCACCGGGGTGCGCATCCCCGACAGCCACCGGCTCGGGGAGATCGGCGACGGCTGGAAGGTCGCCCAGACCACCCTCAACAACGAGCGCGTCGCCATCGGCGGCGGCCGCGTCCCCCGCGAGGGCGGCATGATCGGCAAGGCCGCCGCCACCTGGCGGGAACGGCCCGAACTGCGCTCCCACGATCTGCACCAGCGGCTGCTCGGCCTGTGGGTCGAGGCCGAGGCCGCCCGGCTCGCCGCCATCCGCCTCGGACAGCAACTCGCCACGGGCCAGCCCGGACCCGAGGGCGTGGCCATGAAACTCGGCTTCGCCCGGCTCGCCCAGGAGATCAGCGGCCTGGAGGTCGAACTCCTCGCCGACGACGGACTGACCTACCAGGACTGGACGATGGTCCGCCCGCAGCACGTGAACTTCACCGGACGCGACGCCGGCTACCGCTACCTGCGCGCCAAGGGCAACTCCATCGAGGGCGGCACCTCCGAGGTCCTGCTCAACATCGTCGCCGAACGCGTCCTCGGTCTGCCCGCCGAACCGCGCACCGACAAGGACGTCCCCTGGAAGGAACTCGCACGATGAGCGCCGCCACCACCGGCCCCGCCCCGGCCACCGCCACCGCCGCCGCGGAACAGCCCGTACCGGACCTGCTGTACTCCGAGGCGGAGGAGGACCTGCGCTCCGCCGTACGGTCCCTGCTCGCCGACCGCTGCGCACCGGCCGCCGTCCTCGCCCGGATCGAGACCGGCCGGCCGTACGACCCGGACCTGTGGACGGCGCTCGGCGGCGGCATGGGCGCCGCCGGGCTGCTCGTGCCGGAGGAACTCGGCGGGCAGGGCGCCTCCGCCCGCGAGGCGGCCGTCGTCCTGGAGGAACTCGGCCGCGCCGCGGCCCCGTCCCCCTATCTGACCAGTGCCGTCATCGCCGTCGAGGCCCTGCTCGCCACCGAACCGGTGGACGGGACCGAGGCCGCCGCGCTGCTGGCCGAGCTGGCCGGCGGGCGGTCCACCGCGACCCTGGCCCTGCCCTGGTCCACCGCCCCCGGTACCCGCCTCACGGTGACCGTCCGGGCCGGTGACGACGCCGCGCTCACCGGCAGCGTGCGCGGCGTCGCCGACGCCGGCGAGTCCGCGACCCTGCTCGTCCCGGCCGAAGGGCCCGGCGGGCTCGGGCTCTACGCCGTCGATACGGCGGCGTCCGGCGTCACCGTCACCCCGCGGGTGCCGCTCGACCTCACCCGCCCTCTGGCCGACACCGCCTTCGCGGACGCCCCCGCCCGGCCGGTCGCCGGCCCGGAGGAGGCCGAAGCCGCCATCCGGCGCGCGCTGTTCGCCGGAGCCGGACTGCTCGCCTCCGAACAGCTCGGTCTCGCCGAGTGGTGCCTCGCCGAGACCGTGCGGCACACCCGGGAGCGGCATCAGTTCAACCGCCCCGTCGGCTCCTTCCAGGCCCTGAAGCACCGGCTCGCCGCGCTCTGGCTCGACATCGTCTCGGCCCGTGCCGCGGCCCGCAACGCGGCCGACGCCCTCGCCACCGGCTCCCCCGACCTGCCCGTGGCCGTCGCCGTCGCCCAGGCGCACTGCTCGCGGACGGCCGTCCACGCCGCGGAGGAATGCGTCCAGATGCACGGCGGCATCGGCATGACCTGGGAACACCCCGCGCACCTCTACCTCAAACGGGCCAAGGCGGACGCCATCGCACTCGGCACCGCGGGGCGGCACCGGGAAGCCCTCGCCGCTCTGGTGAACCTCCCCGCCCCCTCCCCCTGAGGGAACGCGGAGCCGGGCACGGCGCCGGAGGGCCCCGCGGGGGAGGGCGCTCCCCGCCCGGAGGCATTCCCTCACCGCCACCCCGGGCAGCGGTGATAACTCTCGGTCAACACCCGATCGGCGGACGGACGGACGACCGGTACGGAGCGCGCCATGGGCCACACTGACGCCCCAGAGCCGCTCCGTACCGCGTCCCGGCCGTACCCCTGGGTGGCCGGCCGAGGAGGTTGTCCGCGATGGTGGTATCCATCTCCGTGCTGCTGCTGCTCCTGATCATCATGCTGATCTTCCTGCGCAGCGGATCCCTCAAGACCTCGCACGCGATCCTCTGCGCCGTGGTGGGATTCCTGATCGCGGGCACCGACATCGCGCCCTCCGTCTACGACGGCATCTCGGCCACCGCGCAACTCGTCGGCGGCTTCCGCCCCTGACCACGGACCCCGCCGCGGCACCGAGCGCCGCCCTTTCAGGCGTCCGCCGCCAGCAGCCGGGAGCGGATGAGGAACCGGACGCCCTCGGGGGCTTCGAGTGAGAATCCGCTGCCCCGGCCCTCCACCACATCGACGATCAGGCGGGTGTGGCTCCACCGTTCGTACTGGCTGACCGACATCCAGAACGGCACCGGCTCCGGCACCCCCTCGACCGCCAGTTCCGCCAGCAGCACATCCGACCCGCCCGTCCTGAACTCCCCGGCCGGGTAGCACATCGGCGCGCTGCCGTCGCAGCACCCGCCCGACTGGTGGAACATCAGCGGTCCGTGCGCCTGCCGCAACTCCCGCAACAGGTCCGCCGCCGGGCCGGTCAGCTCCACCCTGGCCGTGTCCGCGCTGTCACTCATGTCCACCCCGGAAGTCGTCGGACGGGCCCCGCGTCGGCCACGGCTGCCACGGCTCCGTGCGCGGCGCCGCCGTCCCACGGTCACACCGGCCCCGGAAGGACGGCAAGCCCCGCGCGCCGCCGGGTTCGCCGGAAATCCGTTGTCGGGCCCGGACGTCACACGGCAGGATCGGGGCGTGCTGATCCGACGTGAGACATCCGCGGACGCCGAGGGCATCCGCGCCGTCCACCGCGCGGCTTTCGCCGCCCCGGCCGGGGCCCCCGGCGAGCAGCCCGTCGAGGTGCGCCTGGTGGACGCGCTGCGCTCGGACGAGGCCTGGATCCCCGGGCTGTCGCTGGTGGCCGTCGACGCCGGGGGAGAGGTGGCCGGGCACGTCGTCTGCACCCGAGCCCGCGTCGGGGCGGCTCCCGCCCTCGGGCTGGGGCCGCTCGGCGTGCTCCCGGCTCTGCAGCGGCGGGGTGTCGGGTCCGCCCTGATGCACGCCGTGCTGGGCGCCGCCGACGCGCTCGGCGAACCGCTCGTCGTGCTGCTCGGCCACACCGGGTACTACCCGCGCTTCGGCTTCCGCCCCGCAGCCGGGTACGGCATCGTCCCGCCCGTCCCCGAGTGGGCCGCACACTTCCAGGTGCGCACCCTGACGACGTACGACCCCGCGCTGCGGGGCCCGTTCGGCTACGCCGAGCCGTTCAACGACCTTTAGGGCACGCCCTCGGGTGTCCTGTCACGCGGGGTGTCCTGTCACGCGGAGCGGATCCCGTGGCCGTTGCAGTAATCCAGAACGGAACGAATGGGCGGCCGCCGCTTTCCGGCACTTCCGCGCTGTGGCCAGAACTCACTGACCGGCTACCGGCCGAAAAGCCATCGGAAGGGACTTCCGGCGCACGGCGTGGCCATATTCCGGTACGCGGCTGCCGTCTCACCGGACGTTCCGGCCCGCCTGTCGAGTTGGGCACCGGGACCGGACGGCATTGTTTCGGCCTTGTTTCCCGAGTGAGACGCGCACCCTTGTCATGGTCCTGGAGGACCTCCTATCGTGGGAGCGCTCCCACCCCTGCCCCCCCACGGGTCAGCAGGAGGCCAGGTAATGACGCCGGAATGGTTGAAGACATCACCTGGCCTCCCGATCCGGCAGGCCGTACGTTTTGATACTCAGCACCCCCTGGCGGTGCGCCGAACGCACCGGTGGAATCCGTAACCGGGCTGAAGCGCCCCGTCGCGTCAAGGCGGTCGCGCCGGCGGATGCGCCGGCCGGTCGCCGCGGAGTATCGATCCGTATCGTCGTGCCCCTGTCTCCGCAGAGGACCTCCGGGAGTCCGGACAGCAGCGCCAGTTTTCCCACCCTGTTCCGCGATGCGCCGTGCCGTGTCGCTGCCCGGGGCCGGCGCGCTGCCCGGATGAGGCTCTGGCACGCCGGCGTTCCGCCGCTACTCTCCGGGCCTCGTTCAGTGTGGGCGGATTCGGGATCGTCCCCCTTCCGTCATGGTCCACGACGATCGATTGGAGAATCATGTCCGGTGTACTTCTGGCAAGTGGGGCTGCCGCGGCGTTACTCGCTTCCACGCTCACCGCTTCCACCGTCTCCGCCGAGGAGACCGTCCCGCCGGAGAAGATCCAGCTCTCCGTCAACACCGTGAACGGCTCGGGCTGCCCGGCCGGGACGGCCGCCGTCGCCGTCTCCCCGGACAACACGGCCTTCACCGTGACCTACAGCGACTACCTCGCCCAGGTCGGAGTCGGCGCGTCGCCGACCGACTTCAGAAAGAACTGCCAGCTCAACCTGGACGTGTACGTGCCCTCGGGCTTCACGTACGCGATCGCGAAGGTCGACTACCGCGGCTACGGCTACCTGGAGGACGGGGCCACCGGCCTGCAGAAGGCGTCGTACTACCACCAGGGCTCCTCCGAGACGAGCGCGACCTCGCGCACGTTCAAGGGCCCGTTCGACAACAACTGGCAGGCGTCGGTCAGCAAGGAGTACGGCGAGCTGGTCTGGGCCCCCTGCGGTGTGAAGCGGAACTTCAACATCAACACCGAACTGCGGGTCGACGGTGGCGACTCGGACACCAAGAGCACGACCAGCTTCATGACCATGGACTCCACGGACGCCGCGGTCAGCACGGTCTACCACATGGCCTGGAAGGAATGCGGTAGCTGACGGGCTCCGCGCGCATCCCGCGCGCGGTGGCGTCCCGGGCACTCTCCGGGGTTCACGGCCCGGGAGCCGGCCGTGGACCACGGGGCGTGGTTCAGGAGCGGGAGAGAAGGAACACCGCGGGACGCACAACCGGTGATCCAGACCTGAGGACTGGTGACCGGATACCAGCACCCCCCACTCCGGACCTGCGGGACTCATGTGCCGCACGGTTGCGGAACTCGAACGGCCTGGGTTGACATCCCCGCGTCCGGGCGGCAGCGGCTGCCCGGACGCGGGGACCACCCCCATCCCTCCCGGAATGCCCTTGGTTCCCGGAGGGGCGGGCCATACGACACGAGAACACGGGGTCATCTATTCCGAGCCCTTTTCCCCATCGCAGACGCGGAAATTCCCCAGCGCATTCCTCATGCCGAAAGCAGGGGAATGAACGGCGGTGGCGGCAAGGGGTTCGGCGGGTTCCATACAGCAAACGGCGCCGGGTCATCCCTGTATCCCGGCGCGGTCCACAGCAGACCGATTGGAGAACCATGTCCGGTGTACTCGCAGCGGCCGGCGCGGCAACAGCGTTGTTCGCCACCTCATTCATTCCGGGCCCGATCGCGACGCCGCCGTATTTCACGGATGTGCCGACCGACAAGATGATCATCACGGTTGCGACCGTCAATGGCTCGGGTTGCCCGGCGGGGACGGCCGCCGTCGCCGTCTCCGAGGACAACACGGCCTTCACCGTGACCTACAGCGAATACCTCGCCCAGGTCGGCGTCGGAGCCAAGCCGACCGACTTCAGAAAGAACTGCCAGCTCAACCTGGCGATGAAGGTCCCGCAGGGCTTCACCTACGCCATCGCCAAGGTGGACTACCGCGGGTACGCGTACCTGGAGGACGGCGCGAGCGCGATGCAGAAGGCGTCGTACTACTTCCAGGGGGCGTCCAGCACGGACGCCCGCCAGGAGTCGTTCGCCGGGCCCTTCGACGACAACTGGCAGGTCACGCACACCACCGAGCTCCCCGCGCTGGTCTGGGCCCCCTGTGGTGAGATCCGCAACTTCAACATCAACACGGAGCTGCGGGTCAACGCCGGTACGTCGAACACCAAGGAGACCACCAGTCTGATGACGATGGACTCCACCGACGGCGATGTCGACACCACCTACCAGATGGCCTGGAAGCGGTGCGAGCCGGGTGACGACTGAGGGCTGATCACCCCGGACGCCACCGCCCCGCCCGGCCTTCGCGACTGACCGGAACGGGCCTTCCGAACCACCTGGCACAGCAGCAACTCCCCGCTGGGCACGGCCGTGCGCGCCGGCCGCGCCCGGCGGGGTGACGGGCGCGGAGCCGGCTCACGGCTCCGCGCCCCGTCGTGTGCCCGGCCCGCCCGGGGGCATCGGCCGGCCGCTTCACCACACGTCTCCGTCGCGCCAGTCGCAGACGAGTTCCCCGGACGGGTCCAGCGGGGCCGAGAGCGGGAACACGTACACGCAGCCGTCCTCCTCCGGGGTGCGGACGAGTCCGTCCGGGGTGAGCGCGAGAGTGCGGCCCTGCCAGCGCCGCCAGCCCCGGCCCGCGTAGAACCGCGCGCCGTCGTCGGTCGCGCCGAGTGCGCCCACCTCGTAGGCGCCGCGCAGTACGCCTTCCAGCGCCGCCATCATGGCCGAGCCGTGGCCGCGGCCCTGCCGGTCCGGGCGTACGCCCACCCCCTCGACGTACCCGGCGCGCAGCGCCCGGCCGCCGTGCAGCAGGCGCCGCTGGACGAGGGAGGCGTGTCCGATCAGTTCGGCGTTCTCCCACGCCAGTGCGTGCCAGCCGCCGAGGGCGTGTTCCCAGTCCTCGTCGGTCATGTCCCCCTCGAAGACGACGTCGAGCAGGCTGCGCGCGGCCTGCCGGGAAGCGTGGTCCAGATGGGCGGTGTGGACGAGCCGGACGCCGTCCGGCCGGGTGCCTTCCCGGCTGTGTCCTCGGGCGTCTGCGGTCATACGGGCCTCCTGGTCAGGGCGCGGGCCGACGCCTCCGCCGGTCCGCCGTGCGCCGGCCGGCGGGCGGGGTGAGGGCCGTCCCGAAGGCTGAACGGGCGTGGCCCGGCGGGCGGATGGCGATCGGCCGCGTGATGCGGGAGTGCGGGCAGCGCCATGGTGGCATCTCTTGCCAGGCTCTCGCCGGAGTCATACAGTCCGCTCCGGCGCATGTGAATGGGAGCGCTCCCACGCTCCACCCCCCTCCATCCGCAACCGCTGAAGGGATCCCATGAAACTCCGCATACGCTCCGCCACAACGGCTCTCCTGGTGACCCTCGGGTCGCTGGCCGGCCTCGCGATCACGGCGCCGTCGGCCGCGGCGGACCCGGTCATCTGCGACCAGTACGGGACCTCCACGGTGCAGGGCCAGTACGTGGTGCAGAACAACCGCTGGGGCACCAGTGCCACCCAGTGCGTCAACGTCACCGGCAACGGCTTCCAGCTCACCCAGGCGGACGGCAGCGTCTCGACCGACGGTGCCCCCAAGTCCTATCCGTCGATCTACACGGGCTGCCACTACGCCAACTGCTCGCCGGGTACCCGGCTGCCGATGCAGATCGGCTCGATCAGCAGCGCGCCGAGCAGCATCTCGTACCAGTTCACCTCCGACGCGGTCTACAACGCGTCCTACGACATCTGGCTCGACCCGGAGCCCAAGCGGACCGGCGTCAACCGGACGGAGATCATGATCTGGTTCAACCGGGTGGGCCCGATCCAGCCCATCGGCTCGCAGGTCGGCACGGCCGACGTCGGCGGGCGGAGCTGGGAGGTGTGGACCGGCAACAACGGCGGCAACGACGTGATCTCCTTCGTGTCCCCGTCCGCGCTTCCCAGCTGGAGCTTCGACGTCATGGACTTCGTCAAGGAGACCGTGGGCCGCGGCATGGCCGGCAACAACTGGTACATGACCAGCATCCAGGCCGGCTTCGAGCCGTGGAACGGCGGTGCGGGACTGGGAGTTCAGTCCTTCTCCGCCTCGGTGAACGGCTAGGAGCGTGTCCCGGTAACGGGCAAGCAGGGTGGTGCCGTTATTGATGGGGTTGGTGGCGGTCGCTGTGCCGGCGTGGGCGGGGCGACAGTCGGGG
>NZ_JOID01000031.1 GCF_000719865.1 Streptomyces albus subsp. albus
ACGGGCCAACCCCCGGCACGGATGCCGTAACCCCAGCCGCAGCGACACCCGCCGGCCCGCGACGCACCCGCCACCACCACCGCGCCGCCCACCCGGCGCTCTGACCGCAGCGGTTCTCCGGACAGGTATCGACGACGAACTGGCGGGCCCAGAGGCGAACTTCACTGCCTAACCGACAGACGGCAGACGGCAGTCAACGGACGGCAGGCACGGACGACAGACTGCAGACATTCGGCGGCAGTTGACCACGGCGATCGGCTTCGACAGCCAGTGATCCGATGACCAAGTTCGCTGTGCTATCCGCTCAGCGGCCGTGGGTGCTCCGTATGCCCCAGCCCTGCCCGGCCGGCACCAGATCCGGAGATGAGCCAGGTCGTTTTCCGCCCGCCTGGCATACCGTCTGGCCTGCTGCCTGCTGCCTGCTGCCTGCTGCTGCCGCCTTACTGCTGCCGCCTGCCGCGACCCATCGGCCCGCCATGACCGTCCGCCGACACCCGGTCAACCGTCCGCCAGCCGCTCGTCAACCGTCCGCCGACCGATCTACCGGCCCGTCTGTCGGCGGTGTCCCGTCGGTCGCCCTCTCCGCTCCGCACCACGCGGCTCCGCACCACGCCGCTCTCGCACCTCGCCGCTCCGCACCACGCCGCTTCCCGATGCCGTGGCAGCGTCTCCTACCGTCGGCGCGTGTTCGCCAGCCTCTGCCTCATCCATGGCGTCAACGGCCGTTCCACCCAGTGGTGCAGCAGCCACGCCAGCATCAGCATCCCGGCGAGCGTTCCGGCGAACGTCGCGGCCGACGGCACTCCCCATGTCCGGTGCAGCACCTGCACCGTCACCCAGCCCAGATGCTCGTGCACCAGATAGAACGGATAGGTCAGCGCGCCCGCGACGGTCAGCCACCTCCAGTTCGCCCACCGGAGGTATCCCAGCGCAATCAGGCCGACCGCCACGAAACCGGCTGTGACGATCAGAACGATGACCAGTGACGACCGGTATGAGAAGGCCGGCACGTCCGCAGGGTGCCAGAGGTTGTCCACCGCGTACTTCTGGCCGATCAGCCAGCTGATGCCCACGACGCCCCACGCGACGGTGTCGCGACGGTCCCGGTACAGCAGGTACAGGCCGATGCCGCCGATGAAGAAGGCCGAGTGCTCCGGCATCAGCACGATGGCCGGCAAGGGCTCCCCGCTTGCCTCGGCCATCGCGGCCGCCAGCGTCCACGCGGCGCAGAACATCAGCACGCGTCCCCTCGTCGCCCCGGGCACCACCACGAACAGCGCGAAGAGGACGTAGAACCTCAGCTCCACCCAGAGAGTCCAGTCCACGCCCAGAACCCGCTCGGAGCCCAGCGGCTCCTGCAGCATCGTCATATTGACCAGCGCGTCACTGGGCGATACGGCGTCGTACCCCACCCACGGCAGCGCGAAGACCAGCGTGACGAGCACGACCGCCGCCCAGTAGGCCGGGTAGAGCCGGGCGACGCGGGAGGCGAAGAACGAGCGCAGGGGGCGCCCCCAGCCGCTCATGCAGATCACGAAGCCGCTGATGACGAAGAAGACCTGCACGCCGAGACTGCCGTACGCGAAGACCTGTGAGGCGCTGGGGAACTGCTCGGCGGGCGAGGTTCCCCAGGCGCGGCCGATGTCGCCGTCCCGGCCGCCGTAGTGGTAGCAGGCGACCATCAGGGCGGCGACGAGCCGCAGTCCGTCGAGGGCGCGCAGCCGGGGTTGCGGCCGTCCGCGCGCCCCCGCCCCGCCGCCCTCCAGTCCTGCGCCGGGCAGGGCGGCTTCGCCGGAGGCGCTGGGCCTGCCGGAGGCACAGGGCGTGCCGGAAGCGCTGGGCGTGCCTGAAATACCGCGCAGGCCGGACGGATCCGGGATGCCCGACGTGTTGGGGCTGCCGGGGGAATCCGGGCTGTCCGGCACCGCCGCCGGCCACGGGCTGTCCGGCACCGCCGCCGGCGCGGACGGCGCGGACGGCCCGTCCGCCGTCGGCGGCAGTGGTGCCGGGCGCAAGGCGCCGTTGTCGGTGCCTGTCACGTGCGCCCCGTCATCGAGCCCTGCCCCGCTTGCCCGTGATCCGGCGCTGCACCGTGCGTGCCCGCCGGACGGCCCGCCGGACCGCCGGATTGCGCGGGAGGAAGGCGAGTTGTGACGGGACCGCGCCGGGGAGCCCGAGCGCGGTGAGGCGGCGCCGTTTGAAGTACCGCCAGGTGTAACCGTCCAGGTGATCGCGGAGGTAGCGTTCCGCCACCGGCCGCAGTCCGGGGTGGAGCTGTGCCTGCATGGCGTATCCGACGGCCGTGACCAGATCGGTCAGCTGTTCTCCCGAGCGCAGCAGCGCGGGCGTGGTGGCACCGCGGAGCACGGCGCTGTCGGCGTCCAGGTCGGGCAGCAGCGCGTCAACGATGGTGACGGGCACCCGGTTGCTGTTCTGGTACGGGCTGAGCCGCTCCAGCAGCAGCTCCGTACCGGTGCGGGCGACCGGTAGCCGGTAGAAGGCCGCGGCGGTCAGCAGCGCGGTGGAGAAGCAGCCGGCGACGAGCGCGGGCCGCATGCGCTCGTAGAGCACCTCGGCGAGCACCGGGGTGTCCAGGACGGTCAGTTCCAGGCCGAGTTCACCGGCCTCCTTCTCCAGCATCCTCGACCAGCGCGCGGGCGCGGTCGGGTGCGGTTTGAAGACGACGTGGTGGTGGCCGAGTGCGGCCACCCCGCGCAGCATCCGCACGTGGAGCCGCTCCTCCTCCTCGGCGGTGAGGATGTCCAGCGCGGAGAGGTATTGCCCCAGCAGCAGAGCCGGACCACCGGCCTTCCCGGTCTCCCCGGCCTTCCCGGCCTTCCCGGTCTCCCCGGCCTTCCCGGCCTTCCCGGGGACAGCGCCGGAGAGCCGCAGGGGCAGCACATCGTCGTCCACGGCGGCGGCCACTTCGGCGAGTACGGAGGTGAAGGCCGCGGTGGGGACGATCCGCTGTTCGACCCCGAACTCGGTGAGCAGCAGCGGCCGCAGGCCCGGCACGAGGTCGAGGTGGAGCAGCCGGCGGATGCGGGTGCCGACGAGGGCGTCGATCTTGTTGCGGGTGGGCCCGTAGCTCATGAGACCGTCGGCGTACACGTCGACGGCGGCGTCCGGGAACAGTTGCGCCAGTGCCAGGGCGGGGTTCACCTGGATGGACTCGACCACGACCTCCACGTCGTCGTCGCCCAGGCCCCACAGCAGCCGCAACTGCCGCTCCCACAGCGGTACGTCGTCGGGGCGCGGGGCCCAACCGCTGGGGTGATAGGGGCTGATGGTGTCGTTCCAGGACAGCACCCGGTCGAAGCGGGACCGCAGGGGCTGGAAGCCGGGCATGGTGTCGAGCGGTGGGGCGGTCTCCGGGGTGGCGGCGTTGTTGCTGACGAGCAGCAGCCGGCGTCCGGACGGCTGGAAGCAGCCCGCGTCGAGGGCGGCGGCGAGCGTGGCGGCTCCGTAGAGGGTGGAGGCGACGAAGATCTGCGTCCGGCCCCGGGGGGAGGAGGCGCGGGGCGTGGTGCCGGCGTTCGCCGTGGTGGTGCCGGCCGGGGCGTCCGGGGCGTGTGTGCTGTACTCGGCGTCCGTGCCGCCATGGGCGTCCGTGCCGCCCATGGCGTCTGCGCCGCCCGTGGTGTCCGTAACGTCCTGGGCGTCCGTGCCGCCCGGGCTCCCGGAGGCGTCGCCGGAGCTGCCGGGGCCGGGGGCGGTCTCGTCGTGGTCGGCGGGGCCGGGCATCAGGCCGCCACCTCCGCGCCGGAGAGGGCGGCCCGCCGGCGCAGCCGCCGGAGCCGCGAGCCGCGCCGCAGGTCCATCGAGTCGAGGGCGTCCTTGAGGACGTCCTGCGGCATGCGCCGCAGGGCTGCGGCGCTCATCGAGCGCAACTTACGTGCCACGGCCGGTTCAAACCTCTCCATATTGCCGAGATGGTGGGCGATGATCGCGCAGTACGTCCGTACCGCCTTCGGGAGCAGCAGGTCCGCGTCCCGGTCCCGCGAGGTCTCCTCGACGACCTGGTCGAGCGCGCGGATGAAGTCCAGTTGCCGGACGTCCCCGATCTGCGTCAGGGAGGTGGCGATGCCGCGCCGGTAGAAGACGCCGTGCAGTCCGACGACGGCGAAGGACTCCGCCTCCCGGTGCAGCCGCCAGATCCACGGCCGGTCCTCGGCGGTGCGCAGGCCGTCATGGAAGCGGAGCACGCCGTTGTCCGCGAGGCGCCGGTGGTAGATGCCGGCCCACGCGTAGGCGTAGTCCACGGAGGTGGAGCGCTCCGCGGGCAGGATGGCGTCGCGCGGGTTCATGACGACGTGGCGCGGACCGTGCGGCACCCGGCGGAGGGAGCGGCTCCGGCCGGTGTTCTCGACATGGTCGGTGCGAACGAAGTCGCAGCCGAAGTCCTCGATGGCGGCGACGAGTTCCGCGTAGTGGCCGGGGGCGAGCCAGTCGTCGCCGTCGAGGAAGGTCAGGTACTCGCCGTGCGCCGCGTCGATACCCGTATTGCGTGCGGTGGCGAGCCCGCTGTTCTTTTCGTGCCGCAGCACCACGGAACCGGGAAGCTCGCGCTCGGCGCGGGCCAGGATTTCCGGCGTTCCGTCCGTCGAGCAGTCGTCGACGAGGATGAATTCGAAATCCTGTCGCGCGTTGGCGTGCAGACTTCTGAGTGCGTCGGGTGCGAACGCCTGGACGTTGTAAAAGGGCACGATGACGGAGAGCTTGACCACCCGGGCGACGTTAGGCGGAGGCCAGTCATTCGTCTTGTCCATCGGTGGGAATTCTGGTGAACGAAGCATGGCGGAACGGTTAACTCGACTTCTGTGCAGGCTGATTCGCCGTCCGGCGACTTCTTGTTAACCCTTTGTTGAGATGGCGTTGGGCCGGGAAACGAAAAGCCTTCCTAGCGTTTTCGACGTGCCAGCCAGTACCAGTCCTCGTCCGCGGGTCGCCGTACTCGCCGATTCCGATACGCGATGGAAATGGGGCGCGCTCACCGCGCACCGCATCGCGCCGGATCACCGGCTTGACGGCTTTCTCCTGCGCGGACGAGCCACGCCGACCGCCCGTCAACTCGACGAGGTGGGAGTCCGCGCGGACTCCCTCCGCGAGGTGACCACCGCCGGGTTCCTCCGCGCGGTCACCGGCGAGCCGTACGACGTGGTCGTCCTGGCGTGCGTCGGCGGGGCAGTCCAGGCGATGCTGCACGGCCTGGCCCGCGCCACGGCCGGCGCCGGCGAGGTGGAACGCGGCGAGGCCGGCCCGGGTGCCGCGGCCAACGGCACCACCCCAGCCCTCGGCACCGTCCCCGCCCCCGGCACACCCGCCCCCGGCACACCCGCCCCCGGGCCGGCTCCGGGGGAGCGGCCCCACACCGTCTGCTTCGCCGTCCAGCCGTCCGTACCGGACAACCGCGCGGGACGCGATTACCTGCTGCGCCGGGCCGCCGGGCACGCGCGGCTGCACCCCGACCGCGAGGTGCTGATCAAGCTGCGCAGCAAGCCCGGCGAGCACACCACGCACATCGAGGAACTGCCGTACCAGAAGCTGGTGTCCAGGCTGCCCGGCGGCCTGCCCGCCAACTGCCGCCTGGTCTACGGGCACATGGGCGAAGTGCTGGACCGCACGGACCTGCTGGTCACGGTCAGCTCCACGGCCGCCCTGGAGGCCCTGCACCGCGGGATCCCCACGGCCGTCCTCACCGACCTGGGCATCCGCGAGGCACTCGGCAACCACCATTTCCTGGGCTCCGGCTGCCTGGCCTCCTGGGACGAGCTGGACGCCGGGCACCGGCCGGAGCCGGACCGCTCCTGGCTCGCACGGCAGGGGGTGGCCGCCGACGGCCACTACGAGCACGCCTTCGACGCCGCCCGCGAGCGGATCGCCGAGCTGCTGGCCCGGCCCGCCCTGCCGCCCATCGCGCCGTACTACACCACCTTCACCGCGCCCGGTTACCTGCCCGGCATCCTCGCCCGTTACGGGCTGGACGTCCGCGGCGAGCCGACGGGCTCCGGCGCCGAGGACGACACGGCCGCCCGCGGCGTCCGGCAGGTCGTCAGGAGCGCCGTACGGGACGCGGCGCGCGGTGCCTACCGCCACGGGGTGCAGCGCGTGGCGCCCGTCATCCGCCGGCTGGGGGAGCTGTGAGCGGCCGCCGGGACACGGCCGCCGGCCCGCGCCCGCCCTCGTCGGGACCTGCCGAAGCCGCGTCCGCGCCTTCCGCACCCGCATCCGTGTACGCACCCGCACCCGCTCCCGGGGACCGGCGGCAGCCGCCGCACCGGAGCGAGCAGACCGGGGCCCCAGGGCCCTCCGAAGGAGCCACCATGCCGCAGCCCGGAGCCGAGGCCGCGGGCCGGCCCGCGAGCCGCCCCGGGAAGGACGGGCCGTCCGTACTGGCCGTCATCCCGGCCCGGGGCGGGTCGAAGGGCGTACCCGGCAAGAACCTCGCCGCGGTCGGCGGCGTGCCGCTGGTCGTGCGCGCCGTCCGGGAGTGCCTGGCGAGCCGTCATGTGACGGACGTCGTCGTCTCCACCGACGACGACGCCATCGCCGCGGCGGCTCTCGGCGCCGGGGCCGAGGTGGTGCGCCGCCCGGCCGGCATCGCGGGTGACACCGCCACGAGCGAGGCGGCCGTGCTGCACGCCATGGACGCCCACGAGGCGCGGCACGGCCGCGGTACGGACGTCGTCCTGCTCGTGCAGTGCACCAGCCCGTTCCTGCTCCGTGAGGACATCGACGGGGTGGCGGCGGCGGTGGCCGAGGAGGGGGCCGACAGCGCGCTGACCGTCGCGCCGTTCCACGGCTTCGTCTGGCGCGAGACCGGGGGAGCCGGCGGAGCCGGGGGAGCGGACGGCACCGGCGCTACGGACGGCACCGGCGACGAGACCGGCGCCGGCGGCATCGACGGCGTCGGCGTCAACCACGACAAGGCGCACCGCCCCCGCCGCCAGGACCGCCCGCAGGACTTCCTGGAGACCGGGGCCGCGTACGCCATGGACGCCGCGGGCTTCCGCGAGGTGGGCCACCGCTTCTTCGGCCGCACCGTGCCCGTGCGCACCGACCCGGCCCGGGTCCTGGAGATCGACGACCCGCACGACCTGGCCCGCGCCCGCGCCCTCGCGCCCCTGCTGGACGCCCCCTCGGGCACCGGCGAGGACGCCGCGACCCGGCCCCGGGCGCTTCCCACCCGCGACGACATCGACGCGGTGGTACTCGACTTCGACGGCACCCAGACCGACGACAGGGTGTACGTCGACTCCGACGGACGGGAGATGGTCGCCGTGCACCGCGGCGACGGGCTCGGCATCGCCGCACTCCGCCGCACCGACGGCCTGAAGCTGCTGATCCTGTCCACGGAGCAGAACCCGGTCGTGGCCGCCCGGGCCCGCAAGCTGCGGGTCCCGGTACTCCACGGCATCGACCGGAAAGACCTCGCGCTCAAACAGTGGTGCGAGGAGGAGGGCATCGCGCCCGAACGTGTGCTCTACGTCGGCAATGACGTGAACGACCTGCCCTGCTTCGGCCTCGTCGGCTGGCCCGTGGCGGTCGCGAACGCCCACGACGTCGTCCGCGGCGCAGCCCGCGCGGTGACGACGACCCGCGGGGGCGACGGCGCGATCCGCGAGATCGCCGGATGGGTCCTCGGCCCCACGCTCTGACTCCCACGCTCCCAACTGCCCACGCTCCCAACTGCCCACGCTCCGACTGCCCCACGACCCGCAGACCGCCCCGGGCAGACCGCCCCACGGCAGACCGCCCCACCGACCATCCCGCACAGCCCACCGCACAGCCCACCGCACGAACCCCGACCGAACACCCCGCAGACCACAGCCGAACAGCCCATCCCGGGCCGGCCGCCCGCTCGGGGTCCGCACCGGAACGCGCCACCCGGCCAACGCGCCACAGAGCACCGGAACGTTCCGCAGCACCCCAACACCGCGAGAACCCCGAGAACCCCCGAGAACCCCGAAAAAGAGGATCTTCCTGATGAGCACCACGTCCCGTCTTCGCACCCTCGGTGACCGCCTCGCCGGACCGGGCCAGCCCGTGTACATCACCGGCGAGATCGGCATCAACCACAACGGTGACCTGGAGAACGCGTTCGCGCTGATCGACGCCGCCGCCGACGCCGGCTGCGACGCCGTCAAGTTCCAGAAGCGGACCCCCGAGGTCTGCACCCCGCGCGACCAGTGGGAGATCGAGCGCGACACCCCCTGGGGCCGCATGACGTACATCGACTACCGGCACCGCGTCGAGTTCGACGAGGACGGCTACCGGCAGATCGACGAGCACTGCAAGAAGCGGAACATCGCCTGGTTCGCCTCCCCGTGGGACGAGGAGTCCGTCGCCTTCCTGGAGAAGTTCGACGTCCCCTGCTACAAGGTGGCCTCCGCCTCGCTGACCGACGACGGCCTGCTGCGCGCCATGCGCGCCACCGGCCGCACCGTCATCCTCTCGACGGGCATGTCCACCCCGAAGCAGATCCGGCACGCGGTAGAGGTGCTCGGCAGCGACAACATCCTGCTCTGCCACGCCACCAGCACCTACCCGGCGAAGGCCGAGGAGCTCAACCTGCGCGTGATCAACACGCTCCAGGCCGAGTACCCGAACGTGCCGATCGGCTACTCCGGCCACGAGACCGGTCTGCAGACGACCCTCGCCGCCGTCGCCCTCGGCGCCGCCTTCGTCGAGCGCCACATCACCCTCGACCGCGCCATGTGGGGCTCCGACCAGGCCGCCTCCGTCGAGCCGCAGGGCCTGCAGCGCCTGGTCCGCGACATCCGGGTCGTGGAGGAGGCGCTCGGGGACGGCGTCAAGAAGGTCTACGAGAGCGAGCTCGGTCCCATGAAGAAGCTGCGCCGGGTCGCCGGGGTCGTCGCCGAGGGCGCCGACCGCGAGCCCGCGGCGGTCTGAGACCGGGAGGCCAGCCGCTGTGAGCAGATCCCGTACGGACGGTGGGACGGACGGGGCGGCGGACGGCGTACCGGGTGGTGCGGCGGACGGCGTGACGGGCGGCAGGACGGGCGGCATGACGGCCGGCCCCACGGGCGGCGGCAGCGGCGCCCGTGACGGCCGGCCGGACCCGGCGGCGGAGCGCCCGCGCGGCCTCCGCCGCCGGTCCGCCCGGCGCGCCGCCACGGAGCCGGCCGGGCCCGGCAGCGGGGACACGCTCGCCTTCGTCGAAAGCCCCGTCCAGCTCCTGAACGTCCTGGAGTGGCTGTACGCGCACATCGGCCGGGGTGCCGGGGGGCCGGCCGAGGTCACGGTGGTGGTCCTGTCCAACAACGACCCCATGACCCGGGGTCAGCTGCGGCGGATGGCCGAACTCGCCCGCGAGGAAGGGGTCGGCGTCCGCTGGGAGGACGCGCGCGGCGGCGCCTCCGCCCCGCTGCGCACCGTGGGGTCGCTCTCCGGCGCGCTCCGGCGCGCGCGCCGGGTCGTCATCGGCGATCCGTTCTCGCGCTACGTGCAACTGCTGCTGACGCTCACCCGCGCGCCGGAGATCGTGGTCGTGGACGATGGGACGGCCACCATGGAGTTCGTCGCCCAACTGGCCCGCGGTGAGCGCCTGGTGCGCTGGCACCGGAGCGGCAGGGGCGGCATCGGGGGAGCGCGCGACGCCGTGTACGCGCCCGTCTCGGCCGCCGCCCGGCGGCGGCTCACCCCGGGCGCGGGCCGGTCCGTCGAGGTGTTCAGCTCGATGCCCGTCGAGGCGCCGGACGGGATGACGCTCCGCGCCAACGACTTCGCCTGGACGCGGCGCCGTTTCGGTCCGCCCGCGCTCACCCGGGGGGCCGACCTGGTCGGCACCAACCTGGCCGAGACGGGTGTGGTCGACACGGAGCACTACATCCGTGCCGTCACGGCCCTGGCCCGCGAACACGGCGCCACCCGCTACTTCGCCCACCGCCGGGAGAGCACGGAGAAACTGCACCGGCTGGCGGAGGAGGCGGGGCTGGAGATCGTCCGTCCCGAGCTGCCGCTGGAGCTGATAGCGCGCCGGGGTCCCATCGGGCGCAGCGTCGTCAGCTTCCCCTCCACGGTGCTGCACACCTTGCCGCTCGCGCTCGCGGGTACGGAGGTGCAGGTGTCGGCCTGCGACATCGACCCCGCGTGGCTGACGGAGGGCGCCTCGCCCCGGGCGGAGGGGTTCCTCGCCGTGGTCACCGGCACGGCCCGCGACGTGCACCGGCTGCGATCGGCTCCGTCGACCGGGCGGTGAACCGGGCGGGCGGTGAACCGGGCGGTGAGTGTGCCGGACGGCAGTGAGCCGATCCGGCAGTGAGCCGATCCGGCAGTGAGCCGATCCGGCAGTCAGCCGGGGCCGGGCGCCGGCCGGACACTGAGCCGGGCCCGGAAGGCCGACCGGGCCGCGGCGGCCGGCCGCGCCGTGCGGGCCGGTCGGACGAGGCCGGCGGCAGCCGGTGACGCACCTGATGCCGCACCGGGTGCCGTACCCGGTGCCGCACCGGGCCTCCGTTCACCCGCCCGGTCT
Organism: Streptomyces albus subsp. albus; assembly: GCF_000719865.1. Lineage (GTDB taxonomy): Bacteria > Actinomycetota > Actinomycetes > Streptomycetales > Streptomycetaceae > Streptomyces > Streptomyces albus_E. The sequence goes on from NZ_JOID01000031.1 coordinate 10,496, forward strand.
CATATGCCGGGCAGCCGCCGCAGATGGGTATCAAAGCTGGCTACCCCCCAGACGCTGCGGTTATGCGGCGGAGACCCGGTTTTTCTTCGCCTGACGGGTGGAACTTTTGTTGATCGACAGGCGTCGGCGGGTCCAACAGCCGTACCCTGCACAGGGTGAACCACGTGATGTCCCCCGAGCCCGACGCCGAGCTGTCCGCGGACCACACCGCGGAACCCCACGCTCCGGGATCCGGAACGGTATCCACCGCGGCGGCCGTGTCCGCCCGGATCGCCGCCGGCGGCCCCCGGATGCCCGGCGCGCTGCCCGACTCCCTCTTCGCCGAGCTCGTCGCGTTCCGCCGGGACCTCCACATGCACCCGGAGCTGGGCAACCAGGAGTTCCGCACCACGGCCGCGATCAAGGCGCGGCTGGAGCACGCGGGTCTCGCCCCGAGAGTGCTCCCGGCCGGCACGGGGCTCGTCTGCGACATCGGTTCCGTCCCCCTTCCGGCCACCGCCCCGGCACCGGGCGGGGACGCCGCCGGAGCCGCGGCCGCCCGGGCGGCCGCGGACCGCCCCGTGCTGGCGCTCCGGGCGGACATCGACGCGCTGCCCATCCCGGACACCAAGACGGTGTCCTACCGTTCGACGATCCCCCACCGCGCCCACGCCTGCGGCCACGACGTGCACACCACGGTCGTCCTCGGCACCGGCCTGGTCCTCGCCGAGCTGGCCCGGGAGGGCCGGCTGCCGCACCCGGTCCGGCTGATCTTCCAGCCCGCCGAGGAGGTGCTGCCCGGCGGCGCCCCCGACGTCATCGAGTCGGGCGTCCTGGACGGGGTCGGCCGCATCCTCGCGGTGCACTGCGATCCCCGGGTGGACGTGGGCCGGATCGGTCTGCGCACCGGCCCGATCACCTCGGCCTGCGACCGGCTGGAGGTCTCCCTCGACGGCCCGGGCGGGCACACCGCCCGTCCGCATCTCACCACCGATCTGGTGACGGCCGCCGCGAAGGTCGCCACCGAGGTGCCCGCGCTGCTCTCGCGCCGGGTCGACACCCGCTCCGGGCTCGTCGTGACCTGGGGCCGGCTGGAGACGGGGCACGCCTGCAACGTCATCCCGCAGCACGCGGAGCTGTCCGGCACCGTCCGCTGCCTCGATCTGCCGGCCTGGCGGGCGGCGCCCGACCTGGTGCACGCCGCGATCGACGAGATCGCCACCCTCGGCGGGGCCAAGTCGGAGATCAACTACGTCCGCGGGGTGCCGCCGGTGGTCAACGAGCACGGCGCCACCGAGCTGCTGGCCGACGCGATGACCGCGCGGCGCGGGGCGGACGCGGTGGAGGACACCGAACAGAGCCTGGGCGGCGAGGACTTCTCCTGGTACCTGGAGCGGGTCCCGGGCGCCATGGCCCGGCTCGGGGTGCGCAAGATCGGGGACACCTCGCGCCGCGATCTGCACTGCGGCGACTTCGACGTCGACGAAGAGGCGATCCGGGTCGGCGTCGAGCTCTTCACGGCCGCGGCGCTCCTGGACGGCCACCGTCCGTAGCTGTGCGGGGCTGTGCGCGACCCGGGCGGTGCCACGCGGCCCGCACCCCTTCGCGGCGCCCCGTGCCCGGCCGCGGTGCTGCCGGACGGCCACCGTCCGTAGCCGGGCGGACGGCTGTGCGCACAGGGGCCCGCACCGCTTCGCGTCGATCCGATAACGGCTGCGGAAGAGGGGTTTTCCCGGCATCTACGCGCGTTACGATGCGAAAAAGCCAGCGCCGCTGCCAGGCGCTCGTCCTACACAGCGCCGCACAACTGCGCTCGTCCTAAGGGGAAGTCCTCGTGCGCCGGGTAACCAAGATCGCTGCCGCGGGTATGGCCTCCGCGGCCCTCATGCTCACCACCGCCGCCTGCGGTGAGTCCTCGACGGAGTCGGGTGGCAAGGAGAAGGGCGTCGGCCTCGCCTTCGACGTGGGCGGCCGTGACGACCACTCGTTCAACGAGTCGGCGGCCCGCGGTGTCGACAAGGCCAAGGACGAGCTGGGCGTCGACGCCAAGATGATGACGGCCAAGAACAACGAGACCGAGGCCGACCGCGAGCAGCGGCTGTCCTCCCTCGCGGAGGCGGGCTACAACCCGGTCATCGGTGTCGGCTTCAACTACGGCAAGTCGATCGAGAAGGTCGCCAAGCAGTTCCCGGACACCACCTTCGGCGTCGTCGACTCCGTGTCCGAGGGCAAGAACATCGACAGCATGGTCTTCTCCGAGCACGAGGGCTCCTACCTCGCCGGAGTCGCGGCCGCGCTCAAGTCCAAGACCGGCAAGGTCGGCTTCATCGGCGGCGTGAACAACGCGCTGATCCAGAAGTTCGAGGCCGGCTTCGTCCAGGGCGCGCAGGACACCAAGAAGGACATCGAGGTCTTCCCGGAGTACCTCTACCCGAACAACGACAAGGGCTTCAACGACCCGGCCGCCGCCAAGGCGAAGGCCAAGGGCATGCTCGACCGCGGCATCGACGTGATCTACACCGCGGCCGGCCAGTCCGGCGCCGGCTCGATCGAGGCCATCGCGGGCAAGAAGGGCACCTGGGCGATCGGCGTCGACTCCGACCAGTACCAGCAGCCCGGTCTGGCGAAGTACAAGGACTCGATCATGACCTCCGTGGTCAAGAACGTGGACGTGGCGGTCTTCGACCTCATCAAGAGCGTCGAGGACGGCAAGCCCCTGACCGGCGTCAACGCCTACACCCTGAAGAAGGACGGCGTCAGCCTCGCCACCTCCGGCGGGTTCATCGACGACATCCAGCCGAAGATCGACGCCGCCAAGGAGAAGATCGTCAGCGGCGAGGTCAAGGTCGACGAGCAGCCGAAGCGCTGACACCGGTTCCCGCCGCGGAACCCCGGGCCCGGGGAAGGTCCTCCTTCTCCGGGCCCGTGTACGGACCGGATGCTACGCGCGTAGCATGGAGGGGCGGGGTAGCTTCGCTACTGTCCCCCAGAACGCTTGTGTCCCTCCCATCTCGTCCGGCCGGTTCCGGCCGGCGCCCCCGTCCCGCTCCCTTCTCCGAGGAGAGTGCGCCATCAAAGCGTCCAGCAGCAGTTCACGTGCGGACAGCGCCCCCGCGGTCGAACTGCACGGCATCACCAAACGGTTCCCCGGCGTCGTCGCCAACCACGACATCGACATCACCGTCGGCCGCGGCACCGTCCACGCGCTCGTGGGTGAGAACGGCGCCGGCAAGTCCACCCTGATGAAGATCCTCTACGGCATGCAGAAGCCGGACGAGGGGACCATCACCGTCGACGGCGAGCAGGTGTCGTTCGGCAGCCCCGGCGACGCCATCGCCCGCGGCATCGGCATGGTGCACCAGCACTTCATGCTGGCCGACAACCTGACCGTCCTGGAGAACGTCGTCCTCGGCGCCGAGAAGCTGCACGGCATCTCCGGCCGGGCCCGCGCCCGGATCATGGAGATCTCGGACGCCTACGGCCTGGGCGCCCGCCCGGACGTCCTCGTCGAGGACCTCGGCGTCGCCGACCGCCAGCGCGTGGAGATCCTCAAGGTCCTCTACCGCGGCGCCCGCACGCTCATCCTCGACGAACCCACGGCCGTCCTCGTGCCGCAGGAGGTCGACGCGCTGTTCGACAACCTCCGCGAACTCAAGGCCGAGGGACTGACCGTCATCTTCATCTCCCACAAGCTGGGCGAGGTGCTGTCCGTCGCCGACGACATCACCGTCATCCGGCGCGGCACCACCGTCGCCTCGGTCAAGCCGGCCGACGTGACGCGGAAGCAGCTCGCCGAGCTCATGGTCGGCAGCGAACTCCCCTCGCCGGAGACCCGCGAGTCCACGGTCACCGAGGTCCCGATGCTGACGGTGGACTCCCTCAGCCTCTCGGCCACCGACCCCGACGGCGTGGTGCGGGCGGTGCTCGACGACGTCTCCTTCACCATTCACCGGGGCGAGGTGCTGGGCATCGCCGGAGTGGAGGGCAACGGCCAGGCCGAACTGGTCGAGGCCGTCATGGGGATGCGGATACCCGACGGCGGCACCGTCGTGCTGGACGGGGACGACCTCACCCACACCGCCACCCGCAAGCGCCGCGAGGGCGGCATCGGCTACATCCCCGAGGACCGGCAGCGGCACGGCCTGCTGCTGGAGGCCCCGCTCTGGGAGAACCGCATCCTCGGCCATGTGACCGAACGCCCCAACAGCAAGGGCGGCCTGCTCGACATCAAGGCCGCCCGCGCCGACACCCAGCGGATCGTCCGGGAGTACGACGTCCGCACCCCCGGCATCGACGTCACCGCGGCCAGCCTCTCCGGCGGCAACCAGCAGAAGCTGATCGTCGGCCGCGAGATGAGCCACGGCCCCAAGCTGCTGATCGCCGCGCACCCCACCCGGGGCGTGGACGTCGGCGCCCAGGCGCAGATCTGGGACGCGATCCGGGCCGCGCGCCGCGAGGGCCTGGCCGTGCTGCTGGTCTCGGCCGACCTCGACGAGCTGATCGGCCTCTCCGACACCCTGCGGGTGATGTTCCGCGGCCGCCTGGTCGCCGACGCCGACCCCGCGACCATCACCCCCGAGGAGTTGGGCTCGGCCATGACCGGCGCCGCCAGCGGCACCCTGCAGCCGTCCGCCGACCGTTCCGACCGTGACGGCGCACCGCACGAGACCCGTGGGGAGGAAGAGGCATGAGCACCACGACTCCCGCCCCGCAGGGGCCCGGAGGGACCGCCCCGGAGGCCGGACGGCGGGCCGCCGTCGACTGGCACCGGGTGGGCCTCGGCATCGCCGCCCCGCTGCTCGCCATCGTCGCGGCCCTGGTCATCACCTCGCTGATCTTCCTGACGACCGGTGACAACCCGTTCCGGGCCTTCTCGATCATGGTCGAGTACGGTTCCAAGAGCGACAGCCAGATCGTCATCATCAACAAGGCGATCCCGTACTTCCTGTCCGCGCTGGCCGTCGCCATCGGCTTCCGGATGAACCTCTTCAACATCGGCGTGGACGGCCAGTACCGCATCGCCGCGTTCTTCGCCGCGGTCGTCGGCGGGGCGCTGGCGCTGCCGGGCATCGTCCAGATCCCGGTGATCATGATCGTCGCGATGATGGTCGGCGCGCTCTGGTCCGGCATCGCCGGCCTGCTGAAGACCACCCGCGGCGTCAGCGAGGTCATCAGCACCATCATGCTGAACGCCATCGCCGGCGCGATCATCGGCTACTTCCTCCAGGACGGCCGGCTCGCGGTCCGCGACGGCAACATCATCCACACCGAGCCGATCCCCGAGTCCGCGCACTTCTTCGAGATCCCGACCGGGCAGGCCCCGGTCAACGGCTTCATCGTCGTCGCGGTGATCGTCGGAGTCCTGTACTGGTTCCTGCTGAACCGCACCCGGTTCGGCTTCGACCTGCGCACCGTCGGCCGCTCCGAGTCGGCCGCGCAGGCCGGCGGCGTCAGCGTCGGCCGCATGGTCGTCACCAGCATGCTCCTCTCCGGCCTCGTGGCCGGCCTGGTCGGCATGCCGACCCTGCTGGGCGAGTCGTACAACTACGGCACCGACTTCCCCAACGGCATCGGCTTCACCGGCATCGCCATCGCCCTGCTCGGCCGGAACCACCCGGTGGGCATCGCGCTCGGCGCGCTGCTCTGGGGCTTCCTGGAGCGCACCGGCGGCCGGCTCGAATTCGAGGGCTACGCCCAGGAGATCGTCGGCGTGATGCAGGGCGTGATCGTCCTCTGCGTCGTCATCGCCTATGAAGTCGTCCGCCGCTACGGCCTGCGGACCCAGCAGCGCAAGGTCGGCGAACGCCTCGCCGCCGAGGCCCGGAACAACGGGAAGACCGAGAAGGCGGAGGTGTCCGCATGAGCACGAACCTCACAGCCGCGGTCGCGAAGGGGCGCAGCGGCGGGAACGGGAAGCGGGACGGCAAGCGGGAGCGCGGCAGGCTGTCGTACCCGGTGGTCCTGCTGATCATCTCCGGGGTGCTGCTGCTCCTCTCCGTCCTGCGCGCCTGGACCGGCGCGGGCGACCTCACCTCCTCCGGCCAGTACGGGGGCGCGCTGATCGCCGCCGTGCCGATCGGCCTCGCCGGACTCGGCGGCCTCTGGGCCGAGCGCGCGGGCGTCATCAACATCGGCCTCGAGGGCATGATGATGCTGGGCACCTTCTGCGCCGGCTGGGCCGGCTACCAGTACGGGCCGTGGGCCGCCGCGCTGGCGGGTGTCATCGGCGGTCTCCTCGGCGGACTGATCCACGCCATCGCCACGGTCTCCTTCGGCGTGGACCACATCATCTCCGGTGTGGCGATCAACATCCTGGCGCTGGGCGTCACCCAGTACCTCGCCAAGCTGCTGTTCGGCGCCGAGGGCTCCGAGGCGGCCGCCGCGGGCGGCAACGACAAGCAGTCGCCGCCGATGGACGACATGTCGAGGTTCTCCGTCCCCCTGCTCTCCGACTGGCTGGGCACCCTGGAGAAGAAGGACTGGTTCCTGCTCTCCGACGCGGCGGGCATCCTCCGCGGCCTGACCACGGACGTGTCCTGGCTGACCCTGGTCGCCGCGGGACTCTTCGTCGGCACCTTCTTCGTCCTGTGGCGCTCCTCCTTCGGCCTGCGGCTGCGCTCCTGCGGTGAGAACCCGACCGCCGCGGAGTCGCTGGGCGTCAACGTCTACACGTACAAGTACGCGGCGCTGCTGGTCTCCGGCGGGCTCGCGGGCCTGGGCGGGGCGTTCATGGCCATCGGCGTGCACTTCTACTCCGACGGCCAGACCGGCGGGCGCGGCTACATCGGCCTCGCCACGATGATCTTCGGCAACTGGCGGCCGGGCGGCGTCGCGATGGGCGCGGGCCTCTTCGGCTTCATGGACAGCCTCCAGCTCCGCGGCGGCGGCGACACCGTCCACGCGCTGCTGCTGCTGGCCGTGGTGCTGCTGGTCGCCGTCACGCTGTGGAAGCTGCGTGTCACCAGCTACCGCACCGCCGCGATCAGTTCGGTCTTCGCGCTGCTGCTCGTGCTCTGGTACGCCTTCACGGAGACGGTGCCGCGCGAGTTCGTCGAGGCCACCCCGTACGTCGCGACCCTGCTGGTGCTCGCGCTGGCCGCCCAGCGGCTGCGGGTGCCCAAGGCCATCGGCAAGACCTACCAGAAAGGCCAGGGCAAGTAAGTGACCGCTGTCCCCGTCCGGGAAACCGACTGGGAGGCCCTGCGCGGCGCGGCCCGGGACGTCATGTCCCGGGCCTACGCCCCGTACTCCGGCTTCCCCGTGGGTGCCGCCGCGCTCACGGCCGACGGCCGTACCGTGACCGGCTGCAATGTGGAGAACGCCGCCTACGGGGTGGCCCTCTGCGCCGAGTGCGGTCTGATCTCGGAGCTCGTCGCGGGCGGCGGCGGCCGGCTCACCGCCTTCACCTGCTGCGGCCGGGACGGTGAACGGCTGATGCCGTGCGGCCGCTGCCGGCAGCTGCTGTGGGAGCACGGCGGCCCGGACCTGCTTGTGGACACGCCGTCCGGCATCCGTCCGATGACCGAGGTGCTGCCCGACGCCTTCGGCGCTGACGACCTCGGCCGTCACGGCAGCCGCACGGGCGGGGAACGGCACGGCGCGGGCGGGGAACAGCACGCCACCGGCGGGGAACAGCACGGCACAGCAGAAGGGCAGCACTGATGGAACCCATGGACGCCGTCTCCGTCATCCGGACCAAGCGCGACAAGGGCCGGCTGACCGACGCCCAGATCGACTGGGTCATCGACGCCTACACCCGCGGCACGGTCGCCGACGAGCAGATGTCCGCGCTCGCCATGGCGATCCTGCTCAACGGCATGGACCGCGCGGAGACCGCCCGCTGGACCGCGGCGATGATCGCCTCCGGTGAGCGGATGGACTTCTCCTCGCTGCCCCGCCCCACCGCGGACAAGCACTCCACCGGCGGCGTGGGCGACAAGATCACGCTGCCGCTCGCGCCGCTGGTCGCCGCCTGCGGCGCGGCCGTGCCGCAGCTCTCCGGCCGCGGCCTCGGCCACACCGGCGGCACGCTCGACAAGCTGGAGTCGGTCCCCGGCTGGCGGGCGTCGCTGTCCAACGCCGAGATGATGGCCGTGCTGCGGGACGTCGGCGCCGTCATCTGCGCGGCGGGCGACGGGCTCGCCCCGGCCGACAAGAAGCTGTACGCGCTGCGCGACGTCACCGGCACCGTCGAGGCGATACCGCTGATCGCCGCCTCGATCATGTCCAAGAAGATCGCCGAGGGCACGGGCTCCCTGGTGCTGGACGTGAAGGTGGGCTCCGGCGCCTTCATGAAGAACCTGGCCGACGCCCGCGAGCTGGCCACCACCATGGTCGGCCTCGGCACCGACCACGGCGTACGGACCACCGCCCTGCTCACCGACATGTCGGTGCCCCTCGGCCTCACCGCGGGCAACGCCCTCGAAGTCCGGGAATCGGTGGAGGTGCTGGCGGGCGGCGGGCCCGCGGACGTGGTCGAGCTGACCCTGGCGCTGGCCCGCGAGATGCTCGACGCGGCCGGGCTGCCGGACGCCGACCCCGCCAAGGCGCTGGCCGACGGCTCCGCCATGGACCACTGGCGCCGCATGATCGCGGCCCAGGGCGGCGACCCGGACGCGCCGCTGCCGGTCTCGCGCGAGCAGCATGTCGTGACCGCCCCCGCCTCGGGCGTGCTCACCGCCCTGGACGCCTACGCGGTCGGCGTGGCCGCCTGGCGCCTGGGCGCGGGCCGGGCCCGCAAGGAGGACCCGGTGCAGGCCGCGGCGGGCATCGAGATCCACGCCAAGCCGGGCGCGGAGGTCACGGCGGGTCAGCCGCTGCTGACCCTGCACACCGACACCCCGGAGCGTTTCGGCTACGCCGTCGAGGCCCTGGAGGGCGCGGTGGCCGTGCAGCCCCCGGGCACGCCGTACGAGCCGTCGCCGATCGTGCTGGAGCGCATCGCCGCGGACGCCTGAGAGACGGCCCCGGGACGCCCGGCGCGCGGGACGCGCCGGCGGTCGCCCCCCGGCTCGACGAGACCGCCCGCACGGGGCTGGGCCCCACCCCGCCCCGTACGGGTGAAAGGGACCGGTGGACCCGCACCGGTCCCTTTCGGCATGCTGGGATCGGTGACGCACCGATTGAGGAGACCGCCGTGAGCGCACTCACCGTCGACCACCAGCCCGGCAACGGCTACGAGTGGGCCGACCTCGTCCGCTTCTGGAAGGAGACGGACGCCCCCGAGGGCTGCAGGGTGGAGATCATCGAGGGGATCATCACCGTGTCACCGCCACCTGCCAACGACCACAACAACATCGCTGACGACATCCAGCGCCTGCTGTACACCGTGATTCCCCGGGAGTGGGGGATCTACCAAACCCAGGGTGTCTCCGTACCGGGCCGCAAGGGGCTCTTCATCCCGGATCTCGCGGTGATCCCGAAGGAGGCGCTCGACACCCCCGGCTATGAGATTCCCGCCGGGCATGCCCGGTTGATCGTGGAGATCACCTCGGAGAGCAACGCACGCACCGACCGGCTCAGCAAGCCGAGAGCCTATGCCTCGGCCGGCGTTCCGCTGTATCTGCTCGTGGACGCCTGGGCGCCGGGTGGGCCGACCGTGACCCTCTACGGGGAGCCGGTCGGTGATGTGTACCGGCTCCTCCAAGCGGGCAAGTTCGGTGACGGCATTCATGTGCCGGCGCCCTTCGATCTCGTGATCGACACGGGCGTATTCCCGGTCGCCTGAGGCCGCCAACTGGCCCGAGCTGTGCCGGGGCCCTTTCTCCCCTCGTAAGGAGAAGAAAAGGCCCCGGCACACCTCCTTATGAGGTCAGGACCGCGCGTACGCCGCCGGGTGTGCCGCCCGGCAGCGGCGCTCCGCCAAGGCCCTGCGGGTCGCGTACAGCGTGATGCCCGCCGCCGCGACCACGGCCACCAGCCCGAGAGCCACCGTGCCCGGCCAGCCCGCCGCGTGGTACGCCAGGGCGCCCACCGCGCCGCCAACGCTGGAGCCCACGTAGTACGCCGCCTGGTACAGCGCCGAGGCCTGCGCCCGTCCCGTGCACGCGGACCGGCTGACGGAGGACGAGGCCACCGCGTGGCCGGTGAAGAAGCCCGCCGTGACGAGCACCAGCCCGGCGAGCACCGCCGCGATCGCGTCGGCCAGGCTGACCAGCAGCCCCGCCGCCGTCGTCACCACCGCCGCGTAGAGCGCGCCGCGCCGCCCGAGCCGGGCGACCAGCCGGCCCGCCGCGGCGGATGCCACCGTCCCCACCAGGTAGACCAGGAAGACCGAGCCCGCGACCCCCTGGGGCAGCCCGAACGGCTCGTCGGCCAGCCGGTAGCCGATCACCGTGTAGACCGCGCCGAAGACGGTCATGAAGAGCGCGCCGATCGCGTACAGCCGGCACAGCAGCGGATCGGAGAGATGCCCGCCGACGGTCCGCAGCAGGGCCCGCGGGCCGGCCCCGGCCGGGGTGAAGTGCCGGGCCGGGGGCACCAGCAGCCGGAAGACGGCCGCGCAGACCACCGCCAGCAGGGCGAGCACGCCGAGCGCCGCCCGCCAGCCCCACAGCTGGGCGACCCAGCCGGTGACGATCCGGCCGGACATGCCGCCGACGCTGTTGCCCGCGACGAACAGCCCGACCGCCCCGACCAGCGCCTTCGCCCGGACCTCCTCGGCCAGGAAGGCCATCGCGGAGGCGGGCAGCCCGGCGAGCGCCACGCCCTGGACGGTGCGCAGTGCCACGAGCGTGCCGAGATCCGGGGCGAACGGGACCGCCAGCGCGATCAGTACGGCGACCGTCAGCGAACCGGTCATCAGCGCCCGCCGCCCGAAGCGCTCGGAGAGCGCGCTCAGCGGCAGCACCGCCAGCGCCAGCCCGAGGGTGGCGCCGGAGACGGTCCAGCTCGCCGCGTCGGGGGTGGCCCGGAGATCGGCCGAGATGGCGGGGAGCAGCGCCTGCGTGGAGTAGAGCAGGGCGAAGGTGGCCAGACCGGCGGCGAACAGGGCGAGGCTGAGCCGCCGGTAACCGGGGCCGCCGGGGCGGAGCCGGGTGGCGTCGGCGTCGGAGGCGGCCCCGGCGTGGCCGCCGACCCCGGCCGCGACGCGCGCCGCGGAGGTGGAGCCCGGGGAGGGCACGGAGGAGCTCGGGGAGGACGGCGAGGACGGGGACGTCGGGTGGGCGGCGCCCGCGCGGATCACGGCGGACGCCCCGGTATCGGCGGGAGACATACCGGAACCGTAGGCACGCGCGCTTTAATGCGTCCAATGCATGGAATCCGGGAAAACGATGCTCTGCCGCATGACGGCAGTTGAGGGGCGCGCGTGTCACCGAACAGGAACGAAAAAGACATGCCGGTGACAGCCGGGGGCGCTCCCGCCACCGAGGCCGCGGCCGCCGCCGGGCTGGAGGCCGGCTCCTGGCCGGCGCTGCTCGCCCCGCGCCTCGCCCAGTTCGCGGGGGTCGCCCGGTACGAGCACGTCACGCGGGCGGCGGAGGAGCTCGCCGTGCCGCAGTCCACCCTGAGCCGGGCCATGGTCCGGCTGGAGCGGGACCTCGGGGTCGCGCTCTTCGCCCGGCACGGCCGCACGGTGTCGCTCACCCCGGCGGGCCGCACCTTCCTGCGTTCCGTGGAACGGGCCCTCGCCGAGGTGGAGCGCGCCGCCGAGTCGGTACGGGCCGACGCCGATCCGGCCGCGGGCAAGGTCGCCTTCGGCTTCCTCCACACCCTCGGGCCGGAGACCGTGCCGGGCCTCATCCGGGCCTTCCGCGCCGACCATCCCCGGGTCCGCTTCCAGCTCGTGCAGAACTACGGGGAGGCGATGCTCGAACGGCTCCGCGCGGGCGAACTCGACCTCTGCCTCACCGCACCCGTGCCGGACGCCCCGGACCTGGTGGCCCGGCGGCTGGACGAGCAGCGGCTGCGGCTGGTCGTCCCGGAGGGCCACCGGCTGGCCCGCCGCAAGCGGGTGCGGCTCGCGGAGGCGGCCGAGGAGGTCTTCGTCACGCTCGAACCGGGGTACGGGCTGCGCCTCATCACCGACGCGCTGTGCGCGGAGGCGGGCTTCAAGCCGCGGGTGGCGTTCGAGGGGGAGGAGGCCGAGACCCTGAGGGGGCTGGTGGCCGCGGGCCTGGGCGTGGCGCTGCTGCCGCCACCGGCGGTACCGAGGCCGGGGGTGGCGGAGCTGACGGTCACGGCGCCGCGCGCGGTCCGGGAGATCGGCGTGGCCTGGCTGGACGGCCACCCGGACACGCCCCCGGTGGCGGCCTTCAAGCGCTTTCTCCTCTCCCGCCGCGGCCGTCTGCTGCCCCGCTGAGCGGGCCCGGCCGTGGAGGCCCGCCCGGAATGCCGCCCGGCCCGGAAGGCCGCGCCGCGCGGCGCGGCGGGGGCCCGGCGGCACGGCCTCACCCCCGCCGGAGCCGCCCCGCCCCGGTCCCGGCCGCCCGGAAGCCCACCGCGAGGGGCATCCGCAGCCCCAGCGGCGGCGGGGCCGCCAGCGCGTCCTCCACCGGCCGGGAGAACCCGCGCTCGAAGAGCGAGCCGAGGGTGAAGTCCGCTGCCAGAGCCCGGACTTCGGCACGGTGCTGCCGCAGCCCGTGCCCGTCCGAGTGGACCTCGAAGCGGCAGATGTCGCGGTTGGCCTTCTTGACGCGCTGCGCGTAGCGGTAGGACTGCTCGGGGTCGGCCCGCTCGTCGTTCGTCCCGTGCACCAGCAGCACCCGGCGCCCCGCCAGCTGCTTCACGGGGTCGGGGTCGGGCGCGTTCTTGCCCTCCGCCGGCAGCCACGGGGCCAGCGCCAGCACGCAGTTGACCGCCGGCCGGCCCGCGGCGAGCAGCGCGGCCCGGGCCCCCATGCCCGTCCCGGCGAGGCAGACGGGTATGTCGCCGTAGCGCCGGACAACCTCGTCGACGGCCCAGGCGGTGTCCTCCACCGGGTGGGCCGCGGAACCGTTCCAGCCCCGGCGGCGGTAGTGGACGGCGTGGACCACGAGCCCGTCGTCGTGCCCGGCGCGGGCGAGGTGGCGGGCGAGCGGCAGCACCGCCGAGGCCGTCACGGGGGACGGCCGCCCCGTGCCCTCCGGTGGACCGTCCGCGAGCACCAGTACGGCCCCGCTCACCGCCGTTCTCCGCCCGGTCGTCCCCACCGCCCGTCCCAACCGGGCACCCCGCGCCGGCACTGCTTGCTGAGCCATGACAGAACCTTGGCAGACGTCCGGGTGTACTCCACCGCACGGAAAGGTCACCGTTGTGCATCCATCACCGCGGTCACCGGCCGCGTCCCCGCCGGTCACGCCGGGACGGCCGGGAGGTCTACGCGTTCTACGCGCGTAGGAGTTAAAGTACGGAGATGACGGAGACGACGCACCAGACCCGAGGCAGGACCCCCGACGCGGACCAGATCCGCCGCGCCCCGAAGGCCCTGCTCCACGACCACCTCGACGGCGGCCTCCGCCCCGCGACCGTCGTCGAGCTCGCCGCCGAACAGGGCTACGACGGCCTGCCGGAGACCGACCCCGCCGCGCTCGGCCGCTGGTTCCGCGAGGCCGCGGACTCCGGCTCCCTGGAGCGGTACCTGGAGACCTTCGCCCACACCTGCGCCGTCATGCAGACCCGCGAGGCGCTCTTCCGGGTGGCCGCGGAGTGCGCCGAGGACCTCGCCGCCGACGGCGTCGTCTACGCCGAGGTCCGCTACGCGCCGGAGCAGCACCTCACCGGCGGGCTCGCCCTGGAGGAGGTCGTGGAGGCCGTCAACGAGGGCTTCCGCGAGGGCGAGCGCCGGGCCCGGGAGAACGGGCACCGCATCCGCGTCGGCGCCCTGCTGACCGCCATGCGGCACGCCGCCCGCTCCCTGGAGATCGCCGAACTCGCCAACCGCTACCGCGACCTGGGCGTCGTCGGGTTCGACATCGCGGGCGCCGAGGCGGGCTTCCCGCCCACCCGCCACCTCGACGCCTTCGAGTACCTCAAGCGCGAGAACAACCACTTCACCATCCACGCGGGTGAGGCGTTCGGCCTGCCGTCCATCTGGCAGGCGCTCCAGTGGTGCGGAGCCGACCGGCTCGGCCACGGCGTCCGCATCATCGACGACATCCAGGTCGCCGCGGACGGCACGGTGAAGCTCGGGCGGCTCGCCTCCTACGTCCGCGACAAGCGCGTCCCGCTGGAGCTGTGCCCGACCTCCAACCTCCAGACGGGCGCCGCGGAGTCGTACCGCGAACACCCCATCGGTGTGCTGCGCGACCTGTGTTTCCGCGCCACGGTCAACACCGACAACCGGCTCATGAGCGGGACGAGCATGAGCACCGAGTTCGAGCGGCTGGTCGAGGCCTTCGGCTACACCCTCGATGACATGCAGTGGTTCACGGTGAACGCCATGAAGTCCGCCTTCATCCCGTTCGACGAACGTCTCGCCATGATCAACGACGTGATCAAGCCCGGCTATGCCGAGCTGAAGTCCGAGTGGCTCTTCCGTGAGACGGGTGGTGGCGCGCAGGGCTGACGGTGAACGGGGCCGGCCGGCGGGGCGCCGGGTCTGCGGGGCGCTGGGGCCGGACCGCTGGGGCGCCGGGCCGGGACGGCGACCGGGGCGGGAGGACGCGGCGGCCCGCCCCGCCGGGCGTCCGGGGCCGTCCGCCCCGCCGGGCGGAGGACATGCGGAGGCCGCCGGGGCGACGCGCCCGGCCGTTGATTGCGGCCATCTCCGCAGGTGACTACGTTGCGCATGCGTTCGGTGGCGGAGCGTATGCGCAGGCTTCCGCTCGTCCGTCGAATCGCACCACCTCCCCCCAGCAGAGGATGTACGCGATGAAGCAGGTAACCTCCCGGATCTTCCGGGCCGCCGTGCTCGGTGTCGGCTTCGCCGTCGCCGGTGCCGCCGCCGCCGTGGCCGCGCCGGTCGGTTCCATGGCCCCCGCCACCCACCAGGCCCCGCAGCAGACCGATCGCGGCCAGAGCGGTGAGCACAACGGCCACAAGTGCGGTGGATGCCACCACGGCAAGGGTGAGCACCACAAGGGCAAGCACCACCACGGGCACAAGGGGCACCACAAGGGCAAGCACCACCACGGCCAGTGCGACCACCACAAGGGCGGGCACCACCACGGCGGTCACCACAAGGGCGACCACCACCACGGGCACCAGGGCGGCCACCACAAGGGCGGGCACCACTCGCACGGCCGCCAGGCTGTCGACCAGAGCCCCGACACCGCGTCGCGCCTCCCCGGCCGGAACGAGCAGGCCGGGATCGCTCAGGACCGTGAGGCCGCCCCGGGCATGAACGCGGCCATGGCTCCCGCGATGGGTCAGGCCGCGCCGCAGAGCCAGGCCGCGCCGCAGAGCCAGGCCGCGCCGCAGAGCCAGGCCGCGCCGCAGCGCCAGGCTCAGGACGACGCCATGCCGATGGCTCCCGAGCAGGGTCAGGCCGCGCCGGAGCGTCAGGACCGCGGCGAGGCCGCGCCCATGGCTCCCGCGCGGGGTCAGGCCGCGCCGGACCGTCCCGCTCAGGGGCAGGCCGGCTCGCCCCGCACCCTGCCCGCGCAGGACGGCCGGGCCCAGGAGACGGGCGGCATGCTGGACCGGCTGCTCGGAGGTCTGCCGCTCGGCTGACCCCCCGTCCCGCCCGCCCGGAACCGGGCGGCAGCCGGACGGCCGAGCCGCGGAACCGCCGCGGAAACGGCGAGGAGGGGGCGCGCACCCGCTTCAGGGGTGCGCGCCCCCTCCTCTCGTGTGTCCCGGCCGGGTGTCCGGCCTCGGTCTCGGTCCCCCTGCCCGGGGCCGGGTCCCCGGGAGCTCGCCGCCGTGACGCCGGTCCGTCGGGAGACTCACCAGGCCTGCCGGCCGTGGCTCTTCTCGGACGGCAGGAACACCCACAGCGCCAGGTAGAGCAGGAACTGCGGACCGGGCAGCAGGCACGAGGCCAGGAAGATCACCCGCATCGTGGTCGGGGTGGTGCCGAAGCGCCGTGCCAGCGCGGCGCACACCCCGGCGATCATGCGGTTGTCGGTGGGGCGGACCAGGGCGCTCATGGGGACTCCTTCGTGAGGTGTCGAGGACGTCGTGCGATATCTCGACCGTATGCCCAGGAAGGGGACGAAACATCCGCCCAGGGGACCGCACCGACCCCGGGAATCCTCAGGGACGCCCCCTGAGACGTCTCCTCCCCCGGGACACCGCCGGGGCCGCCCGGGGCGGCGGGTACGGACGGTGACGCCCGGCGGGCCCGCTCGCACAGCCGCCGCAGCCATCCCCGGAGCGTCGGCACCAGGGCCAGATGGGCCAGGGCGATGCCCAGCACGTGCAGCACGAGGGAGTCCACGTCGAGCGTCCGTCCCGACAGATTGGTCTGGAGCAGCGCGAGGCCGAGCGACACCATGACGCCGGAGAAGACGGTGCGGGTGAGCGATGCCAGCAGCGGCGCCTCCAGCCGCCCGGCTGCCCAGGGCAGCAGGACGCCGAGCGGTGCCAGCAGCAGCAGCGCCCCGCCGAGATGCTGCACGGCGGGCCAGAAGCCGAGCGCCAGTTCGGCGCGGACCGTCGCCAGCGGCTGCAGATGGGCGGCTGTCACCCAGGGCAGCGACGGCGGGCGCAGCGCGGTCCATGCCACGTACAGCAGGTGGGCGAGCAGGAGGACGAGTCCCGTCGCGCGGAAGCGGAAGGCGGCACGGGCGCCGCAACCATGACGCTGCACGCGGGGGAGGACGCGGCGGCGGGTCCGCGCGGTTCCGGCGCCCGCACCGGGGTGTTCGTTGCCCCGGTCACACCGCTCCGTCACACCGCTCCGTCACGCCGGCTCCGTCACGCACCGCTCCGTCTGCGCTGTCCCGGTCACGTGCCGTCCCGGCCGGGTGCCCGTCCCGGTCGGCTGACGTCTCCGTCACCCACCGTCCCGGCGCACCGTCCGCCGTGGCGGCCCGGTGCTCCGCCGGCCGCGCGTCCCTGCCCGCGCACGGGCTCAGGTCACCGGTACCCCCGTCGTCTGCGCGGCCTCCGGGCGGGCGCGCAGTTCCTCCGTGCACGGGAAGCGCTTCAGCGGATCGTCGCCCGGCCCGCCGAGGACGACGGACTCGTCACCCGCGACGGCGGCGGTGCCCGCGAAGGTGCAGACGAGCTGGGCCAGCGCGTACGCCGGGAGCTCGTCCGGGATGCGGCTCAGCCGGAGCGCGCTGCCGGGGTCCCCGTCCCGCGGTGCCCCGACCTCCAGGCCGTCGGGCACCTCGCTGGAGAAGCCGCCGTCGTCCTCGGCCCGGGAGGGCGGGGTCTGGAGCTCCGTGAGGAGGGCCCGGGCCAGACGCAGCCGGTCCTCCTCCGTCCGCCCCTCCGTGCGCGGCACGACCCGCTTCACCGGCATGATCTGGGCCCCGCACACGAGGTGGACGTCGGTCTGGGCCTCCTTGCCCGAGTCCGGCACGGGGGCGGGGCCGTCCGGGACGCGGCATGACGCCCGGGAGGGCGCCGGGCCCGCGTCCACCGGCACGGAGGTGCCGCGGATGCCGCAGCCCGTGCCGCCCGCGAGGACGAGGACCGCCAGGGCGGCGGACAGCGGGCCGCGCAGGCGGCGGGAACCGGCCGCGGGGGCCGGTGTCGGGGTGGCGGGTATCACGCGGTGTCCTGTCCGTGGCCGTGGCCGTGGCCGTGGCCGTGGCCGTGTTCGTGTCCGGGCCCGTGCTCGTCCGTTCCGGGGCCGGCGGCCTCGGCGTCCATCGGCAGGCGCAGCCGGAACACGGCGCCGCCGTCGGGGTGGTTGGCGACGGCGATGTCGCCGCCGTGGATGTGGGCGTTCTCCAGGGCGATGGAGAGGCCCAGGCCGCTGCCCTCCGAACGCGGCCGGGACGCGCTCGCCTTGTAGAAGCGGTCGAAGACGTGCGGCAGGACGTCCTCGGGGATGCCCGGCCCGTGGTCGCGCACCTCCACGGTCAGCCAGGAGTCCTCGGGCCGGACCGTGACCCGCACCGGCGACCCGCCGTGCTTGAGCGCGTTGCCGATGAGGTTGGCCAGGATGACGTCGAGCCGGCGCGGGTCGAGGCGGGTCACGATGCCGCGCTCGGCGTCGAGTTCGACCGCGTCGAGCCAGGCGCGGGCGTCGATGCAGGCGGTGACCATGTCGGCGACGTCCACGTCGTCGAGCACCAGCCGGGCCGTGCCGGCGTCGAACCGGGTGACCTCCATGAGGTTCTCCACGAGGTCGCCGAGGCGCCGGGTCTCGTCCACCACCAGCCGCACCGCGGGGGCGATCATCGGGTCGAGGTTGTCGGTCTCGTCCTCCAGCACCTCCGTGACGGCGGTGATGGCGGTCAGCGGGGTGCGCAGTTCGTGCGACATGTCGGCGACGAAGCGGCGGCTCGCGGCCTCCCGCGCGCTCAGCTCCGCGACCCGCTTCTCCAGGGAGGCGGCGGCCCCGTTGAACGTCCGGGAGAGTTCGGCCAGTTCGTCCGTCCCGGAGACCTGCAGCCGGGTGTCGAGCTTGCCCTCGCCGAGCCGGCGGGCCGCCTCCCCGAGCCGCTGCACGGGCCGCAGCACGGTGCCGGCCGCGGCCTGGGCGAGCAGCGCCGAGCCGATCAGCGCCAGCGCCGTGGCGATGCCCAGCGACCAGGCAAGGGAGTTGAGGTCCTCGCGCTCGGTGGAGAGCGACTTCAGCATGTAGCCGGTGGGCCCGCCGCCGATCACCTTCGCCCCGCCGACCAGATAGGGGTCGCCGTCGAGGGTGATCCGCTGCCAGTACAGGTGGTACGGCAGCCCGTCGCCCACGTCGGCCGGGCGCTCCTCGTTGACCGCCGTCCGCAGCGTGTCGGGCACCGTCCGCAGCGTGAAACCGCCGGCCCGGGACACCGCGGCGCAGGACCTGTCGTCCCGGTCCCGGTCGACGAGGACCACCTCGTAGCGCTGGGTGCTGTCGGCCATGCGCTCCGCCGCGTGCCGCAGTTGGTCGCACCGCGGGCGCAGGGGCAGCGAGCCGGTGTTGTCGGCGAGCGACTGGCGGAAGTCGTTGAGGGCGGCGTTCTGGGTGCGGGTGAGCACGGCGTCCCGGTTCAGCCAGTACGCGATGCCGGAGGCGGACACGGCGGCGGTGAGCGCGACGAGCGCGAAGACGACCACGAGCCGCAGCCGCAGGCTGGTCAGCCGGAGCAGGCCGGAAGCCCAGCCGCGCACGCGGCCGGAGGGCTGGGTCACTGCGGGGTGTCCAGCCGGTAGCCCACGCCCCGCACGGTGCGGATCAGGGTCGGGGAGGACGGCACGTCCTCGACCTTGGCGCGCAGCCGCTGCACACAGGCGTCCACCAGGCGCGAGTCGCCCAGGTAGTCGTGCTCCCACACCAGCCGCAGCAACTGCTGGCGGGACAGCGCCTGGCCGGGCCGGCGGCTCAGCTCCAGCAGCAGCCTCAGCTCGGTCGGGGTGAGCTGCAGGTCCTCGCCGTTCTTGGTGACCGTCATCGCCGAGCGGTCGATGACGAGGCTGCCGAATGTCGCCGCGTCGTTGTTCTCCCGCTCCCCGCGCCGCAGCACGGCGCGGATCCGGGCGTCGAGGACCCGCGGCTGGATGGGTTTGACGACGTAGTCGTCCGCCCCGGACTCCAGGCCCACCACCACGTCGATGTCATCGCTGCGCGCGGTGAGCAGGATGATCGGGAGCTGGTCGGTGCGGCGGATCCGGCGGCACACCTCGAAGCCGTCGATCCCCGGCAGCATCACGTCCAGCACAATCAGATCCGGCCGCTGCTCGCGCAGCAGTTTCAGGCCGTCCTCGCCCGTCGCCGCGGCCACCACACGGTGGCCCTGGCGCGACAGGGAGAGTTCGAGGGCCGTACGGATGGCGTCATCGTCCTCGATCAGCAACAGGAAAGGCACGTTGGTCATTCTGTCCCACGGAGGGCCGATAGTTCGAGGGTCAAAGGGTCCGGGCCCGGTCCGGACCCCGTCCGGGCCGGGGTTACTGCCCCAAAGGCCCCTGTGACACGGCTGTGACAGGCGGCGGACAGGGCGATGAAACTGGGCGGCCAGTCTGGTGTGCACCGGGCGGGGAGAACGGCCCGGACAGCCAACGGACGTCAGCAGGCTCCGAAGACGGGGGGCGCGGGATGAACACACTGCACACCGGATCCACCAGCGCAGTTGTCACGCGCCTGCATGCCGCCGGCCGGGCCTTCGGACGCGACCGGGTGGAGTCCGGGGGAGAGAAGTCCGGTGCCGTGAGCGGGCGGGGGTGCGCTCGCGGCACCGGGCGGCAGATCCGGCAGCAGAAGCACACGCCGGTGACCGGCACGGTCACGGGGGCCGGCGGGGGCGGCTCCCCGCGGGGGACCGGCGCGTACGGGGAGACGGGGGAGCGGCACGGCCTGCCGGAGGCGGAGTTCACCGCCTACGTCCGGGAACGCCGCGCCTCCCTGTACGCGACGGCCTACCACCTGACCGGTGACCGGTACGAGGCGGAGGACCTGCTGCAGAGCGCGCTGTTCTCCACCTACCGGGCCTGGGAGCGGATCAGCGACAAGGCCGCCGTCGGCGGGTATCTGCGGCGCACCATGACGAATCTGCACATCAGCGCCTGGCGCCGGCGCAAGCTCAACGAGTACCCGACCGAGGAACTGCCGGAGACGGCCGGCGACCACGACGCGATGCGCGGCACCGAACTGCGCGCCGTGCTGTGGCAGGCGCTGGCCCGGCTGCCCGAACTCCAGCGCACCATGCTGGTACTGCGCTACTACGAGGGCCGCACCGACCCGGAGATCGCCGACATCCTCGGCATCAGCGTCGGCACGGTCAAGAGCAGCATCTGGCGCTCGCTGCGCCGGCTGCGCGAGGACGAGGCGCTCAGCTTCGGCCGGGACCAGGAGGAGTCCTTCGGCGAGCTGGTCGCCTGAGACCCACCGGCGGCGGGGGCCGCCGACGGGACACGGGGGAACGGGGTCACGGGGGCCCACGGGGGAACAGCACGGGGGAGCAACGGGGGCCTGCCCATCGGGGGACGGGCAGGGCAACGGGGGTCACCGCTTCGGGGAGCGGTGGCAGAGGCGGGACCGAGCGGCCGGGGGGTCTGTTCGGTCCCGCTTCGCCGTGTCCGGGGGTGCGGGAGCCGGGTGTTGGGGGCGCCGGGCCGGCCGCGTGTCCGCGTGTCCGCGCGGCGCCGTGCCCGCGCGGCCGAGCGCCCGCGGCGGCCGGGCTGTTCCGTGGCGCGCCCGGCCTGATGCCCGCCGGTTCGTCCGACTCCCGGCACCGCCGTGACCGAGCGCTTCCGGTGAACGCCGTTACGCCCCGGGGCCCGCCGTGGCCGTGGAACGGGCCGGTGCCGGGCGCTGGGCCGGGATGGCGGGGGTTCCGGCGGCGGTTGCCGGGGAGGCGGCCCGCACGGCCGCCGGGACGCGGTGCGCCGCGGCCGCCGTGATCCGGGCGAGCGCCTCGTCCCGGCCGCAGGGGTGGGCGCCGAGCGCCGACTGGCGGTCCACGATGCCGCGTTCGGCACGCATCAGCCGCCAGCCGCGCCGCAGCAGGACGGGAACGGACTTGCGCCCCTCCCGCAGGTCGCGGAGCAGCCGCCGCCGGAAGGTGGTGGACGGCCGGCCGCGCAGGCACAGGGCGTCCGCCAGCATCCCTTGCGCGCGGCAGCGTTCGATGATGTCGGCGGCGAAGATGCCCTCCGCGACGAACAGGGGCGCGTCACCGATGCCGAGCGTCTCCTCGCCGGTACGCGAACTCGTCGCGATGTCGTACACCGGGACGACCGCCCGGCCCGTGCGGCACAGCGCGGTCACCGCGGCCACCGCCGCGTCCGCGTCCCA
The DNA here is from genome assembly GCF_000719865.1 of Streptomyces albus subsp. albus. Classification (GTDB taxonomy): domain Bacteria; phylum Actinomycetota; class Actinomycetes; order Streptomycetales; family Streptomycetaceae; genus Streptomyces; species Streptomyces albus_E. The sequence continues at coordinate 32,229 of NZ_JOID01000031.1, forward strand.
GGAGAGCGGTGAGTCCCAGTCCGTGCCGCCGCCGTCGGGGAGTTGGGGCAGGGCCGGGTCGCCGGTCTCGCGGTAGAAGTCGTCGAGGCGCAGGACGGGCAGGCCGGTGCGGGCGGCGAGGGACGATTTGCCGGAACCGGAGGGCCCCGTCAGGAGGACGACTCGGGCGAGCGGGTGCGGTTGACGGTTCACGGAACGCCATTCTCCCGCATGGCACGGCGTACGCGGCAGGGGGACGGGGCCCGGACTTTCCGTCGCGCCGGGATCACCCGGCGTGCCCGGAACCGGAACCGCGGCGGGGGTGTGCCCAGTGGGGCACGGAGGGCGACGCACGGGACGGCGGCATGGTGCGGGGGGTGAGGTCCTGGTGCGGGGCGATGGCCGGGCAGCAGGACGGCACGGCGGCAGGGTGGCACGGTCCGGCTGCACGGCTGCACGGCTGCACGGCTGCACGGCTGCACGGCAACAGGACGGCACGACGGCAGGACGGCCTCGTGCGGGATGACGGCATCGCAAGGCCAACGGCCTCGCGCGACAGGCCCCGGCGGAACCGGAAAAGCGGTTCCGCCGGGGCCTGTTGAGCCTGCCTGCCCGCGGTGGGCACGCGGGCACGGGTGCACGCGAGCACAGGGGGCACGCCGGACGGGCGTGGGACCCCGTCCGGGTCAGACGCCCATCGGGTGCCAGACCGTCTTCGTCTCCAGGAAGGCCAGCAGCCGCTCCGTGCCCGGGTCGGCCGCCCAGTCCGTACCGGCCGACGGGCGGAGCACCCGCTTGAGGTTGTCGGCCGCGGCCGTCTCCAGCTCCTTCGCCAGGGCGGCGTCCGCCCCGGCCAGGTCGATCGCGTTGACATCCTGGTGGGCGGCGAGCGGTGCGGCGATCTCCGCGGTGCGGCCGGAGAGGAGGTTGACGACCCCGCCCGGCAGATCGGAGGTGGCCAGCACCTCGCCCAGGGAGAGCGCCGGGAGCGGAGCGCTCCCGGACGCCACGACCACGGCCGTGTTGCCGGTGACGATCACCGGGGCGAGCACCGACACCAGCCCGAGGAAGGAGGAGTCCTGCGGGGCCAGCACCGCCACGACCCCGGTCGGACCCGGCGTGGAGAGGTTGAAGTACGGGCCCGCGACCGGGTTGGCCGCGCCGGCGATCTGGGCGACCTTGTCGGACCAGCCCGCGTACCAGACCCAGCGGTCGACCGCCGCGTCCACCCGGGCCGCCGCCTTCGCCTTCGACAGCCCTTCCGCGGCGGCCACTTCGGCGGTGAACTGCTCGCGCCGGCCCTCCAGCATCTCGGCGATCCGGTAGAGGATCTGGCCCCGGTTGTAGGCCGTGGCGCCGGACCAGCCGGGGAAGGCCTTGCGGGCCGCGACGACCGCGTCCCGCGCGTCCTTGCGGGAGGACAGGGGCGCGTTCGCCAGCCAGTTGCCCTTGCTGTCGGCCACCTCGTACACCCGTCCGCTCTCGGAGCGGGGGAACTTCCCCCCGACGAACAGCTTGTAGGTCTTGAGCACGTTCAGCCGCGCGGCGCGCTCCGCGGCGCCCCCGCCGGCGTTCCCGGACACACCGGTCGCGCCCTTCGCACCCTTCGCATCGGTCGCATCAGACATCGAGGTACGCCTCCAGGCCGTGACGTCCGCCCTCGCGGCCGTAGCCGGACTCCTTGTAGCCGCCGAACGGCGAGGTGGGGTCGAACTTGTTGAACGTGTTGGCCCAGACGACGCCCGCGCGGAGCTTCTCGGCCGTCCACAGGATGCGGGAGCCCTTCTCCGTCCAGATGCCGGCGGAGAGCCCGTACGGGGTGTTGTTGGCCTTCTCCACGGCCTCCGCCGGGGTGCGGAAGGTCAGCACCGACAGCACCGGGCCGAAGATCTCCTCGCGGGCGATGCGGTGCGCCTGGGTGACTCCGGTGAACAGGGTCGGCGCGAACCAGTAGCCGGAGGACGGGAGTTCGCAGGACGGGGACCAGCGCTCGGCGCCCTCCCGCTCGCCCGCGTCGGCCAGGGCCCGGATCCGGGCCAGCTGCTCGGGGGAGTTGATGGCGCCGATGTCGGTGTTCTTGTCGAGCGGGTCGCCGACCCGGAGGGTCGCCATCCGCCGCTTGAGGGCGTCCAGCACCTCCTCCGCCACCGACTCCTGCACCAGCAGCCGCGAGCCCGCGCAGCAGACATGGCCCTGGTTGAAGAAGATGCCGTTCACGATGCCCTCGACGGCCTGGTCGACGGGCGCGTCGTCGTAGACGATGTTGGCGGCCTTGCCGCCCAGCTCCAGGGTGAGCTTCTTCCTCGTCCCGGCGACCGTGCGCGCGATGGCCTTGCCGACCTCGGTGGAGCCCGTGAAGGCCACCTTGTCGACGCCCTCGTGACCCACCAGCGCGGCACCGGCCGTGCCGTCGCCCGTCACGATGTTGACGACACCGCGCGGCAGACCGGCCTGCCGGCAGATGTCCGCGAAGAACAGCGCGGACAGCGGGGTGGTCTCGGCGGGCTTCAGGACGACCGTGTTGCCGGTGGCCAGCGCCGGGGCGATCTTCCACGCCAGCATCAGCAGCGGGAAGTTCCACGGGATGACCTGCCCGGCCACGCCCAGCGGCTTCGGGGCGGCGCCGTAGCCGGCGTACGCCAGCTTGTCGGCCCAGCCCGCGTAGTAGAAGAAGTGCGCGGCGGCCAGCGGGAGGTCGGTGTCGCGCGACTCGCGGATCGGCTTGCCGTTGTCGAGCGACTCCAGCACGGCCAGTTCGCGTGAGCGCTCCTGGATGATCCGGGCGATGCGGAACAGGTACTTGGCCCGCTCCGCGCCGGGCAGCGCCGACCAGGGGCCGAAGGCCCGGCGGGCGGCCGCCACGGCCGCGTCGACGTCCTCCGGGCCGCCCAGGGCGACCTCGGAGAGCACCTCCTCGGAGGAGGGGGAGACGGTCGTGAAGACCTTGCCGCCGGCCGCCTCGCGGAACTCGCCGTCGATGAAGTGGCCGTAGGCCGGCGCGATGGTGACGACCGAGCGCGACTCGGGCGCCGGCGCGTAGGCGAACGCGCCCCGGGGCGCCTGCCGCGCCGCCTGCTTGTCCACGGGCTGGGTGTCCTCGGTCCTCTGGGGGGTGTCCTGGGGGGTGCCCCGGTTCGGGGTCGTGGGATCCGTCATGGGGCTCAGTCCACCGTCACATAGTCGGGGCCGGAGTAGCGCCCGGTGCTCAGCTTCTGCCGCTGCATCAGCAGATCGTTGAGGAGGCTGGAGGCGCCGAAGCGGAACCAGTCCGCGGTCAGCCACTCCTCGCCCAGCGTCTCGTTGACCATCACCAGGTACTTGACCGCGTCCTTGGTGGTCCGGATGCCGCCCGCGGGCTTCACGCCCACCCGCACCCCGACGGCCGCGCGGAAGTCGCGCACGGCCTCCAGCATGAGCAGGGTGACGGGCGGGGTCGCGTTGACGGCGACCTTGCCGGTGGAGGTCTTGATGAAGTCGGCGCCCGCGAGCATCGCGAGCCAGGAGGCCCGGCGCACGTTGTCGTACGTCTGCAGTTCGCCCGTCTCGAAGATCACCTTGAGGTGGGCGGCGGTGCCGTCCTCGCGCCGGCAGACCTCCTTGACCTGCCGGATCTCCTCGAACACCTGGAGATAGCGGCCGGAGAGGAAGGCGCCGCGGTCGATCACCATGTCGATCTCGTCCGCGCCGGCCGCCACCGCGTCCCGGGTGTCGGCCAGCTTCACGGGCAGCGCGGCCCGGCCCGCCGGGAAGGCGGTGGCGACGGAGGCCACGCTGATCTCCGGAGCCCCGGCGTCGAGCAGTGCCGCCTTCGCGGTGGCCGCCATGTCCGGGTAGACGCAGATCGCCGCGACCCTCGGGACGGTCCGGTCCAGCGGGTCCGGGTGGGCCCCCTTGGCGCAGAGCGCCCGGACCTTGCCCGGGGTGTCCGCGCCCTCCAGGGTCGTCAGGTCAATCATGGAGATGGCCAGGTCGATGGCGTAGGCCTTCGCCGTGGTCTTGATCGAGCGGGTGCCGAGGGCCGCCGCGCGGGCCTGCAGGCCGACGGCGTCGACACCCGGCAGGCCGTGCAGAAAGCGGCGCAGCGCGGCGTCGGAGGCGGTCACGTCCGCCATCGACGCCAGACGCTCCGGGGCCTCGCTGCCGTACGCGGGTACTGCGGGCTTGGGAAGCATGGTCACCAGGTGAGCATATCTACGCGCGTAGCGACTGTCACCCCCGGGGAGGGTGGTTCCGGACACCTCCCGGACGCCCGGCCCCGCACCGCACCGCCCTGCCGGGGCGGGCGGGCGGCGGGCCCTCTTGGCGGACCGGCCCGGGAGGTGCGGGCTGCCGCGGCCCCGTCAGCCCCGCGCCCGGTCCGGCCGGTGTCCTGCCGCGTACCGCCGGGGTTCCGGCGGCGGCCGTCCGCGGAGGCCCGGGCGGAGCCGGGCGGACATGCCGCCGGACAAGGTGCTACCGGGCCGGCCAACGCGCCGCCGGGGCGGACATGCCGTCGGCGGTGTTGACGGCGGTGTGACGGCGGCGGTGTGACGACGGCGGTCGTGTTGCGGCGGCGGGCCACCGGCGCCACGCCGCCCATGGTGCCACGGACGGCCCCACCGGCCGGCCCGGCGGACGCCCGCCGACCCGGGACGTGTGTCCCGCCCGGCCCGTCGGGCACAATCGCCCCCATGACGAGCCCGGACATCCCCTCCTCCCCGCAGCCCGAGACCGGCCCGGGGTACGCCGACCGCATCTACCGCTCCGGCGCCGCGCTGGCCGGCGGCGCGCTGCTGCTCGGCCTGGCCGGCTGGCTCGGCATCGACGCGATGATCCGCGGCGAGGGGCGCACCCCCTGGTTCGCGCTGGCCGGACTGCTGCTCGCGGTGCCACTCATCGTCGCGTTCACCTTCCGGCCCGCCGTGTTCGCGGGCGAGGACCGGATGCGGGTGCGCAACCCGTTCCGCACCATCACGCTGCCCTGGGGTGCCGTCGAGGGCGTGCGCGCCGGCTACTCCAGCGAAGTCTTCGCGGACGGGAAGACGTTCCAACTGTGGGCGATCCCGGTCTCGCTGCGGGCGCGGAAGAAGACGGCCCGGCGCAGCGCCCGGAGCGCCGCCGCGGACGACGTCCGCGGAGCCGCGCCCGCCGGCGCGGGCCCGGACCGCGCCCCCGCCGACGAGGCCGTGGCCGAACTCGCGGAGCTGGCCGAGCGGCACGCGCGCCGCGAGACGGCGCAGGGGACGGCCGAGGTGCGCTGGGCGTACGAGGTGCTGGCCCCGGCGGCGGCCGGTGCCGTCCTGCTGGCGGTCCTCGCCCTGCTGGGCTGACGCGGCGCGCTCAGCCGGCCGGGCCCGCCGTCCGCCGGCGGAGACGCGGGGCGGACCGGAGCCGGGCGGGACCGGAGCCGGCTCCGCAGGCCGGGTCACAGCCCGGCGGCCGCCGAGAAGTCCACCTTGAGCGCGGCCAGGACCGCCTCCGCGGTGATCCGGGCATCGCTCAGCGCGTCGGGGGCCTCCACCGGGACGACGACCTCCAGGTAGCACTTCAGCTTGGGTTCCGTGCCGCTCGGCCGGACGACGACCCGGGCCGACTCGACCCGGCAGCGTCCGGCGGCCACGGAGCCGCCCGCGAGCGTGTAGCGCAGTCCGTCCGTGGGCGGCAGCTTCGCGCTGCCCCCGGCCAGGTCCTCGGCCCGGGTGACGGGGAGCCCGGCGAGCGTCCCGGGCGGCTGGGCCCGCAGCCGCTCCATGGCGTCGGAGATCACCGACAGATCGGTGACGCGCACGGACAGCTGGTCGGTGGCGTGCAGGCCGTGCTCCAGGGCGAGGTCGTCCAGGAGTTCGGTGAGGTCGCGGCCGGTCGCCTTCAGTTCGGCGGCCAGTTCGGCGATGAGCAGGGCGGCGGTGATGCCGTCCTTGTCGCGTACGCCCTCCGGGTCGACGCAGTAGCCGAGCGCCTCCTCGTAGGCGTAGCGCAGCCCGTCGACGCGGGCCAGCCATTTGAAGCCGGTCAGCGTCTCGTCGTACGGCAGTCCGGCCGCCGCGGCGATCCGGGAGAGCAGGGAGGAGGAGACGATCGTGGTGGCGAAGGAGCCGGACGCCCGCTTGTGCACCAGGTGCTCGGCCAGCAGGGCGCCGACCTCGTCGCCGCGCAGCATCCGCCAGCCGGCCTCGGTGCCGGGCGCGGGGACGGCCACGGCGCAGCGGTCCGCGTCCGGGTCGTTGGCGATGATCAGGTCCGGGGCCGGGGAGGCGGCGCGGGCGGTGGCGAAGGCCAGGTCCATGGCCCCGGGCTCCTCCGGGTTGGGGAAGGCCACGGTGGGGAACGCCGGGTCGGGATCGCCCTGTTCGGGCACGACCACGGGGGCCGGGAAACCGGCCCGCTCGAAGGCGGCGAGCAGGGTGTCGCGGCCGACGCCGTGCAGCGGGGTGTAGACGACGCGGGCGTCCCGCGGGGAGCCGCCGGTGAGCACCGCGTCGGTGCGGGCCAGGTAGGCCTCGACGATCTCGTCGCCGAGCGTTTCCCAGCCGGTCTCCGCGCGGGGCACGTCCGCCAGGCTCCGCACCGCCGCGATCCGGGCCGCGATCTCCGCGTCCGCCGGGGGCACGATCTGCGCGCCGCGCCCGGACTCGCCGCCGAGGTAGACCTTGTAGCCGTTGTCGCGCGGCGGGTTGTGGCTCGCCGTGACGGTCACGCCGGCGACCGCCCCCAGGTGCCGTACGGCGAAGGCCAGGACGGGCGTGGGCAGCGGACGGGGCAGCAGTGCGGCGCGCAGCCCGGCACCGGTCATGACGGCGGCGGTGTCACGGGCGAAGTCGGCGCTCTTGTAGCGGGCGTCGTAGCCGATGACGACGAGGCCGGGACCGCCGTCCGAGGACGCGGCCCGCTCGCGGAGGTACGCGGCGAGGCCGGCGGCGGCACGGATCACCACCGCGCGGTTCATCCGCAGCGGACCCGGGCCCAGCTCGCCGCGGAGGCCGGCGGTGCCGAACTGCAGCATGCCGCCGAAGCGGTCGGCGAGGGCCGCGGTGTCCTCCGCGTCGATGAGCGCGCTCAGCTCCTCGCGGGTCTCGGGGTCAGGATCCTCGGCCAGCCAGGCGCGGGCCTGCCGGATCAGCTCCGCTGTGTCGCTTGCCACTGCCACGTGACGCTCCTGCTGTGTCGTGGACGGCCGGCCCGGTGGACGCGGGCCGCTCGCCCGGGGCTGCGGCCCCTCCGCGCCGGTGCGCGCGGCGGGGCCGGTTGACGGATCTGCGGTGAACGGGTGCTGCACTCCGGGAACCGCACCCGCCGGAACCAGTACCCGGCTTGATCGTCCTCTACCGGTCGGCGGGGGAGCGGAAGGAACCGGGCCGCGCGCGTCGGCTGCTCCGGCGCACGGGTTCCGGCCTGCCCGTGATGAACCGCGCCGGGGAGCTCCGTCCGGGAGAACACCCGCCCGGTTCCCGTCCCAGCGGGCTCGTGCCGCCGGGGCTCGTACGACCGGGGCTCGCGCCGCGAGGGCCCGCGCCCGGGGATCGTGCCGTCCGAGCTCGCGCCCGGGGCTGTGCGGCCGGCCCCGGAGGCCGCTCGGTCCGGACGCCTCTCCGGCCCCGGCCGCGGCTGCCCGACTGTGCGCCGGCGTGTACGGCACGGCTCAGAGGCGGCCGAGGACCTGGGCGAGCAGGCTGCCCATGCGGGTGGCCGAATCACGACCGGCCTGGAGGACCTCTTCGTGGTTGAGCGGCTCGCCGGTCATCCCGGCGGCCAGATTCGTCACCAGGGAGATGCCGAGCACCTCGGCGCCCGCCTCGCGGGCCGCTATGGCCTCCAGGGCCGTCGACATGCCCACGAGGTCGGCGCCCAGGGTGCGGATCATGTTGATCTCGGCCGGGGTCTCGTAGTGCGGGCCGCGGAACTGCGCGTACACGCCCTCCTCGAGGGTGCTGTCGATCTCCCGGCACAGGGCCCGGAGGCGGGCCGAGTAGAGGTCGGTGAGGTCGACGAAGTTGGCGCCCACGATCGGCGACGCCGCCGTGAGGTTGATGTGGTCGCTGATGAGGACCGGCTGGCCGGGGCGCATGCCGGCGCGCAGACCGCCGCAGCCGTTGGTCAGGACGATGGTCTTGCAGCCGGCCGCCACGGCGGTGCGGACCCCGTGGGAGACGGCGGCGACGCCGAGGCCCTCGTAGAAGTGGGTGCGGCCGAGGAAGACCAGTGCCCGCTTCTGCCCGATCCGGTAGGAGCGGATCTTGCCCGCGTGCCCCTCGACGGCGGGCGGCGCGAAGCCGGGCAGCTCGGTGACGGGCACTTCGCACTCCGGCGTTCCCAGCGCGTCCGCGGCGGGGACCCAGCCGGAGCCCATCACCAGGGCGACGTCATGGCTCTCGGCACCGGTCAGCTCGCGCAGGCGGGCGGCGGCGGCGGTGGCGTCGGGCGCGCCGGGGGACTGCGGGGAAGTCTCTGAAGCGTTCACGCGGACGAGGGTAACCCGGTTTGGCCTACGCGCGTAGACGTACGGGGGAGACCCGGCGAAACTCGGCCACCCGGCGAGGGTCCGCACCGCGCGCCGGGGCGCCTCCCGGAAGCGGGCCCGGGAACGCGTGAGAGGGGGCGTGACGCCGTCGGGCGCAGCTGTTCCGGCCGTCCGCGGGCGGCGTGCCCCGTCCGCTCCCGCGCCGGGCCCCGGACACGGGCCCCGGACCCCCGCCGGAGGCGTTCAGCAGGGACGCTTCCGCAGCTCCATCACGTAGTCGTGCGGCGCCCCCGCCGACTCGGCCGCGTCCGCGATCTCCCCGAGGTAGCGCGCGGAGGGCAGTCCGCCCTCGTAGCCGTTGAGGACGTAGATCCAGGCCGCCTCCTCGCCGTCGAGGGTGTGCACCCGCACCCGCATCCGGCGGTATATGTCGAGGCCGACGCCCTCCCAGCGGTCCATGGAGTCCTCGTCCATGGGGGCGATGTCGTAGAGCGCGACGAAGGTCTGCGCGCGCGGTGCCTCGACGATCGTGGCCAGGGCGCCTTCCCAGCCCATCTGCTCCCCGCCGAACGTCAGCCGCCAGCCCGAGAGCCAGCCCGTACCGCGCAGCGGTGAGTGCGGGGCGCGGCGGGACATCAGCCGCGCGTCGAGGTTGCCGGCGTACGCGGCGTAGAGCGACATGACCACGAGGGTACGGGAGGCGGGCCGCGGGTTCGCGGCTTCGTCCCCCTCTCCGCGGCCCGTCCGCACGCCCCGTCCGCCGACCCCCGCCGGGAGGTCTGCGGACGGGTGGGCGACAATGGGACACGTGACTCGGATCGTGATCATCGGTGGCGGACCAGGCGGCTACGAGGCGGCGCTGGTGGCCGCGCAGCTCGGCGCGGAAGTGACCGTCGTGGACACCGACGGTCTCGGCGGCGCGTCGGTGCTGACCGACTGCGTGCCGTCCAAGACGCTGATCGCGACCGCCGAGGTGATGACGACCTTCGACTCCTCCTACGAGGAACTGGGCATCATCGTCGCCGACGACACCCCGCACGTGGAGCAGGCGGCCCGCGTCGTCGGGGTGGACCTCGGCAAGGTCAACCGCCGGGTGAAGCGCCTCGCGCTGGCCCAGTCCCACGACATCACCGCCTCCGTCACCCGCGCCGGCGGCCGGGTGCTGCGCGGCCGGGGCCGGCTGGAGCCCACGCGGGCCGCGGACGGCTCCCGCACGGTGACCGTGCGGTTCGCCGACGGCAGCGAGGAGGCCCTCGTCGCGGACGCCGTGCTGGTCGCCACCGGCGCGCACCCGCGCGAGATCCCCGACGCCCGGCCGGACGGCGAGCGCATCCTCAACTGGACCCAGGTGTACGACCTGGAGGAGCTGCCGGAAGAGCTGATCGTGGTCGGCTCGGGTGTGACCGGCGCCGAGTTCGCCGGCGCGTACCAGGCGCTGGGCTCGCGGGTCACCCTGGTCTCCAGCCGGGACCGGGTGCTGCCCGGCGAGGACCCGGACGCGGCGGCGGTCCTGGAGGATGTCTTCCGGCGGCGCGGCATGAACGTCATGGGCCGCTCCCGCGCGGCCGCCGTGCAGCGCACGGACGACGGGGTCGAGGTGCGGCTGGCCGACGGCCGGACCATCACCGGCTCGCACTGCCTGATGGCGGTCGGCGCGGTCCCCAACACCGGCGGCATCGGCCTGGAGGAGGCCGGGGTCCAGCTCAAGGACTCCGGGCACATCCGCACCGACCGGGTGTCCCGCACCAGCGCGCCGGGCGTGTACGCCGCCGGCGACTGCACGGGCGTCTTCGCGCTGGCCTCCGTGGCGGCGATGCAGGGCCGGATCGCGATGTACCACATCCTCGGCGGCGCGGTCGCGCCGCTGGACCTCAAGACCGTCTCGGCGAACATCTTCACCGACCCCGAGATCGCCACGGTCGGCTACTCGCAGGCCGACATCGACAGCGGCCGCATCGAGGCCCGCTCCGTCAAGCTGCCGCTGCTGCGCAACCCGCGGGCCAAGATGCAGGGCATCCGGGACGGCTTCGTGAAGCTGTTCTGCCGCCCGGGCACGGGGATCGTCGTCGGCGGTGTGGTGGTCGCCCCGCGCGCCAGCGAGCTGATCCACCCGATATCGCTCGCGGTCGACAACAACCTCACCGTGGAGCAGGTCGCCAACACCTTCACGGTCTATCCGTCGCTGTCCGGCTCCATCGCCGAGGTGGCGCGGCAGTTGCACACCCGGAAGAGCGCGGGCGAGGCATAGCCCGGGCGGGTGGAGGATCTCGTATAGCAGGTGGGGAAGCTGCTTGCGGGCAACTTCTGCTATTCGGTGAAAACTGCTGAAAGCAGTTGGTCGATGGCGTTACTGTCAGTTTCGTGTTCGCTGCAGAACGTCGCCAATTGATCCTTGAAATGGTGCGCGCCAACGGAGCGGTGTCGCTCCGGGAGCTCGCCCGCGTCGTCCAGACCTCCGAAGTGACCGTACGGCGGGATGTGCGGGCACTGGAGGCAGAAGGGCTGCTCGACCGCCGCCATGGCGGTGCGGTCCTGCCCGGGGGCTTCAGCCGGGAGTCCGGCTTCCCGCAGAAGTCCCACCTCGCCAGCGCCGAGAAGACCGCCATCGCCGATCTCGCGGCGAGCCTCGTCACCGAGGGGGAGGCGATCGTCGTCGGCGCCGGCACCACCACGCAGGAGCTGGCCCGCCGGCTCGCCCGCGTGCCCGGTCTGACCGTCGTCACCAACTCCCTGCTCGTCGCCCAGGCACTCGCCCACGCCAACCGGGTCGAGGTCGTCATGACGGGCGGCACCCTGCGCGGCTCGAACTACGCCCTGGTCGGCAGCGGGGCCGAGCAGTCCCTGCAGGGGCTGCGGGTCTCCCGCGCCTTCCTGTCGGGCAGCGGGCTGACCGCCGAGCGCGGGCTCTCCACCTCCAACATGCTGTCGGCCAGCGTGGACCGGGCGCTGGTCCAGGCGGCCGGCGAGGTCGTGGTCCTGGCCGACCACACCAAGCTGGGCACCGACACCATGTTCCAGACGGTGCCCACCGAGGTGATCACCCGGCTGGTCACGGACGAGCCGCCCGCCCACGACGACCGGGCCGCCACCGAACTCCAGGCCCTGGCCGACCAGGGCGTGCAGATCGCGGTGGCCGGAGCGGCGGGCGGCGGCGCGGAGAGCGGCGGGCAGACCGGCCGAAGACCGCGCCGGATGGCCTCCCCACCGCCCGTCGCCGCCACGACGGACGACCTGCCACTCCCCGGGCAGCGCCGGGCCCACCCGGCGGGCGGCCCGCCGCCCCAGCTGCGCAGCGCCGCCTCCCTGGCCGAACAGCCGTCGGGCAACGGCCGGGTGGCGGACCTGCGCCGCCGCTGAGCGGCGGGCACCGACGCCGTACGGTGCCCGCCGCCCGGCGCGCGGCGTATGTCAGGAGGCCGGGCGGAGGCCGTGGAGGGTGAGGGTGAGCAGCCGGTCCGCCAGGCCGGTGTCGTCCGGGCTCTCCTCGGCGGCGATCGCGATGGCGTTGGTCAGCTGCAGCAGATCACCGATGCCCACCTCGGGCCGTACGCTTCCGGCCCGCTGGGCCCGGGCCAGCAGGGCGCCGCCCGCGGCGCGCACCGGCACGCTGCAGGAGGAGAGTTCGCAGCTGCCGTCGGGGGAGGCCGTCATCAGGGTGCGGGAGAGGCCGCGGTAGGTGACGGCGTGGCCGATGAGGGCCCGCAGCCAGTCGAGCAGCGCGGCGCACGGCTCGCCGGCGTCCAGCAGCTCCCGCCCGCGGGCCACCAGGGCGTCGGCCTCGCTCTGGAAGACGGCGCTGATCAGCGCGCGGCGGCTGGGGAAGTGCCGGTAGAGGGTGCCGACGCCGACGCCCGCGCGGCGCGCCACGTCCTCCAGCGAGGTGTCCGTGCCGTGCTCGGTGAAGGCCGACCGGGCCACGCTCAGCAGCCGCTCGTGGTTCCGCCGCGCGTCCGCGCGCATGGGACGCCCCGCCGTCCGGGCCGTGTCCGCCGTCATCGCCGCCGGTCCTCCCCTCACTCTGCCGGCCGTGTGCGTCCCAGGATGCCACCGCCGGGCGGGTGCGCGACGGCCGAACGCCCCGGCCGGTGGTCCCGGTGGCCGTCCCGTACGCCGTCCCGGAGGGCCGTCCCCCGCGCCCCGGCCCGGCCCGGTCCGTGGTGCGGCGCCGGCGCCCCCGGGAACGCCGCAGCCCCGGCCGTCGGGCCGGGGCTGCGGCGTGCGCTGGATCCGCCGTGCGGGGCGGGGTCAGTCCTTGATCTCGCAGATGACGGCGCCGGAGGAGAGCGCCGCGCCGACCTCGGCGGCGAGGCCCTTGACGGTGCCGGAGCGGTGCGCGTTGAGCGGCTGCTCCATCTTCATGGCCTCCAGGACGACGATCAGGTCGCCCTCGTTGACCTGCTGGCCCTCCTCCACGGCGACCTTGACGACCGTGCCCTGCATGGGGGAGGCGAGGGTGTCGCCCGAGGCGGCCGCGCCGGCCTTCTTCGCGGCCTTCCGCTTGGGCTTCTTCTGCCCGGCGGCCGGGGAGGACGCCACGCCGAGGGAGGCCGGGAGGGAGACCTCCAGGCGCTTGCCGCCGACCTCGACCACGACCGTCTCGCGGCTCTCGGCCTCGGCGTCGTCGGAGCCGGGGGCCGCGAACGGCGGGATCTCGTTGGTGAACTCGGTCTCGATCCACCGGGTGTGGATGGTGAACGGCTCGGCGGACCCGTCCAGTTCGGGGGCGAAGGCCCGGTCCTCGACCACCGCGCGGTGGAAGGGGATCGCGGTGGCCATGCCCTCGACCTTGAACTCGGCCAGCGCGCGGGCGGCCCGCTGCAGGGCCTGCTGCCGGGTGGCGCCGGTGACGATCAGCTTGGCGAGCAGGGAGTCCCAGGCCGGGCCGATGACCGAGCCGGACTCGACACCGGCGTCCAGCCGGACGCCCGGGCCGGACGGCGGGGCGAAGGTGCTGACGGTGCCGGGCGCGGGGAGGAAGTTGCGCCCCGGGTCCTCGCCGTTGATGCGGAACTCGAAGGAGTGGCCGCGCACGGCCGGGTCCCCGTAGCCGAGCTCCTCGCCGTCGGCGATCCGGAACATCTCGCGGACCAGGTCGATGCCGGTGACCTCCTCGGTGACCGGGTGCTCGACCTGGAGACGGGTGTTGACCTCCAGGAAGGAGATCGTGCCGTCGGCGCCGACGAGGAACTCGACGGTGCCCGCGCCGACGTAGCCGGCCTCCTTGAGGATCGCCTTGGAGGCGCGGTACAGCTCGGCGTTCTGCTCCTCGGAGAGGAACGGCGCGGGGGCCTCCTCGACGAGCTTCTGGTGCCGGCGCTGGAGCGAGCAGTCACGGGTGGAGACGACCACCACGTTGCCGTGGGTGTCGGCGAGGCACTGGGTCTCGACGTGCCGCGGCTTGTCCAGGTAGCGCTCGACGAAGCACTCGCCGCGGCCGAAGGCGGCGACCGCCTCGCGCACCGCGGAGTCGTACAGCTCGGGCACCTCTTCCAGGGTGCGGGCGACCTTCAGGCCGCGGCCGCCGCCGCCGAAGGCGGCCTTGATGGCGATCGGCAGGCCGTGCTGCTCGGCGAAGGCCACGACCTCCTCCGCGCCCGAGACCGGGTCGGGGGTGCCGGCCACCAGGGGCGCGCCGGCCCGCTGGGCGATGTGCCGGGCCGCGACCTTGTCACCGAGGTCGCGGATGGCCTGCGGGGGCGGGCCGATCCAGGTCAGGCCCGCGTCCATGACCGCCTGGGCGAACTCGGCGTTCTCCGAGAGGAAGCCGTACCCGGGGTGGATGGCGTCCGCGCCGGACTCGGCGGCGGCGTTGAGCACTTTGGACATGTCCAGATAGCTGGCCGCCGGGGTGTCACCACCCAGCGCGTAGGCCTCGTCGGCCGCGCGGACGTGCAGAGCGTCCCGGTCCGGATCGGCGTAGACGGCTACGCTCGCGATCCCGGCGTCCCGGCAGGCGCGGGCAACGCGGACAGCGATTTCGCCACGGTTGGCGATGAGCACCTTGCGCACGATGGCTCCCTCCTTGAAACAAGGCGAGTTTAGGGACTGCCGACACGCCATGCCGAGGCGCCCCAGGGGGTGAGCTTCCCCACACGCAGGGTCAGGCCACCGGTGTCCAACTGCTGAAAGTCCTTGTCGTGCAAGGATAAGCGGCCCCCGCCGGGGTCGTGGCCGAGTGCCGGTGTGGGCAAGGTCTCTGTCGGTGCCCCAGGTGACCGGGTGGATTTTTTTGTGGGATCCCTACGAAGCCCGGCGGGAAACTTTGCCGGGTGATCCTTTCCTCGCGGCTGCCGCCGCAGACCCCTTGTCCTACGGCATTACCCGTTAGTAGCGTGCCGCACGTCGTCTGATACTCGAGGTAACAGACCGAGCGGTGGGAAATGGGGTGGGTTCGGTGGCTCGCAGACCGGTGGCGCTCGTGGCGGCGGTGGTGCTGATGGCCGAGGCGCTGGGCATCGTCTGGCTGCACTGGTTTCTGGGGAAGGTCGTGGCCGGCCAGCGCATGTCGCTCGCCGGCCTCGACCCGGACCACATGTCGACCGGCACCCTGGCGCTGGGCATCGGCTTCGGGCTCTACCTGTTCACCTGCGGGGCGGTCCTGCTGCTCAGCGCGGTGCGCGACCGGGCGCCGGGCCGCTTCTTCCGCGTCCTGCTGATCGCCTGCGCGGTGGTGCACGCGCTGCTGGGCGCGCTGACGGTCGGCCTGGTCGGCTGGGGCGCGTTCGCCTTCATGATGCTGGTGTTCGGGCTGGTCGTGCTCGCGCTGATCGCCTACGGGGAGCCGGGCCGCGGCCGGGCCGCCAAGGGCGGCGCCGCGGGAGCGGGCGGCGGCGGAGCCGGCGGGCCGGCCGGACCCGCCGGCGCGGGACCCACCGGCACGGTGCCGGGTCCCCAGCCGCCGTTCGTGCCGGGCGGCGCCGGACCAGCCTGAGCGAACCGGCGTCCCGGGCCGTCGGATGCCGGCGCTGTCGGTGCCGGCGCCGAACGTCGCGCCACGGTGAGGAGTGCGCTGCCTTCGGCCGGCGTCCGTCGCAGGGCCCCGGCGTCCGCCGCCCGGCGCGGGACCGCGGAGGCGCGGTCCGTCCCGTGCGGTCCCGCCTCGCGGCTGCGTCCGGCCCTGCGGCATGCGGCTCCGGAGGGCCGGCTCAGGCGGCCGGCGGCTCCGGCTCCCGGACCCACAGGTCCGTAATCCGCAGGTCCAGGTCGGCGAGGAGCGCGCGCAGGGTCGGCAGGGACAGTCCTATGACGTTGCCCGGATCGCCGTCGATACCGTCGATGAACGGCGCCGACCGCCCGTCGAGTGTGAACGCGCCCGCCACGTGCAGGGGTTCACCGCTGGCGACGTAGGCGGCGATCTCCTCGTCCGACGGCTCGCCGAACCGTACGGTCGTGGACGCGGTCGCCGAGACCTGCCGTCCGCTCACCGTGTCGATGACGCAGTGCCCGGTGCGCAGCACGCCCGAGCGGCCCCGCATGGACTTCCAGCGGGCCGTCGCGTCCTCCGCGCCGTCCGGCTTGCCGAGCGCCTGCCCGTCCAGGTCCAGCACCGAGTCGCAGCCGACGACGAGCGCGCCGGAGGCCTCGGCCCGGCCGGCCACCGCGGCGGCCTTGGCCTCCGCCAGCAGGCGGGCGAGTTCGCCCGGGGTCGGCGCGGTCAGCGCGTCCTCGTCCACTCCGCTCACGATGACCTCGGGGGCCAGCCCCGCCTGCCGGAGCAGGGCGAGGCGGGCCGGGGAGCGGGAGGCGAGGACGAGCGTGCGGCGGGCGGCGGATGCGTTGTTCGGCATGCGCGACAGCGTATAGAAGCGGCTCCGCGTCAGCCCTGGAAGCCCAGGAGGAGCAGCAGGACCACGACGACCGCGACGGCGAGCACCCCTCCGGCCCGCCGCAGCATCTCCTCGGTGTCGCGGAGGTCCCGGGGCGGTTCGTCGGAGGGGTCGGACCAGAGCATGCATTCGATGATCCGGCCGAAAAGGCGGTGCCGCCTGAGTACGGATACTCAGGCGGCACCGCCCCGTTGCGGCCCGGCCGGGCCTCAGCGCGGCCAGTACGAGCTGCGCCAGGCCGTGGGGCCCGGATGCGGCAGCCTGCGGCCCGGCACGTTCCTCGCCGGGTCGGCCCACTCGTCCAGCTGCTCGGGCGCCTCCGCGGCGGACGAGGCCGCCGAGGCGCGTGCCTGGACCACCGCCAGTGCGGCGGCCAGCTCCTCCGGGGTCGGATTGCCCCGTACCACCTTGAACATCGCCGGCCTTCCCTTCCGTTGACCCGTCGACCCGTCGACCCGGTGACCCGTTGGTTCCCTTGTTCCCTGCCCGTTCCGCGTGTGCCCGGGACGGCTACAGCGGGATGTTGCCGTGCTTCTTCGGCGGCAGGGACTCGCGCTTGGAGCGCAGGGTGCGCAGGCCCCGGGTGATGTGGCGGCGGGTCTCGGACGGCATGATCACCGCGTCCACGTAGCCCCGCTCGGCCGCGACGTATGGGTTGAGCAGCGTGTCCTCGTACTCGGCGATGAGCCGCTGCCGCAGCTCCTCCTGCGCCTCGGGCGTCTCGGCGGCGGCGAGCGTCCTGCGGTGCAGGATGTTCACCGCGCCCTGGGCGCCCATCACCGCGACCTGGGCGGTGGGCCAGGCGAGGTTGAGGTCGGCGCCGAGGTGCTTGGAGCCCATGACGTCGTACGCGCCGCCGAACGCCTTGCGGGTGATGACCGTGATCAGCGGGACGGTCGCCTCCGCGTAGGCGTAGATCAGCTTGGCGCCGCGCCGGATGATGCCGCCGTACTCCTGCTCGACGCCGGGGAGGAAGCCCGGGACGTCGACGAAGGTGATCACCGGCACGTTGAAGGCGTCGCAGGTGCGCACGAAGCGCGCGGCCTTCTCGGAGGCGTCGATGTCCAGGCAGCCGGCGAACTGCATCGGCTGGTTGCCGACGATGCCGACGGGGTGGCCCTCGACCCGGCCGAAGCCGGTGATGATGTTCGGCGCGAAGAGCGCCTGGGTCTCCAGGAACTCGCCGTCGTCCAGGACGTGTTCGACGATGGAGCGCATGTCGTACGGCTGGTTCGCCGAGTCCGGGATGATCGCGTCCAGCTCGCGGTCCTCGTCGGAGGTCTCCAGGTCGGCCTCCTCGGGGAAGGCCGGGGGCTCGCTGAGGTTGTTCGAGGGGAGGTAGGACAGGAGCGCCTTGACGTACTCGATGGCGTCCTTCTCGTCACCCGCCATGTGGTGCGCCACGCCCGAGGTGGAGTTGTGGGTGCGGGCGCCGCCCAGCTCGTCGAAGCCGACGTCCTCGCCGGTGACCGTCTTGATGACGTCCGGGCCGGTGATGAACATGTGCGAGGTCTGGTCGACCATCACCGTGAAGTCGGTGATCGCGGGGGAGTAGACCGCGCCGCCCGCGCAGGGGCCGACGATCAGGGAGATCTGCGGGATCACCCCGGAGGCGTGGGTGTTGCGGCGGAAGATCTCGCCGTAGAGGCCGAGGGCGCTGACGCCCTCCTGGATGCGGGCGCCGCCGGAGTCGTTGATGCCGATGACCGGGCAGCCGTTCTTCAGCGCGAAGTCCATCACCTTGACGATCTTCTGGCCGAAGACCTCGCCGAGGGCGCCGCCGAAGACGGTGAAGTCCTGGGAGAACACGGCCACCGGGCGGCCGTCGACGGTGCCGTAGCCCGTCACCACGCCGTCACCGTACGGGCGGTTCTTCTCCAGGCCGAAGTTGGTGGAGCGGTGCCGGGCGAACTCGTCCAGCTCGACGAACGAGCCCTCGTCGAGCAGCAGGTCGATCCGCTCCCGAGCCGTCAGCTTGCCCTTGGCGTGCTGTTTCTCGACGGCGCGCTGCGAGCCGGCGTGCGTGGCCTCGCCGATGCGCCGCTGCAGGTCCGCGATCTTTCCCGCGGTGGTGTGAAGGTCGATTTCCGGCTCGGACATCGGGATGCGGCTCCTGCTCGTCCTGGTGGGGGTTACCTGGGTTACCGCCTCGTAGGGTATCGGCGACGCTGTGTCC
Organism: Streptomyces albus subsp. albus; assembly: GCF_000719865.1. GTDB lineage: Bacteria > Actinomycetota > Actinomycetes > Streptomycetales > Streptomycetaceae > Streptomyces > Streptomyces albus_E. Next base: position 50,647 of record NZ_JOID01000031.1, read on the forward strand.
CGCGAGTGCGGCGTTGGCCACATCTCCGCAGGCCGGGTACCGCGCGCGGAGGGGCGCGCGGGGCGAGCGGGCGGTCAGCGCGCGCTCCCGGTGCGCGGGGGCGCGGCGGGGTGTGGGCGATCGCACAGGGGCGGGCGGAGCGTGTTGAGGACGCGACGGGCCGTCCTCCCGCCCGCCGGCACGCCGGCCGGCCGTTCCCTGCCTACGCTGGCCCCATGACTGCCACACCGTCCGGCGGATCCGCGCCGGAGCCGTCCGGCCGCTGGTCCGACCTGGAGCGGCCGCCGCTGAACGCCACCGCGCTGCGCCGCGCCCTCGTCCGCCCCGGCGGGCTGTGGACCTCGCTGGACGTCGTCGAGGTCACCGGCTCCACCAACACCGATCTGGCGGAACGGGCCGCGGCCGGGGACGTCCCCGAGGGCGCGGTGCTCGTCTCGGAGGAGCAGTCGGCGGGCCGCGGCCGGCTGGACCGCCACTGGGTGGCGCCGGCCCGCTCCGGGATCTTCGTCTCCGTCCTGCTGCGGCCGGGCCCCGCCGTGCCCGTCACCCGCTGGGGCTGGCTGCCGCTGCTCGCCGGGGTGGCGACGGCGACCGCCGTGTCCCGCGCCGGGGGCACCGACACCGCGCTGAAGTGGCCCAACGACCTGCTGGTCACGGTGGACGGGGAGGAGCGCAAGGCCGGCGGCGTGCTCTCCGAGAGCGTCGGCGAGGGAGGCGTCGTCCTCGGCATCGGCCTCAACGTGTCGCTGGGCGCGGCCGAACTCCCCGTGCCCGGCGCGGGCTCCCTCGCCCTGGCCGGAGCAATCTCCACGGACCGCGACCCGATTCTGCGGGCCGTCCTCCGGTCACTCGAACAGTGGTACGGCGACTGGCGCGCGGTTGACGGCGACCCGTCGCGCAGCGGACTCCTGGAGGCATACACGGCCGGCTGCGCCACCCTCGGCCGGGCGGTCCGCGCCGAGCTGCCCGGCGGCCGGGAGATCAGCGGTGAGGCGGTCGCCCTGGACGAGGACGGACGGCTGGTGCTGCGGACCCCGGAGGGCGGCCGGGAGGCCGTCGGCGCGGGTGACATCGTGCACCTGCGGCCCCGCGGGTGAGGCGGCCGCCGGAGAGAGTGAGCCAGCACACACCTGACGTATCGTTGAGGCGGCCGGGGACAGCGTCCCGGGCCCGTCCGGGTGGCGGACCCGGACGGCGCGGCGAGATGTGATCGGAAGGCCTGTGCGCAGGGATCGGACAGGGGGCGGGCAGTGATCGTCGACGACGCGGGCGCCGGCGAGGGCTCGGAAGGACCGGATGCCGGCGGGGCCCCCGGCCGCGGCGCGGGCACGGCCGGCGGCGAGCGGACCGCCGCGGGCCCCGGCGGCTCGGAGGGCTCGGAGGGCTCGGAGGGCTCGGACGAAGGTCCGCCTCCCGGCGGGGAGCGGCCGGACGCGGCGGGCGCGCCCCCGGTGCCGCCCGGGGCCGGGGCCCCGTACACCGCGAACGCCTTCGCGGGCTCCCACGACTCCGACGAGGTGGAGGAGACCGAGGACAACCCCCTCGCGATCCGCCTGGAGCAGCTGATCCTGGGCGCCGAGCGGCAGTACACCCCCTTCCAGGCGGCCCGCAGCGCCGGGGTCTCGATGGAGCTGGCCTCCCGCTTCTGGCGCGCCATGGGCTTCGCCGACATCGGCCAGGCCCGGGCGCTGACGGAGGCCGACGTGCTGGCGCTGCGGCGGCTGGCGGGCCTGGTGGAGGCGGGGCTGCTCAGCGAGCCGATGGCCGTCCAGGTCGCCCGTTCCACCGGCCAGACCACGGCCCGGCTCGCCGATTGGCAGATCGAGGGCTTCCTGGAGGGCCTCACCGAGCCGCCCGAGCCGGGGATGACCCGCACCGAGGTCGCGTATCCGCTGGTCCAGCTGCTGCTGCCGGAGCTCCAGGAGTTCCTGGTCTATGTGTGGCGGCGGCAGCTCGCGGCGGCCGCCGGGCGCGTCATCCAGACCCAGGACGACGAGGAGATGGTGGACCGCCGGCTGGCCGTCGGCTTCGCGGACCTCGTCGGCTTCACCCGGCTCACCCGGCGGCTGGAGGAGGAGGAACTCGGCGAGCTCGTCGAGGCGTTCGAGACGACCGCGGCGGATCTGGTCGCGGCCCGCGGCGGACGGCTCATCAAGACCCTCGGAGACGAGGTGCTGTACGCGGCGGACGACGCGGGCACGGCCGCCGAGATCGGGCTGCGGATGATCGAGACGCTGGCCAGCGACGAGACCATGCCGGAGCTGCGGGTCGGTATCGCCTTCGGCACCGTCACCACGCGCATGGGGGACGTCTTCGGCACGACGGTGAACCTCGCGAGCCGCCTCACGTCGATAGCGCCGAAGGACTCGGTGCTGGTGGACGAGGCGTTCGCGGCGGAGCTGATGCGGTCCGGAGACGCGCCGGAGTCGGAGGCCGAGGCGGCCGCGGCGGAGAAGGAGGGCGCGGAGCCGCCGCACCCGTACCGCTTCGCGCTCCAGCCGATGTGGCAGCGTCCGGTCCGCGGCCTCGGCGTCGTCGAACCCTGGCTCCTCACCCGCCGCCCCGGGTGACGGACGGGGCACCGGCCGGCGGAGCCGCAGCGGGGCTCGACCGCGCGGCCCGACCGCTCGCAGCCGCGGCGGAGCCGGAGTATCGGGCGGAGCCCGTCGGGGACGGGCGGCGGGGCGCGGGGCATCCGGTGCCGTACGCGGCCCGGCGGGAGGCCGTGGCGCGCGGGACCGCCGGCGACACCGCACAGGGCGGAGCCGCCGCACCGGGATCCGGGGAAGCCCGTACCCGGGGAAGCCTCCGCCTCAGGGGGGAGCCCGTCCGAGAGCGGCAGGACCCGCGCCGGAGGGTCACCGGCCGCGGAACCGCCGTCGTTCCGGGCCCGGGGCCGGAGCCGCCGGCGAGGCGTCGGCCATCCGTACGACCGGGTCGTCCGGGCCCTCGTCCCCGGCCACGACCGGTCCCTCCGCCCGGGCCGCCTTCGCCCGGTACTGCGCCGCGTCGGCCAGCCGGAACAGCCGCCGCGCGGACGCCACGGGCCCGATCGGCTGCCCCGTCGAGGCGACCCCGCAGGCGACGCCCTCACCGAGATCCAGCTTGGCCGCGCGGTGGCACAGCTCGGTCGCGGCCCGCACCACCTCCTCGGTGGGCGGACCGACGGCGACGAGGCAGAACTCGTCACCGCCCAGCCGTGCCGCCAGCGCCCCGGGGAGCATCGCCCCGCACATCGACAGCACGGAGCCGAAACGCTCCAGCAGCCGGTCGCCGACCGCGTGCCCCAGGGTGTCGTTGACCTGCTTGAGCCCGTTGATGTCGCAGACCACGAGGCTCACCACGGTGCCGTCCGCCCGGTGACGCTCCAGCGCCTCCTCCAGCGTGACGTCCACGGCCCGGCGGTTGGCCAGGCCGGTCAGCGGGTCGGTGAAGGCGAGCCGGCGGGCCTCCGCCAGCCGCTCGGTCTGGGCGATCCCGGAGGCGGCCACCGCGGCGAGGACCGTGGCGAAGCGCGCGTCCTCCCGGCCGAAGACGGAGGCGCCGGCGGGCCGGGCCACGTACAGCTCGCCCCAGGCGCGGCCGTGCAGCACGATCGGCGCGACCACGCAGCAGCCCCGGCCGCGCCGCCGGAGCGCTGCGCGGCGCTGATGGCAGTACGAGCCGGGCCCGCGGTCGCAGGGCGGGCCGTCCGCGGTCTCCACCCAGGCGTCGGTCTCGCCGCCGCCCGCCCAGCGGTCGTGCAGGAATTCGGCGATCTCGGGGAAGTCCCGGACGGGATACGACTCGTCCTGAGGGAACTCCTCCTCGCCCGGGGTGAGTTCGCCGACGTTCACCAGGACCCGGAGCCGGCCCTTCTCCCGCTCCCACGCGGAGATCGCGGCGAAGGACCCGCCGAGGGCGCCGCACGCCCCGAGGGCCGCGGCGCGTGCCGTCTCGCGGGGGGTCTGGGCGGCGGCCATCGCCTGGGCCAGCGCCACCACGGCGGCCAGCCGTGCGTCGCCCCCGCCGTCACCAGCCACCCGGCACCTCGCGTTCCGTCACTGTGGGCACACCGTTCACCCCAGACTAGGAACATTTCCCGGTGAGCGCCCTCCTGGGGAGGGCTTCTTCTCCGGTCCGAGACCCGCCCGATGCCGCTCCGCCGCCGGCCGGCGCGGAAGCCGCCGCCCGGACCCGCCGCGGAGCCGGCCGGCGCCGGCCCGGATCACTCCCCGGGCCAGTCCGGAGTCCGCTTCTCGTTGAAGGCCGCGACGCCCTCCGCGCGGTCGCCGGAGAAGGCCACCGTCCGCCAGGCGCCGTCCTCCACGTCCAGACCGGTGCGCAGATCCAGCCCGTGCCCCAGCCGCAGGGCGCGCTTGGCCGCGCGCAGGCCGACCGGGGAGTTGGCGGCGATGCGGGCCGCGAGGGCGAGGGCCTCCTCGCGGTCCCGGCCCTCGTCCGCGAGCTGGTCGACGAGGCCCAGGGACAGTGCCTCGGCGGCGGCCACCCGCCGCCCGGTGAAGATCAGTTCGGCGGCCCGCGCGGCACCGACCCGGCGCGGCAGCAGCTGCGTGCCCCCGCCGCCCGGGATCACGCCGACGGACACCTCCGGGAGCCCGACCACGGCCGTGGGGTCGGCGACGATCAGATCGCAGGAGAGGGCGATCTCGAAGCCGCCGCCGAGGGCGAAGCCGTGCACGGCGGCGATCGTGGGCACCGGCAGTTCCAGGACGCCGGTGTAGGCGGCCCGGTTGACCGGCCGCTGGCGCAGCAGTTCGGCGTCCGTGAAGGAGTTGCGCTCCTTCAGGTCGGCGCCGACGCAGAAGGCGCGCTCGTGGCTGGAGGTCAGCACCACGGCCCGCGCCGAGGGGTCGGCGGCGAGGGCGTCGCAGGCCTCGGTGAGGCGGCGGGCCAGCTCGGTGGAGACGGCGTTCATGGCCCGGGGGCGGTCGAGGACGAGCTCCGCCACATGGGTGCCGTGCCGCCGGACGGCGATCCACTCGCCGTACCGCACCTCGTCCGCCGCGCCGCTCATGGCCGTCTCCTGTTCCCGTCGCCCGTCGTTCACCGTGTTAACGATCGTTCATCCGATCATGTCAGGGAAGGGGCGGACGGACCAGACCGGTGCCGGGCGGCTGTGCGGGCGTGCCGGTGGGCATGGCGTGCGGGTCCGCGTTCCGCGTCGTGACAGAACATGATTCAGAACTTAGGGTGCCTGAATATGACTATGCACACCGTGGTGCTGGGAGACTCCGGCACCGGCGCGGACGACGTGATCGCCGTGGCCCGCGGCGGGGCCCGGGTCGAGCTGTCCGCCGGAGCCCGCGACGCGCTCGCCGCCTCCCGGCGGGTCATCGACGCCCTCGCCGCCCGCCCGGAGCCCGTGTACGGCGTCTCCACCGGCTTCGGCGCCCTGGCCGTCCGCCACATCAGCCCCGAGCTGCGCGGCCGGCTCCAGCGCAACATCGTCCGCTCGCACGCCGCGGGCATGGGCCCCCGCGTGGAGCGTGAGGTCGTCCGGGCCCTGATGTTCCTGCGGCTCAAGACCCTGGCCTCGGGGCGTACGGGGGTGCGGCCGCTCGTCGCCGAGACCATGGCCGCACTGCTCAACGCCGGCATCACCCCGGTCGTCCACGAGTACGGCTCCCTCGGCTGCTCCGGCGACCTGGCACCGCTCTCCCACTGCGCCCTGGCCCTCATGGGCGAGGGAGACGCGGAAGGGCCCGACGGCACCGTGCGCCCGGCGTCCGAACTGCTCGCCGAGCACGGCATCGCCCCGCTCGACCTGCGCGAGAAGGAGGGGCTGGCACTCCTCAACGGCACCGACGGGATGCTCGGCATGCTCGTCATGGCCAATGCCGACCTCGCCCGCCTCCTCACCTCCGCCGACATCACCGCCGCCCTCTCCCTGGAGGCGCTGCTCGGCACCGACCGGGTCCTCGCCCCGGAGCTGCACGCCGTCCGCCCGCACCCGGGCCAGGCCGCCAGCGCGGACAACATGCTGCGGATGCTCGCCGGCTCGGGACTCACCGGCCACCACCAGACCGGCTACGACGGCCTCCGGGCAGCCCCCCGCGTCCAGGACGCCTACTCGGTGCGCTGCGCGCCGCAGGTCGCCGGCGCGGGCCGGGACACCCTCGCGCACGCCCGTCTCGTCGCCGACCGGGAACTCGCCGCCGCCGTGGACAACCCGGTCGTGCTCCCCGACGGGCGCGTCGAGTCCAACGGGAACTTCCACGGCGCGCCTGTGGCCTACGTGCTGGACTTCCTGGCCGTGGCCGCCGCCGACCTGGCGTCCATCGCCGAGCGCCGCACGGACCGGCTGCTCGACAAGAACCGCTCCTACGGGCTGCCGGCCTTCCTCGCCGGCGACCCGGGAGTCGACTCCGGGCTGATGATCGCCCAGTACACGCAGGCGGCGCTGGTCAGCGAGCTGAAGCGGCTGGCCGTCCCGGCCTCCGTCGACTCGATTCCGTCCTCCGCGATGCAGGAGGACCATGTCTCGATGGGCTGGTCGGCCGCGCGCAAACTGCGCACGGCGCTCGGCAACGTGAGCCGCGTCCTCGCGGTGGAACTGGTCGCCGCCACCCGCGCCATCGAACTGCGCGAGGGGCTCACCCCCGCCCCCGCCACCCGGGCCGTACTGGAGGCGGTGCGCGCGGCGGGCGTCGCGGGCCCGGGCGGGGACCGCTTCCTGGCCCCCGATCTGGCCGCCGCGGACGCCTTCGTGGCCTCGGGGGCCCTGGTGGCGGCCGCGGAGTCGGTCACCGGGCCGCTGGCCTGACGGCCGGAGGGGCGCCGGTCCGTCCGGGGCGGCGCCCGGTGCTCAGGCGACGGTGCGCGAGCGGCGTCCCGCGGAGGAGACCAGCGCGGCGCCCAGGCCCAGGAAGAGGGTGCCGCCCAGCAGATACGGGGTGGTGTCGACGCTGCCGGTGTCGGCCAGCGCGAGCTCCTCTGCGTCCGTGACCGTCTCTCCCGCGGCGGATCCGGAACCCGCGGCGGGATCCGCCTCCCCGGCCGACGACTGGCTCTGCGTCCCGATATCGGCCTGTCCGACGGACGGAGCCGTGCTCTGGTCGACGGTCGCGTTCGCGGACGGGACGAACCACAGCGCGAGCAGCATGGCCCCCGCGGCGGAGGCGGTCAGCAGTGGTCGGCGTGCGGACACGTCATGGACCCCTTGCGGTGCAGGTTGGTTGAGCGGCCGCTCCGATAGTAGTGAAGGGCGCGGGTCATGGGAAAGTCCGGGAGCCGAGCGGTACTCTCACCAGTGTCCTGCCTGCCGGGGATCGTCCGTTCCTGCTGTGATTCGCGGCAGTTGGGGAGGTCCGGCCGCGGCGGGGCCCGGGAAACCGGAAGCAGCGGAAGCGGGCCGTCCGGGAGGGATGGGAGCCCGCGGACGCGGGCAGGCGCCCCACACGGCAGGCGTCTCGACACGAAGGGGTGAGGAACGGCGCGGGACAACCGGTCACTCTTCGGAGGGCCGTGTCCGGATCGGAGCGCACGTGGCGTGCGCCACACTTCCGAGACCCGTGGAACGGGTCGGCGGGTCAGGGTGTTCTTTCTGAGTACTGGCCGGGGCGCCGCCTCGCGGCGTCCGGTCGCGACCCGGGGACAGTAGCAATGGAGAAGCGTGTGATGACGACAGGTAAGCGGCGGAAAGCGGTCGTCGCCGCCGCCGCGCTGCTCAGCGGCGTGCTGACGCTCACCGCCTGCGGGGGTGGCGACGGCGCTGGCTCCGACGGCAAGGGCGGGGACAGCGGCGACAGCGGCAAGCAGTCGCAGGTCGACCGGGCGGCCGCCAAGAAGGCCTCCGACGCCCGAATAAAGATCAGCCCCAAGAACGGCACCGACAACGCGGGCATCAACAACGACGTCAAGGTCACCGTCACCAAGGGCAAGCTCTCCGCGGTGTCGATGACGGCCGTCGCCTCCGGCGCGGAGGTCCCCGGAACCCTGGCCGCCGACGGCAAGAGCTGGAAGCCGGACGGCGCGCTGGAGCGTTCGACCAAGTACAAGATCACCGCCACCGCCGAGGACACGGAGGGCCGCAAGGCCACCGAGCACTCCACCTTCACCACCGTCTCCCCGGACAACAGCTTCCTCGGGTACTACACGCCCGAGGCCGACTCCACCGTGGGCGTCGGGATGCCCGTGTCGATCAACTTCGACAAGAGCATCCAGAACAAGAAGGCCGTGCAGTCCGCGATCGAGGTCAACACCACCAGCGGCCAGGAGGTCGTCGGCCACTGGTTCGGCACCCAGCGGCTCGACTTCCGGCCCAAGGAGTACTGGAAGGCCGGCTCCACGGTCACCGTCAAGCTCAACCTCGACGGCGTCGAGGGATCGCCCGGGGTGAAGGGCGTCCAGAGCAAGTCGTTCAGCTTCAAGATCGGCCGCAGCCAGGTCTCCACCGTCGACGTCAAGAACAAGACGATGTCGGTCGTGCGGGACGGCAAGGAGATCAAGAACTTCAAGATCTCCGCGGGCAGTTCCGAGAACCCGACGTACAACGGCCAGATGGTGATCTCCGAGAAGTTCAAGGAGACCCGGATGAACGGCGCCACCGTCGGCTTCACGGACGACGACGGCAAGGGCGAGTACGACATCAAGGACGTGCCGCACGCCATGCGGCTCTCCACCTCCGGCACCTTCATCCACGGCAACTACTGGGGCGCCGACTCCATCTTCGGCCAGACCAACACCAGCCACGGCTGCGTCGGTCTGAACGACGTCAAGGGCGCGGACGACCCCGGCCAGGACGGTGCCTGGTTCTACACGCAGTCGCTCATCGGCGATGTCGTGACCGTGAAGAACTCCCCGGACAAGGAGATCGCCCCGGACAACGGCCTCAACGGCTGGAACATGGACTGGGACGAGTGGGTCGCCGGTAGCGCGATCTGATCCGCGCCGGAGCGATCCGGAAACGCACGCGACGCGCACGGAGCGCGGAGCGCGACGCACCACCGCCGGGCGGTGGCCGACAGGACCGTCGGCCGCCGCCCGGCGCGCGTCCGCCGGTCCCCGGGAGCCGGCCGGCCGTGCGCGCCGGATCAGGCCCGGGCGTCCGGGCCGCGCGTGGCGGAAGCGGCGGACGGATCGGCCGGCTTCCCGGAGGCGGGTCCCCGTCCGGCGGCGGGTCGGTTTCTCACCCGGCTCTCATCCGGGCCTCAGACCTCCCTCACCGCGGCCTCCTACCGTCGCCGCATGTTCCTCACCTACCTACGGCGCGAGGTGCGCCGCCGCAGGAAAGCGGCGCTCGTCGTCGCCTCCGGCCTCGCCCTGGGCATCGCCCTCGTCATCGTCGTCACCTCCGTCTCCGCGGGGATGAAGCAGGCCCAGGGCCGGGTCCTGGAGTCGCTGTACGGACTCGGCACCGACATGACCGTCACCAAGGCGCAGGAGCAGCCCGAGGACGGTGAGGCCCCGCAGCGCCCGCGCTTCCGATTCGACGCCGGCGAGGAGGGCGAGGAGCAGAGCGAGGACCGGCTGATGGTGCAGGGGTTCGAGACACTCGCCGCGAGCACCGTCGGGAAGGTGGCCGGGCAGGAGGGCGTCGCCGACGCGGCCGGTGGCCTCAGCCTGGTGCAGCTGACGATCAGCGGCAGCTTCGAACGCGGCGAGACCGGCGCCGCGCCCGGCTCCGGCACCGGGCCCGGTGCCGGGAACGGGGGAGGGGCCGGCGGCGGGGGCGGCGAAATCCGCGGCGGCGGCGCCGACTTCGGCATCGAGTCCTTCACCGTCTACGGCACGGACGTCGCCGAGCCCGCCCTCGGACCGCTGACCTCCTCCGCCCTCACCGAGGGCCGCACCTTCACCGCCGGCGACACGAAGGCCGGGGTCGCCGTCGTCGACAACGCCTACGCCCAGCGGGAGGACCTGGCGGTCGGCGACGACATCACCGTCAAGGGAACCGAGTTCGAGGTCATCGGCATCGCGACCGCCGACAGCGGTTCCGCCGCCGCCGACGTCTACATCCCGCTCCAGCGGGCCCAGACCCTGTCCGGTTCCGAGGACGAGATCACCACCGTCTATGTCCGGGCCGAGGACTCACAGGCCCTCGGCGCGGTGAAGTCGGCCATCCAGAAGAACGTGACGGGGACGACCGTCACCACCTCCGAGGACCTGGCCGCGACCGTCTCCGGTTCCCTCGGCACCGCCGCCGGCCTCGCGTCGAGCGTCGGGAAGTGGCTGTCCGCCGTCGTTCTGGCAGCGGCCTTCCTGGTGGCGGGGCTGCTGACCTCCTCGGCCGTGAGCCGGCGCGTACGGGAGTTCGGCACTCTCAAGGCACTGGGCTGGAAGAGCGGGCGGGTGACCCGGCAGGTCGTCGGCGAGGCCGTGGTCAACGGACTCCTCGGCGGGGCTCTCGGTATCGCCCTCGGCCTCGGCGGCGCTCATCTCATCACCGCGTTCAGTCCCGGGCTCACCGCCGAACTCGCCCGCGGGGCGGGGCTGTCCGGCGGTGGCCGGCCGGCCGCCGGTCCCGGGGGCGGACCGGGCGGTGGTGGTGGCGGCGGACCCTTGGCACAGAGCATCGACATCGCCCTGACCGCGCCCGTCGCCCTGGGCACCATCGGGCTCGCGGTCGGCCTCGCGGTGGCCGGCGGGCTGGTCGCCGGAGCCTTCGGCGGCTGGCGCGCCGCCCGGCTGCGCCCGGCCGACGCCCTCAGGCGCGTCACCTGACCGGGGCCTTCCGGCTCACCCCGGCCCCGGCTCATACCGGCCCCGGCTCATACCGGCCCCGGCTCAACCCGGGCCCTGCTCATACCGGCCCCTGCCCGACCCGGGCCCTCCGCGTGCGGTCCCGGCGCCGTGCCCGACGGCGGGCCGGTGCCGTCAACCGGCCCGCTGCGGTCCGCCGTACGCGGAGGCCACGCCCCCCGCCATCCCCTCAGGAGTGACATGTACCAGCTCTCAGGCGTCACCAAGCGCTACACCCGCGGCAAGGAGACCGTCGAGGCCCTCGCCGGGGTCGATCTCACCATCGACGACGGCGACCGGCTCGTCATCCAGGGCCCCACCGGAGGCGGCAAGTCCACTCTGCTCCAGATGCTCGGCGGCCTCGACCGCCCGACGGCCGGCAGCGTCGTACTCGACGGCGTGGATCTCGCCGGGCTGGGCGAGGCCCGGCTCACCGCCGTACGCGCCGAGAAGATCGGCTTCGTCTTCCAGAGCTTCAATCTGATCCCCACGCTCACCGCGCTGGAGAACGTCGAGACGGCTCTCGTCCCGCTGCGGGTGAAGGCGGCGGAACGGCGCGAGCGCGCGGCCGAGGCCCTCGGCTCGGTGGGGCTGGGGGAGCGGCTCGGGCATCTGCCGGGCGAACTGTCGGGCGGTCAGCAGCAGCGGGTGGCGATCGCGCGCGCCCTGGTGAAGCGGCCCGTGGTGCTGCTCGCGGACGAGCCGACCGGGAACCTCGACGAGGGCACCCGGGACGACATCGTCGACCTGCTGGAAGGGCTCTGGAAGAAGCACTCCCCGACCTTCGTGACGGTCACCCACGACAGTGCCGTCGCGCGGCGCGCACCCCGCCTCGCGACCCTTGAGGCGGGGCGGCTGACGGTCGCGGAACAGGTTGTTCCGGCTCCGTGAACCCCTGCGCCCCCGTGCCCTCGGGACGACATCCGCGGCCGTCCGGACGTGCCGGCGGGGGGGCTTGCGGGAGAGGCGGCCGGGAAGGTCCCCCGGCACCGGTGTCCGGCCGCTGCCCCGGCCGGTCACCGGTGCCGGTGCCGTTCCTCCGGGCCACATCGGTCGGCGCGGGCGGCGCGCGGAGGAGAGAGGCGGGGAGGCGGGGGGACGGAGGGGGAATCGGTGAGGCGGATCCTCAGCGGACCCTGCCGTAGAGCCGGTAGTTCACCGCGATCATCATGCCCAGGCCGACGAAGAAGCCGATGGCCGAGGCCTTCAGCACGGCGGCACCGCTGAGGCCGACCAGAAAGCCGATGGCACTCCCCGCCAGCGCGCCGTAGGCCAGCGAGCGCACCTCGCGGATCATCTTCCCGCGCACGCTGTGGATGGCCAGCCAGAGCGCCAGCAGCGCGACACCCGCCACGATGCCGAGCAGCCAGGCCCTGCCGAGGGAGGCACCGCCCTCCTGATCGAGAAAGCCGGCGTAGAAGCCGAAGATCACGCTGGTGACGACCGGCGTCCGCCAGATGTTCCGCCCGCGGGGCCGGGCGTGCGCCGCTGTGCCGCGGCGTTCCGCATGGGTCTGCATGGCGCGGCTCCTCTCTCCCGCTGCCCCCGCTCTTCCAGGGCACACCCGGCCGTCCCGTACGTCAATTCGAGCGCGGTGGCGGCAGGTCGCGTGCCGTCACGAGACGGTGCTGTGCGTGTAGTGCGGCAGGCCGCTCTGCCGTCCCACTCCGGCGACCATGTCGTCGGGCACGGTGGAGGGGACCTCCCAGCCGCCCGGGTAGACGGGGTGACCGTAGGAGTCGTTGAAGTCGTACGCGTCGTCGAGACCGGCGCTGCCGCGACGATGCCGTCCGGACCGCGCCTCCCCGCCCTGGGCGGTGCCCGCCCAGGGCGGGGAGAGCCGCCCCTCGGCCGACAACTGCTGGGCCCGGGAGATCAGCCGGGCCAGATCGAGATGGAACTCGGCGGCCAGGACCTGGAGATCGACTCCGGTCTGCCAGCTGCCGACGAGCAGCGCGTCCATGGCCCCGGTCCAGCGCGTCTCGCGGGACGGCTGCTGCGGGGAATGCGGCTGTGCCGGGGGCTGCGGCTGCTGCGGGAGAGGCGACGGGGACTGGTGCTGGGTCTGGAGCAGCGGTTGTGCCTGGTTCTGCGGATGGTGCTGGTAGTGCGATTGCTGTTGCTGCTGCTGGTAGGGCTGCTGCTGGTAGGACTGCTGCTGGTCGTACGCGTAGGGCTGCTGCTGGTCGTACGCGTGCGGGTGGTCGTACGCGTGCGGGTGGGCGTAGTACTGATACGCCACTGGGTCCGCGTACACCTCGGGTGCCGGCCCGCCGGCCTCGTACACCGGACCCGGCGCCCCGGCCGCCCCTGCGGGCTGCGCCGCGGCAGCCTCCGGCGCCGTCATCGCTTCCGCCGGCGGCTGTCCGTCCTCCAGGGCCATCGCCGCGGCGGTCAGCACCTCGTCCGCCACCCCGCGGGCCTCCGCCCTGCCCACCGTCCGCCGCGCGACGCGGACTTCGCGCTCGTTCAGTCCCAGCACGCCGGCCGCCGCGCCGTCGTTGCCGACCGTGACCGCGAACGCCGCCAGCAGGCGCGACCTGTGCACCTGGGCCTCGTCCAGACTCGCCTGCGCCGAGCGCACTTGTTCGTCACTCCGGCAGAACGCCTCTGCCAGCACCGTGTTCCGTTCCCACCACTGCCGCGGCTCCATGACGCGACAACGCGTCTCCGGATCATCGGGTAACCCTCCGGACGCCGTTCGTTGGGCCAAGTGGGTGGTATGTCGCATGGACGTTTCTTCTGCTCGCTCATGCGTCCGCACCGGCCGTGCCCGCGCACGCCGCCCGCGCCCGCGCATGACCCCGGAGGTAATCGACCCCGTCCGGGCCCGGCGGCAGGATCGTCCACGGGAGCAGGGAATCCCCACAGGACCAGGGAAAGGCTAGGTATGACCGGCATGTCGAACGCCGCCTCCGCCGCATCCGGAACCGTCACGATCTCCAGCGGAGCCGGGCCCGCCGAGGCCGCCGGCCCCACGGGCCCCGCCGGCCGTTCCGGCGGGAACGCCGGGGAGGAGCGCACCCGGGAGACCGTGGGGGAGTTCCTGCGGCGGGTGACGGAGGGCGATCCCGACCGCATCGCGGCCCTCTACGCCGAGGAGATCGACTGGATGGTCGCCCCGAACCCGGTGGTCCCCTGGATCCGGCCCCGCCGGACCCGTGCCGATGTGGTGGGGCACTGGACCGACCTGGCCGCGCACACCGTGAGCGGGGAGGGATGGGCGACGGTGGACGCGATCGTCGTCGACGGGACCGAGGCCGTGGTCACCGGGGAACTCGGCGGGAAGGTCGGCGCCACGGGCAAGACCTTCAAGAGCCCTTTCGCCCTCCGCCTGACGGTGGAGGACGGTCTGATCACCCGGCATCACGTCTACGAGGACAGCCTCGCCGTGGCGGCCGCCTGCACCGTCGACAGTATTTCCTGACGGGCCGTCATTACAAGCTCGCGGCCGCGGCCTCGGCCCGCCCGCGGGCCCGGACCCCGGTCCGTCATCAACGATCCGCATGCGACCAGTCCCGGGAGGGGACCGTGCCCGCTTACGCCATCGGACACTTCACCAGCATCCGCCCGCATCCGGACGTCATCGAGTACGTGGAGCGGATCCAGGCCACGCTCGATCCGTACTCCGGCCGTTTCCTCATCCACGGGGGGCCGGTCGAGGCACTTGAGGGGGAGTGCGCCGTACACCCGGTCGTCATCGAGTTCCCGGGCATGGATGAGGCCCGTGCCTGGTACGGCTCGCCCGGTTACCAGGAGATCCTGCCGCTGCGCACCCGGCACGTCGTCGGTGAGGCCTTCCTGGCCGAGGGGGTCGGGCCGGACTACGACCCGGCCCGGAGGGGGGACGTGCTGCGCCTGTCGCTGTGAACGGGTCCGGTCCGGCGCATTCTCCGCACCGCCCGGGGCCCGCGCGGTGCCGGCCGGAGCTCTGTGACCTCTGGGGGGATCGGGGCCGCTGAGCTGGGTGTTGTTCCCCGCGTGGCCGTGCCGTAGGCGCCGCCCGTGCTCGGCGGCGCCTACCACGGGTCCGGAACGCGGCGATGCCCCACGTGTAACAACTGGCCGAGGAGTCTGGCATTCCGGTGTGGCCGCCCTTACTGTGGGAGCGCTCCCACGTGCGCGCCCCCGGAATGCCGTCCCTCTGGGCGGTGGTGGCCCGGGTGGCGGCGCCGGCCACCACGCTCATCGGCTCCCGCCGTCCTGACCCGCGGCCGGGCCGATGACCGGCCGGAACTCCGCGGCCCGAGAACGGAGTTCCGGCCCGGCCGGTGAGAAGACGCGGAGGCGCCACGGTCCCCCACAGTCCGTGGCGCCTCCGCCCTTTTCCCGCAAGCGGCCGGTGAGCCTGCCGCTCCGGCCCTCCGCCACCGCGCGGTGAGGGAGAGGGCGGCCGACTGTGCGACCTGCGGACGACCAGCCCGGTCGGCGTCGAGTCGGCCAGGACCGCGACCGCGACGACGGGGCAGAAGGTGAAGGCCGGCTCGGTCGGCGGCGGGGCGAGCGCCGGGCCCGGTCGGCGCCGTGGCCGGTATCGGGAAGACACCGGCGAACGACGCGTCCGTACGTCATGAAGAGGGCGGTCCGGCATCCCCGCGTGCGCAGTGCGGCGGCGCGCCGCTCGCCGGCTGTCCGTGCCGTGCCCGCAGCGGAGTGATCAGCTCGCCGGGGATCCGCCCTGCCGTCCGTCCGCCGGTATCGCGCCGGGGGGCAGGGGGCGGCCCTCACACAGCGCGCCGAAGACCTCGTCCGTGAGGACGTCCGGTCCGTGCGCGGCGAGGAGCGCCTGCGCGCGGCCGAGCGGGGAGTCCGCCGGGGCGGGACCCTCGGTGAGCTCGCCGCCGAGGATCATCGCGCCGAAGAGGGCTCCGACGCGCTGCGGGTCCTGCAGGTCCTGTGGGTCCATGCCGGGATCGTAGGTCCGGGCACTGACAGCGGGGCCGCGCCGTGGCGCACGGGGCCGGAGCCGGGGTCCGGGCCGGGGCGGGTGTGTGCGTTGGCGTCGTCCGCCCTCGGAAGCCGTGGCCCGTGCCCTCAGAGGTCGCGTTTCCCGTCGCTCCGCGGAGTCATGAACAGGAGGTAGAGGGCGATGGAGAAGCCGATCCCGAGGATGATCATCGACGTACCGCTCACGCTGCACCGCTTCCTTCAGCCGGATGTCACCGACAAGGGC
Organism: Streptomyces albus subsp. albus; assembly: GCF_000719865.1. GTDB lineage: Bacteria > Actinomycetota > Actinomycetes > Streptomycetales > Streptomycetaceae > Streptomyces > Streptomyces albus_E. Next base: position 66,503 of record NZ_JOID01000031.1, read on the forward strand.
TAGCACAGTCGCGGTCTCCGGCTCCACTTTCGTGGCTTCCCGTATACCGGCTGTTCACAGCCGACCACAGCAAGCGATGCGCGTGCGGTGCGGCCGGGCGGCCGGGGCCGGCACAGGCCCGGGCCCCGCCTGTCCGCCCGCCCGCCCGGTGGACCAGCTCTCGGCGGTGCCCCCCGGGCGAGGGCCGTCCGACCTGCGGTGATTCCCGGGCGCAGGGGAGGCCGTCCCGCGTATTCCCGGGCGGGCACGCGCCGAGGCGCCGTCACCCTATGCGACCGCGCGGATATGCCGCAGGGGAATGCCCGAATTCTCGTGCGATTGGGGCACGTTGCGTAACCTCCTGGTCACTGATGCGGGGTGACGCCCGCCGCAGCACGCTTGGGGGATGAGGAGGACACCGGCGTGTCCGGAATCGATGAGTGCCTGATGGAAGCCATGGTGCTGCCCGGTGCGCGGGGGGCCGCCGTGATCGAGTGGACCAGCGGGCTCGCCCTGGGCACGGCGGGAGACGCGCCCAACGGCGACCACGAGGTGACCGCGGCCGAGCTGGCCGAACTCGCCCGGCTGGCGGCCGAGCACACCGCCTTCGGCCCGGCCGAGGAGAACGAGGCCGGCGGCGGGCCCGCCGGGGGAGACACCGGCCACACGGCCTCCGGTGGACACCCGGGCCCGGCGGAGCGCTTGGCGGCGGCGCCCGGCGAAGGGCCCGCGGAGGTCCTCGTGGAGGACCTCCTGCTCACCACGCGCACCGGCTACCACCTGCTGCGCTTCGTCGAGAACACCCTGGACAGCAGTGTCTTCGTCTATCTGTGGCTCGGACGCGACGACGGGAACCTGGCCCTGGCACGGCTGCGACTGCGCGATCTGGTCGAACGGCTGGCCCTGGTATGAGGGCCGGAACCGCGACACGGCCGGCGCTCTCCCCGCTGCTCGTCCGCATGGCCGAACGGCGGGCGACCGGGGCGCTGTTCGGGGAGTCCGGCACGCTCTATCTGGTCGACGGGCGGATCGTGCACGCGGAGAGCCCGGTGGCTCCCGGCCTGGAGATCCTGCTGGCCGCCGGCGGGCGGCTGCCGGCCGAGGGCTGGCGGGAGGCGATCGCGCAGGCCGGTGCCCGCCGGGAGGTCGGCCGCTTCCTGGTGGAGAGCGGGCGGCTGGCCGGCGGCGAGCTGGAGATCTGCCATCTCGGCGCGCTGTTCGACGCGGCCTACTTCGCGCTGGCCCCCGGCCGCGGCCCGGTCCGCTTCCGCCACGGCGCCGCGCACTGGCTCGGCCCCGTACGGCCGGTGCGCGTCGAGGCCGTCGAACGGGAGACTCGGCGGCGCCGGGCCCTCCTGGAGGCGGTGTGGCCGCACCCGCAGGTCGACACCGCCCCCGTGGTGCGGCGCAGGCCGATACGGGCACCGGCGGTCACCCGCAGGCAGCGGGCCCTCCTGGATCTCGCGGACGGGGTGCGCACCGCCGCGGACATCGCCCGGCTGCTGGGCCGCCCGGCCTTCCACGCCCTGCTGGACATCCGCAGGCTCGCGGCGGCGGGGCTCATCGAGACGCCCCGCCCGGGGGCGCCGACGCCCCCGCCCGTCCTGCCCGCCTGGGTCGCGGACATCTCCGACGACCCGGACGTCGAACTGCTGCGCCGGCTCCGTGCCGCACTGGAGGCCATGTGAATTCCCCGTCCGCTCATGAGGCCCTCTCAACGGTGTCATGAGGCGAGTACTCCGACAGCGCGCCGAAAGGAGGCAGCTGATGAAGGCGGAACCCGAAATCCTGGAGGAACTCGGCCGGTTGAGAGCCCGCGTGCCCGGGGTGACCGGGGCTCTGGCGGCCAGCGCCGACGGGCTCGTCCTGGCGCAGGACGGCGCGGGGGACGGCGCCGAGGGGGTCGCCGCACTGACCGCAGCCGCCCTCGGGGTCGCCCTGCGGCTGACGGACGCCACCGGCCGCGGTGGCTTCCGCGAACTGCTGACGCGGGGCGACCGGGGCTACGTCGCCACCTACGCCGCCGGAACGGCGACCGTCATCACCGTCCTGGCCGGGCCGCGCACCAACGTGGGCCGGCTCCATCTGGAGGCGCGGCGGTCCGGCGCGCGCATCGGACAGCTGGTCGACGGCGCACTGGAACGGCCGGAGCAGGGCTGAGCGGACCGTACCCGGGCGGCGGCGGGGAGTTCGTGCTGCCGCCCGCACGGAGCGCGGCTCTTCTGCCGTACCGGCGCGCGGGTGCACGGAGGTACGGGCGGACGGACGCCACGGCGTCCGGGAGCGCGACCGTATGGGCGTTCGGCCTTCGGCTCGCCGGGCCGCTCGGTCCGCCCGGCCGGCCCGGGTCCCGTCCGTCCCGCGAAAAGACCCCCACAGAACAGAACACCCATCAGGGAAAGGAAGCAGGAACCGACATGAGCAACACGGAAACCGCTCTCAAGGAAGCGATGACGTCGATCGAGGGCGCCGTCGGCGTCGCGCTCGTCGACTACAACAGCGGCATGGCCCTGGGAACCCTCGGCGGCGGCAAGGACCTCGACCTGGGAGTGGCCGCCGCGGGCAACACCGACGTGGTGCGGTCGAAGGTGCGCACCATGGAACACCTGGGGCTGAAGGACGAGATCGAGGACATCCTCATCACGCTCGGCGGTCAGTACCACCTGATCCGGCTGATGAAGGGCCGCGGCAAGAACGGCCTCTTCCTCTATCTGGCCCTGGACCGCGGCCGCGCCAACCTGGCGATGGCCCGCCACCAGCTCAAGCAGATCGAGGCGGGCCTGGAGGTCTGACGCGGCGCCGGGTCCGCCGGACCCGGCCGGGGGCGCGGACGTGCCGCCGGAGACCCCGCCCACCCGCTCCCGCGGGGAGCCGTAAGGAAGCACGTCTTCCGGCTCCCCGCGGCACGGCGGGGATCGGGGGGCGCCGCGCGCGGCCCGCTTCCTCCACGGGGCGGAGCGTGTGCCGCGGGCCGGCCGCCCGACGGCCGGGTGAGGCGTTCTCCGTCCCGGGTGTGGAGCCGGCCCGGCGTCGGTGGCGGTGCCTAACGCCAGCCGGTGGCGGGCCCCGGCCGGACCGGTGCGATGCGGAACGGCCCCGCCGCACCGGCCGCGTAGAAGACGGTGGTGCCGTCCGTGCACGTCACCCAGACCGGCCGCTGCCATCAGACCTTCTTTCGAAGGGACCACCGGCTTCAGCCGGTGGGGGAATCGAATCCTTGGGCCGGAGCCGCGCAGCGGCGGAGCACGCTGCGTTGTCAGTGGGGGTCGGTAGCGTGAAGGAGCGGGCGCTGGCGGAGATGCTGCGGGATCACTGCTCCCTGTACAACGGTGCGTTGCAGGAGCGTCGTGATGCCTACCGGCACAGCTCCAGGACCTCGGTGCGGTACGGGGATCAGTCGGCGCAGTTGAGGGAGATCCGGGCGTTCGATCCGGAGCGTCAGGGCCGGTGGTCGTTCTCGAGCCAGCAGACGACCCTGCGCCGTCTGGACCGGGCCTTCCAGGCCTTCTTCCGGCGGGTGAAGGCCGGTGGCACCCCCGGATACCCGCGGTTCAAAGGGGTCGGGCACTTCGACACCGTGACGTTCCCGAAGGACGGGGACGGCTGCCGGTGGAACTCCACCCCCCCACGACACGCAGGTCCGGGTCCGCCTGCAAGGCGTCGGACACGTCCGCGTCCACCGGCACCGGAGCGTGAAGGGCCGGGTGAAGGCGGTCAGTGTCAAGCGGGAGGGGCGCCG
>NZ_JOID01000032.1 GCF_000719865.1 Streptomyces albus subsp. albus
GCCATCGAAGGCATCGCCTACTTCACCGTCTCCGAACTCCTCCAGAACATCAGCAAACACAGCCACGCCCACCACGCCACCATCGACATCTGGCACACCCGGAACCGACTCCTCATCCAGGTCACCGACGACGGCAAAGGCGGCGCGGCCGCGGCCATGACGGCCGACGGACCGGCGCCGGGAACGGGGCTGGCCGGGCTGGCGGAGCGGGTCGAGGCGGTGGACGGCGTCCTCGCCGTGGACTCCCCCGCCGGCGGCGGCACCGTGGTCACGGCCGAGCTGCCCTGGCGGGACTGACCGCCGGGGCACGGCGAAGGAGCACGACGCGGGAACACGGCGAAGGAGCACGGCACGGACGGCGCGGCGGGGGAGCACGGCCCCGCCCCTCGGCTCCGTCCGCGTTCGACCGGCGACAGGCGCGCGCCCGTATCCGATACCTGGGATGCTGGTGCCGACCGTCGGGGGAACGCGGAACTGGGGGACCGAACGTGAACGACACGGGCAGCACGGCACGGACGCGGGAGCGGGAGAACAGCAGGGTGCGCGTGGTCATCGCCGAGGATTCGGTTCTGCTCCGGGAGGGGCTGACCCGGCTGCTCACCGACCGGGGCCACGAGGTCGTCGCCGGAGTGGGCGACGCGGAGGCCCTCCTCAAGGTCGTCGGGGAACTGGCGGCCGACGCGGCGCTGCCGGACGTGGTGGTCGCCGATGTGCGGATGCCCCCGACCCACACCGACGAGGGCGTGCGGGCGGCGGTGTCGCTGCGCCGCGACCATCCGGACCTGGGCGTGCTGGTGCTGTCGCAGTACGTGGAGGAGCAGTACGCGACCGAGCTGCTGGCGGCGAGCAGCAGGGGCGTGGGCTATCTGCTCAAGGACCGGGTCGCCGAAGTGCGCGAGTTCGTCGACGCGGTGGTGCGGGTGGCCGGCGGCGGCACCGCCCTGGACCCGGAGGTCGTCGCCCAGCTGCTCGGCCGCAGCCGCAAGCAGGACGTGCTCGCGAACCTCACCCCGCGCGAGCGCGAGGTGCTGGGGCTGATGGCCGAGGGACGGACGAATTCGGCCATCGCGCGGCAGCTGGTGGTGAGCGACGGCGCGGTCGAGAAGCATGTGAGCAATATCTTCCTGAAGCTCGGCCTCTCGCCGAGTGACGGGGATCACCGCCGGGTGCTGGCGGTACTCACGTATCTGAAGTCCTGACCACCGCCCGGCCGGGCTGTCGTGCTCTCCCCGGAAGGGGCCGGGCGGGCTCCCGGTACGCCCGGGAGGCCGCTCCCCCGCCGGGTCCGCCGGGTCCGGGCCGGGCGGGCGCGGAGGCACGGCGGTACCGGGCGCGGGGTCCGCCGTCACGCCCGCGCGGGCCGGTGACCGGGGCGGAAGAGAGCCGGTCACCGGGGTGTTGGACCATGGGCCGGGCGGGGCGCGACGCAAGGGTGCACTGCGCCCCGACCGCGGGTTACCGTCGGTACGTCCATCGCCCGGGGCCGCGGACGCCGCGACTCCGCGGACGGAGCGGAGCGGGGCGGGACCGCGGGACGGAACGACGGCGGAGGGACGGAGGAACCAGCCATGGGCACCACCGGAGGCCGCCCGGAAAGGCACTGGGGAATGACGGAAATGACCGGTACTGGCCTTTCATGTCCGTCTCATAATCAAGTCCACCATATGAACTATCCAGGGAAGGCCACCCTTACCGACGTAGAGTGGCCAGCGGGACGGCCGGCCGACGTGTCCGGATCCCGGAGTCGCCGCCTCAAGGGAGGTCCAGTTCAGTGACCAGCCAGGTCAGTAGCCCAGCCGAGCAGGACGGCGGGGCAGCCGCCGGGAACCACGCGCCCGGCACGAAGGAAGTCCGCCGTCTCGACCGTGTGATCATCCGCTTCGCGGGCGACTCGGGCGACGGCATGCAGCTGACGGGTGACCGTTTCACCTCGGAGACCGCCTCCTTCGGCAACGACCTCTCCACGCTGCCCAACTTCCCCGCCGAGATCCGCGCCCCCGCCGGCACCCTGCCCGGCGTCTCCAGCTTCCAGCTGCACTTCGCCGACCACGACATCCTCACCCCGGGTGACGCGCCGAACGTCCTGGTCGCGATGAACCCGGCCGCGCTCAAGGCGAACATCGCCGACCTGCCGCACGGCGCGGAGATCATCGTCAACACCGACGAGTTCACCAAGCGCGCCATGGCCAAGGTCGGCTACGCCGCGAGCCCGCTGGAGGACGGCTCCCTGGAGGCGTACCGGGTCCACCCGGTGCCGCTGACCACGCTGACCGTCGAGGCCCTGAAGGGCTACGACCTCTCCCGCAAGGACGCCGGCCGCTCCAAGAACATGTTCGCGCTGGGCCTGCTGTCGTGGATGTACCACCGGCCGACCGAGGGCACCGAGCGCTTCCTGCGCAGCAAGTTCGCCAAGAAGCCGGAGCTCGCCGAGGCGAACGTCACGGCCTTCCGGGCGGGCTGGAACTTCGGCGAGACCACCGAGGACTTCGCGGTCTCCTACGAGGTGGCCCCGGCCGCCGCCGCGTTCCCCACCGGCACCTACCGGAACATCTCCGGCAACCTCGCGCTGTCCTACGGACTGATCGCCGCGTCTCAGCAGGCGGACCTTCCGCTCTACCTGGGCTCGTACCCGATCACCCCGGCCTCGGACATCCTGCACGAGCTGTCCAAGCACAAGAACTTCGGTGTGCGCACCTTCCAGGCCGAGGACGAGATCGCCGCCATCGGCGCGGCGCTCGGCGCGGCCTTCGGCGGAGCGCTGGCGGTGACCACCACCTCCGGCCCCGGTGTGGCGCTCAAGTCCGAGACCATCGGCCTCGCGGTCTCCCTGGAACTGCCGCTGCTGATCGTCGACATCCAGCGCGGCGGCCCCTCCACCGGCCTGCCCACCAAGACCGAGCAGGCCGACCTGCTGCAGGCGATGTACGGCCGCAACGGCGAGGCCCCGGTACCGGTCGTCGCCCCGGCGACCCCCGCGGACTGCTTCGACGCCGCCATCGACGCCGCCCGGATCGCGCTCGCCTACCGCACCCCGGTCTTCCTGCTCTCCGACGGCTACCTCGCCAACGGCTCCGAGCCCTGGCGCATCCCCGAGGTCGAGGACCTGCCCGACCTCACCGTGCGCTTCGCCTCCGGGCCCAACCACGAACTGGCCGACGGCACCGAGGTGTTCTGGCCCTACAAGCGCGACCCGCACACCCTCGCGCGCCCGTGGGCCGTGCCCGGCACCCCCGGCCTCGAACACCGCATCGGCGGCATCGAGAAGCAGGACGGCACGGGCAACATCTCCTACGACCCGGCCAACCACGACTTCATGGTCCGCACCCGCCAGGCCAAGGTCGACGGCATCGAGGTCCCGGACCTCGTGGTCGACGACCCGTCCGGCGCGGCGAAGGTGCTGGTCCTGGGCTGGGGCTCGACCTACGGGCCCGCCACGGCCGCGGTCCGCCGCGTCCGCGCGGAGGGCCGTTCCGTCGCCCAGGCCCATCTGCGCCATCTCAACCCCTTCCCGCGGAACCTGGGCGAGGTGCTGGAGCGGTACGACAAGGTCGTCGTACCGGAGATGAACCTCGGCCAGCTCGCCGCGCTGCTGCGGGCGAAGTACCTGGTCGACGCCCGCTCGTACAACCAGGTCAACGGGATGCCGTTCAAGGCCGAGCAGCTTGCCGGCGTGGTCAAGGAGGCCATCGATGACTGAGACAGTGGCGGAGGGGGCGACCGCGGGGGCGGCGAACGGCAGGTCCGGCGCCCCGTTCGAGGCGCTCTCCCTCGTTCCCCGGGCCGGGGCCCCGCAGTCGATGAAGGACTTCAAGTCGGACCAGGAGGTCCGCTGGTGCCCCGGCTGCGGTGACTACGCCGTGCTGGCCGCCGTGCAGGGCTTCATGCCCGAGCTGGGGCTGGCCAAGGAGAACATCGTCTTCGTCTCCGGCATCGGCTGCTCCTCCCGTTTCCCGTACTACATGAACACCTACGGGATGCACTCGATCCACGGCCGCGCCCCGGCGATCGCGACCGGTCTCGCCTCCTCACGGCGCGACCTGTCCGTCTGGGTCGTCACCGGCGACGGCGACGCGCTCTCCATCGGCGGCAACCACCTGATCCACGCGCTGCGCCGCAACGTCAACCTCAAGATCCTGCTGTTCAACAACCGGATCTACGGGCTGACCAAGGGCCAGTACAGCCCGACCTCCGAGGTCGGCAAGATCACGAAGTCGACGCCGATGGGCTCGCTGGACGCGCCCTTCAACCCGGTGTCGCTCGCGATCGGCGCCGAGGCGTCCTTCGTCGCCCGCACGGTCGACTCCGACCGCAAGCACCTCACCGAGGTGCTGCGCCAGGCCGCGGCCCACCCGGGCACCGCGCTGGTGGAGATCTACCAGAACTGCAACATCTTCAACGACGGCGCCTTCGAGGTACTGAAGGACAAGCAGCAGGCGCAGGAAGCCGTCATCCGCCTCGAACACGGCCGGCCGATCCGCTTCGGCCTCCCGTGGAGCGAGGAGGACGGCGGCGACGGCCTCGGCTCCAAGGGCGTCATCCGCGACCAGGCCACCGGCGACCTCCTCGTCGTCGACGTGACGGCGGAGAACGCCGCCGCGGTCCTGGTCCACGACGCCCACGCCACGTCCCCGACCACGGCCTTCGCCCTCTCCCGGCTGGCCGACGCGGACACCCTGCACCACACGCCCATCGGCGTGCTGCGCAGCGTCGAGCGCCCGGTCTACGACACCCTCATGGCCGACCAGCTGGAGGCCGCCGTCGAGCGCCACGGCAAGGGCGACCTCTCCGCCCTCCTCCACGGCAACGACACCTGGACCGTCGCGGGCTGACCGCCCGCCCCACCCGGGCTCCGAGGTAAGGGCCGCCGCCCCTGGGCAGCGGCCCTTACCCATGCCCGGCCCTCGCCCCTGCCCCTCGCCCCTGCCCCTCGCCTCTCGCCCCTCGCCCCTCGCCCGCTCGCGTCATGACCATGGAGCGATACGGACATGACAGGGCCCCCTCGGCGGCGTTACCGTCGTTGCTGTCGCCGTGCCGCCCCTGGAGGAACCCTTGAAGCCGATGAGCGAGCACCGGACCGGGCTGGCCTACGGGTTCGCCGCCTACGGGATCTGGGGCCTCTTCCCGCTCTACTGGCCGCTGCTGGAACCGGCGGACGCGGTGGAGATCCTGGCGCACCGCATGGTGTGGTCGCTGGCCGTGGTGGGGCTCGTCCTGCTGGTGCTGCGCCGCTGGTCCTGGCTGCGGCCGCTGCTGCGGCAGCCCCGGCGGATCGGGCTGATCGCCCTGGCCGCCGCGGCGATCTCGGCCAACTGGGGCCTGTACATCTGGAGCGTCAACTCCGGCCATGTCGTCGAGGCCGCCCTCGGCTACTTCATCAACCCCTTGGTCAGCATCGCCTTCGGTGTGCTGCTGCTGCGCGAGCGGCTGCGGCCCGCGCAGTGGGCGGCCGTCGGCATCGGCGCCGTGGCCGTCCTCGTGCTCACCCTCGGCTACGGCGAGCTGCCGTGGATCGCCCTCTCGCTGGCCTTCTCCTTCGCCTTGTACGGCCTGGTCAAGAAGCACGTGGGGCTGGACGGCCTGGAGTCCCTGGCCGCCGAGACCTCCCTGCAGTTCCTGCCGGCCCTGGGCTTCCTGCTCTTCCTGGGCTCGCGCGGCGAGAGCACCTTCACCACCGAGGGCACCGGGCACGCCCTGCTGCTCATCAGCGCCGGCGCGGTCACCGCGCTACCGCTGGTCTGCTTCGGCGGCGCCGCCGTCCGGCTGCCGCTGTCCACGATCGGCCTGCTGCAGTATCTGACGCCCACCGCCCAGTTCCTGCTGGGCGTCGCCGTCTTCCACGAGGAGATGCCGCCGGAGCGATGGGCCGGCTTCTCCCTGGTTTGGCTGGCCCTGTCCGTGCTGACCTGGGACGCGCTCCGCACCGCGCACCGGACCCGGGGCGACCTGCGCCGGGCGGGCGCCGCGGCGGCGGAGAAGGCCGCGGCGGAGGCGGAAGCCGCGGCGGACGCGGCGGCGAAGGCGGGGGCGGGCACCGGGCCCAACACCGCTCCCGGCGGCGCGGAGCACCCCCGTACGGAGCTTCCGCCGGCGGGCCCCGTCACGCAGGCCGAGACGGCCGCCGCCCGCGCACAGGCCCAGGGGCCGGCGGGTTCCTGAGACCCGGGCGGCGGGCCGGGGCGCGGAGGGCGGCGGGCCGGGGCGCGGCGCGCACGGAGCGATGGGCGAGGTGCCGGGCGGGATGCGCCTGCGGGCGCGCACGGAGCCGGCCCTCTCAGCCCTCGCCAGGGCCGTAGGTCCCGTCAGCCGCCGAGCGCGCCGAGGCGGGTCATCATGCCGAGGACGTCGGAGACCACCCAGTACTCGGCGAAGCGGCGCCCCTCGGCGCGGAAGATGTCGTGGCCGGTGAAGCTGATCCGGGTACCGGGCGGGGCGGTGGTGCCGGGGATTCCGCCCTGGTAGGTGCCGTGGAAGGTCCACCGGGCGGCGAGCCGGTCGCGGTCGATGACCGGGCCGACGTCGAGGGTGGTGTTGATGTCGCTGAAAAGGGCGTGGGACCGGCGGATCGCGTCGACGGCGCCGTCCGGGCCGTGCACGTCGCGGTCGGGCCAGTGGCCGGTGAAGCCGGGGCTCAGGATCTCGGGCGCCAGGTCGAAGTCGCCGCCCCAGAGGTCCTGCAGCCAGTGCCGGTAGAGCTGTTCGAGATGGTCCATGCGGTCCAGTCTGGGACGGCCCGGGGCCCGCGTCACCCCGGAGGACGCCGCCGGGGCGGGCGCACTCCGCGCCGCCGGGCCGGGGGCACTCGGCCCCTTCCCTCAGTCCTCCAGGTCGTCCAGCAGCGCCGTGACGTCCAGATCCACCGGGAACGCCCCGCCGACCTCGACGCTCTGCTTGGCCGTGACGCGCTGGACCTCACGGTAGGTGTCCCCCGAGAGCTCGTGCACCAGCACGGTCGGTTCCGGTTCGAGCTCGATCCGCCAGTAGGCGGGAACCTTGGCCTGGGCGTAGAGCGCGGGCTTGAGAATGCGGTCGGCCGCCCGGTTGTGCGGCGAGACGATCTCCGCCAGCAGCAGCACGGCCTCCAGGGGGACCGCGACGGTGTCCCGCCGGACGGCCGACCGGTCCACCACCACGATGTCGGGAATGAACAGCCGCGACTCACCGACCACGTTGGACGCCGCTGCGACGAGAAAGGGCGCACCGGCGGCGGCGATCGCGTCCTCGATACGGTGGACGAGGCACGTGGAGGCGATCTGGTGCGCCCAGCCGGGCGCGGGGGACACCATCAGGACACCGTCCACCACCTCGTACCGGGCGCGTGCCGGGTGCTCGGGGAGGGCGAGGACTTTGTCCACGGTCCAAGGGCCTGCGTGGTCGTCCACGCACGGGTGCCGCATGACGCTCTTCTTCGTCATCACCGCGTCCTCGTATGCCTCGGCACAGCGCCCCACGCCGCTGTGCATCCCGCCAACTCTCGGCTACCAGACATATCTGCGAGGGCGAACCCGCACGGAACACCCGAACTGGTTACTGCGGTCCGCGGCGGCTTGACGGCGGGGGCATCGGCGGTCAGCCCGCTCAGTCCGCCGGGAGGCCGGTCTCGCGGAGGGTGATGTTGAGGCGGCCGGTGAGGCCGAGGGCCGGGTCGGCGGTGCCCGGCAGGGTCTTCGGGACGGCGTGGTACGCGTAGCGGGAGGGGCCGCCGAAGACGAACAGATCGCCGGAGGCCAGTTCGAGGTCGGTGTACGGCTTGGTGCGGGTCTCCGTGTTGCCGAAGCGGAAGACGCAGGTGTCGCCGAGGGAGAGGGAGACGACCGGGGCGGCGGAGCGTTCGTCCTTGTCCTGGTGCATGCCCATGCGGGCCGTGGCGTCGTAGAAGTTGACCAGCGCGGTGTCGGGGGCGTACGCGGCGCCGGCCGCCGGGTCCCCGTAGGCGTCGGCCACGGCGCGGCGGCCCAGTCCGGCCAGCCAGTCCGGCAGTTCGGCCACCCGGCCGCCGCCCGCGTCCACGGCGGTACGGGTGTAGCGGTACGGGGACCAGTGCCAGCCCAGGCAGACGGTCCGCACGGACATCACGCCGCCGCGCGGCAGCCGGGTGTGCCGGATCGGCACCGGGCCGCGGGCCCAGTCCCGGCAGGCGGCGACCAGGCGGCGCTGCTCGGCCGGGTCGAGCCAGCCGGGCACGTGGACCGCCCCGGGCGCGACCTCCCGTCGGGCGGGCGGGAACAGGCCGTCGGTCATACGGCGAGCCTAGGCGTCGGGCCGGGTTCACCGCGTCCGGCCGCCCGGGGGCGGCCGCCGCGCGGTACCCGCCCCGGTCGGCCTCGGGAAGAACCTTGACGCCCGATCGTGTCCGATTTCCGAACAGTCCGGTCCGGATTGCGTCTTGACGGGATGGCGGCGCGGAGCCGACCATCATGCTCACGTCAATCGAACGTTCGTTGAACTCCCGCCCCGCGCCCACCCAGCGCGGGGCGGCCCGCGCGGTCCGTCATCCACCCGTTCGCACCCCGTCCGGAAACGGAGCCCCCATGCGCCCCACTCCTCCGCACCCTGAGCACCGTGAGCACCGCCCCGCCCGAAGACCACGTCCGCGCCCCCGCCGGACCGCCGTGGCCTCCGTCGCCGCCGCCGTGGCGCTGCTCGCCCCGGCCGCCGTCGCGTCGACCGCGTCCGCCGCGGAGGCCGCGCCCCGGGCGTCCGCCGCCGCGGCCCCGGACATCCCGCTCTCCGCCGTCAAGGCGCATCTCACCGATCTGCAGTCGATAGCCTCCGCCAACGGCGGCAACCGCGCGCACGGCCGGCCCGGCTACAAGGCCGCGGTCGACCACATCAAGGCGAAGCTGGACGCCGCCGGGTACACCACCACCGTCCAGCAGTTCACCTCGAACGGCTCCACCGGCTACAACCTCATCGCCGACTGGCCCGGCGGCGACACCGGCGACGTCCTCATGGCCGGGGCCCACCTCGACTCCGTCAGCAGCGGTGCCGGGATGAACGACAACGGTTCCGGTTCGGCGGCCGTCCTGGAGACCGCGCTCACCGTGGCGCGCGAGGGCCACCAGCCGGACCGGCATCTGCGCTTCGGCTGGTGGGGCGCGGAGGAGCTGGGCCTGGTCGGGTCCAATTACTACGTCCGCAATCTGACGAGCGCCCAGCGGTCCTCGATCGGCGGCTATCTCAACTTCGACATGATCGCCTCGCCGAACCCCGGCTACTTCGTCTACGACGACGATCCGGCCATCGAGAAGGTCTTCAAGGACTTCTTCGCCGCCAAGGGCGTGCCGACGGAGATCGAGACCGAGGGCGACGGCCGCTCCGACCACGCCTCGTTCAAGAACTACGGCATCCCGGTCGGCGGGCTGTTCACCGGCGCGAGCCGCACCAAGACCTCGGCGCAGGCCCAGAAGTGGGGCGGCACGGCCGGGCAGTCGTTCGACAACTGCTACCACTCGTCCTGCGACACCATGGCGAACGTCAACGACACCGCCCTGGACCGCAACAGCGACGCCCTCGCCCACGCCGTCTGGACCCTCGGCGCGGACGGCGGCGGTGGTCCGGACGACCCGTCCGGCTCTTACGAGAACACCGCCGACGTCACCATCCCCGACGGCACCTCGGAGGCGGTCTCCGCCATCGAGGTCGCCGGCCGCACGGGCAGCGCCCCGGCGGCGCTCAAGGTCGGGGTCGACATCAAGCACAGCTACCGGGGCGACCTGGTGATCGATCTGCTGGCCCCGGACGGCACCGCATACCGGCTGAAGGACTCCAGCAGCTGGGACGGCGCCGACGACGTGGTCACGACCTACACGGCCGACGCCTCGGGCGAGACGGCGAACGGCACCTGGAAGCTGCGGGTGCGGGACGTCTACCGCCAGGACAGTGGCTACATCAACGGCTGGAAGCTCACCTTCTGAGGGGCCCGGGGCCGGCCTCACCGGCGGCCCCGGTTCCGCCCCGGACCGGGCACCGGCGCACGCCTGTACGCGCGGCCCGGCGTCCGCCCGTACCGGTGCCCGGGAGACGGCCGGTACGGGGCGGTGCCCCGGCACACACGAGCCCGCGGTGGCACGGTACGTACCGTGCCACCGCGGGCTGTGCCGCGCAGCGGGCGGCCCCTCTCGCTCCGGTGACCGGGCCTTCGCCCGGGTGACCGGGCTGGAAGGTGTCAGGCCCGGTGCGAGCCGGTGCTGCCGGCCCGCAGCCGCTCGCGCCGCCGGGTCTCGGCGTCGCCCTCGGCGCCGTCCGGCCCGTGGCCCGGGGCACCGGCCACCGTGTCCTTCGCGGCGGGCGCGGCCCCGGCATCCCGGGCAGCCCCGGCCTCCCGGGCCGCCTTCGCGTCCTCGCGGGCGGCGATGTCGCGTTCCGCCGGGCAGCCGGGGCCGTCCTGGCCGGCGGCGGTACCGGCGGTGCCGGCGGGGCAGCTCTTGCGCCGGATCCCGAAGATCAGGAACGCCGCGAGAACGGCGACCGCGGCCCAGGTGACGGGGCTGGTCAGCACCGTCTCCCGGATGTCCGCGCTGACCTGCTGGCCGAGGACGAAGACGCCCATGACGACCACGAACCAGCCGAAGCCCTTGCGGAGGGTGTCCTGCGGGATGCGTCCGGCGACCCGTCCGCCGATCAGGCTGCCGACCACGGCCGCGGCGGTGACGATGCCCGCCAGACCCCAGTCGATCTGCACGCTGGAGAGGTAACCCGCCAGTCCGGCGAAGGACTTCATGGAGATCACCAGCAGCGAGGTCCCCACGGCCACGCCCATCGGCAGCCCGCCCAGCAGGGCCAGGGCCGGGACGATGAGGAAGCCGCCGCCGGCGCCGACGAGACCGGTGACCAGGCCGACGACCACACCGTCGACCAGGACGTGCAGGACCGGCATCTCCTCGTGCTTGCTCTTGAGCTCCTTCTTGCGGCCCTTGAGCATGGCGACCGCCGTGGCGAGCATCATGAGGGCGAAGGCGATGAGCAGCACGGTCCCCGGGATGAACTCGGCCAGCCGGCCGCCCCCGTAGGCACCGATCATGCCCGCCACACCGAACAGCAGTCCGGTCCGCCAGCGGACCCGGCCCGCACGGGCGTGCGACACCAGGCCGGCGAGCGAGGTGACGCCGACGACCAGCAGCGAGGTGGCGATGGCCGCCTTCGCCTCCATGCCGGCCAGGTAGATCAGGATCGGGACGGTCAGGATGGAGCCGCCGCCGCCGAGGATGCCGAGGCTGATCCCGATGAGCAGCGATCCCGCGATGACGAGTGCTATCACGCGCGGTCACCCCGCAAGGACTGGATGACGGTCTTGAGGTCCGTCTTGGGCCCGCGGTTGTAGGGGAGCTTGGAGAGCATCATCCCCATGGCGCAGGTGTTGCTGACCGCCGCGAAGGTCAGGCCGGCGCCGACGAAGGTGCCGACCAGGTGCCAGCCCGGGAAGAAGACCCCGGCGACGCCGCTGATCAGGACGATCAGGCCGGCGACCAGCCGGACCTGGCGCTCCAGGTCCCAGCGGTCGGCCCCGCGCCTGACGTCGCCGCCGGAGGTCTCCCAGGCGACCATGCCGCCGTCGAGCACCCGCAGGTTGGGGAGGCCGGCCTCGGCCAGCGCCTGCTCGGCCTGGGCCGCGCGGCCTCCGGAGCGGCAGATCAGCACGACGTCCTCGTCCAGGTGCGACAGCAGCTCCTGGCGGTGCTCCTTGAGGGTGTCGAGCGGGACGTTGTAGGAGCCGGGGATGTGGACGCTCTGGAACTCGCCCGGAGTCCGAACATCCAGCAGGCGGGGGCCTCCGCCGTCCCGGATCAGCGCCTGCAGGGCGCCCGGACCGAGCTTCGCGGTGGTGGTGTCGCCCGTGGAGTTGGGGCTCATATCTGGATCCTCACTGTTTCGGGGGTGTGGGTGCACTGGGGATGCACCGGGGTCATTGGGGTATTGACCGGTGGTCTCAGGGCCCGGAGGTCTTCCGGGAGCGGGCACCCGGCCCCGGGGGCCGGGTGCCCGCGGGCGGCTCGCGGGTAACGGGGGATGCCGGCGAGCCGGCGGGCTCCGGCGGCGGAGTCATCAGGGCAGGACCTCTCCGCCGCCGGCGCCCGGTACGGTCCGTGCCCCGGGGGGACGGGCACGGGCCGCGCTGGGGGCCCGGGTCAGGAACGGGCCGCGGGCTCGGGCAGCAGCAGCCAGGCGCCGTAGCCGCCGAGCAGGTCCGAGACGTCGCCCAGGCCGGCGTGGCGCAGCAGGCTGGCGCCGATGGACGAGCGGTGGCCGCCCGCGCAGTGGACGACGACCGGGCGGTCCGCCGGGATCTCGTCCTTGCGCTTGGCCAGCTCGGCGAGCGGGATGTGCAGGGAGCCCTCGATGTGGCCCTCCTCGCGCTCACCGCCGCCGCGCACGTCCACGACCACCGGGGCCTGCTCGGAGGCGAGCGCCTTACGGAGCTCGTCCGCGGTGACCCGGCTGGCCTGGGTCATCTCCGCGGCCAGGCCGGGGAAGACGCCCTCGGGGTCGCGCAGGTAACCGGCCACGTGGTCGAAGCCGATCCGGGCGAGCCGGGTGACGAGCTCCTCCTCGCGGTCCTCCGGGGCCACGACGATGATCTCCGCGTCCGGGGCGACGACCGAGCCCGCCTGCTCGGCGAAGCGGCCGTCGGCCGGGACGTTGACGGAGCCGCGCAGGTGGCCCGCGGCGAACTCCTGCGGGTCGCGGCCGTCGACGATCACGGCACCGGCGTCCCGGCGGGCCAGGAACTCCTCCGCGGAGAGGGAGGGCGCCGTGGTGCTCGGGTCGAACAGCTCGTGCGTCTTGCGGTTGAGGATCGCGTCGTAGACGAAGTAGCCGGGGGCGGAGGGCTGGCCCGCCGTGACCACGGCCAGGAACTGGTCCTCGTCCATCGGGGCGCAGGCGTAGTTGGTCGCGCGCTGCTCGCCGATGGTGGACTGCCGCTGGGTGGAGAGGTTCTTGCCGCAGGCGGAGCCGGCGCCGTGGGCCGGGTAGACCCGCACCTCGTCCGGGAGGGCCATCAGCTTGTTGTGGACGCTGTCGTAGAGCATCCGGCCCAGCTCATCGGCGGTGACGCCGATGGAGGCGAGCAGGTCGGGGCGGCCGACGTCGCCGATGAAGAGCGCGTCACCGGTGAGGACGCCGTAGGCGACCTCGTCGTCCGCGTGCTCGTAGACCAGGACGCTGACGGACTCCGGGGTGTGGCCCGGGGTCTCCATGATCTCCAGGGTCACGTCACCGAGGCTGATGCGCTCGCCGTCGGTCAGCTTGCGGCTCTCGTACTCGGTCTCCGCGCGCTGCCCGTAGCCGATCCAGGCGCCGGTGCGGTCGGCGAGCTCCAGGTGGCCGGCGATGAAGTCGGCGTGGAAGTGGGTGTTGATGACGCCCACGATGGTGAAGCCGCGGTCCTGGGCGTCGGCCACGTACTCGGAGACGTCACGGCGGGGGTCGACGACGACGGCCTTGCCGGTGGTCTCGTCGGCGATCATGTACGAGGCCTGGGAGAGGCAGTCGAGGTAGTACTGGGCGAAGAACATGCGGAGCCTCCGTGTCGGAATCTCTCGGGTCTCGGATACCTAGGGGGGTATATAAGAAGGTAAGCGATACCGGGCCGGGTATATTTCCCGGCTCGCGGCGGGTTATGCGGAAAATCAGAAATCAGCAGGTCAAGCGTGGGTGCGCGGGGCGCCGACGGGCCCCGGCCGGTCGGACGCGGCCGGTCGGAGACGGCCGGTCAGAGACGGCCGGTCATCATCCCGCGCCAGTACACGACGGGCAGGACGTAGCGCTTGAACACCCACATGTCGCGGCGTTCCTTGAAGGTGTTGATGCCCGGGAAGCTCGACGCCGGCTTGAGGTCGTAGTCGAACTCGGCCAGCAGCATCTTGTCGCGCGCGGTCACCAGCGGGCACGAGGTGTAGCCGTCGTACTCCTTGGCGGCCTCGGAACCCTTCATGGCGGCGACCATGTGGGCGACCACCACGGGGGACTGCTTGCGCACCGCCGCGCCGGTCTTGGACGTGGGCAGGTTCGCCACATCGCCGAGCGCGAAGATCTCCGGGTGGTCCGGGCTGCGCAGGGTGTGCTTGTCCACCTTGACGAAGCCGTACGGGCCCTCGGCGAGCGGGCTCGCCTTCACCCAGTCCGGAGCGCTCTGCGGCGGGACGAGGTGCGCCATGTCGTAGGCGAGGGTCTCCTCGGCACCGGTCTTCTTGTCCGTGACCGTCAGCTCGCGGCGCGCGCCGTCCACGGCGGTCACCTCGGACTCGTACCGCACCTCGATGCCGTACCGCTCGACGACCTTCTCCAGCGCCCTGGTCCACACCGGGACCTTGAAGAGCTTGGGGTCGGGGATCACGAAGACGATGCGGATCTTGTCCAGGACACCCTGCTTCCGCCAGTAGTCGGCGGCCAGATAGGCGATCTTCTGCGGGGCGCCGCCGCACTTCAGCGGGGTCGCGGGGTGGCTGAAGACCGCGGTGCCGGAGCGCATGCCCTTGATGAGCTCCCAGGTGTAGGGGGCGTACTCGGGCGAGTAGTTGCTGGTCACGCCGTCGTGCCCGACGGCCTCGGCGAGGCCCGGGACCTTGTCCCAGTCGAGCTGGAGACCGGGGGCCATGACCAGGTAGTCGTAGCCGATCCGGCCACCCCCGGCGAGGGTCACCGTACGGGCCTCCGGGTCGACCGCCGCGGCCGCCTCCCGGACCCAGTGCACGCCGTCCGGGATCAGGGACGCCTCGCTGCGCCGGGAGGTCTCCAGCGGGGCCTGCCCGCCGCCGACGAGGGTCCAGAGCGGCTGATACCAGTGGGTATCGGAGGGATCGAGTACGGCGATGTCACCGACGCCCGCGCGACGGAGCCGGGCCGCGACGCTGATGCCGGCCGTTCCGCCGCCGACGACGACCACGCGGTGATGGCGAGTGGAGCCCGTGGGTTCCGTGGAATGGGGGGACAAGTCCAGAACCTCCTTCCGATACCCCTATGGGTATCCATGCCAGGGAGCGTAAACCACACGCGGCAGGGTTGGCAAATACCTCAGGGGGTATACGGGCCCGGCATGTCGCGCGCCCGGCGTCCCTGCCGTCCGGGACCCCCGGCCGGCGGTGCCCGGCACCTGCGCCGGCACCGTCACACCGTGATGTCCCGGTTGGAGAAGCGTGCCCAAGCTACGGAGCCGAAGACCGCCGCGTACAGGGCCTGAAGGCCCAGGTTCCGCAGCAGCTCCTCCCAGTGGACGGGGGCGCGGAGGAGGTCCGCGAAGCTCAGCCAGTAGTGCGGGAAGAGATAGGGGTGCACCGCGTCGAGCTGCGGAATGGTGTTGACGATCTGGACGGTGATCAGCAGCCCCACCGTGGCCGCCATCGCCGCGATCCCGCTGTTGGTGAGGGTGGAGACGAACAGGCCCAGCGCCGCGAACCCGGTCAGGGAGGCCGCGACGGCGACCGCCACGGCCAGCGCCCGCAGCAGGCCCTCGCCGAAGGAGATCGTCGTCCCGGAGATCAGCGTGACCTCGCCGAGCGGGAACAGCAGGGCGCCCACCGCGAGCGCCGAGACGGCCACCGTCACCGTCGCGACCAGGCAGAAGGCCAGGACGGCGGCGAACTTGGCGAGCAGCAGCCGGGTCCGGCCCGCCGGTGCCACCAGCAGATAGCGCAGCGTGCCCGCGCTCGCCTCACCCGCGATCGCGTCCCCCGCGACGACGCCGACGGCCAGCGGGAGGAAGAGCGGAAGCGTGGCCGCCAGGCCGGTGAAGACGAGGAAGAGGCCGTTGTTGGTGATCTGCGTGAGGAACGCCGGACCGCCGCCACCGTGGCCGCCGCCGACGGATCCGCCGTCGCCGGTCTCGATCCGCACCGCGATCCCGATCAGCAGCGGCACGGCGGCGAGCACCCCGAGCAGCGCGAGCGTCCGCCAGCGGCGGAAGACCGTCACCAACTCGCTGCGGAAGAGGCCGAGGGCCCACAGGGGGCTGGGGTTGGGTGCGCCGGTCCTCCCGGCCCGGCCGGCCTGTCCCGTCCGGACTGCCGGCTCCGGCCGGACTGCCGGCTCCGGCCGCACCGTCTGCCCCGGCCGCACCGTCCCCTCCGTCCACCCCGTTTGCTCCGGCCGCTCCGCCCGCACCGTCTGCTCCGTGCGCTCGCCGCGCCCGGTGCCGTCAGCCCGCGACATCGAATCCCTCCCCGGTCAGTGCCACGAACGCGTCCTCCAGCGAAGCCCGTTCGAGGCCGAAGCCCCGGACCCGCACGCCGTCCCGGACGAGCGCGGCGTTGAGGTCGGCCGGGTCGAACGCCCCGGCCTGCCCCGGCGGGCCTTCGGCCGGGCCGTCCGGACCCTCAGGACCAGGTGCGCCGTTCCGCGGGCGGGGCGGGGAGCCGGCCGGCGGCTCGCCCGTCACCCTGCCGTCCGTCACCACCAGGTTCGTCACCCCGTGCTCCTTCAGCACCCGGACGGCGTCCGCCGTGTCCGGTGTGGTGACGGACAGCCGGCCGCGCGCCCCGGCCGCCAGTTCGGCGACCGGGCCCTGCACCACCAGCCGCCCCCGGGCCATCACCGCGGCGTGGGTGCACACCTGCTCGATCTCGTCCAGGAGGTGGGAGGAGAGGAACACCGTGGTGCCGTCCTCCGCCACCTCCCGTACCAGGGCCCGGATCTCCCGCATGCCCTGCGGGTCCAGGCCGTTGGTCGGCTCGTCGAGCACGAGCAGCCGGCGCGGGCGCAGCAGGGCCGCGGCCAGGCCGAGGCGCTGCTTCATGCCGAGGGAGTAGGCCCGCGCCTTCTTGCTCCCGGCGGCGGCCAGCCCCACCCGCTCCAGGGCCGCGGCGATCCGGGCGTCGCGGGTGCGCGGATCGGCGTCCGGGTCGGCGGCGTCCAGCCGCCGGAGGTTGTCGCGGCCGGAGAGGAATCCGTACAGTGCGGGGCCCTCGATCAGCGCGCCGACCTGCGGCAGCACCCGGCGGGCGGCGCCCGGCATCGCGGCGCCGAGCACCCGGGCGGTACCGGAGGTGGGGCGGATCAGGCCCAGCAGCATCCGGATGGTGGTGGTCTTGCCGGAGCCGTTCGGCCCGAGGAAGCCGAAGACCGAGCCGGCGGGAACGGTGAGGTCGAGCCCGTCGACGGCCAACTGCCCGCCGCGGAACCGCTTGGTGAGACCACGGGTCACGATGACGCTCCCCCCGTCCGCCCCGCCCGCGCCCCCGGCGGTGTTGGCGGCGGTTTCGGCCATGGCATGGCCGGATCCGGGTGCGGCTGCGGTTCCGGGAGCCCCGGAGGTCCGGGGGGCGCCGGGGCTCTGCCCGGCGGCTCCCGTCGCGGCGGCTCCGGTGGCGGGCCCGGCCGCCGTCCCGGTGGCGCTCGCGTTCCCGGGCTCGGCGGGGGGCTCGGAGGCGCCGGTCCCGGTCCCCGTTCCGGACGCGTTTCCGGCGTCGTCCCCGGTTCCCGTTCCGGTTGTGCTCCGGGCGGCGGGCGGCTGCTTCATCGTTCTCCTGTCCGGCCGCGGGTGCGGCTGCGTCCGGCACGCGGGCCGGGGGCGTACGGCAAGGGAGGCGTACGGTACCGGCGGCCCGGCCCGCCGCCCCGTATCCGGTGGAACGGCGCGCTGCCCGCCCGGGATTCGGGCGGGCAGCGCCGGTGGTGCCGGGACCGTGCGGCCCCTACTCCGCCTTCTCGGCCTTCTCGGCGGCCTTCACCAGCGCGGCCTTGTCGACCGCGCCCGCGTAGACCCCGCCGTCGTCCGTCATCAGGACGTTGACCAGCCGGGTGCTGAAGACCCGGCCGGTGCCGAAGTCGCCGCGGACCCGCTCGCCGAAGCTGTCGAGCAGCTGCTCCGCCTCGGCGGGAAGCTCCTCGCCGCCGGGGCCGCGCTTCCCCGCCGGGGCCTGGAGCTGCGCGACGCTCGTCCAGCCCTCACCGATGACGTTCAGCCCGGCGGAA
Organism: Streptomyces albus subsp. albus; assembly: GCF_000719865.1. Lineage (GTDB taxonomy): Bacteria > Actinomycetota > Actinomycetes > Streptomycetales > Streptomycetaceae > Streptomyces > Streptomyces albus_E. The sequence continues at coordinate 17,908 of NZ_JOID01000032.1, forward strand.
CCGATCTCCCCCGCCTTCGGGGCACCGTGCCGGCCGCGCTCACCGGCATCGCCGTTCTCGCGGTGTCCGGCGTGCTTCCCGGCGCGCTCGCTCAGATCCTCCTCGGTGACCTTCGTGCCCTTCGGGGGCTTGAACTCGAAGGTCTCCGCCGCCGGCTTGCCGAAGTCGACGGACGTGAAGCCCACGTCGATCGCGGCCTTGCCGCCGCTCCTGGGCGTCAGCGTGAACTTCAGCGGCACGCCGTTCTCCGCGTCCACCGAGATGCGGACCGCCTCGACCGTGGACTCCGGGGCCTTCGGCATGATCACGAGCTGGTAGGCGTCCCGGCCGGCGATCTTGGCCGTGCCGTCCACCTTGACCGTGGTCGTCTCGTCGACGGCCTTCAGCGCGTGCTCGGCGAGCTGGCGCGGGGTGGCGTCCGCCATCCCTTCCGGCAGGCCGTGCTTGCCGTCCTGCCCCTTCTTACCGTTCTTGTGGTGCTCGGCGTGCTCGCCGGCGTCGTGCTCCGGAAGCGCCGCGTGGTACGCGGAGTTGCTGCCCGAGTCGTACGCCCAGAGGTCCTCGCCGTTGTGGATGACGCTGTACTCGGCGGCCTTGTCCATGATCGACAGCCGCTGCTTATCGGGACCGTCGGCCGCGACCCGCAGCGTGTGCGAGCCGGACGCCAGCTCCATCAGCTTCGCCTGCGGATCGGCGGGCGAGCCCTGCTCGTCACCGCCGCTTCCCGGGCCCGCGACTCCCCGGTCCCCGTCGGGTCCGTCGCCGCCGTGGCCGGCCCCCAGCCCGCCGAAGCCGCCGCTCCCGCCCCCCATCCCGGGCAGTGCGGGAAGGCCCAGATCAGTGTTGACCTTGACGGTCCCGGACAGCCGCTCGGTGTCCGACTCGGCCATCCGCTCGATGAGTTCGGCCGCGGTGATCTTCGGCAGGTCGGGGCTGCCCGAGCTGGCGATGGCCGGTACGAGACCGATGCCCGCCACCGCCACTCCGGCCACCGCGACCGGCACCCCCCAGCGCGCCAGTCCGCGCGCCGGTGACGACGGAGTGCCCTCGCCGTCCCATGTGTCGGTGGTCTGTGTCGGTCGCTTTCCTGGCATGTGCCCTACCTCCGTGGTCGGCGGCGGTTCGCGGAGCGCCTTCGGCCCCGCCGCCCGGAGTTCCGGGCCGGTCGGGGCGCTGCCCACCCGGTTCATTGTCTCCCGAGTCCGCCGCGTTCGTAGTCCCATCACACCAAAGAGAGCGGCGCGGGGCGTCAACCGACGGCAGCAACTTCGCGTAGTCCCAGGGGAGGAGACCTCTACGCCCCCGGTCGCGTTCGCTACCACCGATGGCGCAGCGGCCCGTAGGGGTGGCCCGGCCACCGCTCGGACCGGGACCCGACCGGAGGGCTCGGTCTCCGCGGACCACAGGGCTCGGAATCCGAGGCTCCCGGGGCTCGGGCTTCGCGGCCGACGGGAACTCCCCGGCGCGCACCCTCCACGGCCGGGCCGGCACGGCACACGGCGCTCAACCCGCCCGGCACTCCGCCGGGCCCGGGGCGTCAGCCCGCCCGGTGCACCACCGCGTCGCACAGGCTCTCCAGCGCCGCCTTCGCCGGTCCGTCCGGCAGCGGGCCGAGGGTGGCGCGGGCCTCCTCGGCGCAGCGCACGGTGTCCTGGCGCGCCTGCTCCAGTGCCGGGTGCGCGCGCAGCCGGCGCAGGGCCTCGGCCACCACCGCGTCGTCCGTGAGGTCGCCGTCCAGCAGCGCAACCAGCTCGCGGTCCTCCGGGCGGCCGTGTCTCCCGGCCGCCGCCCGCAGATGCAGCACCGGCAGCGTGGGGATGCCCTCGCGGAGGTCCGTGCCCGGGGTCTTGCCGGACTCGCTGCTGTCGCTGGCGATGTCCAGGACGTCGTCCGCGAGCTGGAAGGCGGTGCCGAGCCGCTCGCCGTACTGGGTGAGGACGTCCACGACCGGCTCGCCGGCGCCCGCCATCATGGCGCCGAAGCGGCCGGCGACGGCGATCAGCGAGCCGGTCTTACCGGCGATCACGTCGAGGTAGTGGGCGATCGGGTCGCGCCCGGCACCCGGCCCGGCGGTCTCCAGGATCTGGCCGGTGACCAGCCGCTCGAAGGCCTCGGCCTGGATGCGGACGGCCTCCGGGCCGAGATCGGCCAGCAGGTGCGAGGCGCGGGCGAAGAGGAAGTCGCCGGTGAGGACGGCCACCGAGTTGTCCCAGTTGGCGTTGGCGCTGGGCACGCCCCGGCGCACATCCGCCTCGTCCATGACGTCGTCGTGGTAGAGCGTGGCGAGATGCGTCAGCTCGACGACGACGGCGGACGGCACGACGCCCGGCGCGTGCGGATCGCCGAACTGCGCGGCGAGCGTCACCAGCAGCGGGCGGAACCGCTTGCCCCCGGCCCGGACCAGATGCTGGGCGGCCTCGGTGATGAAGGGCACGTCGCTCTTGGTGGCCTCCAGCAGGCCCTCCTCGACAGCCGCCAACCCGGCCTGGACATCGGCTTCCAGAGCCTGGTCCCGCACGCTCAGCCCGAAGGGCCCGACGACGGTCACGAGGGGTTCTCCTGTCTGCGGACGACCCCGCGGCGGCTCACGCACGGTCCGCGGAATGTCGATGTATCGCTGTCACGGCCATCACCATCACGCGCAGCGTATCCGGTCGCCCGACGATCACAGCGGGCGCCCGTTCGCCCGGCGGGACCGCCCGGAGCGCCTTCCCGCGGCGGCTCCCGGCAGTCGGCCGCGGCGGACGGTACCGGATGTGTTCTTGGTCACGCCGGAGGGGCCCTCGTTCCCCTCCGGTCCCGTCCGCGACGGCGGCCCCGGCCCCCGCCGGCCGGTCCGCCGGCCGCCCGTCACCAGCAGTCGGCGGCCACCGCCTTCGCCAGCCGCGGTGAGGCGTACTCCGTACCGCAGACGAAGCGCATCACCGGCCCGTACGAGAACGCCGCCGGCAGTCCGGTGAAGTAGAGGCCGGGGAGCGAGGAGCGGTAGCCGGCGCGGAGCCGGGGGGCGCCGTGGTCGGCGGCCAGCTCGGTGCGCAGCCCGGGCCCGAGGAAGTCCATCGCGGCCAGGTCCACGCGGTAGCCGGTGGCGGCCATGACGTGGTCGGCGGAGAGTTCAGCGGTGGAGCCGTCGAAGCCGGCGACGGCGAGGACCGGACGGCCGTCCTCGATCCGCGCCGCCCGGATCGCGCGCACCGCCGTCACGGGGACGCGGCCCTCGAACCGCTCCCGCAGCCACCAGGCGCCGAGCGGGCCGAGCACCCGGCGGACGAGGTGGTGCCGGAGGCGGGCGGGCAGCAGACGGTACGCGTCCGCGTAGTGGCTGACGGCGTGCAGGGACCAGGCCCGGCCGAAGGGCGAGTCGGGGCGGAAACGGGGCTGCCGCCAGGGCGGGGAGCCGAAGCCGACGGCGCCCCGGCCGCGGGCGACGACACGGACCTCGGCCCCCGCCTCCCGCAGCAGTGCGGCGTTCTCCAGCGCCGACTGCCCGGCGCCGACGACCAGCACCGACCGCCCGGCGAAGCGGCTCGGATCGCGGTGGTGGGAGCTGTGCGAGACGGGGCCGGTGGCCGAGGGGCCACCGGGGACGGCGGCGGCCAGCGCGGAGGGGATCCGGGCCAGCCCGCTGTGACCGGTGGCGACGACCACGGCCCGGGCGGTGAACTGCTCCCCGGAGTCCAGCTTCAGCTCGTAGCCCCGGCCCTCCGCCCGCCGCTCCACGGAGACCACCCGGACCTGCTCCAGCCGGGGCACCAACTGCTCCTGGAACCAGTCCCCGTAGGCGGTGAAGGTCTCCACGGGGATCAGGTCCTCGTCGGTGACGAGCCGGGGGATGCCCGCCGCGTCGCAGTAGTCGGCGAGGGTGTGCCCGTTCTGCGGCGCGTCGATGTTCGAGGCGGCCGGGGTGGATTTGAGGATCATCCCGGCGGGCATGTGCTCGCGCCAGCCGGCCATCGGGGAGCCGAAGACCCGCACGGGGAGGGAGCGGGCCCGCAGATGGGCGGCCGTCGACAGCCCGTACGGGCCGGCCCCGATGACGGCCACGGGACCGGGATACGCGGCGGAGGAACCGGCCCGGCCGGACCGGCCGGACGGGCCCGGAGCGGTCGCGCCGGACCCACCGGACGGGCCGGAGGGACCGGACCGGCCGGACGGGGCCGAAGCGGTCGCGCCGGACTCACCGGCCAGGCCGGAGGGGCCCGAGGAGCCGGAGGAGCCGGAGGAGCCGGAGAGACCGGGCTCACCGGCCGGGCCGGGAGAACCGGGCGCGCCGGAGGGGCCGTTGAGGGCGGACTCACCGGACGGGCCGGGCCCACCGGGCCCACCGGACCCACCGGACGGCGACGACGGCACGGAGGAGGCTGCGGGACTGCTCACGGACGATTCCCTCCCGGGGACATGACGGGCTCGGCACCGGCGGAAGGCTCCGCGGCGCCACGTGCTGCTGATACGTCATCCGGCTTTCCGCCGGGGTCTGCTGCCGGCCCGGCGGCCGAACACCGCCCGGACGGCGGCCGTCCGCGCATGACGGGCCGCCACCCTCCGGACGGCCGCACTCGGGAGCGCGGTACCCGGGACCGCCGCACCGCGGTCCCCCGCGGCCGCGTTCCCGGCGGCGCCCCCGGCCGGCGTACTCCCGGCCGCCGGACCACTGGCCACCGGGCCCCGCCGCCGCCCCGCCCGTAACCGCGCGGCCCGCGACCGCTTCGCGCGCCGCCGTTGCAGCAGATGCCGGGCGCCGGGCCGGACGAAGCGGGCGAGCATGGTGAAGAACGGCTTGAGGTCGTCCCTGGCCAGCCAGGCCAGCTCCGTGCCGGAGGGCCGCGCCGGGGCGTGCGGGGTGGTGTAGCCGCTGCGCCGGTAGGCGAGGAGCGCCGGCAGGTCGATGTTCTCCACGACGAAGCGGTGCCCGGAGCGCTGCGCGGCGCCGGGCACCGGGCGGCCGGTGAGGTCCAGGTGCTGGGCGCGGACCACGTCGACGCCCGCGGCGTTCTCGAACAGCCGGAACTGGGCGCCCATCCGGGGGTTGAAGTCGAGCAGCTTGTACCGGCCGTCGCGGCGGTCGTGCCGCAGGTCGAGGTCGATGATGCCGGTGAAGCCGATGCTCTTGATGAAGCGCGCCGCGAGCGCCGCCAGTTCCGGGTTGTCCACGACGTACGCGCTGGCGGTCATGCCGGCGTGCGGCGGCCAGGAGCGGACCTTGACGCCGGTGAAGAGGGCGAGCGCGTCGCCGTGGGCGTCGAAGTAGCCGTGGACGATCCAGTCCTCGGCCTCCTCGCGCGGCAGGTACTCCTGGAGCACCACCCCCGGCCGGGGCCCCCAGCCCTCCGCGAGCCGCAGCAGCTCGGCGGGGCCGCCGATCCGGGTGGTCCCGGGCACCGCCGGAGCGCTGCGGCGGACGAACGCCTCCCGGTTCTTGGCGACCACCGGGAAACGGGCAGTGGCCGCGAACTCCTCGATGTCGGCGTACGAGTCGGGGAAGGCGGCGGCGGGCGACGGAACCCCGTGCTCGGCGCAGAGCTCGTGCAGGCCCTGCTTGCTGGCCAGCCGGCGCGGCAGCCCCGGTTGGACCCGGGGGAAGAGGAAGTGCTCCGCGAGCGCCCCGGCGTGCTCCGCGATGAGCACCGCCGCCTCCTCGTCGGTGGGCACCAGGACCGCGGGGCGGCCGATCTCCCGCCCGACGTCGAGGAGTTGGCCCACCAGCTGCTCCGGGGCCTCCCGGCCCGTCGTGGGGCGGACGAAGGCCCGCCGCAGATAGCGGGAGACGGCCGCGGGCGTCCAGCGGTCCTCCGTGAGGGCGTACATTGGCACGCCGAGTCTGCCGAGACTGCGGATGGCGCCCACGCCGCCGTGGTGCAGCGGGTAGTCCCCGATCTTGACGATCAGCCCGGGCACGGCCCGGTCAGCCCGTAAGGGCACGCTTCGGCTCGCCACTCCCCCGCCCCCCTCGGCCACAGCGGCCAGCGGCCCCCCGCTGTCCGTGACCCGCTGGGAAGTTACTCCGGAATGTCCGCTTCCAGCAATGCTTTTCCGGACATTGCACATTCTGCACACTGTTTCCGCCCACTTCAGGGCGGATCTCCTTCGCCTGGGATCGCATCGGCCCGGCCCTCGATCAGACCCCGAGCCCGGCGCACCCGCCCCTCGGCCCCGTAACCTGAGGCCGAGCACGCTTGAGGCGACATGAAGGCGAGGCAGTGTCCATGCCCCAGCAGGATCCGTTCGATCTCGCGAGACCCGCGGTCAACGACCGCGACGATCTCTACGGTGCGCACAACCTGCCCTACGGCGTCTTCAGCACCCCCGACGAGCCCGGCCGCAAGCGCATCGGCGTGCGCTACGGCGACCGCGTCCTGGACGTGCACACGGCCGCCACCGCCCTCGGCTCCCCGCACGCCGACGTGCTGGCACACCCCACCCTCAACCCGCTGATGGCCGCCGGACGCCCCACCTGGCGGGCCGTCCGGGCGAGCGTGGCCACCTGGATCGGCTATCCCGCCATCGAGCCGTTCCTGCATCCGCTCACCGAGGTGACGCTGCACCTCCCCTTCGAGGTCGCCGACTACGCCGACTTCTACTCCAGCGAGCACCACGCCACCAACGTCGGGCGGATCTTCCGGCCGGACGGCCCCGCGCTCACCCCCAACTGGAAGCATCTGCCGATCGGTTACCACGGGCGGGCGGGCACGGTCGTCGTCTCCGGCACCCCGGTCATCCGCCCGAACGGCCAGCGCCTGGCGGGGGACACGCCCGTCTTCGGCCCCACCCAGCGGCTCGACATCGAGGCCGAGGTCGGCTTCGTCGTCGGCGCGCCCTCACGGCTCGGCGAGCGGGTGCCGCTCTCCGCCTTCCGCGAGCACGTCTTCGGCGTCTGCCTGCTCAACGACTGGTCCGCCCGGGACGTCCAGTCCTGGGAGTACCGCCCCCTCGGACCGTTCCTCGGCAAATCCTTCGCCACCTCGGTCTCCGCCTGGGTCACCCCGCTGGACGCCCTCGACGCGGCCCGGATCCCGCCGCCCCCGCGCGACCCCCGGCCGCTGCCGTACCTCGACGACACGGCGGAGGCCGAGCCCGGCGGCTTCGACCTCCGCATCACGGTCGCCGTCAACGGCCACACGGTCGCCGAGCCGCCGTTCTCCGCCATGTACTGGACGGCGGCCCAGCAGCTCGCTCACCTCACCGTGAACGGCGCCTCCCTGCGCACCGGGGACCTCTACGCCTCCGGCACCGTCAGCGGGCCGGAGCCGCACCAGCGCGGCTGCCTGCTGGAACTCACCTGGAACGGCCGCGACCCGCTGGACCTGCCCGGCGGCAAGCGCGCCTATCTGGAGGACGGCGACGAGGTCACCCTCACCGCCTGGGCCCCGGGCCCGGAGGGCACCCGCCTCGGCCTCGGCGAGGTCACCGGCCGCATCGTCCCGGCCTGACCGCCGCGGCCCCGCCCGCCCGGGGCCGTTCGGAAGCCTGCGGGGCGGGGCCGCGGACGGTCCGTGCGGCAGGGCGTCAGACCGCCAGAACCGGATGCTTGAAGGCGTCCAGCGCCTCCAGCAAGCTCCGGATGTCGCCCTCGTCACCGGTCACGACGGGTGCCCGGTGGACGACAGCGGTTGCCGCGACGATCGCGTCGACAGCGTCGTCCGTGCCGGTTTCCCGCAGCGCCCGCGCGGCCAGATCGGCTATCTCCCGGTCGGCCCGGTGCAGCTCCGCGGCTTTCAGCACGACGTGCAGGCCGTGCTGCCGGGGATCGGCCCGGTACACCTGCACATACACCGGGACCGGGACGAGAAGCGTCCGCCGGGCCGCGACGAACGTCTGGTGCAGGAGGCAGAAGCGCCCCTGCTTCCGCTGCGCCGCCACCAGGGCACCGGCGTCGTACACCACGAACGCACCGGCCACTACGAGGCCCTTCCCAGCTGCTCCTCGCCGTGCCTGCGGTCGAACTCCTCCACCTCGTCCAGAAACGCCGCGACGTCACGCTTGTCCTGATCGGACAGCGGACCGTGCTCGGCGATGGACTCCGCCAGCAGGCGCTGGGCCTCGGCGAGATTGCGGGCGGCGTCCAGATCCCGTCTGGCGGCCTCGGTCAGTATGGCCGAGATGCTGGTGTTCTCCTCCCTGGCCCGCGCCCGCAGTGCGCGCTCCAGATCGGCCGGGACACTGATGGACAGCTTGCCCATGACACTCTCCTCCATCCGCCGGATACCACCGCCATACTACCTGTACAGGCCGCGTTCCGAAGCCCTGAGCCACCGCTCGGGCGCCGCCCCGGACACCGGACACGGCGACGGGCCGCCGCCCCCTGCTGTCAGGGGCGGCGGCCCGTCGCCGTGCCGTGGTGGGTCAGCGCACGAAGACCCCCGCCTGGCCGGCCAGGTCGAGGAAGTACTGCGGCGCGATGCCGAGCACGAGCGTGGCGACGACACCCACCGCGATGGCCGCGGAGGTCAGCGCGCTGGGCACGGCGACCGTCGGGCCGCCGGCCTGCGGCTCGTTGAAGAACATCAGCACGATGACGCGGATGTAGAAGAAGGCCGCGATGGCCGACGAGACCACACCGACCACGACCAGCGCGCCCGCGCCGCCCTCCGCCGCCGCCTTGAACACCGCGAACTTCCCCGCGAACCCGGAGGTCAGCGGGATGCCCGCGAAGGCCAGCAGGAAGATCCCGAAGGTTGCCGCGACCAGCGGGGACCGCCGGCCCAGCCCGACCCACTTCGACAGGTGCGTGGCCTCGCCGCCCGCGTCGCGGACCAGCGTCACCACGGCGAAGGCGCCGACCGTGACGAAGGAGTAGGCCAGCAGATAGAAGAGCACCGAGGAGATGCCGGACGGCGTGGTGGCCACGACACCGGCCAGGATGAACCCGGCGTGGGCGATCGACGAGTACGCCAGCAGCCGCTTCACATCGGTCTGGGTGACCGCGACGATCGCGCCGACCGTCATCGTGACGATGACGACGCCCCACATCACCGGCCGCCAGTCCCAGCGCATCCCCGGCAGCACCACGTACAGGATCCGCAGCAGCGCGCCGAAGGCCGCGACCTTGGTGGCCGCCGCCATGAAGCCGGTGACCGGGGTCGGGGCGCCCTGGTAGACGTCCGGCGTCCACATGTGGAACGGGACGGCGCCGACCTTGAAGAGCAGGCCCATCAGCACCAGCGCGGCGCCGATCAGCAGCAGCGCGTCATTGCCCATGGTGGCCGCCACGGCGGGCTCCACCTGCTGGAGGTCACCGGAGATCACCTGCGCGATGCCGCCGTAGGTGACGGTGCCCGCGTAGCCGTACAGCAGCGCGACGCCGAACAGCAGGAACGCCGAGGAAAAGGCGCCGAGCAGGAAGTACTTGACCGCCGCCTCCTGCGACAGCAGCCGCTGCCGGCGGGCCAGCGCGCACAGGACGTACAGCGGCAGCGAGAGGACTTCCAGGGCCACGAAGAGCGTCAGCAGGTCGTTGGCCGCCGGGAAGACCAGCATGCCGGTGACCGCGAACAGCAGGATCGGGAAGACCTCGGTGGTGGTGAACCCGGCCTTCACCGCGGCCTGTTCGGCCGGTCCGCCGGGGGTGGCGGCGCCCTGCGCGGCGAAGGAGTCCACCCGCTTGCCGTGCGCCACCGGGTCCAGCCGCCGCTCCGCGAAGGTGAGGACGGAGAGGAGGGCCACCAGCAGCACGGTGCCCTGGAGGAAGAGCGCCGGGCCGTCGACGGCCAGCGCGCCCATCGCCGCCACCTTGGCCTTGTCCGTGCCGTGCCCGCCCGCCGCCAGGCCGATGACGGAGGCGAAGGCCGCGGCCAGGCCGACCGAGGTCAGCCCGACCTGGGCGTAGTAGCGGGCCCGGCGCGGCAGGAACGCCTCGAACAGGATCCCGACGACCGCCGCGCCCAGCACGATCAGCACCGGGGCGAGCTGGACGTACTCGATGTCCGGGGCCTCGATCTTCAACGGCGCCTCGGCCGAGGTCGTCCACAGGCTGTGGACGGATGCCATGGGGCTCACTTCGCGGCCTCCACATCAGGTGACGGAATGTCGACGTCGGGCTCGGGGTCCGTCTTCCGCACGTCCGACATGGTGTGCTCGACAGCCGGGTTGACGATGTCCGTCAGCGGCTTCGGGAAGACGCCGAGGAAGATCAGCAGGGCGATCAGCGGCGTCACGACGGCCAGTTCCCGCAGCCGCAGATCGGGCATCTTCAGCACGCCCTTCCCCACCGGCCCGGTCATGGTGCGCTGGTAGAGCACCAGGACGTAGATCGCGGCGAGGACGATGCCGATGGTGGCGATGATGCCGATCACCGGATACCGGCTGAAGGTGCCGACCAGCACCAGGAACTCGCTGACGAACGGGGCGAGTCCGGGCAGCGACAGCGTGGCCAGACCGCCGATCAGGAAGGTGCCGGCCAGCACCGGGGCCACCTTCTGCACCCCGCCGAAGTCGGCGATGAGCCGCGAGCCGCGCCGCGAGATCAGGAAGCCGGCGACGAGCATCAGCACCGCCGTCGAGATCCCGTGGAAGACCATGTAGAGGGTCGCCCCGCTCTGGCCCTGGCTCGTCATCGCGAAGATGCCGAGGATGATGAAGCCGAAGTGGGAGACGGAGGCGTAGGCGATCAGCCGCTTGATGTCCCGCTGGCCGACCGCCAGCAGCGCGCCGTAGACGATGCTGACCAGGGCCAGTACCAGCACCACCGGCGTCGCCCACTCGCTGGCCTCCGGGAAGAGGCCGAGGCAGAAGCGGAGCATCGCGAAGGTGCCGACCTTGTCCATCACCGCGGTGATCAGCACGGCGACCGGGGCCGTCGACTCGCCCATGGCGTTGGGCAGCCAGGTGTGCAGCGGCCACAGCGGCGCCTTCACCGCGAAGGCGAAGAAGAAGCCGAGGAAGAGCAGCCGCTCGGTGGTGGTCGCCATGGTCAGCTCACCGGAGGCGCGGGCCTCGGTGATCCGCTGGAGCGAGAAGGTGCCCTCGCCGAGCTGGTCGGCGGTGACGGCGTAGAGCCCGACGACCGCGGCGAGCATGATCAGGCCGCCCGCCAGGTTGTAGAGCAGGAACTTCACGGCGGCGTAGGTGCGCTGCTTGGCCGCCTCCTCGTCGCTCTGGGCGTGCGCCCGGTCCCCGAAGCCCCCGATGAGGAAGTACATCGGGATGAGCATGGCCTCGAAGAAGATGTAGAAGAGGAAGACGTCGGTCGCGGCGAAGGAGATGATCACCATCGCCTCGACCATCAGCATCAGCGCGAAGAAGCCCTGCACCGGCCGCCAGCGCCGGCCGGGCCGGTCGCCGTTCTCCTCGGCCGCCGGATCGGCGTCGCGCCAGGCGGCGAGGATGATGAAGGGCATCAGCAGCGCGGTGAGCCCGATCAGGGCGGCGCCGATACCGTCCACGCCCAGCTCGTAGCGGACGCCGAAGTCGGCGATCCAGGCGCGGGACTCGGCCAGTTGGTAGCGGTCCCCGCCCGGGTCGAAGCGGGCCAGCACCACGCCCGCCAGCACCAGGGTGCCCAGCGAGAAGAACAGCGCCGTCCACTTGGCGGCGGCGCGCTTCGCGGCGGGCACGGCCGCGGTCGCGATCGCTCCCAGCGCCGGCAGCACGGCCGTGGCCGTCAGCAGCGGGAAGCCGTCGTTGACAACAGAAGACATGATCAGACCGCCCTCATCAGCAGGGTCGCGGCGATCAGGACCGCCGTACCGCCGAACATCGAGACCGCGTAGGAGCGGACGAAGCCGTTCTGCATCCGCCGCATCCGGCCGGAGAGTCCGCCGACCGCCGCCGCGGTGCCGTTGACGACCCCGTCCACGCCCTTGTTGTCGACGTAGACCAGACCGCGGGTCAGATACTCGCCCGGCTTCACCAGCACGACGTGGTTGAAGTCGTCCTGGAGCAGATCGCGGCGGGCGGCCCGGGTGAGCAGCGAGCCGCGCGGCGCCGTGGCCGGCACGGGCTTGCGGCCGTACTGCAGCCAGGCCACGAGCACACCGAGCAGCAGGACGACGACGGTCGCGCCGGTCACGGCCGCCGCGCTCAGCGGGGAGTGGCCGTGGTCGTGTCCGGTGACCGGCTCCAGCCAGTGCAGGAAGGAGCTGTTCCAGCTGAACAGCCCGCCCGCGAAGACCGATCCGAAGGCCAGCACGATCATGGGGATCGTCATGGACTTGGGCGACTCGTGCGGGTGCGGCATCGTGTGGTCGCCGGCCGTCTCGGCGGCGGGCTCCACGTCCGGCGCGTCCGGGGAGGGCGTCGGGGCCCAGCGCTTCTCACCGAAGAAGGTGAGCAGCATGACGCGGGTCATGTAGTACGCGGTGATCGCGGCGCCCAGCAGGGCCACGCCGCCCAGAATCCAGCCCTCGGTGCCGCCCTTGGCGAAGGCGGCCTCGATGATCTTGTCCTTGGACCAGAAGCCGGACAGGCCCGGGAAGCCGATGATCGCCAGATAGCCGAGGCCGAAGGTGACGAAGGTGACCGGCATGTACTTTCGCAGGCCCCCGTACTTCCGCATGTCGACCTCGTCGTTCATGCCGTGCATGACCGAACCGGCGCCGAGGAAGAGCCCGGCCTTGAAGAAGCCGTGGGTGACCAGGTGCATGATCGCGAAGACGTAGCCGATCGGGCCCAGTCCGGCGGCCAGCACCATGTAGCCGATCTGCGACATCGTCGAGCCGGCCAGCGCCTTCTTGATGTCGTCCTTCGCGCTACCGACGATCGCACCGAAGAGCAGCGTGACCGCGCCGACGATGGCGACGACGAGCTGCGCGTCCGGCGAGCCGTTGAAGATGGCGCCGGAGCGGACGATGAGGTAGACGCCGGCGGTGACCATGGTGGCGGCGTGGATGAGGGCCGAGACCGGGGTCGGGCCCTCCATCGCGTCACCCAGCCAGGACTGCAGCGGCACCTGGGCCGACTTGCCGCAGGCCGCCAGCAGCAGCATCAGGCCGATGGCCGTCAGCATGCCCTCGGAGGTCTCGCCCGCCGAGGCCAGCACCGGCTCGAAGGCGAAGGTGCCGAAGGTCGTGAACATCAGCATGATCGCGATCGACAGGCCGAGGTCGCCGACGCGGTTGACGATGAACGCCTTCTTGGCGGCGGTGGCCGCGCTCGGCTTGTGCTGCCAGAAGCCGATCAGCAGGTAGGACGCCAGGCCGACGCCCTCCCAGCCCGCGTACAGCAGCAGGTAGTTGTCGGCCAGGACCAGCAGCAGCATCGCCGCCAGGAACAGGTTGAGATAGCCGAAGAATCGGCGGCGCCGCTCGTCGTGCTCCATGTAGCCGATCGAGTAGATGTGGATCAGCGAACCCACACCGGTGATCAGCAGTACGAAGGTCATCGACAGCTGGTCCAGCTGGAAGGCGACATCCGCCTGGAAGCCCTCCACGGGCACCCAGCTGAACAGGCGCTGGTGCAGGGCGCGGTCCTCGCCGTCCCGGCCCAGCATGTCGGCGAAGAGCACCGCGCCGACGACGAAGGAGGCCACCGCGAGCGCCGTGCCGATCCAGTGCCCGGCGCGGTCCAGCCGCCGGCCGCCGCACAGCAGCACGGCCGCGCCGAGCAGCGGCGCCGCGACGAGCAATCCGATGAGGTTCTCCACTTCTTCGACCCCTTACAGCTTCATCAGAGAGGCGTCATCGACCGAGGCCGAGTGGCGGGTACGGAAGAGCATCACGATGATCGCCAGACCGATCACGACCTCCGCGGCGGCGACGACCATCGTGAAGAAGGCGATGATCTGCCCGTCGAGGTTGCCGTGCATCCGGGAGAAGGCGACCAGCGTCAGGTTGCAGGCGTTCAGCATCAGCTCGACGCACATGAACACGACGATCGCGTTGCGCCGCAGCAGCACCCCGGCGGCGCCGATGGTGAACAGCAGGGCGGCGAGATAGACGTAGTTCACCGGGTTCACTTGCCGGCCTCCTCAGATGTGGCGTCCCGGCGCTCCAGCCGCACCTCGGAGCGCTGCTCCAGGGCGGCCAGCTGGGCCAGCGCGTCCCCGGACACGTCGCGGACCTGGCCGCGGGCGCGCAGCGTCGCGTTGACGGTGAGTTCCGAGGGCGTGCCGTCGGGCAGCAGCCCGGGGATGTCCACGGCGTTGTGCCGGGCGTAGACGCCGGGGGCGGGCAGCGGCGGGACGTGCTTGCCCTCGCGGACCCGGCGCTCGGCGAGTTCCCGCTGGCTGGGCATGCGCTCGGTGCGCTCGCGGTGGGTGAGGACCATCGCGCCGACGGCGGCGGTGATCAGCAGGGCGCCGGTGATCTCGAAGGCGAACACGTACTTGGTGAAGATCACCTCGGCCAGCCCCTGGACGTTCCCGCCGGAGTTGGCCGTGCCGAGCCCGGCGAAGGTGGAGAGCGAGGCGTTGCCGATGCCGGCGATCAGGAGGATGCCGAAGCCGAGGCCGGTGAGGGCGGCCAGCCAGCGCTGGCCCTTCAGGGTCTCCTTGAGCGAGTCGGCGGCGGTGACGCCGACGAGCATCACCACGAACAGGAACAGCATCATGATCGCGCCGGTGTAGACGACGATCTGGACGACGCCCAGGAAGTAGGCGCCGTTGGCCAGATAGAACACCGCCAGGATGATCATGGTTCCGGCGAGGCAGAGCGCGGAGTGGATCGCCCTGCGCAGCAGGATCGTGCCGAGCGCCCCGAGGACGGCCACGGTGCCCAGCACCCAGAACTGGACGGCCTCCCCGGTGGAGGTGGTGTAGGCGGCGGCGAGCGTGTTCATCGTTCGACCACCTTCTCGGAGGCGGGCTCGCCCGGGCCGAAGTCGGAGGCCGCGTCCTGCGGCATCTCGCCCTTGGAGACGGCCGGCTGCTGGACGGTCCCGGGGGCGGCCTCGGTGACCAGGCCCCGGTAGTAGTCCTGCTCGGTCATGCCCGGGAAGATCGCGTGCGGCGAGTCGACCATGCCCTCCCTCAGCCCCGCGAGCAGCTCCTCCTTGGTGTAGATGAGCGACTCGCGGGTGCGGTCGGCGAGCTCGTACTCGTTGGTCATGGTGAGCGCCCGGGTGGGGCAGGCCTCGACGCAGAGACCGCAGAGGATGCAGCGCAGATAGTTGATCTGGTAGACGCGGCCGTAGCGCTCGCCCGGCGAGTAGCGCTCCTCGTCGGTGTTGTCGGCGCCCTCGACGTAGATGGCGTCGGCGGGGCAGGCCCAGGCGCAGAGTTCGCAGCCGACGCACTTCTCCAGCCCGTCCGGGTGGCGGTTGAGCTGGTGCCGGCCGTGGAACCGGGGCGCCGTCGGCTTCTTCTCCTCCGGGTACTGCTCGGTCAGCCGCTTCTTGAACATGGCCTTGAAGGTCACGCCGAAGCCGGCCACGGGGTTATCGGGCATTGTCGGCCTCCTCTCCGTTGGTCGTCGCGTCGGAACCGGCGGCGACGGTCACGGGCGGCTGCTCGTGACGGGGACGCCGGCGCGGAACCGGGGGCAGCGTCTGCCCCGGCATCGGCGGCACGGGGTAGCCGCCGGCCATCGGGTCGAACTCGCCCCCGGCGCCCCCGCCCTCCGCGCCGGTGCCGTCCGGCTGCTCCTGCCTGCCGCGGAAGAGGTCCGCGACGAAGGACAGCAGCAGGACCACGAGCACGGCGCCGATCACGTAGAACGCGATCTCCTGGAAGTCGTAGTTCTCGTTCCGCAGGGCCCGGACGGTGGCGACCATCATCAGCCAGACCATCGCGACCGGGATGAGGACCTTCCAGCCGAGCTTCATCAGCTGGTCGTAGCGGACCCGGGGGAGGGTGCCGCGCAGCCAGATGAAGCCGAAGAGCAGGAGGTTGACCTTGATGACGAACCAGAGCATCGGCCACCAGCCGTGGTTCGCGCCCTCCCAGAAGGTGCTGACGGGCCAGGGCGCGCGCCAGCCGCCGAGGAAGAGGGTGACCGCCACCGCCGAGACGGTGACCATGTTGATGTACTCGGCGAGCATGAACATCGCGAACTTGATCGACGAGTACTCGGTGTTGAAGCCGCCGACGAGGTCGCCCTCGGACTCCGGCATGTCGAACGGCGCCCGGTTGACCTCACCGACCATCGACACCATGTAGATGAGGAAGGACACCGGCAGCAGGATCGCGAACCAGCGGTCCTCCTGCGCGTCCACGATGGCCGAGGTGGACATCGAGCCGGAGTAGAGGAAGACGGCCGCGAAGGACAGGCCCATCGCGATCTCGTACGAGATCACCTGGGCGACCGAGCGCATGCCGCCGAGCAGCGGGTACGTCGAGCCGGAGGACCAGCCGGCGAGCACGATGCCGTAGATGCCGACGGAGGCGACCGCCAGGATGTACAGCACGGCGATCGGCAGGTCGGTCAGCTGCAGCGCGGTGCGCTCGCCGAAGATCGACACCTCGTTGCCGGGCGGGCCGAAGGGGATCACCGCGATCGCCATGAAGGCGGGGACGGCCGCGACGATCGGCGCCAGGACGTAGACGAGCTTGTCGGCCCGCTTGACGATGATGTCTTCCTTGAACATCAGCTTGGCGCCGTCGGCGAGCGACTGGAGCAGACCCCAGGGGCCGTGCCGGTTGGGGCCGATGCGCAGCTGCATCCAGGCGACGACCTTGCGCTCCCACACGATGGAGAACAGCACGGTCAGCAGCACGAACGCGAAGCAGAAGACCGCCTTGAGGGCGACGAGCCACCAGGGGTCGCCGCCGAACACCGACAGGTCCTCGGCCGCGAGGTGCAGGGTCCGGCCGGGCTCCGCGGCCGCGGCCCACAGCGGGGCGGAACTCATGAGCGCGCCTCCTCGGCTTCGGTGCCCGCCGCGGCGATGGCCGCCGCGAGCCGGACGAGCTCCCCGGGACGGGCCCCGGTGTCGGCCGTCACGCCGCCGCCCACCGAGTTCAGCGGCAGCCAGACGACGCGGTCGGGCATCTCCGTGATCCGCAGCGGCAGTTCGACCGAACCGGCGGGACCGGAGACCCGCAGCGGCTCGCCCTCGGCGATCCCGGTCTCGGCGGCCGTGGCCGCGGAGAGCCGGGCGACCGCTTCGTGCCGGGTGCCGGCCAGCGCCTCGTCACCGACCTGGAGGACGCCCTGGTCGAGCAGGAGCCGGTGGCCGGCGAGGACGGCCTCGCCCGCGGACGGGCGGGCCGCGGACCGGGCGGTGCCGCCCGCGGGACCGCCGTAGTCGGAGTCGCCGGGCCCGGCGGGCACGGCACCGGCCCAGCCGCCGAGCCGGTCCATCTCCCGGCGGACGGCGAGCAGATCGGGCAGGGCGAGCCGGGCGGCGGACCGCTCGGCGCCGCGCTCGCCGTCACCGGCGCGGAGGTCCGCGAGGGTGTCGGCGAGCATGTGCAGCACGCGGCTGTCGGAGACGACGTGGCGGCGGGTCATCTGGTCGGGCTTGATGGCCGCCTCGAACATGCGGGCCCGGCCCTCCCAGTTGAGGAAGGTGCCGGCCTTCTCGGCGACGGCGGCGACCGGCAGGACCACGTCGGCCCGCTCGGTGACCTCCGAGGGCCGCAGCTCCAGGCTGACCAGGAAGCCCACCTCGTCCAGGGCCCGCCGCGCCAGCGCCGGGTCGGGGAGGTCCGCGACCTCCACGCCGCCGACGATCAGCGCGGCCAGTTCGCCGGTGGCCGCGGCCTCGATGATCTCGCCGGTGTCCCGGCCGAGGCGGTGCGGCAGTCCGGCGGCGGAGACGCCCCAGGCGGCGGCGGTCTCCTCCCGGGCGCGCGGGTCGGTGGCCGGGCGGCCGCCGGGCAGCAGCCCGGGCAGGGCCCCGGCCTCGATCGCGCCCCGCTCGCCGGCCCGGCGCGGGATCCACACCAGCCGGGCGCCGGTGGCGGTCGCGGCCCGTACGGCGGCGGAGAGCGCGCCCGGGGAGGCGGCCAGCCGTTCGCCGACGACGATCACGGCGCCCTCGGCGCGCAGCGCGTCGGCCGCGGCCTCGCCGTCCGCCTCCAGGCCGATCCGGCCGGCGAGGGCGTCCAGCCACTCGGCCTCGGTGCCCGGCGCGGCCGGCAGCAGGACGCCGCCGGCCTTGATCAGGCCCGGGGTGGCCCAGGGGGCGAGGGAGAAGGTCTTCTGGCCGTGCTTGCGCATGGCCTTGCGGAGCCGCAGGAAGACGCCGGGGGCCTCCTCCTCGGACTCGAAGCCCGCCAGCAGGACGGCGGGCGCCTTCTCCAGCGAGGTGTACGTGACGCCGGTGCCGTCGAGGTCCTTGCCGCGTCCGGCGACCCGGGAGGCCAGGAAGTCGGCCTCCTCGGCGCTGTGGACGCGGGCGCGGAAGTCGATGTCGTTGGTGTCGAGGGCGATCCGCGCGAACTTGGCGTACGCGTAGGCGTCCTCGGCGGTGAGCCGGCCGCCGGTCAGCACACCGGTGCGGCCGCGGGCGGCGGAGAGCCCGCGGGCCGCCGCCTCCAGGGCCTCCGGCCAGCTTGCCGGCTCCAGTTCACCGCTCTCGGCGCCGCGCACCAGCGGGGTGGTGAGCCGCTCCGGCCGCTGGGCGTAGCGGAAGGCGAAGCGGCCCTTGTCGCACATCCACTCCTCGTTGACCTCCGGGTCGTTGCCCGCGAGGCGCCGCATGACCTTGCCGCGCCGGTGGTCGGTGCGGGTGGCGCAGCCGCCCGCGCAGTGCTCGCACACGCTGGGCGAGGAGACCAGGTCGAACGGGCGGGAGCGGAACCGGTACGCGGCCGAGGTGAGCGCGCCGACCGGGCAGATCTGGATGGTGTTGCCGGAGAAGTAGGACTGGAACGGGACGTCCTCTCCGGTGCCGATCTGCTGCAGCGCGCCGCGCTCCAGCAGTTCGATCATCGGGTCGCCGGCGATCTCCTTGGAGAAGCGGGTGCAGCGGGCGCAGAGCACGCAGCGCTCGCGGTCCAGCAGCACCTGGGTGGAGATCGGGACGGGCTTCTCGTACGTCCGCTTCTGTCCCTCGAAGCGGGTGTCGGCCTGGCCGGTGCTCATCGCCTGGTTCTGCAGCGGGCACTCGCCGCCCTTGTCGCAGACCGGGCAGTCCAGCGGGTGGTTGATGAGGAGGAACTCCATCATTCCGCGCTGGCTCTTCTCGGCCACGGGCGAGGTGAGTTGAGTCTTCACCACCATCCCGTCCGTACACGTGATCGTGCAGGAGGCCATGGGCTTGCGCTGGCCCTCGACCTCGACCATGCACTGACGGCAGGCGCCAACGGGATCGAGGAGGGGGTGGTCGCAGAACCGCGGGATCTCGATGCCCAGTTCCTCGGCGGCGCGGATGACGAGCGTGCCCTTGCGGACGCTGGTCTGGATGCCGTCGATGGTGAGCGTGACGAGGTCCTCCGGCGGCACGGCCGCCTCACCGCTCCCGGAGGACCCCGCGGCGGAGCCGCTGTTGGACGCTGCGGCGGTGACGGTCATGCGTTCACCTCCAGGTGAGAGGTCGTGGGCCCGTCGGCCCAGAGGGTGGAACGGGCCGGGTCGAAGGGGCAGCCCCGGCCGGTGATGTGCTGCTCGTACTCCTCGCGGAAGTACTTCAGCGAGGAGAAGATCGGGCTGGCGGCGCCGTCCCCGAGCGCGCAGAACGCCTTGCCGTTGATGTTGTCGGCGATGTCGTTCAGCTTGTCGAGGTCGGACATCTTGCCCTTGCCGGCCTCGATGTCCCGCATGAGCTGGACGAGCCAGTAGGTGCCCTCGCGGCAGGGGGTGCACTTGCCGCAGGACTCGTGGGCGTAGAACTCGGTCCAGCGGGTGACGGCGCGGACCACGCAGGTGGTCTCGTCGAAGCACTGGAGCGCCTTGGTGCCGAGCATGGAGCCGGCGGCGCCGACGCCCTCGTAGTCGAGGGGGACGTCGAGGTGCTCGTCGGTGAGGAGCGGGGTGGAGGAGCCGCCGGGCGTCCAGAACTTCAGCCGGTGCCCGGGGCGCATCCCGCCGCTCATGTCGAGGAGCTGGCGCAGGGTGATGCCGAGCGGGGCCTCGTACTGGCCGGGGCGCGCCACGTGCCCGGAGAGCGAGTAGAGCGTGAAGCCCGGGGACTTCTCGCTGCCCATCGAGCGGAACCACTCCTTGCCGCGGGCGAAGATGGCGGGCACGGAGGCGATGGACTCGACGTTGTTCACCACGGTGGGGCAGGCGTAGAGGCCGGCGACCGCGGGGAACGGGGGCCGCAGCCGGGGCTGGCCGCGGCGGCCCTCCAGCGAGTCCAGCAGCGCCGTCTCCTCACCGCAGATGTACGCGCCGGCGCCGGCGTGCACGGTGATGTCGAGCTTCTTGCCGCTGCCGAGGGCGTCGGGTCCGAGGATGCCCGCCGCGTACGCCTCGCGCACCGCCTCGTGGAGCCGGCGGAGGACGGGGACCGTCTCACCGCGCAGGTAGATGAAGGCGTGGCTGGAGCGGATCGCGTGGCAGGCGATCACCATGCCCTCGATGAGGGAGTGCGGGTTGGCGAAGAGGAGCGGGATGTCCTTGCAGGTGCCGGGCTCCGACTCGTCGGCGTTGACGACGAGGTAGTGCGGCTTGCCGTCGCCCTGCGGGATGAACTGCCACTTCATGCCGGTGGGGAAGCCGGCGCCGCCGCGGCCGCGGAGGCCGGCCTCCTTGACGTAGGCGATGACGTCGTCGGGGTCCATCGCGAGGGCCTTGCGCAGCCCCTGGTAGCCGTCGTGGCGGCGGTAGGTCTCCAGGGTCCAGGACTCGGGCTCGTCCCAGAACGCGGAGAGCACCGGGGAGAGGAGTTTCTCGTGGCCCATCCCGGCTCCGTTCCCGTTGCCGTTGCCGCCGGTGCGGTCGGACGCGGTCATCGCTCGCCCTCCTCGGACACCGGTCCGGCCGGGTTGGCCGGGTCGGACGCGGCGGTCTTCTGCGGGGCGTCGTGCGAGCTGGGGTGGGTGTCCCGCTGCTCGCCCGTGGGGGCCGCGCCGTGCGACGGCCCGGTGGCGCCCGGTTCCGGTTCGCCCTTGGCCAGCCGGAGTCCGGCCAGCGAGGCCGGGCCGGCGCCGCCGCTCTCCGCGACCGCGCCGGGCCGCTCGTCGGGGAAGCCGGCCAGGATGCGGGAGGTCGCCTTGAAGTCGCAGAGCTTGGCGCCGCGGGTCGGGGCGACCTCGCGGCCGGCCCGCAGGTCGTCGACGAGCGCCTTGGCGCTCTCCGGCGTCTGGCTGTCGAAGAACTCCCAGTTGACCATCACGACGGGCGCGTAGTCGCAGGCCGCGTTGCACTCGATGTGCTCCAGGGTGACCTTGCCGTCCTCGGTGGTCTCCTGGTTGCCGACGGCCAGGTGTTCCTTCAGCTCGTCGAAGATCTGGTCGCCGCCCATGACCGCGCACAGCGTGTTGGTGCAGACGCCGACCTGGTAGTCGCCGGAGGGCTTGCGGCGGTACATGGTGTAGAAGGTCGCGACGGCGGTGACCTCGGCGGTGGTCAGCCCGAGCATCTCGGCGCAGAACTTGACGCCGCTGCGGGTGACGTACCCCTCCTCGGACTGCACGAGGTGGAGCAGCGGCAGCAGCGCGGAACGGCTGTCCGGATAGCGGGAGATCACCTCCTTCGCGTCCGTCTCCAGCCGGGTGCGGACCTCGGCGGGGTAGTCGGGGGCGGGCATCGCGGGGATGCCGAGCGCCACCTCGCGGTTGGCTGGTGTGGTCACCGGTCCACGCCTCCCATCACGGGGTCGAGGGATGCGACGGCGACGATGACGTCGGCGACCTGGCCGCCCTCGCACATCGCCGCCACGGCCTGCAGGTTGGTGAAGGAGGGGTCCCGGAAGTGGACCCGGTACGGGCGGGTGCCGCCGTCGCTGACGGCGTGCACGCCCAGCTCGCCCTTCGGGGACTCCACCGCCGCGTACGCCTCGCCCGGCGGGACCCGGAAGCCCTCGGTGACCAGCTTGAAGTGGTGGATGAGGGCCTCCATGGAGGTCCCCATGATCTTCTTGATGTGGTCCAGGGAGTTGCCGAGTCCGTCCGGGCCGAGCGCGAGCTGCGCGGGCCAGGCGATCTTCTTGTCGGCCACCATCACCGGGCCGGGCTCCAGCCGGTCCAGGCACTGCTCGACGATCTTCAGGCTCTGCCGCATCTCCTCCAGCCGGATCAGGAACCGGCCGTAGGAGTCGGCGGTGTCGGCGGTCGCCACCTCGAAGTCGTAGGTCTCGTAACCGCAGTAGGGGTCGGCCTTGCGCAGGTCGTGCGGGAGGCCGGTGGAGCGGAGGACGGGGCCGGTGACGCCGAGCGACATGCAGCCGGTCAGGTCGAGGTGGCCGACGTTCTGCAGGCGCGCCTTGAAGATCGGGTTGCCGGTGGCCAGGGCGTCGTACTCCGGGAGGTTCTTCCGCATCTGCTTGATGAACTCGCGGACGGCGTCGACGGTGCCGGCCGGCAGGTCCTGGGCGAGGCCGCCGGGGCGGATGTACGCGTGGTTCATCCGCAGGCCGGTGATCAGCTCGAAGAGGTCCAGGACGAGTTCGCGGTCGCGGAAGCCGTAGATCATGATCGTGGTGGCGCCCAGCTCCATGCCGCCGGTGGCGATGGCCACCAGGTGGGAGGAGATCCGGTTGAGCTCCATCATCATCACGCGGATGACGTTCGCCCGGTCCGGGACGTCCGCCTCGATGCCGAGCAGCTTCTCCACGGCCAGGCAGTACGCCGTCTCGTTGAAGAACGGCGTGAGGTAGTCCATGCGCGTGACGAAGGTGGTGCCCTGCGTCCAGGTCCGGTATTCGAGGTTCTTCTCGATGCCGGTGTGCAGATAACCGATGCCGCAGCGGGCCTCGGTGACCGTCTCGCCGTCGATCTCCAGGATGAGCCGGAGCACGCCGTGCGTGGACGGGTGCTGCGGGCCCATGTTGACGATGATGCGCTCGTCGTCCGCCTGGGCCGCGGCCTGGGCCACCTCGTCCCAGTCACCGCCGGTGACGGTGTAGACCTTGCCCTCGGTGGTCTCGCGCTCCTGCGCGTGCGAGGTCGTCATCGGGTCCCTCCCCGCGTGGTCGTGGCCTGCCCGCCGGGCCCCGTGGGGGCCGCGGCCGGCGGCTGCTGGTGCGTCTCGGGGGCCGGTCGCCCCCCGGGGATGCGCGGCATCAGTGGTACGACCTCCGCTGGTCGGGGGCCGGGATCTGGGCACCCTTGTACTCGACGGGGATGCCGCCGAGCGGGTAGTCCTTGCGCTGCGGGTGGCCCTGCCAGTCGTCCGGCATCATGATCCGCGTCAGCGCCGGGTGGCCGTCGAAGACCAGCCCGAAGAAGTCGTACATCTCGCGCTCGTGCCAGTCGTTGGTCGGATAGACCTCGACGACCGAGGGGATGTGCGGGTCGCTGTCCGGCGCGCTCACCTCCAGCCTGATCACCCGGTTGTGGGTGATGGAGCGCAGGTGGTAGACGGCGTGCAGCTCGCGGCCCTTGTCGTCCGGGTAGTGGACGCCGCTGACGCCCATGCACAACTCGAAGCGGAGCGCCGGGTCGTCGCGGAGGGTGCGGGCCACCCGGGGCAGGTGCTCGCGGGCGATGTGGAAGGTCAGTTCGTTCCGGTCGACGACGGTCTTCTCGATGGCGTTCTCCGGGAGCAGGCCCTGCTCGTCCAGGGCGCCCTCGAGTTCGTCCGCGACCTCGTCGAACCAGCCGCCGTACGGGCGGACGGCCGGGCCGGGCAGCCGCACGGTGCGGACCAGCCCGCCGTAGCCGGAGGTGTCGCCGGGGCCGTCGGCGCCGAACATGCCGCGGCGGACGCCGATGGCCTCGCCGCGGTCGCCGCGGTTGCCGGGCAGGTTCTGGGTGTTGAGGTCCTGGTCGGGGTTGACCCCGCTCGCCCCGGCCTCGCGGCCGGTCGGCGCGCTCTCGTTCCCGTTCTTCTCGCTCACCTCAGCAGGCCCTTCATCTCGATCGTCGGGAGCGCCTTGAGCGCCGCTTCCTCCGCCTCGCGGGCCGCCCGCTCGCGGTTGACGCCGAGCTTGGAGCCCTGGACCTTCTCGTGGAGCTTGAGGATGGCGTCGAGCAGCATCTCGGGACGGGGCGGGCAGCCGGGCAGATAGATGTCGACGGGGACGATGTGGTCGACGCCCTGCACGATCGCGTAGTTGTTGAACATGCCGCCGCTGGAGGCGCAGACGCCCATGGAGATGACCCACTTGGGGTTGGGCATCTGGTCGTAGACCTGGCGCAGCACCGGGGCCATCTTCTGGCTCACCCGGCCGGCCACGATCATCAGGTCCGCCTGCCGCGGCGAGCCGCGGAAGACCTCCATGCCGAAGCGGGCGAGGTCGTAGCGGCCGGCTCCGGTGGTCATCATCTCGATGGCGCAGCAGGCGAGTCCGAACGTCGCCGGGAACAGCGACGACTTGCGTACCCAGCCCGCGGCCTGCTCGACCGTCGTCAGCAGAAAGCCGCTCGGAAGTTTCTCTTCGATACCCATGGCTTCTCCTCCCGTCCCCTAGTCCCAGTCCAGTCCGCCGCGGCGCCAGACATAGGCGTAGGCGACGAAGACGGTGAGCACGAAGAGGAGCATCTCGACGAGTCCGAAAATCCCGAGCATGTCGAAGGAGACGGCCCAGGGGTAAAGGAAGACGATCTCGATATCGAAAATGATGAAGAGCATCGCCGTCAGGTAGTACTTGATCGGGAACCGCCCGCCGCCGGCCGGCTGCGGCGTGGGCTCGATCCCGCATTCGTACGCCTCGAGTTTGGCCCGGTTATAGCGCTTCGGGCCGACGATCGACGCCATGACCACGGAGAAGATCGCGAAGCCTGCACCGAGGGCGCCGAGCACGAGGATGGGTGCATAGGCGTTCACGCTGCTCGCTCCTTCCAGTCGACGGTGACTGCTGGTCCCCCGCCCTGGGCGGAGGGGCGGCCGCACCGTGGCCGCCCCACGAAGATCGTGATTATGTGAGGCAGTTCACAAGCCCAGGCCGATGGCATCTTATGCCCGGGGCTCTGTGAGCTGCGACACGGGGGTCACCTCGACCTTTGTGATCTCCACCACCCGGCCGGCGGACGGAAAAGCGGAAGCCCGCGAGGGCCTGGACGCTCTGCGTCCACCTGACCACTCACCGCGATACAACCCTTAGTCACCGCAGGTCAGAGCGTTGCTTGCACTATCAATAACCAAGGCCGGAAAACAAATTGGCGCTGGACGGCAGCAAGTGATAGATGCCGCGCGGCCGTCGGCCCCATCGGTCGCCGACGGGACGGACCGCCGGCCCGGCCCCAAGATCGTTGGCACGTGCACGGATTCACGTACGGATCCGGCGGCCGGACCCGGATCGGAACGGCCGGCTTCCGACGCCCCGCGGGAGCGGTTCCATCGCCCGCCGCACCGGACGGCGTCGGCTCACTCCGCCGACGGACCCCCGGGGAGCCGGAATACGTGAGCTTTCCCACCCCGCCCCCGGTGAACGGAAACGGTGGTTGATCCGTACGCGGAGGGGGTGCTAAGCCCGGAACAAAACGGGCGAACCCTTGAAAGGGCTAGCTCATGACGGGTTTGTGAATCCGCTATCACAGCGCGATAACGACACCTGAAGATCGAGTTCCGGTTATTGCCGTCGCGTACGCGTCAACTGTGGCCCATCCCACTTCTGTTGATCGCGGCGACAATTCTTTGATAGCCAGGACCCCATGGCCCATACCGCTCACATACCCAGCCACCGGAAACCCCGGCGCAACGTCTCCACCAGAACGCTGCGTTCCGGAGTTGCCGGTGGCGTCCTCAGCACCATCGCCGTGACGGCGGCGGCCTCCTCCGCCAACGCCGCGCCCGCCGCCCAGACGGCGGAAATGCCCACCATCAGCGCCTCGTTCGCCGAGGACGCCGCGATGTCCACCGCCGCCACCCAGCAGGCGGCCCTGAACCTGGAGATCGCGAGCGAGCGGGAAGCCCTCGCCGCCGCGGAGAAGAAGGCCGCGAAGCAGGCCCGTGCCGAGGCCGAACGGAAGGCCGAGGCGGAGCGCAAGGCCAAGGCGAAGGCCGCCGCGGAGCGCGCCGAGGCCGCCCGCGAAGCCGCCGCGGAGCGCTCCGACCGCTCCGAGGACCGCACGAAGCTCAGCACCGCCGCCGCGTCCACCGCCTCGCAGGCCGGCTCCTCCGCCACGGGAAGCGCCGCCACCGTGGTGAACTTCGTCAAGGCGCAGGTCGGCAAGGCGTACGTCAGCGGCGCCGTCGGCCCCTCCGCGTACGACTGCTCGGGCCTCACCACCGCCGCGTTCCGCACCGTGGGCGTCTCCCTGCCGCGGGTCTCCCAGGACCAGTCGACGGCGGGCACCCCGGTGTCGCTGAGCAATCTCCAGCCGGGCGACATCCTTTACTGGGGCAGCGCCGGCAGCGCGTACCACGTGGCCGTCTACATCGGCGACGGCAAGTACGTCGGCGCGCAGAACTCCAGCACGGGCGTCGTCGAGCGCACCCTCGACTGGGACCCGCCGACGGGCGCCGTCCGCGTCCTCTGACAGACCCTCACCCCGCAGGCCCGTCCCGGGCACCCAGAGCACCCGGGCCCGCCCGGGCCACGCGGCGCACACGCCAAGGGCCGTCATCCCGTTCGAGGATGACGGCCCTTGGTGCGTCCGGCCGCCGGGGAAAGGCGCTACTTGGCCGAGTCCGGGTCAGCCAGCCAACAGGTGGGTTGGCCGGTGTGCCGGGCGATGGTCTCGAAGTCGCGGTCGTGATGGAGAAGGGTCATACCCGAGAGTTCGGCCACCGCCGCGACCATGAGATCCACGGGACCGGCCGATCGGTGTTCGCCATGGTCGGTGAGGAGCTGCTGGATCTCCCGGGCCCGCTGCAGTATGCCGTCGGGCACGGGAGTCCAGCTGAACAGCCACCGCAGCCGCTCCTGCTTGTTCTCCCTGTCCGGCCCGGAGCGGGCCGAGTAGAGCAGTTCGAGTTCCGTGATGTCACACAGAGCGATCAGCCCGCGAGTGAGTGCCTCGCCCCAGCGGCCGTCGTGTTCATCACTGAGCAGCAACCGGGCGGCCGCCGACGTGTCGATCAGATAGGGAGGCGAACTCACCCGCGATAGTTCCTCTTGTCGAGCAGGATGTCGAAGTCGCCCTGGGCGCCCATTTCCCGGAGCTCGGCAAGCGCCTTGGCACGCTTCCGAAACCGGGCGACCTCCAGCAGAGCGGTGTTCACCGTGTCCTTCTTCGTCGCCGTTCCCAGTATTTCGGCGGCTTCGGCGAGCGCGTCGTCATCCACCTCGACCAGCAGCTTGGACATGAAGCCTCCCTTATATAGGAGACGTCAGTCTATATATAGAGAGGTCTCACGTCCAACCGTGCCCGTCAGGCCCGCGGGGCCACCTTGCTGAGGCCGTTGATGATGCGGTCCATCGCGTCGCCGCCCGTCGGGTCGGTGAGGTTGGCCAGCATCTTGAGGGTGAAGCGCATCAGC
This sequence comes from Streptomyces albus subsp. albus, assembly GCF_000719865.1. Lineage (GTDB taxonomy): Bacteria > Actinomycetota > Actinomycetes > Streptomycetales > Streptomycetaceae > Streptomyces > Streptomyces albus_E. The sequence continues at coordinate 45,192 of NZ_JOID01000032.1, forward strand.
AGCGGGTGGGTCAGGCCACGTTCGGTCGCGATCTTCATGACCTTCGGGTTGCCGATCAGCTTCACGAAGGCGCGGCCCAGGGAGTAGTAGCCGCCGTAGGTGTCCTTGAGGACCTTCGGGTAGCGCTGGAGGGCCAGTTCGCGCTGGGCCGGGGTCTGCCGGGCGTGCGCCTGGACGATCACCTCGGCGGCGATCTGCCCGGACTCCATGGCGTAGGCGATGCCCTCGCCGTTGAACGGGTTCACCAGGCCGCCCGCGTCACCGACCAGCAGCAGACCGCGGTGATAGTGCGGCTGCCGGTTGAAGGCCATCGGCAGCGCGGCCCCGCGGATCGGGGTGGTCATGTTCTCCGGGACGTAGCCCCAGTCCTCCGGCATCGAGGCGCACCAGGCCTTGAGCACCTCGCGCCAGTCCAGCTCCTTGAAGGCCGAGCTGCTGTTGAGGATGCCGAGGCCGACGTTGGAGGTGCCGTCGCCCATGCCGAAGATCCAGCCGTAGCCGGGCAGCAGCCGGTCCTGGGGGCCGCGCCGGTCCCACAGCTCCAGCCAGGACTCCAGGTAGTCGTCGTCGTGGCGGGGGGAGGTGAAGTACGTGCGGACGGCCACGCCCATCGGCCGGTCCTCGCGCCGGTGCAGGCCCATCGCCACCGACAGCCGGGTGGAGTTGCCGTCGGCGGCCACCACGACCGGGGCGTGGAAGGTGACGGGCGTCTTCTCCTCGCCGAGCTTCGCCTCGACGCCGGTGATGCGGCCGGTGCGGGGGTCGAGGATCGGGGCCCCGACGTTGCAGCGCTCGTGCAGCCGGGCCCCGGCCTTCTGGGCGGCGCGGGCGAGCTGCTCGTCGAAGTCGTCGCGCTTGCGGACGAGTCCGTAGTCGGGGAACGAGGCCAGCTCCGGCCAGTCCAGCTCCAGCCGGACCCCGCCGCCGATGATCCGCAGGCCCTTGTTGCGCAGCCAGCCGGCCTCCTCGGAGATGTCGATCCCCATGGCGACCAGCTGCTTGGTGGCGCGCGGCGTCAGGCCGTCACCGCAGACCTTCTCGCGCGGGAAGGCCGTCTTCTCCAGCAGCAGGACGTCCAGCCCGGACTTCGCCAGGTGGTACGCGGTCGCCGAGCCGGCGGGTCCGGCGCCGACGACGATGACATCGGCGCTGCGCTCGTTGAGGTCGGTGTCGGTCACGTCGGCACTCCCGGCGAGAGGCGGAGCGCAGGCCCTCGTGGGGGCGGCCTGCGGGGAACGGCTCAAGTCTATGCAGGGGCACGGACGGTGTTCGGCCGGGTCGGCCTCCGGCAGCGGGGCCGCCGTCCGGCGCCGCCGGGCGTCCCGGCGGCAGTCCCGGCGGACGGCGCCGGGGTGAGGCGGGGCGGGGCGGCGCGGACCGGACCGCACCCCGGCCCGGCGGGCCGGCCGTGAAGCCGTACGGGGTGTCGCGGGGGCGCCGTACGGATGGACGGCCATATCAGCCGGAGCCCCGGTTCCGGGTGGAACCGGGGCCTCCGTGGGGGGAGTTGGGGGGACGTGGGTCCGGACGTCCGGGGGCCCGGGCCGGACCGGGGCGCGGCCGGGCCGGAGCCGAGCCGGCCCTCGCGGCCCGGGCCCGTACCCGGGCCCGGACCCGGGGGGGTCAGGCCGGGACCGGGGCCTCGCTCGGGTCAGCGATACGGCGCAGGGTGGCCGTCTGCTCCGCCGTGTCCGCGGAGGACATCAGGGCGGCCAGGACCGCCATCCGCGACTGCCCGGCCCGCAGGGAACCGGTGGGCACCGCGCCGGCCTCGATCAGGTCCACGGCCCCGCCGCCCGTGTAGATGGGGGTGACGGGGCCCGCCGGGACGCGGGTCGTGAGGGCGACCAGCACCCCCCGCCCGACGGCTCGCGTGACCGCTTCCGTGAACGCCGGGGTGGCGTTGCCCGCGCCGGTGGCGACGAGCACGATGCCGCGGGCACCGGCCTCCACGGCGGCGTCGAAGAGCAGCGGGTCGGCGTCGGCGTGGTGCATGACCATGTCGACGCGCGGCAGGGGCGCCTCGACGGGCGGCAGCGGCAGCGCCTCCGTGCGCTCGGGGCGGCGCCGTACGGTGACCCGGCCCCAGCCGACCTTGCCGACCGCGTCGCAGGACGGGTCGTGGAAGGCGTCGGGGGCGGTGGTGTGGGTCTTGATCGTGCCGCGGGCGGCGTGGATCCGGCCGGCGAAGACGGCCAGGGTGCCCAGGTCCTCGACGGAGGCGGCGGTCAGCAGGGCGTCGTAGAGATTGCCGGCGGCGTCGCCCTCGGCGTCCTCCAGCGGGCGCTGGGCGCCGGTGAAGACGACGGGGCGGCGGTCGGCGTGGTGCAGGTCGAGGAGGAAGGCGGACTCCTCCAGGGTGTCGGTGCCGTGGGTGACGACGACCCCGTCGACGCCCGGGTCCTCCAGCACCTCGTGGACCGCGCGCAGCAGGGTGATCTGGTGCGCGGTCGTCAGCCGGGGGCTGTTGACCGTGAAGAGATCGACGACTTCGGTGGTCACGTCCTCGGGGAGATCGGCGGCGGCGAGCACGTCCTGCCCCGCCGCGTCCGCCGCGTATCCCTTGCCCTGCCAGCGGCTGGCTATCGTCCCGCCCGTGGTGACCACGACGACACGTCGCATACTGCCCCCTCGCCCGTCCGGAATCCGGAGAAGAACCTTGAAGGAAGAGCACCCGGGCCGACGGCTCGGCGCGCTCCGGGATCCTTGAACGGAACCCGTGGGCGGCCCGAGCCCGCGCCCGGAGAAGACCCATACGGACGAGTAACCTCGTCCCACCAGCAAGAATAGCCAGTTTTGCCCAAAATAAGTTGCCAAGTCCTGTGGTCTACGCGCCTTGATTTGGCAGACAATGACGCCATGGACGCCATCGACCGCAGCATCTTGCGCGAACTCCAGAAGGACGGCCGGCTCACCAACCAGGAACTGGCCCAGCGGGTCGGCCTCTCCCCCTCCCCCTGCCTGCGCCGGGTCCGCCAGCTCGAACAGGACGGCGCGATCCGCGGCTACCGCGCCCTGCTGGACCCGGCGGCGGTGGGCCGGGGCTTCGAGGTGCTCGTCTCCGTGGAGGTCCGCCGCGACCGCGAGACGGTGGAGGCCTTCGAGGACGCCCTGCAGGACCTCCCCGACGTGGTCGAGGCCTACCGCCTCTTCGGCAGCCCGGGCTGCCTGCTGCGGATCGCGGTCGCGGACATCGAGACGTACGAGCGGCTCTGGATCGAGAAGATCACGGCCCTGCCGGGGGTGACGGAGGTCAACTCCCAGATCGTGATGAAGCGCATCAAGGAGCCGCAGGGACTGCCCATCGGGGGCTGACGCCGGTCCGGCCGACGGCCGGGCCAAGGCGACCCGGAGGGACGCGTCCCCGGCCGGCGCGGCCAACCGGCCGGGGATACGCCGGTGTTCGGGACAGGCGGCGGCTCGCGGGGCGGGAACTCGGCGAGGGCGCCGCGTCCGGTGTGTAGCCTGAGCGGGCAAACGCGGCTTTTTCGGCTTTATTCGGGTGGCCCCCGGGGAGGGCGTGGCGCGACTCGGTCAGGTGCGGGGAGTTACCGACTCGTCCCGTCCCTCACGGGAGCCGCGCCGCGAACCGGGCGGCACAGCCGGGCGGGCCGGGCGGACCGCCGCAACGGGACCCGAGGCGCTCGTTCCGGGACCGCGTCCGCGTACCGCCCTGAACGGACGGCCCTGAACGGACGGGAGCCATGAGTCTGAACGGGTTCGCCCTGATCGCCGTCGTCCTGGCGGTCTCCGCAGCCGTCGGGCTGCTGGCCGTACGCCTGCGGCAGCCGCTGATCGTCGGGTTCATCGGCGTGGGCGTCCTGGTCGGCCCGACCGGCTTCGGCTGGGTGGAGGCGCAGGGCACGGTCGATCTGCTGGCGCGCATGGGGATCGCGATCCTGCTGTTCCTCGTGGGGCTGCGACTGGATCTGCATCTGATCCGGACCACCGGACCGATCGCCGTGGCCACCGGACTCGGCCAGATCCTGTTCACCTCGGTCATCGGCTTCTTGATCGCCATCGGCCTCGGCATGGACACGGTGACGGCCCTGTACGTGGCCGTGGCCCTGACCTTCTCCTCCACGATCATCATCGTGAAGCTGCTGTCCGACAAACGGGAGCTGGAGCAGCTCCACGGGCGCATCGCGGTCGGCTTCCTCATCGTCCAGGACATCGTCGTGGTCCTGGTGATGATCGTCCTGACCGCGTTCGGCCGCGAGGCCGACGGCAGCCTGCCCGTCCACATCGCCCTGGTCTTCGCCAGGGGGTTGGGACTGCTGGCCGGTGCGGCCCTGCTCATGCGCTACGTGCTGCCGCGGCTGGTGCGCCAGGTGGCCCGCTCCCCGGAGCTGCTCGTCCTGTTCGGCGTGGCCTACGCCGCCCTGGTGGCCACGCTGAGCGACTGGCTGGGTTTCGGCACCGAGGTCGGGGCGTTCCTCGCGGGCGTCTCGCTCGCCGGCACCCCGTACCGCGACGCGCTCGGCGCCCGGCTCGTCAGCCTGCGGGACTTCCTGCTGCTGTTCTTCTTCCTGGAACTGGGCGCCCGCCTGCAGTTCGACGACGCCTCCCAGCAGCTCGCCCACGCGGCGGTCCTCTCCGTCTTCGTCCTCGTGGGCAACCCGCTGATCGTCGTCCTGATCGTGACAGCCATGCGCTATCCGGTACGGGTGGGGTTCCTGGCCGGGCTGGCAGGGGCGCAGATCTCCGAGTTCTCCCTCATCCTCGCCGCCCTCGGGCTCGGCCTCGGCCACATCACCGGGGCCACGGTCAGCCTCATCACCGTCGTCGGCCTCGTCACCATCGGCGGATCCACCTATCTGATCCTCTACTCCCAGCAGATCTACGCACGCCTGGAACGCCGGCTGTCCGTGCTGGAGCGGACGGACGGAAGAAAACGGGACCTCGCAGGACACGAGCGGGAGGCCGACGTGATCCTCTACGGTCTGGGCCGCTTCGGCGGAGCCGTCGCCGACCGGCTCGGCCGGGCGGGACACCTCGTCCTGGCCGTGGACCACGACCCCCACCGCGTCGCCCGCAACGACCGGGAGGGCGTCGCCGCAGTGTTCGGCTGCGTGGAGGACATGCACCTCCTCGAAACCCTGCCCCTCTCCCACGCGCGCTGCGTGATCAGCACGGTGCCTCTCCCGGAGACCGGGAAGGCCCTCGTCCAGGGCCTGCGGCAGTTCGGTTTCCGGGGGAGAGTGGTGCTCACCGCCCGCTCCGGGCACGACGCCGAACTGCTCGACGAGGCAGGCGCCGACCTCGTCCTCCAGCCGTACCCCCTGGCGGCAACGGCCACGGCCGAACTCCTCGCCGGCCTCCTGCGCCGGGGCGGCAGCGGGGGCGGCCCGGGCGGGCGGGGGTGAGCGGGGCTCCCTTGCTCACCGCACGGGGGCCGAGCCGGGACCGCCCCCACTCGCCGCGCCGGCGACCTGCCCCTTCACCGTCCCCCCGCACACCGCGCCCTTCCGTTCCACTTCCGACCGCAAATCTGATTCAATTGCACGCTACTCCCGGCTTCCTCGCGCGGCGTTGACGCGAGCGGTGAGCAATTGAACCCACGGGTTTTCGACGTTCCTCGAGTACTCCGCATTCTGAGCATTTGGCGCCGATTCAATCAGATGCAGCAGGGTCCACGAAAGGCCGTAACAGTTGTCGAGGCCGAAGCACACCGCCAGCACCTGTGCCTCTTCATCCGAGACCGGCGCGGTAATGTTCTCAAGAAGCTGCTGAGCCCGAGCGATTTCCTCTTCGGAAGCGTCCTCTGAGGGGAGCGGTCCCGCGCCAATCAGGTCTTCGATCTCGCGCCGAACTGGCATCCTGCACTTCCCTTCTAAAGGCGACCAATGCTCCGATAGTAGGCGAGTAGACCCTGGGTTCCCTTGTTGTAGTAGCCGGGATCACCATATTGCTGTTGCCCTATTCGGCGCAGATCCCAAATATCTCTGGCGAGTACTGTCCGGAATGGAAGCCCAGCTTCCGCGGCCTTGGTGGCCCTGCCACGAGCGCCATAGGTGCGAGTAAGAGCATGGTCCGCATGCTTCATCACGATCGCACCGCCGTCGTTTCTGGGCAGGTGTCCAAGCGCGTCCTGAGGCATGTGATGGGGCGTGAGTCCGTCACCTGGCACACCGGGATTCATATCGCCAAACCGTCCAGCCTGGTTCTCGACGACAGTCTTGCAGTTTGCGTTGTGAACGAGTACCGGCGTAGCCCCCGCCAGCGCGTAGTACGTATGCAGGCCGTCCACCGTGAGGTTGTGGACCGTGGCCGACTGCGTCGTCCAGCGCTTGATTGCCGTGACCTGGACGAGGGTGCCGGCGCTGGTGCGGAGCCAGGTGCCGGGCTTCAGGTCCGTGGCGTCGATCCACTCGCCCAGTTCCGGGATCCAGAAGGGGTGGCCGTCGGTGGCCGTGACCGATGCGGTCTTTCCGCCCTTCTTGCCGTCGAGGTCGACGGTGACCCGGACCAAGTGCTTCAGGCCCTTGCCCTTGATCTCGGCGGTGACCGTCCGGGCCGAGGTCTCTCCGGTTTCGGGGTCGGTGGCCAGGACTCTGTCGCCGATGTCCACGTCTTCGATGGCCTTGGCTGAGCCGTCGGCCATCAGGACCTTGGTGCCCGGCGTGAAACTGTTGACCTCGCAGGACGCGTACCGCTTCGCGGCGCGGGTGTTCTTCCACCAGTCCCGCAGGAGCCGCCGAGCAGCTTGCCGGCCAGGCCCCAGAGTTTCTTGCCCAGGGCCACTGCCTTGTGCCATTTCATCGGCAGGCCGTATTTCACGGCCAGTTTGCCGACCATGCCGCCGACGAAGCTGGTGACCACGTTCACCGCCGTCGCCCCGCACGACCCCAGGGCGCCCGTGGTGAAGCAGTCCAGGGCGTCGGTGATGCCCAGCTCGTCGGCGACGATCTTGGCCAGCTCCTTGGCCGCCATGATCGCCCGCTGCTTGGCCGCATCGGCCTTGGCCTGCGCCTTGCGGGCCTTCTCCCGCGCCGGGGTCGGCTTCGGCGCCTCGTAGCCGTAGTACGTGTAGTAGGTCTTGGTGGGCTTGACGTCCCAGCCGCCGGTGCGGGTGAGGGTGCACTGCACGCCGACTTTGATGCACGCGTCCGGCGCGAGGCCGCAGCCGATGCTGGGCACGCAGGATCTGCACGATTACGTCAAGAATGTGTTCACTTGGTGCCCTTGTGGTGCACACCTCGGAGATGAACTCCACAGGGCGCCCTCATGACCCAAAAACATACAAAAAGGAAGCGTGGTCCGGATTCCGACTTGACGGCCCATCAGCTCTTGGAACATAGTTCATCGGCTCGAACACGTAGGCGGTTCGAGTTGCCGCACTGACCCCCGGCATCGTCTCCCGAGGTATTCCGCCCCGGTTTCGCCCCGCCTGCCCGACCCACACAGAACGCCGCCGCTCCCCGCGCCGCCGCGCCCCCGTCGGCCGGACGCTGACCGAGCACCGGCCCCACGAAGAAGCCCAGGTTGTCCATGAAGCACCCCGCCAGATCCCTCGCCGAACGGTTACTGCCCGCCCGTGTGCGGGAAGAGCGGGAACGGCAGCGCGAAGCCGCCCGGGCCGAGGCCGCCGAGCGGAAGCGGGCCGAGCGCATCGCGGCACGGCGTGCGGCGATGCTGCGAGCGGACGGCGAGGTACGCGAGTTCACCGTCGGCGGCGCGGTGCGCTTCGGGCGGCGGGTCCGCCGGTTCACGGCCGCCGACGCCTCCGCGCACAACCTGGGGCTCGTCGCCGACGCCCTGGCCGAAGCCGGCGTGGACCACTTCCTGGTACCGGGGCGGTCCCGCACCCGCCACGTCGTGGGGATGCGCCGCAGCGACCGCAAGGTGTTCCTCGACGCGATGCGGAAACTGCACGGCTCACGGCCGCTCTACGTCACCAAACCGAGCAGGGATCCGCAGCCCTCCGACACCGCGCTTTACGCGGACGGAGCCCTCCCCGCCGCGCTCAAGCGGCAGAGCGTCCTCCGCTTCGGCGAGATGCTGCTGGGCCCGCGCGACCAGGTCCTCGCCGACCTCTCCCACGGCTGCGACGTGGAGTTCTGGGACGAGGGCGAACGGCTCGCCGAGGACAGCCGCGGTGCCGACCGCGTCGCCGCACTGCGCACCCAGCCCCCGCCGGCCATGCTCACCGGCGCCCTGGTGGCACCGCGCGGCAACGCCGTCTCGGACATCCTGCCCGCGGACGCCCGGACACCCGCCGTGCGCGAGATCGCCGGCCGCGAGCACCCCACCTTCGCCGGTTTCCTGCAGCCCCGCGTCGAGACGGTGGGCTTCCCCCTGGACATCGTCTACACCTGGGTGGACGGGGCCGACCCCGAGCTGAGCGCCAAGCGGGCCGCGTACCGCGACGGCGGGGCCGGGGGCGACGGCGGGGGCGAGGCCGTGGGTGCGGGCGGGAAGGAGCCTCCGCGCATCCACGCCCGCGAGACCGGCGCATCCCGCTACACCAGCCGCGACGAGCTGAAGTACTCACTGCGGTCCCTGGAGATGTACGCGCCGTTCGTGCGCAGCGTCTACATCGTCACCGACGGGCAGGTCCCCTCGTGGCTCAACACCGCGGCACCGGGCATCCGGGTCGTGGACCACAAGGAGATCTTCACCGATCCGACGGGCCTGCCGGTCTTCAACTCCCATGCGATCGGCACCCAGTTGCACCACATACCCGGGCTGTCCGACCGCTACCTCTACTTCAACGACGACGTCTTCCTCGGCCGCCCGGTCGGGCCGGAGGCGTTCTTCCACGGGAACGGCATGGCCAAGCTGCCGTTCTCCCCCGCGCAGCTCGGCCTGGGCGCGCCGCACCCGGACGAGCCGGCCCCGAACTCGGCGGGCAAGAACGTACGGCGGCTGATGCTGGAGGCCCACGGGCGCTTCACCGTCAACAAGTTCATGCACACCCCGCACCCGCAGATCCGCGCGGTGATGGAGGAGATCGAGGAGCGCTTCGCCGAGGACGTGGAGCGCACGTCGCGCTCCCGCTTCCGCTCGGTGACCGACATCGCCATGGGCGCGTCCCTGCACCACCACCACGCCTACCTCACGGGGCGCGCGGTCCCGGGGTCGTACAAGCTGCGGTACGTCGACGTGGCGCGGCCGGACGCGGAGGAGCGGCTGGCCGAGCTGCTGAGCACCCGCTGCTTCGACTTCTTTTGCCTGAACGACGTCGACACCCCGGCCGGCGAACAGGAGCGGATCGCGGCCCGGCTGCACGCCTTCCTGGAGGAGTACTTCCCCTTCCCGAGCCGCTTCGAGCGCTGAGCGCTCAGCGGGACCGGTCCCCCGGGACACCGGTCCCGCTCCCTGGGCGCCGGTCCCGTTCCGGGGATGCCGGTCCCGCCGCGCCGTCGGCCCCCGTGTCCCGGGAGGCCGGCCGGCGTGCCGGTTCAGGCCCGGACGCCCCGGTGGAGGGCCACGATGCCGCCGGTCAGGTTGCGCCAGGCCACCTTCGACCAGCCGGCCTTCTGCAGCCGGGCGGCCAGCGCCGGCTGGTCGGGCCAGGCGCGGATCGACTCGGCGAGGTAGACGTAGGCGTCGGGGTTGCTGCAGACCGTGGTGGCGATCGGCGGCAGGGCGCGCATCAGGTACTCGGTGTAGACGGTGCGCAGCGGGGCCAGGACGGGGTGGCTGAACTCGCAGATCACCACTCGGCCGCCGGGCTTCGTGACGCGCAGCAGTTCGGCCAGGGCGGTGTCGGTGTCCTGGACGTTCCGCAGGCCGAAGGAGATCGTCACGGCGTCGAAGACCCCGTCGGCGAACGGCAGCTTCGTCGCGTCGCCCGCGGTGAACGGCAGATGCGGCTGCCGCTTGCGGCCCTCGCGGAGCATGCCGAGGGAGAAGTCGCAGGGGACGACGTACGCGCCGGCGGCGGCGAAGGGTTGGGAGGAGGTACCGGTGCCGGCGGCCAGGTCGAGCACCCGCTCACCGGGGCGCGCGTCGACGGCCCGCACCACGGCCTTGCGCCACAGCCGGGTCTGGCCCAGCGACAGCACGTCGTTCGTCAGGTCGTACTTGGGCGCCACGTCGTCGAACATGGCGGCGACTTCGTGCGGCTGTTTGTCCAGGGATGCTCGGGTCACCGCTCCATTGTGTCCGGTCCCGGCCGGGGATGGTGCGGCGGGGGCGTACCGCTCCCGGACCGCACCGGTCACAGCTCCACCAGGCTGTGGAGGTCGATCGTCACGGGGAAGGGCAGTTCCGTGTCGAGCTTCCCGCTGTGGGAGGGGTGAGCGGGGGCGGGTACGTACGTGCCCAAGTCGCGGTGGAGCCACAACTCGTGCACCACCGGAAGGCCGTCGTCGCCCCGCTCCACCCGCCAGTAGTACGGCACCTTCGCCTCCGCGAACATCGCGGGCTTGCGCACCCGGTCCTCCTGCCTCGAGAGGGGTGAGACGACCTCCACGACCAGGGCCACCTTCGCGACGGGCAGGTACTCCGCCGTGAAGAGGTCCAGGTCCCGCTTGTCGTAGACGGCGATGTCGGTTGTGGTGACGTTGTATTTGTCAACGAGGACGCAGCGCTCCACGTTCACGGCGAAGGGCTCCCGCCGTGCGCTCTTGAGCCGGTCGTACATCCCGTCCCGGACCCCGTCGTGCCACAGGGCCGTCATCCCACGCGTCACGATCCTCCCGTCCACCAATTGCCAGTCGAAGGGCAGCTCCAGGTCCTTCACCCGGTCACTGGTCCAGCCTTCCTCCGGCGGGAACATCCAGGTGTCGGGAGTGGCCTGCCGCTGCCGTCCGCCGGCCGTCGCTCCTGCCATGGGACGCATCATGCACGGGCGTACGGATCACGAGGTCGCGTACGAGGCCGCCTCACCCGAAGTGATGTCAACGCCCCGTGGATTGACGCCCGCCGCCCGGAAAATACCGCCGGCTCAGGCCCGGCGGTGGACCAGGCGGCCCGCGATGACCGTGGCCAGGCAGCGGGCGGGCTCCCTGCCGGGGGCGGCGTCCGGGCCCGTGAAGACCGCGAAGTCCGCGCGGGCGCCCGGGGTGAGCGGCGGCGGCGCGGCGGGGCCGCCCGGCGGCAGGACGCGGAGCCCGGAGCGGGAGACGACGGTGCGGACCCGCGGGCGGGTGAACGGGCCGGTCAGGCCGGTCGTGCCGGTGGCCAGGAGCTTCTGGAGGGCGCGTCGGGCGCTCTGGCCCCAGCGGGTGTCGGTCATCTCCAGGGCGGCCACGGCCTCGCCCGTGAGCGGGGCGCTGCCCAGTTCGTCCACCTCGAACGGGTCGTCGGGGTGGTAGACCGATTCCAGGAGGGTGGGTGCGTCCGGCTCGTGGCGGCCGGGGGTGAGTTCGCCGTCCCATTCCCGGACCCGGGCCCGTCCGCTGTACTCGGCGAACAGTTCCTCGTACGGGCCGATGGCCGCGATCCGGTCGCCGTCCACGACCAGGGCGTGCCCGGGGAGCGGCTCGCCCCCCGGCGTGCGCCGCACCACCCGCGCGCGGTGGATCGTCAGCACCGGCCCGTCCTTCCCGATCGGAGTGTTCCGGCCGCCCCCGCCGGGCTCAGCCCGCGTCGACGAGCTTGAGCTCCGGGTGGGCCGTGCCGCCCTCGATGGCCGTGGAGGAGAGGTGCGAGACGACGTGGTCGTCGACCGGGTCGTTCGCCGGGTCGTCGTGCACGACCAGGTGCTCGTACGTCGTCGAGCGCTGCGCCGGGACGCGGCCCGCGGCGCGGATCAGGTGGAGCAGCTCCAGCCGGTCGGAGCGGTGCTTGGCTCCGGCCGAGGAGACGACGTTCTCCTCCAGCATCACCGAGCCGAGGTCGTCGGCCCCGTAGTGCAGCGAGAGCTGGCCGACCTCCTTGCCGGTGGTGAGCCAGGAGCCCTGGATGTGGGCGACGTTGTCGAGGAAGAGCCGGGCGATGGCGATCATCCGCAGGTACTCGAAGAGCGTGGCCTGCGTCCGCCCCTTCAGATGGTTGTTCTCCGGCTGGTAGGTGTACGGGATGAAGGCGCGGAAGCCGCCGGTGCGGTCCTGCACGTCCCGGATCATCCGGAGGTGCTCGATGCGCTCGGCGTTGGTCTCGCCGGTGCCCATCAGCATGGTGGAGGTCGACTCGACGCCCAGCTTGTGCGCCGTCTCCATGATCTCCAGCCAGCGCTCGCCGGACTCCTTGAGCGGCGCGATGGCCTTGCGCGGCCGCGCGGGCAGCAGCTCGGCGCCCGCGCCCGCGAAGGAGTCGAGACCGGCGGCGTGGATGCGGCGGATCGCCTCCTCCGGCGTGACGCCCGAGATGCGGGCCATGTGCTCGACCTCGGAGGCGCCGAGGGAGTGGATGACGAGCTGCGGGAACGCCTTCTTGATCGCCGAGAAGTGCTCCTCGTAGTACTCCACGCCGTAGTCCGGGTGGTGGCCGCCCTGGAACATGATCTGGGTGCCGCCCAGCTCGACGGTCTCGGCGCAGCGGCGCAGGATGTCGTCGAGATCGCGGGTCCAGCCCTTGGCGGTGTCCTTGGGCGCGGCGTAGAAGGCGCAGAACTTGCACGCCGTGACGCAGACGTTGGTGTAGTTGATGTTGCGCTCGATGATGTACGTCGCGATGTGCTCGGTGCCGGCGTAGCGGCGGCGGCGTACGGCGTCGGCCGCGGCGCCCAGGGCGTGCAGCGGCGCGTGCCGGTAGAGGTCGAGCGCTTCTTCCGGGGTGATCCGGCCGCCCTCGGCGGCACGGGCGAGTACGGCTGCGCGGTTCGTACCGGCGAGCTCGGAGTTCTCGGGCACCGGGGCGTCCCTTCCGGAAGGTTCTGACGGACCGATCCAGCCTACGTCAGCCGTCCGGCGCATCCGGAGGGGCCGTCCGGGAGCGGGTGCGCGCGGGTGCGCGCTGTGAGCGGGGTCCGCTCCTGTCGGGCTCCCCGGGTCCGGCTCCGGGCGCGGCACTGTGCACGGACCGTACGCGGGCCCGGCGCGGCCCGGGCCCGGACGCGGCACTGGCGCGGCACGGCCGGGTTCGGACCGGCCCGCCCGGCACGGTTCCGGCCCGACACGGTCCCCCCGCCCTGAGGACGCGCGGCGCGGCCGGATCCGGCCCGGCCCGGTTCCCTGCGGTTCGGGTCCCCGCACAGTACGGGCCCGCCCGGTCCGGTACGGCCGCACGCCCCGCACCGCCGCGTTCGGGCCGGTCCGCCCGGCACGGCTCCGGCGCGGCGAGCCGGGCCCCGTCCCGTCCGGCTCAGTCAGCTCGGCGCAGGTCGGCGGTGGGGTTGCCGCCCTTCTCGTCGTCCGAGGCGTAGCGCAGCCGGTCCGCGGAGACGGCGGTGAGGGTGATCGTCGCCGGCTCACCCGTGCACAGGCTTCCCGACGGCCCCCTGGAGGTGTCGGTGGTCTCCTTGAGCACCAGCTTCTTCTCACCGGCGGAGATCAACTCCCCCTTGGCGTAACAGGACACGCCGAGCGCGGAGTACGTCATCCGGGCCACGGTGCCGCCCTTCTTCCCCGGCTTCAGGACGAGGACGAGCTCGCCGTTCGGGAAGCCGCCGCTCTGCACGATCCCGCCCTGCCAGGTGCCCGTGAACTTCTCCGGCACCTCCGGCGCCGCCCCCGCCGGGGGCTCGGCCCCGGTGTCGCCGCTCGGGGCCGCGGCGTTGCCACCGCCGCTCTTCCCGCCGGGCAGCAGGTCGAGGAGGGCGACGGTGGTGGTGCCGATGGCCAGTGCGGCCGCCACCGACACCACGACGACGCAGCTCACCCGGCGACGGCCGCCGGCCCCGGAGGACGCGGCACCGGCGGAACCGGACGGGCCCGGGGCGGACGAGCCCGGGGAGGCGGTCCCCGGCGCGGCGCCGTCCGTGCCGCGGGACGGGCCCGTGGCCGTCACCGAGGCCGAGAAGGAGATCCCGCCGCGCCCCGGCTGCCCCTCCCGCCCCGCTCCGGGCCGCGCCCGCACTCCGTCCGCCCGCAGCCCGTGCCCCCGCTGTCCGGCTTCCCGCTGCCCGTGCCCCCGCGCCCCCTGTCCGTACGAAGGGTGCGGCGGCCCGAAGCCGCCCGCCGCCGCGCCCGGGCCCGAAGCCGCTGCCGCATCCGGAGCCGAGGCTGCCGCCGATCCCGGATCCGCGGCCCGGCCGGCCACCGGGCCGGTTCCGGCGAGGCCCGCCCCGGCACCCGCGTCCGCCCCGGCCTCCGTCTCCGTACCGGACCCGGCGGGCCGCCCCGCCCCGGACCAGGACCCGGCGGCCTGGCCCGGCCCGGTCCCCGGCCCCTCCACCGGTACGACCGTGACCAGCCCCGAACCGCCACCCGCCCCCGGCCGCCCCTGTCCGTGTCCGCCCGGCGCCGCCACCGGCCCGGCGGCCCCATCCGGCTCGGGCCCGGCGGCCCGGCCCGGCTGCGGCCCCGGCCCGGCATCCGGCCCGGTGCCCGGCCCGGCGCCGTCCTCCGGTCCGGCGGCCTCCGCCTCCAGGCCCAGCAGTTCCACGGCCCGCCGCCCGACGCCCTCCACCAGCGGCCCGGGAAGCCAGCCGCTGGGCACCGGGCCCCGGGCGGAGCCGTCCTCCCGCACCGGGGCCAGCCGGCGCGCGATCTCCTCCGGGTCCGGCCGGCCCACCGGGTCCTTGGCGAGACAGCCGGCGACCAGCTCCGCCAACTCACCGTCCAAGCCGTCGAGTTCGGGCTCGTCGTGGACGACCTTGTAGAGCAGCGAGGCGGAGCTGTCGCCCGGGAACGGGTCCGATCCCCGTGCCGCGTAGGCGAGGACCGCGCCGAGCGAGAAGACGTCCGAGGCACCGCCGACATCGCGTCCCAGGATCTGCTCGGGGGACATGTAGCCGGGCGAGCCGATGAAGACGCCGCTGGCGGTGAGCGAGGCCGTCGCGTCGGTGGCCCGCGCGATGCCGAAGTCGATGAGGCGCGGGCCGTCCATGGTCAGCAGTACGTTCGACGGCTTCACGTCGCGGTGGACGAGACCCAGGCCGTGCACGGCCGCCAGCGCCTCGGCGAGACCGGCACCCAGGGCCCGTACGGTGTGCTCCGGCAGCGGGCCCACCGCGGCCACCGCCTCACTCAGCGCCGGGCCGGCCACATAGCCGGTGGCCACCCACGGCACGGGCGCCTGCGGGTCGGCGTCCAGCACCGGCGCCGTCCAGGATCCGCCGACCCGCCGTGCCGACTCCACCTCCCGCCGGAAGCGTTCGCGGAACAGCCGGTCCGCGGCGAAGTGCGGATGCACCACCTTCACCGCGACCGTACGGCCCCCGGCGCTGCGCCCCAGATAGACCCGGCCCATCCCGCCGGCGCCCAGCCGGCCCAACAGCCGGTACGGACCGATGGCGCGCGGGTCCCCCGTGTCCAGCGGATGCATGGGCGTCCCCCCTCGGCTCATGCCGCGCCGCCTCCTCGTGCGGTGCCGCCGTCAGCTTAGGACCGGGATGCCCGGCGCGGGCGGCCCGGGACGGACACCGCCGTCGCCCATCGCGGCCGCTCCGGGCGGGCAGCCCCGTGTGTTCGCGGGCGCCGCGGCCGGCGCACCATTCCCGTCCCCGCACTCCCCGGCTTCCCCTCAGCCCCCGGCGTCCGGCTCGGTCCCCGGCTCCGCTCGGTCCCGGCCCGCTCAGTCCCCGGTCCGCTCAGTCCCCGGTCCGTTCAGTCCCCGGCCCGCTCAGTCCCCGGCGTTCCGCCCGGCTTCCGCCGCCTCGCCCGCCTCGCCGCCGGCGCGGGCTTCTCCCCCGCCGGTCCCGCCGGCTGCTCCGGTCCCGCCGCCTGCCGCGTTCCCGTCGGCCCCGTCATCCTCGGCGTCCGCCTCGTCGCCGAGCAGCCGGACCCGTACGTCGGCCGGGAAGCCGGTCGTCGGTCCGGTGCGGCGGGCGAACTCGGCGATGCCGGCGAGCTGGCGCGGGCCGAGGCTGAAGTCGAGCGTGGTGAAGTACCGTTCCAGCACCTCCGCGCCGAAGGCCTCCCAGCGCGCGGCCTGTTCGGCGACCTTGCCGACCTCCTCCAGCGACAGGTCGCGGGAGGCGAGGAACGCCTCGTGCACCCGGCGCACCACCTCCGGCTCCCTGGCGAGATAGTCGCGCCGCACCGCCCAGACGGCGAAGACGAACGGCAGCCCCGTCCACTCCTTCCACAGCTGTCCGAGATCGTGGACCTGCAGCCCGTACCGGGGGGCGTCGTGCAGATACGCGCGGAGCGCCGGGTCGCCGATCAGCACCCCCGCCTGCGCCTCGCGCATCATCAGGCCCAGGTCGGGCGGGCAGCTGTAGTAGTCGGGCGTGATGCCGAAGCGCTCGGCCAGCAGCAGCTGGGCGAGACGTACGGAGGTGCGGGAGGTGGAGCCGAGCGCGACCCGCTCCCCGTCCAGCTGCTCCAGCGGGACCTGGGAGACGATGTGGCAGGACATCACCGGCCCGTCGCAGCCGACGGCGATGTCGGGCAGCGCGACCAGTTCGTCGGCGTGGCGCAGGAACTCCACGAGCGTGACCGGGCCCATGTCGAGCTCGCCGCGGATCAGCTGCTCGCTGAGCTTCTCGGGGGTGTCCTTGCGCAGGTCAAGGTCGAGCAGGGTGCCCGTGCGGGCGAGGCCCCAGTAGAGGGGCACGCAGTTCAGGAACTGGATGTGGCCCACCCGGGGCCGGGCGCGGCTGTGGTCGCCGCCGGCGGGGGCGGGGGCGGCGGATCCGGCGGCCCGGTCGGAACGGTCTTCTCGGTCGGAATGGTCCACTCCATGAGGCTAACTCCGCCTCCGGGCGGAACCGGGAGCGGGTCCTCGCGGGGCCGCAGGGCTCACACGAGGGCCGCACGGGGCATCCTCGGATGCGCCGCGCTGGACGCGGCGCGTGCTCGGCGCGTGCTCGGCGGCCCCGCGCGCGCGTCCCGCGGGCGGCCCGCCGGTAACGGCCTCGGGGCGGTCCGGTGTCGGCCGGTTGGCGGGTACGGGCCGGGGGCTCGCGCAGGCCACGGCGGGGAAGGCGGCCCCTGGATACACCCCACGAACGAGTGATCTTCACCTCTTTCCTGCCGGAGAGGGCCCGTGCTAGGCTCGCCGCAAGTTGCAGTTTGGTTTCCCTTGCAGTACAGAGCCTGCGGATCATGTGACTCCGCAGGCTTTTGTTTTCAGACTTCTTGCAGGTTCTGGAGCAGGGCAACCCTTTGGCCCAAGGAGGGCTTTATGGCTACCGGAACCGTCAAGTGGTTCAACGCCGAGAAGGGCTTCGGCTTCATCGCCCAGGACGGCGGCGGCCCCGATGTCTTCGTCCACTACTCCGCGATCAACGCGTCTGGCTTCCGCTCCCTCGAGGAGAACCAGACCGTGAACTTCGACGTCACCCAGGGCCCGAAGGGCCCGCAGGCGGAGAACGTCACCCCGGTCTGATCCCGCACGGATCCCCGGGGTCGGCCGGTCGCGGCTGACGCGCAGTACCCAAGGAGCCCCGCTCCCCCGCTTCGGCGGAGGAGCGGGGCTCCTGCCCGTCCGGGCCCGGGCCACTGCCCGTCCGGGGCTGCGGCCTCTTCCCCTTCGGGGATGCTCCCCCGTCCCCCCGTCCCCCCGTCCCCCCGTCCCCCCGTCCCCCCGTCC
>NZ_JOID01000033.1 GCF_000719865.1 Streptomyces albus subsp. albus
TGACACCACCCCCCAGGTCATCCCATCGACAGGGGGACACAGTCATGCCGGGCCCGGAGGCCAGCGGCCCTCTTGCAGGACCGCGAAAAACATAACGGGGGCCGGGGCGGAAGGGGACGGCCGGGTGGTACGCCCCCGCGGCGGAGCGGGGACGTACCACGGGCCGTACCGCGGGAACCGCCGGCCGGTCAGGGCCCGCGCCGGCGCGGCACGGCGTCAGGCCGTGTCGTCGCGGCGGCGGCGCAGCGCCAGGACGGAGCCGCCTGCGGCCAGCGCCACCAGCCCGGTGCCGGCCACGGCCGTGCCGGCGTTGCCGCCGGAGCTGCCGCCCTCACCGGCGTGGGAACCGCGCCACGCGTGGTGGCCCACCGTGAAGTGGCCCACGACCGCGTCTCCGCTGCTCCGGCAGTGCGCCCGCACCCAGTAGGTGCGGCCGGGCTTGGCGTCGGCCTTGACCTTGCCGCTGCCGGCGAAGGAGCGGTGGCCCTGCCGGTGGAGGGTGACCTCATGGGCGAGCCCGAAGGACTTGGCGGTCATCCGGCGGTCCTCGCACCCGCTCTTCACGCTGATGACCACATGGGACCCCGCCTTCGGCATGTGCGGGCTGATCCTCATCCGGGAGTCCGGGTGTCCGTCGGCCTGCGATGCCGTGGCGGCACCCCCCAGGGCTATCGCGGTCAGAGCGGTGGTGGCGAGAAGGCGGGAGATGATGCGCATGTGAGTGCTCCT
The DNA here is from genome assembly GCF_000719865.1 of Streptomyces albus subsp. albus. GTDB lineage: Bacteria > Actinomycetota > Actinomycetes > Streptomycetales > Streptomycetaceae > Streptomyces > Streptomyces albus_E. Next base: position 730 of record NZ_JOID01000033.1, read on the forward strand.
TCCGGCGGGAGGCGGACCCGCGTCCGCTCGGGCTCCGCGCCGTCGGCACCATGCAAGCCCGACGGGCCGTCAAGCGCGCGCCGCGCGGCGGCGTTCACGGTCCCGCCAATGGAGCAGCCGGGGGTCCCGCGTCTGCCGTATCGGCGCAGGTGACAGGGGGTGCCGGGGGAAGCACGGCGCGTCGCGGCGCCTCGCCGCCGTGCGGGTGACGGGCTCCGCCATCCGCGTGCGGGGCCGGCCCCGTGGGAGGCTGGCCCGGTGTACGAGGAGAGACGTTCCGCGCGCGTTCCGGCCGTCGTCTGGTCCCTCACGGCGGGGGTCCGGCAGCAGCGGGTGCTGCCCGACGGCTGCACCGATCTAATCTGGGACGGCACGGAGCTGGTGGTCGCCGGGCCCGACACCCGGGCCCATCTGCCGGCCGCCCGGCCCGGCACCCGCTACACCGCCCTGCGGTTCCCGCCCGGCACCGGGCCGGACGTCTTCCGCGTACCCGCCCGGGAGTTGAGGGACCGGCGGCTCCCGCTGGCCGCGCTCCGCCCGGCGGCGGAGATACGGCGGCTGGCCGAGCGCGCGGCGGAGGCGGCCGACCCGGCGGGGGTACTGGAGCGGGCCGCGGCGGAGGCGCTGCGCGGCGCGGACCCGGCCGATCCGCGCCGCGCGGCGGTCGTCGCGGGACTGCGCGCGGGGCTGCCCGTGGCCGAGGTCGCCGGACGGACGGGGCTCGGCGCGCGGGGTCTGCACCGGCTCTCCCTGGCCGCCTTCGGCTACGGGCCGAAGACGCTGGCGCGGATCCTGCGGATGAACCGGGCCCTGGACCTGGCCCGGGCCGGCCGTCCCCTGGCGGAGACGGCCGTGCTCGCGGGCTACACCGACCAGGCCCATCTCACCCGCGACGTCCGGACGTTGACGGGTCTGCCGCCGACACGGCTCCTGGCCCCGCCGCCGTCCGGCTGACGGGGCGCGGGCCGCCTTCCGGGGCTGCCGACCGCTCCGCGCGGACTCGGCGGGGAGGCCGGACGGGGCTCCGGGCACCGGGCACCGGGCACCATCGGGCGGTCTCGCCCCTCCATGGCGCTGTCCCGCGTGGCGCCCGTCCCGCATGGCCTCCGCCCCGCCTGGCACCCATCCCCGTGCCCGCCCCGCATGGCACCCGTTCCCGTGGCACCCATCCCGCCTGGCGCCCGTCCCCCGTGGCGTTCGTCCCGCCCGGGGAAGAGGCGGCGGCCGGGTCGCGGGCGGCCCCTGCGGCTCCGTGGGGTCAGCCCTTGGTGGCGGGGATTGGGGCGAAGAGGTCGACCGTATTGCCGTCCGGGTCGGTCAGGGTGGCGTAGCGCTGGCCCCAGGCGGCGTCCCAGGGCGGGAGGCCGCCGTGGCCGGCCGCGGCGAAGTCCGCGTACACCGCGTCGACCTCCTCCGGTGTGTCGCAGGCGAAGGCCAGGGCGATCGCGTGGCCGCCGCTCGGCGGTGTCCAGTCCGAGTCGAAGGACCGGACGCTCTCGGCGGTGTCCCAGAGCAGCCGCGGGCCGCCGGGCACGACGGCTTCCGCGTGCGGGCCCGCGCCGGTGTCCCCGGGGATGTCCAGGCCGAGGCGGCGGTAGAAGGCGAGGGAGGCGGCCAGATCGGCCACGACCAGGCTCACGGCGTCGAAACGAGGTGTCATGCGCGCACCGTAGGCACGGGGCCGCCCCGGGGTCTTGTACGGATCGGACACCGGGACCGGGCACGGCCGTGTCCCGCCTCGTCGTGCGAGCCGTCCCGCCCGATGCGTTTCTGCAGGCAGCGCGCCGGGGCGCGAGGCCGGGACTCGGCTCCCGCACCGCACCCGGCCGGCCTGCCGTCAGGGGCCGGGCGGCACCGAGCCCCCCGACGCGGCGGGGCAACCCGCGCGTTGCGGATACATGACCGGCTGCGCCACCGGGCGGGACGCCATCCCGGGCACCGAGGCGGGGGTACCGCGCGGCGCGGCACGGCGGTACCGCGTGGCGGCGTGGTGAAGTGCCGCGCGGCGGCGCGGTCCGGCGCGGCGCCCGGATGCCGGAGTCCCGGCGCCCGGCCGGTCAGGGGGCCAGTCCGCGGTCGGCGAGCCAGCGCAGCTGCTCCTCCGTCTGGGAGGCGCCGCCGCCGGCGTGGTCGGCGAAGTGCCACACCCGCATCTCCCGGTCGCCCTTGTACGCGTTGTGGGCGGCGTAGACCGTGGAGGGCGGGCAGACCGGGTCCATCAGCCCGACGCTGAACAGCGCGGGCGCGCCGGCCCGGGGAGCGAAGTGGACGCCGTCGAAGTAGTCGAGGGTGCCGAAGACCCGCTCGGGGTCGACGCGCTTGTGCCGGCCGAGGTAGTCGGCCAGTTCCGGGTACGGGCCGAAGGCCGCGAGCTCCGCGCCCCGCCGGAAGTGGCACAGGAACGGGACGTCCACGAGCGCCGCGGCCACCGCGTCCCCGGCGAGGGCCGCGGTGGCCAGCGCCAGCCCGCCACCCTGGCTGACACCGGCCACGACGACGCGGTCCGGGTCCACGACTGGGTGCTCGCGCAGCATGTCGACGGCGCGGACGCAGTCCGTCATCAGCCGCCGGTAGTAGTGGTGTTCGGGGTCGTCGATGCCGCGCGTCATGAAGCCGCCGACGTACTGGGTGCCGGGCACCGGGTCGGGATCGGGGGTGTCGTGGCCCTGGCCCCGGCTGTCCACGACGAGGTGGGCGTACCCGGCGGCGCTGTACACCAGGTGTTCGAGAGGCAGCCCGCGGCCGCCCCCGTATCCGAGGTACTGGACGACGGCGGGCAGCCGTCCGCCCGCCTCGCGCGCTCCGCGCGGCAGCAGCAGCCAGGCGGCGACCGGCTGGCCGCCCCAGCCGGGGAACCGCACGTCGAAGACCTCCACGGCGGTGAGGAGGGGCTCCTCGACGGGCCGGTACTCGGCCGTGCCGCCGCCCGCCGCGCCGCGTGCCGTGGCGACGGTGCCGGCCCAGAAGGCGTCGAAGTCCGCGGGCTCGGATGTCCCGGCGCGGTAGGTGCGCAGCTGGTCCAGCGGCAGATCGGTCAGCGGCATGGGTCCCCTCCTCCGGCGCGCCCGTGCCGGGGCGCGTCCTCGTCGGCCGTGTGCGGGGAGCAGTGATCGTCGCGCGCGCCCCGCTGTCAGAGCTCTGCCCCGTCGGGCGGAGGGGATGCGGAGGGGATGCCCCGGCGGGGCGTGCGGATGGTCTCAGCCGGGGATGTGGCGGAGCCAGGCGGGGCGGCCGGCGCGGGTGGCGGCGGCGCGGTCGGCCTCCGCGCGGCGCAGTTGTTCGGGGGTGGCGAAGTCCTCGGGGAACCACTCCGCGGCGCGGGCCGCGCGGGCCGCGAGATGCGTCACATAGGCCTCGCGCAGCTCCGCGGGCGAGGCGAAGCCGGGCTCGTCCGCCAGCCAGGCGTCGGGGACGAGCGCGGCCACCTCGCGCAGCAGGTCCGCGGTGACCAGCGGCGCCAGCTCCGCGCCGGCCGCGGCGACGTCAGGGGCGTACGGGCCGAGCGCGTGGCCCGTGAACGGGTAGCGCTTGGCGACGTGCTCCGGGGCCCGGTCCCAGCGGTGGTGGAAGACGAGGGCGGCACCGTGGTCGATGAGCCACAGCCGCCCGTGCCAGACCATCAGGTTGGGGCTGTTCCAGGTCCGGTCGACGTTGCCCGTGAGGGCGTCGAACCAGACGATCCGCCCCGCCTCGGCCGGGCCGGGGACGAGCTCCGCCGGGGTCCAGTCGCGGGCGCCGGGGAGCAGGTCCATGCCGAGGTTGAGCCCGGCGCTGGAGCGCAGCAGGTCCTGGATCTCCCGGTCGGGCTCCCCGGCGGCGACGGCCGGGTCGAACCGGACCCGGACGAGCCGCGGCACCGGCAGGCCCAGCCGGCGGCCGAGTTCACCGACGAGCACTTCGGCGACCAGCGCCTTGCGCCCCTGGGCGGCGCCGGTGAACTTGACGACGTAGGTCCCGAGATCGTCGGTCTCAACGACGCCGGGGACGGAGCCGCCGGCCCGCAGGGGCATGACGTAGCGGAGCGCGGTCACCTCGTCCAGCACCGCCACTCCCCTCCCCCGCCATGGGCGGCGGAATCTCCGCGCGCCGCTCTTCCCGGCCGGCTGTCGATGGTACCGAGAGCGGCGGCGTACCCCTCGGGGCTTTTCCGTGCGCCGTGCGGGGCCCGGCCGTGGAAACCGGCGGCGGAGGGCGGCGGGCAGCGGGGGCGGCGGAGAGCGCTGACGCCGCCGGATCCGGCGATGCCGGCTGACGGAGGTCACCGGCCGTGGAACCCGGGCGGCCCCGGCCGGTGGGCCGGTGGGGCGGTCAGGCCAGTCGGGCCGGTCAGGTGGCGCCGAACATCTTCAGCAGTTCCGTCTTGGCGAACATCCGGGCCGTGTCGACCGCCGAGGGGGTGCCGAGGGCCGGGTCGGCGCCGCCCGCCAGCAGGGCGCGCACCACGCCGTCCTCGCCCTTGAACACCGCACCGGCCAGCGGGGTCTGGCCCCGGTCGTTGGCGCGGTCCGGGTCGGCACCCCGGGCGAGCAGGGCCTCCACCGCGGCCGTGTGGCCGTGGTAGGCGGCCAGCATGACCAGGGTGTCGCCCTTGTCGTTGGTGAGGTTCGCGGGCACCCCCGCGTCGAGATAGGCGGCGAGCCGTTCCGCGTCACCGGCGCGCGCCAGGTCGAAGATCCGGCCCGCGAGCTCGATCACCTCGTCGTCCACCGGTCCCGGCCCTGCCTCGCCGGCCGGCTCGCCCGCTCCGGGGTCGTTCATCCGTCGCTCCCTCTTCCCGGGCCCACGCCCGTACGAGTGATCCGCCACCCTACTGGGCTGATCACGGCCCCGGCCGCGGAGGACACGGCCGCCGCGGGACGACGCCGGTCCGGCCCGTGCGGCGGGCGGGTCCGGCCGGGGAGGCGGCGGCGTCTTCACTCCTTTGCGCCTTCGCCGGGCCGGACACTTGATGTGAATCTGGAAGCACTCGTGGTAACCGTCCCCACAGCCAGGAGAACACCATGATTCTGTCCATCTCGGGCGTCGTCCTGCTCGGTGTCATCGTCTTCCTCTTCACCCGGAAGGACGGGCTCAAGATCTCCCACGCGGTGGTCTGCGCCCTCTTCGGTTTCTATCTGGCCGGCACGGCGCTCGCGCCGAGCATCAAGGCGGGCGGCGCCAGCCTCGCCAGCCTGCTGGACAACATCCGGTTCTGAGACGCGGGCGGGTGGCCGCTCCGGCCGCGGCGGCCCGCCCGCGTCAGCGGCACGACCCCCAGGAGAGCGAACGTGGCCCGGCGCCCCCTCCCCCGCGTCCCCGTACCGAGCGCCGGGAGCGCTCCGTTCCACCGCGGGAGGGAACTGCTGCGCGCGGCCGCCGAGAACACGGCGGACGTGCTGCACCCCCTGATCGTCATCGGCCGGGGACTGCGCCGGCTGACCGCCGCCGGCCGGCACCGGTGGGCGCGGACCCCGCGCGACCGGCGCGGCCCGGCTCTCCTGCTGGCCGCCGCCGGGGTGACGGCCGTGGCCCTGGCCCCGCACGGGCCGCTGCTCGCCGTGGCGGCGATGATGGCGGCGGCCGCCTGGGCAGGGCGCGGCGACCGGGCCGGGGAGGACGGCCCGGCCGAGGCGGAGGCGGAGCGGCTCCGGGCCCTGTACGAGGCGCTGGTCCCCTACTTCCGCGCGGAGGACGACCCCGATCCCCTCTACGCGCACGGCGGCGACTGGGAGGCCGTCTTCCTGGACCACGCCTTCGACGACACGGGCCGCCCCGTCCTGCTCGAACTGCGCTACCCGCCGTACTTCACCGACGGCGAGCCCGGATTCCGGGCCCGGATCGAACAGGTGCTGCTCGCGAAGTGCGGACGCGGGCGCGAGTACCTCTTCGACTGGGACGAGGAGGGCAACGTCCTCACCGCGACCGTCCTCCCGCCCCTCCCCGACGACATCCGCGCCCAGCCCTTCGTCACGGCACCGGGCGAGACGGTGCTCGGCTTCACCGGTCCGGAGAGCGTCCGGCGCACCCTGCCCGCCGTCCGCGGCGACGCGCTGGAGGACGCGGCGGACGTCCCCCCGGTGCTGTGGCGGACGGGCCCGCGCTCCGCCGAGCCGCATCTGATCGTCCTCGGCCGGCCGGGCAGCGGCACCACGACCCTGCTCCGCTCCATCGCCCTGCAGGCGCTGCGCGACGGCGACGTCCTGGTGGTCGACGGCAGCGGCGGCGGCGAGTACGCCTGCCTGGCCGGCCGGCGCGGCGTCCCGGCCGTCGAATGCGGTCTCAGCGGCGCCCTGGCCGTCCTGGAGTGGGCGGCGCACGAGACGGAGCGGCGGCTGCTCCGCGTGCACGAGGCCCGCCGGACCGGCGACCCGGTCCCGGAGGACGTCCGGCGCCGGCTGTGGATCCTCGTCGACCGCCCGGCCGCGCTCAGCCAACTGGCCGCCTCGGAGGGGCGTCCCGACCCGCAGGAACTGCTGCACGTGCCGCTGCGGCACGGCCGGGCCGCGCAGGTGACGGTCGTCGTGGCCGACCACCTCGACGGCGTCGACTCCCTGGACGGGACGGTACGGACGCACACCCGGGCCCGGGTGGTGCTCGGCCCGGCCGCGCCCGAGGAGATCGCGGCGGCGCTCGGCGCTCCCCCGGAGACCACACCACCGCCGGACGTCCCGCCCGGGCGGGGCTACGCGCGGCTCGGCCACGGCCCGGTGCACCGGCTGCAGGTCCCGGCGACCCCGGACCCGTACGACGAGGACTGCGCGGAGGCCGACCGGCTGGCCGTGCTGGCCCTGCTCCCGGAGCCGTCGTCCGTCACGGGGGCGTGACCGGACCGGCGCGGGCGGGCGGCCGCGGCCGGCACGGCGGCCGCGGGCCGGCGGCGCCCCGGCCGCCCGGGGCCGGCCGTCAGGCCACCAGGCTCCGCGAGTCCGCCGCGGCGGCCGCGCCGGTCGCCCCCGTCTCCACCAGCCGGGCCGCCTGCGCGAGGCGGGCCGCGGCCGTGTCGGCCACCGCGCCGCCCACCGTGAACGGCAGCCGGACGTAGCCCTCGAAGGCCCCGTCCACGCCGAACCGCGGCCCGGAGGGCACCCTGACCCCCAGCGGCACCCCCGCCTCCGCGATGCGCGAGCCGGACAGGCCGCCGGTACGGGCCCACAGGGTGAGCCCGCCGTGCGGCACGGAGAACTCCCATTCGGGCAGGTGCCGCCGCACCGCGGCGACCAGCGCGTCCCGGTTCTCCCGGGCCTGCCGGCAGCGGATCTCCACGGCCTCGTCCCAGCCGCCGCCGCGCATCAGCCAGCTGACGGAGAGCTGCTCCAGCACGGGCGAGCCGAGGTCGGCGTAGGCGCGGGCGGCGACCAGGGACCGGATGATCTCCGGCGCCGCGCGCACCCAGCCGATGCGCATCCCGGCCCAGAACGCCTTGCTGGCCGAGCCGACGGTGACGACGGTGCTGCCCGCCGGGTCGAACGAGGCGACGGGGCGCGGCAGTGCGAAGTCCGCGTCCAGGCGCAGATCCGCCATCGTCTCGTCCACGACGAGCACCGTGCCCGCCGAGCGGGCCGCGGCCACCAGCTGCCGCCGCTGCTCCTCGCTCGCGACCGCCCCGGTGGGGTTGTGGAAATCGGCCACCACGTAGGCCAGGCGCGGAGCGGCGTCGCGCAGGACCCCGCGCCAGGCGGGCAGGTCCCAGCCCGCCAGCCCGTCGGCCATCGCGACGGGGACGAGCCGGGCGCCCGCTTCGCGCATCAGCTGCAGCACGTTGGCGTAGCTGGGCGATTCGACGGCCACCCGCTCCCCCCGCCCCGCGAACAGATGGGTGATGGCGGCGACCGCGCCCATGGCACCGGTGGTGACCATGATCTGCTCGGGCATGGTCGGGATGCCGCGTGCGGTGTAGCGGTCGGCGAGGACCCGACGCAGCTCGGGCAGGCCTGCCGGGTAGTCGCCGTGGGTGTGGGCGTAGGGCGCCAGTTCGCCGAGGGCCCCCTCGACGGAGCGGGTCAGCCAGGGCTCGGGGGCGGGCAGGGCCGCGCAGCCGAGGTCGATCATCGTCTCGGCGGCGTCCGGCGGCAAGGGGTCGAGGCCACGGGTCGGCAGCGGGCTGCCCGCGGGGACGGCCGTCCAGCTCCCGGCGCCGCGCCGTGATTCCAGGAAACCCTCGGCGCGCAGAGCCTCGTAGGCGGAGGCCACGGTGGTGCGGCTGAGGGAGAGCGCCGCGGCCAGTTCCCGTTCGGCGGGCAGCCGGGCGGCGACCGGGACCCGGCCCTCGTGGATGAGGAGCCGCACGCCGTCGGCGAGGGTGCGGTAGACCGGGGCCCGGCGGCCGGCCGGGGCCGCCCCGCCGTTGCCTCCGTGGTTCTGGGAGCGGAGCAGCCGGGCGAGCTGTGCGGCCCCCACCGCCGAGGTCCACTGGCTCATCTTTGCGGTCCACCTTCCCGGAATTGGCCGTGGAACCGCGAAGGTCCCACGCCACAGACTGCCACGCGCCAGGCCAGTGTCACCACTCGCCCACCACCATCAGGGAGTCCACGTGTCCACGACGGGGGATCGCCGGCTGACCCGGCGGCTTGTCCAGCTCTATGCCGGCCTGGTGCTGTACGGGGTGAGCGTGGCGCTGATGGTCCGCGCGGAGCTCGGCCTCGACCCGTGGGACGTCTTCCACCAGGGGGTCGCCGAGCGCACCGGGCTGTCGATCGGGACGGTCCTGATCCTCACCGGGGCGGCGGTGCTCCTGTTCTGGGTGCCGCTGCGGCAGCGGCCGGGCCTCGGCACCGTCTCGAACGTGGTGGTGATCGGGCTGGCGATGGACGCCACGCTCGCCCTCGCACCGGACGTCCGGGCGATGGCGGTGCGGATCCCGCTGCTGGCCGCCGCGATCGTCCTCAACGGGGTGGCGACCGGTCTCTACATCGCGGCCCGCTTCGGCCCCGGCCCCCGTGACGGGCTGATGACGGGGCTGCACCGGCGCACCGGCCGCTCGCTGCGGCTGATCCGCACCGGCATCGAACTGGCCGTCCTGGCCACGGGGTTCGCGCTCGGCGGCTCGGTCGGCGTGGGCACGGTGGCGTACGCGCTGGCCATCGGCCCGCTGGCGCAGTTCTTCCTGCGGGTGTTCACGGTCCCGGGGCCCGTCGTGGTGCCCGGGGAGACGACGGACACGGCAGGCCCGGCGACCGGGACGACCGGAACGACCGGCACAGGAAGCCGGGGGACGGCCGGCGGGACGGGCCCGACCGGCACGCCGCGGCCGGGGAGCTCACCGGTCGTTGATCCGGAGACCGGCTGCCGCGAGGCCGGCTGAGGCCTCCCCGCACGGCAGCCGGGACGCCCGGTGTCCGCGGCCCGGCGACCGGCGGCGATACTGCCGCCGTGACACCGAACCCGGCCGTGCGCCATCCCTTCCTCGACCACCCGGCCACCCTGGCCTTCGCCCACCGCGGCGGTGCGGCGGACGGCCTGGAGAACACCGCGGCCGCCTTCCGGCGGGCGGTGGCCGCGGGCTACCGCTATCTGGAGACGGATGTGCACGCCACCTCGGACGGCGCGCTGGTCGCCTTCCACGACGCGACCCTGGACCGGGTCACCGACGCCCGCGGCGCGATAGCCGGGCAGCCGTGGTCGCGGGTGCGGCGGGCGCGGGTGGCCGGAACGGAGCCGCTGCCGCTCTTCGAGGAGCTGCTGGAGGAGTTCCCGGAGGCCCGCTGGAACGTGGACGTGAAGGCCGGGGCGGCCCTGGACCCGCTGATCGCCCTGGTGCGCCGGACCGGCGCCTGGGACCGGGTGTGCGTCGGCTCCTTCTCCGAGGCGCGGGTGGCCCGCGCCCAGCACCTGGGCGGCCCGCGCCTGGCGACCTCGCTCGGCACCCGGGGCGTCCTCGGTCTGCGGCTGCGGTCGTACCGGCTGCCGGCCCGTTCCCGCCCCAGCGCCGTCTGCGTCCAGGTGCCGGAGTGGCACGGGCGGCTGCGGGTGGTGGACCGGGCCTTCGTACGGGCCGCGCACGCCCTGGGCCTGCAGGTGCACGTCTGGACGGTCAACGACGCCGGACGGATGGCGGCGCTCCTGGACCTCGGGGTGGATGGCATCATGACCGATCACATCGAGACGCTGCGCACGGTGCTGACCGAACGAGGCGCCTGGGCCTGACCCGGGCGGGCCCCGGCGGCGCGACCCCCGCGGCGACGGGCAGGGGCAAGGGGGCCGCATGAGCGCGGAGACCACGGGCGGGACCGGGGACGCGGACATCACCGCGCTCCCCGGCACGGCGGGCGGCGGGGCGGCAGGCGCCGGCACGGCGGGCGGCGCCCCTCCGGCGAGCGTGCCGGACAGCCCCGCCGCGGCGGCCGAGCGCAAGCGGGAGCAGCGCGGCTGGTACGTCTACGACTGGGCGGTCTCGGTCTTCTCCACCAGCGTCGTCACCGTGTTCCTCGGCCCGTATCTGACGGCGGTCGCCCGGGCCGCGGCCGACGCGAGCGGCTATGTGCACCCGCTGGGCATACCGGTGCGGGCGGGCTCCTACTTCGCGTACGCGGTGTCGCTGTCGGTGCTGGTCTCGGTGCTGGTGATGCCGCTGGCCGGGGCGATCGCGGACCGCACCGGCCGGAAGAAGCCGATGCTGGCCCTCTTCGCCTACACGGGCGCGGCGGCGACCACCGGCATGTTCTTCCTCTCCGGCGACCGCTATCTGCTGGGCGGCTTCCTGCTGGTCATGGCCAACGCCTCGTTCTCGGTGGCCATGGTGGTCTACAACGCCTTCCTGCCGCAGATCGCCGGGCCCGGGGAGCGGGACGCCGTCTCCTCGAAGGGCTGGGCCTTCGGCTACGCCTCCGGCGCGCTCGTCCTGCTGGCCGATCTCGCGCTGTACACGGGCCATGCCTCGCTCGGGATCTCCGAGGGCATGGCGGTACGGATCTGCCTGGCCTCGGCCGGGCTGTGGTGGGGCCTGTTCGCGATCGTCCCGCTGCGCCGGCTCCGCGACCGGCCCCCGGCGGCCGGCCTCCCCGCCACGACCGGCGCCGCCGGGGGCGGCGGCCCCGCGCGGACGGGTTCGGTGGGGCAGAGCTGGCGCCAACTCCGCGACACCCTCCGGGACATGCGGCGGCATCCGCTGACCCTGCTCTTCCTCGTCGCCTATCTCCTCTACAACGACGGTGTGCAGACGGTCATCTCGCAGGCGTCGGTGTACGGATCGGAGGAGTTGGGCCTGGACCAGACGACGCTGATCCTCGCCATCCTGCTGGTGCAGGTCCTCGCCGTTTTCGGGGCCCTCGGCATGGGCCGGCTGGCCGCCCGGTACGGCACCAAGCGGACCATCCTCGGCTCGCTCGGGGCCTGGACCCTGACGGTCGCCGCCGGGTACTTCCTGCCCGCGGGCGCGCCGGTGTGGTTCTTCGCGCTGGCGGGGGCGATCGGGCTCGTGATGGGCGGCAGCCAGGCGCTGTCGCGGTCCCTCTTCTCCCATCTGGTGCCGCGCGGCAAGGAGGCCGAGTACTTCTCGGCGTACGAGATGAGCGACCGGGGAACAAGCTGGCTGGGCCCGCTGCTGTTCGGTGTGACGTATCAGCTGACGGGGAGCTACCGGGACGCGATCATCTCGCTGGTGCTCTTCTTCGCGCTCGGATTTTTGCTGCTGGCGCGGCTGCCCGTACGGCGTGCGGTGGCGGCCGCGGGGAACCCGGTACCGGACCGGATTTAACGCGGGCGGCGGTGGACCGGTAGTGTACGCCTTTGCCCACGAGGGCGGACCGTTACTGCAAGCTGAACCAGGAGAAACACTGGGTGACATCTCCTGCCAGATGTGACAAACCGGGCCATGGTGGGTACAACAAGGGGCGGCACGACGGGCGACGCATGTCCCGCAACGGGAATCTTTACCGCCGACCGGACGTTGACCGGATGACGACGACAGCGACATCTGTCCTGTGGGCGACAAGCCCGGGAGGCACAATTCATGAGTGAGCGAGCTCTCCGCGGCACGCGACTTGTGGTGACCAGCTACGAGACCGACCGCGGCATCGATCTGGCACCGCGCCAGGCGGTGGAGTACGCATGCCAGAACGGCCATCGATTCGAGATGCCGTTCTCGGTTGAGGCGGAGATTCCGCAGGAGTGGGAATGCAAGGTGTGCGGGGCCCAGGCCCTGCTCGTGGACGGCGAAGGCCCTGAGGAGAAGAAGGGCAAGCCCGCGCGGACGCACTGGGACATGCTCATGGAGCGGCGTACCCGTGAGGAGTTGGAGGAGGTGCTGGCCGAGCGGCTGGCGGTCCTGCGCTCCGGTGCGATGAACATCGCCGTGCATCCCCGGGACAACCGCAAGTCCGCCTGACAACGGCGGCACGGCCCGCGCGGCAGAGGTACAGCGGTACAGAGACGAAGGACCCGGACCACCATCGCATGGTGGTCCGGGTCCTTCGTGTGCCGTGCGCCGCGTTGTGCGGGCCGGGCGGCGCCGCTCAGCGGTCAGCGGGGCAGCGGGGGTTGGCCGCCCCGGCCATCCGTGTCCTCGTCGCGCCCCTCCCCGTCTCCTTCGCGCCCGGGGCCGTCCCGGCGTCCGGTGCTTCCCCCGGTTCCGTCCTCCCCGCCCTCGCGGCGGATGACCTCGCCCTGGACGACCTTGCCGTCGGGCCGGTGCATCCTGGCCTGCTGGAAGGCTTCGCCGAGACCGCCCCGCCCCGCCGCGGACATCCGCCGGCTCAGCGAGCGCTCGGCGGAGCGGCGCAGCAGCGCCCGGGTCGGCGGGAAGAGGCAGAGCAGGCCCGCCACATCGGACACCGGCCCCGGCAGCATCAGCAGCAACCCGCCGAGCATGGGCAGGGTGTTGCCGCTCGCCCTGCTCCCCTCGGCCTGCGGCGTCCCCGGCGCGGTGCCGCGCTGCAGGTTCTCCGTGAGCCCCTGCCAGGCGCGCCGGCCGGCCCGCTTCACGGCGTACGCGCCGAACACCAGGCCCGCGAGGAGGAGCAGCACGACGCCGAGCGGCCCGAAGGCGTCGGCGACCAGGGTCAGCAGCCAGATCTCCAGCACCACCCAGGCGGCCACGGCCAGGGGTGCGAAGGTCCGGAGCCGCGAGCGCCGGGGCCGGGCGGCGGTCGATCCGGGGCCTCGGCCCGGGGGCGGTTCCTGTCGGTGCGGTACGCCGGTCGTCATGCCTCCAGTGTGCCTGGCGGATCGCGCGAGCCGGGCGGCGGGACGGACGCGTTGGGGGTCCGGCATCGGGTACGCGCAGAAGGACCGACACAGAGCGCATCCGATCAGAACCTCCTACGAACCGAACGGAGTGGCACTCATGGACTGGCGTCTGAACGCGGCGTGCCGCGATACCGACCCAGACCTGTTCTTTCCCGTCGGCACCTCGGGCCCGGCCCTGCGCCAGGAGCAGGCGGCCAAGGCGGTGTGCGGGAGTTGCCCGGTCATGGACGCGTGCCTCGACTGGGCCCTGGAGACCGGCCAGACCTCGGGGGTCTGGGGCGGCACCTCCGAGGACGAACGGCGTCCGATGCACCGGCGCCGCGAGCGGGCGCGCCGGCGCGCCCGTACCGCGGCCTGAAGGCCGGAACGGGACGGGCCGGCGAGGAGCCCGGGCCGCCGTCACACCGCATGACCGGTACCGGCGCGGGTACCCGCGCGGAACAGGATCCAGGGGATCCAGGACTGGATCCGGCACGAGAGAGAGGACCCGGACATGGCGGAACGACGCTCCGAACAACCCGGGGCGGGCGGCCACGCCGTCCCCCGGGACCTGCCCGACCAGCAGGTCGGCAGCCGCGACGCGGCCGCCGACAAGTGGGAGGGAAAGATTCCGGCCGAGTCGGCCGACTCCTCACGGGAGAATCTGCCCGACCCGGACGAGGCGGGTGCGCGGCGGCGCGACGAGCGCCCCGCGGAGGACGACAAGGCCGAGCCCGAGGAAACGCCGGGCTGACAGGCCGTCGGACCCATACGCCGGTCGGCCCCGGCCGAGACGACTCAACCGAACGACACAACCGCAAACGACACGGGACTCCCGGCCGGAAGAAGGACCCGGCCGGGAGTTCCGTTGCGGAAGTGGGTCAGAGCGCCTCGCGCAGTGCGGGCAGCAGGGTCTTCTCCGACCAGTCGAGGAAGGCGTGCTGGCTCTCGCCGCCGATCTGCACCAGGGCCACCTCGGTGAACCCGGCCTCCGCGAAGGGCCGTACGGCTTCCACGAAGGCGGAGACGTCGTCACCGCACGGGATGGACGCGGCCACGTCCTCCGGGCGGACGAACTGCGTGGCCGCCTCGAAGGAGGCCGGCCCGGGCAGTTCGGCGTTGACCTTCCAGCCGCCGGCGAACCAGCGGAACTGCTCGTGGGCCCGGCGCACCGCAGTCTCCCGGTCGGGGTCGTAGCAGACCGGCACCTGTCCCACGCGGGGCTTGCCCGCGCCGCCGTACCGGTCGAAGGCGTCGAGCAGTTCCGGCTTCGGTTCGACGGCGATCACCAAGTCCGCGAGGCGGCCCGCGAGTTCGCAGGACTGGTCGCCCGAGACGGCGATGCCGATGGGCGGGGGCTCGTCCGGGAGGTCCCAGACCTTGGCGGACTCCACGTCGAAGTGGGTGCCGCGGTGGTTGACGTAACCGCCCGCGAAGAGCGCGCGGATGATGTCCACGGCTTCTTCGAGCATCTCGTGCCGCACGTCCGCCGCGGGCCAACCGCCGCCGGTGATGTGCTCGTTGAGGTTCTCCCCCGCTCCCAGGCCCAGCCGGAACCGGCCTTCGGAGAGGAGGTGCAGGGTCGCCGCCTTCTGCGCGACGACCGCCGGGTGGTAGCGCATCGTCGGGCAGGTGACGTAGGTCATCAGCGGGATGCGGGAGGTCGCCTGGGCGGCGGCCCCGAGCACCGTCCACGCGTGCGGGGAGTGGCCCTGGCTCTTCAGCCAGGGGAAGTAGTGGTCGGAGGTGACGGAGAAGTCGAACCCCGCCTCCTCGGCACGGACCACATGCCCGACGAGTTCACGCGGCCCGGCCTGCTCGGTCAGCATGGTGTAGCCGATTTGTACCATGCACCCCGAATGCCCCTGCGGTCCGGGCGAAAACCTGACTCGGAGCTCCCGGCGCGGCGCGCCCGGGGGCTGGAGCCGGGGGCCGGTGCCGTGGCACGCGCCGGACGGGCCCGGCGGCCTCAGCCCTCCCGCCGGCGGGCCCCGCGGCCGCCCACGCGGTCCAGGACGCGCTGCGCCCGCGAACCGACGCCCCAGGCGGTGACCCGCCACAGCGCCTCGACGAAGATGTCGCGGCTCATCTTGCTGTCGCCGATCTCCCGCTCGACGAAGGTGATGGGCACCTCGACGACGTGGAAGCCGGCCTTCACCGCCCGCCAGGCCAGGTCGACCTGGAAGCAGTAGCCCTGCGAGGCCACGTCGTCCATGCCGAGCCCCTTGAGCGTCTCGGCGCGGAACGCGCGGTAGCCGCCGGTGACGTCGTGCACCGGGACGTCCAGCAGCAGCCGGGAGTAGACGCTGCCGCCGCGCGAGATCAGCTGGCGGGAGCGGGGCCAGTTGACGATCCGGCCGCCGGCCACCCAGCGGGAGCCGAGCACCAGATCGGCGCCCTTGAGGGCGGTGAGCAGCCGGGGCAGTTCCTCGGGCTGGTGCGAGCCGTCGGCGTCCATCTCGACCAGGACGCCGTACCCCTGCTCGATCCCCCAGCGGAAGCCGGCGAGATAGGCGGCGCCCAGGCCCTCCTTGCCCTTCCGGTGCAGCACGTGGACGTGCTCGTCCCCGGCGGCGAGCTCGTCGGCGAGCTTGCCGGTGCCGTCGGGGCTGTTGTCGTCGGCGACGAGGACATGGGCCTCGGGGACGGCGGACCGCACCCGGCTCACGATCGGCTTGATGTTGCCGGCCTCGTTGTAGGTCGGAATGATCACCAGAACCGTGCCGAGCGGGCCGTATCGCCGCTGTCCGCCGTCTGCCACTGCTATCCCCTCCGGTCCGTACGTCCCCGCCGGCCGAGCGCGATCGCGGCGGCGCAGGACAGGAGGCCCACGATAGCGAGCACCCATTCGGGCGCCGCTCCCATCCGGTCGGCGACGGTCGTGTCGTCGCGCAGCGGCAGGTCCGCGGTGATCACGTCACGCGTGAACTCCTCGGTGCGCTGGTCGATCACACCGTCCGGCCGCACCACGGCACTGATGCCGCTGGTGGCGGCGGTGACGACGGCGCGGCCGTGCTCGACGGCGCGCAGCCGGGACATCACGAGCTGCTGCTCGGGCTGCCCGGTGCGGCCGTAGGTGGCGTTGTTGGTCTGGATGACGAGCGCGCGGGCCCCGGCGTTGACCGTGTCGCGGACGATCTCGTCATACGCGACCTCGAAGCAGATGACATCGCCGAGCCGCGCCGGGCCGGTCTGCAGGACGCCGGTGGTCTCGCCGGGGTAGAAGTCGCGCGGCACCCGCTGGAGCCGGGTGATGACCTTGCTGAGCTGGTCGCGGAAGGGCACGTACTCGCCGAACGGCACCGGGTGCTGCTTGGTGTACGAGGCGCCGGGGCCGCTCTGCGGATCCCAGACGATGCCCTGGTTCTCGACGTAGCCCTCCTTGGTCGGGTGGTCGACGAGGGCGCCGACGAGGATGGGCACGCCGACGGCGCGGGCCGCCTCGTCCATCCGGGCACCCGCCTCCGGGTAGCGGAAGGGGTCGAGATCGGAGGCGTTCTCCGGCCAGATGACGAGGTCGGGGCGCTCCTCCCGGCCGGCCTCGACATCCCGGGCCAGGTCGAGGGTGGCTTCGACGTGATTGTTGAGGATCAGCATGGGGCGGCCCAGGAAGTCCATGCCGGGCTGCTGGACGTTCCCCTGGACGACGGCGATCCGGGCGGTGTCGTCGGGCTCGGTGGGCACCGGCACCGCGTAGCCGGCCAGCGCCGCGGCGAGGGCCAGCGCGGCGGGCGGGACGGCCCGCGGGAGCCCGGTCCGGCCGGCCGGGCGGACTCGGCGGCCCGAAGGGCCGGTGCGCGGATCCGGCCGCGCACCTGCCGTGCTGTCCGGACCGTCCTGGTTCTCCGTGCCGACCGTGCCCTCCGGGCCGTCCTGGCTCTCCGAACCGGCCGCGCCGTCCCGGCTCTCCGCGCCGGTCTCGTCCGGACGGGCGCGCGGCCCGGTCCGCAGCCCGCGCGCGAGCGCCAGGGCGGCCGAGCCGAGCAGGGCGCCGCTCAGGGCGACGGCGAAGGTGACGAGCACCGCGCCGCCGAGCGCGGCCAGCGGCAGATAGGGCGAGCCGGTGACGCCGAACGCGAGCCGTCCCCAGGGAAAACCGCCGAACGGCAGCCGGTCCCGCGCCCACTCCTCGGCGACCCACAGGCAGGCCGCCCACAGCGGCCACCACGGCAGCCGGGAAGTCAGCGCGAGCCCCGCTCCGAGCGCGCTCAGGAACAGCGCCTCGATGACAGAGAGCCCGAACACGGCGTCGTAGCCGATCACATGGAGCCAGCGCAGCAGCAGGAAGAAGAAGGGCAGTCCGAAGGCGAACCCGGTCCAGGCCCCCTGGCGCGCGGTGCGGCCACGCGTCAGCAGACCCAGCGCGGCGACGGCGAGCAGGGCGAGGGGCCACAGGTCGTACGGCGGGAAGGCGAGGGCCAGTCCGAGCCCGCTCACGGCGGCGAGCGCGCTCCGGGGCGCCTCGCGCCGCACCAGCCGCCCCGCCCGGCGCAGCCGCCCCGCCCTGGCCGGAGCGGCGGCGTCTCCGCCGTCCGCGGCGGCGCTCCCGGCGCCCGTCCGGCCCGGCTCCGCACCGGACGCGGGGCCGCTCTCCGCGACGGCCGGGGCGGACCCGGCCCCGGACGGCGCACCGGCCCCGGCGGCCTGCCCCGCGGTCTCCGCTTCCGACGCCGCACCGGGCTCCGGCGCCGGCCCCGCACCGGGCCGGCGCCCGGCGCCGGCCCGGCCGGAATCCGCCGCGCCCTCGGCGGGCGGGCGGTCCCCGGAGGGGCGGTCCGTGTCTGTGGCGGGGCCCGAATGCACGGTGGCGTGCCTTCCTGCAGGTCGTGCGGTGATGAGGTGACGGTACCCCGCCGTCCCCCGAAAGGCGGAGTCCTGCGGGTTCTTCCCGGCCGGGTCCGGGGCCCGCGGGCATCGCGCGGGCCGGCGCCCGTGATGTGCGCGGGGAGGTGGACGGGGGTGCGGAGCCGCGAGGCGCCCGGATCCCGGCCGGAGGGCGCGGGACCCCCTGACGGCCCGGCCGGCACCACGAAAGCGCGGATCCACGGCCGGGGCCGAGGGGCTGACGAGCGTCCGGACCACGGCACCACGGCACGGAACCGCAAGACCACGGCGGCCGGCCGGGCGGGGAGCCGCCAGGCCACCGGGGCGGGGAGCCTCGAAAGGGCCGGGGCGGGACCGCGGAGCCGAGTGCCGCCAGGCCCCGTTGCGTGAGGGGCGCGGGGCGGCGGAGCCGTGGGGCGGCGGTGCCCGGACGGGCTGTGGGAGAGCAAGCGCCTCGCGGACCCATGGGCGGAGAGCCGGGACGGATCCGGCCGCCGGAACGGCGGGGCCCCAGCGGGAGGCGCTACGGCGGGGCCCGGTGCCCTTCGGGCCGACCCGGGACCCGCTGGCTGCGGGCCGACCGAAGCCGTTGTCTACTGAGCGTCCGGGCCCCACCCGGGTCGCACCTGCCGACCGGCCGGAATCCTCCCCCGTCCCCGTGGCGCGGTGGCTGGACCTGGCTCCCAGTGGCGGCACACCGTGCCGGTGCACCACCCGTGGCCCAGCGGCGCTCGACGACTGCGCGGAGATTCCCCGGTCGGACGTCCTGTGGTGGACGCGGCCGAACCTACCGGCCGCCGACCGCTTGCTGTCAACACTCGTCCGACTTGCGTCGTTATGACAACCCAGCAGGTCAGCGGGGAAGATCCGCAGGTAGTGGCGGAAAGACCGGCCCGGGCCGCCTCGCCGCGCGGCACCCGGACGGCACCCCGGCACATCACTCGTTCGGGCGGGTGTAGACCGTACGCCCGCCCACGACCGTCCGCAGGCACACCGGCAGCGGTCCGCCGGGCAGGAGTTCGGGCAGGCCGGGGGTGCCGGAGCGGGGGTCGGTGGACCAGGCCGCCACGCGCTCGTCCGGGGTCTGGACGACGAGTTCGCCGCTCTCCCACACCGCGTAGTCGGCGGGCGCCCCGGGGACCAGGACTCCGGCGTCGTCGCGTCCGGCCGCCCGCCAGCCGCCCCGGGTGTGGGCGGTGAAGGCCCCGCGCACGGTGATGCGGTGCCCGGGAGTGCGGTGGAAGGCGGCGGCCCGCACGGTGCCCCACGGATCGAACGGGGTGACGGGGCTGTCGGAGCCGAACGCGAGCGGCACCCCGGCGCGCAGCAGCGCGGCGTACGGGTTGAGGGTCCGGGCCCGTCCGGCGCCGAGCCGCCGCGCGTACATGCCGTCCTCGCCGCCCCAGGCGGCGTCGAACGCGGGCTGCACGGAGGCGGTGAGGGCCAGTTCGGCGAAGGCGGCGATCGTCTCTGGGGTGAGCATCTCGGCGTGCTCGACGCGGTGCCGTGCGGCCCGCACCCGGTCGAGCCCGAGTTTCGCGGCGGCGGCCCGCATCCCCGCGACGACGGTGCTCAGCGCGGCGTCGCCGATGGCGTGGAAGCCGGCCTGGAGTCCGGCCTCGGTACAGGCCGTGACATGGGCGGCGACCTCGGCCTCGGTGAGGTGGGCGGCACCCGTGTGCGGGGCGTCGGCGTACGGCTCGTGGAGGTGCGCGGTGTGGGAGCCGAGGGAGCCGTCGACGAAGAGGTCACCGGCCGCGCCGGCGGCCCCCAGGCTCCGGATCCTCTCGGCTCCCTTCGCGTTCGCGACGGGTTCGGCCCAGTAGCCGACGACGCGCGGGCCGGGCTCGGCGGCGGCGAGGCCGAGCAGCGCGGTGAAGTCGTCCTCGCCGGAGATGTCGGGCCCGGCGCACTCGTGGAGCGAGCCGATGCCCCGGGAGGCGGCGTGGGCGCGGGCGGCGCGCTGGGCGTCGGCGCGGGAGCCGGGGGTGACGGCGGCGAGGGCGGCGCGCCGCACCGCGTGGTGCGCGTCCTCGGTGAGCGGCGCGTCGTCCCGGAAGCCGGCGAGGCCGGTGACGCCGGGGACCCGGTCGAGCAGGGCGCCGGTGACGACGGCCGAGTGGGCGTCCACGCGGCTGAGGTAGAGCGGCCGGCCACCGGTCGCCGCCTCGAGTTCCGTACGGGACGGGGGCCGGCCCTCGGGCCAGGCGGCGGCGTCCCAGCCGTGGCCGAGCAGGACCCGGTCGCCGGGGCGGGCGGCGGCGTGGGCGCGCACGAGGTCGAGCGCCTCGGTGAGGCCGCGGGCGCCGGAGAGGTCGAGCCCGGTCAGGGCGAGCCCGGTGGCGGTGAGGTGGACGTGGGCGTCGGTGAAGGCCGGGGTGACGAGGGCCCCGTCGAGCCGGACGACCTCGTCGACGCCGTCGGCGAAGGCGTCCGCCGCCCCCTCGGAGCCGACCCAGGCGACCCGGCCGCGCTCGACGACCATCGCGGTCGCGAACGGATCGGCGGGGCTGTGGACCGTCCCTCCGCGCAGCAGCACGGTGCGGTCGTCGTCGGCCCGGCCGGCTCGGCCGGCCTGGAGGGGGGAGCGGTCGTTCACTGGGGCTGCCTCACCGGATGGTCGCGTCGGGGCGGAATCGGCTCCCAGTGTCGCCCCACGGCGGCGCCCGGCGCGCCCCGGGGGTCAGATCCGGGGCGGGCGCGCCTCGTACGGAGTGGAGAGGACGACGGTGGTGCGGGTGGACACCCCGGCCAGCGAGCGGATCCTGCTGAGCAGGTGCTCGAGTTCCAGGGGGGTCGCGACCCGGACCTTGAGGATGTAGTTCTCGTCCCCCGCCACACTGTGGCAGGCCTCCAGCTCCGGTACGCCCGCGAGCCGGTCGGCGATGTCGTCGGGCGCGCTGGGGTCGAAGGGCTTCACGGAGATGAACGCGGTGAGCGGCAGCCCGACGGCCTCGGGGTCGACGACCGCCGTGTAGCCGCGGATCACCCCCCGCTGCTCCAGCCGGCGGACGCGCTGGTGCACCGCCGAGGTGGACAGGCCGGTGGCCTTGCCCAGGTCGGTGTAGCTCATGCGCCCGTCCTTGACGAGCAGTTCCACGATCTGCCGGTCCAGTTCCTCCACAGCGCTAGAACCTACAGCGTCACCGCCCCCGCGAGACACACGGCTTTCGGGCACGCGTGCGGTGGCAGCCGCGCGGCCCGGGCCGCCGCACGCCCGCGCTCGGCGGCACGATGCCCGGCCACGGCGCCGGCTCCGCTGCCGGGAAGGTTCACCGGCCCCGGTTCGGGCCTCCCGGCATACGGGAGGCGGCGCGGCGTCCCGGACTCCCGTACGCCGCGGCCCGGAAAGGCGGGCGGGCCGGCGCCCCGGCGTGCGCCCGTGGTGTTCCCGTCCGCGTTCGGCAACCCCGACTCCCGCTGTGCGCAGGGGCGTTGCGCCGCAGGTCAGCCACCCGCGCCCGCCCCGTGTGACGAAGACCACACCATTGGTGCCGGGTCCGCGGAAGTGCCGCGATTACCCGTGCCGGGGCGCGGGAAAAGTCTGCTGTGGTCGAGGCCACAGTGCCTCACCGTCCCATCGAGGGGGAGAGACGAACATATGCGCAGCCTGAAGCGCCCTGGTCGCGGCAACCGCGACCGAACCACCGCCGTCGCCGCCGACTTCGAGCCGCAGGACTTCGAAGCGGCCGACGACGGCGACGAGGACAGTACCCACGAGACCTACGAGATGTTCCGGGTGACCTGCCCGGACTGTGCGCGGCCCATCGCGCTCCTCGCCGACGAGGAGGTCCTTCCGGAGCACGCGCTCTGCCCGAGCCCGTGGAATCCCTTCGGTCTCACCGTCTGCCCGGGCACCGGCCGGAACATCACCGAGGCGACCCCGGCCGACGACTCGCTGGACGCCCAGGAGCAGGACGCCGCACTGCTGCTGACGCTCCCTCAGAGCCTGGACTGGCGGACCCAGCCCTTCTCGCACATCGGCGGACCCGGCTCGCGCCCGTTCCGCCTGCCCCCGATGCGGCACCGGGCCTGACCCTCCGGGCACCGCCCGGGCCATGCGTCCGGACCGTCCGCCCGCACCGTACGCAGCACATACCGCCCGCGCCGGTCACTCCGGCGCGCGGCAGCCCGATCGCCTCCGCCGTGTCCCCGTACCGTTCCCGCCGGAGCCCCGTGACGCCCGCGCCCCGGTGGACGCGTCGTACGCGGGTCTCGGCCGCGGCGTGCGCGCTCCTGTGCGGACACCCGGCGCCGGCGGCGTGGCGAGCCGTGACGAAAGCCGCACCGTCGGGATCGTGAACTCCCTTGCGGGTACGAGGAATTGACTGCTGTCGGTGCGCGCCCGGCACCATGCGCCCGCCCGACTCCGTCAACCCTTGGCGACGTGTCCGCCCGCCAGTTCGTCAGTCCTGTGTCGCCCGTTGCGGCGGGCGCCCCGTCACGGCGCCCGCCCGGCCGCCGGTATGACGCTCCCCGCCGGCCTGGTGCCGTACGGGTGAGCGTGGCGCCGATGGTCCGTGCAGGAGCTCGGCCTCGACCCGTGGGACCTTCTCCACCAGGAGGCGCCGAGCGCACCGGGCTGCCGGCCGGGACGGGCCTGGTCCTCACCCGGCGCGGCGGTGCACCTGCGCCGGGTGCCGCCAACGCGCCCGGCGCAAGGCAACGGTCCTCACCGGAACCGGCTGCCTCATCCGCCCCGGTCCGGCGGGTGGGCGGAAGCCCACCCCGTCGAAGACCGCCGCCGCGGATGACGCCGGCCGGACGGACGAACGGCGAGGGCTCGGGCCGGCGAGGGGAGCCGGGCGTCGGGTGCCGGGAGCCGGGCGTCGGGTGCCGGGTGCCGGGTGCCGAAAGCGGTACCGGGGAGCAGCCGCGGAAAGCGGCGCGTTCGCGGACCCGCGCGGCGCGCGACGGCGGCGCGCGCCGCGACACGCGCGCCGACAAGCCGATCAACGCCGTCGACGGGCGGGCCCGCGGCCCCCAGACTGGACGGGTTCCGTACGGGCCGGGCTCCCCGGTCCGCACCAGCCGCCGCGAACCGAGGAGTTCCTTCCACTCATGACCGCGTCCCCGGACTCCCCCGCCCCCGTTCTCGACACCGCCTTCTTCCGCCGCTGGCTGGACCTCACCGCCGCCGCGATCCGGCGCGAGGCGGACCACCTCACCGATCTCGACTCGGCCATCGGAGACGCCGACCACGGCTCCAACATGCGGCG
The DNA here is from genome assembly GCF_000719865.1 of Streptomyces albus subsp. albus. Taxonomy (GTDB): domain Bacteria; phylum Actinomycetota; class Actinomycetes; order Streptomycetales; family Streptomycetaceae; genus Streptomyces; species Streptomyces albus_E. The sequence continues at coordinate 23,913 of NZ_JOID01000033.1, forward strand.
CGGTTTCGACTCCGCCTCGACCTCCGAGGCGTACACGGCCGCCACGACACCGGGCGCCCTGCTCAAGGAATTCGGCACCCATCTGATCGGCAAGGTCGGCGGCGCGTCCGGCCCGCTCTACGGAACAGTGCTGCGCCGCGCCGCGAAGGCACTCGGCGGGGACGAGACCGTATCGCCGCAGGCGCTGGGTGAGGCGCTGGCGGCCGCGGTGGCCGGAGTGCGGAGGCTCGGCGACTCCGGCCCGGGGGACAAGACCATGGTCGACGCCCTCGCCCCGGCTGCGGAGGCGTACCAGCGGGCGCTCGCCGAGGGCACGCCGCTGCCCGGCGCGCTGGCGGCGGCCGCCCGCGCCGCCCGGGAGGGGGCCGAGGCGACGATCCCGATGCGGGCCCGTCGCGGCAGGGCCAGCTATCTGGGCGAGCGGAGCATCGGCCACCAGGATCCGGGCGCGACCTCCACGGCCCTGCTCTTCACCGCCCTGCACGAGGCGGCCACCGGCCCCGCCCCGGAGGCCGGGGCCACCACCGGAACCGCCACGGGTGCGGGCACAGGAACCGGCGGGCAGACCGGCGCCGGGTCCGGCACCGGGGCCGGCACCGAGGCCGAGCCCGGAGCCCGGGCCGAAAGCGGAGCCGGGGCCGGGGCCCAGGCCGGAACCGAGGTCGGGGCAGCGGCCGAGGCCGGAACCGGAACTGAGGCCGGGGCCGGGGCTGAAGCCGATTCTGAAGCCGGAACCGGAACCAGGAGCGGGAGCGGAGCCGAGGCCGGAACCGGGGCCGGAGTCGGAACCGGGGCAGGGGCCGGGGCTGGAACCGGAACCGGAGCCGAGGCCGGAACCGGGAGCGGCGCCGGGGCCGCTCGGGCGGGCGCCGGCCGCGGCCCGGGCCGGGTCGGGGTGGTGCTCGTCTCGCACAGCCGTGAAGTGGCGCAATCCACCGCCGACTTGGCCCGGGATCTGGTGGGTGCCGGGGACCCCTCGCCGGTCGTCCCCGCGGGCGGCGCGGAGGCCGGGGGGATCGGCACCAGCTCGGAGCTCGTCCGCCGGGCGGTCGCACGGGCCGACGAGGGCGCGGGGGTCGTGGTGCTCTGCGACATGGGCAGCGCGGTGCTCACCCTCAAGACGCTGCTGGCCGACACGGGACCGGACGCGCTGCCCGAGGGCGTACGGATCGCGGACGCGCCGTTCGTCGAGGGCGCGGTCGCGGCCGTGGTCACGGCCTCCGCGGGGGCGGATCTCGACCTGGTGCTGTCGGCGGCCGACGACGCCCGCACCTTCCGCAAACTCTGACCCGCCCCCGCGGGAGCGGCCCGGGGCGGGCGCGCCCGTGCAAGCTCACGGGCGCCCGCCCGCCCCGGACGGACGCGGGCCCCGGGGCAACCGTGACCGGCGCTGCGGCCGGTCCGGGGACGCTGGCCGGTCCATGGGGCGGTGGCCGGTCCGGGGACGCTCGCCGGTCCGGGGACGCTCGCCGGTCCGGGAACGGTGGCCGGTCCATGGGGCGGTGACCGGTTCAGACGCGCTCGCCAGTCCGGGGGCGCTGGCCGGTCCATGGGGCGGTGACCGGTTCGGGGGGTGGCCCGTCCGGGGACGCTCGCCGGACCAGGAGCGGTGGCCGGTCCACGGGGCGGTGACCGGTTCGGGGGGTGGCCCGTCCGGGGACGCTCGCCGGACCAGGAGCGGTGGCCAGTCCACGGGACGGTGACCGGTTCGGGGGGTGGCCCGTCCGGGGACGCTCGCCGGACCAGGAGCGGTGGCCGGTCCACGGGGCGGTGACCGGTTCGGGGGGCGGTGACCGGTTCGGGGGGCGGCCCGTCCGGGGACGCTCGCCGGTCCGGGAGCGGTGGCCGGTCCATGGGGCGGTGGCCGGTCCGGGCACGCTCGCTTGTCCGGGCGCGCTCGCCGGTCCGGAGGGCTGCCCGGACCCGGGGCGCTCGCCGGTCAGTGTCCCGCCGCGGTGCCGAACTCGCACCAGACGGCCTTGCCCGGCCCGCGGGACTCCACGCCCCAGACGTCGGTCAGCATGTCGACCAGCAGCAGCCCGCGCCCGGAGGTCCCCGCGTCACCGGGCTGGCGGCGGCGCGGCCAGCCGCTGGAGCGGTCCTGTACCTCCAGGCGGAGCCGGCTCTCGGGCCCGGGCAGCATGAGGACGGTGACCACGGCACCGCCGTCGGTGTGCAGCAGGGAGTTGGTGATCAGCTCGTCCGCGACGAGTTCGATGTCGTCCGCCCGGTCGGTCACGCCCCAGGCACGGACCGCTTCGCGGAGCATGTGGCGGGCGGTGGCCAGGGATTCCGGGTCCGCGGGGGCGACGTGCTGGTGGAGCCGGCGCCGGAGGTGCGGTGCCGGGGCTCCCAGCCGGCGCATCAGCAGCAGGGCCGTGTCGTCGTCGCCGATCCGCTCGCCGAGGACGCGGGGCAGGTGGTCGGCGAGCTCCTCCACGTCGTACGGCCCGTTGGTCACGGCCTTGATCAGCTCCCGGCGCCCCTCGTCCAGATCGGTGCCCGGCTTCTCGATGAGCCCGTCGGTGTACAGCACCAGCATCTCGTCCGCGCCCAGTTCCACCGGCGTCACCGGGTACTCCAAGGCGTCGAACTCGGCCGACAGCCCGAGCGGCAGCCCGCCGGCCACCGGGAGGGGGCGGCAGGTGCCGTCGGCCTGCCGCAGCAGCGGGTCGAGATGTCCGGCCCGTACGATCCGCAGCTCGCCCGCGAGCGGGTCGGCCTCGACGTAGAGGCAGGTGGCGAAGCGGTCGCTGCCCAGTTCGCCGAGGAAGACGGAGGCCCGGGCCATGACCGTGGCCGCCGAGTGCCCCTCGGCCGCGTAGGCCCGGAGGGCGATGCGCAGCTGGCCCATCACGGCGGCCGCTTTGATGTCGTGCCCGGTGACGTCCCCGACGACCGCGCCGACCTTCCCGCCGGGCAGCGGGATCAGGTCGTACCAGTCGCCGCCCAGCTCGCGGCGGAGGCGGGCCGCGCGGTAGCGGACGGCCACCTCGGCGCCCGGGACGGCCGGGATCCGCGGCAGCATGGTCTGCTGCAGGCTCTCGGCGACCTCGTGCTCGTGGTCGAAGAGCTTGGCCCGCTGGATGCTCTGGGCGAGGGTGGTGCTGAAACCGATGTAGGTGCCGCGGTCCTCGGGGGTGAAGGGCACCTCCTCGCGGAAGAGGATGCCGAGCACGCCCAGCGTCTGCGACTGGGCGACGAGCGGGAGATAGGCGGCCGAGCCGAACTCCACCGGTTCCAGGTTCGGCCACACCCGCGGATAGCGTTCGGCGTACTCCCGGCGGGAGCCGATCAGCCGGAGTTCGCCGGTGCGCACCACCTCGCACATCGGGTTCTCGTCGTCGATCTTCGAGTGCTCCGGCGCGGGCGCGACGCTGATCCGGCCCCGGGTGACCAGATGGAGCTCGTCGTCCTCCACCAGCCCCAGCATCAGGGTGACGGGGCTCTTCGGGCCCAGGCCGGGGCCGCCGACGCGTTCCAGGACCGCGATGACGTCCCGGACGCTCAGGGCGCGGCTGAGGGCGGCGGAGGTCATCTCGACCCCGATGCCCGGCGGGCGGTGTCCGACTTGCACGGCGCCGCGTTCGACGGCGTCCGTCAGTTCGTGGGTCGCGTCGCGGATGATGCCGACGATGCGCTTCCGCTGCCCTGGGCCGTCCTCCAGGAAGTGGCCCTGGCCGTGGGCCCAGCGCAGCGAGCCGTCGCGCCGGCGGATGCGGAAGTAGGTGCCGTGGGCCTCCCGGCCCTTCGCCACGGCGTCGTCCACGACGGCGTCGAGGCGGTCGGACTCCTCCTGGGTGAGCCGGTTGATGAGCGATTCGGCATCGCCCGGGTATTCCTCCGGCCGGAGGTCGAAGAGGTCCAGGGCCACCCGGTCCATCTGCATGCGGCCGCTCTCGAGGTCCCACTCGAAGAGGCCGATGCGGTTCAGCGCCAGATTCTCGGCGGTGCCGGGGGGCAGGCGGCTGTCGCCGCCCGGCGGCCCCGCACGTGGGGCCGCGTCTCGTTCCACCATGTGGCCTCCCGACGCGGTCGACCGCCGTCGGCGGTGCGCCGGCTTCGCAGGTACGACCTCCAAGGCCACTGTGGCACTTCTCGTCCCGATGCACGACCGGTGAGGTGCCCGAGCGTTTACGTCTCGGTGACGCCTCCGTGACGGCCGGCGCCCCGCCGGAGAGTCCGGCGGGGCGCGAGGGGCCCGGAAGGGCGGGGCGGGTGGCGTGCCCGGGCGGGTGGCGCAGCCGGAGCGGGCCGTCAGTCCTTGATCAGCTTGCCGCTGGGCGCCACGGTGAACCAGGTGCCGCCGACGCCCTGGCCGTTGGTGTCGCCCGGCTTCTCGTCACCCGTGTACCAGTACAGCGGCCAGCAGTCGATGGACAGCTGCTTGCTGCCGTCCGCACGCTTGAAGGTGGTCAGCAGCTTGGGGTTGACGTCCTCGACGTCCTTGAGGTCGACCGGCCGGGCGGGCTTCCACAGCTCCTCGCACTTGCCGACGCAGTTGGACTTCATCGGCCAGGCGCTGTCCTTGGTGAACCGGTAGAGCGTGCGGCCCTCGGCATCGCGCAGGATCTCACCGAGCTTCGCGTCCTTGACCGCCGAGATGGCGGGCAGGTCCGCACCGGCCCCGGAACCGCCGGCGGGCGCGCTGCCCGCGGGCTCACCGCCCGTCTCGCTGCCCGGCTGCGCCTTCTTGCCGTCGGGGGCCGCCGCGTGCCAGGTGCCGCCCACGCCCTGGCCGTTGGTCTGCCACGGCTCGGTGTCCTTGGCGTAGCGGTACATCGGCCAGCCGTCCACGGTCAGCTGCTTGGTTCCGTCCGGCCGGGTGACCTCGCCCAGCAGGGCGGCGTCGATGCCGCTGGTCGAGGAGACGTCCGCGGCCGGGACCGGCGGCCACGCCTTGACGCAGTCGCCCTCGCAGGTGGACTTCGGCGGGTTCGCGGTGTCCTTGTCGAAGCGGTACAGGGTGAAGCCCGCGCTGTCGGTCAGGACCGGGCCGAGTTCCTCGCTGTCGCCGATCGTCAGCTGCCCCGCGGGCTTGGCCTTCTGTGCCGCGCCGGCGCTGCCGTTTCCTCCGTAACCACCTCCCGGGTCCTGCGGGACGGCGGCTTCCGCCTGTCCCGCCGGCTGCGCCGCGTTCGCACCGGCGCCGCCCGGCTCCTGGCCACAGGCCGTCAACAGCATCACCGCTGCCGCCGTCACCGCGATCGAGGCGCTCTGCCACTTCCTCATCTTTACTCCTGCGATCCGCATTCCCGTCCGGCGCGGGTGTGCGCCTCTGACGGCAGGAGGTACGGACGGTGACCGCCCGTGTGTTCAATGTCCGCGGCAGAAACTTCGGCGGCGGCGGCTCAGCCTCCGGCCACGCTGAGCAGGAGGACGGAGTCCTCCAGCACCTCCAGCTCGTGGCGGGTCTCCGGGAGCAGGATCAGATCGCCGTTGGTCCCCTCCGTGACGTCGCCGGGGCCGGTGCTCACCCGGACCCGCCCGGTCAGCACGAGCACGGTCGCCTCGCCCGGGCTGTCGTGCTCGGTGGGCCCCGCTCCCCCGCGCAGCGCGATGACGGTCTGCCGCAGCCGGCGGCCGCGCCCGGGGAAGACGGTGACGGCGGCGCGGCCGCCCTCCTCCCGGTACGCCGCCCCGAGCTGGTCCTCGGCCGCTGCCCTCAGCGAAAGCTTGTCCATGCGCCCACTGTGCTGCGCGGGGTGACCGGCCGCATCCCTTGGCCACCGGCCGTTCGCGGCCGGTGCTCCCCCGGGCGGCCCAGGAGCCGTGGACCCGCGGACCCAATTAATAGGCTTATCGGGTTACTTATCGGTATGCCTGACGGGGCGGTGCTTCACCGGGGGCCAAGGTGCATCACGAGAACGTGTTGAACCGGCCCTGGAGGACCCATGCGCGTCTTGACCAGATATCTGTCCGTCGCGGCGGCGGCGGGAATCATCGCGGCGGTACTCGTGGGCGCCAAGATGGCGTCGTCCGAGGACACTTCGGCCGCCCACGGGAGCGACAAGCCGTCCGCCTCCGTACCCTCCGAGCTGCCCGCCCCGCTGTCCTTCGCCTACGGGGAGAAGCAGCCGGAGCAGCAGATCGGCACCCCCCGGGTCGGCATCTGCTACCCCCTCGACGGCGTCGTGCCCACGGCGTTCCGCAACGACACCGAGCTGGCCGCCCAGCTCTACCCGGCCGCCGACTGCGGGGGTGAGCCGGGCGTCCTGATGTCGCCGGGCGAGCAGCGCACCGGCACCGCGGCCGGCCGCGGGGTCGTGTTCGTCGTCCCGGTCGCGCAGGCGGGCTGACGGGCCGACGGGCCGACGGCGGCCGCACCGGTCCTCCCCGAACCGCCGCCGGCCGGGACCTCCCCGGCCCGCCTCCGCCGTCCGCGCCGCCGGGGCCGCGCGGACGGCGGAGGCGGGCTCGGTTCACGGCGCCCGGACGGCGCGCGATCAGGACCGCCGTGCCGTCAAAAGCATTGCTCACCAACAGAGTTGGTCGCACGTCAGAGGCGCTGCCCGGATGGAGCAGGAACACGCGGCAGATCCGGCGAACCGTTCCTACGGTGCAGACATGGACAAGTCCCCCGGAATCACTCTGCGGACCGGTGCCGCGGCCACCGTCCTCCTCGCCCTCCTCGCCGGCTGCACCCTGCCCGCGGCGTCCGCGGACGAGCGGCGGGACGGCCGGTACGGCCCCCGCTCCGCGGTCCGCGACGCACGGCCGCTGTCCGCCCCCGGCCTCCGCCTGCCGACCGGCCCCGCGGCGAAGACCCTGCCCCGGAACCTGTCCGCCCGGTCGTGGATGGTCTCCGACGCCCGCACCGGCCGGGTGCTGGCCGCGAAGAACGCCCATCTCCGACTGCCGCCCGCCAGCACCCTCAAGATGCTGTTCGCCCTCACCCTGCTGCCGCGCTTCCCCCAGGACGAGCTGCGCACCGTGCGGCAGGCGGACCTGCGTGCCGTGGGCGCCGGCAGCAGCATGGTCGGGCTCCGGCCGGGCCACCGCTACACGGTCGCCGACCTCTGGCGCGGAGTCTTCCTCGCCTCCGGCAATGACGCGGTGCACGTCCTCGCCGCGATGAACGGCTCGGTGGCGAACACCGTCCGCCAGATGCGGGCCCGGGCGCGGATGCTGGGCGCGCACGACACCCGGGTGGTCTCGCCGGACGGCTATGACGCCCCGGGCCAGGTGTCCTCGGCGTACGACCTGAGCCTCCTCGCCCGGGCCGGACTCGCGCAGCCGTACTTCGCGCGCTACGCGGGCCTGGCCACCACGCGCTTCCCCACCGGCCGCGACGAGCGGGGCCGGCCGCTGGGCACCTACGCGGTCCAGAACACCAACCGGCTGCTGAGCGGCGGACCGGGGGTGGAGCCCTACCCGGGGCTCATCGGCGTGAAGAACGGCTACACCACCCACGCGGGGAACACCCTGGCCGCGGCCGCGCGACGGGACGGCCGCACGCTGGTGGTCACCGTCATGAACCCCCGGTCCGGCGTCCCCCACGCCGTCTACGAGGAGGCCCGCTCACTCCTGGACTGGGGCTTCTCCATCGCCGACGACGCCCCCTCGGTCGGCACCCTCAACCCGGCACCGGCCCGCACCGCCGAGCCGCTGCACGGGCCGCAGGCGGCCGTACGGAGCGCCGGCACCGCCGGCGTGCCGGAGGACACCGCGTCCGGTGCCGGACGGCTGCTGCCGTACGCCGGGGCGGCGGCCGTCCTCTGCGCCGCGCTGGCCTGGGCCCTGCGGCCGCTGCTGCGCCGCCGGCGGGCCCGGCGGGCGGCCTTCGCGGACGGGTACTGGGGCCCGCGGGGGCGGAACCGGGGCGACGGCGGACCGGGGTGAGCCCCCGGCCTCCGGGCATGGGCCGGCGCCGGTCCCTCACAGCGGGTCGGAGGGACCGGCGCCGGGGCTTGTACCGGGGCCGTGGCGGGACGGGGCCGGGACGGCACCCGGACGGGGGCGGCACCGGAGCGGCGGCGGACGGGGGTGATCCGGCCCCGAAGCGGAGACCGGCGCCGGCGCGGGCCGGCGCGGCCGGGGCCGTACGCGGCCCGCGCCCGCCGCGCGTTACGGCTTCCGGCCGAGCAGGGCGACGAGCCGGTCCTGGGCCCGGGCCCCGTCGGGCACGGGCACCGGCGCGGCGAAGAGCCCGGAGCCCTGCCAGCCGGCGGCCGCCGGCTCGACCCGGTCGTACACCGTCCCGGCGAGATCGTCGCCGAGGGTGTCGTCGTCCCCGATGCCCCGGGCCAGATCCCAGGCGTGCACGGTGAGATCCGTGGTCATCTGCCATCCGTAGTCGGTGGTCGGGGTCTCCCCGCCGCTGGTGTTGACCCCGCCGTCCAGCGCGCCGGGCCGGTGGAAGGCGGCGTGCGACTCCGCGGCGGCCCGCTCCCAGGCCGCGATCGGGTCGTCGCCGACCACGTCCCCGTCGAAGCGGTCGCCGACCTCGGCGAGGGTGGCTCCGCGCAGCAGCCAGGGGGCCCACAGGTGTTCACCCGTCAGGTGGTTCACCAGGTCCCGCACCGTCCACTCGGTGCAGGGCGTGGGGTCGTCCCACTGGTCCTCGCGGATCCGGTGCACCCGGCGGTCGAACTCCAGCCAGGCGGTGTCGAAGGCGTCGAGCAGATCCATCGGTCAGTTCTCCGCCGTTCCGCCGACCGGGCTGGGACTGGGCTGCGGCTCCGGTGTGGGCTCGGGATGGTTGGGACCGGGCGGGACCGGAGGGATGGGGTCCGGCTCCGGGACGGGCGTGGGCCCCGGGGTCGGCCCGGGCGTCGGCCCGGGGGCCGGTCCGGGGCCGGGGCCGGGCGGCGGTGTCGGGGCCGGCGGCACCGGGTCGGGTACGGGGTGCGGGCCGGGCCCGGGCGGCGGGGTCGGCGCCGGGGGTACGGGGTCGGGGTGCGGACTCGTCATCGAGGTCTCCCAGTTCGTGGTCCGGCAGGTGCTCCCCGGCGGCGGCCCGCCGCCGGGGACGGGGGACGCGTACCCGGCCCGGGGCCGTTCACCCCGGCCGCTGCCCCCATTCGGGCGCATCCCGGGCGCCGGTGGCCCCGGGCGGGCGTCTCCCGGGCACCTCCCGGAACTCTCACTCCGCGCCTCCCGGGCCTCTCACTCCGCGGCGCCGGCTCCGGTCTCGGCGCGCGACGGCCCGTACCAGACCGTGGTGGCGTTGCAGAACTCGCGGATGCCGTGCCCGGCCAGCTCGCGCCCGTAGCCGGACCGTTTGACGCCGCCGAAGGGCATCGCGGGATGCGAGGCCGTCATGCCGTTGATGTAGACGGCTCCCGCCTCCAGATCGCGGACGAAGCGCCGCTGTTCCTCCGGGTTCCGGGTCCACACGTTGGAACTGAGCCCGAACGGGGTGTCGTTGGCCAGCTGCACCGCCTGGTCCGTGCCGGAGACCCGGTAGACGGAGGCCACCGGCCCGAACGCCTCCTCGCGGTGGATGCGCATCCCGGGGGTGACGTCCGCCAGCACCGTGGGCTCGTAGAACCAGCCGTCCGGCAGCCCTTCCGGCCGCCGGCCGCCGCACAGCACACTCGCCCCGCCCGCCCGCGCGTCCTCGACCAGCTCCTCCAGATCCGCCCGGCCGCTCTCGCTCGCGAGCGGGCCGACATCGGTGGACTCGTCCATCGGGTCGCCCACCGTCAGTTCCCGCATCGCGGCGGTGAAGCGGGCCACGAAGTCGTCGTAGACGTCCGTGTGCACGATGAACCGCTTGGCGGCGATGCAGGACTGGCCGTTGTTCTGCACCCGCGCGGTCACGGCGGTCCTCGCCGCCTCCGGGATGTCGGCCGACGGCATGACGACGAACGGGTCGCTGCCGCCCAGCTCCAGGACCGTCTTCTTCACGCAGTCCCCCGCGACCGCGGCCACGGAACGGCCCGCGGGCTCGCTGCCGGTGAGGGTCGCCGCGGCGACGCGCGGATCGCGCAGAACGCCCTCGACGGCGCCGGACCCGACCAGCAGCGTCTGGAAGCAGCCCTCCGGGAAGCCCGCACGGCGGAAGAGGTCCTCCAGGTAGAGCGCGGTCTGCGGCACGTTGGAGGCGTGCTTGAGAAGGGCCGTGTTCCCCGCCATCAGGGCGGGTGCCGCGAAGCGGATCACCTGCCAGAGCGGGAAGTTCCACGGCATGACGGCGAGGACGACGCCGAGGGGGCGGTAGCGGACGTGGGCGCGGACGGCTCCCGAGTCCTCGACGTCGGCGGCCGCCGGCTCCTCGTCCGCCAGCAGCCCCTCGGCGTTGCGGGCGTACCAGCGCATCGCCTTGACACACTTGGCGGCCTCGGCGCGGGAGGCGGCCAGCGTCTTGCCCATCTCGGTGGTCATGGTCCGGGCGATGTCCTCCTGCTCCGCCTCCAGCAGGTCGGCCGCCCGGTTCATCGGTTCGGCGCGCCCGCCGAAGCCGGTGAGGCGGTGGGTGTGGAAGGCCCGGACGGCCCGCTCGATCCGCTCGCCGATCTCCGCGTCGGCGAGGGGATCGAAGGTCTTCAGCGTCTCGCCGGTGGCCGGGTTGACGGTGGCGATGGCCATGGTGGTGACTCCTCCTGGTACGCGGCGGACGGCGCACCGGTGCACGGAACCCGCCGGTGCGCTTGTGTCGCAGGTACCCCGTCTCCCCGGCTTACTCCACCGCCCGGCCCCCGGCCACCGGGGCGCTCGAGCGGCCGGAGCCGGGCCGACCCCGGCGGCCGGTCAGTTGTGGTCGGAGGAGCCGAGGCCTTCCAGCCAGGAGCGGCGGCCGGAGACCTCCAGCAGCAGGAGCAGCCGGGTGAAGGGGTCCCACTCGCGGTCGGCCTCGCCGGCGGTCCGCCCGGGTGTGCCCGGCCTCGTCCCCACCGTCCCCGCCCCGCCGGCCGTCCCCGTGTCCGGCAGCGGATCGGCGGTGGAGGGGACTCCGCGCGGCACATCGGCGCGGCCCCGGTCCGCGTGCGGTAAGCCGGCGGGGTCAAGGCCGCTCCGCCGTGGCCGATGTGCTGTCATCGCGCGCTCCGCAGCGTCCGAGGGGCGGTTGAGGGGGCGGATCGCCCGGCGGACCATCCTCGCCCCGGATCACCCGTCACTGCAAGTACATCTGCAATTACGGCGACGTCCTCGTGGTGGAACCGGAGGATCGCCCTCCCGTCTGCTGTTAGGCCCCCCGCTCATCGGGGTACGCACACGCAGCCGCTCGCGGCGATCCGGCGCGGCGCGGCGCACCGACGAGCGAAGGAGCCCAGCACCGTGACGGACGTGGAGAAGAAGGGCGCCGGCCGGGGGGACGAGAGGCCGGTGCTCACCAACCGGCAGGGGCACCCGGTCTACGACAACCAGAACCAGCGCACCGTCGGTCCGCGCGGACCGGCCACCCTGGAGAACTACCAGTTCCTGGAGAAGATCAGCCACTTCGACCGGGAGCGCATCCCCGAGCGCGTCGTCCACGCCCGCGGCGTCACCGCCTACGGCTACTTCGAGGCGTATGGCGCCTGGGGCGACGAGCCGATCGACCGCTACACCCGCGCCAAGCTCTTCCAGGAGCGCGGCAAGCGCACCGATGTCGCGGTCCGCTTCTCCACCGTCATCGGCGGCCGGGACTCCTCGGAGTGCGCCCGGGACCCGCGCGGCTTCGCGGTGAAGTTCTACACCGAGGACGGCAACTGGGACCTGGTGGGCAACAACCTCGCGGTCTTCTTCATCCGCGACGCGATCAAGTTCCCCGACGTGATCCACGCGCTCAAACCCGACCCGATCACCTTCGAGCAGCAGCCGAACCGCATCTTCGATTTCATGAGCCAGACGCCGGAATCGATGCACATGCTGGTCAATCTGTTCAGCCCGCGCGGCATCCCGGCGGACTACCGCCACATGCAGGGCTTCGGCGTCAACACGTACAAGTGGGTGGACGCCCACGGCGGCACCAAGCTGGTGAAGTACACCTGGATGCCCAAGCAGGGTGTGCGCAGCATGACGGAGGAGGACGCCGCCAACGTGCAGGCGGAGGCCACCGGCCACGCGACGAAGGACCTCTACGAGGCCGTGGCCCGCGGCGACCACCCGGAGTGGGAGCTGCTCGTCCAGATGATGGACGACCACGAGCACCCGGAGCTGGACTTCGACCCGCTGGACGACACCAAGACCTGGCCCGAGCAGGACTTCCCGCCCAAGCCGGTGGGCCGGATGGTGCTCAACCGGATGCCGGCGAACTACTTCGCCGAGAACGAGCAGATCTCGTTCGGCACCGGCGTGCTCGTCGACGGGCTGGACTTCTCGGACGACAAGATGCTGGTCGGCCGGACCTTCTCCTACAGCGACACCCAGCGCTACCGGGTGGGTCCCAACTACCTGCAGGTGCCGGTGAACCAGGCCAAGAACGCCCCGGTGCGCACCAACCAGCGCGACGGCCAGATGACGTACCACATCGACGGCGGTGCGGAGAACACGCACATCAACTACGAGCCGTCGGTGCTGGGCGGGTTGCAGGAGGCCGCCTTCCCGACCCATGACGACCAGGGCCCGGAGATCAGCGGCAAGCTGACCCGCAAGCGCATCCCCCGCACCAACGACTACCTCCAGGCCGGGCAGCGCTATCTGCTGCTGGAGGAGTGGGAGCGCGACGACCTGGTGCGGAACTTCGTCACCCTGCTCTCCCAGTGCGACCGCCCGGTGCAGGAGCGCATGCTCTGGCACTTCCTGCTGGTGGAGAACGACCTGGGGCTGCGGGTCGGCGAGGGGCTGGGGATCGACACCCCGGAGGTGGCCCATCTCCAGCCGCTGCCGGGCCAGCAGCTGACCGAGGAGGACCAGCGGCGGCTGGCCGATCTCGGCAAGAACCCGCCGCGCGACGTCTCGGGCCTCACCATGACGCACTGCGTCCCGGACGAACGGCACGTCGTGACCCGCTGAGGGACCCTCCCGGCGCGCCCGCGGCGCGGACGGGCTCGCGGCGGCGTACGGCCCGGTCCTCCACCGTCCGGACGGGGCGGCGGGGGGCCGGGCCGTGCATTGCGATCATGTAACGGTGCGTCGCGACCTCGCACCGCTCACCGGGTCGTGGTTCCTGTATAGCGAATCTATCCCGCACCTTTGTCCGGTTACAGACACATAAAGACTGCCGTGCCGTCGCGCCCCAGTGAGCTACGTCACACCGGTGCGGTCGCTCTCCGTGATAGGAACTCCCAATCCGTCTTATCAGCGCATCATCGGCGACCGCCGGATGATGAGCCCTCGTCCTCAGCACCACACCAGCCAGAGGTTCCCTTCATGGCAAGCAACTCCGTCACCTCGACGATCGAGGAAGCCGTCAACGGCGTCTTCGATCCCGTAGCCGCATTCCTGGTCAAGTGGGTCTTCTACGAAACCGACTTCGGCGTCTTCCCCACCCCCTTCCCCTGGATCGTGGGCTGGCTGGTCGTCGCGGGCATCGTCTTCTCGGTCTACTTCGGCTTCGTCCAGGCCCGCCGCGCCAAGCTCGCCGTCGATCTGGTGCGGGGCAAGTACGAGGACAAGGACGACCCCGGTGAGGTGAGCCATTTCCAGGCGCTCACCGCCGCGGTCTCCGGCACGGTGGGCCTCGGCAACATCGCCGGTGTGGCCGTCGCCGTCACCATCGGCGGGCCGGGGGCCACCTTCTGGATGATCGTCGCCGGTCTGCTCGGCATGGCCACCAAGTTCGTCGAGTGCACGCTGGGCGTGAAGTACCGGGACATCCACGAGGACGGCACCGTCTCCGGCGGCCCGATGCACTATCTGCGCAAGGGCCTCGCCGAGCGCGGCATGAGCGGTGTCGGCAAGGTGCTCGCCGTGGGTGTCGCGATCTCCCTGCTCTTCTTCACCTTCTTCGGCGGCAACCTCTTCCAGGCCAACCAGAGCTTCACCCAGCTCAAGTCCGTCACCGGTGGTGAGGACGGCATCTTCGGCAACTCCGCCGGCGCCCTCCTCTTCGGTGTGCTGCTCGCCGCCCTGGTCGCCCTGGTCCTCCTCGGCGGCATCAAGTCGATCGCCAATGTCACCAGCCGGCTGGTCCCGGCCATGGCCGGGATCTACGTCACCGCCTGCCTCATCGTCATCGGCGTCAACATCCCGGCCCTCCCGGACGCCGTGAACAGCATCATCACCGGCGCCTTCAACCCCACGGGCGTCGCGGGCGGTGCGATCGGTGTGCTGATCGTCGGCTTCCAGCGGGCCGCGTTCTCCAACGAGGCCGGCATCGGCTCCGCGCCGATCGCGCACTCCGCCGTGAAGACCCGGCACCCGGTGACCGAGGGCCTGGTCGCGCTGCTGGAGCCGTTCATCGACACCGTCGTCATCTGCACGATGACCGCGCTGACCATCGTCATCGCCTCCACCCCGAGCTGGGAGAAGGCCCGCGAGGCGGCCGCCGCCGGCGAGGGCCCCGGCGACGGCGTGACGCTGACGTCCGACGCCTTCGAGACCGTCCTGCCGTGGTTCCCGTACATCCTGACCGTGGCGGTGCTGCTCTTCGCCTTCTCCACGATCATCACCTGGAGCTACTACGGCCTGAAGTGCTGGACGTACCTCTTCGGCCGGAGCCGCACCAGCGAGAACATCTACAAGGTGCTCTTCAGCGTGATCGTCGCCGCGGGCTCGCTGCTCACCCTCGGCGCGCTGATCGACATGGCCGACGCGATGCTCTTCCTGGCCGCCGTCATCAACATCATCGGCCTCTACCTGCTGGCGCCCATCGTCAAGCGGGAGCTTGCCTCCTTCCTCCAGCACCTCCGCGAGCGCCGTGCCGGCGCGTCCGGGACCGGGGGGAACGGCACCGGTGGGGACGGCGTCGGCGAGACGCCCGCCAAGCTCTGATCCACGAGCGCGGCGCCCCGTCGCCGTGAGCCCCGAGGGCCCGTCCGCACCACCGCACGGTGGCCGCGGACGGGCCCTCACCGTGCACGGGCCCCGTGTGTCCCCGGCTCAGCTCCGGGCCGCGGGGGCCGGGCCGTCCCCGGGGCCGTCCTCCGGGCAGTTCCCGGCGGACCGCGGGTGCCGGCCCAGCAGTTCGGCGAGGCCCTGCCGGGTGACGGCCAGCACCACGCGGTCCTCCGGTCGCAGCACATAGCCGGGGTGCGGCTGCCACAGCAGTTCCCGCTCCACGGTCTGCCAGCCCGGCGGCAGGGCCGCGAGATCGGGACGGCGGTGGGCGGGCGCGGCCACGTCCAGGGCGAGCACCCGCCGGCTGCCGGGCCGGAACGCCTCCCGGACCGTGCGGCCCTCCAGGGCCGGGCAGTCCTTCACCTCCACCGCCGCGAACAGCAGCACCCGCCGCTCCACCGGTATCGCCCCCAGCACCTGGCGGCCCATCATCGCCCCGGCGAAGGCCGGCGCCGCCAGCGAGGTCACGCTGCGGCTGCGGGTCGTCGCCCCGGGGTGGGAGTCGCGGAGCGTGCGGTAGACGGCCGCGGCGAACCGGTCGTCGTACAGCCGCAGCACCACCCGCAGCCGGTCCGAGACCCCGCGGGCGTACAGCACGGCCTCCAGATTGGTGCTGTCGTGGCTGGTGAGGGCCAGCAGGGCGCTGCTGCGGTGCACCTTGGCCGCCTCCAGCACGCCCTCCTCCGTGACGTCCCCGATGACCGTGGGCACCCGGTACCGCCGGGCGAGCGCCACGCCGCGGGCGTCGGGATCGTGTTCCACGCAGACCACGGGGACGCCCATCTCGTGCAGCTGGGTCAGCACCCGGGTGCCGATCTTGCCCAGTCCGAGCAGCACCACGTGCCCGGAGAGCCCGCGCGGCGGCCGGCGCAGCGAGCTCGCCGACCGGAAGGTGCCGAGCCCTTCGAGCACGGCGGCCACCAGGACGGGGAGCAGCAGCAGCCCGACCATGCCGGAGAGGAGCTGGAGGATCTGCCGGGCGGGTTCCTCCCCCTCGGCGGGGTCGCCGATGGCGATGAGGTCGAGCAGCGACAGATAGGCGGCGTGCAGCGGGTCGTCGCCGGTCAGCAGGACGGATGCCACCGCGAGCGCCCCGACCGCGGTCACCAGGCCGAGCAGCGACAGCCGCATCCGGCGGGAGAACAGGGTGCTCAGCGGCGGGGTCCGGCCCAGGCGGCGCGGCGCGGGCTGCGCGCCGTCGTGGCTGACCGTCTCCAGGACCACCCGCCCGCGCTCGGGGGAACCCGCCGCGAGGTCGTCGTCCGGCAGCAGCCGCGGGCCCTCGTCGCCGCTGTCCTCCGACCCCTCCCCCGCGTCCGGGCTGTCGGTGGCGGAGTACAGCGCGAGGGTGCACAGGGCGGGCCGCGCGTCCTCCGCCCCGCGGGCCGCGGGCGGGCGCTCGGCGGCGCGCAGGATCAGCCCGTCGGCGTGGACGACCTTGCTGGTGCCGACGATGGCGGCCGCGGCCAGGGCGGGTGCGGCGGTGTCGGCGTCGGAGAGCACCGTGGTGGAGGCGTCGACGGCCGCCCGGTCCAGGTCGGGGGCGGCGATCTCCACGGAGCGGTCGAGGAGTTCCTCCAGGTGCCGGCCCAGTTTGCGGTTGTAGAGGCGGATGACGAGCCGCACCCGGGGGTTGAGCCGGCGGGCGCGGAGGGCGGCGTGGATGTTGGTCTCGTCGTCGTCGTGGACGAGGGCCAGCGCCTGCGCCGTGGCGACCCCGGCCCCGGCCAGCACCTCGTCCTCCAGGGAGCGGGCCTCGACGACCCGTACGGGCGCCACGGGCTCCCGGCGGCCCGGGATGCCGGCCAGCGGGCGGCGTCCCTCCCCGGTGGGCGGCAGGACGAGCGTCACGGGCTCCTGGTACATCCCGGAGAGTTCGGCGGCGAGCCGGTGGGCGAGCGCGTCGTCGCCGCACACCACCATCCGGGGCTCCGGGGGCGCGTTCCGTGGAGGGTTCGGGAGTGAGGACACCCCGCCATGATCGCGGTTCACCGGGCGGGCACGCATCGTTCCGGCGAAGGAGACATGTCAAACCACCTCCGTGACCTGGGAATTCAGAGGGCACGGCTCCAAGACGCGACGAAGACCGGTGATTTCACCGATGTGACGGACGCGTGTCGGTTGAACGATGACCCACGTTCCCCCACACCCCACACCCCCCTTGACTTCAGGGAGTACACGCTCATGGAGCCGCTGCACCACGACACCTCCGCCCCCGAGACCGGCCGGCACCGCCGCAAGCCCCGTTCCCGCGCCTTCCGGCTGAGCCTGGCCGGACTGGCCCTGGCCCTCACCGGGACCGGCGTCGCGCTGATGCCGACCGCCCAGGCCGCCCCGGAGACCACCGTCCAGGCCGCCGCGGCCAACCCGTACGAGCGGGGCCCGGCCCCGACCGAAAGCAGCATCGAGGCGAGCCGCGGCCCGTACTCGGTGTCCGAGCGGAACGTCTCCTCGCTCGTCGTCGGCTTCGGCGGCGGCACGATCTACTACCCCACCACCACCTCGGACGGCACCTTCGGCGCGGTCGCCATCGCGCCCGGGTACACCGCCGACGAGGGCAGCATGGCCTGGTACGGGCCGCGGCTCGCCTCCCAGGGCTTCGTCGTCTTCACCATCGACACCAACACCCGGCTGGACCAGCCCGGCCAGCGCGGTGACCAGCTGCTGGCCGCTCTCGACTACCTCGTCGAGGACAGCGCCGTCCGCAGCCGCATCGACCGCAGCCGGCTCGCCGTCATGGGCCACTCCATGGGCGGCGGCGGTGCGCTGGAGGCCGCGAGCGACCGGCCGTCGCTCAAGGCGTCGATTCCGCTGACCCCGTGGAATCTCGACAAGACCTGGGGCGAGGTCACCGTCCCGACCTTCATCATCGGCGCGGACGGCGACTCCATCGCCTCCGTCCGCTCGCACGCCGAGCCGTTCTACGAGAGCCTGCGGTCCTCCACGAACCGGGCCTACATGGAGCTCAACAACGCCAACCACTTCAGTCCGAACGTCTCGAACACGGAGATCGCGAAGTACTCCATCTCCTGGCTGAAGCGGTTCGTCGACAACGACACCCGCTACGAGCAGTTCCTCTGCCCGCTGCCCCGGCCGAGCCTGCAGATCGAGGAGTTCCGCGGCAACTGCCCCCACAGCTGATCCGCGCCTGAACCGGGCCCGATCAGCGGCCGCCCCGGCACGGGACTCCCGTGCCGGGGCGGCCGGTCGCGCTTCCGCCTCCGGGACCGCTACAGCTCCTGGATCCGGATGTCGCGGAACGAGATCACGTCGCTCGTGCCGTGGGTCTGCAGGCCGATGAAGCCGTCGGCGTACTGCCGGCCGGCGGTGCCCGGGTCGTCCGTCCGGGGCGGGTTGAAGACCAGGCCCGGGTCGTTGTCGAAGACGTTGAGCAGCACGCCGTTGCGGAAGATCCAGTAGCGCTGGTCCACCACCCGGATCTCGTAGTCGTTCCAGACGCCCTTCTCCTCCACGCCGGCGCCGTCGAGGTTCACCTTGTCGAAGCCGTAGACGGACCCCGTCTTGTACAGGTCGCCGTCCGCGCGGTCCAGGATCTGGTTCTCGTGGCCGTACTTGATGGCGACCCACTCGGGGCGGGACTCGCCCGGGTGCCAGTGCGGATCGGGGAAGCGGACGAACACCCCGCTGTTGGCGCGGCCGGAGCCCGGCGCGTCGTCGCGGAACCGCAGCTTCAGGGAGAAGTCCCCGAACCGGCGGCCCGGGTACCAGAGCATGCCGAGGCCGTCGCGCGTGGTGCTGCTGGTCATCGCACCGCCGCCGGTCAGGCCGAAGGCGCCGCCGCCGACGTGCTCCCAGTCGGCGAAGGACTCCGCCGATCCGTCGAACAGGGTGCGGTAGCCGCCGGTGTGGCCGGGGGTGCCGATGGCGGACTCGCGGGCGGCCCGGGTGAGGAGGCCGTGCTCGCGCTCGTCGACGACGCCCTCCTCGCGCAGGCCGTCGGCGACGGCGGCGACATGGCGGAGGAAGTCGTTCTCGCCGTCCCACCCCCGCTCGTCCTCGATCAGCTCGTTGATCGTGCAGCCGTTGCCGGTGACGCGGTTGGGGACTCCGGTGTCGACGGTGCCGATGATGACGGTGCGCCGGTTGTCGGCTTCGGGGCAGTCGGGCTCGGTGGTGTCCTCCTCCACGACCGTGAGGTGCGCCGTCTTCGCGGCCGAGGTGTTGCCGGCCTTGTCGGTGGCGCGATGGCGGAGGAGGTGGGCGCCGGCCCGGGCGACGGTCACCGGTGCGGTGTAGGCCAGATACGGACCGCCGTTCAGGGAGTACTGCACGCGCTCCACGCCCGAGCCGGAGTCGGAGGCGCTGATCGTCACGGTGGCGGAGCCGAGGTAGGCGCCGTCGGCGTCCCGCTCACCGCTGATCTCGTGGGAGGTCTCCGGCGGCGTCGTGTCGTCCTCCGGCGGCGCGACCACGGTGAACTCCACCGACCGCTCCGCCGATACGTTCCCCGCCCGGTCCGCCGCCCGGTACACCAGCCGGTGCGCACCCACCGCATCGACCGCCACCGGCGCCCTCCACCGACCGCTCCGCCGATACGTTCCCCGCCCGGTCCGCCGCCCGGTACACCAGCCGGTGCGCACCCACCGCATCGACCGCCACCGGCGCCCGACGAGGGTGCCCTGCATGGCGCCGTGCCCGGGGAGGGTGCAGTAGTAGCGGTAGGTGCCGGGGGTGAGGGTCACCTCGGCGGTGTGCCGGCCGCCGTTGCCGTCGGCCGGGTTGGCCAGGAGGTTGAGATCGACGTCGGCGTTGTAGCGCGAGGGGTCGGAGGTGTCGAAGGTGAGGGTGTGCGGCATGCCGGTCGTGTTGCCGGTGGCCTCGCTGTTCCTGAAGACGATGGTCGCCGGGCCGGCCACCGCCTCGGTGGGCGCCGTCAGATAGCGGTCGGTGGGGTTTCCGGCGGTCCAGGTCAGCACCTGGTCGGCGGCCGTGGCGGGGCGCGCGCCGTCCTCACCGTACGCCCCGCCCTGTCCGTACGCGGCGGGCGGCGCGGTCAGGCCGAGAGCCGCCAGCAGGGTCACCACCAGGGCGGTGAGCAGGCCGCGTGATCCGGTGAGCCGCCGGGACGCGCGCGCCCCTCTTCCGCCGTTCATCCGTCGCTCCCGTCCCGGGCCGCGGCGTCGCCGGTCACCAGGTCGCCGGGGAGCGGCGTGGGCGGCCCGCCCCGGTAGGTGACGCGCCACAGCGCCGACTCGTCGGTGGAGGTGAAGAATCCCCGGCCGTAGTCGAGGACGTAAAGGGCGCCGTCCGGCCCGAACTTCCAGTCCATCAGGTTGCGGATGCCGTCCGGGCCGGCCGGGATGATGCCGTCCAGGCTCTCGGCGTGGACGGGCAGGCCGCCCTTGTCCGCGGTGTCCGGGTCCAGGGCGACGGCGTGCCGCGGCTGGTCGCCGTCGTAGAAGTCGCCGACGAACCACTTGCCGTCCCAGTACTCCGGCCACTTGACGGAGCTGTCACTGCCCGCGTCGTGCCGGTAGACGGGGCCGTTCATGGCCGCCTGGGAGCCGCCCTTGAGCCAGGGCAGCAGATAGCGGGCCTCCTCCGCCTCGTAGCTGGGGATGCCGTCGCCGTCGCGCGGGAAGTCCGGGGCGCCGCCCTGGGGCGAGTACCAGATGGTGTTGGAGCGGGCCGGCGGGAGGTCCACCAGGCCGTCGTTGTGGGGGGATTCGTTCTTGAGGTGGTCGCAGTCGTACCAGCCGAGCGGCTGGGAGGGGTCGGGGAGGTTGCGGTCGCGGTAGGGCTGTTTGTTGCCCATGCAGTACGGCCAGCCGTGGTTGCCGGCCCGGGTGATGGCGGCGAAGGTGTCGTACTTGGCCGGACCCCACACGGGGCTGGGCGCACCGGCGTCGGGGCCGACCCAGCCCGCGAAGAGGGTGTCCGTCTCCCGGTCGACGGAGATGCGGGAGGGGTTCCGCACGCCCATCACGTAGATCTCCGGGCGGGTCTTGCCGCCGCCCTCCTCCTCGCCGGTGAAGAGATTGCCCTCGGGGACGGTGTAGGTGCCGTCGTCCTCGGGGTGGATGCGGAGGATCTTGCCGTTGAGGTTGTTGGTGTTGCCGGCGGTGCGGCGGGCGTCGGCGAAGGAGACGCCGCGGAAGGCCGGCTCCGGGTTGTTGCCCGAGTAACCGTCGCTGAACTGCGAGGAGTTGGTGTCGCCGGTGGCGATGTAGAGGTTCTCCCCGGAGTCCCAGGCCATGCCGCCGCCCGCGTGGCAGCAACTGTGGATCTGCACCTCCCAGGAGAGGAGGACCTTCTCGGAGGCGGGGTCGAAGCGGTTGGTGGCGTGGTCCAGGGTGAAGCGGGAGACCCGGCGCCGCGCCAGGTGGTTCTCGCGGTCGATCTCCGCGTGCGGGGTGTAGTGGAGGTAGATCCAGCCGTTCTCCGCGAAGTCCGGGTCGAGTTCGATCCCGAGCAGGCCCTCCTCGTTCTTGACGAGTTCCCCGCCGCCGCCCTTGTTGCCGAAGACCTCGACGACGCCCGCGAGCCGGCTCTTCCCGGTGCGCGGGTCCCAAACGTGGACGGTGCCCATGCCGAGGCCGACGTCCGGGTCGTTCCAGTCGGTCACGACGGGGTCGCCGTTCGCGCCGCCGCCGCGGCCGATGTGGAACACCCGGCCGTCCTCGGCGGTGACGAGGCCGTGCGGCTCGCCGATCCGGTCGGCCTGCCCGGGGGTGTTGGGCTCGGTGAGGCGGGTGGCCTCGTAGTGGGCGGCGATGGTGGCCCGGCAGTCGGCGCGGGCGAGACGGGTGGTCCACAGCAGGGCGCCGCGCAGATGAGCGCGCAGCCGCTCCTCGGCGAACGCGGCCTCGGTGCCGCCCATGCCGGTGTAGAAGGAGCGGCCGCCGCGGTAGTCGCGGCACCAGGAGACGGGGTGGTCCCAGCCGAGGGCGTCCGCGCCGGGGTCGTAGGTGCGCTCACGGACCCGCGCGACGGTGTGCACCTCGCCGGAGGGGTTGGGTTTCCAGCTGAGCCAGTGGTCCTTGCGGGACCACTCCCGCGGAAGCTCCGCGGTGGCCGGGTGGCCGCGGTCGCCGGTCTCGACGGTGGCGCGCTGCACCCCGGCGGCGCCGTCGCCGGCGGGCCGGGTGCCGATGAGGCCGGTGAACCAGGAGGAGTCCGGCTCGGTGCGGGCCGCGTCGTGGATCCCGAGGAAGCCGCCGCCGGACTCGACGTAGGCCCGGAAGCCGTCCTCCTGGGCGTGGTTGAGGACGTCACCGGGAGTGGAGAGGAAGACGACCGCGTTGTACTGGCGGAGTTTCCGCGTGGTGAAGACGGCCGGGTCGTCGGTGGCGTCGACGGTGAAGCGCTCCTCGACCGGGCCCTGGCGGCCGGTGTCCTCCAGGGCCTCGATCCCGGCCGCCGTCCTGCCCGAGGGCTGCCCGCCGGAGTCGTGGAAGACGAGTACGCGGACGTCCCCGGCGGCCGAGCCCCCGGGTAAGGGGGCCGCGGACAAGGAGTCCGCCGCGGTGACGGCCGGCGGCAGCGGCGTCGCCGGTGCGGGCCGCGGATCGGGGGGAGCGGCCGCCGCCCCCGGGGGCCCTCCCAGCATGGTCACGGTCATTCCGGCGGCCAGCGCTGTTGTCGTCCACGCGCGGCCCCTGGTGCGCCCTCGTCTTGCCGAGGGTCCCGGCTGCGGATTGGCCCGCATAGCTCTCACACCCCTCTGCGATCGCAGCAATGTCTCGAAGCTAGAGGGCTTTTGACGGTCCGCCAATACAAATGACCGTACATCAACAAACTTTGTCCAGGCACTGGAAGAACGCCCCGGCGGCCGTTACCTTGATGCCGTCCCAGCCCTCCCGGCCCCGCAGTCCTCCCGGCCCCGCGGCCTTCGCGGCACCGGGCCGGGCGGTCCTTCCCGGACGGGCGCGACGACCACCGGACCGGTCCCCGGACGACCCGCAGAAGACCACACACGACCCGGGGCGGCGGCCCGCGGGGGATGGGAGACCCATGACCGAGGCAGGCGGCGGCACGGCGCGGCGCTTCTTCTCACGGCGGTCGTTCACCGGCGGGGTGGCCGCGGCCGCCCTGGCGGCTCCGGCGGCCCTCTCCCCCGCCGCGGCCGCGGCCAGCGGACCAACGTCGTTACGGCGCACGGCCGGAGCCCGGAGCGCGGCCACCGCGAAGGCGGGCGGCGAGGTCCGGCATCTCACCCTCTACGCGGAGAATCTCTCCGGCGGCCGGCTGGGATACGGCCTGAAGCCGGGCGAGACCACGGTCCCCGGTCCGCTGCTGGAGATGACCGAGGGCGACACCCTGCACATCGAGCTGGTGAATCTGGCGGACGTCACCCTGAGCCTCCACCCGCACGGTGTGGACTACGAGTTCGGCAGCGACGGCTCCCCGCTGAGCAGGAGCACCGTGGCGCCGGGCGAGCGGCGCACGTACACCTGGCGCACCCATGAACCCCGCCGCCGCGCGGACGGCACCTGGGACCCCGGCAGCGCCGGCTACTGGCACTACCACGACCACGCGGTCGGCACCGTCCACGGCACGGCCGGTGTCCGCAAGGGCCTCTACGGCCCGCTGGTCGTGCGCCGCGCGGGGGACGTCCTGCCGGACAAGCAGTTCACCATCGTCTTCAACGACATGACGGTCAACAACCGCGCCGCCGACGACCCGTACGACGTCACCGCGAAGCTCGGCGAGCGGGTCGAGTTCATCTCGATCACGCACGGCGAGTACTACCACACGTTCCATCTGCACGGGCACCGCTGGGCCGACAACCGCACCGGGCTGCTCGCAGGCCCCGACGACCACACCCCCGTCGTCGACAACAAGATCACCGGGCCGGCGGACTCCTTCGGCTTCCAGGTGATCGCGGGTGAGGGTGTGGGCGCCGGGGCCTGGATGTACCACTGCCACGTCCAGAGCCACGCGGACACGGGGATGGCGGGCCTCTTCCTGGTGACGGAGGAGGACGGCACCATCCCCGGCCACGATCCCGGCCACGACCCGGGGCACGAGCACTGACCGGCCCCCGGACGGGGCCGGGGGCCGGTGGTACGGAGCGGCGGGCTCAGCTCGCCGCGGGCGCCTCGTCCCCGGCGGCCCGCAGGCGGACCGGGAGTTCCCGGTAGTCGTTGCCGATGAAGGAGGGCTGCGGTCGCAGATCGTCCGGCCCGCACGCCAGGCTCAGTCCGGGGAAGCGCTCGAACAGCGCGGTCAGCGCGATCCGCCCCTCCAGCCGGGCCAGAGGCGCGCCGAGGCAGAAGTGGATGCCGTGGCCGAAGGCCAGGTGCTGCTTGTCCGCCCGGTCGATGTCGAACGCGTCCCGCTCCGCGTGGAGTTCCGGATCGCGCCCGTGGGCGCCGAACCCGATCAGCACGAGGTCGCCGGGGCGGAGGACGACGCCCTCGCCGAGGTCGATGTCCGCGGTGGCGTAGCGCAGCGGCATATTCATGATCGGAGGGTGCAGGCGCAGGCTCTCCTCGATCACATCATCCCAGCGGTCCGGCTCGGCGAGCACGGTGGCGAGCTGCTCCGGGTGGGTCAGCATCGCCTCGACGGCGTGGTCGATGAGGGAGACGGCGGTCTCGCTGCCGGCGCCGATCATCAGGATCAGCGTGCTGACCAGCTCCTCCTCGCTGAGCTGGTCGCCGTCCTCCTCGTGGGCGGCGAGGAGGAGGGCGGTCATGTCCTCGGCGCGCGCGGTGCGCTTGCTCTCGATGAGGGTGTGCATGGCGGCGAACAGGTCGCGGCGGGTGGCCATGGCCTGCTCGGTGGTGGCGCTGGTGTCGAGCACGGCGTCGATGACGCGGAGCATCTCGGGGCGCTGCTCCGCGGGCACCCCGAAGAGGTCGCAGATCACCCGGGTGGGCACCGGGTAGGAGAAGCGGGCGCGGAGGTCCACCACGGGGTGCTCGCCCGGGTCCAGCGCCTCCAGATCGTCCAGGAGAGCGGTGACGATCGCCTCCACGGCCGGGCGCATGGCCTCGATCCGGCGCGGGGTGAACGCCTTGCCGACGAGGGAGCGCAGCCGTTTGTGGTCGTCCCCGTCGCTGGTGAACATGGAGACGACGTCCACCCAGGAGGTCAGCCAGGGGTGGGAGCCGGGCCGGTGGCTGGGCCAGCTCTTGCGGGCGTCCTTGGATATATGGGGGTGGGACAGCAGGTGCTTGGCGGTCTCCCCGCGGGTGACGGACCAGGCGGTGAGGCCGCCGGGCAGCAGGACCGGGGTGGCCGGCCCGGCGGCGCGCAGCTCGTCGGTCTGGGCGTAGAGCCGGCGGCCGCTGGTGTCGAGGGTGACGGGTGCGGCGGGTTCGGCGCGGGCCGCGGGGCCGGCCGTGGCGGCGGGGGTGGTGTCGGCGGCCGGGGTGCTGACGGGGGTGCTGGTCACGCGGTACCTCCTGAGAATGCGGCGGCAGGGAGTGGTACGTCTTCCTGCTGAGGCCGGAAGGTGACGTGCATCGAGGCGGGGCACTGGTGGAACGGCCCGTGCCGGTTGGGCACGGAGTCCTCGGTCAGCTCCAGGTCCCAGAGCCGGTCGAGGACGGTCTCGATGGCGGTCCGCGCGATGACCGTGGCCTGGCCGGCGGCCGGGCAGCGGTGCGGTCCGGCGGACCACGCCAGGTGGGAGCGGTTCTCGTAGCCGAGGCCGGCCAGGGCCGGGTCCGTGTTGGCGGCGGCGTGGCTGATGAGGATGGGCACGCCCGGCGGGATCGGCACCCCGTGCAGCTGGGTGGGGTAACGGGCGTAGTGCGCCGAGAAGTTGGCCATGGGGGAATGGGTCCACAGGGCCTTCTCCAGGGCGCGGGCGACGGTGACGGCGCCGCCGGTGAGGTCGCCGGCGTAGCGGTCGTCGCTGAGCAGGAGCCGCAGGCCGTGCGCGATCCAGGCGGCGGTGGGGATGGTGCCCGCGCCGACGGCCACGACGAGCTGGTGCAGGATCTCGTCGTCGGTCAGGCCGCTGGGGTGGGCGAGCAGCCAGGAGGTGAAGTCCTGCCCCGGGCGCAGTTTGCGGAACTCCCGCAGTTCCGCCAGGCAGGCCGCCAGGTCGGCCGCGGCCCGTCCCGCCTCCGGCCCGGCGTTGATCATGCCCTGGCAGGCGGTGACCATCCGGTTGGAGAACTCCGGCGGGCAGCCGAGGATGTCGGCGAAGACGAACAGCGGCACCATGTCCGCGAACTGGGTCATCAGGTCCGCCCGCCCCTCGGGGGCGAAGTGGGCCACGAGCGCGGCGGCGTGGGCGCGGGTGGTCTCCCGCAGCTGGTGCGGGCTGATCCGGGCGAGGCAGTCGTCCATGGCCCGGCGGAGGCGTTCGTGCCGTTCCCCGTCCGCGTAGAGCAGGCTGGGACGCCAGGCCATCAGGGCGAGGACGGGGCTGTCCGGCGGGACCTGCCCCTGCTGCAGCGCCGCCCAGGCGCGGGAGTCCTTGGCGTACGTCTCGGTGTCGTTGAGCAAGTCGATCGCGGCGCGGTGGCCGGTCACGACCAGGGCGTGCACCCCGTCGGCGATCTCGGCCCAGGCGACCGGGGCGGTCTCCCGCAGGGCGTCGTAGGCGTCCTGCGGGCGGGCCGCGAAGTCCGCGCCGTGCAGCACGGGGCAGCGGGGGGTTGACGGCCGGTTCATCGGGCGGGCTCCAGGCTGGGGCGGCGGAGGATCTGGGTGACGAGGGAGATGAGGCCCTGCTTGGCGGAGTCGCGGAAGCGGGCGTCCAGCCGGACGAGCGGGGTGTCCTCGTCCATGCTGAGGGCGTCGCGCAGTTCGGCGTCGCTGTAGTCCGGCGCTCCGTCGAACTCGTTGACGGCGACGGTGTAGGGCAGCCCGGTGTCCTCCAGCAGGTCGATGGAGTCGAAGCTCTGGTCGAGCCGGCGGGTGTCGGCCAGGACGAGTCCGCCCAGCGCGCCCTCCATCAGCGAGCGCACCATGGCGCGGAAGCGGGGCTGGCCGGGGGCGCCGAAGAGGTAGAGGACGATGTCCTCGGTGAGGGTGAGGCGGCCGAAGTCCATGGCGACGGTGGTGGTGTCCTTGCCCTCCATCCCGCGGAGGTCGTCCACGAGTTCACCGGCCCGGGTCATCTGCTCCTCGGTGCGCATCGGCCGGATCTCCGACACGGAGCCGACGTAGGTGGTCTTGCCTACGGCGAAGGGCCCGAGAATGACGATCTTCACCGACTGTGCGTCGGCGGGCAGATAGCGGTCAGAGCGCGTGGAGTGCATCCAGGATCCTCTCCAGCAGTGCCATGTCGTGCTGCTGAGCGGCGGGAACGGGTGAGCGGGCGACCAGGTGGCCGCTGTCCACCAGCCCGGAGACGATCACCTTGGTGACCGCGCCCGGGAGTTGCAGGTGGTGGCCGACCTCCGCGACGGAGAGCACTCCGGGCAGACAGAGGTCCATCACCCGGTGCGCGTGGGAACTCAGACCGGTCAGGGGCATCTTGTGGTCGGCGATGAGCAGGGTCGCCTCGTCGAGGCTGGTACGGGAGGGGGTGGCGCGGCCGCCGGTGACGGTGTACGACCGCACCATCCCCCGGCGGCGGTGCGCGGGGGGCGTCATGAGGTCCGGGCCGGGGCCGGCCGTTCCCGGGCTTCCAGGACCGGGCGGAGCCCTCTGATCATCTTCATGGTGGCGGTGATGGCCACCGCCACCTCCTGGCTCATGGAGTCGCCCCGCACCGAGACCCCGACGCCGGTGCGCCGGCCGGCGGCGAAGACGAGGACGGTGTGGTCCTTCATGTCGCTGACGATGTGCCGCCAGGTCAGCCGGCCGTCGCCGTCGGCGTCGCCGTCGTTCAGGCCGCAGAAGCCGGAGAGGTCCTGGTTGAGCGCCTTCATCCCGGAGAAGGCGGCGCAGGCGCGCTCGGCGTCCTCCCGGGAGAGCCCGTCGGAGGCGGCCAGCAGCAGGCCGTCGGAGGTGAACAGCAGGACGTTCACGATCCCGCGTTCCCGGGCGAGTTCGTTGAGGGCCCAGGTCATGTCCACGGTGTCGGCGGTGTGCTCAGTCATCGGTGGGGGTTCCTCCGGTGTCGGGCGCGGCGTATCCGGCGCTGAGTGCGCGTCGCATCTGGTCGAAGCCGGCAGCGAGGGTGTCGGGGTCGGTGGTGTCGGAGGCCGCCTCCTGGGAGGGGCCCTCCGGTGTCCGGGTGCGGCCGCGGCGGCGCCGTTTCGGCAGGCCGGACTCGGTGGACAGCGGGGGCTCGGCCGGGGTGCCGCGGCCGTCCACGGGGGCCGGGGACGGCACGGGGACCGGGTCCGGGGCGGCCGGGCCGGGAGTCTCCGGGCGGACGGCTGCCGCGGCGCGTCCGGCGGACCCGGCGTCCGGGCCGATGCGCACCGCCCCGGTGTCGTCCGGGGCGTCCCCCATCAGCGCGCCGGGCACCAGGATCACTGCCTTGACCCCGCCGCCCGCGGAGGGGGCCCCGACGTCGGCGCGGAATCCGTAGTCGCCCGCGAGGCGGCCCACGATCGCGAACCCGAGCTGCCGCTCGTCCCGCAGGTTCGTGACATCCATGACGGTGCTCTGCCGCAGCAGCCGCTCCGCCTCCTCCCGCTGGAAGACGTTCATGCCGAGGCCGGTGTCCTCGACCACGATGCTGTAGCCGCTCTGCACCTCCTGGACATAGACCGTGACCTGGTCGCTGGAGTAGGAGGTGGCGTTGTTCAGCAGCTCCGTGAGGGCGACGGTGACCGGCTCGACCACCCGGCCCTCGACGAACAGCTCGGCGGTGCGCGGGAGATAGGTGAAGGAGACCCGGTCGTAGGCGTCGATCCGGCCCCGGGCGCTCTCGACGATCTCGCGGAAGGTGCAGTTGGCGCGCTGGACGCCGGGCCAGGAGCCGGCGAGGATCCGCAGCCGCTGCAGGGTGTGCAGGGCGCGGGTCGCGAAGTGGTCGATGTCCGTGAGGCTCTGGTGGTAGGCGCCGGCGGCCGGATACTTGTCCAGTTCCTCGTCGATCTTCATCTGCAGCCGGACGAGGTAGGTCTGCGCCTCGTCGGCGATCCCCCGCACCCCGGCGCGCGCGTCCCGGCCGATGCTCTCCCGGGTGATCGCCACGGCCTCGCGCACCAGGTCTTCCGCCGCGCTGTACGCGCTGTCGACGGGGGTGCCCTTGAGGTCGGGCTCCAGCAGGCCGGGGACGACGACACCCGGGTGTCCGCGCGCTTCGACGTCGACCACGGCGGGCAGCCGCCGTTCGACGAGGTGCCGGGCCTCGGACTCCGCCGCCCGGTTGGCGTACCGCTCCAGCTCGGCCCGCTGCCGGGCCCGTTCGCTCTGCTCTTCCACGGCTGCTTTGGCCTGTTTCAGACGCTGTCTGCCACGGGTCTGATGCACCAGCGCCGCCAGGGTGGCGGCCAGGCCGCCACCGAGGAAGAGCTCCGGTAAGAGGTGGGATTCGATCATTGACGTCCTTGAACGGGTGAACGGGACGGCGGACACGGGGCACCGGCCGCCGGAGACGGCGGCGGGCGCCCTGGCATGGCGGTCACGCTCCCCACGCTCCCCCTGCTCCGGGTCCGGCCTTCGGAAGAAAAACGTCAACATTGCCCCCAAGGAGGCAAGTTGGCGACCCTCCGAGGCAAAAACGGAACTTCGGAGAGTCGGCGGCGCCGACCCTATCGAACGTCTGCACCCGGCCGGGCGGTAGCACCAAGATGTTGCCCGCGCACACACGGTCGTCACATGGTGTGCGAACGGAATTCGTCTGGAAACCGTGGGTAACTCCGCGCCGCCGGCGCCGCGCGCCCTCGCACGCCGCGCGGCCGGGGCGCGGGGGCCGGTCAACCGGTCCGGGGCGCGGGGACCGACACCCTCGGTCCGGGCGGCGGATCCCCTCAGGCCCGCGGCCTGCCCCCGGGGCCCGGCTGCCCCTGCGGCGTAGTGACGGGCACGGCGGCGGGGGCGGGCACCGGTTCGGGGGCGGAGGCGGACGCGGGCTCCGGGGCGGGGCCGGGGGCGGGTTCCGGGGCGTGGATGCTGCCCGTCAGGCCGGAGAGGCGGCTTCCGGTGGCGCCCGTGCGATCGGCGACGATCTCGGCGGCGATGCTCACGGCGGTCTCCTCCGGGGTCCGCGCGCCCAGGTCGAGACCGATGGGCGAGGCCAGCCGGGCGAGTTCGGGCTCGGCGAGCCCGGCCGCGCGCAGCCGGTCCAGGCGGTCGAGATGGGTGCGGCGGGAGCCCATCGCGCCGACGTACGCGAGCGGCAGGCGGAGCGCGACGGCGAGCACCGGGACGTCGAACTTGGGGTCGTGGGTGAGGACGCAGACGGCGGTCCGCCCGTCGGTCCGTCCGGCCGCCGCCTCGGCGCGCAGATAGCGGTCCGGCCAGTCGACCACCACCTCGTGCGCGTCCGGGAAGCGGCGGCGGGTGGCGAAGACGGGCCGGGCGTCGCAGACGGTCACGCGGTGGCCGAGGAACGCCCCGATCCGGGCCAGGGCCGCGGCGAAGTCGACGGCGCCGAACACGATCAGCCGGGGAGGCGCGGCGTGGACGGCCACGAAGAACCGCAGCTCCTCGCCGGGGCACCGCCCGTCGTAGCCGTAACCCAGGGTGCCGCCGCGCCCGGCGGCCAGCATCGCGCGGGCGTCGGCGGTGACGGCGGCGTCCAGGGCCGGGCTGCCGAGGGAGCCGGCGGCGCGGTCGGGCCCGACCACCAGATGCCGGCCGAGGCGGCCCTCCGGGTCCGGGCCCCGGTTCTCCCCTCGCGGCCGGGCGCCGCCGTGGGCACCGCGGCCACTGCCGTCGGGACCACGACCGCCGGCACCTCCGCTGCCGTCACCTCCACTGCCGTCGCTGCCGGCGTCACCGCCGCCGGTGCGGTGCGCCGCCACGCAGGTGACCACGGCCACCGGCTCCCCCGCCCGGATGGCCCGCGCCGCCTCTCCGAGCTCCGGGAACGTCGTCCGGTCGACGCGCTCGACGAAGAGTTCGACCGTACCGCCGCAGGTCAGCCCGACCGCGAAGGCGTCGTCGTCGGCGACCCCGTAGGACTGGAGCAACGGCGGGGCCCCGGCCGCCACTTCGGCCGCGAGTTCGTGCACCGCCGCCTCCACGCACCCGCCCGACACGCTCCCGGCCGCCGTGCCGCCGGGGCCGACCAGCATGGTCGCGCCCGGCTGCCGGGGCGACGAGCGCCACGTGCCCACGACGGTGGCCATCCCGACCGGTTCCCCGGCCCGCCACCAGCGCTCCAGGTCCTCCAGTACGTCCCGCACGCGCGATCTCCCATCCGGTTGCCGCAACCCGGCGCCCGACCCGGTTCCCGAGGCCCGGCTCCCGCAATGTAAGAGGATGATACATTGCCATGTATGAGCCTCTTACATACCGCCTCGACCAGCGAGATCACGCTGCGCGTCAACGGGGAGGAGCACCATCTGACCGTGGACAACCGTTCCACGCTGCTCGACACGCTGCGCGAAGAACTGCGCCTGACCGGCGCGAAGAAGGGGTGTGACCACGGACAGTGCGGCGCCTGCACGGTCCTGGTCGGCGGAGAGCGGATCAACAGCTGCCTCACACTCACCGTGACCACCGAGGGGCGCGACATCGTCTCGATCGAGGGTGTGGCCGCTCTCGCCGACGGGACGGCGGGCGCGGGAACGGCGGCCGGTACGGGAACGGCGGGAACGGCCGACGGGACGGACGGGGTGGCCGCGGCGGACGGAACGGCCGCGGCGGACGGAACGGCCGCGGCGGACGGCCTCCACCCGGTCCAGCGGGCCTTCCTCGCTCACGACGGCCTCCAGTGCGGCTACTGCACCCCCGGCCAGATCTGCTCCGCCATCGGCGCCCTCGGCGAGGCCGCCCGCGGCTGGCCCAGCCGGGTGACCGGGGACCCGGTGGCGGGCGTGGCCGGCACCGCCGGGCTGACGCCCGAGGAGGTCCGCGAACGCATGAGCGGCAACCTCTGCCGCTGCGGCGCCTATCAGGGCATCGTGGCCGCCGTCCTGGAGGCCGCGGGAGCGGACCGGGGTGAGCACGGCCCCGCCACGCCGGCCGGATCCGCCGGCCCCGCCGGATCCGCCGCGCCGTCCCGGAGGAGCCCGCGATGAAGGAGTTCGCCTATGTACGGGCCACCGACGCCGATGAGGCCGCGGCCCTGGTGGCGGACCGCCCCGACGCGGTCTATCTGGGCGGCGGCACCAATCTCGTCGATCTCATGAAGCTCGGCGTGGCCCGGCCCGGCCTCGTCGTCGACGTCTCCCGGCTGCCCTACGACCGCGTCGAACACCGCTCCGACGGCTCGGTGCTCATCGGCGGGGCGGTGCGCAACAGCGTCCTGGCCGGGGACGCGGGCATCCGGTGGCGCTTCCCGCTGCTGTCACAGGCGCTGCTCGCGGGCGCCTCCGGGCAGCTGCGGACGGCCGCCACGGTTGCCGGGAACCTGCTGCAGCGCACCCGGTGCGGCTACTTCCAGGACGTCACCAAGCCCTGCAACAAGCGTGAGCCGGGATCCGGTTGCCCGGCGGTCGCCGGCGCGCACCGCGAGCTGGCGGTGCTCGGCACGTCCGAGCACTGCGTGGCGAGCCATCCCTCCGACATGGCGGTGGCGCTGGCCGCGCTCGACGCGACCGTCCATCTGCGCTCCCCCGGCGGCGCGGAGCGCGCGGTGCCGGTCGAGGAGCTGTATCTGCCGCCGGGCCGGACCCCGCACCGGGAGACCGTGCTGGCGCCCGGCGAGCTGATCACCGCCGTGGAGCTGCCCGCGCCGCCGCCCGGCGCCGTGATGCGCTTCCGCAAGGTGCGCGACCGCTGGTCGTACGCCTTCGCCCTGGTGAGCGTGGGGGTGTCGGTGCGGCGGGCGGACGACGGGACGCTGGACCGGGTGGCGATCGCCCTCGGCGGCGTCGCCCCGCGGCCCTGGCGCGCGCGGGCCGCCGAGGAACGGCTGCTCGGGCACCGCCCGGAGGACGCGCTGCTGCGCGCGGCCGCCGGAGCCGAACTCGCGGACGCCCGGCCGCTGCCCGGCAACGCCTTCAAACTCGGCCTGATCACCGATCTGGTCGCGGCCACGGTGCGCGATCTCGTCACCGGCGCGGATCCCGCCGCCGGCGGCCACGGGGAGGAGCAGTCATGACGACGGACACCACCGCCGGGACCCGGGCCGCCGGGGCCGGCGCCACCGCACCGGCCGGAACACCGGCCACCGGGCGGACGACGGCCCCGGCCGCGCCGGCCGCGCCCCGGGCGGACCGCGCTCCGGCGGCGCACACCCCGGCGATCGGCACTCCCCTGGTGCGCGTGGACGGCCTGGACAAGGTCACCGGCGCGGCCCGGTACGCCTACGAGTTCCCGGTGTCCGGCGCCGCGTACGTCTGGCCGGTCGGAGCCACCGTCGGCCGGGGCCGGGTCACCGGCGTCGACGCGGAGGCGGCGCTCGCCGTCCCCGGCGCCCTGGCGGTGCTCGACCACACCAACGCACCCCGGCTGCGCGCGGACTTCGCCGATTCCGGGGAGCTCCTGGGCGCGGGCGGCCACATGCTCGTCCTGCAGTCCCCCGAGGTGGCGCACCACGGCCAGATCGTGGCGGCGGCCGTGGCGGAGACCCTGGAGGCGGCGCGGGAGGCCGCGGCGGCGGTGGCCGTGACCTACGAGCGGGAGCCGCACCACGTGGTGCTCCGGGAGGACGACGACGGGCTGTACACACCCGAGGTCTCGACGAACGACGGCACCCCGGGGTTCGTGGAGCGCGGTGACCCGGACGGGGCGCTGGCCGCGGCGCCGGTCCGGGTCGAGGCGCGGTACACCACCCCCGCCCAGTTCCCCAGCCCGATGGAGCCGCACGCCACCATCGCCGCCTGGGACGGTGACGGGCGGCTGGTACTGCACAACGCCGACCAGGCCCCGTTCATGAGTTCCCTGACGCTGGCGGCGCTGTTCGGGCTGGACCCGGGCGCGGTGGAGATCGTCTCCGAGCACGTCGGCGGCGGTTTCGGCTCCAAGGGCTCCCCGCGGGCCGCGGTGATCCTGGCTGCCCTGGCCGCGCGGGCGGTCGGACGGCCGGTGAAGATCGCCGTTCACCGGCGCCAGATGCCCTCACTGACGGGCTACCGGACGCCGACCATCCAGCGGGTACGGCTCGGCGCCGGCCGCGACGGGCGGCTGACCGCCGTCGACCACGAGGCGGTGATCCAGAGTTCGCGGTCGACCGAGTTCGTCGAGCAGGTCGTCTCCTCGACCCGCATGATGTACGCGGCGCCGCACCACCGGGCGGCGCTGCGGCTGGCCCGGCTGGACGTGATGACGCCCGTCTGGTTCCGCGCCCCCGGCCACACCCCGGGCATGTTCGCCCTGGAGTCGGCGATGGACGAACTGGCGTCCGAGCTGGACATGGACCCGGTCGAGCTGCGGATCGTCAACGAGCCGGAGACCGACCCGGAGAACGGGCTGCCGTTCAGCAGCCGCGGCCTGGTGGCGTGTCTGCGGGAGGGCGCGGCCCGCTTCGGCTGGGCGGACCGCGACCCGGCACCGGCCTCGCGCCGCGAGGGGCGCTGGCTGGTCGGCACGGGCGTCGCCGCCTCCCACCACCCGGACTACGTCTTCCCCTCGTCGGCCCTGGCCCGGGCCGAGGCCGACGGCACGTACCGGGTGCGGGTGGGCGCGGCCGACCTCGGCACGGGCGCCCGTACGGTGCTGACGCAGGTGGCGGCGGACGCCCTCGGCACCGCGCCCGGCCGGGTCCGGCTGGAGATCGGCCGGGCCTCGATGGGCTCGATGGCGTTCGCGGGCGGCTCGATGGGCACCGCGTCCTGGGGCTGGGCGGTGGACAAGGCGTGCCGGGCGCTGACGGCCGAACTGGCGGCGGCCGGGGGCGCCGTACCGCCGGGCGGGCTGGAGGTGCGCGCCGACACGGCGGAGGACATCGCGGGCCGGGCGGAGCTGTCCCGGCACTGCTTCGGCGCCCAGTTCGCGCAGGTGCGGGTCGACACGGACACCGGGGAGATCCGGGTGGACCGGATGCTGGGCGTCTTCGCGGCCGGCCGGATCCTCAACCCCCTGACAGCGCGCTCGCAGCTCGTCGGGGGGATGCTGATGGGCCAGTCGATGGCGCTGCTGGAGGGCGCCGAGGTCGACCAGGAGTTCGGGGACTTCACGAACCCGGACCTCGCCGGCTACCACATCGCCTCCCACGCCGATGTGCGCGGCGTCGAGGCCGTCTTCCTGGACGAGCGCGACGACCGGCTGAACCCGGTCGGCGGCAAGGGGATCGGGGAGCTCGGCATCGTCGGCGCGGCGGCGGCCGTCGCCAACGCGTTCCACCACGCGACCGGCGCCCGGGCCCGCGACCTGCCCATCCGGATCGAGGACGCCCGCCGGGCCCTCACGGCGGCGAGGGAAACGGCGCGGGGGTGAACGGCGGTGGGGTGAACGGCGGTGGGGCGGCGGCTCCGGACCGGGCCCGGCCGGGCTCCGGTCCGGGGGCGGCGCCCCCGTTCCCGTGCCCCGGGGCGGCGTTCAGGGGCACCGCCGGGGCCGTCCTCGCACACCCGGCCCGCCGGGGTCCCGGTATCGGCGGAACCACCGGCACCGGGGTGACCGGCGGGCTCACCCGGCGCGGCTTCCCCCTGGACTTTGAGTAGGCTCTAGCGGATGGTGACCAGGGCGAAGGGACGGCGCGACACGTACCACCACGGCGATCTGAGCGCCGCGCTGGTCCGCGCGACGCTGGAGATCGTCGACGAGGCGGGGGTCCGCGGTTTCTCCGTCTCCGAGGCCGCGCGCCGCACCGGCGTCAGCCCCGGCGCCCCGTACCGCCACTTCGCCGACCGGGACGCGCTGCTGGCGGCCGCCGCGCTGGAGGTCTCGCGGCGGGTCAACGAGATGTACGCCGAGGCGGCCGCGGACCTCGGCACCCCGGAGGACCGGATCGCCGCGGTGGGCGAGGTCCACGTCCGGGCGGCCGCGCGCTTCCGGGGCGGCTTCGACATCCTCTTCCACGCCGAACTGCGCGCGGCCCACCCCGAACTCCGGGACAGCGGGCGGGCGTTCATCGACATGCTGCTGCCGGACGCGTTCGCGCTCGTCCCCGACGGCGGCCACGAACTGGCCACCACCCTCCTGGAGGCCCTGGCCGCACTGACCCGCGGCTACGCCGCCCTGCTGCTCAGCGGCCTGTTCGGCGAGCCCGGTGAGGCCGCGGACAGGGTGGCCGAGCGGGCGACGACGTCCGCGCGGGCGCTGATCCGCGGCTTCTGCGGCTGATCGGCCCCGCCGGACCGGGCACACGTGCGAAGATCACGGTCACGCAGGCCCCGACGACGGGCGACCGGAGACCGGTACGGCCGACGGACCACCGGCCGCCTCACCCGGCGTCCGGACGCGGGAGCCGCCCACCGCCGCCGGCCGATCGACGAAAGGTCCCCCGTGCGCAAGCTCGTCTACTACATCGCCTCCACCCTCGACGGTTTCATCGCGGGCCCGGACGGTTCCGACCCCACCGGCCCCGGCGGCTTCTGGCCGATCCCCGAGGACTACCTCGCCCACATCATCGCCGAGTACCCGGAGACCCTGCCCGCCCCGGCGCGGGCCGCGCTGTCCGTCACGGGGGAGTCCAAGCGCTTCGACACCGTCATCGAGGGCCGGCGCACCTACGAGATCGGCCTCAAGGCCGACATCACCGACGCCTACCCCCACCTGCGGCACCTGGTGGTCACCCGCACCCTGAGCGAGAGCCCGGACCCGGCCGTCGAACTCGTGCCCGGGGACCCGGTGGCGAAGGTCCGGGAGCTCAAGGGGGAAACCGGCGGGACGGCCGGGGACGGCGGCGCCGCCGGCGGCCCCAAGGACATCTGGCTGATCGGCGGCGGCGAGCTGGCCGGAGCGCTCTACGGCGAGATCGACGAACTGATCATCAAGCTGAGCCCGCTGACCGCCGGCAACGGCATCCCGCTCTTCTCCCCCGGGGCCGCCTTCGACCCCCGCCGCTGGGAACTCACCGACCACACGGTCCTGAAGAGCGGCGCGGCCTTCCTGACGTACGCCCGCGCCACCGGCGCGTAGGGCCCCGGCGCGGAGCGGGCCTCAACGGGCCGGGGTGCCGCACGGCGGGGGTGCCGCACGGCAGGGCACGGCAAGCACGGCGCACGGCTCCGCAAGCACGACCGGTGCGGCAGGCGCGGCAGGCGCCGCCGCACCGCATCCGCCCGCCCCGCCGCGGGCCGCGCTCCCGCCCGGAGCCGCCGCCTCACCCGCGCCCCGGCACCACCGTCGTGACGACCCGCACCAGGGCGGGCGTGCGCGGGGCGGAGCCGAAGCCGAACCGGACCGGCGGCGCGACGGGCGCGAGGGCGCCCAGGTCCCCGCCCTCGTACCGGGCGGCGGCCGATACGACGGGCAGCAGATCCCGCGCCCCGTACCACTCGCGGCTCCCGCCCGCGGCGCTGCCCCTGGCCCGCACCCCGGGCAGCAACCGGGCGGGGAGGTCGGTCAGCGCGACCCAGGCGGGACGGGCGGCGAGCGGCGCGGGCACGCAGCGCAGCAGCCACCCGAGGGGGCCGCGCCGCCCGGTGGTGAACCGCAGGCTCAGCGGCCCGGCCGTGACGTTCCACACCGCCCCGGCCGTGGCGACCGCCACCGGGGTGACGAGCACCCCGTCGAAGCGGTAGACGCCGCCGACGAAGTCCGCGACCTTCCGGGTCGGCGCGAGCAACAGCCGCTCCCCGTCCGCCCGTTCGACCATGACGTCACTGAACGGCCCGAACGGCGACCGGGGCCAGTGCCCCACCACCACGCGCGTACCGGAGGCGGTCCCGACCCCCGCGATCCACCCGTCGAAGCGCAGGGCACCCTTCATCGCACTCCCTTCCGCTCGTGGCCGTGCCACTTCTCCGGGGAGACCGGAGGATGCCGTTCGGAGGTGAGTCCGGATGTCATGCGCGGCGCGTACCGCCGACCCCGGCGCGGGGCCCGGCCGGGCGCGGTCCGGCCGGACCCCGCGAGGGTTCCGTCGTGTGCGGCTGTGTTCGGGGCCCGCATGTTCCCCCTCAAGGCGCCGTGCGTTCGCCGGTGGCGGCCGTGGCGGCTTCTCAGCCCAGCTTCGCCAGGAGCGCGTTGCACGCCTCCTCGCAGCGGCGGCAGGCCTCGGCGCAGACGCGGCAGTGCTCGTGCATGTCCGCGTGCCGGCCGCACTCGTCACCGCAGGATTTGCAGACGGTGGCGCAGGCCTGGACGACCGCGCGGGTGATGTTGGCGTCGTACTCGGTGTGCCGGGAGAGCACGCGGGCCGTGGTGTCGCAGACGTCGGCGCAGTCCGTGTTCGTCCGGATGCACTTCCGCAGCGAGGCCGGGTCGTCCTCCGACAGGCAGGCGTCCGCGCACGCCGTGCACGCCTGCGAGCAGGCGAGGCATTCCTCGATGCAGCGCTGCAGCGCCTCGCGGTCGACGGCGCCCAGATCGGCCGGGTAGGTCCTCAGCATCTCCTTCACAGGGCTCACGGTCATGCCTCCGTCCGGCCGGGGCCGGTGCCATTCCGCACTCACTCACCCGCGGCCTCCGCCACCGGTTAACACGGAACGCGCCCCCTCAAACCCGCCCCTTCGAACCCTTTGTGTGCCGATGGGCCGATGTGCCGGGTTGCGGTGCGCCGACGCGGCGCCCTTACGGCCGCTCGCTCAGGGCCGTCATGGTGCGGCCGATCAGACCCGGGGCGTCCGCGTCGCGGTCACCGCTCATCAGCCACTCCCCCAGCTGGACCGAGGCGTCCACGACCCGGCGCACGCGCGGCAAGCGCCGCTCCCGGTAGGCCGTGAGCAGCTCGTCGAGGGAGGACCGTGCCGCGGCGGGGCCGGTGAGGAGACCGGCCAGGACGGAGACGTCCTCCAGGGACATCGCGGCGCCCTGGGCCAGGGTCGGCGGGCAGGCGTGGGCGGCGTCCCCGGCGAGGACGACGCGGCCGCGGTGCCACGGGCCCTCCACCAGCAGCCGGTGGAACCAGGTGTAGTGGACCCGCGCCGGGTCGGTGAGGTGCTCGCCGATCTCCTCCCAGACACCGCCGTAGCCGGCCGCGAGAGCCCGCATCTCCTCGGCGTGCCGCGCCGGGTCGAGGGCGGCGGGGTCGCGTTTCGGCTCGACCAGGTAGGCGTAGAGGGAGTCCTCGCCGGTGGGGCAGTAGCCGGCGATCCAGCACGGGCCGCCGTAGGTGAGGTCGGTGCGCTCGACCCTCTCGGGGCGCGGCGCCGTGGCCCGCCAGATACCCATGCCGGTGGGCTGCGGGCGGTCCGGTATCCCGATCAGCGCGCGGGTCGCGGAGTGCAGGCCGTCGGCGGCCACGACGAGGTCGTAGCGGCCGGAGCCGCCGTCGGTGAAGCGTACGGAGACACCGTCCCGGTCCTGGTCGAGCGAGCAGACCGTGGTGCCGAGCCGGACCCGGGCCCCGGAGGCGCGGACGGCCTCCATCAGAACGCGCTGGAGCCGGGGGCGGCGGATGCCCAGGGTGGCCGGGAGGTCGTCGCCGCCGGTGCGCAGGTCCGGCATCACCCGGAGCAGCGTGCCGTCCGGGGCGGTCATCCCGAGCGTGTTGAAGCCGAACCCCTGGTCGCGCACCTGTTCCCAGACGCCGATCTCGCGCAGCACCCGCAGGGCGTTGCCCTGCAGGGTCAGGCCGGAGCCGGTCCGGGCGTTCCAGTCCGCCGCCGACTCGACCAGCTCCACCTCGATACCGGCCCGGCGCAGCAGCACGGTGAGGCCGTTTCCGGCCGTGCCGCCGCCAATGACGAGAACGGATCCGACGGTGCTCATGGTGTGGTGTTCCTCCCCATGGGGCCAGTGGTGGTGACAGTGATGCCAGTGGTGACGGTGGTGGCCGCCCGCGCGGCGGCGGCCGGGCCCCGCCGCGGGGCAGCCGGGTCCGGTGATCAGAACAAGATCCCATATCCGGGCGGCGACCGGGGCGGCGGGCATCAGGGGGCCGCGGCCGGGTACCCGGGAGGGATCCGGCCGGATCGAGACCGACCGGACGAACCAGATGAACCAGATGAACCGGACGACAGGTGACGGACGGAGAAGGCAGGTGGTCCCCGTGCCGGGACGCAAGGAACTCCCCTCGACCCTGGAGCGCTCCGACGAGAAGGCGCAGCGCACCTGGATCAAGGCGCACGACTCGGCCGTGGAGGAGTACGGCGAGGGCGAGCGCGCGCACCGGGTGGCTTTCGGCGCGCTCAAGCACATGTACGAGAAGGTGGGCGACCACTGGGAACGCAAGGAGGGCGGCCGCAAGGGCCCGTCCGACCGGCGGGCGGCCCAGCCCCGGCC
Organism: Streptomyces albus subsp. albus; assembly: GCF_000719865.1. Classification (GTDB taxonomy): domain Bacteria; phylum Actinomycetota; class Actinomycetes; order Streptomycetales; family Streptomycetaceae; genus Streptomyces; species Streptomyces albus_E. Next base: position 63,993 of record NZ_JOID01000033.1, read on the forward strand.
GCAGAGCGGGCCGACCGGCGAGGGCGTCGACGAGCAGGCGTCCAAGGCGCACCTGTACGAACTGGCCCAGCGGATGGACATCACCGGCCGGTCGAAGATGTCGCGGCAGGAGCTGCTGGAGGCCGTGCGCAAGGAGAACCGCTCGCGGACCCGCAGGAGCCGGGAGTCCTGACCGGGGGACACGACCGGCAAGCATGACCGGGCGGCGGTGAGCATTGCGGGTCGGCGGTCGGCCCTCGGCGGGTGCCGGGGGTGTCGGCCGTCGGCCCGTACCGGCACCGCTCGTTCCGGCACTGCTCATTCCGGCAGTGCCTGTACCGGCGATGCCCGTACCGGGGCCGCGCGCTCGGACGCCGGGCGTTGAGCCCCGTTCAAACGCCGCCCGGGACGCCGCCCGGCACGGGCACAGCCCCGTTCAGGTGCCGGCGCGGCCGGTGCCGGCGGCCCGGCGGGGCTCCTCCGGGCGGCGGGCGGCCGCCTCTTGGGCGAGGGTGTCCCAGAACATGAGCTCGTAGGTCTGCAGCAGCTGCCCGTAGTGGTGCACCGCCCGCCGCCCGAACCGCTGTCCGGAGTCCAGGCCGGACTGCACGGCGTCCAGGGCCTGTTCGGTGACCTCCGGCGCGGGGGTGGCGAAGAAGTCGACGAAGCCGCAGGCCGCGTCCGTGAAGCCGTAGTGGCGGCGCAGCCCGCGGCTCATCTCCGCGCAGTAGTTGCCCCAGGCCGCGAAGTTGGCGGTGACGGCGATGACGGCCTCGACCGGTTCGGCGTTGAGCGCGAGCCAGGAGACGTACGCCGGGTAGGTCTGGCAGCCGGGCAGGGGTTCGTGGTCACGGACGGTGTCCGCGTCGAGGCCGCAGGCCTCTTCCAGATCGGAGAGCCGGTCCAGGGCCAGGGTCTCGCCCTGCGCCAGGCCGGTGAAGAACGCCTCGACGGCCGGCTCGGCGGCGGCCCGGTCCGCCAGGTGGAGGAAGCTGCGGCGGTCGGAGCCGATGATGTGCCGCTGTTCGAGGGCGAAGAGCCCGATCGTCTCCGGGGGCGCGGTGCCCTCCGCGACGCGGGCGACGAAGCGGTTGCCCCCGGAGTCGGGCGCCAGCTCCCGCACCGCCTCGTCCAACACCTCTCGGGCCGATAGCGCCATCCTGCCGCCTCCTGGGCCGGTCGTCTCGCTGTGCCCCAACATTCTCATGAACCACCGTGACGGGTCCTGTCGGTGACGGTCCCGCCGGTGAGCGCCCCGCCGGTGACCGGGCCTCCGGTGACGGGGCATCCGGCTTGCCGTGCCCGCCGGTTCCCCGGCCCGTCAGCCCGCCGCGTCACCGCCGGGCTCCGCCACCCCACCACCCGCCGCCGTCGGGCGGCACCGTCGGCGCCGGCCCGGCCCTCCGGGGCACGGGGGCCGGGCCGGCGCCGCGTCAGGACACCGCCGCTCCCACGGGGAGCGCCGCCAGCACCTGGTGCGGCGCCTGCTGGGACGGCTGCGGCTGCTGCTGCGGTGACGGCCGGGTGCCGTACAGGCAGGTGCGCAGGGCCGCCACGAGTCTCTCCACGTCCGCCGAGGGCCTGACGACCAGGCGGAGGAAGCGGCTGCTGCTGCCCAGCTTGTTGCCGCACTCGCGGACGTAGAGGCCGTGCTCGGTGAGCAGCCGGTCCCGCAGGGCGGCTCCGTCCACCCCGTTCGGCAGTTTCACCAGCAGGAAGTTGCCCTGGGAGAGGAAGACCACGAGCTCGGGCAGTGCGGCCAGGGCCATGGCCATGTGGGCGCGGTCGCTCGCCAGCATGGTCAGGCTCTGCTGGTACTCGGCGCCGTACTCCTTGAGCATGAAGACCACGGTCTCGGCGAAGGCGTTGAGGTTCCACTTCGGCAGCGCGTCGCGGATGGTGGCCGCCAGGGCCGGGTTGGCGACGCAGTAGCCGAAGCGGATGCCGTGCAGGCCGAAGTTCTTGCCGAGGCTCTTGAGGACGACCACATTGGGCCGGATGGTGGCCTCGTCGGCGACGGACGGGGCGCGCTCGGCGTCGACGAAGTCGATGAACGACTCGTCGATCACCACCAGGTCGAGATCGGCCAGTTCATCCAGCAGCCAGATGATCTGGCTGCGGCGGAGATACCCGCCGTCGGGGTTGTTGGGGTTGCACACCACGGCCACCCGGGAGCCGCGCCGCCGGATGAAGCGCACGTACTCCTGCAGATCGAGCGCGAAGTCCTGCTCCTCCCGCAGCGGGAACATGTCCACCCGCTTGCCGGTCTCCATCGGCTGGTCCGTCCAGCGGCCGAAGGTGGGGATGGGGACGGCCAGGCTCTCCTTGACGAGCAGATGGTCGATCCAGGTGATGAGTTCCGTGGAGCCGTTGCCCATGGCGACGGTCTGCGGGTTCAGGCCGAGGACGGTGCAGAGCTCGGCGGTGACGGTGTCGGCGTCGCTCGGGTAGTACTTGAGGATCGTCTCCAGGGAGTCCCGCAGCCGCCCGAACATGTGCGGCGTCGGGAAGTACGGGTTGCAGGGGATGCAGAAGTCCAGCCGCTGCTGCGCACCGCCCGGCGGCTGCGGCGCCGCGCCGTTGCCGTACGGGGCCACCGGGTTCAGCGGCGTCGGCTGCGGCGGCTGCGGCGGCACGGGGGCCGCCATCCTCCCGGACCCCTCGGCCGCAGCGGGCGGCCGCACGGCACCGGCCCCGGCCGCGCCACCGGACGTGTCGTTCCCCGAAAGGCGGTTGAGCATGGCCCAGGACGGGCTGTGCGCGGTGCTGCGCAGCACGCCGGCATCGAGCGGTTGGGACACGGCGGGGAGCTCCTTGTCGGTTCGGTGCGCCGCGGACACGTCCGCGGCGGCGGTGGATCGGCGGGGCCGGCGCCTTCCCGGCCCCGGGGCGGGCGCGGCCCGTCCCGGTGGCGAGTGGTCAGGTGCGCCGGCGGCGGAGGAGAAGCGCGACCATGGCGGCGCCGCCGGTGAGGACCGCCGCGGCGCCCGCCGGCAGGAGCCAGGAATCCGCGGCGGAGAGGGACGAGGCGACGGTGCGCGAGGCCGGGCTCGCGGTGTCCTCCCCGGCGTCCGGCGCTCCGCCCGCGGTGTCCCCGACGGCGGACTCGTCCCCGGCCGGTTTCCCGTCCCCGGCCGGCTCCGGGGTGCCGGCGGCGTCCGGGCCGGCCTGCTCCGGCCCCGGGGTCTTCCCGGCCGCGCCGGCCGCCGCCTCCCCGCCGCGTTCGCCTTGTCCCCGGGCGGGCCGCTCCCCCGGGCCGCCGTCGCCACCGAACCCGCCCGCCGCCGTCCCGGACGGGACGAGGAGGAGGTCGGAGCAGGAGTAGTAGGTGTCCGAGGAGTCCGTGGTCCGCCAGACCGTGTAGAGCAGATGGCGCCCGGTGCGGCCGGCGGGAAGACGGCCCCGGACGCGGTAGGAGCCGTCCCGGAGCTCCGGTCCGGTGACGGACGCGAAGGGCTTGGTGTCCAGGTCCGACCAGGTCAGGGGTTTCGACGGGTCGTATGCGGGCCGCGTGAGGTAGAGGTCGAAGGTGCCGGGGTGCGGGATCGTCCCCTCGTAGCCGAGGGTGAGCCGTGAGCCGGCGGCCAGCTCCGTCACCGGCCAGTCGGTGCGCGGGATGTCCAGGCCGCGGTGGGCGTCGAGGCCCGCGCTGCACAGCCGTCCGTCCGGGATGACCCGGCGTTCGCGTTCCCTGCCGCCGGTGTCCGCACGGCGGAGGTTGTCCCAGGCGCCGAGCGGCTGCCCCTTGTTGGCGGCGACGGCGGCGCGGCAGGCGGCGGAGCGCGCGTACGGCCCGCCCTCCGGTCCGCAGGCGGCGGCCCGGCTGAGCGGGCCGGTCGGGGCACCGTGGGCGGCCGCCGGCGCCGCGGCCGGGCCGGTGAGCAGCAGGACGACGGCACCGGCGAGTACGGCCGGCACAGCCGTGCGATGCGCGGTCATACGAGGGAGACCTCCTCAGCCCGTGCGGCGGCCAGCCCGCCTGCCCCTCTCTTACGGGCGCGGACGGCGGTGTGTTCAGCCGGGGGCATATTCCTTCGGCGCGGGCCGCGCCGGTGCGCGCACCCCCTGCCCGTCCTCCGCGCGTGCTTCCCGCGCATGGCCGCCGGCGCGGTTTTCCCGGCGGGCGGCAGGGCACCCGATGCACACCCAGACGCAGAGGAATCAGGCGGTTCGGATGAGCGACAACCAGCGGAATCCCGTGACGCAACACGCGCGGCCGGACTTCCCGCAGCAGGACCAGCCGCACCCCGGCCACACCGAGGAGATGCGGCCCGAGCCCGACCACGGCGAGTCGTCCTACCGGGGCAGCGGCAAACTGGAGGGCCGGCGCACGGTCGTCACCGGCGGCGACTCGGGTATCGGGCGGGCTGTCGCCCTGGCCTTCGCGCGCGAGGGCGCCGACGTCCTGTTCACCCATCTGGAGGAAGAGGAGAAGGACGCCCGGGAGACCGTCCGGCTCGTCGAGGACGCGGGGCGGCGGGCGGTCGCCGTCTCCTGCGACATCCGCGAGGAGGCCAACTGCCGCGCCCTGGTGGACCGGGCGGTCGATGAGTTCGGGCGGATCGACGTCCTGGTGAACAACGCGGCGTTCCAGATGGCGCAGCCGGAGAGCATCGAGGCCATCACCACCGAGCAGTTCGACCGGACGCTGCGCACCAATCTCTACGGCATGTTCTGGCTCTCGAAGATGGCCCTGCCGCACATCCCGGAAGGCGGCAGCATCATCAACACCACGTCCGTGCAGGCGTACAAGCCGAGCCCGCACCTGCTGGACTACGCGACCACCAAGGGCGCCATCGTGACCTTCACCCAGGGGCTGGCGCAGTACCTCGCCGACCGCGGCATCCGCGTCAACGCGGTGGCGCCCGGCCCGGTCTGGACCCCGCTGATCCCGGCGACGATGCCGGACACGGAGGAGTTCGGGAAGCAGGCCCCGCTCGGGCGCCCGGCCCAGCCGGCGGAGATGGCCCCGGCGTTCGTCTTCCTCGCCTCGCAGGAGGCGAGCTTCATCACGGCGGAGATCATGAACGCGACGGGCGGCACGCCGCTGCCGTAGCGGAACGCGCGGGACGGAACCGGGAGCCCGCGCTGCCGGACCCGGGGAAACCCGGGCCCCGGCCCGCGGGCTCCGGGCGACGCTCAGTCGTGGGCCACCACCGCCACCGGGCAGTCGGCGTGGTGCAGCGTCGCGTGCGCCACCGGGCCCAGATGGCGGCTGCGGCCCGAGGTCTCGCGGCGGCCGCGGCCCGGGGTTTCGCGCCGGCCGACGACCATGAGCCCGGCCCGCGCCGAGGCCGTCAGCAGCACCTCCGCGGCGGCGCCGATCTCCACGTGCTCGACGACCTCCACCTGCGGGTACCGCTCCCGCCAGGGCTTCAGGGCGTCGTGCAGCATCTTCTTCTCGTGCGCCTCGATGCCGCCGGACTCGTCGGCGAGCTTCATGGCCGCCGGGCTGTAGTTGAAGACCGTGGGCAGGCTCCAGGCCCGTACGGCGCGGAGCCGCATGCCGTGCGCCGCCGCGTGGGCGAAGGCGAAGGCGAAGACGGGTTCGCCGCTCGCCGTCAACTGGTGCAGGCCGGCCACGACCTCGTCCCGCACCCGCCGCTCCGGCCGGTCGCTCTCGTCCTCTGCCGCGCGCACCATCACCACCGGCCCGGCGGCCCGGCCCAGCACCTGGAGGCCGACCGATCCCAGCAGGAAACCGAGGAGACCGGTGTGGCCCCGGGTGCCGAGCACCGTCATCTCGGCGTGCTCGCTCCGCTCCAGCAGCGCCGCGACGGCGGGCGCCGGAGGCTGTTCGACGGTGAGGTCCAGATCCGGGTACCGCTCCTTGAGCCCGGCCGCGGCCTCGTGCAGCATCCGCCGCGCCGCCTCGCGCTGGGTCTCCTCGTCCGGGGTGACGGGCGGATCGACCGGCTCCCAGCTCCAGGCGTGGACCAGGGTCATCGGCAGCTCGCGGTGGAGCGCCTCCCGGGCCGCCCAGTCGGCGGCCGCGAAGCTGGCCCGGGTGCCGTCCAGACCGGCGACGACGGGTCGGGGCATGGGAGTTACCTCCAGGTGCTGAGTACGGGCGTGGGTTCGGGCGTGGTACGGGCGTGGATCGAGGGTGCGTACGAGCGCGGGACGGGCGGAAGCGGGGCGGGGCGGGCGGCGCCGCGCGGACGCTGCCGTGCGTGTGCCCGGTCCGAGTCTTCCGTACCCCGTGGACCGCCGCGCACCGCGGGGTCCCCCGCCGTGCGTCGCCGGGCCCGGCCGGGGCCGCAGCCGGCACGGGCACACCGGCAGGCCCTACGGCTCCGTCGGCTCCGTCGGCTCCGTCAGCTCCGTCAGCTCCGTCAGCTCCGTCAGCTCCGTCAGCTCCGTCAGCTCCAGCGTGCAGGACTCGCCGGGGTGGAGCGTGACGGACCGGTCGGGGAGCACCAGCCGCACCGGCGGCTCGTCGGATTCCGGTACGTCGACCCGGAGTTGGCCGGGGCTCAGCCGCATGGCCAGTCCCCAGTGGTTGTGGTAGCGGACGGTGAAGCAGTACTCGGACAGCTCGGGCAGCGGCGCGGGGTCGAGGACGAGCGCGTCGGCGCGCGGGTCCATCCCGGTCAGGCCGCGCTGCACGAGGTCGAGGGTGCCGGCCATGGCACCGAGGTGGATGCCCTCCTCGGTCGTGCCGCCCTGGAGGTCGGCCACGTCACTCTTCAGCGCCTCCAGGCAGAAGTCCCACGCCTCGGCGCGCCGCACCCGGGCCAGTACCCAGCCGTGCACCAGGCCGCTGAGCGTCGAGCCGTGCGAGGTGCGGTGCAGGTAGTGGTCGACGGTCCGCCGCCAGGTGTCGTCGTCCAGTTCGTAGCCCAGGTGCCGGAAGATCCCGGCGAGTTCGGCGGGCGGGAAGAGGTAGCCGAGCATCAGCGCGTCGGCCTGTTTGGACGCCTGGTAGCGGTTGGTGCTGTCGCCCTCGGCCTCCAGGATGCGGTCCAGGCGGCGGATGTTGCCGTAGCGGCGGCGGTAGCCGTCCCAGTCGAGCTCGGCGAGTTCGCCGTAGCCCTCGAACTGGCTGATGACGCCCCGGTGGAAGGGCACGTGCAGCCGGCGGGACACCTCCTCCCAGAGGTCCGGTTCACCCGCGTCCGTCCCGGTCTCCTCGAAGAGCTGCCGGCGCCGCGGCTCCGGCAGGGCACGGACGACTTCGAGGGCGCGGGTGAGCACCCAGGCGGCGGTGACGTTGGTGTACGCGTTGTCGTCGAGGCCCGGCGCGGTCGCGTCCGGGTAGGCCTCGTGGTATTCGTCGGGGCCGACGACCCCGCGGATGCGGTAGCGGCCCAGTGCCGGGTCGAACTCGGCGCTGCTCGCCCAGAAGCGCGCGATCTGCGTCAGCGTCTCGGCGCCCTTGGTCTGCAGATAGCCGGTGTCGCCGGTGGCCTCGCAGTAGTGCCACACGTTGTACGCCACCGCGGAGCCGACGTGGTGCTGGAGCCGGGAGTGGTCGGGCAGCCAGCGGCCGGAACGCGGGTTGAGGTGGACCTCCTGCGTCTCCTCGCGGCCGTCGCTGGCGCTCTGCCACGGGTACATGGCCCCGAGACGCCCGGCCTCGCGCGCGGAGCGGCAGGCGCGGGGCAGCCGCCGGTGCCGGTAGTCCAGCAGGGCGCGGGACACCTCGGGGAAGTGCAGGTTCAGATACGGCAGTACGAACAGCTCGTCCCAGAAGACGTGGCCCCGGTACGCCTCGCCGTGCAGACCCCGCGCGGGCACGCCGACGTCCAGTTCGGCGGTGTGCGGCGAGAGGGTCTGCAGGACGTGGAAGAGGTGGAACCGCAGGATGCGGCCGGCCTCGCCGGGGACGTCCAGCTCGGCGCGCTCCCACAGCTCGTGCCAGGCCCGGCGGTGGGAGGCGAGCAGGTCCGGGTAGCCGGGGGCGTGGGCGGCGCGGTCGAGGACGGCCTGGAGCGGGTCGCCGATGGCCGGGTCGCGGGAGGTGTGCAGGGCGACGGTCTTGTCGACGGTGACGGGCCTGCCGGGCGCGGCGGCCAGGAGCAGCAGCCGGCGGGTGTGCGCGGTGCCGGGTTCCAGCCGGGAGGAGTGGGGCTGCGGTGTGGTGGTGGTGCGGGCGGCCATGCCGATGCCGATGTCGGAGCGCGTGGTGCGGCAGTGCAGCCAGACGGTGTCCGGTTCCCGGATACCGGTGGTGACGTCGGTGAGATGACGCCCGGCGAGGTCGCGGTAGCGGGCCACCCCGGAGTTGGTGACCTCGCCGTCGAGCCCGGACTCGGCCTCCAGGAGGCCCGACCAGTTCTCGGGTTCGAGCACGGTGCGCAGCACGGCGAGGTGCGGGTCGGCCATGTGCAGGAAGCGGGTCTGTTCGACGCGGGTGCGGCGGCCCGCCGCGTCCTCGCAGCGGAGGGTGCGGGTCAGGGTGCCGGTGCGCAGGTCGAGGGACTGTTCATGGCTGAGGAGGCCCTCGGTGTCGGGTGAGAACCACGCGGTCTCCGGGGTGGTGCCCGCCGTGCCGCCCGCGCTGTCACCGCCGTCGCCGTCGCCGTCGCTGTGGGCGCGGAAGCGCAGCGGCAGCCAGTTCGGCAGATTGACCATGTCCTCGTTCTCGACCTCGCGCCCGGCGACGGTGGAGGTGAGCCGGTTGTAGCAGCCGGCGACATAGGTGCCGGGGTAGTGCACGCCGTCGGCGGTGCACTCGGGGGCGGCGCCGCGGGTGGCGAAGTAGCCGTTGCCGAGGGTGCACAGGGCTTCGCGGAGGCGTTCCTCGGCGGGATCGTAGCCCTCGTACCGCCAGGTCCAGTCGTTCATTCCGGGCCTTTCTCGGTCTGCGGGCCGGGGATCGGGCCGGGGCGGCCGGGGTTCGAGCCGGGGCCGGATCCCGGGTCCGGCAGGAGTTCGGCGAGGTCGCGGACCACGCGGTCGGCGCCGTGCCGGCGCAGCTCCCCGGCGGCGCCCTCGTCCTCCGTCCGGTTCACGCCCACGACCAGGCCGAAGCCGCCGCGGCGGCCCGCCTCGACCCCGGCGAGCGCGTCCTCGACGACGGCCGTCTCCCGGACCGGTACGCCCAGCCGGGCGGCGGCTTCCAGGAACAGCGCGGGGTCGGGTTTGCCGGGCAGTCCGAGCCGGGCCGTCTCGTGGCCGTCGACGAGGGCGTCGAACAGGTCCCGCACCCCGGCGCTCTCCAGCAGTTCCCCGGCGTGCCGGGAGGCGGAGGCCGCGGCGCGGGGCACCCCGGCCCGTTGCAGGGCACGCAGCAGCCGGACGGTCCCGGGATAGGCCTCGATGCCGCCGGCCCGGAGGCGTTCGGTGAAGAGGCGCTCCTTGAGGGCGGCGACGGCCCGCACCGAGCCGGTGCCGGGCGGGTCCCGGGGGTCCCCGGCGGGCAGGCGCAGCCCGCGGGCGGTGAGGAAGGCGGCGGCTCCGTCGAGGCGGGCCTTGCCGTCGACGTGGCGGCGGTAGTCCTCGCCGGGGTCGAAGGGCCGGCGGTCGGCGGGGTCCGGCGGCGGGTGGTCGCGCAGGCAGGTGTCGAAGGCCGCCTTCCAGGCCGCGGCGTGCACCCGGGCGGAGTCGGTGATCACCCCGTCGGTGTCCAGCACCCAGGCCCGTACGCCGGGCGGGACGGACAAGGCGGGCGCGGCGGGCCGCCGCGGCTCGGGGCCGGGGCCCCGGTCGCTGCCCGGGGCCGCGTCGTCCGTCGCGGGGTCGTCCGTCGCGGGGTCCTGCTCCACAAGGGCTCCCTCTCCGGTGCGGTACGGCTGCGGGGCCCCGCCCGGGGCGGACGGGGTCCGGCCCGGGCGGGAGCGGGGTCAGGGCCGCTCGGGGACGACGGCCACGGGGCATTCGGCGTGGTGCAGCACGGCGTGGTTGACGATGCCGAGCTGGAGACCGAGGTGTCCCTCGCGCCGGCGCGCGCCCACGACCAGCAGATCGGCGGTGCGGGAGGCATCCAGGAGGGCCTTGCGCGCGGGGCCCTCGGCGATCTCGTGGGTGATCTCGACCCCGGGGTGCTCGCGCCGCGGCTCCCGCAGCAGCTCCTCCAGGATCCACTCGGCGCGCTCCTCCTCCGCCTGGCCGGGGCTCCCGGTGAGCAGCGGGTGCCGCATCGGCTCGTGCGGGCGGCGCCAGGCCCGTACGGCCGTCAGCCCGGCGCCGCGGACCGCGGCCTCGCGGAGGGCGAACCGGGCGGCGGCGGTGCCGTCCGTCTCGTCGCCCGCGCCGAGCACGATCCGCCCGCCGGAACCGGCGGGCGCGTGCTCCGCGCCGCGGACCACGACCACCGGGCAGCCGGCGCGGGCCGCCACCGCCAGGCCGACCGAGCCCAGCAGCAGACCGCCGATGGCGCCCCGGCCGCGGCTGCCGGTGACCAGGAGGGACGCCCTCTCGCCCGCGCGGACCAGGGCGGCCGCCGGGTCCTCGGACACGGCCTCGGCGGTGACCTCCAGCCGGGGGTTCCGCTTGCGGGCGCGCTCCTCGGCGGCCCCGAGGATCTTCTCGACGGGCAGCGGCTCGGCGAAGCGGGCGGTGCCCGCGGGGGACTCCGACCCCTCGTACTCACCCCACAGGGAGGCGTGCACGATCCTCAGCGCCGTCCCGTGGCGGGCGGCCTCGTCCACCGCCCAGTCCAGTGCGGCCAGGCTGTGCTCCGAACCGTCGACACCCACGACCACGGGCAGTTCCATCGCTCCACCGTCTCCTCTCGCGCCGGCCACCGCGCCGGCCTCGCGGCTCCACCGTCGCATCCTCCCCTGTTCCCCATCAGGGCGGGACGGCACCCCGATTCGGGGACTTTCGGCCCCGTACGGCGGCGGCCCCGGGGGCGGATCATCGTAGGGGGACACCGGAATGCGTGAAGGGAGCGGATGATGACCAACAGGAACGGCGTACTCGCCGCGCTGACGCAGGAGCAGCGCGAGAGGCTGATGGAGCTGGCCCGGGAGGTCGTCTTCCCGGCCGGGACGCGGATCTTCGAGGAGGGCCGCACGGCCGATCGCTTCTGGCTGATCAAGTCCGGCAGCGTCACGGTGGACGTGCACGTGCCCGGCCGCCGCTCCCCCGCCGTGGAGACGCTCGGCACCGGCGATCTGCTCGGCTGGTCCTGGCTCATCCCGCCCCGCCGGTGGAACTTCGGCGCCGAGGCGCTCAGCCCCGTACGGGCCTACCAGTTCGAGGCGGCCCGGGTGCTGGAGCTGCTGGAGGAGGACCCGGTGCTGGGGCGGGCACTGTCCACCGCGGTCGCCGGAGTCGTCGCACACCGGCTGACCGCCGCCCGCACCCGGCTGCTCGACCTGTACGCGCCCTACGGCAGCGGCGCCGCCTGAGCCCTCCGGAGCCCTCCCCCGTCCGCGTCCCGCCGCGGCCACCCGCGGCGGGACGCGGCGTGTCCGGCTACCGCCCGGCGCCGCCGGGTGCGCTGCCGGACGCGGCGCCGTGCCGGGCGCGGTGGTCCGCCATCAGCGACCGGTACCAGTGGTAGCTGTCCTTCGGGGTGCGCTCCAGCGTCTCGTAGTCGACCCGGACGATCCCGAATCTCCGGTCGTAGCCGAAGGCCCATTCGAAGTTGTCCAGCAGGGACCAGACGAAGTAACCCCGGACGTCCACGCCGGCGGCGATGGTGTCCGCCAGCACCCGCAGATGGTCGTGGAGGTACGCGACCCGGTCCGCGTCGTGCACGGCGCCGTCGTCCGCCACGGTGTCGGCCTCCGAGGAGCCGTTCTCCGTGATGAGGAGGGGCGGCAGGGACGGGTACTCCCGGGTGAGCTCCGTGAGGAGCTCCCGCAGGGCCTCCGGGACGACGGGCCAGCCCATGGTGGTCCGCCGCACGTCCTCGCGCCAGAGCTCGGCCGCGCCGATGTCCACGGCGGTGCGCGCGGCGGGGTCCGGCTCCGTGTGCGGGGTGTCGCGCACGGTCATCGGGCGGTAGTAGTTGATGCCGGCGAAGTCGAGCGGCTGCCCGATCAGCTCCAGGTCGCCGTCGAGCCGCCAGGACGGGTCGGCCGCGAGCTCCCCCCAGGTCTCGCGCTCGTACCGCGGGTAGCGGCGGGCGAACAGCGGGTCCAGCCAGATGTCGTTGTGGACGGTCCTCGCGCGCCGTACCGCCGCGTGGTCGGCCGGGGTGTCGCTCTCGGGGACCAGCAGTTCGGGGTTGAGCGTGATGCCGACCTCCCGGGCCCCGGCCTCGCGGAGCGCCCGTACGGCCAGGCCGTGGCCGACCAGCAGGTGGTGGGCGGCCGCCAGGGCCCCGCGACCCTCCTTCGCGCCGGGCGCGTGCCGGCCCCGGGCGTAGCCGAGGAAGGCGCTGCAGAAGGGCTCGTTAAGGGTCATCCAGCGGCCGACCCGGTCCCCGAGCCGCCCGGCGACGACGGCCGTGTACTCGGCGAAGAGCTCCGCCGTCTCCCGGACCCGCCAGCCGCCGCGGTCCTCCAGGGCCTGCGGCAGGTCCCAGTGGTAGAGGGTCGCGCAGGGGGTGATGCCCGCCTCCAGCAGGAGGTCGGTGAGCCGGTCGTAGAAGTCCAGGCCCGCCTTGTTGACCTCGCCGTCGCCGCCGGGGCGGACCCGCGGCCAGGCGATGGAGAAGCGGTAGCTGTCGACGCCGAGGTCCCGCAGCAGGGCGATGTCCTCGCGGTAGCGGTGGTAGTGGTCGCAGGCGGTGTCACCGGTGGCGCCGCCCTCGACCTTGCCGGGGGTGCGGCAGTAGGTGTCCCAGATGGACGGCGCGCGGCCGTCCTCGTCGTGGGCGCCCTCGATCTGGTACGCGGCGGTGGCGGCGCCGAAGCGGAAGTTCGCGGGGAAGCGCGGGAGGGCCCGCGGACTGCCGGTGTCGGTCATGGGGAGGGGATGTCCTCTCTGTCGTGTCTGTCGTGTCTGTCGTGTCTGTCGTGTCTGTCGTGTCTGTCGTGTCTGTTGTGCGGAACGCGTGCGGAACCGGTACGGAGACGGCTCGGGCGGAGACGGCTCATACGGAAGCGGGCTTGTCCGGAAACGGTCCGGGTGCCGGGCGCCGGCGCCCGGTGGGCCGTCCGGACTACTCGGAGAGCTGCCCGGGGATCCCCTCGCGAACCGGCCGCCCGGAGATCCGCTCCGGGAGTGGTGCGGAGTTCTGCTCGGGGAACGGCATGGGCGCCTGCCCGGGCAGCGGGAGGGGGACCTCGTCCGGGAGACGTCCGGTGCGGGCGACCCCGGCGTACCAGCGCGCGCTGGACTTGGGGACGCGGGCCTGGGTCTCGTAGTCGATGTAGATGGCCCCGACCCGCTTGCCGTAGCCGTAGGTCCACTCGAAGTTGTCGAGCAGCGACCAGAGGTAGTAGCCGCGCACGTCGGCGCCGTCCTGCAGCGCCCGCAGGACGGCGTCCAGATGGCGGTGGAGGTAGGCGATGCGCTCCGGGTCGTGCACGGTGCCGTCGGGGCCGGGCCGGTCGTCGTACGCCGCGCCGTTCTCGGCGATCAGCAGCGGCAGGCCGGGGAAGTCGGCGGTGAAGCTCATCAGCAGGTGGTAGAGGCCGGTGGGGTCGACGGGCCAGCCCATGGCGGTCCGTTCGCCGGACGGCTGGTGGAAGACGACGCCGTCCGCGCCGGGCCAGGGTGAGGCGGGGCGCGCGGTGCCGCGCGCGGTCCGCCCGTCGGGGCGCGCGGCGGAGACGACGCGGGAGGTGTAGTAGTTGATGCCCAGCGCGTCCAGCGGCTGGTGGATCGCGGCCGTGTCGCCGTCGCGGACGAAGGACCAGTCGGTGAGCCGCACCGTGTCGGCGAAGAGGTCCTCCGGGTACGCCCCGGCCAGCATCGGGCCGGTGAAGATCCGGTTGCCGACCGCGTCGATGCGCCGGACGGCCTCCAGGTCCTCCGGCGTCTCGGACAGCGGCCGGACCAGGTGCGGGTTGAGGGTGACGCCGATCTGCGCGGTGGGCGGCAGGGTCTCGCGGAGCACGGCGACGGCCCGGCCGTGGCCCAGATTGAGGTGGTGCGCGGCGCGGAGGGCGGCCACCGGGTCGGTGCGGCCCGGGGCGTGGGTGCCGGAGCCGTAGCCGAGGAAGGCGCTGCACCAGGGCTCGTTGAGGGTGGTCCACAGGGAGACCCGGTCGCCGAGGGCCTCCGCGACGATCTGGGCGTAGTCGCCGAAGCGCTCGGCGGTGGCGCGGCGGGGCCAGCCGCCGACGTTCTCCAGGTCCTGCGGCAGGTCCCAGTGGTAGAGGGTCACCGCGGGCTGGATGTCGTTCGCCAGGAGCTCGTCGCAGAGCCGCCGGTAGAAGTCGAGACCGCGCTGCACGGCCGGGCCGCGGCCGGTGGGCTGGACCCGGGGCCAGGAGACGGAGAACCGGTAGGCGCCGATGCCGAGTTCGCGCATCAGCCGGACGTCCTCCGGCATCCGGTGGTAATGGTCGGCGGCCACGTCGCCGGTGTGGTCGCGGAAGACGTTGCCGGGGGTGTGGCTGAAGGTGTCCCAGATGGAGGGGGTGCGGCCGTCCTCGGTCGCGGCACCCTCGACCTGGTACGCGGCGGTGGCCGCCCCCCACACGAAGCCCGGCGGGAAGGAGCGGGCCGAGGCGGCGGACCGGACTTCGTGCGCGGTCATGGGAGAGCACTCCTTGGGCTCGGTGCGGACGGCGGGGAGAGGCCCGGGGACCGGTGGGGGGTGGTGCCCGGATCGGGCGCAGCGGTGGCGGTGCGGAGCGGGAACGGTGCGGTGCGGGTGGTGCCGTGCGGGTCGTACTGCGGTGCGGGTCGTACTGCGGTGCGGGTCGTGCAGGTGGCGCGGGGGCGTACAAGCGGTGCCGGTGCGGGGCGGGTTGGAACGGGGGGGGACCGGGGACGGCGGGCCGAGGCCCGGAGAGCGGCGCGGGGACCCGCCGCGGCGAGTCGACGTCACCCCGGCACCCCGTCCGCCCCGTCGCCCCGCCACCAGTCAGCGCCGGAGCCACCGCGGTGGTCTCTCCGCGGGGGCTCCGGCGCTCCGGTGTGCGGGCCGGCGCGGGTCAGCTCTTGACGGCTCCCGCGGTGATGCCGCCCACCACGTGCTTGCCCAGCAGGGCGAAGACCGCCAGCAGCGGGATCGTGGCGATCAGCGCACCGGTCAGGACGACCGCGTGGTTGACGGTGTGGTTGCCGGCGCCGAGGCCCGCGAGGGCCACCTGCAGCGTCGGGTTCCCGTCCGGGGTCAGCGCGATGAACGGCCAGAAGAAGTCGTTCCAGGACTGGACGAAGATGAGCATCCCCAGGACCGCCATCGCCGGCCGGGCGACGGGGAACACCACATGCCAGATGATGCGCATGCTGTTCGCGCCGTCCATCCGGGCCGCCTCGACGAGTTCCACCGGCAGCGCCTCCAGCAGGAACTGGCGCATGAAGAAGACACCGAACGCGGCCACCAGGGTGGGCAGGATGACGGACTGCAGCTGGTCGACCCAGCCCAGCTCGGTGATGATCTGGTAGAGCGGGATCACACTGAGCTGCGGCGGCACGGTCATCGTCGCGATGACGACCGCCAGCAGGATGTTGCGGCCGCGGAACTGCAGCTTGGCGAAGGCGAATCCGGCCAGGGTGGCGAAGAGCACCGTGCTCATCGCGACCGTGCCCGCCACGATGGTGGTGTTGATCAGCGCCTGGCCCATGTGGACCTGGTTCCAGGCGATCTCGAGGTTGGTGAAGAGCTGGTCGCCGGGGAGGAGTGGCGACGGCGCCTGGACGACGCGCTCGCCGGTGTGCGAGGCGGCGACGAGGTTCCAGTACAGCGGGAAGAGCGAGAAGAACGCCGCCAGCGCGAGCACGATGTAGGTGAGCGGGCCGGCGTGGTTCTGGCCGCCGGCCCGGCCGGCCTTCCCCCCGCGGCGCGGGACCGGAGCCTTCCGGCGGCCGCCGGCCTCGGCCGGGGCCTTGGTCAGGGCGTGCGTCATGAGGAGGCCCCCGTCTTCTTGCGGTTCCTGCGGGAGATGAGGGCCTGCACCCCGCCGACGAGCAGCAGGAGCAGCAGCATCACCCAGGCGATGGCCGAGGCCTGGCCGAGGGAGCCGGTGACCCAGCCCTTCTCGTACATCAGCAGGCTCAGCGTCTGGTACTGGTTGGCGCTGCCGCCGCCGATGCCGAGGCTGCCGCCGAAGATCAGCGGTTCACCGAAGAGCTGGGTGGCGCCGATCGTCGAGACGACGACGGTGAAGAGGATCGTCGGACGGATCGACGGGATGGTGACGCTGATGAACTGCCGCCAGCGGGAGGCGCCGTCCAGCGCCGCGGCCTCGTAGAGGTCGTTCGGCACGGCCTGCATCGCGGCCAGGTAGATCAGGGCGTTGTAGCCGGTCCACCGCCAGGTGACGATGGTGGAGATGGCGATCTGCGCCGGCCACTTCTCGGTCTCCCAGTTGACCGCGTCGATCCCGAAGAGGCCGAGGAAGCCGTTGATCATGCCGTAGTCGGTGTTGAACAGCTGCGCGAAGACGAGCGTCGCGGCGGCGATCGAGGTGGCGTACGGCGCGAGGATCGCGACCCGGTAGAAACCGCGGCCGCGGAGCTTGTAGTTGAGCAGATGCGCCAGACCGAGCGCCATCAGCAGCTGCGGCACGGTGGAGATGACGCCGATGGTGAAGGTGTTGGCCAGCGCGTTCCAGAAGAAGTCGCTGTCCGTGAGCCCGGTGTAGTTCTCGAGACCGCGCCACTCCGCCTCGCCGCCGAGCTCCACCCGGTGCAGGGAGAGCCAGCCGGTGTAGATCAGCGGGAAGAGCCCGAAGGCGGCGAAGGTGAGAAAGAACGGGGCGATGAACGTGTAGGGGGTCGCCTTGACGTCCAGCCGGTAGAGCTTGCTGCGCCAGGCGCTGGGGGCCTTGCGGCGCCGTGCTGGTCGGGGGGCGGGCGGCGCGGGGGGCGGACTGCCGTCCGCGGCCGCCCGTACGGAGGTAGCCACGAGTGGCGTCCTTCCACGGGGATCGGTTCTGACGGTGACTCAGGCGTACGGGCCGCCCGCCGGCGCGTGGCCGGGCGGGCGGCCCGCCGTCCCGTTACTGATCGATCTTGTCTGCGATCAGGTTCTTCACGTTCTTCCAGGCCGCGTCCGGGTCCGTCCCGCGCTGCTCGATGTCGAGGATGCCGTTGTCGGTGATGAAGGTCTTCACCTGGCCGTCGTAGCGGCCGATCGGCGCCGGCTCGATCTTCTGGGCGGCGGCGGAGTAGATCTCGCCGACCGGGGTGTCACCGAAGTAGTCGATCTTGGCGGTCTTGACCTCCTCCGACTCCATGGCCTTCGTGGTGGACGGCATCAGACCGGCCTTGGCGAAGACCTTGGCCTGCTGCTCCGGAGCGGTCAGCCAGGCCGCGAGCTTGGCGGCCTCCTTGGTGTTCTTGCCGGCCTTCGGCACGGAGAGGAAGGAACCGCCCCAGTTGGCGGCCACCGGCGGGGCGGCGATGTCCCACTTGCCCTGGTTCTCCGGGCCCGCCTGGTCCTTGATGATGTTCGTCATCCAGCTCGGGCAGACGACCGTGGCGAACTTGGAGTTCTTGAACGCCGCGTTCCAGGAGCCCTTCTCGTCGAACTGACGCAGCTTGGCGGTGAGGTCCGCCTCCGCCGCCTCGGACGCCAGGTCCCATGCCTTCTCGACGCCGGAGCTGTTCTCCCAGTCGAGCTGGCCGCGGGAGTTGGAGTACTGCTCGGGCGAGCTGGAGATCACGGCGTTGAACAGGCCGCTGGCGGAGTCGTGGAAGGCCGTGCCCTCGGGCGCCTTGGCCTTGTACTTCTTGCCCTGCTCGATGAACTTCTTCCAGTCGCCCTCCCACAGCTTGCCCACCTCCTCGCGGTCGGTCGGCAGACCGGCCTTCTCGAAGAGGTCCTTGCGGTAGCAGATCGCCATCGGGCCGATGTCGGTGCCGAGGCCGACGACCTTGTTGTCGGGCGTGGTCGCCTGCTTGATCTTCCAGTCCAGGAAGCTGGCGGTGGAGACGCCGTCCGCGGTGGCGAGGTCGACGAACTTGCCGGCCATGGCCGGGCTCGTCGCCTCGGCGATGTAGCCGACCTCGATCGCCTGGATGTCGGAGAGGCCGCTGCCCTGGGAGAGCCGGAGCTTCAGGGTGTCCCAGTACTTCTGACCGTCGGAGACGTTGTTCTCGACGATCTTGATGTTCGGGTTCAGCTTCTCGTACTCGGCGTAGAGCTTGGCGCCCGTCTTGTTGTCGTAGCCGAACGACCCGAAGGTGCCGACGCGCAGCTCGATCTTGCCGTCGCTGCCGGCCCCGCCTTCGGAGTCGCTGCTGCATCCGGTGATCAAGACTGCGCAGGTCGCGAGCCCGGCCACCGCCGCTATCGCGGTTCTGCGGCTACGGCCGCGGGTCCTGCTGGAAGTGCGCATTCCACTCTCCTTGTCCAGGTGGATCTCTGGCTGATGCCACGGGACGGTCCGTCCGGGGGCGGCTGGGGCGGCACGCGCGCCGCCGAGACGCCGACCGGCTCGGACCACGAGGGGGCTGACCGGCCGGTTCGGGTCCCTTCCGGACCGGCGGCCCTGGTGGTGCTGGACGTCGCCGAGTGCAGGCCTCCCCCCGGAAGGCCCGACTCCGCCTGGCGAGGGGTGGGAGCGCTCCCACTCGCGCCATGCCCGAAGGCTTGCGCCTCAGCGGGAAAGTGTCAAGACGTGAATACGGTTTCGTTGTGCGCATGTGTCCTAACGGCCACCCGGAGCTGCGATGGGGCGTGCGTCGGGGCAGGCGGGACGGGGTGCCGAAGCTCTCACGGGGCCCCAACCACCGTGTGGACCGGCGCGATTGCCCGACGAAGGTCCATCACTTCCCGAAGGGAGGAGTGCGGGGGCGCGGGGCGACGGCGCGCGCGATTTCACGGATTCGTTCGCGGTTCGTTACACGGGACGGGCGGTCGCACGGGCCGGGCGGCACGGCGCCGGCCGGCGCGACGGTCGGCATGACGGCCCGGCACGACGGGGCCGAGCCCGACGTTCCGGCCCCGGCGGGCCGGAACCCGCCCGGCGGCCCCGGGCCGCGAACGGGCCCGCGGCCGGATCGCGTTCCGCGTACGGCGCGGACAGCACCCCAGGCCCGTGACGGGTGCGGCCGGGGCGACGCGTGTTCACTTCAGCGGCTCGGATAGCATGGGAGCGCTCCCAAAAATGGGGCGGGATCGGGCCGGGCGCCGGTCCGAACGAGTGGCCGGAGACGGCCTGAACCGGCACTGCCGGCCTCCCCCGCACAACCCATCGGGGCGGCCCGGCGGGGCCGACGGTGGGGAGGCCTGATGGCGGTGAACGGACGGCGGAGCCGGCAACCGACACTGGAGGAAGTCGCCGCGCGAGCGGGGGTCGGCCGGGGGACGGTGTCCCGGGTGATCAACGGCTCGCTGCGGGTCAGCGACCAGACCAAGGCCGCGGTCGAACAGGCCGTGGCCGAACTCGGCTATGTACCGAACCGGGCGGCACGGGCGCTCGCGGGGCACCGCACCGACGCGATCGCCCTGGTCGTCCCGGAGGCGGAGACCAAGCTCTTCGCCGAGCCGTACTTCTCCGACATCGTGCGGGGGGTCGGCGCGGAACTCGCCGAGACCGAGATGCAGTTGCTGCTGACCCTGATCCGCACGACGAAGGAGCGGCAGCGGTTCGCGCAGTTTCTGCGGGCGCAGCGGGTGGACGGCGTCCTCGTCGTCTCGGTGCACGAGCACGACCCGCTGCCGGACCTGCTGGAGGATCTGGGCCTGCCGGCCGTGCTCAGCGGCCGGCGCTCCGATCTGGAGTCGGTGTCGTACGTGGACTCCGACAATGTCGGCGGAGCGCGGTCCGCCGTCGCGCATCTGCTGGCCGGCGGGCGGCGGAGGGTCGCCACCATCACGGGCGCGCTCGACATGTACGTCGCCCAGTGCCGGCTGGACGGGTACCGCCAGGCGCTGGAGTCCGCGGGGCTGGGGCGGGACCGGCAGCTCGTGGCGGAGGCCGACTTCACCGAGAGCGGCGGGCGCCGGGCGATGACCGAACTGCTGGAACGGGAACCGCGGCTGGACGCCGTGTTCGCGGCGTCGGACGTGATGGCCGCCGGTGCGCTGGGCGCGCTGCGGGCGGCCGGACGCCGGGTGCCGGAGGACGTCGCCCTGGTGGGGTTCGACGACTCGGCGATCGCCCGCCACACCGATCCGCCGCTGACGACGGTGCGGCAGCCGATCGAGGAGATGGGACGGGCGATGGCCCGGGTGCTGGTGGAGGAGATCGGCTCCCGGACGACGGCGAAGCGGCATGTGGTGCTGGGAACACGGCTCGTGCACCGGAACTCGGCCTGACCGCCCCGGCAGGGAGCCGTGGCCGGGCCCGCACCCCGGCAGCGGCCCCCGCGCCTGGCACGTGCGCGACGCCCCGGCGGGTCGGATCACGCCGGGATGCGGGTGCGCCGCGCCCGGCACGGGGGGTGCCGCGCCGGGCAGGGGTGCGCCGTGCCCGGGGTGCCGCCCGGCCGCTCGGGCGGCACCCGCGAATGCCGGAGCACTCCGGGCGGGTCACATCCCGGGATGCCGTGATTTCCGGCCCGCGGAAATACGCGGCACCGGCGCCGGGACCGGGAGCGGAAGCGGCGATTCACTAGTTGAAAGCAATGGCCGGGCCGACGACGGCCGTCGCGGCGCCGCGCCGCCGCCCCGGCAGGGGGCACTTCCGGGCCGGGCGGGGCCGGAGATACGACCGGGCCGGGCGTGACCGGTGAGGGCGACCGGGCTTTTCCTTCCGGGGAATTATGGCCCGCACACGCCGGCGGGCAGGGAAACCGGCAGCTCAACGGCGTGCGACCGGTGGACCGGGTTGCGTCTGCACGCCCCCGCCGGAGAAGAGCGGAGCGCGTTGAAATCTTGACACCGGCTGTCAGCTCCGCCACATTTATGGGAGCGCTCCCAGAGGTTTTTCGCGTTACTCACCCGCCCACAGCGACCCCGGCTGGCCAGGTGGTCGCTTTCCGCCCGATTTTGGGAACGCTCCCACTCGCTCCGCAGGTGCGCTGCGAGCCGTATTCGACAGTTGTTGATGAGGTCCGGACGTGACAATGCAGGATGAACAGACCGCTGTGGCACCGGAGGCAGAGCCTCGGGTCGCCGCCTTCCCGACCGGCTTCCTCTGGGGTGTGGCCACTTCCGCCTACCAGATCGAGGGCGCCGCGGACGCGGACGGTCGCGGACAGTCCATCTGGGACACCTTCGCGCATACTCCCGGACGGGTCGTCGGCGGTGACACCGGCGACGTGGCCGCGGACCACTATCACCGCTACCCCGAGGACGTCGCTCTCATGTCCGAACTCGGGCTGGGCGCCTACCGGTTCTCGGTCTCGTGGCCCCGGATCCAGGCGGACGGCTCCGGTCCGGCGAACGCGCGGGGCGTCGACTTCTACCAGCGCCTGGTGGACTCGCTGCTGGAGCGCGGCATCGAGCCGGCGGTCACGCTCTACCACTGGGACCTCCCGCAGGCCCTGGAGGACAAGGGCGGGTGGCTGAACCGCGACACGGCCTACCGGTTCGCCGAGTACGCCGGGGTCATGCGCGAGGCGCTCGGGGACCGCGTCAAGCTGTGGACCACCCTCAACGAGCCGTGGTGCGCGGCCTTCCTCGGGTACGGGGAGGGCAAGCACGCCCCGGGTGTCCAGGACCCGCCGGCCTCCCTGCGCGCCGCCCACCATCTGCTGCTCGCCCACGGCCTGGCCGTCCCGGCCCTGCGCGCCGCGGCGCCCGGACCGGTGGAGATCGGCACCACGCTCAACTTCTACCCGGTGTCGTCCGCCTCGGACGCCCCGGCGGACCTGGACGCCGCCCACCGCATCGACATCCTGCAGAACCGCCTCTTCCTCGACCCGGTGATGCAGGGCGGCTACCCGGCCGACATCCGGGCGCACCTGGAGCGGGTCTGCGGCACGGAGCACATCCTGGAGGGCGACGAGGCGCTGATCGGGGCACCGATCGACTTCCTCGGCGTCAACTACTACACCTCCTACCACGTGGCGGGCGGCGGCGAGCCCGCCGAGGGTCCCGGCTCCTGCTGGCCCGGCGCGGAGGACGTGCGGTTCCTGTCCTGCGGCCGGCCGCTGACGGACATCGGCTGGGAGATCGACGCCCGGGGGCTCCGCACCATCCTGGAGCGGATCAACAGCGACTACCCCGGCATCAAGATCATGATCACCGAGAACGGCGCCGCCTACGACGACCCGGTCACGCCCGACGGCAAGGTGCACGACGCCGACCGGATCGCCTACGTCGACGGGCATCTGCGCGCCACGCAGCAGGCCATCGCCAACGGCGTGGACGTGCGCGGCTACTTCCTCTGGTCGCTGCTCGACAACTTCGAGTGGGCCGAGGGCTACGCCAAGCGCTTCGGCATCGTCCACGTGGACTTCGACACCCAGCTGCGTACGCCCAAGGACAGCGCCTTCTGGTACGGCGGGGTGGCCCTGCGCAACGGCCTCTCCGGCGACGGGACCGGCTGACCCACACCGCGCTCGCGGCACCAGCGGGGGCGGGCACGGCAGGAACAGGCACAACACAGCACAGCACAGCACAGCACTGCACAGCACAGCGCACGCAAGTGAACGGGGGACTCGTGTACGGAGTGGATGAACAACCGGAGTTACCGGGAGGGCTGGGGGCGGCCGACGTGAGGCGGAAGCTCGACCTCGTCGGCAAGCTGTACCAGCGCTCGGTGCTTCCGGCGGCGCGCGAGGTCGCGCGGGGGCGGCGGCTGAAGTGGCCGCTGGTCGTCGATCTGGATCCGACGACCCTGTGCGATCTCGCCTGCCCCGAGTGCATCAGCTCGGGGGTGCTGAACCAGGGGCAGTTCTCCCGGGACCGGATCACCGATCTGGCGCACGAGCTGGCCGGTTCCGGCGTACGGGCGGTCATCCTGATCGGCGGCGGCGAGCCGCTGATGCACCGGTCCATCGGGACCGTCATCGAGGTGCTGCACGGCGCGGGCATCCGCATCGGGCTGGTCACCAACGGCACCCTGATCGGCCGTTACCTCGACGAGCTGGCGTCCATGCTCTCCTGGGTCCGCGTCTCCCTGGACGCGGCGACCCCCGCGACGTTCGACGTCTTCCGGCCCAGCCGCCGCAAGTCCAGTGTGTTCCCGCAGATCATCGCGGACATGCGGCGGCTGGCCGAGCGCAAGGCCGGGCGGCTCGGCTACTCGTTCCTGCTGATGCAGCGCTTCGACGGCGAGGGGCGGCTCACGGCCACCAACTACCCCGAGGTGCAGCAGGCGGGCGAGCTCGCGAAGGACATCGGCTGCGACTACTTCGAGCTGAAGGCGATGCTCGACGCCGACCACTTCACCGTCAACCAGGCCGCCGAGCACACGGAGCTCGTCGAGGAGCAGTGGTCCCGGCTGCGCAAGCTGGAGGACGAGTCGTTCCGGCTGCTCCGGTCCTCCAACTGGCTGGCGGTGCGCTCCGGTTCGGACCCGGTGCAGAAGAAGGAGTACGCGGCCTGCCCGGTGGCCGAACTGCGCACCACGGTCACGCCCACCGGCGTCTACATCTGCCCGTACCACCGGGGCCACGAGAAGGGGAAGCTGGGCGACATCGCGGAGATGTCGTTCGAGGAGATGTGGGCCCGCGCCGACACCACCGTCATCGACCCGCGGAAGGACTGCCGGTTCCACTGCGCGCGGCACCCCGTGAACGTCGAGATCGACGGGCTGCGGCACCGCGAACCGCCCGAACCCGTCGACGACTTCGACCCCTTCATCTGACGCCGTCCGATGGCACACCGGAAGAGACCCCACGCCATGTCGCCCTTACCCGAACCCCGGCCGGCCCCGCCCCGTTCCGCGTCGCTCCCCCGCGCCAGGAGACGCTCGCGGATCGCAGTCATCGGAGCGGGGCCGGCCGGCCTCACCAGTGCCAAGCAGGCGCTGGCCGAGGGCCATGAGGTGGTGGTCTTCGAGAAGAACGCCGATCTGGGCGGGATCTGGGATCCGGCCTCCGGCGGCGCCTACCCCGGGGTGCGGATGCAGAGCTCGCGGATGAGCTTCCCGTTCTCCGACTTCCCGCCCCGCGGCGTGGACGACTTCCCCACCCTTCCGCAGGTGCACACCTATCTGCGGTCCTACGCCGAGGCGTTCGGGGTGCTGCCGGTCTGCCGCTTCGGCCACCGGGTGGTCCGGGTGGCGCGGGAGGCGGACGGGTGGCGGGTCACCGTCCGGCACGGGGGCGGCGAGAGCGGCGAGGTCTTCGACGCGGTGATGGTCGCGAGCGGCGAGCTGTGGGAGCCCCGGCTGCCGGAGCACATGCCGGGCCCCGCCGCCCGGGTCCGGGTGTGGACGGCCAAGTCCTACCGGGGCACGGCTGACTTCGCCGGACGCCGGGTGCTGGTGGTCGGGGGCGGGGTCAGCGGCGCGGACATCGCCGCCGAACTGTCGGACGCCGGCGCGCGGGTGGACTGGTCGGTGCGCGGCCGGGCCCTCTTCCTGCCGCGCGACTGCGCGGGCGTCTACAACGACGCGCTCTTCTCGTACGCGGGCCGGGTCGCGCTGGAGGAGATGCCCTACCGGGACTATCTGGCCTGGCTGAGCGAACTGCTGCCCGAGTACATGGCGATGTACCGGCAGACGGGCCTGCTGCCGGCGGACGGCTTCCACGGCGCCGTGCACGTGAACGAGAAGGCGATCCCCCGGGTCTACCGGGGCGGCATCACGGTCCGCCCGGCGTTCGAGCGATTCCGGCCCGACGGCACGGCGGTGCTGGCCGACGGCAGCGAACACACCTATGACGACGTCGTGCTGTGCCTGGGCTACGGGATGCCGGACTACGGCTTCATCGAGGGCTTCCGCCGCGAGGACCTCTACGAGCACCACTTCTTCCGGCACGACCCGACCCTCGCCGTCATCAACACCCCGGTGGACACGGAGGGGTTCGGCACCGCATGCCCCTACTTCGAGGCCATCGCCGCCTGGGCGCTGGCCGTGTTCGCGGGGCGGGCCGTCCTGCCGGACGCGAAGACGATGGCCGTCTGGTGCGAGCGGCATCTGGCCCGCCTGGACGACCGCCGTTACCTCGACTGCTGGCTGGAGACCATCCGCATCGGTCTCGCCGCCGGCACCCTCCCCGACCCGCGCACCGCCTTCGCCGCCTACTGGCGGCTGGTGTCCGGCACGGTGGCTCCGTCCCGGCTGGGCCCCGGGGGCCCGGTCCGGCCGCGCCCCGCGACCTACGACGGACTGTTCGACCTGGACCATCTCCGGCACCGCGTCCTCGCCGCCCTCCCCCTCTCCGACCGGGACGGCCTGCTGGCCGCCGGGGAGATCGGCCGGGCGGACTACGAGGCCGCGCTGCTCGTCCCCGAGGGCCGGGAACTGCCGCCCTGGCTGCCCTACCGGCAGCGGCGCGGCTCCCGGCAGCCGGCGGCCGTGCCCGGGTGACACCCGGCGGCCTCCGCGGCCCCTGAGGGCCTCCCGCGAGTCCCGCGGCCCTGCCGTCCCGCCCGCCCCGCACCCCCGTCCCGTGACCGTTCCGCGCCAGGGAGAAGCGTGCACACCACCACCACCGCCACCGCCAGGACGCGCGTCGCCGGCGTCCTCAAGGACGGCGCGCTCAACAGCCTGATCGGCGTCACCGGCATGGTCGGGGTCGCCGGGGCCATGGTCGTCACCTCCACCAGCCTGTTCCTGTCCGACGCGGTGCGGGTGTCGCCGCTGATGATCGGGCTGTTCTTCGCGGCGCGCGCGGCCTCGGAGATCCTCTCCGACCTGGTCGTCGGTGCGCTGTCGGACCGGATGTCGAGCCGGCGCTCCCTGCTCGCGCTGTGCGCGGCCTGCTCGGCCGCCGGCGCGGTCGCCTACCTGCTGCTGCGCGACTACTACGCGCTGCTGGTGACGGGCGCCCTGTTCTTCGGTATCGGCGGCGCCGTCTTCTCGCAACTCTTCGCCTATACGCGGGAGTTCGCGGACAGCCGGGGCACGGACGCCGCGTTCTTCAACTCGGCGCTCCGCTCGGTGACCTCGGTGGCCTGGATCGTCGGCCCGCCGTTCGGCTTCTATCTGATCTCCTCCCGCGGCTTCTCCAGCCTGTTCTTCGCCGCGGCGGTCTTCTACCTGCTGTCGGCGGTGCTCTGCGTGCTGGCCCTGCCGGACACGGCGACGGCCCGGCCCGGACCCGTCGCGGACGGCGGCCCGGCGAACGACGGCACGGCGGACGGCGGCCCCGCGAACGACGGCGGCGCGGAGGGCGTACCGGAGGGCGCGGCCGGGCCGCGGAAGGCGGAAACGGCACAGACCGGGCCGCCCAAGGCAGCGCCCGGGAAGACCGGGGCCGCGCCCACGGCACCCGCCCCGCCCCGCAACGCCTTCTCCGGTCTCACCCCGCGGGTGCGCTCCCTGATGGCCGTCATCGTGCTGATGCTGACCGTCAACAGCGTCTACCAGATCAATATCGCCCTGTTCGTCACCAAGGACCTGGGGCTGGGCAAGGGCTTCGCCGGTCTGCTGCTCGGGCTCGCCGCCGCCCTGGAGATCCCCCTGATGATCTACACGGGGGCCAGGGCCGAACGCATCGGCAAATGGCGCCTGGTGACCGTCGCGGCCGTGTGCGCCACGCTCTTCTTCGCCGCACTGCCGTTCACCGAGTCCCCGGTGGTCCTGCTGCTGCTCCAGCTGCCCAACGCGCTGTGGACGGCGATCGTGCTCAGCATCCCCGTGATCATCCTGCAGAACGCCATGTCCGACCGGATCGGCGCCGCCTCGGCCCTCTACGGGGCCTCCTTCAAGGCGGGCAGCTTCCTCGGCGGGATGACGGCCGGCGCCGTCGCCCAGTGGCTCGGCTTCACCCACGTGTTCTGGGCCTGCGCCGCGCTGAGCGCGGTGGCCGCCCTTCTGCTCGTCACCGGAGGAAGAGATGAGTAGCACTCCCGGACCGGACGTCAGCGTCGTCGTCCCCACCTACAACCGCGCGGGCCTGCTGCGGCACACCCTGGACTCGCTCACCCGGCAGACCCTGCCGGCCGGGCGGTTCGAGGTGCTGGTCGTCGACGACGGCTCGACGGACGACACCGCGCGGCTGGTGACGGAGTACGAGGACCGCCTCGCCCTGCGCTACTTCGCCCACCCCGACGAGGGCTACCGCGTCGCCCGCGCCCGCAACACCGGGATCGCGAACGCCCGGGGCGGCATCTGCGTCCTCGTCGACTCCGGTGTGCTGCTGCACAGCGGCGCGCTCCGCGCCCATCTGGACAGCCACGCCGCCTCCGACCGGCCCGTCGCCGTCTGCGGCTACGTCTTCTGCTTCAACGAGGACAACGAGGACGGCGCCGAGATCGAACGCGCCATCGACTACGCGGACCCGGACGCCTTCATGGCGGGGCTGCGGCGCGAGGGCCGCTGGCTGGACATCCGCGAGGAGTTCTACGACAAGTACGGCGAGGACTTCGCCTCCCTGCCCGCGCCCTGGCTGGTCTGGTGGACCTGCAACGTCTCCGCCCGCACCGAGCAGCTGCGCTCCGTGGGCCTGTTCGACGACGCGTACCGCGCCTGGGGCGCCGAGGACGTCGACCTCTCCTACCGGCTGCACCGCGACGGCGCCGTCTTCGTCATGAACCGCGACGCCTGCGCCGTGCACGTGCCGCACAGCAAGAGCTACACCGAGAACATGCGCTCGGTCGCGGCCAACTACCGCTACCTCGCCTCCAAGTACGGCACACCCATCACCTCGCTCGTCGACGGCAACCACTTCTTCGCCATCAACGACATCATCCGCGACCGCGGACTGCCGGGCTGCGCGGAGCACCTCGCCGCCGAACGCGCGGACGCCGACGGCCCGGACGGCCCGCCCCGCCGGGTGCTGGTCTTCTCCCCGCACCAGGACGACGAGGTGATCGCCTGCGGCGGCACCATCGCCCGCCGCGCCGCCGAGGGCGCCCGGGTGCAGATCGTCTTCTCCACCGACGGCTCCCGCTCGCACCAGGCCGTCCTCGGCATCGACAGTGATCCCACCCCGGAGGAGCTGGCCGGCATCCGGCAGAAGGAGGCGGAGGCGGCGGCCCGCGCGCTGGGCCTGGGAGAGGACGGGGTGCAGTTCCTCGGCTTCACCGACACCGCGCTCGCCGAGGCGCTGCCGGAGTTCCGGGCCCGCGTCCGCGCGGTGCTGGAGGCCCACCGGGATGTCGAGGAGGTGTTCCTGCCGCACGACGTCCGGGAGCTGAACGCCGACCACCGGCTGACGGGCGAGGTCGTCCTCGACTGCCTGAAGGAGCTCGGACTGACGCCCCGGCTGCGGAAGTTCGTGGTCTGGGACGAGCAGACGGAGGCCGAGTTCGGCTTCACCAACCGCAACGAGCCCGGCCGCTCCGTGCCCGGCGGCGGCGAGCGGCTGCTCTCCCTCGACATCCGCGAGCACCTGGAGACCAAGCGGGCCGCGCTGGCGGAGCACCGCACCCAGGTGACGCTCTACTGCCCCGCGCAGGACCGGCCGGTCGTGCCGGACGTCTTCGCCGCCCGCGTCCGCGCCCGGGAGGTCGAGCAGTTCTGGGTGCCGGCCTGACGGCCGGTCCGCCACAGCCCGGACCGCCCGGCCCGGCCCCGCCGGCAGCCGCCCCCGCGGTCCCCGTCCGCAGCCCCCGCCCGCACCCGAGGAGGATCGGTGCCCCCCTTCGCCCACTGGCCCGCGTGGCCGCGCGTCGCGTCCGCCGTGCCGGCCGACCCGGCCGTCGAGGAACGCGTCCGCGGCATCCTGGCGCGGATGACGCCCGAAGAGAAGCTCGGGCAGCTGATCCAGCCCGAGCTGGCCGAGCTGACGCCCGAGGACGTCCGCGCGTACAAGATCGGCTCGGCGCTCAACGGCGCGGGGATCTGGCCGGGCGGCAACCGGCACGCCGACCCGGCGGACTGGGTGAAGACGGTCGACCTCTACTGGGAGGCCGCCGAAGCGGCGTACGCGGACCGGCCGTTCCGCGTCCCCTTCATGTGGGCCACCGACGCGGTGCACGGCCACAACAACGTGTACGGCGCGACGATCTTCCCCCACAACATCGGCCTGGGCGCCGCCCGCGACCCGGAGCTGATGCGCCGGATCGGCGCGGCCACGGCGCGCGAGATCGCCGCGACGGGCATGGACTGGACCTTCGCGCCCACCGTCACCGTCCCGCGCGACCGCCGCTGGGGCCGCTACTACGAGGGCTGGTCCGAGGACCCGGAACTGGTGTACGCCTACGCGGCCGAGATGGTGGCCGGCCTCCAGGGCGGCGGCGGCCCGGACGGCCTGACGGCCGCGGCGCGGGTCATCTCCTGCGTCAAGCACTGGGTGGCCGACGGGGGCACCGCCGACGGCGGCGACCGCGGCACCTGCTTCGCCTCCGAGGAGCTGGTGCGGGGCCTCCACGCCGCGGGTTTCGTCTCCGGTCTGGCCGCGGGCGCCCAGTCGGTGATGGCCTCCTTCAGCAGCTGGGAGGACCCGGCCAACTACGACCACTCCCCGCGGCACGGCCCGCCCTACAACGCCAAGGTGCACGGCAGCCGTTATCTGCTGACCGATGTGCTCAAGCGCGCGATGGGCTTCGACGGCATCGTCATCAGCGACTGGGACGCCCACGCGGAGGTCGCCGGCTGTTCGATCGGCAACGCCAACTACGCGCTGAACGCCGGCCTGGACGTGCTGATGGTCGCCGGCCGGGAGGCGTGGCAGTCGGTGTACCGCAACGCCCTCGCCGGGCTGCGCACCGGGGAGATCCCGGCCTCCCGGATCGACGACGCGGTGACGCGGGTGCTGCGGGTGAAGATGCGCGCCGGCCTCTGGGACCGCCCCCGGCCCCGCGACCGGGCCCCGACCCACGACACCGCCGTCCTCGGCTGCGCCGAGCACCGGGCGCTGGCCCGGGAGGCGGTGCGCAAGTCGCTCGTCCTCCTCAAGCACACCGGCGGGGTGCTGCCGCTGCCGCGCACCTCCCGGGTGCTGGTCGCCGGAAGCGGGGCGGACGACATCCAGAAGCAGACCGGCGGCTGGACCCTGACCTGGCAGGGCAACGACGTCGAACTGTCCGACCTGCCGGGCGCCACGACCGTCGCGGGAGCGGTACGGGAGATCACCGGCGAGGGCCGCTGCACGGTGGACCCGTATCCGGACGCGGTGGACCCGACGGCGCACGACGTGGCGCTGGTCGTCATCGGCGAGGACTCCTACGCCGAGATGCGCGGCACGATCAAGCCGTGGCGTTCCCTCGCCTACTCCGAGCTGAAGGCCTCCTACGCCCGCGATCTGGAGACCCTGCGGCGGCTGCGGGCGGCGGGGCTGCGGGTGGTGACGGTGATGCTCACCGGCCGCCCCCTCTACACCACCGAGGAGATCAACCTCTCCGACGCCTTCGCGGTCGCCTGGCTGCCCGGTACCGAGGCCGGCGGCATCACGGACGTCCTCTTCGCCGGCCCGGACGGTGAACGGGCCCACGACTTCCGCGGCCGGCTCGGCTTCACCTGGCCGGGCAGCCGCCGCGCGTCGGCCGCCAACCGGATCCCGCCGCACATCCCCGGCTACCGGGTCCCGCCGGAGGAGCAGGAGCCCGCGGGCGAGCACACGCCGCTCTTCCCGTACGGCTACGGCCTGTCGCTGGACGACACGGACCCGCACCGCCACCCGCTGCCGCCCGACACCTTCGTGGACACCACTCCCCCGCCCCCGGCGGCCGGACCACTGCCGGTGCTGGGCGCGGGCTCCGGCTACCGCTTCCGGATCGGCGGCCACAACACCTGGTCCCGGGTGGACGTCTCACCGCAGGAGCCGGTGGACTGCCTGATCGTCCGCTCCGAGCCGGGCGGCCCGGACGATCCCCCGGGGACCCTCACCTTCGCTTTCAAGGGCTATCCGGTGGCCTTCGTCTACGCCGAGCGGCCGGAGCCGGACGCGCAGCCGCTGGACCTGCGCGGCTACGCGGAGGACGGCGGCCGGCTGGCCTTCCGCCTGCGGATCGCCGAACCCCCCTCGCAGCCGCTCCTGCTGGCCTGTCACGACGACTACCCGGCCCAGCCGGGAGTGGACCTGACGGAGCGCCTGGCGGGGCTGGAGCCGGGCCGGTGGCACGAACTGAGCGTGCCGCTGGCGGAGTTGGCGTCGCTCGGCATGGACCTTCGCCATGTCGACGTGCCGTTCATGCTCTACACCGAGGGGACGGCGGTCGTCTCCGTCGCCGATGTGCGCTGGCTGCCCGGCGGGGAGGGGTGAGCCGCCGATGTCCTTCCGCTCCTCTTCCCCGCCCCCGCCCCCGTACTCCGGACCGCAGGCTCCGCCGCCGGTCCCGTCCTGGGCCGTCGGCACGGAGCCGGCCGCACCGGCCGGGCCGTCGCCCGCGCACCGGGCTCGCACGTCTCACCGCCGGCGGCGCCGGGGCCCGCGCGTCCCGGACCGCTACGAACGGGTGCTGAGCTCGGTGACGACCGCCGCGGCGGCGGTGGCGGTGCTGACCCTGGCGGGCGAGGTGCGTCCCGTGACCTCACGGCCGGCGGACACCGGTCCGGGAGTCTGCGACCCGGCACCCCGCTCCGGGACGGAGGCGGAACGCACGGCCCCGCCACGCCGACACCCCGCCCGCGGGCGGGGCCCGACCACCGCTCTCGGGCCGCTGACCGGCCACTACACCGGTTAGCCCCACAGCAGCCCGGGCCGCTCTTCCGCCCCCGCCGGGCGGCCCGGGTCCGCGGGCCGGTGCGCAGGGACCATTCCCGGCGCACCGGCCCGCACCACACCGCCGCGCCGCGGGCAGCGCGCCCGGCGGGAGGCCCCCCACGCCGGAACGGTCCGTTGACGGGTGCGGTGACACCACCCGGGTCCCGACCGGCGAGGGCCGGAAGCGTGCCGGGCACGGCACGGCACGGGTTCCGGACACCGCGAACCGGCGCAGCGCGTGCCGTGGCCGGCAGCCACGGCACGCGCTTCCCCGGACCCCCGGGCGGCCGGTATCGGTCAGCCGGTCAGCCGGTCACAGGCGCTGCCAGAGCGCCGGGGCGTTCGGGGGTTCCCAGCCCGCCTGGGCCTGGTGGCCCTGAAGGCAGCGGTAGGTCGCGCCGCCGTAGGTGACCTGCGCGCCGGCCTGGTAAACGGTGCCCGCCGCCCAGGTCCCGCCCGGCTCACCGGGGTCGCCCGGGTCGCCGGGGTCGCCCGGGTCCACGGTGGTCTTCAGCGTCAGCCCGTACCCCTGCAGCAGCGGGTTGACCGGCTGATGGTAGGTGGTGCCTCCGCTGCGGCAGTCACCGGAACCGCCGGAGGTGACGCCCTGCGCCTGGCTTCCGGAGATGTACGAGCCTCCGGAGTCACCGGGCTCGGCGCACACCGTGGTCCGCGTGACGCCGGAGATGGTCCCCTCCGGATACGTGACGCTGGTGTTGTGCTGCGAGATCGTGCCGCAATGCCAGCCCGTGGTGGAGCCGGACCGGC
Organism: Streptomyces albus subsp. albus; assembly: GCF_000719865.1. Classification (GTDB taxonomy): domain Bacteria; phylum Actinomycetota; class Actinomycetes; order Streptomycetales; family Streptomycetaceae; genus Streptomyces; species Streptomyces albus_E. The sequence goes on from NZ_JOID01000033.1 coordinate 96,297, forward strand.
AGATCGACGCGCCGACGGGCTGCTGCACCGAACCGGTCACCTGGATGTTCTGCCCGCCCTGGCCCTTGACGTACGGCGTCGAGGTCCAGTTGCCGTTCGTCGCCACCCAGGCCGTGTCCCGGCCGGGGAACGTCGAGGCCTGGAACGTCCCCTGCGCCACCTGGTTGTAGCCGCTGGTGGCGGTGCCGGCCCGGCCGCAGTGGCCCGCCGTGGCGAAGCCCTGTGTGGTGCCCCGGGTGACCGCGAAGCCGACCGAGCAACGGCCGCCGCCGCCCATGTAGTACGCGTCGCCGCCACGGATGTCGTAGAGCGGGCGCGGCTGTTCCCCGGTCGGGACGACCCGTATCCGGTCCCGATCGGCGGCGGTCGCCTCGATCAGGGTCTGCGCGGCGGCCTTCTCCACGGCCCGGACCACGACGGCGTTGGCCCGGACGTCGACGTACCAGACGGGCACGTCCGTCGAGGAGTTCCGCTCGGCGGCCCGGTCCAGTGCCGCCTTCGTCCGGTCGAGTTCGGCCAGGTTGTGGGTCACGGTCCGGGATTCGGCGCCGGCGGCCCTGATGGCGGCCGCGTCGGCGGCCCGGGTGGTGGCCACGGTCAGGGTGCCGGAGTCGGCCCCCTCGACCCAGGCGCCGGCGAACGAGCCGCCCAGCCGCTGCCGGAGCACGGCGGCGGTGGCGCCCGCCTCGGCCTCGTTCACGAGCCGCCGCTCGGCCTGGGCACGCGTGAGCCCGAGGTCACGCTGCATGGCACGGAGCAGTTCCGGCTGGGCGGCGGAGACCGCGAGCGTGTCCGCAGCGGTGTGTGCGACGGCGCCGGGTGGCGTGCCGTCCTGCTGCGCGGACGCCGCGCCCTGCAGGGTCGTCAGGACGAGCGCGGCCGCGGCGGCACCGACACCTGCTGCCTTGGCGTGTCTGTGGAGCATGAAAGTGCCCTCCGGTTCGTTGAAGGTGTGGCGAAACCGTAGGGAACGGGAACCTCCGCGCGGCAGCTACCGGCCGGCCCCCTCCACGGCGTTATGGAGCATCGCGCCGCGCCGTCAGCCACCGTGAGTAGCTGGCGCTGCGGGCCACCGCGTCACCGTGCGCGGCACGCAGATGTGCGACGACTTCGGGCGCCCGGGTCACGGCGGGCGCCTCGGGGTGCCAGCCGAGGAGGTGGCGCCATACGAGCGGCGTGCCGGCCAGTGGACGCGTCACCATGCCGGGCGTGTCGGGGAACGTGGCCCGGCACAGGCCCACGGCCCGCCCCAACTGGACCAGATAGACGCAGGAGGCGATGTCCGTCTCGTACACGCGCGCCGGGGTGAATCCGGCCCGGACGCAGACGGTGGCGAAACAGTCGGCGAAGCAGCCGTCGCCCGGCACGTCCGTCCATGCCTCCGCGGCCAGTTCCGCCAGCTCGATCACGGGGCGGCCCGCCAGTGGGTGGTCCGTGGAGAGCATCACGAACACCGGGTCGCGGGCCACCTCCGTCCACGCGAGGTTCCCCGAGCCGGGCGGTGTGCTCTCCCCGCACACGCCGATGAGCGCGTAGTCCAGCCGGCCCTCGGCGGCCGACGCGGCGATCTCACGCTCCGACCACGAGATGTGAGTGACCACCGTGACGCCCGGGTCCGCGGAGGCGAGCCGGTCGACGAGACCTCCGAGCAGCGGCCCGTGCGTGCCTCCGAGCCGCAGCGGCGTCCGCGGACCGCACGGCTCTCCGCCCCGCGCGAACCGCACGGCCTCCTGTTGGAGTTCGCGCACGGCGGGCAGCACGACACGCGCGCGGTCCAGGACCAGCTCACCGAGAGCGGTGGTCCGCACACCCGTCCGGCCGCGCTCGAACAGGGTTCCCCCGAGCGAACGCTCGATCCTCCTCAACTGGGCGCTGAGCGCGGGCTGGGCGAGGCCGAGCGCGGTGGCCGCCTTGGTGAGACTGCCGGCGTCGGCGATGGCCCGGATCGTCCTGAGGTGCCGCAACTCCAGTTCCATGCGGGTAGCTTGACGCCGTGCCAACGCTGCGGCAATTACTTGGTCTGAACCAATACGGCGGTCGTGCCCGGGCCGGTGCCCTGCCCCGACCCGCCCCGCCCCGACCCGTCGTTCCGCTCGGCCGATCAGCGTCCGGCCGGCCGGAGCCGGCGCTCCGGCCGGCGCGCGAGCCATCCGCCCCCGGTGGAACGGGGCCGGGCGGGCGTGGCCGGACCGGCGCGGGAGCGGACCCCGGGATCAGACCGGACGCAGCACGGCCGGCCGGGACACTCCGGGGCCGGATGCGGCGGATCCGTGGAGGATCCTCAGCAGACCGGTGCCCCACCAGGCGAGGGCGGTGAGTTCCAGCAGCCCGCTGATCCCGACGACGGAGAAGAAGAACGGGTGCCAGTCGGTGAGGGTCTGCAGTGAGACGCGCAGCGCGCAGCCGGCGTTGAGCAGGACGAAGGGGCCCGTGAGCGAGCCGAGGGTGCCGGGGTGGATGCCGCGCAGGGTGGGCGCCACGCGGGCCGCGATCCCCGTGATCATCATCGAGACGAATCCGACGGTGATCGCGTGCCGGACCGACCCGTAGTAGGCATGGCTGAACGCGAGGCCGCTGACGAGCTGGTACACGGGCATCATCAGCAGCATGACGAGCGAGAGCGCCAGCCATCCGTAGGCGGCCCGCACGAACTTGCCGGACCGGTGATCGTTCCGGGGCAGCCGCCGCCACAGGCGCCACGGCAGCGCCATGGCCGCCACCCCGCCGGCAATCATCAGCCAGGGCAGCATCAGGAGGGCGGCGAGCCGGTGGTCGTCCGCCCAGCGGTAGGCGATGAAGACGAGAACCTCGATGACGACGCCCGCGTTGATCAGCAGCAGGGCGGTCCAGCTCCGGCGATCCGGCGTCCTCGGCACCCCGAACAGCTGCGGCAGGAGATGGCTCGACAGCCCGAGGACCGTCAGCAGCGCCATCCCGTGGATTTGCACATCGCGCAGCGGGGCCTGGTAGGTGGCGATGTACCACAGCAGGTCGGCCCGGTCGGCGGCCGTCATGGTCATCCCGGTGTGCCAGAGCCCGAAGGCCGCCTGAACGACGAGCCAGAACAGCCCCGAGCCGATGAAACCCGTCACCGGGCGCATCGGGTCCCCGCTCCGCAGATACGTCACGAGGAGCTGCGCGGCGAAGACGAGGGACGCGGTGAGCACGAGGGCGTGGCCGGTCAGGGCGGCCGCCACGGCCCACTCCCCCTCGGCCCGGTAGCCGGCGGCGCCCATGCCGGCGACGGCCATCACCAGGCCGGAGAGAGTCGCCGCCAGGACGGCCGGAACCAGGCGCGGCGCGGCGAGGACGGTGCGCCACAGCCGCGGGAACGCCTGGTAGCCGAAACCCATGATGAACAGCCCGACCCATCCGGTGATCTGCGCGTAGCCGTGCGCGTTGATCTCGTGAGCGGATACCCCGGTGAAGCGTTCACCGAAGCCGATCCGCCACAGGATGAGGACGCCCCAGGACGCGCCGACGGTGAGGACGGTCACCACGGCGGCGGTGAAGAACGGGACGTGGACGGTGCCCCGGTACCCCGGCGGGGTCTCCGGGCGGACGGTGGACAGCTCGACCGGCACAGCGGCCGCCCGGCCGGATGCGGGCTCGGGGCAAGGACGGACGTGCGGGCGGAAACGGGGACGGTGCAACGGTTTTCCTCACGAGACGAATGCCGGACGGCCACGGGCGGGCGTGGCGCGGAGAGTCCACCGGTGCCCGTGGCGGAGTGAGCCGGCGCCGGGTCCGCTGCGCGACCGTAGGACGGCACAGCGGCGGAGCGTATGGGTCCTCCGGGGACCGGAGCGGGCCGTTCGGCCCCATCCGCGGCGGACGCGTGCTGGTTCGTCGGTTGCCAGAACCGAATATGCGCCCCGTGCGTCTAGGGGATTGGTCTGGTCCACTCGTCACAGGATCCGGTCGGCGATCACCATCCCCTCACACCCGGGAGTCACGGTCTTGAACTCGGCACACACAACCCGCCCGGCCCGCCGCGCGCTGTTCGTCCTCGGCGCCGGGGCGGCTCTGGCCGCCTGCGTCCCCTCGGGCGGAACGGCCTCCGCGGCATCGTCGAAGCCACCGGCCTCACCGGCACCCTCGCCGTCCCGGCGCGCGCGGGAGGTCTCCCGGCGGCTCCAGGCGCTGGAGTCCGAGCACGGCGCCCGGCTGGGGGTGTTCGCGCGCAATCTGGACACCGGCGAGACGGTCGTCCGCCGAGCCGACGAGCGGTTCCCGATGTGCTCGCTCTTCAAACCGGTCGCCGCAGCGGCCATCCTCCGCGACCACGACCGGAACGGCGCGTTCCTCGCCCGGCGCATCCGCTACAGCGAGACCGACCTCGTCACCCACTCCCCCATCACCAAAGACCATGTGGCGGAGGGGATGACCGTCGGGGAACTCTGCGACGCCGCCATCCGCTTCAGCGACAACACCGCCGCCAACCTCCTTCTCCGCGAACTCGGCGGCCCCCGCGCCGTCACCCGCTTCTGCCGTTCCGTCGGCGACCGCACCACCCGCCTGGACCGGTGGGAGCCCGAACTCAACACTGCGGAGCCGTGGCGCGTCGAGGACACCACCAGCCCCCGCGCCATCGCCCGCACCTACACCCGGATCACCATCGGGGACGCGCTCTCGCCCGCCGACCGGGAGCGGCTGACGGGGTGGATGCTGGCCAACACCACCAGCGGCGAGCGGTTCCGCGCCGGCCTGCCCGCCGCCTGGGACCTCGCGGACAAGACCGGCGGAGGCGACTACGGCACCAACAACGACGCCGGCGTCGCCTGGACGCCGGACCGCACCCCGATCGTGCTGGCCGTCCTCACCACCAAGCCCGCCCCCGACGCCGCACCGGACAACGCACTGATCGCCGAGACCGCCGAACTCCTCGCGTCCGCCCTGGGCTGACCGGGCACCGCCCCGGCCCGCCGACCGCCGACCGCTCCCACCTCCGGTCCCGAGCCCGGCCCGGTCCGGCATCTGGGCCGGGGACGGGAACGGGGCTGGAGACGGGGCTGGGCACGGGTCCGGGGACGAGGCCGGACCTGGAGACGAGGCCGGACCGGGGACGAGGCCGGACCGGGGATGAGGCCGGACCGGGGATGAGGCCGGACCGGGGATGGACCGCGAACGAACCTCGGACGGAGGGATCCCGTCAACGGAGGGACACGCACAGCGAGTTACTCAGGCTCGGCACATGGGCCGATGCTTGGCGCCCGCTTGGGAAGCAAGCGAGTCGTTAAGGCGGACGCGAGGAGTCGGGGTGGGCCCCGATCGTGCTCGTAGACCGTCTGTGGTGGGTGGGTTGGGGTTACGGCGCCGGGTGGGCGGCGCGATGGTGGTGGCGGGTGCGTCGCGGGCCGTCGGGTGTCGCTGCGGCTGGGGTTACGGCATCCGTGCCGAGGGCGGGCCCGTGGTCGGTCGTCTATCCGGGGCCTTATGCCGCCGGGGTCGGTTCGAAATGCGATGGCGTGGCTGGTGCCGGTGGGTGGCTGAGGGAGGCACACGCGCGCCTGATCTCTTCGGCTGTCCCGCCGTCGTGGCGGGCTGTCGGTGGTAGCGGTGGTGGGCGGCTGTCGTGGGCTGTAGCGACGGGGTCGACTGCCACTGAGGCTGAGGCTGAGGCTGGGAGTAGGGTTCGGGGGCCGCGGGTGGCGGGGCGAGGGTCGCGGGTGGGCGTGGAGGCGACGGGGCGTCGCGGCAGGTGGCCGGGTTTCGCAGATGGAGGAATTGGGGTCTCACGCCCCGGCCCCGGGTGTCGCGAAGGCCGTCGAGAAGGCTGACCGTCACCCGCAGTGTCTTGTCGCTCGCAGCCGAACTGCCCATGGGTGGCCTCTCGTTGACGGTTGCGGGGTGTTGCCGGACTTCGGGGTTCTGGGCATGGGTGGGGGCCCCTCCGCGCGGTGGTGGAGGGGCTGTCCCGGCCGGGGCCCGGAGCGGTTCAGTGCCCGGCGGTTAGGTGGTGGGGGTGTGGGGTGGGTTGGTGTAGGTGTGGCCGGTCGGTGCGGTCCAGTGGACCTCACCGGTGTTCGGGTCGCGTTCCACTTCCCATCCGGCGCGGTGTTTGAGGAGGTGGTGGCGTCGGCACAGCGGCATCAGGTTGTCCGGCACCGTCGGCCCGCCCGCTTTCGGGTCCTGGTGGTTGAAGGGGCGGATGTGGTCGAGGTCGCAGCGGTGGGCGGGCATCTGGCAGGAAGGGAAGACGCAGGTTGCGTCGCGGGCGATGACGTGGCGTTCGGTCTCTGCGGTGGGACGGTAGGTGGTGGGGTCGGTCTTGATGAGCACCCCGGTCTTCGGGTGGGTGATCAGGCGGCGCCAGATGGTGCCGGGGGCGAAGGCCACCTGTCGTGCCTGCCCGGCACTGATCGCCCCGTAGCCCTTGAGCACGGCGGGTTCCTCATCGGCCCCGATGAGGGTGTCCAGCGACACGGTGACTTGGACAACGGCTGCTGACCGGCCGCCGGGGACGGTCTCGGTGACGGGCCGGTTGACGACCAGGTCGTAGAGGGCGTCGACGCGCTTCTGGTTCAGGGTGCGGTCGTCGTCGGTGAAGGTGGCGGCGTGGGCGTCGATCGCGGCGTCC
>NZ_JOID01000034.1 GCF_000719865.1 Streptomyces albus subsp. albus
CCGTCCCCCCGTCCCCCCGTCCCCCCGTCCCTTCGGCGCGGCCGCGCGGCAGACACTCCGTCACCACCGGAAGCGGGATACGGAAACGTTCATCCGGCAGATCAGATCGGCGAACCGGATCGGCGAATCGGATCGGCGCCGCATTCGCCTGCCCTTGTGTGCGCGGACCGCCGGATGAAAGGACCGCGAACAATACCCGCACGGACCTCACGGAATCGACCGGCCGCGCGCCGCGCATATTCCATCCGTCAGGATCCGCCGGTCCGGCCGCAAACCATTTCTTCGAACTCCCCGGCAATGCCCCGCGGTTGGCTAGCCTGGCTGCCATGACCCTTTCCTTACTGGAATACACCCGATTCGGTTTTCCGCTCTACATGGCCATGCGCTGGGGTCTCGCGCACCGGGAGCGGCCGGCGGTGTATCCGGTCAATACCGTGCTGCGCGACCGGGCCGAGATCGACGCCGCGGTCGCGGAGGCCGAGCGGCTCGGGCTGCCGCCGGTGTGGGACGCGCCAAAGTCGTGGGACTCGCTGGGCGCGCTGCACGAGGTGCTGAGCCGCACCGGTCCGCGGGCGCGGGTGCTGGACGCGGGCGCCGAGTACTACTCGCAGATTCTGCGCTGGCTCTATCTCTACGGCTATCGCGACCTCACCGGTATCAATCTGGTCTTCGAACGCCCGGTCCGCTGCGGCCCGATCCGGCTGGAAACCGGCGATCTGACCGCCACCCGGTTCGCCGACGGGTCCTTCGACGCGGTCACCTGCCTGAGCGTGATCGAGCACGGCGTCGACCCGGCCGCGTATTTCCGGGAGATGGCGCGGATCCTGCGACCGGGCGGAGTGCTCGTCACCTCCACGGATTATTTCGCGGAACCCACCGACACCCGTGGCCGGCAGGCCTACGGCGGGCCGGTCCGGGTTTTCGACCGGCGGGAAATGGAGGCGATGTTCGCGCTGGCGGCGGAATTCGGGCTGGAACTCACCGGACCGGTGGATCTCACGTCGGAAGAGCGCTGCGTGCACTGGGCGGAACAGGATCTGCGGTATTCGTTCCTGATCTGGACGATGGTCCGGATCTGATCCGGGCCTGATCCGGGCCTGATCCGGGTCGGGTTTCCCCCGTCCGGATCGGGCCGGCCCCCGCGGACCCGGCCTGATCCGGAGGCGGGGTCTACGCCCCGGCCGCCCGACGCACCTGGGCGGCCGCGTGCTCGGGCAGGTACCGGCCGAGGTGCAGGCGGCTCGCGGCGGCGGCCATCGCGGTCCTGCGGGCCCGGTCGGTGAGCAGGTCGGCGCAGTGCCGGGCCAGTCCGTCGGCGGTGTCGGCGACGGCCAGGTGCTCCCCGGTGACAACGTCGAGGCCCTCGGCTCCGATCGTCGTGCTGACCACCGGGACGCCGTGCGCGAACGCTTCCAGGATCTTGATACGGGTCCCGCTGCCGACCCGCAGCGGGACCACGACCAGGTCGGCGGCCCGCAGACAGGGCGTCATGCTCGGTACGGCGCCCGCGACCTCGACATGCGGGCCGGCCAGGGCGGCCACGTCCGGGGTGGACGCGCCCGCCAGCACGACCTTCGCCTCCGGCACCCGCTCGTGGATCAGCGGCAGGATCTCAACCGTCAGCCAGCGGGCGGCATCCGCGTTGGGCGGCCAGTCGAAGGCGCCCTGGAACAGGATGGTCGCGCCGCCGGCACCGGCATCGCCACCGTCTCCGTCACCTCCGCCGGGGCGCGGCGGCATCGGCGGTGGAGCGGGGTAGGTGTTCGGCACCACCACCGTCCGTCTCGCGCCGAGCCGGGCCGCGTCTCCGGTGGCGGCGAGCACGGCCACGTCGGCCTCCCGCGCCACGCGCCGGTGGACCCGGCCCCACCAGCTGATCGAACGGCGCGCCTGCACACGCTGCCACGGGGTCAGCGGTACGCCCCAGACGCCCCGGCCGAGCCGCGTCCAGCGGCGGATCAGTACGTCCTCGAAATCGTCCACGTCGACGACGGTGCGGCCGGTGAAGCGGCCGCGCAGTGGCAGCCAGGCGCGTTCCCGGTTGAACCACACCAGGTCGTAGCGGGTGCCGGTCGACCAGCGGGGCAGGGCGGGGGCCAGCGTGCGCCGCTGGTGGCGGGCGTAGGCGGCCGAGGGTCCGCGCGCGGTGATCTCCAGGAAGGCGCGCGGGCCCGTGTACGCCGGCACGGTGGCGATCCCGGTCCGGGCGAAGCGGGTGGTCTCCTCCGCGGGCAGCACGGCGTCCGGCGGGGCGAGGAAGAGGGCGTCGACCGGCCCCAGTCCGGTGAGTGTTCCGGTGACCACGTCCATCCGCCGCACCGCGCCCCCGGCGGGGCGGCGGGGCAGGATGTCGCTGACGAAGAGCGACCGGATCACCGCTCGGCCCTCCTGCCCGGCTCGGGCACCGGCTCCGGTTCCGGCGCCGGTTCCGGCGCCGGTTCCGGCATCGGCTTGGGCACCACCAGCGGCCCGGGCTCCGTCACCGGCTTCGGCACCGTTACCGGTACCGGCTTCGGCACCGCCGCCGGTTCCGGCACGGGCTGCGGCACCGACACCGGCTTCGTCTCCGTCACCGGCACCGGCTTTGCCACCGTCACCGGTTCCGGCACGGGCTTCGGGACCGTCCCCGGCGCCCTCCCCGGCCCGGACTCGGTCACCGGCACCGGCGCCGGCGTCCCCGGCTCCGTCGTCCGTCCGCCGTCGCCGCCCCGGTCACCCCGGCCGCCCCGGCCGCTCCACCCGCCCCGTGGTCCGGTCGCCGTGGACCGGGCCGCCAGCAGTGTGTAGCCCAGGCCCACGGCCCAGCCGATCGCCGTCGCCCACATGACGCCGTCGACCCCCCAGGCGTGGCCGAGCGCGTACGACAGCGGCAGCCGGACGACGCCGAGCGACAGCACCGTGCAGATCAGCGGCACGACGGTGCGGGCGATGCCGTTGAACCAGCCGTGCAGCACCACCGTCAGCGTGTAGCACAGGAAGAACGGCGCCGTGATGAGGATGTACCGCTCGGTCACCATCCGGGTCTCCTCGCTGCCGGAGAACAGCGCGGCGACCGGCCCGCGTCCGGCGAGCAGCAGCAGGGACACCAGCACGGTGAGCGCGGTGCCCAGCCAGACGGTCCTGCGGACCCCTTCGCGGACCCGCGCGGTGTGGCCGGCGCCGGTGTTCTGCGCGGTGAACACCATCAGCGCGCCGGACAGATTGAGGAACAGCACACTGGTCAGCAGTTCCAGCCGGGAGACGACGGTCAGCGCGGCGAGGGCCTCCTCCCCGAACGGCGTGATGATCCACACCAGCGCCAGGACGCCGACGCCGATCAGCAGGTACTGCACGGCCATCGGCGTGCCGATCCGCAGGCCGCGCCGCACTTCGGCGCCCACCGTGGCGGCCGTGACCGCCGTGTCCCCGGGCGGGCGGCGGCGCTGCTCGCGCACCAGGCGGGCCAGGCCGGCCGCCGCGGCGAGGGCGTTGGCGGCCACCACGGCCAGCGCCGCGCCCGCGATCCCGAGCCCCCAGGCGCCCACGAACAGCCAGGCGAAGAGAGCGTTCAGCACGCTGGCGGTGATCAGCAGACCGGTGGCCCGGCGGGCGTCGCCGCGGCCGGTCAGGACGGCGCAGACCGCGCCGAGCGCGTAGACGGCGGCCAGGCCCGAGCACAGCGTCACCACGAAGGTGCGGGCCTCGGCGGCGACCTGGCCGGTCACCCCCGCCAGCGCCAGCAGCGGCCCCGTGACCGGCACGGCGACCGCGGCGCAGAGCGCCGACCACACTCCGGTGCACAGCGCGAGCGCCAGCAGCGCACTCGGGTCGTCGCGCCGCCCGGCGCCGGCGAGGTGCCCGAGCCGTACCGCGAACGCGCCGGAGACACCGGTGAAGAGGGAGGTGAGGATCGCGTACAGCGGCTGGCCCGCGCCCATCGCGGCCAGTCCGGTGACACCCAGGTACTGGCCGACGACCGCGCTGTCCACCAGCAGATAGCCCTGCTGGAGCAGGTTGGCCAGGGCCAGCGGGGCCGCGATCCCGGCGACGCCGGCCAGGACCGGGCCCCGCGTGAGGTCCGGCACGTCAGTCTCCGGGCGTGGTCAGGAGGTCGTCGAGCCACGCGTCGTCCCCGCCGCCTTCATCGTCCGGTGCGTCCGTGGCGTACTTGGTCTCGATGAGCCGGGCGACGGCGGTCACGGTGCGCTCGCTCATCAGATCGACGGTGTCGAACGGGCGGCCCAGGCAGGCGGAGATGCTGTTGCCGACGGTCAGCGCCATGATGGAGTCGGCGCCCAGGTCCCGGAAGTCGGCGTCCACGTCGATCGCGGGGTGGCCGAGGGCGTGCGCCAGGCAGCGGCCCACCATCCGTTCCGTGTCGGTGTACTCGCCGTCCGGACGCCCGGTGAGCCGGACCTCGGTGGCTTCCACGGTCTCGCGTATGCGCGCGTTGTTCCGCTCGATCCGCTCCGTGAGCGCCGCCATGGCCGTCTCGATCTTGCTCTGGATGTCCGCGGAGAGAGCCAGGTCGTAGGAGGGGAGCACGCTCATCAGCTCGCTGCCGTAGTTGATCTCCCCGGCCAGGAAGTTCGCACGGTCCCCGCGCAGCGCCACGTCGATCAGGTCGAGGCCGGTGCGGGTGGGCAGCGAACGAAACGTCAGATCGTCGTTGACGCCGGAGCCGACCGCCATGCCGGTCTCCCGCCAGGCCACCCAGTTGACGCTGACCACTCGGTGCTCCGGCGTGTCCAGCGTCCGGGCCAGGTGGTCCAGGTAGAGGTTCGCGGCGGCGTAGTCGGCCTGGCCCAGGGCCGGGAAGACCGCGGCCACCGAGGACATGTGCAGGACGAAGTCGGGCCGGTCGTCCCGGGTCAGCCGGTGCAGCAGGAACGCGCCGCGCACCTTCGGCCGCAGCACGGACGCGAACCCGTCGGCCTCCCGGTACGCGATGAGGTTGTCGCCGGGCACACCGGCGCCGTGCACGATGCCGTCCAGCCGGCCGTGCGCGGCGCGGATCATGGCCAGCACGCCCGCGAGCGCGGTCTCGTCGGCGACGTCGGCGGCCACCGGGTGCACGGTGGCACCGAGCGCGGCGATCTCGCGGACCGCCGCGACCCGCGCGGCGGCGGGATGGCGGGGGTCCGCGGCGACCGCTTCCCACTCGGTCCGCGGCGGCAGGCCGGTGCGGCCGAGCAGATACAGGTGAACGCCGGGGGCGCCGGCCGCGAAGTGCCGGGCCGTCTCCAGGCCGATGCCGCCGAGACCGCCGGTGATGAGGTAGGCGCCGCCGGGCCGCAGGTACGCGTCGCGGACCGGCGGGATCTCCGGCAGTTCGGCGAAGGACTCGCGGTACTTGTCCTTGCCGCGCAGCGCGAACACCCCGGCCTGCGGGGCGAGGATCTCCTCGCGCAGCAGCGCGGGCGGCACCGCGTCGTCGGCGTCCAGGAAGCGGACGGTCGCGTACGGGTACTCCCGGCCGATCGCCTTGGCCAGCCCGGCGAGCGCCGCGTGTTCCGTGACGACGCCGGGCTCGCCGGGAACGACCGCCAGCGCCCGCCGGGTCAGCACCACGAGTTCGATCGCCGCGCCCGCGTGCATCAGCGCCTTCGCCAGCCGGAAGAGGCCGGTCAGATGCTCCTCGACGCGGCGGTCCAGCTCCGCGAGTCCGGCTGCCGGTTCGTCGTCGCAGGCCGCCGCGTACACGAGATGGGTGTATCCCTCGTCGACGAGTTCCTCGGCGAGCCGGTCCGGTTCGGCGTCCGCGGCGCCCGGCGTCCGCAGCACCGCGTCCGCCGGCAGGGCGGTGGCCACGGCGTCGGCCACCGCCGGGTTGACCAGCGCCAGCACCCGGGCCGCAGGATCACCGGACTGCGCGAGCGGCGCCGGCGCGAACTCCACCGCGTGGGTCACCGGGTGGGTGATCCGCGGCCCGGCGAGCGCGAAGCTGTCGCGCCATGTCTCCGGGAAGTCGACCCAGGCGCGGGTCTCGTCGAACTCGTACGGCGGCAGGTGCACGGTGCGGGGGCTCTGCCCCTCGTACAGGGCGCGCGGGTCGAGGTCGGAGCCGTCGGTCCAGTCGCGGGCGGCCGCGGTGCGGGCGGCGTCCGGCACCGTACCGGCCTCGGTGGCCGCCAGCGCCGCCCGCAGCTCGCCCAGGTCGGTGACCGTGTAGGCGAGCCGGTGCTTGTGCCCGGCGCGGGAGATGTTCGACGTCCAGCACACGTCCCGGATGTGGCCGTCGACGCGGCCGGCGTCGATGGCCTCGCGGTAGCGGGTGACCAGCCGGGCGAGGGACACCGGGCTCTGCGCACTGAGTGTGAACAGGTACGGCGGCCGGCCCCCGCCGGACTCCGCCGGGGCCGGGGCCGCCGGGGTGAACTCCTCCAGCACGACATGCGCGTTGGTGCCGCCGAGGCCGAAGGCGCTGACGCCGGCGCGGCGGGGGTGCTCCTCCTCCGCCGGCCACGCGCGGGCCTCCCGCGGCACGTACACCGGGCCGTTGTCCAGGTCGATCGCGCTGTTCGGCCGCTCGTGGTTGGCCAGGGGCGGGATCACGCCGTGCCGCAGCACGAGCGCGGTCTTGATCACGCCCATGACGCCCGAGCCCTCGAAGAGATGGCCGATGTTCGCCTTCACCGTGCCCACCGCGCAGAACCGCCGGTCGTCGGTCCGGGCGGCGAACGCCCGCCGCAGTCCCTCGAATTCGATCGGGTCGCCGACGCGGGTGGCGGTGCCGTGCACCTCCAGGTAGCCGATCGTGCGGGGATCCACCCCCGCCTCCCGCCACGCCGCCTCCAGCAGGTCGGCCTGGGCCCCGGCATCCGGCGCGGTCATCATCTCGGACCGGCCGTCGTGGTTGACCGCACTGCCCTTGACGACCGCGTACACCTGGTCGCCGTCCGCCAGCGCCCGGTCCAGCCGTTTGAGGACGACCGCCCCCGAGCCCTCGCCGAAGCCGGTGCCGTCCGCGTCCTCGTCGAACGTCCGGGTCACGCCGTCGGACGACTCGATGCCGATCCGGGTGTGCGGGTGCCGTGCCGGCGCCGGCACGACCCGGGTGCCGGCCACCACGGCCATGTCGCAGTCGCCGAGCAGCAGCGCGGCCCTGGCCTGGTGCAGCGCCAGCAGCGACGCCGAGCAGGCGCTGTCGATCACCATGCTGGGTCCGCGCAGGTCGAACAGGTACGAGAACCGGTTGGCCAGCATCGTCACGATGTTGCCGGTCAGGCCGAGCTGGCCCAGCGCGGGATCGATACGGCAGAAGTAGTCCAGGTACGACCAGCCGGGGTTGCCCGCGTAGCCGACGTACACGCCGGTGCGGCTGCCGGCCAGCCGGTCGCCGGTGTAGCCGGCGTCCTCCACCGCGCGGTACAGCGTCCGCAGGACCAGCCGCTGGTGCGGGTCGGTGACGGCGGCCTGCTTCGGGCTCATACCGAAGAAGGCGTGGTCGAACAGGTCGATCCGGTCCAGGAAGCTGCCGTCGTGGAACGCGATCCGGTCCTCGGCGTCCGGCGTCAGCGACGATTCCCAGTGGTAGCGCAGATACTCCTCGACCTCGCGGCGCCGCCGCGCGGGGAACGGCCGGGTGAGGCTGCGGCCGGTGCGGACGATGTCCCAGAAGGCGTGCTGGTCGGACGCGTCCGGTACCTCGACGGAGAGTCCGACGACAGCGATGTCCGTGGTCATACCCGTTCCTCCGTCGGCCGAGCCGGGATCCGTGCGATGAAGTCGGTGAGCGTGGTGCCGCCCACCTCGTCGAACTGGCGGACGCCGGCCGCGCGCAGGGCGCGTACCGTGCGCACCCACTCCACCGGGCGGGAGATCTGCCGGCTGAGCAGCTGGACCGCCTGGTCCGGGTCGAACACGGTGCCGGAGACGCTGGACATCACCGGTGTGTGCCCGGGGCGGAACGCGTGGGCGCTCAGGACGGTGGCGAACGCCCGTCCGGCCGAGGCCATGAGGGGCGTGTGGAACGGGCCGCTGACGCGCACCGGGACGACCCGGGCGCCCGCGCCGCGCAGCGCCTTGACCGCGAGGGCCAGCTGCCGCCGGTCTCCGGCCACCGTCACCTGCTGCTCGCTGTTGCGGTTGGCGACGTGCACCCTGTTGAGCCCGGCGCCGCGCAGCGTCGCCTCGGCCCGTGCCGCGCCCGGCCCGATCACCGCGGCCATCGCGCCGCCCGTGATGCCGGCCATCAGCTCGGCGCGGCGCCGGACCAGCGCCAGGCCGTCCATGAGGCCGATGACGCCGGCGGCCACGAGCGCGTTGAACTCGCCCAGGCTGTGCCCGGCGAAGTAGTCGTACCGGCGGCCCTCGCGTTCCAGGTCCATCCAGGACAGCGCGTTGACGAGGAAGACGGCCGGCTGTGCGTAGCGGGTGTCGGCGAGCCGGTCGCCGGGGTCGTCGCGGCACAGCCGGGCCACCGGGTAGCCGAGCAGTTCGGTCGCGGCCGCGGTCTCCCGCGGGTACCGCTCGAACAGCCCCTGTCCCATGCCCTTGTGCTGTACGCCCTGACCGGGGAAAACCAGACAGTGCATGCGTGGACGCTCCTCACTCAAGCGGTTGGTGCGGGAACGCTGCGGTAGCGCAGGCCGTCGTGGCTGCCGCGCAGGCTTTCCCTGGTGAACACCCGGGCTGCCAACCCCGGGCCGAAATCGATCACTTGCTCGGGCCGGGCGTCCTCGATCGCGGCGCGGACCGTGCCGGGCCAGTCCAGTGGACGGCTCACCGCGTGGGCGAGGATGTCCGGCAGCAGGTCGCCGCGGTGCTGGAGGTTGACCGGCTCCTCGGCGACGTACACCGGTACGGCCAGCCGCTCGCCGAGGAGCGGGAACGTCATGAGGTGCCGGTCCGCCAGGGTCGCCCGTACCGCCGGCTCCATCAGCGGGGTGTGGAACGGCACGGTGCTGCGCAGGTACGTCCACTGCGCACCCGGTGCGGCGAGCCGCCGCGCGTGCCGTTCCCGGAGCGCGGCCAGGTCGGCCGGGTTCCCGGCCAGTACGTGGGAGCGGCCGGAGTTCGCGAGGGCGAGGTGCACCGGGGAGTCCGCCACCAGCTCGCGCAGCTCCTCCGTCGGCACCCCCAGGACGGCCGCCATGGGCGTGGCGTCACCCGTCGGCGGCGGTGCCGCCTGCTGGCAGCGGACCAGTGTCAGCACGGTCATCGCGATGAGGCCGTGACAGAGTTCCGTGTACTGCCGGCGGCCGGCGATCCTCAGGCCCGCGGCCACGGCACCGATCAGGCCCAGGCTGTGGCCGATGGCGGCCACCGGCGCGGGCCGGCCGCCGTCCGCGCCGCCGATGGCGGGCTGCAGCAGGCAGAGCTGGTAGATGTGGGCGCACAGACCGTCCACGATGGAGTGCTCCAGGGCGCCGGCGTCCGGTGTGCCGCCGCGCAGCCAGGCGGTCAGCGGGATGCCGCCCGGCAGCTCCCGGCGGTAGGCGTCCGCGCCGGCGTGGTCGAGCGCGCGTTCCACCGCCTCGGCCGCGGCGGTGAAGTACCGCGCGTTCTCCGGCCGCGCGTACAGCGCTCGCAGGGCGGCGAGCGGTGGGCCCTGGAGGCCCGCCATGCCGCTGAACAGGTATAACTGGCGCACGTGTGTCCTCTGTTGTCCGGCTACCGGCCGCGGACCGCGGTCGGCAGGATGTGCGGGAGGGCGGCCGCCTCGTCGGCGAGCAGCCGCGCCGCCCGCTGTTCGAGCAGCCGCAGCTGGGCGAGGCCGTGGCGGAGCCGGTCCGCCGGCGGCGCGGGCTGACCGGCCTGGAAGGCGCTGACCCGGTCCGACAGCGCGGCGGCCAGCCGTGCGATGCGGGTGTAGGCGGCGCGGACCGGCTCGCTGTGTTCGGTGAGCTCCAGGAAGCGGCGGAAGAGGGCCCGTGAACCGGCCAGCAGCGCCAGGCTGTTGACACCGGGTGCCCGGTAGAGGGCGACGTTCGACGCCCGTTCCAGGACGAGGTTGCCGGCCACGATGTCGTACAGCTCGAAGCCGTCGCGGAACCCGTTCAGGAACGCCCGGTAGGCGGCCTCGAACCCCTCGCGGTCCGGCTCGGAGACCTGCTCGACCGTGACGCAGCCGGTGAACCAGCGGCCGGGTTCCCGCGCGTAGCCCTCGCGCAGCACGTCCCAGCCCACGGTCACCGTGAAGTACTCGTGGTCGTCGGCGATGTTGTCCACCAGCAGGACGTCGGTGCCGCTCACGCCGCAGACGAGGAACGAGTGCGGCAGCCCGTACTCCTCGGGGACCGTGCCGACCCGGCGCATGAACTCCACCCAGTAGGGGAAGTGGTGCCGGGGCGCGTAGAAGAACACGGGCTGTCCGGCGGCGAGGAACTCGGCGGCTCCGGCCTCGAAGAGGGGCAGGGCCACGGTCCCGGCCGAGAACACCTCGAACCCGAGCAGGCGCAGGTCGTCGTCGGTCACATACGGGGTGTCGAACGCCCAGCGGTCCCCGCCGCGCAGATAGCAGTGGCGGTGGATGGCCGCGGTGGAGCCCAGCGCCCCGTACATGAGCAGGTCGGACCAGGGGGTGCGGCTGCCGGCGTACGCCAGGAGCTGGCCCTTGCGGCAGTGCAGGTGGTTGTTGGGATCCCGGGTGCGGATGCGGTGGACATCCGGCAGCGTGGTCATCCGGTCGGCGGACAGCAGTGCGGACCTCCCTTCGGTGACGCCCCCGCCGTGCTCGCGCGGCCGGCCGGCGGTCCCGCGGGTCCGGTCCGCCGCCGGTGCGACCGGCGGTGCGACCGGCGGTACCGGGGCAGGCGTCATCGTGCGGCCATGTCATGGATCCGCGGTGGTTGTCGTGGCTCAGTGGCTCAGTGGCTCACGCCGTGGAGTCCCGCCATTGGGCTCTCCGCTGAGGCGTCCGGCCGGGACGGGCGGACGGTGGTCCGGCGGCGTCCGGCCGGCGCATGTCCCGACCGCGGCGCGGGGGGCCATGCGTTGGTTTCTGGTTGCGCTTTGAACGATGGCAGCCGTCCCGGGGCCGGTCAACGGAAACCGGCGCGGTGCGGGACACACCGGTTTTCCGGGGCAATCCGGCGGACCGGACGGCCTCGATCACGGCCTTGAGCTGGGAGAACGCGGAAAGGCGCGCCCTGGGGCGCGCCGTCGGGCGGTCACGCCGTCACGGGACGGTGTCCGCACTGGTCAGCCAGCTGATCGGGGCGAGTCCCGCGCCGTCGTGAACGGCGTGCCGCGGTGGGGCCATTGTCTTCCCGAAAGGCACCCCGTGCCAGGGCCGGCGGACAGGCGGGAGGGACCCCCGGGCCCCGGGTGCCGGCTCCCGAGCGGGCCGGCACCCGGGGCCCTCCCGCCCGGGGGCGGCTCAGGAACGCCGGTACAGTTCCTCGACCTCGGCCGTGAAGTCCCGCAGGATGACCCGGCGCTTCAGCTTCATCGACGGCGTCAGATGGCCGGTGTCCTCGGTGAAGTCCACCGGCAGCACCCGGAAGCGGCGGATCGACTCGGCCCGGGAGACCGAGGCGTTCGCGTCGTCCACGGCACGCTGGATGTCGGCGAGGAGTTCCTCGTCCCGTACCAGCTCCGCGACCGGGACGTCCTCCTTCTTCCGCATCCGCCGCCAGTGCAGCAGCCCGTCCGGCTCCAGGGTGATCATGGCCGTGATGTACGGGCGGTCGTCGCCGACCACCAGGCACTGGCCGACCAGCGGATGGGCCCGCAGCCGGTCCTCCAGGGGTGCCGGGGCGACGTTCTTCCCGCCCGCGGTGACGATGATCTCCTTCTTGCGGCCGGTGATGCTGAGATAGCCGTCCTCGTCCAGGGCTCCGAGGTCGCCCGTGGCGAACCAGCCCCCGGCGTCGGTCTCGGCGCCCCGGACGGCCTCGCCGCGCGCCGCGTCCCAGTAGCCGCTGAACACCTGGCCGCCGCGGAGCAGCACCTCGCCGTCCTCGGCGATCCGGACCGCCGCGCCGGGCAGCGGTCGGCCGACCGTGCCGAGCCGCGGCTTCAGCGGCGGGGTGACGGTGGCGGCGGCGGTGGTCTCGGTGAGTCCGTAGCCCTCGAAGATCTCGATGCCCGCGCCGGCGTAGAAGGCGGCGAGCCGCCGGCCCAGTGGGGAGCCGCCGCAGATGGCGTAGCGGACCTTGCCGCCGAGCGCGGCCCGGATGCGCCGGTAGACCAGCGGGTCGTACAGCGCGCGGGCGGCCCGCAGGCCGGGGCCCGGGCCGGGGCCGGTGCCGTGCTGCTCGGCCTCCCGCGCCTCCCCGTAGCGCTGGGCGATTTTCGCGGCGCGGTCGAAGGAGGCGGCCCGGCCCATCTTCTCCGCGGTGGCGCGGCCGGTGTTGTAGACCTTCTCCAGGACGTACGGGATGGCGAGGAGGAAGGTCGGCTTGAAGCCGGCCAGCGCGGTCAGCAGTTCCTCGGTCTGGATGCTGGGCTGGTGCCCGAGGCGGACCCGGGCGCGGAGGCAGCCGATGGCCACCATCCGGCCGAAGACGTGCGACAGCGGCAGGAAGAGCAGGGTGGAAGCGGGCTCCTTGCTCACCGACTTGAAGACGGGGTGCAGCAGTTCGACGGCGTTGTCCACCTCGGCGAAGAAGTTGCCGTGGGTCAGCACGCAGCCCTTGGGGCGCCCAGTGGTGCCGGAGGTGTAGATGAGGGTGGCGATGGTGTCCGGGCCGAGGCCGGCCCGGCGGGCGGCCACCTCGGAGTCGGGGATGTCCTTGCCGGCCGTCACCAGGAGGGGGACGGCGTCGGTGTCGAACTGCCAGAGGTGCTTGAGCCCGGGCAGGTCGGGGCGTATGCCGCTGATCAGCCGGGTCTGGCCGACGTCCTCGACGGCGCAGGCGACGGCGCCGGAGTCCTGGATGATCCAGCGGGCCTGCTCGGCGGAGGAGGTCGGATAGATGGGCACGGTGACGAGGCCGGCCGCCCAGGCGGCGAAGTCCAGCAGCGTCCACTCGTAGCTCGTGCGGGCCATGATGGCCAGCCGTTCGCCGGGCGCGAGGCCGTGGGCGATCAGGCCCTTGGCGACGGCCAGCACCTCCTGGGCGAAGGTCGCGGCGCTGACGTCGCGCCAGCTCCCGTCCCCTTGGACCCGGCTGAGGACGATCTCGCCGGGGGCCTCGACGGCGTTGCGGAACGGGATGTCGGCGAGCGAGCCCTCTTCGACGGGCGCGACGAGCGGGGGAACGGCGACCTCGCGGACGGTGCCGTCGGCGTCCGCGGTCAGCGACGGCTCCGGCGTCTCGGGCGGCATGGCGCCGTGGCGGGGACGAAGGCGGGGGGTACGGGACACGGGCGGCTCCTCTTGTCTCGGCCGCCCCCGCGCGGACGGCGCCGGACGGGTGGTCCGGGCGCCCGGGGGCCGGGGGCGGCGGCCCGGCTCCGCGGGGGGGGCGGAGCGGGCGGCGGGATCAGCGGGGGCGTGCGGAGGGGGCGGGTCCTGCGGTGGTGCGGGGTTCCGTGTGGGGGGTTGGCTCACGCGATGAGAGGTGGGAGTCGGTGTCGGTGCGGGCGGGGAACCGCCCGCCGGGTCACGGCCGTTCGAGGATCGCCGTCACCCCCTGGCCGCCGGCCGCGCAGATGGAGATCAGGCCACGCCCCGGCGCGTCGCGCTCGGCGAGCAGCTTGGCCAGGGTGGCGACGATGCGCGCGCCCGTCGCGGCGAAGGGGTGGCCGGTGGCCAGGGAGGATCCCGCGACGTTGAGCCGGTCCCGGTCGGCCTCGGGCAGGCCCTGCTTGCGCCAGGCCGCCAGCGTCGCCAGCACCTGGGAGGCGAACGCCTCGTGGATCTCCAGCAGATCGAAGTCGTCCAGCCCGAGGCCGGCGCGTTCCAGCATGCGCGGTACGGCGTATGCGGGCGCCATCAGCAGACCGTCTTCGCCGTTGACGTAGTCGACGGCCCCCGTCTCGTAGGCCGTGAGGTAGGCCAGCGGTTCGAGGCCGCGTTCGGCCGCCCACTCCTCGCTCGCGAGCAGGACGGTCGCGGCGCCGTCGGTGAGCGGGGTGGAGTTGCCCGCCGTCATGGTGGCGCCGCCGTCCCCGTCCCCGCCCCCGTCCGCGACGCCGAACACCGGCTTCAGGCGGGCGAGTTTCTCCGGGCTCGCATCGGGGCGCAGATTCTGGTCCCGCTCCAGGCCGCGGAAGGGGACCACCAGGTCGTCGAGGAAGCCGCGGTCGTACGCGGCGGCGAGGCGGCGGTGGCTGGTGGCGGCCAGCTCGTCCTGCTCCGCGCGGCCGATGCCCCACTCCTTGGCGGTGCGGGCCGCGTGCTCGCCCATCGACAGGCCGGTGCGGGGTTCGGCGTTGCGCGGGATGTCGGGGACGAGGTGGCGGGGCCGGACCCCGGCCAGCTGCCGGAGCCGCCCGCCGAGGGAGCGGGCACGGCGGGTGGCCAGCAGCAGCCTGCGCAGTTCGTCGTTGACGCCGAGCGGGGCGTCGCTGGCCGAATCCACGCCGCCGGCGACGGCCGAGTCGATCTGCCCCAGCGCGATCTTGTTGGCGGCGGCGATGACGGCCTGGAGCCCGGTGCCGCACGCCTGCTGGACGTCGTACGCGGGGGTGCGCGGGTCCAGATCGCTGCCGAGCACGGTCTCCCGGGCGAGGTTGAAGTCCCGGCTGTGCTTGAGGACGGCACCCGCGGCGAACTCCCCGAGCCGCACGCCTTCGAGACCGAAGCGCTCGACCAGCCCGCCGAGCGCGGCGGTCAGCATCCGCTGGTTGGAGGCGGTGGCGTACGGGCCGTCGGCCCGCGCGAAGGGGATCCTGCTGCCGCCGAGAACGGCGACGCGCCGCACCCCGGAGGCGAGGAGGGCATTGCGGGTACTCATCTCGACCAACTCCTGACCCGGCAGTAACCTTACTGCGAAGTAAATTTACGCCACGGTGAGGAGTTGGCCAATGGCCGATCGCTATCTTCGTTTCACCGGGACCGCCCCCGGCCGGTTCCTCACCCGCCGGCTGGGCCTGCCCCGGCCCGCGCCGCTGCACCGCTGGACCGCCGAACGGCCGTCCCTGGACGGAGCGTTGCTCCACCTGACGGCGGCCGCGCCCTGCCCCGGACTCGCCGACGTACTGGCCCGGACCGGGCTGCCGGTGCGGACGGAGCACCGGAGCGGGGACGGGCACGGTGCCGGAGCCGGTGCCGGTGCCGATGGCGGGCGCGGCACCGGAAGCGGCGAGAACGCCGGGGCGCGGGGCGCCGCCCCGTACGCCGCGGTCGTCGTCGACGCCACCGGCGTGGACGGCCCGGACGCGCTGCACGGGGTGCACGCCGCGCTCCACCCGGTGGTGCGCTCGGTCGCCGCCGGCGGACGGATCGTCGTCCTCGGCACCGTGCCCGACCCGGCGGACCATCACCGGGCCGCCGCCCAGCAGGCGCTGGAAGGCTTCGTCCGGTCGCTGGGCAAGGAGATCGGCAAGGGCTGCACGGTGAACCTGCTGCGGCTGGACCCCGGTGCGGACGGCGCGGCCGCGATGGGCGCCGCGGCAGCGGCGGCGGAGTCGACGCTCCGCTTTCTGCTGTCGCCCAAGTCGGCCTATGTGAGCGGGCAGCCGATCACCGTGCGCGGAGACGCCGCCGGCGCGGGCGAGGCGGACGGCCCGGCGGCCGGAGACACGGACCGGTCCCGGCCGCTGGCCGGCCGGACCGCGCTCGTCACCGGCTGTGCCCGCGGCATCGGCGCGTCGGTCGCCGAGACCCTCGCCCGGGACGGCGCGCGGGTCGTCTGCCTCGACATACCGTCCGCGGAGGGCGAGTTGGCCGCTCTCGCCGGCCGTCTCGGCGGCACGGCGCTGCCCCTGGACATCACGGCGCCCGACGCCGCCGAGCGCATCGCCGCCGCCGTGCCCGGCGGGCTCGACATCCTCGTCCACAACGCGGGCATCACCCGGGACCGCCGGCTCGCCAATATGGCGGCCGACCGCTGGGACCAGGTGATCGACGTCAACCTGGGCAGCGTGCTGCGGGTGACGGACCGACTGCTGAAGGCCGGTGTTCTGCGCCGGGGCACCGGCCGGATCATCGCCACCGCCTCGATCGCCGGCATCGCCGGCAACGCCGGGCAGACCAACTACGCGGCGAGCAAGGCCGGGATCATCGGCTTCACCCGCTCGCTGGCGCCGCGCGCGGCGGCCGAGTACGGGGTGACGGTCAACGCGGTCGCCCCCGGCTTCATCGAGACGAAGATGACGGCCGCCGTGCCGCTGCTGATCCGGGAGGCGGGGCGGCGGATGAACTCCCTGGCGCAGGGCGGCCTGCCGGTCGACGTCGCCGAGACGACGGCGTGGCTCGCCCAGCCGGCCTCCGGCGGGGTCAACGGACAGACGGTACGGGTCTGCGGGCAGAGCCTCCTCGGGGCGTAGCGCCTCCGGCGCGGGCCGGCCGGCGGACGGGGCGGCCGCGGGCCGGCCCGGGGCGGCGGTGTCGCGCGGGGTACCGGGTACGGGTTCCGGGGCGGCGGTGTCGCGCGGGGTGCCGGGTACGGGTTCCGGCCGCGACCCGCGCGGGTCGCGGCCCGGGCTGGTATCCGGGTCCTCCGCGCGGATCGCGGCCCGGGCTGGTACCCGGGTCCCCCGCACAAGACGCCACCCGGGGCCGTCCCCGGCGCCCCGCACGGAGACCCGCCCGAGCCACTCCCGCCACCCCGCACGGGATGCCATCCGGGGCCCGTGCGGAAAGCGGCGCGGGTCCCGCGGCCGCGGCGCCGCCGGCTCTCCTCCCGCGCTGCGCGCGGACGTTGACCCTCCCACCCGTCCGATACCCCGTACCGGCAACGCAGCGCGAACGCGGCAGGGCCCTCCGGAAGCGGCCCCGCCCGGACCAGCCCCGACCAGCCCGGACCAGCCCGACCCGACCCCGGCCGACCCGGCCGAACCAACCCCGGCCCGCCCCGACCCAGCCCGGCCCGGCCCGGCCCGACCGGGCCAGACCCGACCGGACCCGACCGGACCCACCGCACACGATCCCGACGGAGCCCCCATGACCGCCCCGACCACCCAGCGCCTCACCCGCTCACCGCGCCTGATGCCCGCCCTCGGCCGGGGTGTGCTGACCGGGATCGGCAAGCGCCCCTCCCCCGGCGCCCCGCTCCCCGGCACCCGGCTCCTGCTGCCGGCCGCCAGGATCGACGCCGGCCGCGTCGTCCGCTACGCCCGCGTCTGCGGCTTCCGGGAGACCGATCCGCTGCCGCTCACCTATCCGCACATCCTGGGCTTCCCCCTCGCCGCCCGCCTCATGGGCGACCGGGCCTTCCCGCTGCCCCTCCTCGGCCTGGTCCACACCGGCATCGAGATCACACAGCACCGGGCGCTGCGCCCGCACGACCGCCCCGAGCTGACCGTCGCCATCCCCCGCCTGCTGCCCCACCGGCGCGGCACGGAGGCCGAGGTCGTCACGGAGGCCCGGATCGACGGCGAACTGGTCTGGACGGACCGCAGCACGTACTTGGCCCGCCACCGCACCGCGGAAGCCCCGGAAGCCGCGGAAGCCGGGCACGGCGCGGACGCCTCCGGCGCGGCGGAGACCGGCGGCGCCCGGGAGTCCGCCCCCGCCCCGGAGTCCTCCCAGTCCGCGTCCCCCGCCCCCGAGTCCGCCGCGCCGGAGGCTTCCGCGCCGGACGCCCGCGCCTCTCGCGGCGATGGCGCCGACGGGCTCCCCGCCGCCGCCGTGTGGCAGCTCCCCGCCGGACTCGGACGGCACCATGCCGCCGTCTCCGGCGACTACAACCCGATCCATCTCCACCCGCTGACCGCCCGCCCGCTGGGTTTCCCCCGGGCCATCGCCCACGGCATGTGGACGTTCGCCCGCTGCGTGGCCGAGACGGACGCGTCGAGCGCGGAACGGGTCACCGTGCGCGCGGAATTCAAGGCTCCGGTCCTGCTTCCGTCGACCGTCGTCTACCACAGGCTCGGCGCTGCCTTCGAACTGCGCGGCGGCCGGGACGGCTCCCGTCTCCACCTCACGGGGACGGTCACGACCCCGGCCGGGGCCTGATCCGCGCGGGGCCCGGCGTTCCGGCGCGGGCCCCCGGGCTCTCCCGGGCCGCGGCCGGCACCGCGCGGCCCGGCCCGCCACGGGGCCACTCGGCCGGCCGGCACGCCTCCCGGCTCAGGATCCGCGGGTGGCGCTCTTCCCGCGCGGGTGCCAGGGGCGGCCCTCCATCAGGTTCGCGAGGCCCGCCCAGGCGAAGTTCATCAGCAGCGCCGCGGTCTCCTTCGCCGACGGCCGGTCCGCGCCCCCGCCCGTGGAAGCACCGGCATCACCGACACCGCCACTGGCACCGCCCCCACCACCGGCTCCGCCGCCCCCGGGCTCGTTGGCCCATCCGGCCAGCGATTCGGCGGCCCCGACCAGGGCGTGCGCCAGCCCGGCCACCTCGCGGTCGGCCAGGTCCGGAACGCAGTCGTCCTCGCGCGCCGCGGCGGCGATCAGCTGCGTCACGAAGGTGACGATCTCCTCCCGCATCGCCGCGAACTCGCTCACGAACGGCTCTCCGTGCGTACGGGCCTGGTTGTGCAACACGGCCCAGCCGTCCGGGCGTTCTGCGGTATGGGCGAAGAAGCCGCGCAGCCCGCTCCAGAGTTGCTGGTCCGGTGGTGCGTCCCGCGGCTCGACGGCCTCCCGCACGGCGGCGACCAGGGCCGCCGCCTCGCGCCGGATGCAGGCGCTGAACAGCTCTTCCTTCGAGTTCAGATAGAGGTAGACCAACGGCTTCGAGACACCGGCCAGTTCCGCGATCTCGTCCATCGAGGCGGCCCGGTAACCGCGCCGGGCGAAGATCGTCACGGCCGCGTCGAGCATCTGCTGCTCCCGCACCGCCCGCGGCATCCGCTTGCCCTTGGTGCCCGCCACTGTCCCGCCCCTCCGCCTTGCCTACCGAGAGGTAAGTTTACGGCCCGCTCCCCTCGCCGCATATGCCAAACACCTTTCCCGCACGGCGAGAAGCGCTCACCGGCTCCGGTGGCTCGCGGAGATCCTGCCGGACAGGTCGCGGCTGCCGGCCATGCCGGCACCCACGGCCTCGTCCGGCACGGCGAGGGCCCGCACCGAGCCCCCACCGCACCGGGGCCCTACCGCACGAACGCGTCCCTGCGCGCCGTGCCGTCCCAGCCGCCGGCCGGCCGTCGCAGGCCGTACAGCGCGGCGACCGTGGGGGCGACGTCGATGGTCCGGGCCGGGGCGTCGCTGACCGCGCCGCGCCGGACCAGCGGTGAACCGCCGGACACGAAGAAGGGGATGGGCAGGGTGGCCGGGTGGCCGTGGTTGCCGGGGATGGGGTTGGAGATCGGCAGCGGATCGGAGAAGCGGTAGCCGGGGCGGACGTACGCGACGAGATCACCGGCCTCCGGGCCCAGCCGCAGCTCCCCGGGCGTGTGCACGGACAGCACGCCCTCCTCGGCGAGGACGATCTCCCGCATCCGGGCCACGGCCCGGGCCCGGTCGGCCTCCGGCCCGGTCCAGTAGAGGAGGTCCGCACCGCCGTTCTGCGCGATGACGCAGCGGTCCTTCAGCAGCGGGTCCCGCGCCAGCAGCGGGGCGAGGCTCACCATGGCGAACGGCAGCGACCAGTCCATGGAGTGGTCGGCGAGGACGAGGAGGACGGAGTTCTCCCAGCGGCCGGTGTCCCTGAGGTGCTCGACGACCCGGCCGATCTGGTAGTCGGTGCTGATCAGGGCGGCCCTGCGGGCGAGGTCGAGCGTGCCGCCGGTGAGGTCGCTGTGCCCGACCCGGTCGACGTCACCGAAGTTGACGAACATCAGATCGGGGTCGGCGCTGTCGATCATCGAGATCACCGCGTCGGCCGTGAAGCCGTCCGGCGCGTGCTCCGTGATGGGCAGCATCGGCTCCGGTTTCCAGTGGAAGTCGGCCCGGGTGTCGAAGATCCCGTGCAGATAGCGCTTGGACAGCACGGAGCCGCTGGTGCGCCCGGTGGCGCGGAGCAGTTCGAAGAGGGTGACGGCCCGCAGGTCGGTCGGCCGGTCCAGGTCGCGCACGGTCTGCTCGGCCCGGTCGTACACCGCGTTCGCGGGCACACCCGAACGGTCGGGGCGCACGCCCGTCATCATCATGACGTGGTTGGGGATGGTCTCCATGACCGGCAGCGACTGGGCGGCCGGGTAGGTCGTGCCGGTGTCGCGCAGCTTGGACAGCCGGGGCATGTACAGCGGCCGGATCTCGTCGGGCCGGCAGCCGTCGACGACGATGACGTAGGTGCGCAGCCGGCCGGCGGCGCGCGCGGTGGGGGCGCCGAGGCCGCCGACGATGACGCCGCCGGCGCCGCCGGCGACCGTGGCGAGGAACGAACGGCGGGACCAGCGGGACCGCTCGGTGGGGGGCATGGAGGGCTCCGGGTGGGGCTGGGCCCGCGGCCGGCGGTGGGCGCCGGACTGCGGGCGGGCGAGGGGGACGGGGCGGCCCCCGGTTCCGTCGGAGAACGGCACCGCCACCGCGGGCCCTTCCCCGCGGTGGCGGGGCGGACGGCCCGGGGCGGAGCGGCGGCGGCGCGGGGGTGGTGCGGCCCGCCGCTGCGAGGGCGTGCGCCGCATTCCAGGGCACGCGGGTGTCCTTACGGCAACTCGCCGGTAACTTCTCGGTCCCAACCGGACGGTGTGGCGCATCCGACAGCCCCGGGCCCGGCCGGTAGCTGCCCGCATGCCCCGATTGCCCTCCTTGCGGCGCGAGTTGACGCCGCCTCCGGTCCAACGCGGAGGGCCGCCGGGGCGGGTGAACGCGTTCACCCGCCCCGGTGGCCCTCACACGGAACCCGGTTCTCGCTACCGCGGTCCGGTCACGCCCGCCCGGCGGCGGCGCCCACGGGCTCGCGCCCGGCACCGCCCTCCGGCGAACTCCCCGCACCCGGGCCCGCGTCGGGGCCGACCGGGTCGAACAGGGTGGCGCTGTCGTACGCCTCCCGGTCGAGGATCTTCTCCCGGGCCGCGACGACGATCGGCACGGCCGACTGCCCGGCCACGTTCGTCGCGGTGCGCATCATGTCCAGCACCGGGTCGATGGCCAGCAGCAGGCCCACACCCTCCAGCGGGAGGCCCAGCGTGGAGAGGGTCAGGGTGAGCATCACGGTGGCACCGGTCAGCCCGGCGGTGGCCGCCGAACCGATCACCGACACGAACACGATCAGCAGGTAGTCCCCGATGCCGAGCTGCACCCCGAAGATCTCCGCGATGAAGATCGCGGCGAGGGCCGGGTAGACCGCGGCGCAGCCGTCCATTTTCGTCGTCGCGCCGAACGGGACGGCGAACGACGCGTACTCGCGCGGCACGCCCAGGCGTTCGGTGACCCGCTGGGTGACGGGCATCGTCCCGACCGAGGAGCGGGAGACGAAGGCCAGCTGGATCGCGGGCCAGGCACCGCGGTAGAACTGCAGCGGGCTCACCTTGGCGACCGTGGCCAGCAGCAGCGGGTAGACGCCGAACATCACCAGCGCGCAGCCGATGTACACATCGGCGGTGAAGGTCGCGTACTTGCCGATCAGGTCCCAGCCGTACGCGGCGATGGCGTTGCCGATCAGGCCGGCGGTGCCGAGCGGGGCGAGCCGGATGACCCACCACAGGGCCTTCTGCAGCAGCGCGAGCACCGACTCGCTGAACTCCAGGACGGGGCGCGCCGGTTCACCGATCTTCAGGGCGGCGATGCCCGCCACGGCCGCCATGAAGACGATCTGCAGCACGTTGAGCTCGGTGAACGGCGTGATGACGTTCGCCGGGACGATGCCGGTCAGGAAGTCGAGCCAGGAGCCGGCGCTCTCCGGCCGGGCGCCGTCGGCGGGGGTGAGCCCGGTGCCGGCGCCGGGGTTGGTGAGCAGGCCGATGGTGAGGCCGATGGCGACGGCGATCAGCGAGGTCGCCATGAACCAGAGGAGGGTGCGGGAGGCCAGCCGGGCCGCGTTGTTGACCTTCCGCAGATTGGTGATCGACACGAGGATCGCGAAGAAGACGAGCGGGGCCACCGCCAGCTTCAGCAGCTGGACGAACAGGCCGCCGGTGCGCTCCAGGGTGGCGGCCAGCCAGGCGACGTCCCAGGTGCGGGCGGCCCAGCCGAGCAGCACACCGAGGACGAGGCCGAGGAGTATCTGGGCCCAGAAGGGCACCCGGGGCAGCCTCGGCGTCCGGCCGGATGTCCGTGCCGTGCCGGACGGGCCCGGGGAGCCGGAGGGCTCGGGCGTATCAGGGGAGTCGGGGGAGGACGCGGTGGTCACGGACACACTCCGTCGGTAAGGGGTGGAAGGGGAGGAGGGGGACGGGCCGCACCGCCCCGGACCGCGCCCCGGCCGCCGCGGACCCCGGCGGCGCGGACGCGCGGAGGACGACGGCAGGGACCCGGGGGACGGAACGATCGCCGGGGACGGGACGGACGCCGAGGGCGGCGGCCGTCCGGCCGGCCGGGCCCCGGAGCAGACCGCGCCGGAAGCACGAGGCCGTGCGGGAACCGGGGGACCCGGGGCGGTGGGCGGCCGTGGTCGCACCCGGCGCCCTCACTCGGGCGGTACGGGGCGGCAGTACGGCTGCTCGGTCGCGTCAGTGGCGGCGACAGGCCGCGGAGAGACAGCGGCAGAGATCGACATGCAGGCGCGCCACGAGCGGGATGCCCGGTGTGCAGGGGCGCGCGGTCGTCGTCATGCGCACTACCGTAACACCGGGCCTGGGAACCGCAAAGATGAGCGGCGGAACTGCTTCACATCGAAGGCGCGGAGGCGGTCCTGCCTGGAGATCATCCGCCTTCGGGCCGGCCGGCTCCACCGGAAGCGGTCGCGTCGTCGGCCGGGTGCCGGACCGGCGTGCGGGACCGGAGAGCCATGTCGACGACGGTGCCCCGGGCCGGAGCCGGATCATCCGGAGCGCACCTCCCGGCGGCTCGGGCCGGGACGCGCGTGGGGGCGAAGAGGGCGGGAGGACGGGAGGACGGGATAAGGGGGCGCCGGGAAGCGACGCGGGGAAAGACCCCGGAGCCGGCGCGAGCCCCGGCCGGGAAACAACTCGGGGCGGGAACTCGGCCCCGGTCCCTGGGCCCGGGGCGCCGGATCAGCCCCGGGCCCGCAGCGGGCTCAGCCCTGGGCGCGGGCGGCGTCGTCGGCGCCGTCCTCGCGGCTCTGGTCGGCGGACAGCCGCTGCTTGGCCCGCTCCACCTTCTCCACGACCTGCTCCGACATCGCCAGACGCTGCTTCCGCAGCAGCACCCAGCTCAGCGGGGCGGAGAGCACGAGACCCAGCAGGATCACCCAGAACACCTGCGAGTCCCCCACCCCGGCCGGCACCACACCGAGGTAGCTGAGCCCCCAGGCCGCCAGGAAGCAGGCGGCGAACAGGGCGAAGCGCAGAAGGGTGTAGCGGATCGCGGCATTGGCGTTCCGCTTGTCGGTGCCAGTGCCACTGCCGCCACTGATGCTGCTCGTGCTGCTGCTCAAGGGAGGAACCTTCTTCTCGGCTGCGACCGAAAGGGCCGGTATGGCTGGTATGGCTGTCCTCCAGTGAAGCACAGCGCTTTCGCCGTCAATCCAGCGGCAGCCACATGGTGACGTCGTCCCGGTAGTCGTCCTCCGCGACCTTGATCGCGTCGGGCACCCGGCCGGCCTCCTGGTAGCCGCAGGCGGCGTAGAAGCGGTCGGCGCCGGTGCCGCCCCGGCAGGTGAGCCGGATGCCGCGGATGCCGTCGAGACCGCGCGCGGCGTCCGCGACGGCGGCCATCAACTCCCGGCCCACGCCCCGGCCCTGGAGGGACGGATGCACCATGACGGTGTACACCCACAGCCAGTGGCGCATCAGCCGGTGGGTGTTGAGGGTGAGGAAGGCCGTGGCCACCGGGCGCCCCCGCCCGTCGGTCCCGACGAGCAGACGGCTGCGCCCCTCCGCCATCGCCTCCAGCTGTTTCAGCAGCTCCGGCCGGATCTCCTCGGCGGTCACCGGCGGCACGAAGCCGACGGCGCCCCCGGCGTTGGAGACGTCCGCCCACAGCGAGAGGACCCCGTCCCGGAGTTCGGGGGTCACGGGCGGGTCCAGGGTGAAGACGAGCGGGGAAAGGGCAGAGGTAAGCGGCATGGGCCGATGCTAGGTCTTACGCGATGACCGCGGCGACGGCTTTCCACTCCGTGGACACCCGGGCCGCCGGCCCCGTCACGGGCCCTGTCACGGCCCCCGGCGCGGCTCCCCGTCCGTACGGGCACCGGACCGTCACGCGGCGAGTCCGGGCGTACGGCCGGGCGCGCCTCCGCCCGGGCAAGCGCCGCCGCCCCGGGCGGTGGCTCCGCCCCGGACACACGTCCGCCCCGGACACACGTCCGCCCCGGACGGCGGCGTCGTGACGCGTCCGGGGCGGGCGGGAGGGCGAAGGGCGGAACAGGACGGAGAGCAGGCCGGAAACCGGCCCGGTTCAGACCCGCATGGCCTGCGGCGTCTCGCGCCGGTCCGGGTCCGGGCCCGGGTACTCCTTGATGATCTCGTAGCGGGTGTTCCGCTCGACGGGCCGGAAACCGGCGTCGCGGATCAGCTCCAGCAGATCCTCACGGGTCAGCTTGTCCGGCGTGCCGTAGTTGTCGGCGTCGTGGGTGATCTTGTACTCGACGACCGAGCCGTCCATGTCGTCCGCCCCGTGCTGGAGCGCGAGCTGCGCCGTCTGCACGCCGTGCATCACCCAGAAGACCTTGACGTGCGGCACGTTGTCGAACAGCAGCCGGGAGACCGCGAAGGTCTTCAGCGCCTCGGCGCCGGTGGCCATGGTGGTCCGGGCCTGGAGCCGGTTGCGGATCTTGCCGTCCTTCATGTCCACGAAGTCGTGCTGGTAGCGGAGCGGGATGAAGACCTGGAAACCGCCGGTCTCGTCCTGGAGTTCGCGCAGCCGCAGCACGTGGTCCACGCGGTGGCGCGGCTCCTCGATGTGCCCGTAGAGCATGGTGGAGGGCGTCTTGAGGCCCTTGGAGTGGGCGAGGCGGTGGATGCGCGACCAGTCCTCCCAGTGGGTGCGGTGGTCGACGATGTGCTGCCGCACCTCCCAGTCGAAGATCTCGGCGCCGCCGCCGGTCAGCGACTCCAGACCGGCGTCGATCAGCTCGTCGAGGATCTCCGAGGCGGACAGGCCCGAGATCGTCTCGAAGTGGTGGATCTCCGTGGCGGTGAACGCCTTCAGCGAGACGTCCGGCAGCGCCTTCTTCAGCTCCCGCAGCGAACGCGGGTAGTAGCGCCAGGGCAGCGTGGGGTGGAGGCCGTTGACGATGTGCAGCTCGGTGAGGTTCTCGCTCTCCATCGCCGTGGCGAGGCGGACGGCCTCCTCGATGCGCATCGTGTACGCGTCCTTCTCGCCCGGCTTCCGCTGGAAGGAGCAGTAGGCGCAGGAGGCGGTGCACACGTTCGTCATGTTGAGGTGCCGGTTGACGTTGAAGTGCACGACGTCGCCGTTCTTGCGCGTGCGCACCTCGTGGGCCAGACCGCCCAGCCAGGCCAGGTCGTCGCTCTCGTAGAGGGCGATGCCGTCCTCCCGGGTCAGCCGCTCCCCGGCGAGAACCTTCTGCTCCAGCTCGCGCTTGAGGCCCTCGTCCTGAGCAGATGCAGCCATGCGGCAGCCTCCCATTACCTCGTCAATCGGACTCCGTCGAGCCTACGCCCTCGCGCCCGGCTCTCATTCCCCGGGCAGTTCCCCGACCCGGTCCTCCCACTTGGTGGAGAGCACGATCGTGGTGCGGGTGCGGGAGACGCCCTTGATCGCGGAGAGGCGGCGGATGATCGACTCCAGCCCGTCCACGTCGGTGGCGCGCACCTTGAGCATGTACGAGTCGTCACCGGCGATGAACCAGCAGTCCTCGATCTCAGTGAGATCGCGCAGCCGGTGCGCCATGTCCTCGTGGTCCGTGGCGTCCGAGAGCGAGATCCCGATCAGCGCCGTGACGCCGAGGCCGAGGGACGCGGAGTCGACGGTCGCCCGGTAGCCGGTGATGACGCCCGCCGCCTCCAGGCGGTTGATCCGGTCGGTGACACTCGGCCCGGAGAGCCCCACCAGCCGCCCCAGCTCCGCGTACGAGGCCCTGCCGTTCTCCCGCAGGGCCTGGATGAGCTGCCTGTCCACCGCGTCCATGACGTTGAAGCCTTCCGATGCTCAGCACTGTCGCGCGATGCGCGAAGATCGTGGATGAGGGTTGTGATTCCAAGAATCGCAGGGCCCGCCGCCTGCGAAGCACCCGGCCCATCGGGGACGGGCCTTCGGATGCGGGTTTCACTCACCCGCGCCGCCCGTTCGGGGCCCGGGACGGTCCGCGGCGGCCCGGCCTTCGGTGCCGGCGGCACCGGCCGCGGCCGCGCCGCCGAGCGCCCCGTCCCACCGGCGGTACAGCTTGTGGGGTACGCCCGCCGCGTCCAGCACCCGGCCCGCGACGAAGTCGACCAGGTCCTGGATGTCCGTCGCGCCCGCGTAGAAGGCCGGTGAGGCGGGGAGCACCACCGCGCCCGCCTCGTCCAGCGCCACGAGCTGGCGCAGCGTCGGCCCGCTCAGCGGCGTCTCCCGTACGGCCATCACCAGCGGGCGGCGCTCCTTGAGGGTGACGCTCGCCACCCGCTGCAGCAGGTCCTTCGACAGCCCGAGCGCGATCCCGGCCACGGAGGCCGTGCTCGCCGGGACGACCAGCATGCCCCGCGCCGGATACGAGCCGGAGGACGGCCCCGCCGCGAGATCCCCGGCCGGCCAGTACCGCACCGCGTCCAGGTCCGGCAGGCCCGCCTCGAAGCGGTCCAGGGTGCCGTCCGCGCCGCGGGCCAGCCAGGCGCGCAGGTCGTCCCGCCAGTGCGCGTCCCGGAAGGAGATGCCCGTCTCGTCCAGCAGCGTCAGCCGGGAGGCGCGGCTGACCACCAGGTCCACCGCCTCGCCGGCGTGCAGCAGCGCCCGCAGCACCGCGGCCGCGTAGGGCGTGCCCGACGCCCCGGACACCCCGACGACCCAGGGGCGGCGCCCCGCGCGGGCCGGGGGCGCGCCGGTCGTCTCGTACGGTTCTTCGTGCGGCGGCTCCACGGTTCGAGCCTATCGGGAGCCTCCGAGCGGAACAGGACAAGGTACCCCGGCCGTTCTTCTGGGCAGAAGTACACGGAGTGTGAGGGGGCACCATGACCTACGGAAGCCACGGATCCGCCTGGCCGCCACCGGGACGGCCGGCCCGGCGGCCCGAGCGCGGCGGCGGCGAGAAGGCGAAGGCCGCGGCCGGGCTGATGGCCGTCTGGGTGGCGCTGCTGTGGCTGCTGGAGTTCATCGACGTGGCCACCGGCAACTCCCTCGACACCTACGGCGTCTCCCCGCGCGACGTGGACGAGCTGCGCGACGTGGTGCCGGCGTCGTTCCTCCACTTCGGCTTCGACCACGTCGCGGCGAACACCGTTCCGCTGGCCCTGTTCGGCTTCCTCGCCGCGCTGCGCGGCATCGGCCGCTTCCTGGCCGTCGTGGGCGTGATCGTCGTGACCGGCGGGCTCGGGGTCTGGCTGACGGCACCCGCCGGGTCCGTCACCGCCGGGGCCTCGATCGTCGTCTTCGGCCTCTTCGGCTATCTGGTGGTGCGGGGCTTCATCGACAAGGTGGTGACGGACGTCATCGTCGGACTGGTGATCGCCGTGCTCTACGGCTCCATCATCTGGGGCGTGCTGCCCACCGCGGGCTCCGTGAGCTGGCAGGGGCATCTCTTCGGACTGATCGGCGGCGTGCTCGCGGCGGTCGTGTTCCGCCGCCGGGCCGGTGCGGGCGGGCGCCGGGAGACCATCGTCGGCTGACCGCCGCGGACGGGCCCGGGACGGCACCGGCCGCCCCGGGCCGTCTCACACCGTCAGCCCGCGCACCACCAGGTCGAGCAGGGCGAACACGAACAGCACCACACCGATCACACCGTTGACCGTGAAGAACGCCCGGTTCAGCCGGGACAGGTCGTGCGGCCGCACGATCGAGTGCTCGTAGACGAACGCCACGACCACGATCGCCAGACCCGC
The DNA here is from genome assembly GCF_000719865.1 of Streptomyces albus subsp. albus. GTDB lineage: Bacteria > Actinomycetota > Actinomycetes > Streptomycetales > Streptomycetaceae > Streptomyces > Streptomyces albus_E. The sequence continues at coordinate 27,901 of NZ_JOID01000034.1, forward strand.
CCAGAAGAACGCGCCGGCGCCCGTCACCGCCCCGTACCAGGCGAGCAGGCCCGTGGTGACGACGTGGGCCCCGCGCGCCCCGTGCAGCGCGGCGGGGACGCCAAAGCGGGCGGGCACGGAGCGCACGCCCTCGGCGCGGTCCGCCGCGACGTCCTGGCTGCCGAAGATCAGGTCGAAGCCGCCGATCCAGACGCCGACGGCGAGCCCGAGGATCACCGCGTCCCAGGACCAGGCCCCGGTCACCGCGATCCACGCCCCGACCGGGCCGATCGCCTGGGCCAGCCCCAGGATGGCGTGCGGGAAGTCCGTGAACCGCTTGCCGTACGGATAGACCACCATCGGTACGACGGCGATCGGCGCCAGCGCCAGGCAGAGCGGGTTGAGGAGGGCCGCCGCGGCCAGGAAGACGGCCAGGGCGATCAGCGCGCCCGTCCAGGCGGAGCGCACCGACACCGCGCCCGTCACCAGTTCACGCCCCGCGGTGCGCGGATTGCGGGCGTCTATCTCCCGGTCGATGATCCGGTTGGCGGCCATGGCGAAGGTCCGCAGCCCCACCATCGCCACGGTGACGAGGAACAGCTCCCACCAGTGGACGGTCCCGTCGGCCAGGAACATCGCGGTGAGCGAGGCGATGTAGGCGAAGGGCAGCGCGAAGACCGAGTGCTCGATCATCACCAGCCGCAGGAAGGCCCGGACCCCGCCCCTCCCGGACCCCGCCCCGGCGGGCCGCGCGGGCACCGGCCCCGGCTCGGGTACGGGCTCCCGCTCCGGGACGGGGCGCCCGGAGGCCGCGGATTCCGCGCTCACAGCCCGTACTCCGCCCAGCGCCGGCTGACCAGCTCGGCGGTCTCCGGGTCCGGCAGCACCATCCGCGGCCAGCCGCCGTCGCGCGTGTAGCCCTCCTCCGGCAGCTTCGCGGTGGCGTCGATGCCGGCCTTGCCGCCCCAGAACTGCTGGTAGGAGGCGTGGTCGAGATGGTCCACCGGGCCCTCGACGACCGTCAAGTCGCGGGAGTAGTCGGTGTTGCCCAGCGCCCGCCAGGCCACCTCGTGCAGGTCGTGCACGTCGCAGTCGGAGTCGACCACGATGATCAGCTTGGTCAGCGACATCATGTGGGCACCCCAGATGGCGTGCATCACCTTCTGCGCGTGCTTCGGGTACTTCTTGTCGATCGAGATGATCGCGCAGTTGTGGAAACCGCCCGCCTCGGGGAGGTGGTAGTCCACGATGTCCGGCACGATGATCTTGAGGAGCGGCAGGAAGAACCGCTCGGTGGCCCGCCCCAGCGGACCGTCCTCCGTCGGCGGCCGGCCGACCACGATCGACTGCAGCAGCGGCCGCTTCCGCATCGTCACGCAGTCGATGGTCAGTGCGGGGAACGGTTCCTGCGGGGTGTAGAAGCCGGTGTGGTCGCCGAACGGCCCCTCCGGCAGCATGCGCCCCGGCTCCAGCCAGCCCTCCAGCACCACTTCGGCCCGGGCCGGCACCTGCAGCGGCACCGTCTTGCAGTCGACCATCTCGACCCGCTTGCCCTGCACGAAGCCGGCGAAGAGGTACTCGTCGATGTCGCCGGGGAGCGGGGCCGTGGAGGCGTACGTCACCGCCGGCGGGCAGCCGAAGGCGATGGCGACCGGCAGCCGCTCACCGCGCCGGGCGGCCGTCTGGTAGTGGTTGCGGCTGTCCTTGTGGATCTGCCAGTGCATGCCGATGGTTCGCCGGTCGTGCCGCTGCAGCCGGTAGAGGCCGAGATTGCGGATCCCGGTCTCCGGGTCCTTCGTATGGGTGAGGCCGAGGTTGAAGAACGAGCCGCCGTCATCCGGCCAGGTGAACAGCGCGGGGAGCTGGTCGAGGTCGACGTCGTCGCCGGTGAGCACGGTCTCCTGGACCGGCGCGTCCTTCACCTTCCTCGGCGGCACGTGCGTCATGCCGGCGAGCTTCCCGAACGCCTCGCGCATGCCGACGAAGCCGTGCGGCAGCTCGGGCTTCAGCAGCCCGCCGATCTTGTCGCTGATGTCGGAGTAGGAGGTCAGGCCGAGGGCCTTGAGCAGCCGGCGGTCGGTGCCGAAGACGTTCATCGCCAGCGGCATCGAGGAGCCCTTGACGTTCTCGAAGAGCAGTGCGGGACCGCCGGCCTTGTTGACCCGGTCGGTGATCTCCCCCACTTCCAGATGGGGATCGACCTCGGCCTTGACGCGCTTGAGGTCACCGTCGCGCTCCAGCGCCCGCAGCAGCGAGCGCAGATCGTCGTAAGCCATGCGGACCAGTATCCGTCACCCCGTACGCTGGACTTGTCACCGGGGCTGCCCCGGATCCGCCACCGTACTTCAGGGGGCCTGCTCCGACATGTTGAGGTATCTGCCGTTTCTCCTGGTCCTGGCGTTGTGGATCTACGCGTTCATCGACTGCCTCAACACGCCGGAGGACCAGGTCCGCAAGCTGCCCAAGCCGGTGTGGGTGCTGATCGTGGTGCTCTTCGGCTATGTCCTGTTCGGCTCGCTCGCCTGGCTGCTGGCCGGCCGCCCACGGCGCACCGCGGGAGCGGGCGGCGGCTGGGGCGGACGGGGCGTGCGGGGCGGCGGGCAGTGGATCGCGCCGGACGACAACCCGGACTTCCTCCGCTCCCTCGACGACGAGCACAAGGACCGCAAGCGGGACGGGAACGGCCCGGACGACGGCCCGAAGGGCTGAACTGACGGCCGCACCGGCTCGTGCGCGCGGCCGGGCCCGGCCCGTACAAGCGCCCGTGCGGCACCCGTTCAGCGCGCATGCCGTTCAGCACGAACGAGAAGGCGCCCCCGGTGACCGGGGGCGCCTTCTCGTGTTCTCGTGTCGCTGCCGCGCGGAGGGGTCCGAGGGGACCCCGCTCGGACCCCGCGCTCACACCCCGGCGTAGGAGTGCAAGCCGGTCACGAACATGTTGACGCCGTAGTAGTTGAAGAGGAAGCAGGCGAAGGCGGCCAGCGCGATGTACGCGGCCTTCCGGCCCTTCCAGCCGGCCGTCGCGCGGGCGTGCAGATAGCCGGCGTAGGCGACCCAGGTGATGAAGGACCAGACCTCCTTCGGGTCCCAGCCCCAGTAGCGGCCCCAGGCGGCCTCGGCCCAGATGGCGCCCGCGATGATCGTGAAGGTCCAGAGCGGGAAGATCAGCGCGTTGACGCGGTACGCGAACTTGTCGAGCGTGGCGGCGGCGGGCAGCCGGCTCAGCACCGAGTCGGCGAAGGCGCCGGGCTGCTTGCCCGCCGGGTCCGCCAGCTTGGCCTCGTAGCGGTCGCGGAAGAGGAAGAGCACCGTGGAGACGGCGCCGAGGTAGAACACCCCGCCGGAGATGATCGCGCAGGAGACGTGGATCCACAGCCAGTACGAGTCGAGGGCCGGGACGAGCTGGTCGCTCTCCGTGTAGAGCACGGAGACGGCGAGGCCGAGGTCGAGCAGCACCGTGGTGACCAGCGGCAGACCGAGCCAGCGCACCGGCTTCTTCGCGAGGAGCAGAGCGAGGTAGGAGCCGACCACGACCATCGAGAAGGTCGTCGAGAACTCGTACATGTTGCCCCAGGGGGCGCGCTCCACGGACAGGGCGCGGGTCAGCACCCCGCCGGCGTGCAGCAGGAAGGCGAGGGTGGTGAGCGACACGGCGATCCGGCCGTAGAGGTCGCCGCCCTCGTCACCGCCCGCCGCGCCCGGCCCGTCGGGTACGTCCCGGCTGCCGGCCGGGCCGCGGGTCACGACCTCGGGCCGTTCCAGCACGGTGGTGCCGCCCCGGCCGGTGACCTTGACGGCGGGCGCGGAGGCGGTGCCGGACGCGGCGCCCGCCGGCCCGGCGGACCGGTCGGTCAGGGCGGCGGCCGTGCGGCCGACCTTGCTGCGGCTGCCCAGCACCCACTCCGCCATGTGGGCGCCGAAGGCCAGGGTGTAGACGGCCATCGCGGAGTAGATCAGCACATTGCTGATACTGGCCAGGTTCTCATTGGCTGCGGCTGCCAGGTTCACGCGCGCGCTCCTTCGGCGGGACCAGCGGGATCATCAGGGTTCTCACGGTCGTCGCCGGCTGCTTCTCCGGCGGCAGTCTCTGCTGCCGGCTTCGCGGCGGCGGTTTCTCCGGGCGGGGTCTTCCCGGGCGGGGTCTTCCCGGGCCGGGGGTCCGTCGCCGCGGGGGTCTCCGCCGGCCCCTCCGGCTCGGGTGCCGGCGGGGCCGTCTCCCGCAGGGCCACGGCCAGCTCGGCCAGCTCCTCCGGGAGCCGGGCGGACTCGCTGCGGCCCAGCGCGGCCATCTCCACGACCGTGCCGCTGCCGTCCGCGGCCGGCCGGGCCCGGACCCAGACCCGGCGCCGCTGGATGAAGAGGGAGGCCGCGAGCCCGAGCAGCGCCGCGACGGAGCCGCCGAGGGCCCAGCCCTTGCCGGGCTGGCTGGAGACCTGGAAGCTGGCCCATTCCTCGACGCGGTCGAAGGTCAGCGAGCCCTGCCCGTCGGGGAGCTGCGCGGTCTCGCCGGGCCGCAGGAACTTCCGGTAGAGGTCGCCGTTCTCCTTGAACTGCTTCATCTTCCGGGTGTCGAGCTGGTACACGTTCTGCGGGATGCCCGAGTCGACGCCCAGGCTGCCCATGAAGGCGTTGATCGACAGCACCGGGTAGTCCAGCGCCGGGAAGGTGGAGTGCGGGCCCTGCACCTCGTCCAGCGCGAAGGTCGGCAGGAAGCGGCCCTGGAAGCCGAGCTGGGTCTTCTTGCCGTCCTTGTCGCGGGCGTCGGGCACCTTGACGACGCCGACGGAGGTGTTGTTGGTGTCCTGCGGCAGGAACGGCACCGGCCCCCGGTACGCGATGTCGCCCTGGCCGTCCTTGACGGTGACGACGGGCGCGTAGCCGTAGCCGATCAGATAGACCTTGGTGCCGTCGACCTCCAGCGGGTGGTTGACCTCGATGCTCCCCTTCTTCTCCGCGCCGTCCGCGCCCTCCCAGTGGGTGACGTCGGCGCGGAAGGTGCGCGGGGTGCCCTTCTGCGGGCCGCCGCGTTCGAAGGTGGCCTCGAAGTCGTCCAGCCGGAAGCCGAACGGAGTGAGCTCGTCGGTGTCGTAGAGGCTCGCGGCGCGGAAGTCGTCGTACTGCGGGAGGGTGTTGGTGAAGCCGTCGCCCTTGACGATCAGCTTGCCGCCCTCGGCCTTCCACAGGCTGCCCGCCGCGAAGGCGATGAGCATCACGATCAGCGCGATGTGGAAGACGAGGTTCCCCGCCTCCCGCAGATAGCCCTTCTCCGCGGCTGCGGTGTCCCCGCCCCGCCAGGCGCGGAAGCGCCGCCGCCGCAGCGTCCGGTGGGCGGCGTCCAGCACCTCCTCCGGCGCGGCGGCGGTCCGCCACGTCGTGTACGCGGGGAGCCGGGTGAGCCGGCTCGGCCCGGCCGGCGGGCGGCCGCGGAGCTGGCCGGTGAACTGCCAGGTGCGCGGCACGATGCAGCCGATGAGGGAGACGAACAGCAGGATGTAGATCGCCGAGAACCACACCGAGCTGTAGACGTGGAACAGGCCCAGCTTGTCGTAGACGGGGGCCAGCGTCTCGTTCTCGGCCCGGAACTCCTCGACCGCCATCGGGTCCACGCCGGTCTGCGGGATCAGGGAGCCGGGGATGGCGCCCAGCGACAGCAGGAACAGCAGCAGCAGCGCCACCCGCATCGAGGTGAGCTGCCGCCAGAACCAGCGGGCCCAGCCGGTGACGCCCAGGCCGGGCAGCGGGGCGCTCTCGTCGGGAGCGGTGGACAACTGGGACCCGGCCGCGCCGAGCCCGGAGGCCGCGGGGTCGTCCGGCTTCGCCGCGGCGCCGGCGTTCTTCGCCGTCTTCGCCGTCTTCGTCGTCTCGGCCATGGTTCAGATTCCCGGAGTGAAGGTGGAGGACCAGACCTGGAGGCCGCCGATCAGCCGGTCCCAGACGCCCGTGACGAGCAGCAGGCCGACGAGGACCAGCATCAGGCCGCCCGCCCGCATCACCCACACATAGTGCCGCTTGACCCAGGAGAAGGCGCCGAGCGCCCGCCGGAACGCGACCGCGGCCAGCAGGAACGGCACCCCCAGCCCCAGGCAGTAGGCGACGGTGAGCAGGGCGCCGCGGGCGGCGCTGGCCTCGTTGAAGGCGAGGGTGTTGACGGCGGCGAGGGTCGGGCCGATGCACGGCGTCCAGCCGATGCCGAAGAGCACGCCCAGCAGCGGCGCCCCGGCCAGGCCCATGGCGGGTCTGCGGTGGAAGCGGAACTCGCGCTGGGTGAAGCCGCCGATCACGCCCATGAAGGCGAGGCCCAGCACGATGGTGAGGGCGCCGAGGACCTTGGTGATCGTCTCCCGGTGCTCCTCCAGCGTGAAGCCGAAGTTGCCGAAGAGGGCGCCGTAGGAGACGAAGACGGCCGTGAAGCCGAGGATGAACAGCGAGGCACCGGCCGCCATCCGCCCCTTGCGGGCGTCGGCCAGATCGCTGCCGCTGACGCCGGTGACGTAGCTGAGGTAGCCGGGCACCAGCGGCAGCACGCAGGGGGAGAAGAAGGAGACCAGTCCGGCGAGCACGGCGATCGGCAGGGCGAGCAGCAGCGCCCCGCTGAGGACGGTCTCGTTGAACGTCTCCGCGGCGAACGCCTCCGCGGTGTGGAGCGTCGTCACGGAATCACTTCTCCGCGATCAGGGGTTCGATCATCTCGCGCAGCTCGTCCTCGCCCAGCGGCTTGAGGGCGCGGGCGGCGATCTTCCCGTCCCGGTCGATGACGAGGGTGGAAGGGATGGCTTTGGGGTTGAGGCTGCCCTTGGGGAAGCGGAGCATGAGCTTGCCGACCGGGTCGTAGAGACTCGGATACGGCACCTCGAACTCCTCCTCGAACTTTCTCGCCGGGGTGAGGTTCGGGTCGCGCGTGTTGATGCCGAGGAACCGCACGCCCTGGTCCTTCGTGTCGTTCGCGACCTTCACCAGATGCGGCATCTCGGCCCGGCACGGGGCGCACCAGGAGCCCCAGACGTTGACGACCACGACCTCGCCCTTGTGGTCGGCGAGCGCCGCCCGCCCGCCGTCCACCGTCTCACCGGACAGATCGGGCGCCTGTTGCCGGTCGCCCTTCGCCGCGCGGTCGATGCCGCCCTCCCCCGCCACGAAGCCGGTGTTGCCCGAGCCCCCGGCCGTCTCTCCGCCCCCGCAGGCCGTCAGCAGCAGTGTTCCGGCCGCGGCGGCGGCTGCGAGGACGGCGGTGCGGCGGTGCGGCATGCGGGCGCGGGGGGCGTGGCGGGCACTCATGTGAAAAGTTTCGCATGACCGATTCGCCGATCTTCCACGCCCCCCTGCGGGCCTCCCGCGGGCCCCGGACACCGCCCGCGGCCGGGGCCCGAGGGGGCCACCCGGGCCCGGACCGAGCCCCGCCTCAGGCGCCGAAGCCCTTGGCTCCCTTGACCGGTTTGGCACCCGCGAGCAGATGCGCCGGGACGAGGTCGCGGGCCGGCTCGGTGTACCCGACCGACACGATCCGGTCACCCTGGAAGGTAAAGGTGGTCAGGCTCGCCAGGGTGCACTGCCGCTTGCGCGGGTCGTGCCAGAGCCGCCGCTTCTCGACGAAGCTGCGCACCGTCCAGATCGGCAGCTGGTGGCTGACGGCCAGCGCCTCGTGCCCGCGCGCGGCGTCCCGCGCCGCGTGGAGCGCCGCCATCATCCGGACGACCTGCTCGACGTACGGCTCGCCCCAGGACGGCTTGAACGGGTTGGTCAGATGGCGCCAGTTGGCGGGCCGGCGCAGCGCGCCGTCCCCGACACCGAAGGTCTTGCCCTCGAAGACGTTGGCCGCCTCGATCAGCCGCTCGTCGGTGGCGACGGTCAGCGAGTGGGCCGCGGCGACGGGGCCGGCCGTCTCCTGGGCCCGCTCCAGCGGGGAGGCGACGACGTGGGTGAGGTCGCGGCCCGCGAGGTGCTCGGCCACGCGCTCGGCCATCCTCCGGCCGAGGTCGGAGAGGTGGTAGCCGGACCGGCGCCCGTAGAGCACCCCGTCCGGGTTGTGCACCTCGCCGTGGCGCATCAGGTGGACGACGGTGATCTCGTCACCACCGGCCGGGCCGCCGCTGCCCGCGCCACCGGTGCCGTTGCCCCCGGTGCCGTTGCTGCCGCCGTTGCCGCCGCTGCTGTTGCCGGCCGTCATACCGTTCCGCTCCCCTTCCGCGTTCCCGTCCCCGTCGCGCCCGCCGCCCGGACCCACCATCACGCGCCCGCCTCCGGGACCGCCGCCGCGGCGGCCCGGGCGGCGGCCGGCAGCGCGGCCGCGATGCGCTCGACCGCGGCAGCGTCGTGCGCCGTGGAGACGAACCACGACTCGAAGGCCGACGGCGGGAGGTACACGCCGTGCGCCAGCATCGCGTGGAAGAAGGCGGTGAACCGGTGGACGGCCTGCGTCTTCGCCGTCGCGTAGTCCGTCACGTCCTCCTCGGTGAAGAAGACGGAGAACATGCTGCCCGCGGTCTGCAGCCGGTGCGCCACGCCCTCCTTGGCCAGCGCCTCGGTGACCAGCCCCCGCACCTCGGCGGAGACCGCGTCGAGCGTCTCGTACGCGGCGTCGTCCAGCAGCCGCAGCTGCGCGACTCCGGCGGCGGTGGCGACCGGGTTACCGGAGAGGGTGCCCGCCTGGTAGACCGGGCCGGCCGGGGCGAGCGCCGCCATGACGTCGGCCCGGCCGCCGAAGGCCGCCGCCGGGAAGCCGCCGCCCATGACCTTGCCGAAGGTCATCAGGTCCGGCCGCACCCCGTCGAGGCCGTACCAGCCGGCCTTCGAGACGCGGAAGCCGGTCATGACCTCGTCGGAGATGTACAGCGCGCCGTTCTCCCGGCAGAGGTCCGCCAGCCCCTGGTTGAAGCCGGGCCCCGGCGGGACGACGCCCATGTTGCCGGGGGACGCCTCGGTGATCACACAGGCGATCTGCCCCGGGTTGGCGGCGAACGCGGCCCGCACGGCCTCCAGGTCGTTGTACGGCAGCACGATGGTGTCGCCCGCCTGCGCGCCCGTCACCCCGGGGGTGTCCGGCAGCCCGAAGGTGGCCACCCCGGAGCCGGCCGAGGCCAGCAGGGCGTCCACGTGCCCGTGGTAGCAGCCGGCGAACTTGACGACCTTCGCGCGGCCGGTGAAGCCGCGGGCCAGCCGGATCGCCGACATGGTCGCCTCGGTCCCGGAGGACACCAGCCGCACCCGCTCCACGGGCGCCACCCGGGCCACGATCTCCTCGGCGAGCTCGACCTCGCCCGCACCGGGCGTGCCGAAGGACGTACCGCGCGCGACCGCCGCCCGTACCGCGTCCAGGACCTCCGGGTGCGCGTGGCCCAGGATCATCGGACCCCAGGAGCACACCAGATCGACGTATTCGCGGCCGTCGGCGTCGGTGAGGTACGGACCCGTACCGGACACCATGAACCGGGGCGTACCGCCCACGGCGCCGAAGGCGCGGACCGGGGAATTCACCCCACCGGGTGTCACGGCGGCCGCACGGTCGAAGAGCGCCTGCGAGACCGGAGCTTCATACGGAAAAGACACTTTGATCCTGACCTGCGGGTACGTAGGTGGGGGCGGCGGCGGCCGCGCCCGGCTGACACATGCGCGCGACTTTCCTCCGACACTGAGACGAGACCTTCAGCCGTCCGTACGTCTGCGAGACTGGGGCATGCAGGAGTAAGTCACACAAGCCATGGTCTCAGAGGCCCGCAGGATCGTGTGCGGCCGGGCGTTTCGGCCGCCGGTCCCTGGGGATGTCTCTGAGACGATGATCGGGTTGCGCGGCCGTGAGCCGCGATTTATCGGGTGGAGACTATGCATCGCGGTGGCGGACTGGGCGAGGGGACCGACGATCTGGACCCCGAGCGCGCCCGCGCCTCCCGTGCGGCCCGCCGGGGGAGGGGCCGGCACCGGGGCGAGCGCGATCCCGAGCAGGCGAGGGGAAGCAGGAGTGGCCGCGTGGGGGTGACCTACAAGTACTTCGGGGCGCCCGACGGAGCGACCGCCGCCCGCGTCCCGGTCTCCATGCGCCCGGAGGAACTCGGCGGTGACGAGCTCGGCATGGGCGGCATGTTCACCAAGATCAAGCCGGAGACGATGGCCGCGATGGTCCTCACCGGCATCGAGGGCGTCCCGCTGCACAAGGTCCCCCCGCTGGAACTCGTCGTCCTCCACCCCGACTACGCCGTCGTCAAGCTCCCCGTGACGGCCGTCGACCCGCTGCGCGGTGTCGGCGAGGAGGCGGTGGGCGCGGCGGCCTTCATCTGGTCCACCGTCCCCGACCGCGGCGGCCCGCGCGACGCCTTCACCGTCTACCAGCTGCTCCACGAGTGGCAGGACTTCTCCGAGCGCCTCCACCACGCGGGCCACCAGCCGTACTGCCTGGTCTGGCCCTGAGCCGGGGACCCCGGGGGTTAGCGGAGTCGGGTGGGCCCCGCCTCCCGCCCGCCCCGCGCACCGGGGAAGGCCCTCTACGATCTGCCGCCATGGACTGGCTGGAGCGGGTCGCGAAGCTGAGGCAGTGGACCAAGGGCGGAACGCGCGCTCCGCACAAGCCGCTGCTGCTCCTGTACGCCCTCGGCCGGTTCCAGGAGGACGCCGACGGGGGTCTGCGATACACCGCGGTGGAGCAGGACCTGCAGCGCCTGCTGACCGAATACGGCCCACCGAACAAGACGACACCCGCCTACCCGTTCCACCACCTGACCAGCGACGGCATATGGGAAGTCCGCACCGATCGCGGGCCGGGCAGCCCCGGCAGCGGGGTGCGGGACCTCCGCGAGACGGGCGCCACCGGGCGGCTCGCGCCGGACCTGAGAGCGGCGCTGCGGCACGACCCGGACCTGCTCGGCAGGATCACGCGACTGCTGCTCGACCTGCACTTCCCGCCCTCCCTGCACGGAGAACTGTGCGAAGCCGTCGGCCTGGAACCGGAGCCGGCGGGGGAGGCCGGACGGCTCTCGGCGGTACGCGGGCGGCGGGACCGGCGGATGCGGGAACTGGTGCTGACCGCCTACGAGTACCGGTGCGCCTTCTGCGGATACGACGGCAGGATCGGCGCGGTACCGGTGGGGCTGGAGGCCGCTCACGTGCGCTGGTGGGCGTTCGGCGGACCCGACGTCGTCGAAAACGGGCTGTGCTTGTGCGCGCTGCACCACAAGCTCTTCGACAAGGGCGTCCTCGGCGTGGGAGACGACCAGCGCATCCTGGTCTCCCAGCGCTTCGCCGGCCACAGCCCCGCCGCCCGCGAGCACGTCACAGCTCTCGCGGGCCGCCCGCTCACCGGCCCGCAGCCCGGCACGCGCCCTGTCGCCGCGGCCCACCGCGACTGGCACGCCCGGCAGGTGTTCCTCGGCGAACCACGCCCCGCCACGGCCGCCTGACCGCGGCGGCCGGCCCCTGGCGGGCTCCAGCCGCGGCGCAGCGGGACACCCTGCCGAATAACAAGAGTTTTGTTAAAGTGCCTCCATGGTCACCGCCCCCGAGCCCGCTCCCGGAGAGGGCCCTGTCCGCCCGGTCTCCGTCTCCCTCCACGAAGGCACCATCGCCGCTCTCAGGGCACGCACCGGCAAACGCGGCATGTCCGCCTACGTCGAAGCACTCATCCAGCGCCAGCTCGAACGCGACCGGCTCCGCGAGCTCATCGAGGACGCGGAGACCGAGCACGGGCCAGTGGATCAGGCAGCGGTCGAGGCCAAGCGGGCGCTCCTGCGCGGCGACGCGGCCGGCTCGGCGGACGCCGCGTGAGCGGCACCCTCATCCTGGACTGCGAAGGACTGTCCGCACTCGTACGCCGCACGCCCGAACTCACCGAGTGGCTGGCCGCGGCTGAAGCGGAGGACATCCGCGTCGTCACCAGCTCCGTCACCCTCGCCGAAGCCCGCGACCCCCGGACCAACCAGGCCCGCTTCGACTACGCCGTCTCCCGCGTCAACATCATTCCGTCCAGCGAAGCCATCGCCCGCCACGCGAGCAAGCTGCTCGCCGCAGCAGGGCTGCACGGCCACAAGTACGCCCTGGACGCGATCGTCGCCGCCACCGCCCTCACCTCACCCGCCCCGGTGACCGTCCTGACGTCGGACCCCGAAGACCTCGTCATGCTGTGCGGCCGCGGCGTCCGCGTGGCCAAGGTGTGAACGACGGAACCAGCGCGGACCGCACGCACCCTCTCCACCCGCCTCCGCCCCGACCGGGATCCCGGCCACGCAGGGTCCCGCCCGACCGCGACCGCCCCCGGTTCACGGCCGCGCCGCCGTCAGATAGCGCTGCACCGTCGGCGCGAGCCAGGCCACGACCTCCTCGCGGGGCATCTCCGCCACCGGCGGCAGCCGCAGCACGTAGCGGGCCAGCGCCATGCCGAGCATCTGGGAGGCCGTGAGTCCGGCGCGCACCGCGGCCTGGGCGGGGTCGGGGCAGACGGCGGCGGCCACCGGGCCGAGTTGCTCCCGGAAGATCGCGCGGGTCCGCTCGGCGCCCGCCTCGTTGGTGGCGCCGACGCGCAGGGTCGCCGTCATCACCTCGTCCTCCTCCCACCGGTCCAGGAAGTGGGTGACGAGCACGGTGCCGATCTCCTCGCACGGTACGGCCCCGAGGTCCGGGAGCCGCAGGTCGATGACGGACGCCGCGGCGAACAGCCCCTCCTTGTTGCCGTAGTAGCGCATCACCATCGACGGGTCGATGCCCGCGTCCCGGGCGATGGCGCGGATGGTGGCGCGTTCGTACCCGTCGGCGGCGAAGCGCTCGCGGGCCGCGGCGAGGATCGCGTCGCGGGTGGCCTGGGAGCGGCGGGCGGGTGCGGGATCCATAGCGGTCAGCCTAGGCCCGTGCGGGTGGGTCAACAGCTGTGGGCCGGCGGTCTCGCGCCGGCGTCCGCGCACCCGGCTACGCGCCAACCTCCTGGCTCCCAGCGGTTGTTGACTGCCTCGGGGCCCCGCACCTACGCTTGCCAACGAGCGTTGGCCAACAAGTGTTGGCACCGTAGTGCTGACATCACCGGCGGGCGCGGTCCCTCGGATCACCGCCGTACGACCGCGCCGTTCCCAGGAGGCGGACATGCGCACCCCCAGCACCACCTCGGACGTCCTCGTCGTCGGCGCCGGGCCCACCGGGCTGCTGCTGGCCGGTGATCTGGCCGCCGCCGGGCTCACCGTCACCGTCCTGGAGAAACGCCCCCCGGGCACCTCCAACCTGACCCGCGCCTTCGCCGTGCACGCTCGCACCCTGGAGCAGCTCGACGCCCGCGGCCTCGCGGACGAACTCGTCGCGGGCGGCACGCCCCTGCGTCGCGTCCAGCTCTTCGGCGACCTCGCTCTCGACTTCGGCGAACTCCCGAGCCGCTTCCCGTTCCTGCTGGTCACACCCCAGTACGAGGTGGAGCGGCTGCTGGAGCACCGCGCCGCGGAGCACGGGGTCCGCTTCCGGTACGGCTCCGAGGTGACCGGGGTGCGGCAGGACCCGGACGGCGCCGAGGCGACCGCCGCCGAGGGGGACGGCACGGCGACCCACCGTGCCCGCTACCTCGTCGGCACCGACGGCCACCGCAGCACCGTCCGCCGCGCTCTCGGACTGCCCTTCCCCGGCGGCTCCGTGATCCGCTCCCTCGTCCTGGCCGACGTACAGCTGGACCGCGGGCCGGCGGACCTGCTCGCGCTCCGGGGCGACGGCGAGGGCTTCGCGCTCGTCGTCCCGTTCGGCGACGGCTGGTACCGCGTGGGCGGCTGGAACCGGCGCCACCAGGTCCCCGACCACGCGCCGGTGGACCTGGCCGAGGTGCGGGACATCCTCCGCCGCGCGCTGGGCGACGACTTCGGGATGCGGGACCCGCGCTGGCTGTCCCGCTTCCACAGCGAGGAACGCCAGGTCCCCGCCTACCGCACCGGCCGGGTGCTGCTGGCGGGCGACGCCGCCCACGTCCACTCCCCCGCCGGCGGCCAGGGCATGAACACCGGCCTGCAGGACGCGGCCAATCTCGGCTGGAAGCTCACCGCCGTCCTCCGCGACGGGGCGCCCGGCACCCTGCTGGACAGCTACCACGAGGAACGGCATCCGGTCGGCCGCATGGTGCTCCGCAGCAGCGGCGCGATCCTGCGCCTGGCGACGGCGCGCGTCCCGTCCGGGCCCGGCCTGCGCCGGCTGGCCGCGCTCATCGCCGGCCGGGCCCGCCCCGTCACCCGGCGCGCGCTCGGCAGCGTCACCGGCATTGGCATCGCCTACGGTGCCGGACGCGGGGCGCACGCCCTGACGGGCAAGCGCGCCCCGGACCTCCGGCTCGCCGTACCCGCCCGCCCGGCCCCGGACAGGGCCGCGGCGGACGGTGCGACGGGCAGCCCGGGGGACGGCGCGACGGGTGCCCCGGCCCCCGGCGCCGCCGTCTCCGGGGGCGCCGCTGCGGCGGAGGCCGCTGCGGGCACGGCCGCCCCCGCCCGGCTCTACGAAGCCCTGCGCGGGGGCGTGTTCGTCCTCGTCACCCCGGCCGCCGGGGCGGAACGGGCAGATCTGCGCGATGCCCTGACCGGCTACGAGAGCCGGGTCCGGACCGTGCACTGGGCGGGCGGCCGGCGCACCTCCCTGCTCGTCCGCCCCGACGGTTACGTCGCTTGGGCCTCGGACGCCCCGTCCCCGCCCCCGTCCGCGCTGCGTGCGGTCCTCCACCGCTGGGCCGGACCGCCGTCCCCGCCGCGGCCAGGCGCCTGACCGGCTGGTCGATCCGGGCCCCGGCCCGCCCCCGTGACCGTGCACAGGGGCGGCGCAGAGGCGGAGGCAGGGCCCGCGGCCACAACCGCGACCGGGCAGGGACCCGAGCCGGAGCAGGGCCGCAGCCGTGACCGGACAGCGATCGGTAGGGAGCGGAAACCGGAGCCGACCGAGCCGCAGTGAGGCCGGACCGGAGCCGCGACAGAACCGGAGCAGGGCCGGAGCCGGACCCGGGCCCGACCGGGGCAGGCACCCCGGGCCGGAAGCACCGCCGGCCCGAAGCGCCCCCGGGGCGCGCCACTGTCCCGGCGCCCCGGGTCAGGGCTTGCTGCCCGCCGCGGCCGAGGCGTCCGTACCGGCGCCGCCGTCCGCGGCCGCCGCCGGGGGCTTCCCGCCGCCGCGCAGCCGCATGGCGACCGGCTCGGCGTAACGGGCCGTCAGCGGGCCGATGATGACGAGCAGCAGCACATACGCCGTGGCCAGGGCGCCCAGCTGCGGCTCGACACCGGCGGCGATCGCGAGCCCCGCGATGACGATGGAGAACTCGCCGCGGGCCACCAGCGCGCCCCCGGCCCGCCAGCGGCCCTTCTCGCCGATCTTCGCCCGCCTCGCCGCCCAGTACCCCGTGGCGATCTTGGTTCCGGCGGTGAGAACCGCCAGGATCAGCGCCGGGATGATCACCGGCGGAATCGTCTGCGGATCGGTGTGCAGCCCGAAGAAGACGAAGAAGACCGCGGCGAAGAGATCCCGGAGCGGGACCAGCACCGCGTGCGCTCCCTCCGCCACCTCACCGGAGAGCGCGATGCCGACCAGGAACGCGCCGACCGCCGCCGACACCTGCAGGTGCTGGGCGATGCCCGCCACCAGCAGCGTCAGCCCCAGCACCACCAGCAGCAGCTTCTCCGGGTCGTCGCTGGAGACGAAACGCGAGATGACCCGGCCGTAGCGGACCGCGGCGAAGAGCACGAGACCCGCGACACCCAGCGCGATGCCGAGCGTCACACTGCCGGCCGCGATGCTCAGCCCCGACAGCAGCGCCGTGAGCAGCGGCAGATAAACCGCCATCGCCAGGTCCTCCATGACCAGGACGCTGAGGATGACCGGCGTCTCCCGGTTACCGACCCGCCCGAGGTCGCCCAGCACCTTGGCGATGACCCCCGAGGAGGAGATCCAGGTGACGCCCGCCAGCACCACGGCGGCGACCGGACCCCAGCCCATCAGCAGGGCCGCGGCCGCGCCGGGCAGCGCGTTGAGGACGAAGTCGACGATCCCGGCCGGGTACTGCTTGCGGAGATTGCCCACCAGGTCGGCGGCGGTGTACTCCAAACCGAGCATCAGCAGCAGCAGGACGACGCCGATCTCCGACGCCTGGGCGACGAACTCCTCGCTCGCGCCCAGCGGAAGCAGCCCGCCCTGCCCGAAGGCGAGACCGGCGAGGAGGTAGAGCGGGATCGGCGAGAAGCCGTAGCGGCCGGCGAACCGGCCCAGCAGGCCCAGCACGAGGATGAGGCCGCCGAGTTCGATCAGGAATATGGCTCCGTGCATGCGCTCATTCCCGTTCGAGGATCGCGGCGGCGGCGTCCACACCCTCGCGGGTGCCGATGACGATGAGCGTGTCACCCCCGGCCAGGCGGAAGTCGGGGGTCGGCGAGGGGATCGCCTCGGAACGGCGCAGCACGGCGACGATGGAGACGCCCGTCTCGGTGCGGAGGCAGGTGTCGCCCAGCACGCGGCCGTTCCAGTGCGAGGACCCGCCGAGCGGAATGCGCTCGGCGACCAGGCCCAGGTCCGTGGTGTAGAGCAGGCTCGGGCTGTGGTCCTGCGGGGTCAGCACGTCCGCGATGAGGGCCGCCTCCGAGCCGGTGAGGCGCAGCGACAGCGCGCAGGCGTCGGGGTCGTCGGACCGGTAGGCGTTGAAGCTGCGGGTGCCGTCCCGGTTGGCGATCACGGACAGATGGCGCTGCTCGCGCGTGGTCAGGTCGTACTGGACACCAATACCGGGCAGCGGTGTCGTGCTCATGCGTGGTGCCGGCACGGTGGACCCCCTCTTTCCGGCCTCACTGGGCCGATGTCGCTGGACGAGGACGCGGCCGCATCGGCGGGGCCACGCCCACAGAACCCTGCCACACGGCCCCGCGGCGCCCGACGCCGCCGGTCGGCCGCCGGAACCCGGTCCGTCCGGCGATGCCGCACGACCGCACCCTTTCCCAGCCGCCCGCCGGTCCGCGCCGTCGCCGGCCAGGCGTCCCCCGATCGGACCCTCCGCTGATCCTTTTCGCAGCGGCATATCCTGCGTGCGGACGATCGACGATCACAGCCGAGCCCGGCTCGCAACGGAGGCACCATGAGCACGCGTACCGCAGTCGTCACCGGCGCCAGCGGCGGAATCGGCGCGGCGACCACCCGCAAGCTGGCCGAGGCCGGCTACCGGGTGCTGCTCACCGCGCGCCGCGCGGACCGCGTCGAGGCGCTCGCGGCCGACCTGACGGCCGCCGGCCTGGAGGCGGCCGCCCACCCCCTCGACGTCACGGACCGCGCGGCGGTCGACGCCTTCGCCGCCTCCCTGGACCGCTGCGACGTGCTGGTCAACAACGCCGGCGGCGCGCTGGGCCTCGACCCGGTGGCCACCGGCGACCCGGCCGACTGGCGTGCGATGTACGAGGTGAACGTCCTCGGCGTCCTGCACGTCACCCAGGCGCTGCTGCCCGCCCTCACCGCCTCCGGCGACGGCACGGTCGTCGTACTCAGCTCCACCGCGGGGCACGGCACCTACGAGGGCGGCGGCGGCTACGTGGCCGCCAAGCACGGCGCCCACGCCCTGGCGGAGACCCTCCGGCTGGAGCTGTGCGGCGAGCCGGTCCGGGTGATCGAGGTGGCCCCCGGCATGGTGCGGACCGACGAGTTCGCGCTGACCCGCTTCCGCGGGGACGAGGAGCGGGCGGCGGCCGTCTACGCGGGTGTGGCGGAGCCGCTGACCGCTGAGGACGTGGCCGACACCGTGGCGTGGGCGGTCACCCGCCCCTCGCACGTCAACATCGACCTGCTCATCGTCCGGCCGCGCGCGCAGGCCTCCAACACCAAGGTGCACCGGGAGAGTTGAGAGGCGGGAGCCCGGGCCCGGACGCACGGGTCCGGGCCCCGGGCCTCATCCCTTCACGCAGATGACCTGCTTGAGCTTGGCCACGACCTCCACCAGATCGCGCTGCTGGTCGATGACCTGCTCGATCGGCTTGTACGCGGCCGGGATCTCGTCCACGACCCCGGAGTCCTTGCGGCACTCCACGCCCCGGGTCTGCTCCTCCAGATCCCGGGCCGTGTACCGCCGCTTGGCGGCGTTGCGGCTCATCCGCCGGCCCGCGCCGTGGGAGGCGGAGTTGAAGGACGCCTCGTTGCCGAGCCCGCGCACGATGTACGAACCGGTGCCCATCGAGCCCGGGATGATGCCGTGGTCGCCACCGCCCGCGCGGATCGCTCCCTTCCGGGTGACCAGCAGGTCCATGCCGTCGTACCGCTCCTCGGCCACGTAGTTATGGTGGCATGAGATGACCGGCTCGAAGACGGGCCGCGCCTTCTTGAACTCCTTGCGCACCACGTCCTGGAAGATCCCCATCATGATCGCGCGGTTGTGCTGGGCGTACTCCTGCGCCCAGAACAGGTCGTTGCGGTACGCCGCCATCTGCGGGGTGTCCGCGACGAAGACGGCGAGGTCCCGGTCGACGAGGCCCTGGTTGTGCGGCAGCCCCCGCGCGACGCCGATGTGGTGCTCGGCCAGCTCCTTGCCGATGTTGCGCGAGCCGGAGTGCAGCATCAGCCAGACGGTGCCGGACTCGTCCAGGCAGAACTCGATGAAGTGGTTGCCCGAACCGAGCGAACCCATCTGCCTGGCCGCCCGGTCCCGGCGGAACCGCACCGCCTCGGCCACCCCGTCGAAGCGGGACCAGAAGTCGTCCCAGCCCGCCGTCGGGAAGCCGTGCAGCCGCCCCGGGTCGACGGGGTCGTCGTGCATGCCCCGCCCCACCGGTATCGCCTGCTCGATCTTCGACCGCAGCCGGGAGAGATCGCCGGGCAGATCGTTGGCGGTCAGCGAGGTCTTCACCGCCGACATCCCGCAGCCGATGTCCACCCCGACCGCGGCCGGGCAGACGGCGCCGCGCATCGCGATCACCGAGCCGACCGTCGCGCCCTTGCCGTAGTGCACGTCGGGCATCACCGCGAGGCCCTTGATCCAGGGCAGCGTGGCGACGTTCTCCAGCTGGCGCATCGCGCCGTCCTCCACCGTCGCCGGGTCGGCCCACATGCGGATCGGCACCCGCGCGCCGGGCAGCTCGGTGTATCCCACGACGTCCTCGATTCCCCCGCCGGCCGGGCTCTCCCCCGTAACCGGAACTGATGTCTCCCGCTGATCGAAAGCACACGGCACAAATCCCTGCATCCCCCCGGATAACCGGCATCGGCCCGGCGGAGGCGGCGGCGCGTGCGGTACACATTGTCTCCATCGGCCGCCGACCGGCGGCAACCACTTTTCCCGAAGGGAGCCGGGCACCGTGCAGCGATGGGCGTACGGAACGAGCGCCGTGGCAGCCGTGCTGCTGGTGGGGCTGACGGGCTGCACCGGCTCCTCCGGTGACGACGGCGGGGCCGGCTCCGAGCAGGGCGGCCCCTCCGCCACCTCCTCCGCCGAGCCCGGCAAGTACCGCACCCTCCCCGAGGCCTGCGGCGCCGTCGGGCGCGGCACCCTGCGCGCCCTCCTCCCCGGCATCGACGGCCTGGACAGCGCGAAGCGCGAGAAGGCGTACGACGGCCAGCCGGCGCTCACCTACGACACCGACCGCCGCACCGGCTGCCGCTGGACCACCGGACTGCCCGACGGCACCCGCAACCTGGTCATCGACTTCGAACGGGTCGTCTCCTACGACCCGGCCCTCAGCGACGACGACCGCGCGCAGCAGCTGTACGACAAGAAGGCCGCCGCTGCCGGCATTCCCGCTCCCGTCGACGAGAAGCCGGACGACGGCAAGCCCTCCGCCGCCGCCTCCGAGTCCGAGGCCGGGAAGGCCGACCCGGCGCGGACCACGGGCGCGGCGGGGGACGAGCGGGACGAAGGGGACAAGGGGGCCGAGGACGGGAAGGGCAAGGGGGGCGGGGGAGCCACCGGGGACAAGAGCGGCGACAACGGCACCAATGGAACAGACGGGAAAAAGGGCGAGAAGGGCTCCGAATCGCCCGATCCCTCCGCGTCCGCCGACCCCGCCACCGCCCCCCGCGCCCTCGACGGACTGGGTGATGTCGCTTACATCGACGACCACCTCGGCACCGCCGATTCCGGCGCCCACCGCGACATCACGATCGTCTTCCGGGCCTCGAACGTCCTGGTGACCATCACGTACGACCAGTGGTCCACGCACCGTTCGGACATTCCGGGGAGCAAGGAGCTCCAAGCCAAGGCGCAGCGCCTGGCGCGTGAGCTGTCGGACACCTTCGACGCATGACCGCCACCCACCCCGCCGTCCTCCCTTACGGTGGTGCGGCGTACGGGTGGCACCACCGCCCCTGGATGACAGATGAGCGAAGGAACCATGCACAGACAAGCCACGCGACTCCTCGCCGCCGCAGCCGTCATACCCATGATGTTCGTCGCCGGCTGCTCCTCGGACTCCGGTGACAAGGCCGACGACAAGCCGTCCACGCCGTCGGCGGAGACGAGCGCCTCGCCGACCGTGGCCCCCGCGAAGTACGCCGAACTCCCCAAGGCGTGCAAGGCCGTCGGCAAGGACACCGTCGAGGACCTCGTCCCCAAGGCCGACAGCAAGTCCGGCACGGCCGGGAAGTCGAGCGACATCAACGCGCGCAGCACCTGCTCCTGGTACGGCCTCGACGGTTTCCAGTACCGCTGGCTGGACATCTCCCTGCAGCGCTTCGAGTCCGACCCGACACTGGGCAGCGCCGAGTCGCGCGCCCAGCAGTACTTCACCAAGCAGGTCGGCGACGCCAAGTCCGTCAAGGGCGGCAAGGATGTGAAGAACGCGACACCGGCCGGCATCGGCGACCAGGCGGCCACCGTGCGCTACGACATCACCAAGGACGGCGACGGCTTCAAGAACCAGACTGTCGTCACCCGCACCGAGAACGTCGTCATCACGCTGAACTACAACGGCGCCGGCTACGAGGACGCCAAGCCCCCGAAGGCCGACGAGCTGCTCAAGGACGCCGAGAAGGCCGCCAAGGAGGCGGTCGAGGCCGTCGCCGACGCCAATAAGTGAGGGCCCTGTGAGAGCTGGGCACCTCCCCGCTGCGATTCCGCTGAGATTCCGCTGAGATTCCGCTGAGATTCCGCGCGTAACCGGGGGATACCGCCCGGGAGCCCGGGCCCGCGACGGGTCCGGGCTCCTCGCACTCGCACACATGTGCCAGGCTGTGCCCGCCAGTTCTCGAAGCCGGAAGGGGAGCGCGGGTGGCCGCCATGCAGCTGACACGCACACACCGCATATTGATCGGGGTGGTGGTCGCCGGTGCCGTGCTGATCGCGGCGATCGGCTTCGCCGGTTCGTACGCGGCGGTCCGCGACCTCGCCGAGCAGAAGGGCTTCGGCGCCTTCTCCACCGTCTTCCCCATCGGAATCGACGCGGGGATCGTCGTCCTCCTCGCCCTGGACCTGCTGCTGACCTGGATCCGCATCCCGTTCCCGCTGCTGCGGCAGACCGCCTGGCTCCTCACCGCCGCCACCATCGCCTTCAACGGCGCCGCGGCCTGGCCCGACCCGCTCGGCGTCGGCATGCACGCCGTCATCCCCGTCCTCTTCGTCGTCTCCGTCGAGGCCGCCCGGCACGCCATCGGCCGCATCGCCGACATCACCGCCGACAAGCACATGGAGGGCGTACGCCTCTCCCGCTGGCTGCTGGCCTTCCCCTCCACCTTCCGGCTCTGGCGCCGGATGAAGCTGTGGGAGCTGCGCTCCTACGAGGAGGTCATCCGCCTCGAACAGGACCGCCTCGTCTACCAGGCCCGCCTGCGCGCCCGCTACGGCCGCGCCTGGCGCCGCAAGGCGCCCGTCGAGTCGATGATGCCGCTCCGGCTGGCCCGCTACGGGGTCCCGCTCGCCGAGACCGCGCCCGACGGGCTCGCCGCCGCCGGCATCGACCCGGCCGGGCCGGCCGGCCCCGCCGCGGTACGGCCCTCCCCGCGCCGGCCCGAACTCACCGCCGGGGAGCACCCGTCCGGGGCCGTTTCCGGGGCCGCCTCACCCGGCCCGTCCGCGAGCGGTCGAGCCGGGCAGGCTGCACAGTCCGGGCAGCCCGGGCAGGCGCCCGGCGGCGACCGCCCGGCGGATCACGCCCCGGCCGGGGAATCCGTACGGGAGGCCGCACAGCCCGCCGGATACGGCCCCGCCGACCACACCGCCGCCGGCCCCGAGTACACCGGAGCAGGCGAATACACCGGGACCTCCGAGTACGCCGGAACCCCCGAGTACACCGGAACCCCCGAGTACACCGCCGCCCCCGGCGGCGCCCCGGCCGCGGAGTACGCTGCCGCCCCCGGCCCGGACCCCGCCCCCGCCTCCCCCGCCGAGCCGGTCTCGCCCCGCGTCACCGTGCCCGTCGCCCCCGGCCGTGAACGCCCGCTGGGCAGCCCCCAGCCCTACGTGCCGGCGCAGAGCGGGCCGTTCCGGGCCGAGCCCGACCTCGCCGCGGAGGAGGAGGCGGCCACCGCCCCCGGCCTGCCCGACGACATGTCCCGCGAGGAGGCGTACTTCAGCGCGTTCCGCCGGTACGTCGCCGAGCGCGGCGACTTCCCCAACGCCCGCCAATTCGGCCTCTACCTGATGGACCTCTACGGCATTCGCGGCCGCACCGGCGGCCCGCTCAGCGAGAGCTCGCTCCGCGGCTACCTCCGCGAGTTCCGCCACCGCTACACGGCGGAGATGGACACCGAACACATCGCCTGACGGCCCTGCCAGGTGCCGCCGGACGTCGTCAAACCCCCGACACCGCCCGGTCCCGCCACGCACCGCCCGGACCTACCCGGCCCCGCCGGGGGACCCGAGCCGGCTCCCCGCCAGCCCCGCACGCGCCGGAACGCCGGCGGCGCGGTGCCACGGCCCGAAGCCGTACCACCACGCCGCCGCCGTGCCGCGCGCTGCCGCCCGCCGTCCGGGGGTCCCGGTCCCGGCTCAGACCGCCAGCAGCCTCCGCACCCGGTCCGCGCCGACCGCCAGCAGCAGCGTCGGCAGCCGCGGCCCCGTGTCACGGCCGACCAGCAGCCGGTACAGCAGCGCGAAGAACGACCGCTGCGCCGCCTTCAGCTCCGGCGTCGGCTTCGCGTCCGCCGGGAAGCCCGCCTGGAGCTTCGGCACCCCGTACACCAGCGTCGTCAGCCCGTCGAGCGACCAGTGCTCGTCCAGCCCCTCCAGCAGCAGCCGCAGCGACTCGCGCTCCGTCTCCCCGAGCGAGCCCAGCAGCTCCGTGTCCGGCTCCTCCCGGACCCGGGTGCGCTGCTCGACCGGCACCTGCGTGCTGATCCAGTTCTCGGCGCGGTCCAGCCGGGGCCGGGCCTCGTCCAGGGAACCGATCGGGTTCTCCGGGTCCAGGTCGCGCAGGATCCGCAGGGTCTGCTCGGCGTGCCCGGTGGTGATGTCCACCACCGAGGCGAGCGTCCGGTACGGCAGCGGGCGCGGCGTGCGCGGGAGTTCACCGGCGGCCGTGCGGGTGGCCCGGCGGTACGCGGCGGCGTCCGCCGGCTGCGCCGAGCCGTCGGCGATCTTCCGCTCCAGGGCGTCCCACTCGTCGTAGAGCCGCTGGATCTCCTGGTCGAACGCGATCTTGAAGGACTGGTTCGGCTTCCGCCGCGCGTACAGCCAGCGCAGCAGCGGCGCCTCCATGATCTGCAGGGCGTCCTCGGGCGTCGGCACACCGCCCTTCGAACTCGACATCTTGGCCATACCGCTGATGCCGACGAAGGCGTACATCGGCCCGATCGGCTGCTCGCCGCCGAAGACCTCCTTCACCAGCTGCCCGCCGACGACGTACGACGAGCCGGGCGAGGAGTGGTCCACCCCGGACGGCTCGAACACCACGCCCTCGTAGGCCCAGCGCATCGGCCAGTCGACCTTCCACACCAGCTTGCCGCGGTTGTGCTCGGAGAGCCGCACCGTCTCCGCGTGCCCGCAGCGGCAGACGTAGGCCAGGTCGGTCGTCTCGTCGTCGTATCCGGTGACGGTCGTGAAGTCCGTCCCGCAGACCGAGCAGTACGGCTTGTACGGGAAGTAGCCCGCGCCGGCACCCGAGCCGTCGTCCTCGCCCGCCGCGCCCGACCCCTCGGCGGCGGCCTCCGCCGCGGCGGCCTCGGCCTCGTCGAGCTTCTTGCCCTTCTGCTGCCGGGCCTGGGTCTCCTGCGCCTTGGCCTTGGCGGCCTTCTCCGTGCCCGCCTTCTCCCCGCCCGCCTTCTCCTTGGTGCGGTAGCGGTCGAGGACGGCGTCGATCCGCTCGCGCTCGCGCATCGCGAAGAGGATCTGGTCGCGGTACGCGCCAGAGGTGTACTGCAGCGTCTGGCTGATCGGGTGCACCTCGATGCCGAGCTGCTCCATCGCCGCCACCATCGGCGCCTTGAAGTGCTCGGCCCAGTTGGCGTATTCGCTGCCGGGCGGCGCGGGCACGCTCGTCAGCGGCTTGCCGATGTGCTCCGCCCAGGACGGGTCGATACCGGCCGGCACCTTGCGGAAGCGGTCGTAGTCGTCCCAGGACAGGATGTGGACGCAGTCGTATCCGCGCCGCTTGATCTCGTCGGCGACGAGGTGCGGCGTCATCACCTCGCGCAGATTGCCCAGGTGGATCGGGCCGGAGGGGCTCAGACCCGAGGCGCAGACGATCGGTTTGCCGGGGGCACGGCGCTCCGCCTCGGCGATGACCTCGTCCGCGAAACGGGAGACCCAGTCGGTCTCAGTGCTCTGAGCCACGATCGGCACGTCCTCTTCTTTCTCCGCTTATCCGTTGCCCGGAAGCCTGACGGTGAGCCTGACGGTGCCATTCTCCCAGACCCGTTAATGCCCCGGGCGCCACGGGAGCGCCGTGGGATACTGACGGCGAACACCGCCGGCCCGCTCGGCACCGCGGCCCGGCAGCGCCGGGCAGCAACGGGCGGCACCGGACGGCGCAGACCGCCCAGCGGCCGGCACGGCCGCCCCGCACCGCACCACCGCGAACCCGCACCCCACCGCGAAAGAAGGCGCTAGCTCCTCATGGCCCCGGTCCCTTCCCTTTCCGCAACCGTCCACCAGCGTCTCGCCGAGGCCCTCTCCGCCGCCCTGCCGGAGGCCGGGGCCGCCGACCCGCTGCTGCGACGGAGCGACCGGGCGGATTTCCAGGCCAACGGCATGCTGGCGCTGGCCAAGAAGCTCAAGGGCAACCCCCGCGAGCTGGCGGGCCAGGTGGTGGACCGCATCCCCACCGCGGACGACGCCGACCCCGACCCGGTCATCCGGGCCATCGAGGTCTCCGGCCCCGGCTTCCTCAACATCACCGTCGCCGACTCGGCCATCACCTCCACGCTCGCCCTGCGCGCGGCGGACGACCGGCTCGGCGTGCCGTACGCGGAGCGCCCCGGCACCACGGTCATCGACTACTCGCAGCCCAACGTCGCCAAGGAGATGCACGTCGGCCACCTCCGCTCCACGGTGATCGGTGACGCCGTCGTGCAGATCCTGGAGCACCGGGGTGAGACGGTGGTCCGGCGGCACCACATCGGCGACTGGGGCACCCAGTTCGGCATGCTCATCCAGTACCTGATCGAGCATCCGCACGAGCTGGACCACGCCTCCGACGCCGCGGACGCGACCGCCGAGGGCGAGGCGGCGATGTCCCGGCTCAACCGGCTCTACAAGGCGTCCCGCGCGCTGTTCGACTCCGACGAGGAGTTCAAGGACCGGGCCCGCCGCCGGGTGGTCGACCTCCAGGCGGGGGACGAGGAGACCCGTGCCCTCTGGCACAAGATCGTCGACGAGTCGAAGATCTACTTCCGCGGCGTCTACACCAAGCTCGACGTGGAGATCCGCGACGAGGACGTCGTCGGCGAGAGCGCCTACAACGACGATCTGCACGCGGTCTGCGAGGAACTGGAGTCCTCGGGGGTCGCCGTGCGCTCCGAGGGCGCGCTCTGCGTCTTCTTCGACGACGTGAAGGGCCCGGACGGCAAGCCGGTGCCGCTGATCGTCCAGAAGTCCAACGGCGGCTTCGGCTACGCCGCCACCGACCTCGCCGCCATCCGCGACCGCGTCGGCAGCCTCAAGGCCGACACCCTGCTGTACGTCGTGGACGCCCGCCAGGCGCTGCACTTCAAGATGGTGTTCGAGACGGCCCGCCGCGCCGGCTGGCTGCCGGAGGGCGCCGCACGGCAGCTCCCCTTCGGCACGGTCCTAGGCAAGGACGGCAAGCCGTTCAAGACCCGTGAGGGCGAGACCGTACGGCTGGTCGACCTGCTGGACGAGGCGGTGGACCGGGCCGCGGCCGTGGTCGCCGAGAAGGCCCCGGACCTGACGGCGGAGGAGGTCTCCGAGCGCGCCGCGCAGGTGGGCATCGGCGCCGTGAAGTACGCGGACCTCTCCACCTCGCTGACCCGCGACTACGTCTTCGACCTGGACCGGATGGTGTCCCTGAACGGCGACACCAGCGTCTACCTCCAGTACGCCTACGCCCGGATCCAGTCCATCCTCCGCAAGGCCGGCGGCACGGCCGTACCCAAGGCCCGCCCCGAACTGCCGCTCTCCCCGGCCGAGCGGGCCCTGGGGCTGCACCTGGACGAGTTCGCCGAGACGCTGGCGTCGGTCGCCGAGACGTACGAGCCGCACAAGCTGGCCGCGTACCTCTACCAGCTGGCCTCCGCGTTCACGACGTTCTACGACCAGTGCCCGGTGCTGAAGCCGGACAACGCCCCGGAGCTGGTGGAGAACCGCCTCTTCTTCTGCGAACTCACCGCCCGCACCCTGCGGCAGGGCATGGCGCTGCTCGGCATCCGCACCCCCGAGCGGCTCTGACGGAGGGCCGCCGGGCCGCCCGGCGGCAGGATTCCGACGGGCCCCCACCCACCGGCGACGGACCGGCGGGCGGGGGCCCACGGCGTTTCCACCGTCCCGGAGCGGGAGGGCACCGCTCCATGCCGCTCCGGACACCCCTTGCCCGCTTGCGGCCCGCTTGCCGCCTGTTTGCCGTACGGGTCCGCGCGCGGAGGCCCGTCTCCGTAGCCGCCCCACCGTCACCGCCGCGGCGGCGCCCGCTCCCCGCCCGGGCGTCCGTACGCGGCCCGAAGCGGATCACGGCTCGAAGTGGATCACAGCGGTACGCTCGCCCCGACAACCGATACCGCACCACCCCGCGCGCCTCCCGCCCCCGCCCCGCCCCCGCACCCCGCCAGCCCTCCGAACGAAACGAGTGAGCGAGCCCCATGCCCCACCCCCTCCTCGACCTCGCACCGCTCTCCGCCGAGCACTTCGCCGCCATCGAACGGCAGGTCGCCTCCGTGATGGGGACCGACGCCGACGTGATCGTCATGCAGGGGGAGGCGCTGCTGCCGCTGGAGGGCTGCATCCGCAGCGCGGCCCGCCCCGGCTCCACCGCGCTCAACGTCATCACCGGCCCGTACGGCCAGACGTTCGGTGGCTGGCTGCGGGACAGCGGCGCCACGGTCGTCGACATCGAAGTCCCGTACGACACTTCCGTCTCCGCCGAGACGGTCCGGCGGGCGCTGCAGGAGCACCCGGAAACCGAACTCGTCTCCCTGGTGCACGCGGAGGCCGCGACCGGCAACACCAACGCCGTCGCGCCGATCGGCGCGGTGGTCCGCGAACACGGTGCGCTGCTGATGCTGGACGCGGTGGCCTCCGTCGCGGCCGAGCCGCTGCACACCGACGCATGGGGTGTCGATCTGTGCGTGATCGGCGCGCAGAAGGCCATGGGCGGCCCGGCGGGCGTCTCGGCCGTGTCGGTGAGCGAGCGGGCCTGGGGAAGAATTCACGCGAACCCGGGTGCGCCGCGCCGTTCGTACCTCTCCCTCCTGGACTGGAAGGAGCGGTGGATCAACCCCGGCCGCATCGCCCTGCCGCACGCACCGGCGCAGTTGGAGATGCTCGCCCTGGAGGCGTGCGTCCGGCGCATCGAGGAGACGGGCGGGCTCGACGCGTCCATCGCCCGCCACCGCGCCACGGCCGCGGCCATGCGCGCCGGTGTCGAGGCCCTGACCGACCAGGGCAGCGAGGGTCTGCGACCGTACGTGACCGATTCCCGGGATGCCGCCCCGGTCGCCACCACCCTGCGGGCCCCGGACTCCCTCGACGCCCGTGAACTCGTGGCCGCCGCATTGGCCGTCGCCCCGTCCAGCTCGCCCGCCCCACCGCTGGCCGCGGGCGGCGGTGCCCTGGGCGGCGAGATGATCCGGGTCAACCACTACGGCCCCGACGCCACTCCGGGCACCGTCGTCCGCGTCCTCTCCGCCCTGGCGGAGGCCCTGAACGCGGCGGGCGTCCGGGCCGACCTGGACGCCGCCTCGACGGCGGCGGAAGCGGTCTGGTCAGGACCGGAGGAGTAGACCCCCGCCTCGGCCGACCCCCGCGGCCATCCGGCCGGCCCCGGTCGTACGCGCCCTGCGTAAGTGGCCGGTGAGTGGTTTCTCCGTATCCGTTCGCGGGCCCGGCCCGCAGGGCTCGAACCGGTTTACCGGGATACGGCTCGGATGACGCTGACCGGGCGAATGTCACTGGGCCTGTCCCGGCGTGCGGCCCCCGTCAACGGTCCCGCACCGCGGCTCTGCGGTGGATGTGACTCCGGGCGCGGAAACCGGCCGTAGGAGAACCTGAACCGGTGTGGCCGCCTGCGTGAATGTGCTCGGTCTGTTCATGGCCGGGAAGTTGCCGGTGGAGCCTTCAAAACCGAAGTCAGCAGAGCTGATTCCGCAGAGCTGATTCTGCAGAGCTGATCGCGGAGACGGCAGCAGAGAGTCCGCACGCCGTTGGCGGACTGCCGGGTGGGCGGCGCGGTGGTGGTGGCGGGTGCGTCGCGGTCCGGCGGGTGTCGCTGCGGCTGGGGTTACGGCATCCGTGCCGAGGGCGGGCCCGTGGTCGGTCGTCTATCCGGGGCCTTATGCCGCCGGGGTCGGTTCGAGGTGTGTGGCGCCGGGGCCCTGTGGATCGGATTAGGGCGAAGGGCTTTCCCGGTGGCCGGTCTGTCGCGGTCGGCGGGTCGGTCACGGGTGAGCACTCAGTACCGGTGGGCGGTTTCGGGGCGCACGCGTCGGTGTTGTCCGGCCTTCGGGCCGTCGTGGCGGGCTACCGCCGGCAGCGGTGCCCAGAGGTGGCGCCAGGGGGTGTGCG
>NZ_JOID01000035.1 GCF_000719865.1 Streptomyces albus subsp. albus
CGGCACCCCACTCGGCACCACCCGCATCTCCCACCTCGCACGCCTTGCCCTTGTGGCATGACCTGATCAGCCGGTTTGCGTATTCCCCAACGGAGTCCTGAAGGGGCGGGGTTCCTTGCAAGATCAGGCTGGACATCCGGATTTGATGGTCTATCCGGAGGCTTCCGGTGAGCTGTTCCGATCGTGAGGATGTGCTCCCAATCCGCCCTGGATGCGCCGGGGTTGGCGTGCGGATTTGTCGATAATCCCAGGTCGGAAACGCTTCTCCGTATAACGATTCCGCTTCGGAACGCTTATCCGATGAACTGGCCGGTCATCCGGTCACACTTCCTTCCTAAGATCCCCTGCGTAGCCACGGGGGCTTACAGGTTTGACCGCGAGGCGCTCCCAAGGCCGCCTCGCTCGGAGGGGAAACTTCATGATCTCTGTACGCAGGCGGGGCTCTGCCCGCCTTGCCGCCGCGGTTCTGGCCTCCGGCCTCGTCGCGGCGGGTGCGATAGCCACCGCCGCACCGGCTGTCGCGGACGACGCCGTTCCGTTCGAGGGCGGTGTGACCGCCACCCTCAACGGCCTCGAGGTGTCCGACAGCGCGGTCATCACCCTCGGGAACGGCAAGAAGCAGGAGGTCGGCGCCGGTCTCTTCGGTATGACCGTCAACGGTGGCGGCAGCCTGCAGACCTACTGCATCGACATCGCCAACCCGACGCAGAAGAAGGCCCAGTACGAGGAGAAGTCCTGGGACCAGACCTCTCTGCACAACAACGCGGACGCGGGCAAGATCCTCTGGATCCTGCAGAATTCCTACCCGCAGGTGAACGACCTGGCCGCGCTGGCCAAGAGCGCCGGTGCGGGCAGCCTGACGGAGAAGACCGCCGCGGCCGGCACCCAGGTCGCCATCTGGCGCTTCTCGGACCAGGCGGACGTCGAGGCCAAGAACCCCGAGGCCGAGAAGCTCGCGGACTACCTGGAGAAGTCGGCGCAGAACCTGGCGGAGCCGAAGGCGTCGCTCATCCTGGACCCGCCGGCCGTTTCCGGTAAGCCCGGTGACCGGCTCGGTCCGATCAAGGTGCAGACGAACGCCGAGTCGGCCACCGTCGAGCCCGGTGCCGCGGCGGCCGACGTCAAGGTCGTCGACAAGAACGGCCAGCCGGTGACCAGCGTCGCCAACGGCGGTGAGCTGTTCTTCGACGTGCCGACCGACACCCCGGCCGGCTCCACCTCGCTGAACGTCAAGGCCACCACCAAGGTCGAGGTCGGCCGCGCCTTCACCAGCCCGACCAAGAGCCAGACCCAGATCCTGGCCGGCTCCAGCGAGAGCACCGTGACCGCCACCGCCACGGCGGAGTGGGCCAAGGCCGGCCCCGTCCCGGCCGTCTCCGCCAAGGAGAACTGCGCCAAGGGCGGCGTGGACGTGACCGCGGCCAACGAGGGTGACGAGCCGTTCACCTTCGAGCTGGGCGGCGAGAAGCACACCATCGAGGCCGGCAAGTCCGAGACCGTCACCCTTCCGGTGAAGGAGGACCAGGCCTACAAGTTCACCATCACCGGTCCGAACGGCTTCGAGAAGACCTTCGAGGGCGTGCTCGACTGCGAGACCACCGGCACCGACGAGGGCCCCGTGCCGTCCTCGGAGCCGAGCCCGGCCACGGCCGGCGGTTCGGGTGACGAGGCCGGCGACGACTCCGACGCCCCGGCCGGTGAGGGCGACCTCGCCGAGACCGGCAGCAGCAGCGCCACCCCGGTGATCGCCGGTGTCGCGTTCGCCCTGGTGCTGGCCGGTGGCGCCACCATCTTCTTCCTCCGCCGGAAGAAGGCCGCCGTCGCGGGTGAGTGACCCCGGGCGCACCGGCCCCGGACCGGGCCGGTGTGGTGCGCACCCTCCGCGGTGACCTGTGAAATCCCGAGTGAAGGGCCGGAATCCTCCCGGATTCCGGCCCTTCACCGTGCCCGGCCCTGGCCGGCCGGGCCCTGTTCCCCGGCCCGCCCGGGAGCCCGCTCGGGCCCCCGGGACGCGGCACGTCCGCGACGCGGACAACGGGTTTCCGGTCCGGAGCGGCGGTACGGCAAGATGGGTGTATCCACCCACCCATCGATTGCCGGACGGTTTCTCTTGGCTGAGTTCATCTACACCATGCGCAAGACGCGCAAAGCGCACGGCGACAAGGTGATCCTCGACGACGTCACGCTGAGCTTCCTGCCCGGCGCGAAGATCGGCGTCGTCGGCCCGAACGGCGCCGGCAAGTCGACGGTTCTCAAGATCATGGCGGGGCTGGAGCAGCCGTCCAACGGCGATGCCTTCCTCACCCCCGGCTACAGCGTCGGCATGCTCCTCCAGGAGCCCCCGCTGGACGAGACCAAGACCGTGCTGGAGAACGTCCAGGACGGCGTGCGCGAGACCATCGACCAGCTCCAGCGGTTCAACGAGATCGCCGAGCAGATGGCCACCGACTACTCCGACGCGCTGCTCGAGGAGATGGGCAAGCTCCAGGAGAAGCTGGACCACGCGAACGCCTGGGAGCTGGACAGCCAGCTGGAGCAGGCCATGGACGCCCTCGGCTGCCCGCCCGGCGACTGGCCCGTGACCAACCTCTCCGGTGGTGAGCGCCGCCGCGTCGCCCTCTGCAAGCTGCTGCTGGAGGCCCCCGACCTGCTGCTGCTCGACGAGCCCACCAACCACTTGGACGCCGAGTCCGTGCAGTGGCTGGAGCAGCACCTCGCCAAGTACAAGGGCACCGTCGTGGCCGTCACCCACGACCGGTACTTCCTGGACAACGTCGCCGAGTGGATCCTGGAGCTCGACCGCGGCCGCGCCATCGCCTACGAGGGCAACTACTCCACCTACCTCGACAAGAAGGCGGCCCGCCTGAAGGTCGAGGGCCAGAAGGACGCCAAGCGCGCCAAGCGGCTCAAGGAGGAGCTGGACTGGGTCCGCTCCAACGCCAAGGGCCGGCAGGCCAAGTCCAAGGCCCGCCTCACCCGTTACGAGGAGATGGCCGCCGAGGCCGAGAAGACCCGGAAGCTGGACTTCGAGGAGATCCAGATCCCGCCGGGCCCGCGCCTGGGCAATGTCGTCGTCGAGGTCGAGAAGCTCAACAAGGCCTTCGGCGACAAGGTCCTCATCGAGGACCTCTCCTTCACCCTGCCGCGCAACGGCATCGTCGGCGTGATCGGCCCCAACGGCGCCGGCAAGACGACCCTGTTCAAGATGATCCAGGGCATCGAGACCCCGGACTCGGGCTCGATCAAGGTCGGCGAGACGGTCAAGATCTCCTACGTCGACCAGAACCGCGCCAACATCGACCCGAAGAAGACCCTCTGGGCCGTCGTCTCCGACGAACTGGACTACATCAACGTCGGCCAGGTCGAGATGCCCTCCCGGGCGTATGTCTCCGCCTTCGGCTTCAAGGGCCCGGACCAGCAGAAGCCGGCCGGCGTCCTCTCCGGCGGGGAGCGCAACCGCCTCAACCTGGCGCTCACCCTCAAGCAGGGCGGCAACCTGCTGCTCCTCGACGAGCCGACCAACGACCTGGACGTGGAGACCCTCTCCTCGCTGGAGAACGCGCTGCTGGAGTTCCCCGGCTGCGCCGTGGTCGTCTCCCACGACCGCTGGTTCCTCGACCGCGTGGCGACGCACATCCTCGCCTACGAGGGCGACTCCAAGTGGTTCTGGTTCGAGGGCAACTTCGAGTCGTACGAGAAGAACAAGATCGAGCGGCTCGGCCCGGAGGCGGCCCGTCCGCACCGTGCCACGCACAAGAAGCTGACCCGGGGCTGAGCGTGCGACACGTCTACTCCTGCCCCCTGCGCTGGTCGGACATGGACGCCTTCGGCCATGTGAACAACGTGGTCTTCCTCCGCTATCTGGAGGAGGCGCGGATCGACTTCATGTTCCGGCTGGCGCCGGGGGAGGGCAGTGAGTCCTTCACCGGCGGCTCGGTGGTCGCCCGGCACGAGATCGACTATCTGCGGCCGCTGGTCCACCGCCACGAACCGGTCACCGTCGAGACCTGGGTGACGAAGATCGGGG
This sequence comes from Streptomyces albus subsp. albus, assembly GCF_000719865.1. Taxonomy (GTDB): domain Bacteria; phylum Actinomycetota; class Actinomycetes; order Streptomycetales; family Streptomycetaceae; genus Streptomyces; species Streptomyces albus_E. The sequence continues at coordinate 4,028 of NZ_JOID01000035.1, forward strand.
CGGCCTCGCTGACGGTCGCCTACGAGGTCAAGGACCGGGACCAGGTGTACGTCCGGGCCTCGACCATCGTCGTCCCGTACAACCTCGCCGAGGGCCGGCCGCGCCGGATCACCGCCGAGGAGCGCGCCTTCCTGGAGGCGTACACGGACGACGCCGCCGGCGGTCCCGACACCGGGAAGCCGGAGGCCGGCGGCCCCGCCGGGGAGGCCGTCGCGGCATGACCGCACTGCGCCTCGCGGACGCCGGGGAGGCGGCGGACCTCGCCGCCTTCCTGGCCCGGCTGATCCACTACGACCGGGCGGCCGCCGTGCGCCTGCAGACCGGGGGCGGCGTGCTCGCCGTCTTCGGCCGCCCGGCGCCCTTCGAGGTGCTGGCCATCCGCACCGCGCGCCTCGCGGACGGACCCGGCGGTCCGGCCGGGGAGGGCGCACCGGCGCCCGCGGGTCCGGCCGGGCTCGATCTGACCGTGTCGGCCGGTCAGCTGGCCGACGCGCTGGACGCGGCGGCCCCGGCCGGCGCGGCGTCCGGTGACGCGGCCGGCGGGGCGCACGTCCGCGTCCCCGGCAGCGTCACCGGCCCGCCCTGGGCCGGGGTGCTGCCGCCGCGCGGCGGCTGGCGGCACCTGCCGGGGCTGCCCGGACCGGAGGAGATCCACGCGGCGCTGGCCGCCGCCGTGGCCGAGTTCCGCTCCCGCGACGCCGCGCTCCCCGAGGCGCGCCGCACCCGCGCCGAGCGCGACCGCATCGGCCGCGAGATCTGGTCCCGCACACTGGACGGCACCGGGCTTCCGCTGCGTGCCGCGCACGCCGCGCAGTCCCTCGGCTTCCTCCGCCCGGCCCCGAGCCGGGCCGGTGCGCCGGTCGCGCCCGCCGGCGGAGGCGCGGCGGTGACGGTGAGCGCGGCGGGCACGGCGACCGCCGTCGCCCCGCGCACCACCCCGGAACAGCCCCTGGCGCTCCTCGCCGCGGGCAACTGGCTCCGCCTCCGCACCCCGTACGGCTCGATCGCCGTGCGTGGCAGCACGCTGCCGGGGCTGCCCCTCACCCCGGTCTGACCGGACCGGCTCCCACCGGACCGCCTCCGACCGGACGCGGGCGCCCGCGTCACCGCACCGGCCCTCCGGGGTGGGCCCAGGCCCACCCCGGCCGGGGGTCTGCGGGGCATGCCCACCTCCTCCCGCCGCGCCCAGAATCAAGGCATGGTGAAGAACGTGAAACGGGGACGCGGGCAGGCCGCCGAGTGGCTGGCAGAGCGATGGCAGGCGATGGGGCAGGGGGCGGCCGCGGCGCACCGGGCGGCGGACGCGGCGCTGGCCGCGGCCGTGGCGGCCGTCGCGCTGGTGCTCACCTTCGGGCTCGGGCTGATCACCGCCTGGCCGCCCGCCGTCGAGCGGCTGCGCAGGGCGGCCGACGCGGAACGGCTCCGGCTCGGCGCACGGACCGGCACACCGGTCCCGAGCCCGTACGCGCCGCTGCCCGCGCCCGGCGGGGAGAAGGAGGAGGGGAAAGGAGGCGGCTGGGGCCTGGCCATGGGGTGGCGCGGCCCGCGGTACCGCGCGGTGGAGAGCCGCTTCCAGGGCTACCTCACCGACCCCGCGACCTGGCGGGATCTGCAGTGGGCGGTGCTGAGCCCGGCCTTCGCGCTGCTGGCCCTGCTGCCCGCCGCGGCCGTGCTCTACGGGGCTCTCGGCCTGCTGCTGCCGGGCGCGCTGGGCGATCCGCACGGCGCCTCGGACTGGCTCGGCTCGTTCCTCGGCGCCCGCGCTTCCGGCATCGTGCTCGGACTGCTCTCCGTCGCGCTGGGGTTCTGGGCGGCGCCGCCGGTTCTGCGGCTCCACGACCGGGTCTCCGAGGCCCTGCTCCGTCCGACCCGGAAGGCCGGTCTCGCCCTGCGGGTACGGGAGTTGTCCGAGACCCGCACCGAGGCGGTCGATGCCCAGGCCGCGGAACTGCGGCGGATCGAACGGGACCTGCACGACGGGGTGCAGGCCCGGCTGATCGCCGTCGGGCTCAACCTCGGCGCGATCGAGCAGCTCACGGAGAGCGACCCGGCCGCCGCCCGGATGATGGCCGCCCAGGCCCGGGAGTCCTCCGAGCGGGCCCTGGCCGAACTGCGCGGACTGGTGCGCGGCATCCACCCGCCCGTCCTGGCCGAACGCGGACTGGTCGACGCCGTGCGGGCGGTGGCCGTGGACAGCCCGCTCGACGCCGAGGTCACGGCCGACCTGGCGGGCGAGGTGCCGGCCGCGCTGCAGTCCGCCGTCTACTTCGCCGTGTGCGAGCTGGTCGCCAACGCCGCCCGCCACTCCGGAGCCGGACGGGTGTGGATCGACCTCCACACCGCGGAACCGGGAACCCCCCGCGAGGCGCTGCGCGTCTCGGTGACCGACGACGGGCACGGGGGCGCCGAACTCACCGACGGGGGCGGGCTGCGCGGGATCGAGCGCCGGCTCGCCGGCTTCGACGGCGTCCTCGCCCTGAGCAGTCCGCGTGGCGGACCCACGATGCTGACCCTGGAGATACCGTGCGCGTTGTCCTCGCCGAGGACCTCTACCTCCTCCGAGAAGGCCTGATCCGGCTGCTGGAGGCCCATGGCTTCGAGATCGCGGCCGCCGTGGCCAGCGGCCCGGAGCTGGCCCGGGCGCTGCGCGAGGAGCGGCCGGACGTCGCGGTGGTGGACGTCCGTCTGCCGCCCACGCAGACCGACGAAGGGCTGCAGGTCTCCCTGGCGGCCCGCCGGGAACAGCCCGGGCTGCCGGTGCTCGTCCTCTCCCAGCACATCGTGCAGCTGTACGCCCGCGAGCTGCTGGCCGACGGCCGGGGCGGGGTGGGCTATCTGCTGAAGGACCGGGTCTTCAACTCGGCGCAGTTCGTGGACGGGGTGCGCCGGGTGGCCGAGGGCGGGACGGCCATGGACCCGGAGGTGATCGCCAAGCTCCTGGCCAGCAACGCCCGCGACGAGCCGCTCGCCCGGCTCACCCCGCGCGAGCAGCAGGTGCTGGAACTGATGGCCGAGGGCCGGTCGAACGCCGCCATCGCCCGGGAGCTGGTCCTCAGCGACGGGGCGGTCAGCAAGTACACCACCAGCATCTTCGCCAAGCTGGACCTGGCGCCGTCGGAGGACGACAACCGCCGGGTGCGGGCGGTCCTCGCCTATCTGAGCGGCAAGCGGCGGCTCTGAGCCGGGGCCGGCGGCCGGCCCCGGCTCAGCGCCTGCCGTCAGGCGTTCTCAGGCGTCGTCAGGCGTCGTCGTCCGTGTTGATCAAGGTGGCGGCGGCGTAGGTCAGGTAGTGCCAGAACTGCTCCTCGTGCTCCGGGGAGAGCTCCAGCTCCTCCAGCGCCGTGCGCATATGACGCAGCCAGGCGTCGTGAGCCGCCCGGTCCACGGTGAAGGGGGCGTGCCGCATCCGCAGCCGGGGATGGCCGCGGTTGTCGCTGTAGGTGGTGGGGCCGCCCCAGTACTGCATGAGGAACAGGGCGAGCCGGTCCTCGGCCGGGCCGAGATCCTCCTCCGGGTACATCGGCCGCAGCAGGGGGTCCTCGGCGACTCCCTCGTAGAAGCGGTGCACCAGCCGCCGGAAGGTCGGCTCCCCGCCGATCTGCTCGTAGAAGGTCTGCTCCTGAAGCGTGCCGCGCGGAATCCTTTTCACCCCTCCATGCTCTCAGACGCACCGGACGAAGTCCGGGGACGTAGGTCCCGCCCGCCGGGCCCCGGCGGGCGGGACCCACGTCAGCCGCGGCGGACCGTGATGGTGGTCCAGGCGCCGACATGGACCCGGTCGCCCTCGCGCAGCGGGACGGGCACATACGGCTGGATCGGTTCCTCGCCGCCGTTGATCGTGGTCCCGTTGGTGGAGTCCTGGTCCACGACCGCCCAGTCCCCGTCGGGCTGCCGCACCAGCATCGCGTGCTGGTGGGAGACGCCGGGGTCCTCCGGGGACTGGGAGAGGTCGATGTCCGGTGCCTCGCCCGTGCTGTGCCGGCGCCGCCCGATGGTGATCTGCGCGCCGTCCAGCGGCAGGCGCTGTTCGGGCGAGTACGCGGGCAGGTTCAGCTGGGCCGCCTCGGGGCCGCTGCGGGCCAGCATCGCCGTGAAGTACTCGCGGTCCGGGGCGATGACGGCGACCCACTCCCGCTCGGCCGCGGGCGGCCGGGGAGGCTGGGACTCGGCGCGCGGCGGTGCCTCGGGCCCGGGCGGCGGGCCGCCGTAGCCGGGGCCGCCCCCGTAGCCGGGGTTGTCACCCGGGGCCGGGTTGCCGCCGAACGGCGGGGCGGGCGGCGGCTGCGGCGGCTGGTGCTGCTGTGCCGCCGGGCCGGGCGGGGGCAGGGTCCAGTCGCTCTCGGGGAAGCCCTGCCCGGGCGGCGCCGGGGGTGGCGGGAACCCGCCGGGCGGGCCGACGTCCCGGGGAGGTGCCGGCGGTGTCTGGTACGGCGCCGACTGGTGAGGAGCGGCCTGCTGCGGGTGCGGGTCCCGGCCGGGGACCGGTCCGCCGGGGTGGCCGGGCTGCTGGGACTGCTGGGGCTGTCCGCCCCGGTAGCCGGGGTCCTGCGGGGGCCGGCCCGGCTGCGGCGGCTGGTTCTGGTGCTGCCGGTTCTGCTGCTGTGACGGTGGCGGCTGCTGGAAGGCCGGCGGGAGCAGGCTCTGGCCCGGCTGCTGCGGAGGCGGCGGGAAGCCGCCCTGCGGCGGGGCGTCGAAGGCGTGGCCGCACTCGGTGCAGAAGGACGCCCGCGCTTCACGCGGCTTGCGGCAGCGCGGGCACTGCTCCGGCGGAGCGCCGGGCGCGCCGGGCGGCATGCCGTACGGGCCCGGTCCCGGAGGCGGCGGGCCGGGCCGCTGCGGCTGCGGCGGCGGAGCAGGGTAGCCGTAGCCGCCGGGGGAGCCCTGCGGCCCCGGGGCGCCGTGCGGACCCTGCGGGCCCGGCGCCCCGGCGGGACCGGGCGGCGGACCGGCCGGGGCGGTGCCCGGCGCGGGAGGCGGTGGGGGCGGGGGTGCGTGCGGGGACGTGTGCGGAGCGGAACCCGCGGGCGCGCCGGCGCCGGGCATGAGAAGTCCGCAGACCTCGCACCAGTTGTCGGACCCCGACTGGTGACCGTTCGGACAGGTCGGCATGTCGGTGCTTCCCCCTTTCCCCCGGGCCCCCTTCAGGGCCCGTCGGGTGTGTCACTGCCTGACGCGCTCCGTCCTGGAGGCGCGCGGATCGGAGCGTCATCTCGTCGGTTTCCGCGGTGCTCGTCTTCAGTCGCACAGTACCGGTCGTCGCGGACAGAGCGCCCACCACCACGGGGCGCTGTGACGGTCCTCTTGTTCCAGGAGGTGCCCCGTGGCTGAACGGTTCGCTCCGCTTCCGGGTGGGGCCGCTGGTGGCGGCCGACGGGCATGGCCCGCGGGCGTGCGCGACGGCGGCTCGCGCGCGGACGGGTCCGCGGGACGCCCGGCGGAGGGCCGTCGCCTCCCCACCGAGCGGTGGTGGTCAACCGTCGCATCGGCTCATGTACCCGTCCGGTCGACGGCGGTCGGGTCACCGGCAGTCCGGAGCTCCGGGAGCGGCCGGGCTGCCGGTGACCCGGCCGGGGCGGTTCGGCGCGGAGCCGGGGTCAGACGGCCGCCGGGCCGTCCGCGTCCGCGCCGCCGTCCGCGTCCGCGCCGCCGTCCGGGGCCGCCGCGCCGGACCGTGGGCCGGAGCAGGGGAGAACGGCCACGGTGACGTTGTCGTGACCGCCGCCGTCCAGCGCGTACCCGACGAGGGCCCGGGCGCCGTGCAGGGGACGGGCGCGGGCGTCGGCCGGTACGGCCAGGGCCATCTCCCCGGCGCTCTCGGCGTAGTTCCACAGGCCGTCCGTGCACACGATCACGACACCAGGCCGGTCCGGCGCGAACGTGACGATGTGCGGCGCCAGTTCGTAGGCGTCGGCGCCCAGCCAGCCGGTGATCGCGTGCGCGCGGGGGTCGGCGTGGGCCTCGCGCTCCGTCAGCAGTCCGCCCGCGACCATCTGCGCCGCCCAGGAGTCGTCCTCGGTGAGCCGGGCCGGCGTGGCACGGTCGTCGGGCACCCAGTACGCCCGGCTGTCGCCGATCCAGCCGACGGTCAGCACGTCGCCGCTGAGGAGAGCGGAGACGATCGTGCAGGCCGGGGCGTTCTGATGGGGGCGCGGCTCGCCGTAGCGGTAGCCGGTGCCGTCCACGCCGGACAGCGTGGTGACGGCCGTTCCGGCGGCGACCAGCGCGTCGTGCAGGGCCTGCCGGGCAGGGGTACCGGACCGCAGCGCGGCGGACAGGGACTCCCGGGCCGCCCCGGCCGCGGCGGCCGAGGCCTCGTCCGGGCGGGTGGCCGAGGAGACGCCGTCGCAGACCACGGCCGCGACCGCCGGTGCGCCGTCGGGCAGCGCGGTCTCGCAGAGCGCGAAGGCGTCCTCGTTGCGGTGATGGCGCAGGCCGCGGTCGGTCACCGCGGCGACGGCGCCGGCCAGTTCGTCCTCCAGGTGGTCGCGTTCCCGGGGCTGCGCGTGACCGCAGTGCTCGCAGTGGCCGTCCGGGGCCACCGGGCCCTTGCGGCAGGCGACGCAGAGCGCGGTGCCGGCGGCCGTTGCCGCGTCCGCCGCGGGCCCGGCCGTGCCGCCGGCCGCACCGCCGTCGGCCGTTGCGGCTGCGCCGGCCGTGTCGGTGCTCGTCTCTTCCGGCGCCGGCGCCGGCGCCGGGGCGGGCGCTGGAGCCGGAGTCCCCCCGGGACGCGTCCCGGGGGTGTCCGCCGGGTGGTCCGGCTGCTCCGCTCCGGGCGTGCCGGTCCCGTGGCCGTCGGCGGCGTGGTGGGCGACGGCGGTCCGGGGGTCGCGCGGGTCGGCCGCCGGGGCCGAACGCGGCGCCGCCAGCGGGTAGTCGTCCGGTTCCATGAAGCTCCGTACCGAGGGTGTGAGGGGCGGGTCGTCTGCCGGCGGCACCGGCGCGCCGGGGGGTTCGTGGCCGGCCGTGCGGCCGGGGTGCGGGCGGTGGCTCATTCCTCCGGCCTCCGCCGGCGCGGGATCAGGGCCTCCGCCGCCGCCTCCTGGTAGCGCAGCACCGCGCGCTCGGCCGCCCGCAGATCGCACGGGGCGCTCCACAGCATGCGGCGGGCGATGTCGTACCGCTCGGCCAGCAGCGGGTCACCGGCCAGGCCGTGCCGGCCGAGGCGCGCCTTGCAGGCGTCGAGGCGCCCGCGCAGCTCGGCCCGTACGGCCAGCGGGGCGGTCACCGCCGTCAGCGACTCCCGGGCCCGCAACAGCTCGTCCTCGGCGCGCTGTTCGAGACTGTCCAGCAGCGGCGACAGGCGGTGCCACTGACCGTGCCGGCGGTAGCCGGCGGCGGTGGACAGTTGTTCGTGCAGGGCGGTCGGCGGGCCGCTCACGGCGGGCACCTCCGATGCGGCGATCTTGGCGAGTACCTCGCCGCGTGCCTCCCGGGCCTCGGTGAGGGTGCGGTCCGCGCGGGAGAGGACGTCCCGGAGCCGGTGCAGCCGCTGCTCGGCGTCCTGCCGGACGTCGAGCACCGCCTCGATCTCGCGCCGGACGTCCTCCAGGGCGCGGGCCTCGCGGTCGTAGCGGGTGGTGTCGGGGCGGCCTCCGCCGGGCGCCGAACTGCCGCGCGCGGGCGTCCAGTAGGCGAGCGGGTCGGAGACCACCTCGGCCCGGAGCGCGGTCAGCTCGTCGGTGATCCGCTCCAGGCGGTCCCCCGCCGGGTGTTCGCCGGGGCGGACGCCGACGGAGTGCGCCAGGGAGCGGGTCCGCCGGAGTTCGGCGGAGAGCATGTCGATCCGTGCGGGGAGCGCCGACCAGACGGCCTCGGCGGCCACCACGACCTCCAGGGCCTGCGCGTAGCCGCTGTTCATCCGGTGGATGGCGGTCCGCAGCGCCATCCGCTCACCGGGCTCCGGCGCGTCACCGGCGAGGGCCGGGTCCCCGGAGGGCGGCAGGACGACGCGGGCGTCCCGCAGCAGGGCGGTCAGTTCGGCCAGTTCGCCGTCCGTCGGCCAGCGCCGCCGGGAGCGCAGTTCCCGGGCCCGGTCGAGCGTGGCGGTGCAGGCGTCGAAGCAGGCCCAGAGGAAGCCGATGACCTCCTCGGTGGCCGCCCAGCGGCTCTTGGTGACACCGGTCAGCTCGGCGCCCTCCAGCAGACGGCGGCCCGCGTGGTCCTGGAGGGCGAGCAGCGAGGTCTCGATCGCCTCGTGCTCCGCACGGAACCGCGCCAGTGCGCGGTCCGCCTCGTCCACGTCCATGGCCGGACCCTGAGGTTCCCCCGTGGCGCCGGGGTTGGATCCCGGGACCCCCATTGATCACCTCTCCTGTGTGCGTGGCGGCCGCCGTGGCGTCGCCGTCCCCGATCACCTTCCGCGACGCGCTGTCATACTCCCCGGTCTCGTCCGCCTTACGCGCCCCGCCGTGCCGATCCTGCCAGGTGCGCGCCGATTCGCGGCGGTGCGCGCCGTGTTGCGGCCCGTTCCCGGTCATCGCCGGGGCGCCGGAGGGGGGTTCACCCGCGGGCGGTGCGGTATCCGTAGTGGTCGCGCAGGCGGGCGTGGGCGCCGGCCCGCGCCCCCGCGCGGTCCAGGCCGAGCAGGGCGGCGCCCAGCACCGGGGGAGCCGTGACCACCCGGGGGACGGCCTTCGGCGCGCGCACGGCCAGCATCCGGACGATCGCGTCGTGCAGAAGCGGGTGGCGGGCGGCGAGCACACCGCCGCCGAGCAGGACCGGGGTCTCCTCGCCGAGCAGGCCGAGCCGGTCCAGCACCACGCCGGCCAGGGTGACGATCTCCTCGGCCTGGCGGTGGACCACCGACCGGGCCACGGGGTCGCCGGCGCCGGCCACGGCGAAGAGCACGGGCACCAGGTCGTGCAGGCGTCCGGCGCCGATGCCGCCCAGGTGCACGGCCTCGATCAGCTCCGCCATGGTGGTCAGCCCGAAATGCGCGGGGAGGGCGCGGGCCAGCGCCGTCGCCTCGCCCCGCCCGTCCTCGGCCCGCGCGGCGAACCAGACCGCCTGATCGGCGAGCCATCTGCCGCCGCCCAGGTCCCCGGAGAGCGGGCCGAGGGCCGGGAACCGGGCCGTCCGCCCGTCCGGTGTCATCCCGGCGCAGTTGATGCCGGCCCCGCACACCACGGCGACGCCCCGGGGCTCGTCCGCTCCGGCGCGCAGGACGGCGAAGGTGTCGTTCGCGACCTCGGTGGCACGGCCCCAGCCGCGCGCCGCCACGGCGTCCCGCAACTGCCGCTCCTCCACGGGCAGATCGGCGCCTGCCAGGCAGGCCGACACCCGTTCGGCGACCGGCCCGGCCCCGAACGGCAGCCCCGCCGCCTCTACCGCCCCGGCGGCCGCGCGGGCGAGGACGTCCACGGCCGCGCCGGTCCCGGTGACGGACGGCCGGAAGCCCCCGGTCCGGCCGGTGCCGAGGACACGGCCGTCGGCGGCGACCAGGGCCGCGTCGGTCTTGCTGTTGCCCGCGTCGAACGCGAGAACGGCCGCCGGGAGCGGCGCGGCCGGCGAGGCGGGGCGCGGCCGCCGCGCCTCGCGCCCCCGCCCGCCGCCGTCCGCGCCGCCGCCGTCCGGATTCCGTGCCGCGGGGCCGGTGTTCACGCCCACGCCAGGTGGTGCCGGTTGTGCGCGAGCAGGGAATCGGTCAGACGTTCGGCTTGGTCGATCTGCCCGATGAGGGGGTGGCAGAGCAGCGCTTCGAACACCCGGTCGCGGCCGCCCTTGAGAGCCGCTTCCAGGGCGAGGTGCTCGTACGCGCTCACCTGGGCGACCAGTCCGGCGTACAGCGGCTCCAGCGGGCGCACCGGCAGCGGGCGGGCGCCCTCCGGGCCGACCGCCGCCGGGACCTCGATGACGGCGTCCTCGGGCAGGAACGGCAGGGTGCCGCCGTTGCGCACGTTCACCACCTGTACGTCCTCCGCGCCGCCCGCGCTCCCGTCGCTCCGGGCACCGGCGCCCGTGCGGGGCCGCAGCAGCGCGGCGGTGAGCGCCACCGCCGCCTCCGAGTAATGGGCCCCGCCCCGCCGGGACAGCAGCTCCGGCTTCTGGTCGAGGGCCGGGTCGGCGTACATCTCCAGCAGCCGGCGCTCGATTCCGGCCACCTCGGCGGCGCGCGAAGGACCCTCCCGCTGTTCCCGTACCACCTCGTCGTGCCGGTAGTAGTAGCGCAGGTAGTACGAGGGGACGACGCCGAGCCGTTCGAGGAGCGGACGCGGCAGGCGCAGGGCGTCCGCCAGGGCGTCGCCGTGTCCGGCGATCAGCTCCGGCAGGACGTCCGTGCCGCGCAGACGCACCCCGCGCTCCCACGTCAGATGGTTCAGGCCCACGTGCTCCAGGAAGAGGTCCGCGGGGTCCGCGCCCAGCAGCGCGGCGAACCGCCGCTGCAAGCCGATGGCCACGTTGCACAGGCCGACGGCCCGGTGGCCGGCGGTGAGCAGCGCGCGGGTGACGATGCCGACCGGATTCGTGAAGTCGACGATCCAGGCGCCCGGGCTGCGCCGCCGCACCCGCTCGGCGACGTCCAGGACGACGGGCACGGTGCGCAGCGCCTTGGCCAGGCCGCCCGCACCGGTGGTCTCCTGGCCGACGCAGCCGCACTCCAGCGGCCAGGTCTCGTCCTCCCGGCGCGTGGACTGCCCGCCGACGCGCAGCTGGAGCAGGACCGCGTCCGCACCCTCCACCCCGGCGTCCAGCTCGCCGGTGAGCAGGATCCGGCCGGGGTGGCCCTGCCGGGCGAAGATGCGCCGTGCCAGGCCGCCGACCAGCTCCAGCCGGTCCGCCGCGGGATCGATCAGCACCAGTTCGTCCACCGGCAGGACATCGCGCAGCCGTGCGAAGCCGTCGATGAGTTCCGGGGTGTAGGTGGAGCCTCCGCCGACGACCGCGAGCCGCATGACCGGCCATCCTCTCCCCGGCCGGTCCGGAGAACCGGCGGCCGGGCCGCTGGGTGAACCGCTACTTGGACAGGTTGGGGACGTTCGGGCCGGACGCCGGGGAGGGCGGGGAGGCCGGGTTCTGCGGCAGGGGCGAGGCGCTGACCGACTGCGGCGAGGTGGAGCTGGCCAGGGCGGACGGGGGCGCCACACCCGCCAGCGGGTCCGGCCGCGCGGCCTCGACCGCCGGTTCGGGCTCGGCGCCGACGATCCGGATGCCCGCGCCGTCGAATGCCTGCTTGATGCGCCAGCGCAGCTCCCGCTCCACCCCGAGCCGCTTGCCCGGCATGGTCCGGGCCGACGTGCGGATCACGACCGACTCCAGCGTCATCGCCTCCAGGCCCAGCACCTCGACGGGGCCCCACAGCCGCTCGTTCCACGGCTCCTCCGCGGCCATCCGCTCGCCGGCCTCCGCGATCGTCCTGCGGGCCTTCTCCAGGTCCTCGTCGGGGCGCAGGTGGATGTCCACGGAGGCGGTCGCCCAGCCCTGGCTCTTGTTGCCGATCCGCTTGATCTCGCCGTTGCGGACGTACCAGATCTCGCCCTCGTCGCCGCGCAGCTTGGTCACGCGCAGCCCGACCTCGATGACCTCGCCGCTCGCCACCCCCGCGTCGACCACGTCGCCCACTCCGTACTGGTCCTCCAGGATCATGAACACGCCGGAGAGGAAGTCGGTGACGAGGTTGCGCGCGCCGAAGCCCAGCGCGATGCCGGCCACGCCGGCGCTGGCGAGCAGCGGCGCCAGGTTGATGCTCAGCACGGACAGCACGGTCAGCGCCGCCGTGCCGAGGATGACGAACGAGGTGACGCTGCGCAGCACCGAGCCGATCGCCTCCGAGCGCTGCCGGCGCCGCTCGGCGTTCACCAGCAGACCGCGCAGCGGAAGACCCTCGGTGGCCTGGGAGGCGCGGTTCATCCGGGCGATGAACTTGGTGATGGTGCGCCGGACGACGGACCGCAGCGCGAAGGCGATCACGATGATCAGCAGGATGCGCAGCCCCGCGCCCAGCCAGACGGACCAGTTCTCCTCCACCCATCCGGCCGCCTGGGTGGCGTTCTCCTGTGCCTCCCGGAGCGTCGGCGTGGCGGGAGGTGTGGCATCGGCGAGAAACCAGGACAACACAGCGAAACCCTCCGTGAACGGCCCGGCCGTCCGGTGGCACCGGATGGTCCGGCCGGCAGACCAACCAGACTAACGGGACGGGACGGTCCGCCCGTTCGTTCTGTTCGAGGGAGAGACGCCGTCCTGCGGGGGAAGAACACCGTGTGGTCGAAAACACTCCTGATGCGTTACGCGGACCTGGTGGCGCCATCACCTGGGCTGAGGGGAAACTGTCTGCAGATCGTCCCGGCGCGAGCCACGCGCCGCCGGCGTACAAGGAGGCACCCGTGCCGCATGTCCTGGTCCTCAACGCGTCGTACGAGCCGCTCGGCGTCGTACCGCTCCGCCGCGCCCTCGTGCTCGTCCTCAACGGCAAGGCGGTCAGCCTCGAGGACTCCGGCGCCCTGATGCACAGCGCCACCCAGGCGGTCCCCGCCCCCAGCGTCGTCCGCCTGAAGCGCTTCGTACGGGTGCCCTACCGGGGGCCCGTCCCGCTGACCCGGCGGGCCCTGTTCGCCCGGGACGGCGGGCGCTGCGCCTACTGCGGCGCCACCGCGACGAGCGTCGACCACGTCATCCCGCGCAGCCGCGGCGGCCAGCACTCCTGGGAGAACGTGGTCGCCGCCTGCCGGCGCTGCAACCACGTCAAGGCGGACCGGCACGTCTCCGAGCTGGGCTGGCGGCTCCGGCATCAGCCCGCGCCACCCTCCGGGCTGGCCTGGCGCATCATCGGCACCGGGCATCGGGACCCACGCTGGCTGCCCTACTTGCAGCCCTACGGCGCCGAGGACGCCATGGCCCGGATCGACGGCATATCCGCCTAGATCCGGGCCCTCTTGTGCCCGCCCTCCCGCGCCTCCGTGCCGCCTGGGCGGGCGGGGGCGCGGCGGGCTCAGCGGGCGACCGCGTACGCCTCCACGGAGAACAGCGAGTAGCCGTACCGGGTGGCCCGCTTCTCGCCCTGGACGCGGATGAACCGGGTCTCCGGCGCGTCCATCCGCACCTCCTCCCGGCCGCCCCGGCCGTCCCCCACGGCGGCCGCGTCCCGCCACACGCGCCCGTCGGACGAGACCTGGACGCGGTAGCGGGCCGCGTAGGCGTCCTGCCAGTGCAGCACCACCCGGCCGACCCGGGCCGGGCGGGCCAGCTCGATCTGGAACCAGGCGTTGTCCTCGGCCGGGGAGGACCAGCGGGTCGCCGGGTCGCCGTCCACCGCCGCGGACGCGGGGAAATCGGGGGTCTCGTCGCCCGAGGAGCGGGCCGTGGCGCCGCGCGCCAGATCCGGGCCGCCGGTTCCGGGGAACGCCCGTACGGTCAGCGTCCGCTTCTCACCGGCGAAGTCGAACGGCACCTCGTACGAACCGGCGGGGGTGCCCTCGGGGACGGAGACCGTCACCGGCACCTCGGTCTTCGTGCCCCGCCGCACGGTGACGCCCTGCGGGACCTTCACGTCGATGCCCTCGGGGGACACGGCGACCAGCCGGCCGCGCACGTCCGCGGGGCGTTCCGCCGTCAGTTCGACCGGGATCCGCTCCTCCCCGCCGATCGTGACGTCCGTCTCCCCGCGCGCCAGGTCCAGCCGGGCGTCCGGCAGGTCGGCGAACCACGGCACGACGCCGCGCACCTCCGGCGCCGGTTCGCCGCGCTCCCAGGTCAGCCGCACGGTGTCGGCGCGCACGTCCTCCCCGCCCAGCTGCGTCCAGCCCTCCCCGGACAGCCGGCCCAGGCTCCGCCAGCCCTCCCCGGGCACATGCGCCTCGACGACCGCGCCGGCGCCCCGGTCCGGCTCGGACAGGACGGTCACCGCGGCCAGCGGGCGGGTGCCGCCCAGATCCACGCGGAGCTCCCCGGGACGTTCCGTGTGGGCCTCGCGGGGACGGGCCCGGTCGGCGCCCGTCCAGGCGTCCGCGCGCCCGGCGGCCTTCTTCAGGAACGGGTCCAGCACGCCCTCGCCGACGGTCGCCGGCGAGGCGGCGATCTCCTTCCGGAGCTCCCGCAGCTCCAGCTGTGCCCGCCAGGCCGCCGCGCCGTTCCCGCGGGCCTGCGCGAGCAGCATTTCCACGGCGCGCTCGCCGGCGCGGCCGTACCGCGCCAGCTGCGCCAGCCACGGACCGGCCTCGCCGTCCGCCGCCAGTTCCTCGCCGGCCGGCCCGGAGAGGTGGTCCGGGGCCCGGCCCATGACCCGGAACGCCTCGCGCAGCCGTTCGCCCGCCGTCTCCAGCTCCTCGCGGTCACCGCCGCTGTGCGCGGTCCACAGCGCGTCGATCAGCGGCCGCAGATACGCCGACTCCTTGCCGCCGAGCCCGGAGGAGGAGCCGTGGGCCGCGAGCACGCCCAGCGCCTGCCGGGACCGGGCGTCCGGGCCCGCGAGGGCGTCGACGGCCGCCTGCCAGGACTCCTGGGGCCGGTAGCCGCGCGGGTTCCAGGAGAAGTCCGCCGCCGTGAACAGCGGGACACGGGAGGCGGCCGGCTGCGCCATGGCATTGGCCAGCAGCGCGGCGGAGCCGACGGCGACGCCCGGCTCCCGGCCCCGGTACGGGCCGAGGAAGAGCCGGTCCTGCGCGAAGTCGTTGACCGGATAGTTGTCCAGGGTGACGATCGGGTGCCGGAACGCCTCGCGGGCATCGGCCAGTTCACCGCCGGTGATGGTCTTCGGCACGACACCGACGCCCGTCCAGACGACCTCCACCTCCCGGCGCAGCGCCCCCGCGAGGGCGCCGCGGTAGGCGGTGGCGCCCTTCTGGTAGTACTCGGTGGGCATCACGGACAGCGGGACGGCGCCGGGGTGGCGCTCGGCGAGATGCTCGGCGACGGCGTTCGCGACCCGCGCCTGGGCGCGCGCGGCCGCCTCCGGACCGGAGCCGAAGCGCCGGGCGTCCGCGTCGCAGTGCCACTCGCTGTAGCTGACGTCCTGGAACTGGAGCTGGAACGCGCGGACGCCCAGCGCCCACATGGCGTCGATCTTGCGGGTGAGCGCCTTGAGGTCGTCGTCGGAGGAGAAGCAGAGCGCCTGGCCGGGGGCCACCGCCCAGCCGAGGGTCACATGGTTGGCGCGGGCCCGTTCGGCGAGCGCGCGGAACTCGCCGCGCTGCCCGGCCGGGTACGGGTCGCGCCAGCGGGTCTGCCGGTAGGGGTCGTCGCCGGCCGCGTAGAGGTAGCGGTTCTGCTTGGTGCGGCCGAGGAAGTCGATCTGCTCCAGCCGCTGCCCGCGGGTCCACGGGGTGCCGTAGAAGCTTTCGGCGATGCCGCGCACGGCGGTGCCCGGCCAGTCGCGGACGATGACGCCGGCGAAGGAGTGGCCGGCCCGGTCCGCCGTGTCGCGGTCGCCGCCGTCGTCGCGGCCGCCGGGGGAGATGACGAGCTGACGCAGCGTCTGCACGGCGTGGAAGAGGCCGTCGGTACCCCGGCCGGCGAGCGCGACGGTGTCCCGTCCGCCGGTCCGGCCGACCGCCAGCCGGTAGCCGCCGGACGGCAGATCGGCGGCCGAGGGCGCGCGCAGGGCGCGCAGCGCCTCCGCCGCGCTCCGGGCGTCCGCGCGCACCACCAGGGCGTCCGGGGGCAGTTCGGCGTCCGGGCGGACGTCGAGCACCTCGCGGGCGCCGGCCGAGCGCAGCAGGGCGTGGAGCGCGTCGAGCGCGTACGGGTCGGTGTTCTCGTCGGACACCAGCGCGACCCGTTCGGTCACGCGGACGGCCTTCCCGCGGGCGCTCAGATCCTGCGGGCGGGGCCAGACGGACGGTACGGAGGCGTCGTCCTTGCGGTCCTCGGCGGTGGGGGCCGTGTCTCCCGCGGGGGCGGGTGCCGCGGCCGCTCCGGGCGCCGTTCCGACGAGTCCGCCGATCATCGCGGCGGCCAGCGCGGTGGCTCCGGCGACGCGGGGCCGCAGCCCGCCGGCGGGGCGGCTCCGGCGCCGGCCCGCCGCGATGCCCGGCCCGGCGGGCCCGCCCGCCGTCCGCGCCTCGTCCTGCCCGTCGTCTGCGCCGCCACCGGGCGGGCCGGTGAACCGGAACTGCACGGTCGTCTCCTCGCCCTGTCCAGACCTGCCGGTCGCCCGCCCCTCGGGGGCGGAACCCCGGGCAACCGGAACGAGCCCACCACCGCCCCGGGAGAAGTGTCAACGTGCACGCCCCGGCATGTCCCGATTGGCGAGGTATGGCAGGGGTGTTGGCGGGAGCCGGGCGGGTACACGGGGGCTTCCGCCGGACGCCGTCCGCCGGTTGCCGGCGGCTCCGGTCCTAGAGTGGACGGATGGCGGATCCCCATGAGTTGACGATGCTCGACCAGGCCACTGCCGTCCGCACCGGAGCGCTGTCCCCGGTCGAACTCACCGAGCACTACCTGCGCCGCATCGAGCGGCTGGACGCTTCCGTGGGCGCCTATCTGACCGTCACCGCCGACCGCGCGCTGGACGGCGCGCGGCGGGCCGAGCGCCTCCTCGCGCGGCGCGCGGCGGGCGGCGGGGGCACCGAGGGCGGCGGTGACGGACTGCCGCCGCTGCTGGGGGTGCCCTTGCCGGTCAAGGACCTCGACGCCGTGCCGGGCGTCCGCTGCACCTACGGCTCCGCCGTCTTCGCCGGGCACACGGCCCCCGAGGAGGACGGGGAGTCCCGGCTCGTCGCGCTGCTCCGGGAGGCCGGCACCGTCCTGCTGGGCAAGACCAACACCCCGGAGTTCGGGCTGCCCGCCTACACCGAAAGCCTGGTCGGGCCGCCCGCCCGCTCGCCGTACGACCTCTCCCGGGGCGCGGGGGGCTCCAGCGGGGGCGCGGCCGCGGCCGTGGCCGCCGGGCTGGCGCCGGCCGCGCAGGGCAGTGACGGCGGCGGCTCCATCCGCATCCCCGCGAGCTGCTGCGGCATCGTCGGCGTCAAGCCGAGCCGGGGCCGGGTCAGCCCCGCTCCCGGCGGCGACATCAGCGGTCTGGCGACGGCCGGGCCGCTCGCCCGCACCGTCCGGGACGCCGCCGCGCTGCTCGACGCGATGGCGGCCCCCGCGCCCGGCGACCCCATGCCGCTGGCCGCGCCGGAGACGCCGTTCCTCCGCTGGTGCGACCGGACCCCCGGCCGGCTGCGGATCGGCCGCTGGGCGCGCCCGGACGTGCCCGGCGTGACCGTCGCGCCGGAGGTGCTCGCCGCGTACGAGCGGACGTCCGCGCTGCTGGCCGGGCTGGGGCACGAGGTGGTCGACCTGGAGCAGCCGTTGCGGCCGGGGGACCGGGACGCCTTCACGCCCGTCTGGGCGGTGATGTCCGCGCTCGCGCCCGTCCCCGCGGACCGGGAGGCGGAGCTGCTGCCGCTGACGCGCTGGCTGCGGGAGCACGGCCGGGCCGCCACCGGGCTGGACTACGCGCGGGCCCTGGAGGCCATGCAGCGCGTCGGGCGGCGGCTGGCCGCGGCCGTCGCGGACTGTGACGCCGTGCTCACCCCCACGCTCGCCCGGTTGCCGGCGCCCGTGGGCGCGCTGCGGAACGACGAGGACCCGGCGGCCGACTTCGCCGCCCAGGTGGCCTTCACTCCGTTCACCGGGCCGTGGAACATCGCCGGTCTGCCCGCGGTCTCGCTGCCCGTGGAGTGGACGGAGGACGGGCTGCCCGTCGGGATGATGCTCGGCGCCGCGCACGGGGCGGAGGGGCCGCTGCTGGCGCTGGCCGCGCAGGTCGAGGCGGCCGCCGTGCCCCGTCCGCAGCCGTGGGGCTGGGGGCCGCGGCCGCGCGTCTGGTGAGCCCCTCGGGGGGATTCCTCCCGCCCTGTCCCGGTTTTTTCGTTGGTTCCGCCACTGCCCCCCTCGTTGCTCTCGCAATAAATCCACCGCCTTGACTACCCTTTCGGCTTCAAGCCCTGCGCCGGAAGCCGCTTCCGGCCGCGAAATCAACCCACCGGGGAGCGATTGTGACGAGAGCCACGTTCGCCCCGCGTTTGGGTCTGCCCCGGCTCCAGCGGGGTAGGGCTGCTGTGTCGTACCGACCACGATCTACGGAGGCCCAGGTGGCCACATCCGCTCTTCTCCTCGCGACCCTCTCCAAACCCGGCGACCCGGTCGAACCGTTCAATCCGCTGGACCTCGACGGACTGACGGACATCGACTCGGGTCTCGACGGCGCCAGCTCCGGCGAATACTCCGAGCCCCCGCTCACCAGCGAACCACCGCTGCCCGACCGCACCCCCCTCACCAGCGAGCCCGCGCTCGCCACCGAACTTCCCCTGACCAGTGAACCCACGGCCACCGGCATGGGCGCCGGTCTGGAGTGCACGGAGGTCTGAATGGGCCGCGCGCGGCTCGCAGCACTGCACGGGGTCGCGACGTCGTACGAGCCCTCGCCGGGCCGTACGCTCCACGTCCCCGAGGACACCGTCGTCGCCGTGCTGGCAGCGCTGGGGGTCGACGCCTCGACCCCGCAGGCCGTGCGCGCCGCCCTGGAGCGGCGGGAGCGGGACGGGCGTGAACGGCTGCTGCCGCCGGCCGTCGTCCTGACGACGGGCCGGCCGCCGCGGGCCGGAACGCTGCCCGGCCTCCCGGAGGACGCCGTCCTGCGCGTCCGCACCGAGTCCGGCGAGAGCCTGGACTGGGACCCCGGCCCGGCCGTGACCCTGCCGCCCGGCTGCCACACGCTCCACGCGGAGGCACCCGGCGGCCGGTCCGGCCGGGCCGTCCTGATCGTCGCACCCGAACGGGTGTCCGAACCGCCCGGCCGCACCCACGGCTTCCTCGTACAGCTCTACTCCCTGCTCTCGTCCCGCTCCTGGGGCATGGGCGACCTCGGCGACCTGGCCGAGCTCGCGGCCTGGTCCGGCCGGGAGCTCGGCACCGGCTTCCTCCAGCTCAACCCGCTGCACGCCGCCGTGCCCGGAAGCCCCACGGACCCCTCGCCGTACCGGCCCTCCTCCCGCCGCTTCCCCGACCCCGTGCATCTACGCGTCGAGGACGTCCCCGAGTACGTCCGGCTGCCCGCCCCGGAGCGCGAGCGCGCCGCCGCCGTCGCCGCCCGCGCCGAGGCGCTCAGCGAGGGCGTCCTGCGCCGCGGGGCGCTCATCGACCGCGACGCCGTCTGGCGCCTCAAGCGCGAGGCCCTCGAACTCGTGCGCGCCGTGCCGCTCGGTCCCGGCCGCCGCGCCGCCTACTGCGCCTTCCTCGCCGAACAGGGACAGGCCCTCGACGACCACGCCACCTGGTGCGCCCTCGCCGAACTCCACGGCCCCGACTGGCGGCGCTGGCCCGGCGGCCTGAGCGATCCGCGCTCCCCGCAGGCGGTCCGTGCCCGCGGCGAGATCCTGGACCGCGTCGACTTCCACTGCTGGCTCGCCTGGCTCACCGACAGCCAGCTCGCCACCGCGCAGCGCTCCGCCCTCGACGCCGGCATGCCCATCGGACTGGTGCACGACCTCGCGGTCGGCGTGCACCCCTCCGGCGCCGACGTCTGGGCGCGGCAGGACGTCTACGCCGCCGGCATGTCCGTCGGCGCGCCCCCCGACGCCTTCAACCCGCGCGGGCAGGACTGGGGCCTGCCGCCCTGGCGCCCCGACGCCCTCGCCGCCACCGGCTACGCCCCCTACCGGGACCTGCTGCGCGGGCTGCTGCGGCACGCGGGAGGGCTGCGCGTCGATCACGTCATGGGGCTCTCCCGGCTCTGGTGGGTCCCCGAGGGCCGCCCGCCGACCGAGGGCGCCTACGTCCGCTACGACACCGAGGCCATGCTCGGGGTGCTCGCCCTGGAGGCGCACCGGGCCGGGGCTCTCGTCGTGGGGGAGGACCTGGGCACGGTGGAGCCGGGGATGCGGGACGCCCTCGCGGAGCGCGGGGTACTCGGCACGTCGGTGCTCTGGTTCGAGCGGGATTACGAGGCTCCCGCCTCTGCCGGGGCCCCCGCCGGGGCCACCCCCGGAACCGCGGCCGAGCCCGCCACCGGCCCCTTCGCGGAGCCCGCCACCGGCCCCTCCGCCGAGCCCACCACCGACCTCTCCGCCGAGCTCTCCGCGCCCGCCGCCCGGCAGCGGCCGCGACCCCTGCCGCCCGAGCGCTGGCGGGAGCACTGCCTGGCGACCGCCACCACCCACGACCTCCCGAGCACGGCCGCCCGGCTGACGGGCGAACACGTCGAACTGCGGCACGAGCTGGGCCTGCTGACCCGGCCGCTCGCCGAGGAGCAGGCCGAGGACGCGGTGGAGATCGCCGAGTGGCTGGCGCTGCTCAGCGAGCTCGGACTGCTGTCCGGAGGGCGGGGCGACGAGGAGGCGGCCGTCCGTGCCGTCCACCGCTTCCTGTGCCGCACCCCGGCCCGCATGATCGGCGTCTGGCTGCCGGACTGCGTGGGCGACCGGCGGCCGCAGAACCTGCCCGGGACCTGGGACGAGTACCCCAACTGGCGGCTGCCGGTCGCCGACGCCACCGGCCGCCCGGTCACCCTGGAACAGCTCGCGGCGTCACCGCGTCTGCACGCCCTGATGACCGACCTCGCCGAGCACCTGGCCGCCGCCCCGGCGGCCGGTGCGGGGGCGGCCGACCGGCCATAAGGGGCACCCCGGTCGCGCGGGCCCGCCGGGCATTCGCTACGTTGGCACCGTGGACAACAAGAACGTGCTGCGCACCGGTGCCGTCATGGCCGGTTCGACGCTGATGATGCTGCTGATGTCGTCCCCCGCGTTCGCACTGATTCGCGACGACGGTGACGACCCGGGTCCGGGCCTGAGTGTCGGCGAGACCCTGGGTCTCTACGTCGCGCTTCCGGTCATCTCCTTCCTCGTCATCGCCGGACTGGTGATGGTGCTGGACAAGTCGCGCAAGCAGGAGAAGCGGCAGGTCTGAGCCACCGCCGCATTCCGCGCGCCCCGGCGCGCGCCGCCCCCGGAACCCCCGCGGTCCGGGGGCTGCCTTGCGTCCGCCGCCCGAGCCCGCTCCGCGTCGGCCGTCCGAGCCGCCCTCCGCGCCCGCGACCCGCGGGCCCGCCCGACCGCACGGCCCGCCGCAAACGCGGAACGGCGGGCGCCGGGCCGTACGCCGTGACGTACCGCCCGGACCCGCCGTTCTCCGAGCCGCCGGGGACCGGCCGGCTCACCGGCTCACCGGGTCAGACAGCGGCCGCCGCGTCCGCGGCCTGCGCCTTGAGCGCCCGTTCGACACCGGCCCGCGACTCGGTGACCAGCCGGCGCAGGGCCGGCGTCGGCTCCGCGGAGTCCAGCCAGGCGTCCGTGGCGTCCAGCGTCGCCTGCGAGATCTGGAGCGCCGGGTAGAGGCCGACCGCGATCTGCTGCGCCATCTCGTGGCTGCGCGACTCCCAGACGTCCTTCACCGAGGCGAAGTACTTCGCCGCGTACGGGGCGAGCAGTTCCTGCTGGTCGGTCTGGACGAAGCCGCCGATGATCGCGCCCTGCAGGGCGTTCGGCAGCTTGTCCGACTCGACCACGGACGCCCACGCCTCCGCCTTGGCCTCCTCCGTCGGCCGGGCCGCCCGCGCCGTCGCCGCGTGCTGCTCGCCCGCCGAGGTGCGGTCGCGCTCCAGCTCGGCCGCGATCTCGGGTTCGTCCGCCCGGCCGGTGGCCGCCAGCCGCTCCAGCAGCGTCCAGCGCAGCTCGGTGTCGACGGCGAGCCCTTCGACCGTCTCCGTGCCGTCCAGCAGCGCTCGCACCAGGTCGAGCTGGGACTCCGTGCGGGCCGTGGCGGCGAAGGCGCGGGCCCAGGCCAGCTGATGGTCGCTGCCCGGCTCGGCCGCCCGCAGATGCTCCAGGGCCGCCTCGCTCCAGCGCGCCTGGCCCAGCTCGCGCCAGGACGGCGCCGCGTACAGGGCCAGGGCCAGCTTCACCTGCCGGTGCAGCGACTGGACGACGCCGATGTCCGACTCCTTGCCGATCCCGGACAGGACCAGCTCCAGGTAGTCGCGGGTGGCCAGTTCGCCGTCCCGGGTCATGTCCCAGGCCGAGGCCCAGCACAGGGCCCGCGGCAGGGACTCGGTGAAGTCCCCGAGGTGCTGGGTGATCACGGCCAGCGACGCCGGGTCGAGCCGCACCTTGGCGTACGACAGGTCGTCGTCGTTGAGGAGGATCACCGCGGGGCGCTCCTTCCCCGCCAGCTGCGGCACCTCGGTCAGCTCGCCGTCGATGTCCAGTTCGATCCGCTCGGTGCGGACCAGCTTGCCGTCCCGCAGGTCGTAGCAGCCGATGGCGATCCGGTGCGGTCGCAGCGTGCCCAGCGGCGGGCCGGCCTCGCCGGAGACGGACGTCTTGGCGCCCAGCGGCAGCGCCGGGGCCTCCTGCCGCACGGCGAAGGAGGTGATCACCGAGCCGTCGGCCGCGATCTCGGGGCGGAGGACGTTGATGCCCGCGGTCTGCAGCCACGCCTGCGACCAGGCCTTCAGATCGCGGCCGGAGGTCTCCTCCAGCGCGCCCAGCAGGTCGGAGAGCCGGGTGTTGCCCCACTCGTGCCGCTTGAAGTACGTCTGCACGCCGCGGAAGAAGGCGTCCATGCCGACGTAGGCGACGAGCTGCTTGAGCACCGAGGCGCCCTTGGCGTAGGTGATGCCGTCGAAGTTGACCAGGACGTCGTCGAGGTCCCGGATCTCCGCCATGATCGGGTGAGTGGACGGCAGCTGGTCCTGCCGGTACGCCCAGGTCTTCATGGAGTTGGCGAAAGTGGTCCAGGAGTGCGGCCACTTCGAGCCGGGGGCGTGCGCCTGGCAGGCGACGGAGGTGTAGGTGGCGAACGACTCGTTCAGCCAGAGGTCGTTCCACCACTCCATGGTGACGAGATCGCCGAACCACATGTGGGCCAGCTCGTGCAGGATGGTCTCGGCGCGCGTCTCGTACGCCGCGTCGGTCACCTTGGAGCGGAAGACGTACTGGTCGCGGATGGTGACCGCGCCGGCGTTCTCCATCGCGCCCGCGTTGAACTCCGGGACGAACAACTGGTCGTACTTCTCGAACGGGTACGGGTAGTCGAACTTCTCCTGGAACCAGTCGAAGCCCTGCCGGGTGACCTCGAAGATCGCCTCCGCGTCCAGGTGCTCGGCCAGCGAGGGACGGCAGTACAGGCCCAGCGGCACCGAACGGCCCTCGCCCTCCCAGGTGCTGTGCACGCTGTGGTACGGGCCCGCGATCAGCGCCGTGACGTAGGTGGAGAGCGGCGGGGTCGGCGCGAACCGCCAGACACCGTCCGCCGGCTTCTCCGCGCCGTCCGCGAGCGGCGCGCCCGAGATGACCGTCCAGCCCTCCGGCGCCGTCACGGTGAAGGTGAACGCAGCCTTGAGGTCCGGCTGTTCGAAGCAGGCGAAGACCCGCCGGGCGTCCGGCACCTCGAACTGTGTGTAGAGGTAAGCCTGCTGGTCCACCGGGTCGACGAAGCGGTGCAGGCCCTCACCGGTGTTGGTGTACGCGCAGTCGGCGACCACCGTCAGCTCGTTCGGCCCGGCCGCCAGGGACGGCAGCGCGATCCGCGAGTCGGCGAAGACCTCCGCCGGGTCGAGCGCCTCGCCGTTCAGCACCACCTCGCGCACCGCCGGCGCCACCAGGTCGATGAAGGTGGAGGCCCCTTCCTCGGCCGCGTCGAAACGGACCGTGGTGACCGAACGGAAGACGCCCCCCTCCGGCTCCTGCGCGTTGCTCAGGTCCAGCTCGATCTCGTAACCGTGGGTGGTCAGAAGGCGCGCCCGCTGCTGCGCCTCCTCCCGTGTGAGGTTCGTGCCAGGCACGGTAGGCATCTCCCATTCGTCGGACGGAACGGCCATCCTCGCACGGGGCGCCCCCATGATCGCAGCAGGTTTCGCGGAGCCGCCGGGCCCTGTTCTGCCGGGTCCACCCGGTAGCGCATTACGCCGGGGCCCTGAGTGAGCCGGCGAGCGATTTCCGCCAGAAACAGCGAAGCCCCCACCGTGGGTAACCAGGTGAGGGCTGATCGCTACCGCCCAGCCGGAGACCGGGCGTACCGTTCTGAGTGTCTGAGTCAGAACGGAGACCAGTATGCCCGAGACCATTCCTTTGCCCATTGCCGCATCCGGACAGGCGGTGGTGTGAGGTGCTGGAAGAGACGGAGAGCATCGGTCAGCGGATTCGCCGCGCACGCCTCCGCCTGGGACTCACTCAGGCGGACTTGGCCGCAGAGCTGCACTGCTCGCAGGGCTGGGTGTCCCGGCTTGAGAGAGGCCAGCACGAACTGGACCGGACCAGCGTGATCAACGAGGTCGCCAACGCGCTCCACCTGCACCCGAACGACCTGATAGAGCGCCCCTACTCCGGGTCAGCAGCCTCGCACCAGTGGGAGGCGTCGGCCAGGGCGATCCTCCGAGAACTACGCCGCTACGACCTGACGCCGGTCTTCGACGGTACCCCTCCGCCATCCGAGGCGCTGTGGGTGAAGCTGGAGAAGCTGCACAAACTGCGTGACGCCGCGGCGAACACGAAGATCCTCCAGGAACTCCCCGACCTGCTGCGTGAAGCCCGCGCCCTGGTCGAAGTGTCCCAGGGCCGGGAGCAGGAAGAGGCCTTCGCCATCTACGGAATCGGCTGCAAATTCGCGCACACCGCCGCCCATGCCCTGGGTCACCCGGAACTGGTCACGATGGCCTGCGAGCGGGCCGGGTGGGCGGCGCAGCGGTCCGGGGACGAGCTGATGCCGGCCGTCGCCGACTGGATGCGCGTATGGGACATGTGGGCCACCGCTGATTGGGCCGACGCCATCGCCCTGTCGGACAAGGCCCTGCGAGGCATCGAACCCGCGTACGGGCAGGGCGACCCGCTGGCACTGAGAGTGTGGGGCTCGCTGCAGTTGCGCGCTGCCGTCTCCGCCGCCCGGGGCCGTAACCGTGAGGAAGCTGATCACCGGATCGGCCTGGCGCGGGAAGCGGCAAAGCGGGCGGCCGCGCAGGTGCCGAAGCGTGACCGGCACTCGCTGACCTTCTCCCCCGGCAACGTCGGGATCCACAACGTCAACGTGGCATTGGAGGTAGGTGACCACCACGAGGCCCTGGTGCGCCACGAGAAGGTCACGGACACCGCGCTGGCAACGCTGCCCAAGTCCCGGCAGGGCTACTACCGGATGGACTTGGCCCGCGCCTACCTCTGGGGCGGAGACCGGGGGCGGGCCGTGAGTGAACTGGAGAAGGCGGAGAGCACCGCGCCCCAGTTGATCCGGAACCATCCCATCGCGCGCGCGACGCTGCGGCGGATCGTGCACCAGGAGCGGGCCGCGCTCCGCGAGCGGCTGCGCCGCATGTCCGCCCGCTTCCATCTGGACGACTAGAAGAAAATTCGCGGCTCTGAACTGCGGTTATTCCGCGTACTCATATTGGGAACCCCCGGCACGCATACCGTCAGTGACTCACCGATCACTGCTGATGTCGGGGGTTTTCCCGTGCACGCCAGGACATCTGACGAGTCATGCAAGTCGGCCGCAGTCATCGCCGACAGGCCCGGTACACGTCAAGAGGACGCCATAACCGTACGCAGCACCGGGACGGCGGTTTCGGCGCCAGGTCCTCACCGCCTCCCAGCTGGCACACCAAGCCGCGGTGCACACCCCGTTACGCCGGAAACGGCGGGCACCGTACGCCCCGTCCCGGGGACCCTCCCCGGCCGCAATCCCGGCGGCCGGTCCTCGGGAGCGGGGCACCCCGGCCGGCGTGCACTGACGTTGGTTTTCGCCCCCGGCGCGGACGGCGAGCGCCGACTCTGGCCGCGGCGGGCCCGAGTCGTCGCCGTCGAACAGCTCACGCAGTGGGGGACGCCGGACGACCTCCGCGACCGCGTGGAGCTGGTCGTGTCCGAGCTGGTCACCAACGGCGTTTCCCACGGGGAGGGCCGCGTCACCCTGCGCCTGACCACCGGCGGCGCAGGCCTCCGCGTCACCGTGGCCGACGAATCCCCCGTGCTGCCGATCCCGCGCGATGCCGGCCCGGACCAGGAGAGCGGCCGCGGTCTCCTCCTCGTGGCGGGCTGCTCCGATGACTGGGGCGTCGCTCCCGACGGCACCGTATGGGCCTGGTTCGACACCGCGGCGCAGCCGAGGCACGCGGCGCCCGCCGACTGATCAGACTTCCGCGCCCCCGCCTGCGGCCGCGAGCCCGGGTTGGGGCGGGGATCCCAACCATCCCCCGGGGAGGCTTCCGGCTGCCTGGGGCCCGACCACCGACGACCTGGGAGTTGTTCCGTGCTCACCACCGCCCTGTGCCACCACGCACTTGATGGCCAGCCGGCCCAGTTATGGGTACCGCCCGAGGCCGGGTACCAGTTTCTTCCCGCCGGGATCCACTGTGACGCTGTCCGAGCCCTCAGCGATCTTGGTGACCGGGCCCGCCGTCTCCTCGCGGACGAGGGCGAGGAAGAGCCCGCGATCATCCGCGACCACTACACGCATTACCTGTACTGGCTGGTGCCGCCCCGTTGCACCGAGGGCTGGACCCCGATCGACGGCGTGACCGTCTACGGCGGCGGGTGCGACGTGGAAATTCCGCCGCCCGGCCGCACCCACGGTCTCGCCCCTGTCTGGCCGACGTGGCCCTGCGCCCGGCTCCACACCAAGCTGGAGCCGACCCGCGACGTGCTCCGTGAGGTGATCGAGGACACCCGCCAGTCCATTCCCGAGGCCCGCCGCTGATGGACCCACGCCCTGGGCCGGATGCGGCCGTCAACACCCTGTCTCGCCCGGGGCGGGCCCAGCCGGGGCCCCGCTCGTCTCCTCCCCCCGTGGGAGACGGGCCCCTTCCCCTCTCCCCGCCCGCCAACGTGTGGATGCGCGGACCGTGCTGGCTGTACTGCCGCGCGGAGAAGGCACTCGTCATGTGGATCGGCCCGGCCCGCGTGGACGGGCTGATAGCGCCCATGTACGCCTGCGCCCAGTGCATACGGCGTCTGGCCGCCCTGGCGTGGAGAGAGACCGCACGCGCGGACAGTCCCACCGGCGACCCCGCCCCCACGGGCGAGACCGCCCTCGCGCGTTTCCCGTACCGACTGCGCCGGAACCGCCCCCGCCAACGAGGTCGGCACCGCGCCGGCCGCCCGTCCTGAGCACCCCTGGAGCACATGCTGTGACAACCGAAGGAGCGCCCGAAGCGACGGTGAGGACCACCCCGCACCGTCGGCCCCGAGTGCTTCACCAACCCGTCACCCCAGATTGGCAGGACCTGTTCATGGAAGAGACAACGCTGGTCACCGGTGGTGCGGGGTTCATTGGCTCGCACTTCGTCAAGCGGCTGCTGCGCCGCGAGGACGTCGCGCGGGTCACCGTGCTGGACGCACTTACCTACGCCGGGCACATCGAGAACCTGGGCGAAGCTTTTCTGTCCCCGAAGCTGGCCTTCGTCCAGGGCAGCATCCTCGACGCCATCCTGGTCGACGAGCTCGTCCAGCGGCACACCGCAGTGGTGCACTTCGCCGCCGAGTCGCACGTAGACCGCTCCTTCTACGAGGCCGGGAACTTCCTGGCCGCCAACGTGCTGGGCACCCACACCCTGCTGGACGCCGCCGCGCGCTTCGGCGTGGACAAGTTCGTACACGTCTCCACGGACGAGGTGTACGGGCCGCTGGAGACCGGAGCGGCTACGGAGGACTTCCCGCTGCGGCCGACCGTCCCGTACGCGGCATCCAAGGCGGCCAGCGACCTGGTGGCGCTGTCGTACTTCCACACCTACGGCGTGCCCGTCTGCGTGACCCGCTCATCGAACAACTACGGCCCCTGCCAGCACCCAGAGAAGATCATCCCGCTGTTCGTGACCAACCTCCTCAAGAGCAGGCCGCTCACCCTGCACGGCGATGGTCGGCACGTGCGCAACTGGCTCCACGTCGAGGACAACTGCGCCGGGATCGAGCTGGTCCTGCGCGGCGGGACGCCCGGGGAGGCCTACAACATCGGCGGCGGCACGGACCTGACGAACCGGGAGCTGACCGGTCGGATCCTCACCGCGTGCGGCGCCGACTGGGACGCGGTCACCTACGTGCCGGACCGCAGGTCCAATGACATCCGCTACGCGATGGACTGGAGCAAGATTGCCCACGATCTCGGCTACCAGCCGCAGCGCGACTTCGAGACCGGGGTCGCCGAGACCGTGGCCTGGTACCACGCCAACCCCGGCCGGTGGGCGCCGCTGCTGCGCACCCCGGCCGCCCCACAGTCACAGAGCAGCATCACCGCCCCGGCGGGCTGCTGATGACCGCCGCACGGCCGCGGCGCGTCTTGGTCACCGGTGTGGGCGGCGCCGGCGGCTTCGACCTGGCCCGGGCCCTGATGCGGCTGGGCTGCCAGGTCATCGCCGTGGACGCCGACCCGCTCGCGCCCGGGCTGCTCCTGCCCGCCGCCACCGCCGCCACCATGGCACCGGCCGGCACCCCGCACTGGCGCGCCGACCTGCTGCGCCTGTGCCGCAACCTGCAGCCCGACGCGCTGATCTCCACAGTGGAGCGGGAACTGCCCGACCTTCTCGCAGTGCGCGAGCCGTTGAACGAGCTCGGTGTGCGGACCTGGCTGCCGCCCGAGCAGGCGGTGCGGGCATGCGTCGACAAGGCCGCGTTCGCCGCGGTGCTGCGCGAGCACCACCTGCCCACCCCGCACACCTGGCTGCCGCACGAGATCGACCAGGTCCCCGACAAGCTGCCGCTGGTGGTCAAACCCCGCTACGGGCAGGGCGCCCGGGACGTCGCCTTCTGCGGCAGCCGGGCGCAGGCGCGGGTCCTGTGCGAGATCGTGCCCGACCCGCTGATTCAGCAGCGGGTCACCGGCCGGGAGTTCACCGCGGACTGCCTGGTCGACCGGCACGGCCGGGCATCGGTGATCCTGCGGCACCGGCTTCTGGTCAAGGGCGGCCTGGCGGTGGTCTCCCGCACCTTCCACGACGAGGCCACCGCCGCCCTGGTCGCCGCGACACTGGACGCGCTCGGGGCGCAAGGGCTGTGCTGCGCCCAGGGCTTCCTCACCGGCGACCACGCGGTGATGACGGAGGTGAACGCCCGCGTCGCCGGGGGCTTCCCGCTCGCCGAGGCGGCCGGCGCCGACCTCGTCCAGCAGGCCTTGGGCGGCCTGCTCGACCAGCCCGTGAACCACGACCGGCTCACCTACGCCCCCGGGGTCTACCTGACCAAGTACAGCGAGACGCTCGCCGCCGGCCAGCCCGGCGCCGCGGGCGGTGCCCTGCACTTCCCCGTCCCCGTCGAGGAGAGGGACCATCCGCTATGACCATCCCCGCCACACTCCCGGACGCGAGCCGCAACGCCAGCCCGATGCTGTACGGGCCGGAGGCCGACGCGGTCGCCCACGTGCTGCACAGCGGCCAGTACGGGCACACCGAGGTCACCGAGCACTTCGAACACGAGATTGCCCGCTTCCTCGGCGTGCCCGACGCGGTCGCGGTCGCCTCCGGCACGGCCGCGCTGCACATCGCTCTCCTGGCCGCCGGGATCGGCCCGGGCGACGAGGTGATCGTGCCGTCGATGACGTTCTGCGCGACCGTCCAGGCGATCACCGCATGCGGCGCCCATCCCCGCTTCGTCGACGTCGACCCCGCCACGCTGTGCGTCACCGCCGGGCACATGAGGGACGCACTCACCCCGGCCACGCGCGCGGTCGTGCCCGTGCTTTACGGCGGCCGCACCGTCAATCTGTCCGGCATCCACACCGAGCTCGCCGGGCGTGGCATCCAGGTCGTCCAGGACGCCGCGCACGCCTTCGGCTCCCGCGCCGGCGCCGGGCGGGTCGGCGCGGACCAGCGGGCCACCACGTGTTTCAGCTTCGGCCCGATCAAAAACCTCACCTGCGGCCAGGGCGGCATGATCATTCCGCGCACCCCGGAAGAAGCCGAGACAGCCCGTACCCTGCGCATGCTCGGGGTGGCCCAGACGGCGGCCGAGCGCGCCGCCGCCACCTCCTACACTGTGGCCGGCTTCGGCCTGCGCTACCAGATGCCCGCGATCAACGCGGCGATCGGGCGGGTCCAGCTCGCCCACTTCGCCACCGCGGAAAGTGTCCGCAAGAAACTGTGGGCCGCCTACCAGGCCGCCCTGGCGGGCCTGGACGGCGTCACCCTGGTGGACGTGGACGCTGAACAGTGCGTGCCGTCCCTGTGCGTGGTCCGCGTCCCGGCCCGCGACCGCGTTTTCGCGTTCCTGCGCGCCCGGGGCGTCGGCGTCGGGGTGCACTACCCGCCCAACCACCTGCAGCCCGCCTTCGCACGCTGGCACCGCGACCTTCCCGTGACCGAGGCGCTCGGCGGCCAGATCCTCACCCTGCCCTTCCACCCGCACCTCACCGAGCAGCACGTGCGGCACGTCGCCGCGCTGCTCGGGCAGGCCCTCGCCGCCGGGGGACGGCCGTGACCGGCCCCGGCACCGCCCGGCCGAGGCGGATTCTGGCGGTCTGCCTGGGCAATCACTGCCGGTCCCCGCTCGCTGCCGCCGTCCTGGCCCGCCTTGGTGGTAGCGCGGTCGAGGCGCGTTCGGCCGGCATCCGCGACAAGTGGGCGGGCCGGCCCGCCCACCCCGCGATGATCGCGGCGGCGGCCGCACGCGGCTACGACCTCACCGGCCACCGCGGCGTCCACCTGAGCCCCGACATGCTGGACTGGGCGGACGTGGTCCTGGCGATGGACCACGCCAACCACGCGTCGCTGCACCAACTCGCCGACCTTCGCGCCTTCCGCAAGGTGGCGCTCTACCTCGGCAACCGCGACGTCCCCGACCCCTTCGGGCAGGATGAGGCGGCGTTCGCCGCCTGCGCAGGGATCATCGAGGCCGGGGCCGCACGGCACCTTCCCTGAGCGCTACGCGGCGGCTTCCAGGACGACGTCCACCAGCCGCTCGGCCGCGTCCGGACAGCCATGCGCCCGCGCAGCCCGGGCCATGGCCGTCCGCTCCGCCCGGTTGGCGAGCAGCGGTCCGAGCGCGCCCTGCAGGCCCTGCGCGCTCACCTCACCGAGCAGGGCGACCGCGGCCCCGGCCTCAGCCAAGTGCCGGGCGTTGTGCGCCTGCTCGCCGCCCGCGGAGGACGCCAGCGGGATCAGGACAGCGGCCTTGCCCAGCGCCGTCAACTCCGCCAGGGTGCCCGCGCCGCTGCGGGAGACCACCACGTCCGCCAGCGCGAGCACGTCCGGCAACTCCGACCCGACGAACCCGGCCAGCAGGTACCGGGCCGCCAACTCTTCGGGGAGGCCGGCGGCGGCCTCGCGCAGCGGCTCCACGTTGGCCGGCCCGCACTGGTGGATCACATTCGCCTGCGTCAGCAGCCACGGCAGTACGCCGCCGACCACTCCGTTGATCTGCTGGGAGCCCTGCGCGCCGCCGGTGACGTAGACGGTCGGCAGCGCGCGGTCGAATCCGTGCAGCCCCAGGGTCTCAACCGCTTTGTCGGGCTGCCCGGCCAGCACTTCGGGCCGCACCGGGTTGCCTGTGACCACCGCAGCGGAGCGGGCAGGCTCCGGCAGGAGCGCCAGCGTCGACTCCGAGGAGACGGCGAACCGGGTCGCGGCCCGGGCAAGCGCCCGGTTGGCCAGGCCCAGCCGGACCGTCTGCTCGTGGACCACCAGCGGACGCCGGCACATCTTTGCCGCCAAGCCCAGCGGCACGGCGACGTAGCCGCCGGTGGCCAGCACCACGTCCGGGCGGAATTCGGAGACAATCGCGCGGGCTTGGGCGACGCCCAGCGGCACCCGGCCCATGTCCTTCATGTTCGCCGGCGAGACGAGCTTGAGCGGGTTGCTGGAGCGGCGCACCTTACCGGTGGCCACCGCCCGGAACTCGATCCCCTCACTCACCGCGACACGCTCCTCCAGACCGCCGGCCGTGCCCACCCACAGCACTTCCAACGCCCTTCCGCCGGCCGCCAGCCTCGCCCGCAGGCTCCGGACCGCGGTCAGCGCGGGATAGGTGTGACCACCCGTCCCGCCGCCGGTGACGATCAGCCGGAACGGCCGCCCCGCGCTGAGCGGAGGGTTGACGTCACTGCTCACGAACAAGCTCCCGCTTCTCGAACGCCCTCGGCGCGGCGCCGAGGTGAGGTGCCGTGCGATGTGAGTCACAGTAGCCGCCCCCGCCCGGCTCCGGTGCGTTTCACTACTTCGCCGCCAAAGGACCGGTCCCGGCCCGAAAGGGACCGGGACCGGCCCAGCAGGGGTCACCCGCCGGGATCAGCTCGCCGGGATCAGCCCGCCTGGGCGACGACCAGTTCGGCGATCTGCACGGCGTTGAGCGCCGCGCCCTTGCGCAGGTTGTCGCTGGAGCAGAAGAGCGCCAGCCCGTGCTCCACCGTCTCGTCCGCCCGGATGCGGCCGACGAAGGTCGGGTCCTGGCCGGCGGCCTGCAGCGGGGTGGGGACGTCCGACAGGGTCACGCCCGGGGCGCCCGCGAGGAGCTCCTTGGCGCGCTCGGGGCTGATCGGGCGTTCGAAGCGGGCGTTGATCTGGAGCGAGTGGCCGGTGAAGACGGGGACCCGGACACAGGTGCCGGAGACCTTCAGCCCGGGGATCTCCAGGATCTTCCGGCTCTCGTTGCGGAGCTTCTGCTCCTCGTCGGTCTCGGAGGACCCGTCGTCCACGACCGATCCGGCCATCGGCAGCACGTTGAACGCGATCGGCCGCACGTACTTCTGCGGCTCGGGGAACTTCACGGCCGATCCGTCGTGGGTCAGCGCCGTCGCCGACCCCGCCGCCTCGCGGATCTGCTCGTCCAGCTCCTGGACCCCGCCCAGCCCGCTGCCGGACACCGCCTGGTACGTCGAGACGACCAGGGACGCCAGCCCGGCCTCGGCGTGCAGCGGGCGCAGCACGGGCATGGCCGCCATGGTGGTGCAGTTCGGGTTGGCGATGATCCCCTTGGGGCGCCGCATGGCGGCGTGCGGGTTGACCTCGGCGACGACCAGCGGGACATCGGGGTCCAGCCGCCAGGCCGAGGAGTTGTCGATCACCACGGGGCCGGCGGAGGCGACCTTCTCGGCCAGGGCGCGCGAGGTGGCGCCGCCCGCGGAGAAGAGCACCACGTCCAGGCCGGAGTAGTCGGCCGTGGTCGCGTCCTCGACGGTGATCTGCTCGCCCTGCCAGTCCAGGGTCTTCCCGGCCGAGCGGGCCGATGCGAAGAGCCGCAGCCGTTCCACCGGGAACGAGCGTTCGGCCAGCATCTTCCGCATCACGCCGCCGACCTGTCCGGTGGCTCCGACGATTCCGATCCTCATGGGACGCCTTCCTCTGTTGCCTGGTGCCGTACTGCCGACGGGGCGGGTGCTCCGAGAGCGCCCGCCCCGCCGTCCAGTGTCTCAGGCCGCTACGGAAGGACCTTTCCGATCTTGACGCTGCCCTTGCCGGTGACCGTGCCGTGGGCGTTCAGCAGGCTGACCTCGCCGAAGAACTCACGGCCCTCCGGAGCCGCGCCGTTCACCACGACCTCGGCTCCCACCTGCCCGGATGCGCCGTTGCCGAGCTTGACGACCGCCGATTCGTCCACGGTCACCTCGCCGAGCGAGGAGGCGTAGAACACATCGAGGTAGTCGTACTCGGTGGTGCCCGCGGGCACCGAGTAACCGTCCACCACCACGGTGTACGTGCCGGCGGCCGGCTCGACCAGCGACACCGACTCCTCGGAGTCGCCGTCCGCGTCGGAGTCCACGAGCGCGCCGTCCTTGTAGACCGAGAGGTCCAGGTCGGCACCGTTGTCGGAGGGCGAGCCGATGCTCACGTCCAGCCGGGAGACGCCCTCGGGCACCTCGACGGTGGTCTCCTGCGAGGCGCCGTCGCCGATGGACGGGCGCGCGCTCTTGGCCGAGCCCAGCTCGCCGCCCCTCAGCTTGCCCTCGATGGCGGCGAAGCCGTTGGTGACCTTCCAGTCCACCGCGGCCGGGGTGCCGGTCTCGGCCTCGTCGATGGTCCGCACGGCCGGGTCGAAGACGGTGCCGAGCGCCGTCGTCGTCACCGTGTACGGGTTGTCCAGCAGCGGCGACGTGCGCCGCGACTCGACCTCGATCTCCCACACACCCGGCATCGGGTCGGCGTAGCCGCGCCGCTCCGGGTCACAGGTGTTGTTGGGGTTGTTGTAGTCCGGGTAGCAGTTGATGGTGCTGCTCGGGTCGACCGGCACGCCGTACGGGTTGATGGCGATCCACCGGGTCTGGCTGCCGTCCTTCAGTCCGTCCATCCGGACCTCGAGGCTCTTGGCGCCCTCCGGCACGGTGACGAAGTACGAGGTGTTCCGGTTCCGCTCGGCGGTGCCGGACTTCTTCACCGCGTACGACGGGGCGGCCAGCTCATCGGCGACCACGACGCTCGTCATGATCTGGTGGTCGGTGCCCCTGGTGCGCCGGTCGTCCAGCTCCAGGACGGCGCTGTGGAAGCCGGCGGTACGGGCCTTCGCCCGGACCTTGACGGTGACCGGCTTGTTGAGCGGCAGGTTGACGGTGTCATAGCCCGCGAGGGAGAAGGTGCCGTCGTTGTTCGCCCAGTTCAGCTCGTGCCGGACGGGGCCGGACGGACCGCTGGTGCGGGTGATCGTGACGTCGTACGTCCGGGACTGGCGGACCTTGAGGCCGCCCTCGCGGTCGTAGACGCCGGTGCCGCGGTGCGGGGTCTTCAGGTAGCCGGAGAGCGCGGTGTCCACCGGGGCGGAGACCGTGTACGCGTGGGCGCCGGCGCCGTTGCGGATCGCCGACCAGGCGTCCACCACGTCCATGAGCCCGGCGCCCTGCTCGTACGCCTGGAAGCCCTTGATGCGGTGGGCCGTGCTGGTCAGCGCGGTGCGCAACTTCGCCGGGGTGAGGTCGATCTTCTTCTGCTTCGCGGCGGACAGCAGCAGCGCGGAGGCGCCGGCGGCCTGCGGGGAGGCCATCGACGTGCCCTGCAGCATGCCGTAGCCGGGCGGCAGCTCGTAGCCGGCCTCGGCGACCGGCTGGCCGGGCTGCCAGCTCGGGACGGTGTTGATGGAGGCGCCGGGCGCGGCGAGGGTCGGGGTGAAGCCGCCGTCCTCGCGCGGGCCGCGGGAGGAGAACGGCATCATCGAGTAGCGGGTCCGCATGACGGAGCCGTAGTTCGCCGCCCAGGTCTCGCGGGAGGCGGAGGCGCCGACGCTGATCACCTTGTCGGCGAGCGAGGGGTCGCCGATGGTGTTGGCGCCCGGCCCGCTGTTGCCGGCGGAGATGACGAGCTGCACGCCGTAGGTGTCGATGAGCCGGGTGTACAGCTCGGAACGGGCGTTGTTGCCGTCGTTCAGCGGGGGCAGACCGCCGATGGACATGTTGACGATGTCGACGCCGCGGTTGACGACGAGGTCGATCATGCCCTCGGTGAGCGCGACGTTGGTGCAGCCGCCGGACCAGGTGCAGGCGCGCGAGGAGACGAGCTTCGCGCCGGGGGCGGCGCCGTCCATCTTCCCGCCGAAGAGGCCGTTGGCGGCGGTGATGCCCGCGACGTGCGTGCCGTGGGAGCCCTCGACGACACCGATGTTGACGAAGTCGGCCGTCTTGCCGGTCCAGTCGCCGCCGTACGGGTCCATCGGCACGTCCTTGCGGATCTCCACCACGAAGGGGATCCGCTCGGCGATCGCCGTGTCCGGGTCGTCGGTGCCGAAGTAGCCGACGTCGAAGCCGTCCTTGTACGGCTTCATCGCCTCCTGGTCGCCGAAGTCGCCGTCGTCGTCGAGGTCGACGCGGACGGTGCCGTCGGCCGGGTCGTACAGCACGCCCCAGGTGTCGGTGGTGTCGCCGTCCCGGTTGAGGTCGCCCGCCATGTCACCGCCGGTGGTGGCGGACTCGGCGAAGCGGCTGACGCGGTACGAGCCCTCGGGCGCGGTCCAGGTGCGGCCGGCGTAGGCGAAGGTCGGCCCGGAGACGTCCTGGACCATGGGGCGCCAGGTGCCGTCGCCGTCCACGATCGGGTCGGTCGCCGTCACCCAGTCGGTGATCTTGCGCTCGCCGGTGGTGGTCTTCTGCAGGGCTGAGTGCCCGAGGTCCACGCCGGAGTCGAGGATGCCGATGGTGATGCCCCGGCCGTCCGCCTTCGGGTTCTTCTTCACGAAGTCGACGGCGCCCGTCTCGTGGGACGGCTGGTACGGGTTCTTCGCCGGGGTGTTCTCGTCCGGGCCGTCGTACGAGCCGGTGGGGCCGGTTTTGGCGCCCTTCGCGCGGTCGCCCTTCGGCGTCGGGTCCGGCAGCTTGATCTCCTGGCGGAGGTCGATGCCGTGCACGGAGGAGAGCTTCGCGGCCTTGGCGATGGCGGCGTCGGCGCGGCCGGTGGGCACGGTGGCCCGCACATAGCCGAGCTTGTCGTAGGTGCGGCCGACGGAGGTGCCCTTGACGGACTCCAGTTCGTCCACGGCCCGCTCGGTCGCCCCGGGGGCGGTGGCGAGCATCATCGTGATGTTCTTGTCGCCGTCGGACTTGGCCTCGGCGAGCAGTTCGGCGTCGGCCGAGCCGAGCTTGTCCGCCGAGGACTTCGCCGGGGCGGGGGAGGAGCCCGGGTCGCCGTCCGCCGCGAAGGCCGGGACGGGGCCGGCCGCGGCGAGCGCGGCCACCAGGCCCGCGGTGATCGCCGCGCGGGCCGCGCGTCTCGGGCCGGACGGCGGCTCGGGTATGGGAGAAGAAGGCATGGCCACCCTTGTTCGGAAATCGGATCCGGTTGACCGCACTTATATGTAAGTGCGAGGAGTTTGGGGAGGGTTGAGCGACCGCTGAGCGGACGGTGGCGTATTTCCGCCACCGGTGATTCGGGGACGAAGCGGGTCCGACGTCTCAATTCGCCGGCCCCGGATGTTTGTTGACGACCGGATGAACACCGTTCGGCGACCACCGCGGAGGCTGCCCTTCCGCGCCGTTCGCCGGCCCGCCCCACCCGCGTCGGTGAACGCCCGGTGAGCGGCCGGGAACCCCCGGGGCCGAGGCGGATGACCGGTTCCCCTACCGGTGATCGATGTGCGGCGATGGGTGCCCGGCGTTCCGGTCTCGTTCAAACGCAGGCCACCCCCGGTGCCAAGCATCCGAGGGAGCGGGGGCGCGCCCCCGCTCCCGCCGTGTCCGCGCGCAGCACCCGGGGAGCCCCCATGTCCCGCACCGGATCGACCGACCCAGCAGCCCTCCACCGCCGTGCCCTGCTCGCCACCGTCGGCGCCGTCGGCGTCTCCGCCGGCCTCGGCGCGGCCCTCGGCTCCGGCGGCGGGCCGGCGGAGGCCGCGACCGCGCCGCCGCGCGCCCGCTCCGCCGGGCCCGCCGCCGCACCGTCCACCGCTCCGCCGGTCCGCGCCCGCGGCACCTCCGCACGGCACGGCACCACGCTCGACACGGTCGCCACCCCGCGCGGCGCCACGGGCTACCGGCGGCTGGGGGAGGGCCCGGGCTGGCCGCGCGTCCTCCGTACCGAACTGGCGTCCGCCGGGAACGGCAGAGCGGAACGGCGCACCGCGCTCGCCTGCTTCGTCCAGTTCACGGATCTGCACATCGTCGACGTCCAGCACCCGCTGCGCTACGAGTATCTGCGCGCCTCGACCGCCAGCGCCTGGCGCCCGCAGGAGGCGCTCTCCGTCGCCGGCACCGTCTCGCTCATCGAACGCGTCAACGCACTCCCGGGCGGCCCCGCCACCGGCAGCCCGATCGCCTTCGTCATGACCACCGGGGACAACACCGACAACAACTCCCGCGCCGAACTGCAGTGGTTCCTCACCGCCATGAGCGGCGGCCGGATCATCCCCAACACCGGTGACGAACGCCGCTACGAGGGCGTGCAGAACAGCGGCCTGCCGCTCTACTGGCAGCCGGAGGACGCCCTGCGCGACAGCGACAAGCAGCTCGGCTTCCCCCGGATCGACGGCTTCCTCCACGCCGCGATCCGCGAGGTCCGCAGCCCCGGTCTGCGCATGCCCTGGTACTCCACGGTCGGCAACCACGACACCCTGCCCGGCGGCGCCTACGCCCGCGGCGGCTTCTTCGCCGAGTTCGCCGTCGGCGGCCGCAAGCTGGAGAGCCTGTCCCCGGCCGAGGGCGCCGCCCTCTGGGCCAACGTCAGGAAGGCCGGTGACCCGGAGGGCCGCCGCTTCGAGGAACTGCTGCGCTCCCGCACCCGCGGTATGCGCCGGGTCACCCCCGACGAGCGCCGCGCCCCCTTCACGCCGCTCGAATACGTCACCGCGCACCTGGACCCGTGGCACACCGGGCCCGGCCCGCGCGGCCACGGCTACACCGCCGCCAACCTCGCCGAGGAACGCCTGTACTACTCCTTCCGCATCGCCGACGGCGTCCTCGGCATCAGCCTCGACAGCACCGACAACGGCGGCCACTACGAGGGCTCCCTCGGCACCGCCCAGCTCCGCTGGCTGGAGCGGACCCTCACCGAACACCGCGACGAGCACGTCCTGGTCTTCAGCCACCACACCGGCGCCACCATGCGCAATCTGCGCCCCGACCCGGCCCGGCCGGACGAGAAGCGGCACGGCGGCGAGGAGCTGCTCGCCCTGCTCGGCCGCCACCGCAACGTCCTGGCCTGGATCAACGGCCACAGCCACAAGAACAACATCACCCCGCGCGACGGCTTCTGGGAGATCTCCACCGCCTCGCACGTCGACTTCCCCCAGCTCGCCCGGGTGATCGAACTGGCGGACAACCACGACGGCACGCTCTCCCTCTTCACCACGCTGGTGGAATCGGCCGCTCCGTACCGCGCGGACCACTCCGACCTCTCCCAGACCGGACTGGCCTCCCTCTACCGCGAGCTGTCCCTCAACACCCCCGGCGCCCGCACCACGCTCTCGGGCGAGCCCGGGGACCGCAACACCGAACTGCTGCTCGCCCGCCGCTGACCTGTGCCGCCGGGCGGGGCGGGGCGCGGCCGACCGCGCCTCCGGCCGGAACGCGTCGCCAGGCGGCCGGAATCGGCCCCTCCGGAACCCGCGGCCGCCACGGGATCAACTCGCGGACCGGCGAAGGAGTCCTTCCCGGCGCGGCGGGGCCGCAGCACGGCGCGGTCCGTCGGAAGCAGGCAACGGAGGGAACGGGACTCTCATGGCGACACGCACAGGCAGAGGACGGCGCGGCACACTCATCGCGGCCCTGACGGCGGCGGCCCTGGCGGCCGGCGCGCTGAGCACCCCGGTCGCGGCGGCGGCCGGCCCGGCGGCCGGAGCGGCGGCGAAGGCGGACACGGACCGCGGGCACGGGCAGGGACACGGGCACGGCCACGAGGCGACGCAGAAGGCCCTGGACGCCCAGGTCGAACTGGGCCTCCCCGGCGTGCTGTTCCAGGCCGCCGGCCGCCACGGGGTCTGGAACGGCTCCTCCGGCGTCGCCGACCTGGAGACCGAGCGGCCCCGGCTGCCGCAGGACCGCTTCCGCGTCGGCAGCATCACCAAGACCTTCGTGGCCACCGTCCTCCTCCAACTGGAGTCGGAGCGGCGGATCGACCTGGACGACACCGTCGAGAAGTGGCTTCCGGGCGTCGTACGCGGCAACGGCCACGACGGCCGGAAGATCACCGTCCGGCAGCTCCTCAACCACACCAGCGGCATCTTCGACTACACCTCCGACACCGCGTTCGCCGAGAAGATGTTCGGCCCCGGCTTCCAGGAGCACCGCTACGACACCTGGACGCCGGAGCAGCTCGTGGACATCGCGACCGCCCACGAGCCGGACTTCGCGCCCGGCACCGACTGGAACTACTCCAACACCAACTACGTCCTGGCCGGCATGGTCATCGAGCGGGTGACCGGCGCGGAGTACGCCGAGGAGATCGAGCGCCGCATCCTCCGCCCGCTCCGGCTGCGCGCCACCACGGTGCCCGGCACCGACCCGGACGTGCCCCGCCCGCACGGCCGCGCCTACTCCACGCTCGGCGGTGACCCGGAGGAGAAGATCCACGACACCACCGAGCTCAACCCCTCCATCGCCGGAGCGGCCGGCGAGATGATCTCCACCACGGGCGACCTCAACCGCTTCTACCGGGCCCTGGTGCGCGGCAAGCTGCTGCCGGAACGCCAGTTGAAGGCCATGCTGACCACCGTGGAGACCGGCGAAGAGGGCATGAAGCACTACGGTCTGGGTATCTCCCCGCAGACCCTCTCCTGTGACGTCACCATCTGGGGGCACACCGGCGGCATTCACGGCTCGTCATCCGCGGCGACCGTCACCCGGACCGGGGACCACGCGGCGGCCTTCAACGTCAACGGCGACTGGGCCGGTGACGGACGGGCCGTCCTCGAGGCGGAGTTCTGCGGCAGGTCCTGACCCGGAAGCATGCCGCCGCACACGGGCCGGCCGCCCGTTCCCGTATCCGGGGAGCGGACGGCCGGCCGTTCCGCCGGGCGTTCTCAGCCCGTGAAGTCCGCCGCCCTGTCGCAGTCCTGGCCCCGCAGGGCGCGGGCCAGGTCGGAGTGCGCCTCCAGCGCCAGCCGCCGCAGCGCCGGGGGCGCGTCCCGGTGCTCGTCCAGCCACGTCTGCGCCGCGTCCAGCGTCTCCTGGTTGCCCTGCAGCATGGGGAACAGG
Organism: Streptomyces albus subsp. albus; assembly: GCF_000719865.1. Classification (GTDB taxonomy): domain Bacteria; phylum Actinomycetota; class Actinomycetes; order Streptomycetales; family Streptomycetaceae; genus Streptomyces; species Streptomyces albus_E. The sequence goes on from NZ_JOID01000035.1 coordinate 44,459, forward strand.
CCCCGCACGACGGACATCGCGATCTCGATGGACCGCTCCTCCCACACCCGCTCGATCACGGCGAAGTAGCGCGGGACGTACGGCGCCAGCAGTTCCCGCTGACCGGGCTGGTCGAAGCCGGCGATGGTGGCCTCGACCAGGGCGTTCGACAGCTTGTCCGACTCCACCACATCCGCCCAGGCCTGCTCCTTGACCTCGGCGGAGGGCCGGGCGGCGAGGCAGCGCGTCTGGTGGCGCTTGCCGGAGGCGGTGTCGTCGCGCGCCAGTTCGGCGTTGATCTCGGCCGCCCCGGCGGCCCCGTGGGCGGCGAGCGGTTCGAGGAAGGCCCAGCGCAGTTCCTGGTCCACCTCCAGCCCGTCGATCTCGGCAGTGCCCGCCAGCAGCCCCTGCAGCAGCTGCAGATCGGCCGCGCTGCCCGCCGTCAGCGCGAAGAACCGCGCCCAGGCCAGCTGGTGGCCGCTGCCCGGCTCGGCCAGCCGCAGCTCGGCGAGCGTGCCCGCGGCCAGCGCCCGGCCGCTCTGCTCGCGCCGGTCCGGGGCGGTGTAGTGGACGAGGGCGGAGTGCGCCCAGGCGTGCAGCATCTGCAGCACGCCGATGTCGCTCTCGCGGCCGGCGAAGCGCAGCACCAGGTCGAGGAAGTCCCGGGCGGGCATCAGCCCGTCCCGCGTGAGTCCCCACAGAGCCGACCAGCACAGCGCGCGGGCGAGCGGGTCGGTGATCTCGCCCAGGTGCCCGCGCAGCGTGTCGAGGGAGTGCGCGTCGAAACGCGTCTTGCAGTAGGTGAGGTCGTCGTCGTTGACGAGGATCAGATCGGGCCGCTCGGCCCCGGCCAGCTCCGCGACGACCGTGCGGGGCCCGGCGACGTCCGTCTCGGCGCGGCGGTAGCGCACCAGCTTCTCGCCCTCGCGCCGGTAGAGGCCGATGGCGACCCGGTGCGGGCGCAGCTCCGGGTGGGAGGGGGCCGCCTCCTGCAGGACGGCCAGCTCGGTGATCCGGCCCTCGGCGTCGTACACGACGTCCGGTGTCAGGACGTTGACGCCCGCGGTCTGCAGCCAGGCGCGGGACCACTCGGCCATGTCGCGCCCGGAGGTCTCCTCCAGCACGGACAGCAGGTGTTCGAGGCGGGTGTTGCCGTACGCGTGCCGCTGGAAGTAGCGGCGGGCGCCCTCCAGGAAGGCGTCCCGGCCGGCGTAGGCGACGAGCTGCTTGAGCACCGAGGCGCCCTTGGCGTAGGTGATGCCGTCGAAGTTGAGCTTGGCGTCCTCGAGGTCGCGGATGTCGGCGGTGACGGGGTGCGTGGAGGGCAGCTGGTCGGCGCGGTACGCCCACGCCTTGCGGCGGTTGGCGAAGGTGATCCAGCCGTTCTCGAAGCGGGTGGCCTCCACCAGGGAGAAGGAGCCCATGAAGTCGGCGAAGGACTCCTTGAGCCACAGGTCGTCCCACCACTCCATGGTGACGAGATCGCCGAACCACATGTGCGCCATCTCGTGCAGGATGACGTTGGCCCGGCTCTCGTACGAGGCCTCGGTGACCTTGCCGCGGAAGACGTACTCCTCGCGGAAGGTGACCAGGCCCGGGTTCTCCATGGCGCCGAGGTTGTACTCCGGGACGAACGCCTGGTCGTACTTGCCGAACGGGTACGGGAAACCGAAGTTGTCGTGGAAGAAGTCCAGGCCCTGCTTGGTGACGGTGAAGACGTCGTCCGCGTCGAAGTAGCGGGCGAGCCCCTTGCGGCAGAGCGCGCCGAGCGGGATCTCCAGGACGCCGCCGTCGTCCAGCGTGCGCCGATAGGTGTCGCGGACCATGTGGTACGGCCCGGCGACGACGGCCGTGATGTACGTCGAGATGGGCTTCGTCGGCAGGAAGCGCCAGACGGCGCCGCCGCCCTCCGCGGGGACGGGCTCGCCGTCGGCCGCGCCGTTGCCCAGCACCGTCCAGCCCTCGGGGGCGGTGACGGTGAAGGTGAACGGGGCCTTCAGATCGGGCTGTTCGAAGTTCGCGAAGACCCGGCGCGCGTCGGCGGGCTCGTACTGGGTGTAGAGGTAGACCTCGCCGTCCTCGGGGTCGGCGAAGCGGTGCATGCCCTCGCCGGTGCGGCTGTAGGCGCACTGCGCGTCGACGGTGAGGACGTTCTCCTCACGGAGGTCCTCCAGCGCGATCCGCGTGCCGTCGAACACCGCGGCCGGGTCCAGTGTGCGGCCGTTGAGGACGACCGAGGTGACGGACGGGGCCAGCAGATCGGCGAAGCTCGCCGCACCGGGCCGGGCGCAGCCGAAGCGGATCGTGGTGACGGAGCGGAAGGTGCGCGGCTCGGAGGCGTCCGGGGCCGTCGCCGACCGCAGGTCCAGCGCCACCTCGTACCCGTGGGCGGTCAGCAGCCCTGCCCGTTCACGGGCTTCGTCACGGGTCAGGTTCTCACCGGGCACGACGGCTCCTTTGCCTCGTCTGTCACTCACACGCGTCACGCACCGCGGTCTCACAGTGCGAACAGTCGCCATAGTGTCACGCGCTCACCGGCGGGTGGGAATGCGTCACACAGGGCCAATGGTTCACCGTGGGAGCACGTGAGCAGCCCGCGCAGCGGACCGAGCCGTTTGATGAGGAGAACCCTGTGACCGCACCCGAGAAGACGCCCGTCGACTTCTGGTTCGACCCGGTCTGTCCGTGGGCCTGGCTGACCTCGCGCTGGATGCTGGAGGTCGAGAAGGTGCGCCCGGTGGAGGTGCGCTGGCACGTGATGAGCCTGGCGGTCCTCAACGAGCCGAAGCTGGACCAGCTTCCGGAGGAGTACCGCGAGCTGCTGGAGAAGACGGCCTGGGGCCCGGTGCGGGTCGCCATCGCGGCCGAGCGGGAGCACGGCAGCGACGTGCTCGGGCCGCTCTACACGGCGTTCGGCACCCGCTTCCACAACGGCGGCGAGGGCGTCACGCGCGAGTCCATGGCCGCCGCGCTCCGGGACGCCGGGCTGCCGGCGGAGCTGGTCGACGCCGCGGACACCGACGCCTACGACACGGAGCTGCGCGCCTCGCACAAGCAGGGCATCGAACTGGTCGGCGAGGAGGTGGGCACCCCGGTGATCGCCGTGCCCGGCCCGGACGGCGAGCCCTGTGCCTTCTTCGGCCCCGTCGTCACCCCCGCCCCCAAGGGCGAGGCCGCGGCGAAGCTGTGGGACGGCACGCTGATGGTCGCCTCCACGCCCGGCTTCTACGAGATCAAGCGGACCCGCGTCCAGGGGCCGGTCTTCGACTGATCCGGCTGCGGCTGCGGTTACTGCGGCTGCCGCGGCTCCGCCTTCGCGGCCCCGGACGACGGCCCCGTGCCCCCGTGCGCGCGGGGCCGTCGTTCCCCTTCCCGCCGCGCCGGGCGGGGCGCGCTTCCGCGCGGCGGCGTTCCGCGCGGGTCAGCGCGCGGCGCCTCCGGTGAGCCGGCCGGCCCGCCGCTGCCGCAGCAGGCCCGTGGCGGCCAGCACGAGCGTCAGCCCGGCGGTGAAGCAGAGCTGCGTCCGGGTCTCGCCGTCCCGCAGCATCAGCAGCAGGACGGCCGCGATGCCCGCCAGCGCCACCCAGGTCAGGTAGGGGAACCACCACATGCGCACGGTCAGCCGCTCTGGCGCCTCGCGCTCCAGCCGCCGCCGGGCCCGCAGTTGGGCCGCCGCGATGAACCCCCACACCACCAGCACGGCGGCGCCCACCATGTTGAGCAGCCAGGCGAAGACGGTGTCCGGCCACCAGAAGCTCAGCAGCACCGCCAGGAAGCCGAAGGCGGAGGAGGCCGCCACCGCGCGGCGCGGCACACCACCGGAGACCCGGCCCAGGGCCGCCGGGCCGTCGCCCCGGGCGGTCAGCGAGTACGCCATGCGGGAGGCTCCGTAGATGTTGGCGTTCATCGCGGACAGCAGGGCCGCGAGGATCACGGCGTTCATGATCTGCCCTGCGGCCGGCACCGCCAGGAAGTCGAGCACGGCCACATACGGGCCCGGCCTGACGACCGAGGCGTCGTTCCACGGGATCAGCGTGACGATCACGGCCATGGAGCCGACGTAGAAGAGGGCGATCCGCCACATCGCCGTGCGCACGGCACGGGCGACACCCTGCCGGGGCCGCTCCGACTCGGCTGCGGCGATGGTCACCGTCTCCAGCCCGCCGTAGGCGAACACCGAGGCGAGCAGGCCGACCAGGAAGCCGTCCACGCCGTTCGGCAACCAGCCGCCGTCGCCGGTGAGATGCGCCGTGCCGGGGGCGTCCGTGCCCGGGAGGAGGCCCAGGATCGCCAGCGTGCCGAGGACCAGGAAGGCGGCGATGGCGAGCACCTTCAGCGCGGCGAACCAGAACTCCAGTTCGCCGAAGTTGCCGACCGCCGCCAGATTGGTGCCGCAGAACAGCGCCATGAAGACGGCCACCCACATCCAGGACTCGGTCCCCGGCAGCCAGCCCGTCATGATCGCGGCCGCGCCGATCGCCTCGGCCGCGACCGCCACGCACAGCAGCGTCCAGAACATCCAGCCCGCGGTGAAGCCCGCCCAGCGGCCGATGGCCCGTTCCGCGTGCACGGAGAAGGAGCCGGAGGCCGGGTGGGCGGCGGACATCTCGCCCAGCATCCGCATGACCAGCAGCACCAGCGTGCCGGACAGCGCGTAGGCGAGGACGATCGAGGGGCCCGCGGCGGCGATGCCGGCGCCCGAGCCGACGAACAGCCCGGCTCCGATCACCCCGCCCAGGGCGATCATCGACAGATGGCGCTGCTTGAGGCCGCCGGAGAGCGGGGTGCCGCGCTCCGTGGCCCCGGCCGCCCCGGCGCCGGCGGGCGCGGAGGGCAGGGAGGTCCGGTTCATGGGCCGTGATGTCCAGTACGCGAGGGGTCGGGGGCGGCCTCAGTGTCCTGGCGTGATCCGCTCAGCACAAAATCACGCCGGTCACATACCGATATCCGGACGCCGACTTGACCCTCCGTGGTGCCGCCGCTCCGCCGCGGAGCCGTTCGGCAGGGGGCCGTGCCCCCGGCCCGGACGGGACCGTTTTGGCGGATCCCCACAGGTCCGTCCGGCCTCCCGCGCCTCCGCCCTCCGCGGGCGACCCACGCCGGACACCGCTCTCTCCGGCGGGTCCGCGTGACGAGCGTCACGGACGCGCCCCGCGGGGCCCGCGATCCCTCGGGCCAGGCGTCACCGGCCCGTTATGGGAAACCTACCAAGCCTCCCGTCCCGCCTTTGTCGGCGGCTCATGGTGAACGATCGTTGACCCGTCGGCTAGCGTCACCCTGTCCCACCGCCGTCCTCACCCCGCGGAGCACCCATGAGCACTGCCGCCGTCACCCGCACCCGCCGCCCCGGCGCGGTCCTCGCCGACCTGCTGCCCGCGGCCACCGCCACCCGCGCCCGGCTGCGCGACGCGGCCCTCGTCGTGGGCGGCGCCGCGCTCACCGGCGCCGCGGCCCAGCTCGTCGTCCCGGTGCCCGGTTCCCCGGTCCCGGTGACCGGCCAGACCTTCGCCGCGCTGCTCGTCGGCGCCTCGCTCGGCGCCGGCCGCGGCTTCCTCTCGCTCGCCCTCTACACGCTCGTCGGCATGGCCGGCATGCCGTGGTTCGCGGGCGGCGCCGGCTCGGCCACCTTCGGCTACGTCCTGGGCATGCTGCTCGCCGCGACCGTCGTCGGCGCGCTGGCCCGGCGCGGCGGCGACCGCGGCGTGCTGCGCACCGCGGGCACCATGGCCCTCGGCTCGCTCATCATCTACGCCGTCGGTGTGCCCTACCTCGCCCTGGCCGCGGACCTCTCCTTCGGCAAGGCCGTCGCCGTCGGCATGCTGCCCTTCCTCATCGGGGACGCACTGAAGGCGGCCCTCGCCATGGGCGCCCTGCCGGCCGCCTGGAAGCTCGCCGGCCGCCGCGGCTGACCCGCGTCCCGTACGGAGCCGGGCCGGGCCCGCGCCGCCTCACCGCGGCCGCGGGCCCGGCCCGTCCGCGTACCGCCGCGTCCGTACCGCCGTCCCCCGCCGTCCCCCGCCGGGCCGCGCCCCGGCACCGGGGCGGCACCCCCTCGGCCCACCCCTCGACGACGCTTCGGCGCGGCCGTGCCACACTGCTTCCCATGCGCGTGTACCTCGGCTCCGATCATGCCGGTTTCGAACTCAAGAACCACCTCGTGGAGTGGCTCAGGGCAGGCGGCCACGAGCCCGTCGACTGCGGCCCGCACATCTACGACGCCCAGGACGACTACCCGCCGTTCTGCCTCCGCGCCGCCGAGCGGACCGCCGCCGACGCCGAGAGCCTGGGCATCGTCATCGGCGGCTCCGGCAACGGCGAGCAGATGGCCGCCAACAAGGTCAAGGGCGTCCGCGCCGCGCTCGTCTGGAGCGAGCAGACCGCCGAGCTGGCCCGGGAGCACAACAACGCGAACGTCATCAGCGTCGGCGGCCGCATGCACAGCCGGGACGAGGCCGTGAAGTTCGTCGAGACCTTCCTCAACACCCCGTACTCGGGCGAGGAGCGGCACACCCGCCGCATCGAGATGCTCAGCGCCTACGAGACCACCGGGAAGCTCCCCGACATCCCGGCCCACCACCCGCGGCAGGACTGAGCGGGGAACCGAGCAGCACATGCCCGAAGGGCACACCATCCACCGGCTGGCCGCCGACCACCTCTCCAGGTTCGGCGGCCGCGCCGTGCGCGCCACCAGCCCGCAGGGCAAGTTCGCCGACGGGGCCGCCCTCGTCGACGGCCAGGTGATGGAGACCGCCGAGGCCCACGGCAAGCATCTGTTCCTGGGCTTCCCCGGCGCCACCTGGATCCACATCCATCTCGGCCTCTTCGGCAAACTCGGCTTCGGGACGGCCCCCGCGCCGCCGCCCGCGGAGACCGTACGGCTGCGCCTGGCGACCCCCGAGGCGTACGCGGACCTGCGCGGCCCCACCACCTGCGCCCTGCTCACCGACGGTGACAAGCGGGCGATACACGACCGGCTCGGCCCGGACCCCCTGCGCCCGGGCGACGACGGAGAACGGGCCTGGCTGCGCGTCAGCCGCAGCCGCAGCAGCGTCGCCGCCCTGCTGATGGACCAGAAGGTCGTGGCCGGCGTCGGCAACGTCTACCGCGCCGAAGTCCTCTTCCGGCACGGCATCGACCCGTACCGCGCGGGCCGCGATCTGACCCGTGCCGAATGGGACGCGATCTGGGCGGATCTGGTCATGCTGATGCGCGAGGGTGTCAGGAACAACCGCATCGACACCGTCCGCCCCGAACACACCCCCGAGGCGATGGGCCGCCCGCCCCGCGTCGACGACCACGGCGGCGAGGTCTACGTCTACCGCCGCACCGGTATGCCCTGCCACATCTGCGGCGGCGAGGTCCGCACGGCCGAACTGGCCGCGCGCAACCTCTTCTGGTGCCCCGGCTGCCAGCCCGGCTGAGCCCGCGCCGGGCCGCGGCGGGCAGGCGGGACGGTCCGCCCCGCGCCGCGCCGGCCCGGCACGGCTTCCGCCGCACGTCCGCGCCGGCACCGGCACCGTCGCGCCCTTCCGCTCAGAAGCCGTGCGGCAGCCAGGGCGCGACCTCGCCGAGAAAGGCGCGCGCCGTGCGGCCGAGGGCCTCCCGGCGCAGCTCGCGCACCCGCCCGGTGCCCGCCAGCGCCGCCAGCGAGACGCCGCCCAGATAGGCCGACCCCAGGTCCTGTACGGAGAGCGAGAGTTCCGCCGGGTCCGAGGTGCGGGCGCAGGTGGCGCCCTTGGCGTCGCCGCACAGCCGCCAGCGCCCCTCGTTCCAGGGGCAGAAGGCGTCGGTGATCTCCAGCACGACGTCCACCGGACAGGCGTAGGTCCGCGCCTCCAGGGCCGCGCCCACGTCCACCACGCGCAGATGCAGTCCGTCACGGAGCCGCGGCGAGCAGCGCCGGACGTCGGACACCAGGTGCAGCAGCGGTTCGTCGACCGGCCGGTTCCGCGCCCGCAGCCGCGTGGTCAGGTCGATGCCGAAGAGGAAGCGCCAGAGGGCCGCGGAGGCCTCCGGGTCCAGCGCTTCCAGATCGCGCAGGACGACGGTGCCGTCCGCGCCCTGTGGTCCCCACTCGGGCTTGAGGGCGTAGCGCGCGTAGCCGGCCGTCTTGCCGTCCCGTTCGGCCAGCACGCACTGCAGCGGCGAGCCACCCGCCCGGTTCACCGGCGGGTCGAGCAGCGGCAGCCGCTCCCACCCCGGGGACCGGGCGAGCATCCCGGGCCGGGCCGGCACCCGCCGGGCGTAGACCGCCTCGCACGCGTCCTGGACGTCACCGGGCGCGGCCAGCCGCAGCGTTACGTCATCCGTGTGGTCCGGCACCCGCAGTCCGGCCCGTTCCGTGTCGATCTCCAGGGCGAGCTCCTGGGACGCCACGCCGTAGCCGAACCGTCCGTAGATGCCCGGCTCGGACGCGGTGAGTACGGCGAGCGGCTCACCGAGGCCGCGCACGTCGTCCAGCACGCGCCGCATCATGCCCGTGAGCATCCCCCGGCGGCGGTGCGTCGACAGGACGCTCACCATGGTCACCCCGGCCGTCGGTACCAGGGCCCCGCCCGGCACCGTCATCCGGAAACTGAAGGCGCCGGCCGTGCCGACACAACTGCCGTTCTCCCAGACGCCGATCGAACGGTCGCACTCGGTGAGCTCGCGCCAGAGCTCACGTTCCTTCGGAGCATCGGGGACGCCACCGAACGCGAGTTCGAGCCGCCCGTACCATTCATCCCATTCCGCGGGTCGCAGTACCCGCGTCTCTGTGGTCATGAGCCCATCACTACCAGCGGGGTTCCGAACGGGCGAGCGGGTTTCGGGTGCGTCGGGAGCGCACGGAGGCGGGGTGGGCGCAACGATCCTCGGATTCCGACGCGCCGTGAATCGACGCGCCGCCGAACGGGTGGATAAGGTCCCGGTGAAATGGCACACGAGGTGAGAGTGGAGACGTTCACGGCCCGCACGCGCAGAAGGACGCACCGGGTCCGGATCGGGCTGCGCAAGGCCGCCGTGGACTACTTCCGCGGCGACGGCTCCGACTGGATCGCCCTCGTCGCCCTGCTGCTCAGCGTCCCCGCCATCGCGGCCGGGACCATGGCGGCGCCCCTGTGGTGCCCGCCCTCCGCCCTGGTGCTCCCGATCGTCGCCGCCGGGCTGCTGCTGCGGCCGTCCAGCGTGCTGGTGATGTACGCGGCGGCGGCCGCGGCGCTCATCGTCGAGGCCTCGGTGATCGAGGAGTACGCGAACGTCCCCGTGGTCACTCCCGGAGACATCCTCGTCGTCGGCGCGGTCGGCTTCTCCGGGCTGATCATCGCCCAGTTCCGCAGCCGGGTCGGCGTGCCCTGGAGACGCGGCGGAACCATGCTCTTCGACCTGCGCGAACGCATCCGCGTCCAGAGCAAGCTGCCCGGTCTGCCGCGGGGCTGGCACCGGGAGATGGCGCTCCGCCCGGCCGGCGGCCAGTCCTTCTCCGGCGACTTCGTCGTCGCGGCCCGCACGAACGGCGGCCGCACCCTGGAGGTCGTCCTCACCGACGTGTCCGGCAAGGGCATGGACGCCGCCTCGCGCGCCCTGCTGCTCTCCGGCGCCTTCGGCGGCCTGCTCGGCTCGCTCCCGCCGCACCAGTTCCTCCCGGCCGCCAACGGCTATCTGCTCCGCCAGGACTGGACCGAGGGCTTCGCCACCTCCATCCACCTCGTCCTGGACCTCGACAGCGGCGACTACGAACTCATCTCGGCGGGCCATCCACCGGGCCTGCACTTCTGCGCCGGGACGGGACGCTGGGAGCAGAAGGGCGCCGAGGGCCCGCTGCTCGGCGTGTACGACGGAGCGGAGTTCGAGCCGGTGAAGGGCACCCTGTGCCCGGGCGACGTCCTGATGCTCTTCACGGACGGCCTGGTGGAGTCCTCGGAGCGCGAACTCAGCGAAGGGCTCGACCGGCTGACCGGCGAGGCCGACCGCTATGTCGCCTCCGGCTTCCACGGCGCCGCGTGGCATCTGATCGAGGCGGTGGCGAAGGACGTCAACGACGACCGCGCCCTGCTGATGATCTGCCGCGACTGACCCCGTTCTCCGGCCCCCGGGCTCCGGCCGCGGGACGCCGGGGGCCGCCCGGACGCTACGCGAGTGCCCGTCAGGCCACCCGATTCGGGAACCAGTTGTGCCCCTCTGGACGTGGTAGTACATGTAGACGTAGTCGTGTCGAGTGCCGATCCACGGGGGTGAGCTGGTGAAGTTCGATATGGGCAGCACGGCGCTGTCGTCTCTGGTGTCGAATACGCAGGGGTCTTCGGATGATCTGGGTGGTTTGATCC
>NZ_JOID01000036.1 GCF_000719865.1 Streptomyces albus subsp. albus
GGGGCGGGGGCGGGGGGAGCCGAATGCTCCGTACCACCGCTCCCGCCGGGCCGGGGCCCGTCGCCGGTGACGGCGCCGTCGGCCGAGGCCGCCAGCCAGCCGCCGAGGCCGGCCACCGCCACCAGCCCCGCCACGATCACGCCCAGCCGGATCCGGCGGCGGCGCAGCGCCTCGGCCCGGCGGCGCGCCGAACCGGGGCGGGGCTCGCCCGGCCTGCGGGGCACCCGGGCGGTGCCGTGCGCCCCGCCCGCGAGCTCGTCGGCGCTGGGGACGCGCATGCTGGTGTGGGTGTCGCGCCCGGAGTCGGGCGCCGAGCCGTACACCAGGGGCACGGCGCCCCGGCGGGGCTGCTCGGGGACGGAGCGGAGCGGCTCGGCCCGCTCCTCCGCCGCGGGGTCGTCCCCGGACCGTTCGGAGTCCGGCTCGTCCACGTCGAGCGGCGGGATCCCGGCCAGGTCGGGCAGCAGCTCCCGGAGCCGGCCGGCCAGCTCGGCCGCGCGCAGCCGGGAGGCGGGCGACTTGGCCAGGCACTGGACGAGCAGCTGCCACAGCTCGTCGGGGATGCCGGGCAGCGGGGCCACCGTCTCGGTCACATGGCGGCGCAGCACGGCGCCGGGGTGGCCGCCGCCGAAGGGGGTGAACCCGGCGAGCAGTTCGTACAGGACGGTCGCCAGGGCGTAGATGTCGACGGAGGCGCGGGGCGGCAGGCCCTCGACGATCTCCGGGGCCAGGTAGTCCGGGGTGCCGATGATGTTGCGGGCCGCGCCGGCCTGCCCGGCGCGGCCGCCCTGGCCGGGGCGGGGGGCCGGCCCGGCTCCGGCGGTGGAGCGCAGGGCGCGGGCCCGGGCGGGGGAGTCGACGAGCCGGGCGACGCCGAAGTCGGTCAGCAGTGCCGGGTGGGCGCCGCCGGGGCCGAGCGGGCCCTCCATGTCGAGCAGGATGTTCTCCGGCTTGACATCGCGGTGCGCGATGCCCGCGGCGTGCGCGGCGGCGAGGGCGTCGGCCACGTCGGCGGCGACGGCGACGGCGGCCTCCGGGGCCAGCCGGCGCTCCCGTTCGAGACGGGTGCGCAGATCGGTGCCGCGCACCAGGTCCATGACGAGGGCCAGGTCGTTGCCGTCCACGACGAGGTCGCGGACGCCGACGATCCGGGGGTGGTCGAGGCCGAGGAGCGCGGTGCGCTCCTGGACGAAGCGTTCGACGAGGTCCTCGTCCGAGGCGAGGTCCTCGCGCAGGAGTTTGACGGCGACCGGGCCCTCGGGCCCCTCGCCCAGCCACACCGTCCCGGCGGACCCCCGCCCGAGGATCTGATGGACGGTGTACCGGCTACCGATCTTGCGTGCCAAGACTGCTCCGACGTGTCACGCCCTCCGCGCGGAGGGCAGGCGTGGGCCACCAACAGGAGTGGGCCACCAAGCTACGCGGCCACCGAGGTGTCCGTTGCCCAGGATGGGGCCAACCATCACTTCTGCGCGGTAAATCGGGGCCCGTAAGTCGACAAGTCTCCACAGTGGCGGAGGTGTTGCGGCCCGGGCGCGCGGCCCGGGGTCACTGGCCGGCGCCCGGGTCGAGCTCGGGGGCCTTGATGTCGGGGGTCTCCGGGAGCTGCTCGGACGCCTCGCCGAGCTGCGAGAACCAGTCGACGACCTCGCCGATGCCGTCGGTCGTGGCCTGCCAGAAGCTCTTGCCCTCCGCGATCCAGCTCTGGACCGGGGTGAACTCCCAGACGAGCCACGCCGCCAGGACGAAGACCACGATGGTGAAGAGGCAGCCCTTGAGGCAGCCGAGCCCGGGGATCCGCATCGGGTTGGCGCTGCGCGGGCGCGGCTCCCGGCGCGGCGCGGGGGCCGGCGGGGGCGGCGGGGCGTACCGCTGGGGCTGCGGCTCCTGCCGGCGGCGGGGCTCCCGGCGCGGCTGGGGCCGGGGCTGCGGCTGCTGCTGCGGGGGCGGCGCGTAGGGGGCCGGCTGCTGCTGTTGCTGCGGGGCCGGGCGGCGCTGCGGGCGGCGGCGGAGGGGGTCGTCCTCCGGGTCGAGGTACTGGACCTGGGTCTGCTCGTTGCGGTCGCGGGCCGCGCGCATCTGGTTCTGCCAGGGGTGCTCGCCGTCCTGGCCCTCCCCCGCTCCGGGCGGCCCGGGCGGCACGGGGGGCATCGCGCGGGTGGCGCCGGCGTGGTCCGGGCCGCCGGGCCCGCCGCCGGCGGGCAGGAAGGCCGTCTGCGCGTTGGGGTCGTAGGCGCTCGCGCCGGACGGCAGCACCTGCGTCGGGTCGGCGTCCCCGCCGCCGGCCGCTCCCGCGCCGTGGCCGGCGGTGGCGCCGGGTACGGGCGCGGGCGCCGGGTCGGGCGCGAGCAGCGCGGCGACGCCGAGGGCCGCCTCGGCCTGGGCGGGGCTGGCGTGCACGCCGACGCCCGAGGCGACCGTACGGAGGCCGCGGGCGAGGTTGACGGCGCTGGGCCGCTGGTCCGGGTTCTTCCGCAGGCAGTGCTCGATGACCGTCCAGAGCGGTTCGGGGACGGTGGTGGGGCGGCGCGGCTCCTCGCTGAGGTGCTTCTGCAGCACCTCCAGGGCCGTCTCCCCCGCGAACGGCGGGCGGCCGGTGACGAGTTCGTAGAGGAGGATGCCGCAGCCGTAGATGTCGACGGCGGAGGTCTGCGGACGGCCCTCGGCGGACTCCGGCGCGACGTAGGCGGGGGTGCCGACGAACTCGTGGGTGCGGGTCAGGCCGGGTGAGTCGGCGAGCCGGGCGATGCCGAAGTCGGTGAGCATCGGGTGCATCTCGCCGCTCGCGCCGGTCGCCAGCAGGACGTTGGCGGGCTTGAGGTCGCGGTGGACGACGCCGTCGGCGTGGCTGGCGGCGAGCGCGTCGGCGATCTGCGCGGTCAGCAGGGCGGTGGCGACCGGCGTGAACGGGCCGTTCTGGCGCAGGTACCGGAAGAGGTCCGGGCCGTCGATGAGGTCCATCACGAGGGCCAGCAGATCGCCCTCGACCACGAGGTCCCGGGTGCGGACGATGTTGGGGTGGGTGAGCCGGAGCAGCACCGACCGCTCGCGCAGGAAGCGCATCACGACGTCGGGGTCGTGGGCCAGCTCCTCCTTGAGGACCTTGATCGCGACGGCCTCGCCGGGATGCCCGGCCACAGCCGCCTCCGCGCCCGCCGTCTCGCGCTGCCGGGCCCGCCAGACGGTGCCGGTGGCCCCGCGGCCGAGCGGCTCTTCGAGCAGATACTTACTGCCTACCGGCCGCACGTCATGCGCTCCCTACGTCCTGGTACCGGGCCTCGTTCCGCGGAGGGGACTCCACGGGGCCGTTCCGCCCCACTCTAGTGCCGGGTCGCGGGCCGGCGGCGGGTCGTGCGCTGTTCCCCGGTCCCCTCCCGGCGGACCGGACGCGGCGCCACCCACCGGGAGGACGCCGTCGCCGGGCCGGCGGTTGCCCCGCGGCCCGTTGCCCGGCCCGGCGGGGCCGGCGGGCGGAGGCGGGCTGAGGCGACGCCTCCGGGAGCGCCGGGCGCGAGCCGGCCGGGAAGGGGACGCGATCGGTCGCCGGAGCGACAGAAGAAGCGACGGGGAGCGACAGAGAGCGACAGGGGATGCCGCCACTGGCGCTCCGTCAGGCGCTTTTTGGCCGGACCGCGACCATTCAAGATCGAATAACGGTGGTCGCCGGGCGGGATGTCGCCGGCAGGTGCGAGGATGCATCCACGCACGGAGGAGCGGGGAGCGGGGGCTCCGCGCTCTGTGGTGACCTGTACGTGCCGAGCGCCCGTGCACGGACGGGGGACGGACCGGGCCCCTGCCGCGTCCGGGCGGAAGGGACCGCTGACGGCGATGCAGATCCGCTTGACCGTCCTCGGGCCGCTCAGCGGCCATGCCCCGCGTTCCTGTGATGTGCTCGTCACGGCCCCCGCGGGGACGGCGCTGGCCGCGGTGGCCGGCGGCCTCGCGGCCACCGTGGCCGCCGGCGCGGAGCCCGGGCGCGGCGCGGAGACCGGCGGCCCCGGCGGATCCGTTGCTGCCGGCGCCCGGTCGTCCGGCGCGGCGCAGAACCCTTCCTCCGTCGCGCTGTACGCGGGTTCCGAGCGGCTCGACGGCCGCCGTTGCGTCCTGGGCGAACCGCCGCTCGTCGACGGCGCGGTGCTGTCCCTCCACGCCCCGGTCGAGCCCGGTCTGCACCCCGGTATCGCCCAGGAGACGGCCGCGCGGGGCGCCGCCCGGCTCCACGTCGTCGCCGGGCCGGACGCGGGCGGGGTCCATCTGCTGCACGGCGGGCAGATCCGGATCGGCCGCTCCGCGGACGCCGATGTCCCGCTCGACGACCCCGACGTCTCCCGGCTGCACTGCGCGGTGACGCTCGCCGGGGACGGCCGGGTGACCGTCGCGGATCTCGGTTCGACCAACGGCACGGCGGTCGACGGCGCGCCGGTGGACGGCCGGTCCCGGCCGCTGCCGCCCGGTGCCCTGCTCCGCGTCGGGGAGTCGGCGCTGCGGCTGGAGTCCGCGGCGGACGCCGGGGAGGAACCTCCGGCCGCGCCCGCGGGAGCGGGCGCGGTGCGGCGGCCGGCGGTGCTGCCCGGCGCGCTCCCGGTGGCCCCGGACGGTGAGGGCCGGCTGCGGGTCGAGCCGCCCGGCGCCCCGGGCGCCGGTGGACGGGCGCCCGACGGGGCCTCCCGCGCTGCCCGCGCCACCAGCCCCGCTCCGGCCCCGGCCGCCGGCACGACGCGTCCGGGCGGCGGGCTTCCGGGCGGACGGCCGGGGCAGGACGGCCGGTACGGCAGCACCGGCGGGCAGGCGCCGTGCGACCCCCGCGAGCGGGCCCCCGGCGAACAGGGGCGGCCGCGTCATCCACACGGCGGCACCGGAGAGTCGGGGCACGCGCTGCCCGGCCGCGGCGAGCCGGGACACGGCGACGCTCACGGCCGCGGCGAGCCCGGATACGGCGAAGCCGGGTACAGCGGCGCCGGATACGGCGCGCAGGATCCGTCCGGCCGGGCGCTGGTGCCCGGGCAGCGGAACCCGGGCGGGGATCCGGACCGGGAGCCGGCCGCGCCCGGCGAGTGGCCCGACGGCCCCCGGGAACACACGGTGACCGGCCACGGCGGCACCCCCCTTCCCTGCGGCCGCCCCGCCGGCGAGACCCGCGCCGCCGAGGGCAGCGGCGCCTTCCGCGGCCCTGAACGCGGTGACGCGGCACCGGAGTGGCCGCCGAGCCCGCCCGAGCACGGCACCGTCCGGCCCGGCGTGCCCGCCGGGGCGCCCCCGCTGCCCGCGTACGCCGCCGGCCGTCCCGCTTCCCCGCCCGGGGAGGCCGCGGGCGAGGGGCCGGACCGCCGCACCGGGCGCCGCGGCCGCGGCATAGGAGCCTGGGCCCGCCGCCTGGCCGGCGGCCGCGCCGAGGAGGAACCCGCCGGGACCGGCCGGCCGGCGGACCCCGCCGCACCGTCCGCCGCCGCGGCCGCCGCGCTGCACCGGCGCTGGCCCGATCCCTCCGAGATCCTGCTCACCGCCCTGGGCCCCGGCCCGCGGCTGTGGGAGCGCGGCCCCGGCCACCCCGACGCGCTGGTGGTACGGCTCGGCACGGCCGACCGCGCGGGGGTGCCGGCATTCCCCGTCACCGTGGGACTGCGGCAGGCCGGTTCGCTGGGCCTGGCCGGTCCGCGCGCCCGGCTGGCGGGGCTGGCCCGGTCCGTCGTCGCGCAACTGGCGGCGCTGCACTCCCCCGCCACCCTGGAACTCGTCCTGATCAGCGCCGACCCGGCGCGGGAGCTGCGGGAGCGGATGGCCGACTGGGCCTGGCTCGGCTGGCTGCCGCAGCTGCGTCCGGCGCACGGCCAGGACTGCCGCCTGCTGCTCGCCTACGACCACGAGCAGGCCGCCGCCCGGATCGCGGAGTTGGCCCGCCAGGTGGAGGAAGCACCCCTCCCCGGAGCGGCCGGTCACGGCAGCGGCAGCACGGCGTCCCGGGAGGACGGCTCGTACACCGTGGTGGTCCTGGACGGCGATCCCGGCTCCCCGGAGCTGCGGGAGGCCACGGCCCGGCTGGCGGGTGCCGGCCCGGCCGCCGGGGTCCATCTCCTCTGCGCGGTGGAGACCCCGGCCGCCTCGCCCGCGGCTCCCCTGCTGGCCAACTTCGAGACCGCGCGCGCGGTGTCCCCGGCGTTCGGGGAGTGCGGCGCGGTGGCGATGCTGAGCGGTGAGGTGGCCACGGCGCTCCGGCTGATACACCTTCCGGCCGACCGGCCCGGGGCGTACGCACCGCGAGGCCCGGCCGACGCCGCCCCGGACGCCGCCCCGGCCGCCGCCCCGGACGCCCGCACCGCGTACGGGGAGCACGGCCCCGGCGTCCCGTACGGCACCGCGCCGGGCGCTGCGCCGGGCACCGCCGGACCCGGCGGTCCGCGGTCCGCCGACCCGGCGGACACCCACGGCCTGTCGTCCCGCGCCGTGGCGGCGGAGCGCGCCCCGGGCGGGCGCCGCCCCGCCGTGCCGGACAACGGGACGGCCGCGGTCGCCGACGCCGTGTCCGCCGCCTGGGCCGAACGCTTCGCCCGGTCGCTGGCACCGCTGAGGCTGCCGGACGCCGGGCCCGGCGCGAGCGGCCCCGGCGGATCGCGGCGGGTGGCGGTGACGCTGCCCCGTGCGGCCCGGCTGCTGGACGAACTGGGGCTGGCCCGCGCCACCCCCGCCTCGCTGACGGCCCGGTGGGCCGCCGCGGCCGACCCCGGGACGCCGCCGGGCGGCAGGCTCTGCGCGGTGCTCGGCGCGGGACCGCACGGCCCGCTCACGGTGGACGTGGCGGCGGAGGGCCCGCATCTGCTGGTCGAGGGCGGCGCGGGCAGCGGCAAGACGGAGCTGCTGCGGTCGCTGGCCGCCTCGCTGGCGGCGGCCGACCGGCCCGACCGGCTGGCGATGGCCCTGGTGGACGGCGGCGGGCTGCGCTCCCCGCAGCCGGAGGCGCGCGGCGAGGGGCTGCGCGCCTGCACGGACCTCCCGCATGTGACGACGTATGTGACCGGGGTCGACCCGGTGCGGATGCGGGCCTTCGCCCAGGCGCTCAGCTCGGAGCTGAAACGGCGGGCCGAACTCCTGGACGGGCTGGACTTCGCCGAGTGGCACGCCCGCCGGTCCGGCCGCGCGGAACGGCCGGTGCGGCGTACGGCGGAGCGCCCGGGCGGCGAACGGCGGAGCGGTGACCCGGAGGCGGAGTCCGGAGGCACACTGCAGCTCCGGGTGCGCGGCGCGGGCCGTCCCTGGGAGCACGGCGCTCCCGCTGCGGGCAACTCCCCCGGGGCTTCCGGAAGTTCCTCCGGTTCGGGCCCGGGTGGCGGCGGGGCGCTCACCGGTACCGTGCCGGCCCCGGCCGGGAGCGTACGCGGCGGCGCGTCCGCCGGGGCGGAGCCGGAGGCCCGTGCGGCGGCCGGCCCGGAGGCGCTGCCCCGGCTGGTGGTCCTCGTCGACGACTTCGACGCCCTGCTGTCCCCCGCGCTCGGCAGCACCGGCCGCCCGGCGGCCGGCTCCGTGGTGCGGGCACTGGAGGCGGTGGCCCGGGAAGGCGCCCGGCTCGGGGTCCATCTGGTCGCGGCGAGCGGCCATCCGGAGCGCACGGCCGGCACCGCCGCGGCGGAGGCGGCCGGGGTGCGGGTCGCCCTGGAGGTGCTGCCCGCCGTCACCGACGGCCCGGAGAAGGCGGAGGCCACGGCGGGACGCGGCCGGCTGACGGGCCGCGACGGCGCGGTCGTCTGGTTCCAGGCGGGCCGGGTCACCGGCCGCATCCCGCGGACGGCCACCCAGCGGCCGACGGTGGTGCCCCTCGACTGGGAACGCATGGGCGATCCCCCGGCACGCCGCCCGCTCCGTGAACTGGGCAACGGGCCGACCGACTTGGCGCTGCTGGCCAGTGCCCTGCAGCGGGCGGCCGAGTCGGCCGACGCGGCTCCGGCTCCGCCACTGGTCTGACGGGGCCCGGGCCCGCCGCGGCCGGGCGGCCGCCGCGCCCGGCACTCGGCGCGCGAACGGCGGGCCCGGGCCGGTGGGACCGGCACGGACGCGGGGCGCCCCCGGCCCCGTACCCGCCCCGCCGGCCGCCCCCGGGTGTCTGTTGTCGGCGCACCCTGCCCGGGCCGCGGTCCACCCGCTCGCCCCGGGGACCGTTCACCGCGCGAAAGGGGTCGGATACCCCGCGGCCGCCCTGCCCGAACGGGTTTCCGGGCGCCGTCCCCTACGCGCGTTCAACAAGCCTGACTGCCCATCACGGCCCGGTCACAATAGGTCAGTTGATCACTGTCCCGGTATTGCGACCGCTCTCCTCCGGGGCATAGGACTGTCGCACAGTAGGTACGGGACGAGCCCCGTGCGGTCGGCCGTCGGAGGAACGGGCGCCCGCACACGGGCCGGCCCCCTCACGGGGGTTCACGGGTGGGGCCCAGGCGGGACCCAGGAGAGGTCGGGCACGATGCGCACAACTCTCACCACCGCGAACAGAGCGGCACGCGGAGCACGCTCCGCAGGCAGGCACACCACACGCACCACACGGGCCGTACTGGCCGCCGTCACCGCGAGCGCCCTCGCACTCACCGCCGCCGGCTGCGGCGGTGGCGGGGAGGGCGACGGGAAGGATGGCGAGAGCGGCGGCGAGGGCAAGAGCGCCGTCACCGTCGACCTGCCGAAGCTGAAGGGCGAGAAGCTCCAGGTCGCCGCCGTCTGGACGGGTGCGGAGCAGAAGAACTTCAAGGCGGTGCTGGACGAGTTCGAGAAGCGGACCGGTGCCGAGGTGTCGTTCGTCCCCACCGGCGACTCCATCTCCACCTTCCTCGGTACGAAGATCGAGGGGGGCCAGCCGCCGGACATCGCGCTGCTCCCCCAGGTCGGCGCGCTCAAGCAGTTCGCGGCCCAGGGCAAGCTGAAGCCGGCCGGCGAGGAGGCGCAGGAGCAGCTGGAGAAGAACTTCTCCCAGGGCTGGCGGGATCTCGGCGCCCACGAGGGCAAGCAGTACGGCGTCTACTTCAAGGCCGCCAACAAGTCCCTGGTCTGGTACAACACCGCGGCCTTCGAGAACGCGGGCGTGGAGGAGCCGGGCACCTGGGACGAGTTCCTCGACACCGCCCGCACCGTCTCCGACTCCGGCGTGGCGCCGGTCTCCGTCGGCGGCGCGGACGGCTGGACGCTCACCGACTGGTTCGAGAACGTCTATCTCTCCCAGGCCGGCCCGGAGAAGTACGACCAGCTCGCCGAACACAAGATCAAGTGGACCGACCCCTCCGTCAAGGAGGCGCTGGAGACCCTCGGTGAGCTGTTCGGCGACAAGACGCTGATCGCCGGCGGCCCGGGCGGCGCGCTGCAGACGGAGTTCCCGAAGTCCGTCACCCAGACCTTCGCGGGCGGTGACGCGCCGGAGGCCGCCATGGTCTTCGAGGGCGACTTCGTGGCCGTCAACATCACCTCGGACACCGAGGCGAAGATCGGCACCGACGCCAAGGTCTTCCCGTTCCCGGCCGTGGGGGACGAATCGCCGGTGGTCAGCGCCGGTGACGTGGCCGTCGCGCTCAAGGACGGCAAGGGACCGCAGGCCCTGCTGACCTTCCTGGCCTCCACGGACGCCGCCGAGATCTGGGCGAAGGCCGGCGGCTTCATCTCGCCCAACAAGGAACTCGACCTCAAGGCTTACCCGGACGACGTCCAGCGGGACATCGCCAAGGCCCTGATCGAAGCCGGGGACGACTTCCGCTTCGACATGTCCGACCAGGCGCCGGCCTCCTTCGGCGGCACCAAGGGCGAGGGCGAGTGGAAGGCCCTCCAGGACTTCCTGAAGAACCCCGACGACGTGGCGGGTGCCCAGAAGCGGCTGGAAGC
Source organism: Streptomyces albus subsp. albus (assembly GCF_000719865.1). Lineage (GTDB taxonomy): Bacteria > Actinomycetota > Actinomycetes > Streptomycetales > Streptomycetaceae > Streptomyces > Streptomyces albus_E. The sequence goes on from NZ_JOID01000036.1 coordinate 9,847, forward strand.
GGAAGCCGCCAAGGCCTACAAGGACTGACGGGCGGCCGCCACCGATGACGACAGCGACCGCGGGGGGCGCGGCCACACCCGGCGCCCCGCCCCCCGTCACCAAGAAGCCCGTCACCAAGAAGGGCGTGACCGGCACCCGGGCGTGGATCGCGGCGTGCTTCCTGCTGCCCGCGCTCGTGCTGCTGGCCGCGCTCGTGGTCTACCCGATCGGGTACTCCGTGGTGCGGAGCTTCTTCGACACGGAGGGCACCGCCTTCGTCGGCCTGGACAACTACGGCGAGCTGTTCTCCGACCCGGGCACCCGGACCGCGCTCAAGAACAACCTGGTCTGGGTGATCGTCGCCCCGGCCGTCTCCACGGCGCTCGGCCTGATCTACGCCGTGCTCACGGAACGGGTGCGCTGGGGCACCGCCTTCAAGATGATCGTCTTCATGCCGATGGCGATCTCCATGCTGGCGGCGGGCATCATCTTCACCCTCGTCTACCAGCAGGACCCGGAGCGCGGGGTCGCCAACGCCGTGTGGACGGGCGTCCACGACACCTTCTCCGAGTCCTCGGCCTATCCGGGCGCCCGGCCGCGCCCGAACGCGGGGATCGAGAAGACGGCGGGCGGCTCCTTCACCACCGGGGAGACCGTACGGGCCGGTGACCCGGCCGGCCTGCCGCTCGTCGGCATCCCCCCGGCCGAGGTACCGAAGGACGCGGCCCAGGCCGTGGCCGCGAAGCCGGACGGGGAGCAGGTCACCGGCACCGTCTGGCTCGACTTCACGCCCGGCGGGGGCGGCGAGGCCGGGGTGATCGACCGGGGCGAGAAGGCCCTGGCCGGGGTGAAGGTCGAGGCGGTCCGGGGCGGCGAGGTCGTCGCCAGCGCCGAGTCCGGCGAGGACGGGACGTACAGCCTGCCCGCGAGCGCGTCCGGAGCCCAGCTGCGGCTGCCCGGCTCCAACTTCACGGAGGCGTACAACGGCATCAACTGGCTCGGCCCGAACCTCGTCACCCCCGCCATCATCGGCAGCTACATCTGGATGTGGGCCGGCTTCGCCATGGTCCTCATCGGGGCGGGGCTGGCGAGCGTGCCGCGCGAGCTGATGGAGGCGGCGCGGGTGGACGGGGCCAACGAGTGGCAGGTCTTCCGCAAGGTGACGGTGCCGCTGCTGGCACCGGTGCTGGCGGTGGTGACCGTCACCCTGATGATCAACGTGCTGAAGATCTTCGACCTCGTCTACATCCTGGCGCCGGGGGCCACGCAGAGCGACGCCAACGTCCTCGCCCTCCAGCTGTATCTGCTGTCCTTCGGCACCGACGCCGAACAGGGCGTCGGCAGCGCGATCGCCGTGGTCCTGCTGCTGCTGGTGGTGCCGGTGATGGCCTTCAACATCCGCCGCATGCGAAGGGAGCGACGCCCGTGAGCGCCTCGACGGACCCGGGCCCCGGGTGCTCGGCGGAGCGGAAGGGTCCGGGCGGCCCGGGCGGCCCGGGCGCCGGCGACGGCCCGGCGGTGGCGAAGACGGCCGGCGTACCCGGTCAGTCCGGGCCCGCGGACGCGCCCGCTCCCTCCGGTGCATCCGATCCATCCGCGCCGTCTGCTCCCTCCGCTCCCTCCGGCCCGGGCAAACCCTCGGCCGTCTCCCGCCTGGCGGCCCGTACGAGCGGCGGCCTCGTCCAGACCGTCCTGCTGCTGATCGCCCTGTTCTGGCTGACGCCGACGATCGGCCTGCTGGTCTCCTCGCTCCGCGAGACCTCGGACATCGCCACCAGCGGCTGGTGGACGGTCTTCACCGAGCCCGCGCAGCTCACCGTGGACAACTACGCCAACCTGCTCGGGAACGACGACATCACCACCTCGCTGTGGACGACCGTGGCGATCACGGTGCCGTCCACGGTGCTCGTCATCGTCATCGGCGCGCTCGCCGGCTACGCCTTCGCCTGGCTGGACTTCCCGGGCCGCGACTGGGTGTTCATGGCGGTCGTGGCCCTGCTGGTGGTGCCGGTGCAGGTGGCGCTGATCCCGGTGTCGAAGCTCTTCAACAGCCTGGGGATCTTCCAGACGCTGGCGGGCGTGGTCTTCTTCCACGTCGCCTTCGGCCTGCCGTTCGCCGTCTTCCTGCTGCGGAACTTCTTCGCGGAGATCCCCCGCGAACTGCTGGAGGCGGCCCGGCTGGACGGAGCGGGCGAGATCCGGCTGTTCACCCGGGTCGTCCTGCCGCTGGGCGGCCCGGCGATCGCCTCGCTGGGCATCTTCCAGTTCCTCTGGGTCTGGAACGACATGCTGGTGGCGCTGATCTTCGCGGACCCCGGCTCACCGCCGGTCACCGTGGCGCTCCAGCAGCAGGTACGCCAGTTCGGCAACAACATCGACGTCCTGGCGTCGGGCGCCTTCGTCTCGATGGTGATCCCCCTGGCGGTCTTCTTCGCCTTCCAACGCCAGTTCGTCAACGGGGTAATGGCGGGCGCCGTCAAATAACGACGCCGCGCGGGCCGGAAACGCCCCGCACACTCCGCGCTCCGTGCGCCGCAGTGGGCACCGGTCGCTCCGGTGCCCACTGCGGCAGCGAGCCGGCAGGCCCTGCCGCGGTGGGAACTCAGCGGATGAGGCGGCCGGTGAACCCGTCGCGGACGAGGGACTCGAAAGCCGCACGCACGTCCTCCGGGACCTCCTGTTCGATGGCGAAGCCGAGCCGCGGATACTCCATCACTCGCTGGAGGTCACCGACGAGTTGGTCGATGACGAGTTTCTCGTCGCCGATGCTCTTCAGGTAGTCGTCGAACCCCAGTGGCGCCGATGCGCAGATCACCTCAGCCTCCGGCCACAACTTGCGCGCGGTGGCGAAGGCGCGCCGCTCCATGTACGGCACGGAAATCAGCATCGCGCTCTTCACCGTGATCCCGGCATCGGCCAGGGCCTCACGGGAGTAAGTGATGTTCTGGCCGGTGTTGCGGGCCTTGGGCTCCACCAGGATCGCCTCGTCGGGAACGCCGAGTTCAACAGCGCGCTCCCGGAAGTGGACGGCTTCGCCCCGGGGGAACCTCTCCGGGGCGGTGGCATTGCGTCCGCCGGTGAAGACCAGGGCCGGGAAGAGCCCGGCGTGATATAGGCGGGCGCAGTACGCGGGTACACCGATGTCGTGGCTGCCCAGCCCGATCGCGGCATCGACCGGCCGGACCTCATGACGCATCTGGTGGTAGTCCCAGAGCAGTTCGGCCCGCTGCCGCTGGTGTTCGGCGAGGACCCGCTGGCTGTCCGTCACGCCGCGTCTCCCTGGTCACCGTCGCCGGAGGCGGTCCGGCCCTGCCCCTTCCCGTGAGGGGTGAGCCCCGGCTCACCTCCCGCCCGGGTGAGGTCGAGGTGGAGGGCGAAGACGCCGAGGGCTTCCTTCTCGGGCGGGTAGATGTCGCGGATCGCGGCGACAAGCTCGGCATGCGACATGTCGGGCCCGCCGATCTCGGTCGGGTTCTCGGCAGCCAGCATCGCGGCGAACGAGTCGTACGCGTTCACCGCGGTGACGCGAGTCGTCAGTACCCGGTCCGCGCACGTGATCCGCAGCAGGTCCCCGGCGGTGATCCTGCGGATCTTGGGATAGCCGACGCGGACCTCGACGGTCTTGGCGCCGGACGCGATGAGGTCGAAGTACGGCTCTCGCATGGTGAGGGAGTGCTCGGCAGGCTGCTGCGGACCGGTCACGTGGTGCCTCCTTCGGGTTCGTGTCCCAGGGCTGTGGACACGTCCGGGCGGGCGGCCGCGTCGGCTGCGGCCAGCCTTTCGCGCAAAGCCTCTACGGCCTCCCGGCGGGGATAGCGGCGGGTCAGGAAGCTGGCCAGGTCACCGGCCCGGTGACGAACGGAGTCGACGACGCGCGCGGAGTCGAGGGCTTGGTGACCGAGAGCGACGGCGTCGTCGGGATCGCCGAGGAGGGCATGGGCGAGAGCCAGGTCGATGCGGGCGATGGCTTCGCGGCTGGGGGACCGGGCGGCCGCAGGGGCCGCTTCGTAGGTCGCGAGAGCCCGTTCAGCATGGTGCCGGGCCTTCTCGGCCTGCCGGAGCCAGATGAACGAGGTCGCCGAATAGGAGGTCAGCGCATAGTCCGCCAGGGGCAGTACGTCCAGGCCGAAGCGGCGGGGCGACCGCGGCGGCAGGGTGCCGTAGGCCTCCCCGGCTGCTCGGAAGGCGGCGGTGCAGCCCTCCGCGTCACCGTCGGCGGCGGCAGCGCGCGCAACTTGGGCATGCAGCCGCACGGTCAGCGGATGGTCTCCCGGTGCTTCGCTGAGGCCCTTGAGGGCCGCGTCACGCGCCTGTCCGGGCCGCTGTTCGTACAAGCTGATGGAGGCTGCGGCGTCCATCGCCCACGCGCACAGCCGGCCGTGACCGGCCTGCTGTCCGTGGACGAACGCGTCGGTGGCGAAGGCCAGACCGGTGCGGGCGTCCCCGAGATCGTGGGCGAGCCAGGCCAGGAGTTCGGACAGCCAGCCGGCGAACGTCAGCAGCTCACCTTTCTGCCGGTGCGTGTGCCGGCCTGCGAGGAGGGCACCCACCTTGCGCCGGTAGTCCATCACCGCGTCGAAGACCGCCCTGGGCGGCTTCAGTGAGTACGCGCGGTTGAACTCGGTGACCGCGAGGTCAAGGTGGTTCAGGGTCCCCGAGCCGAGCGAGGTGGCCTCGGCCTGCCGGGTGAACTCCATGGCTTCGGCAGCGGCCTGTTCGAGGATCTTGGCTGTGGTGGCCGGCGAGGCCATGGCCAGGCCGGCGAGTTTCACCGCGTCGCGACGCTTCGTTGCCTCCACCTCCGTGAAGGTCCGCGAGTCTGCGCCCGCTTGGGCTGCTTCCCTTTCGGAGAGTGTTCCATCCGGGCCCTGTCTCCTCCAGAGCGGACTGGGTCCGTCCGCCACAGGTGCGGGCGAGTAGTCGTGGGCGAAGCCCAATTCGACCGGTCCGGTGGCGAACAGGCGGCACAGCAGATCCTGGTACTCCGGGCTGGGCAGTCGGCCGGCCTCCCAGTCCTTCCAGGAACGCTCGGAAAGGCCCACCTTGGCCAAGCGCTCGCTCTCAACGAGCTGGTGGGCAGCGGCGACGGCCTGAGCAACCGTCCAGCCCATGGCCAAGCGGCGGCATTTGAGGCGGCGGTGACCGCAATGGGCCTCAATCTCGACGGCTATCAGCGCGGCCAGGGCCTGCGGCACAGGATCGGGGGACCCGGCCCGGCCCAGGGCCCGCTCGCGCAGTGATCTGCCGCACGACACGTCGTGGACCGCTTTGGGCTGCTCCTTCACCTGGCTTCTCACCGGTCGACTCCCCCACGGGCACAAGGGCGACGCCGGACCGCGCCGCCTCTGATGACCAACGAGTTCGTGCCTGCCCCGGCACGCCATCAGACCTGTCCGCTGTGGGCGGACCGGCCGCCCACTGAGGGCGATGAACCCGCCCATGAAGGGCGGGCACCTGTCACTACCTGCGGCAACGCAGGCGGATCACTCTTGATCCCGGTCGTCGGATCCGGCTGGAGGCACCACCTGCCCCTGCTCCGCTGCTGAGGCACATCCCTGCCACCGGCCCGACCGGCACCGGCCGAGCCTGCCTTCAGCAGGGCCTTGACACCGAAAGCGAGACCGGCATGTCCGAACTGATGACGCAGAAGTACTTCGACGCCAGGCCCCGATCTGTGAGCCTGGCACGAAAGTTCACCACCGCCACCCTGGCTTCCTGGGGGCTGGACGGGCTCACGGACGATGTCCGGCTTTGTGTTTCCGAGCTGGCCACCAACGCGCTCGTGCACGGGACCGAGCCGGGACGCGGCTTCCTCGTCAAGCTGGCCCACGATGACACTGTCCTGCGCCTGGAGGTGCACGACAGCCGCAGTCTTCGACGCGACAGCCACCGGCCGCGCGTCCACGACCCGGACCCGGCGGATGCGTCCGGTCGCGGTCTGCTGCTCGTCCAGCTGCTCGCCGACGCGTGGGGAGTCGAGAGCCGCCAGCCGTTCGGCAAGATCGTCTGGTCTCGGTTCAAGGCCGTCGCCGCCACCCGAGAAGCAGCATGCTCGCCGTCGCAGCCCGCGTACCATCCGTTCACATCCCTTCCCCGCGCGGTCCGCACTGACCCATGAAGGGGCGACGGTCCGGAACGCGCGCTCGGACGGCCCGGCGGCAGGCCACCACCGGCCGCGCCCGGGGTGGGTCCGGGCCGGGCTTGGGCCGGGATCCGCCGTCGCGGCGGATAGGTTTGTCCGCATGGATGCCGATACGCCGGAGCCGGTGACCGCCGGGCAGATCAGTGTGATCGTGATCGGCTACAACGACGCGGCGCACATCAGGAACGCGGTGCGCTCCGCCCTCGGCCAAGGTCCCGCCGTCCGCGAGGTGATCGCCGTGGACGACGCCTCCACCGACGGCACCGGCGGCCTGCTCGACCGGATGGCGGCCCGCGAGCCCCGGCTGCGCGTGCGGCACCGGGCCGTCAACAGCGGCGGCTGCGGCAGTCCCCGCAATGACGGGCTGCGCCAGGCCACCGCCCCATACGTCATGTTCCTCGACAGCGACGACGTGCTGCCGCCGGGCGCCGCCGACGCCCTCCTCGCCGCCGCCCGCCGGCACGCCGCACCGGTCGTCGCCGGCGCCTGCCTCCGGCGCGAACTGCCGCAGCGGCGCGACACCCGCTGGCAGCGCGGGCTCTTCCTGTCCGAGGCGGTCCACGACGCGCCGGAGCTGCAGCCGCGCCTGGTCCGCGACACCCTGTGCGTCAACAAGCTGTACGACCGGGCCTTCCTCGCCGCGCACGACATCGCCTTCCCCGAAGGCCCGTTCCGCTACGAGGACTTCGTCTTCACCGCCCGGGTCCTGGCCGCCCGCCCCCGGATCGCCGTCATCCCCGACACCGTCTACATCTGGCACGTCCGCCGCGCCGCCGCCCAGCCGTCCATCTCGCTGGACCGGGACCACGTGGACGGCTGGCGCGCCCGGCTGACGGCGCACCGGCTGGCCGTGGACACCCTGGAACTGGCCGGGCAGCGGCGGCTCGCCCACGCCGCCCGGGTGAAGTTCCTCGACCACGACCTGCGGATATACCTGCGGGAGCTGAACCGGCGCGACGAGGACCACCGCATCGCCTGGTGGGACCTCGCCCGGGAACACCTGGAGTCGTTCGGCGAGGAGGATCTGCTCGCGGCCCGCGCGCCCGCGCGGTGGAGCGCCCGGGTCATCGCGGCCGCCGGGCACCCCCGGGATGTGGAGCGGCTGGCCGGGCTCGCCGTCCACCCGCCACGGCTGCTGCCGCCGTACGCCCGCGTCAACGGGCGGCCGGTATGGGCCATCGATCTGCCGACCGTCCCGCTCGACGGGGTGGACGAGACGCCGCTGCACCGGCTGCCGGTCACCGTCGACGGGGTGCTCAGCACGTACCAGCGCGGCCCCGGCCGAGGCGGCGGACACCGCGGCGACGGAGGCCCCGGGAACGGCGGCGGCCGGAACGGGGAGGGGGGCACCAGCGGCAGCGGCACCGGAGCCGGTGCCGTCGCCGCCGGGGCCATGGGCCTCACCCGGCCCCGGCTGCGGCTCACCCTCCGCGTGCACGAGCTGTACGGACGGCTGCTGGCCGCCGGCGGCCCGGTCACCGTGGACATCGAACTGCGCCACCGCGACGACGGCCGGCTGGGGCAGGCCCGGAACGCCGTCCTCACCCGGGACGACACCGCGGCCCCGTCCTGGACCGCCGAGGTCCTGCTCGGCCCGGAGGCCCCGGGCGCCGCCGGGCCACCCCCGGCGGCGGCGCGCGGCGGAACGCAGGAGACGTGGGACGTCCGGGTCAGGGTCCGCTGCGCGGACGGCAGTTCGGTCTACACCGGCGTACGGGCCACCGGTCCGCTGCCGCGCCGCGGGGTGGCGGCGGGCCGGCACGGGCTGCTGCTTTTGCACCCGTTCGAGGCGGCGGGGGGATCGCTGGCGCTGCGGGTGGCGCGTGGGCCGCGTAACGCGCTCCGTATCGTCGGCCGGGCGCTGCGGCGAGGGCTGGCCGAGCGGTGGTGAGCGCGCCGTCCCGGCCCCCGCTCAGCGGTCGATCTCGTCGAACAGGGCTTCCCAGCGGTCGAGTACCGCGGGCAGCGCGAGCGGGGCAACGTGCTCCCGTGCCGCGCGCCCGAAACGCTCCCGCAGCGCGCCGTCCGTCGTCAGGTCGCGCAGCGCGGCGGTGAACGCCTCCTGATCGCCGGGGCGTACCAGCCTGCCGGTGCGGCCGTCGGCGACCAACTCCCGCACCCCGTCCGAGAGATCGAAGCTCACCACGGGCACTCCGCAGGCCGCCGCCTCCGCCACGGCCATCGGGCGCCCCTCGCGCTCGCTGGTGAGCGCCAGCACGGACAGCTCGCGGTAGGCGGCTGCCACATCGCGCACGCTGCCCCGGAAGACGACTCTCTCCGCGCAGCCGAGCCGGGCGGCCCGCCCCCGCAGCTCCGCCTCCAGCGGCCCGTCGCCGAAGAGGTGCAGCTCCCAGCCGGGCCGGTCCGGGGCGATCTCCGCGAAGGCGTCGATCAGCCGGTCCAGCCGCTTGATCTCCTCCAGCCTGCCGACGGCGCCGATCCGGCGGGTGTCGAGCGGAGCCGGAGCGGAGGGGGGCGTGAACGGCAGTGGGTTGGGCATCACGGCGGCGTTCGGCAGCCGCTGCCGGCGGAAGTCGGCGGCGTCGCCCTCGCTGAGGAAGAGGGCCTTCTCCAGCTCCGGGTAGTGCCGCAGGATGAGCCGGAGGTTCGCCGAGGCGCGCGCCTGCGCGAACGACTCGTGGTACTGGCCGATGCCCTTGAGCCGCGGCCGGTCCACGGCGGAGAGCCAGTCGACGGCCCAGGGCGAGCCGATGATGACGTAGCCGCGGTCGGCGGTGGCGAACCGGGCGGCCAGCCGGGCCCGCGCCCGGTCGCGCTCGGCGCGGCGTGCCCGGGCCTCCAGCAGCCGGGCGGGGCCGAGGCGTTCGGTGAGGCTGCGCGCCGGGCGGAGGGGCGACGCGGGGGCGGGGTAGAGCGTGGTGTGCCGGTAGGCGGGATCGGCGTGGTAACGGTACGGCTCCGGGCTCGGCCGGATGCCGATCAGCTCCGTACGGTGCCCGCGCTCGCCGAACCCCTGCGCGAGGGTGTGCAGCACGCGCTGGGAGCCGCCCATCGAGTCGACGTCGATGCCCACGAGGAAGACGGTGCGCCCCCGGGGCGCCGCGCGGGCTCCGGCGCGTGCGTCCCCGCGCTCGTCCCCGCGTGCGCCCTCATATGCGCTCCTGTGTGCGCCGGCGCCCGCACCCCCGCTCACCGTGCGCCCCCTTCGAAGAACCGGTCGACCACGGCCTTGCTCTCCCGGCCGGTGTCCCGGGAGGCGAACATCTCGCGGAAACGGGCGTACGCCCCGGCCCACTCGACGGTCACCCGGTCCAAGTCCCTCACCGCCGCCACCAGTTCGCCGGTGGTTTCCAGCATCGGCCCGGGGGCGATGTCCGGCAGGTCGTAGTACGTCCCGCGCGAGCCGCCGCTGTACTCCTCGTAGTCGTCGGTGAACAGCAGGATCGGCCGGCCCAGGGCGGCGTAGTCGAACATCAGGGAGGAGTAGTCCGTCACCAGCGCGTCGGAGGCCAGCAGCAGGTCGTTGACATCGGTGAAGCCCCGGCCGTCGCGGATCGCGTGCCCGAGCTCCGGCGGCACGGTGAACCGGTCGTAGGCATGCGGCCGGACGACCACGGTCCACTCCTCGCCGATCCCCTCGGCCAGCTCCGCCAGGTCCACCCGGATCGAGTCGCCGCTGCCGCGCAGGCCGTCCCGGAAGGTCGGCGCGTAGAGCAGCACCCGGCGGCCGTCCGGGATCTGCAGCCGGTGGCGGGCGGCGGCGGCGCGGTCCCGCTGCGCGGGCTCGTTCCAGCGCACCAGGACGTCGTTGCGCGGCAGCCCACAGCGGAGCAGTTCACCGGTGTAGCCGTTGGCCCGGACGAACGTGCGCTCGAACTCCTCGCTGGGCGCGATCAGGACGTCCCAGCGGGCCACCATCTCCCGGTGCCTGCGCCGCCGTTCCTCGCCGCCCAGCCGCAACTCCGGGGTGTCGAAGCCCATGTGCTTCAGCGCCTGGCCGTGCCAGGTCTGCAGATAGCGGGTCTCGGGGCGCTTGGCGTAGACGGAGGGGATGCCGTGCGAGTCCACCCAGTACGCGGCCCGGGCGAGCGTACGGACGTACGCCCAGCTGCCGCGCCGGACGAGCGGCACTCCGGGCGGGAAGGAGGAGCGGTCCCCCGCGTACGACCACACGCTGCGGTACGGCAGCCCGCGCCGCACCAGTTCCTCGTGGATGTAGCGGGGGCTGTCGGTGTAGCCGGCGCCCTCCATCGCCTCGAAGAGCACCAGGTGCCGGTCGACCGGCAGCCGCCACAGCTCGCGCTCGGCCATCGCCTTCAGCCGGGGACTCGTCAGCCGCCGCCGCAGCCGCAGGACCCCGCGGTGGACCGGGCCCAGCCGGGGCGCCAGCTCGGCCGCCAGGCGCAGCGCGCCGGCACGCCGCCAGCGGAACTCCAGCCGCCCGGCGCCCTTCTCCTCGCAGACGACGCGGAGTTCGTGGCCGCAGAGCGGTCCGGCGCGGGGCAGCGCCGTCCGCAGGGGCGGTAGATCGAGCGGGGCCAGCAGCGGGTCCCGGCGGGTCAGGCCGTGCCGGGTGAGGACGACCACCGGGTGACGGCGGCCGGCGAAGCCCTGGGGCCGGAGGGGGATGCGGCGCGGATCGAGGATGAGCTCGGCGGTGTACTCGCCACCGGTGCGGCCGGCCGCCGCGGCGTTACCGGGGCCGGGCTTGGACGCGGCGCCGGTGCCGGACTGGGTCCCGGACTCGGCGCCGGTCCCGGCCGCAGCGCCGGTCGTGCCGGCGGGCCTCTCGAGCCCGGCGGTCCCGGCGGTCCCGGCGGTCCCGGCGGCGCGGTGCGTACCGGCCGTCCCCGTCTCCCCCGGCTGCGCACCCGTGAGCCGGCGGTAGCGGAACGGGACCTTCAGGGGCGCCCCGCCCGCGCTCAGCCACAGCTCGGCCGTCAGCCCGTCCTCCCCGCCCGGCGTGCCGGCGGTGTCCGTGAGCAGTCCCGCCGGGTCATGGGTGCGCAGCCGGAGCCGGAGCAGTGGCCCTTCGGGGACGAGGGCTTCGGCCTCGTGGCGTATCCGGCCGCCGGCGAACGGCTGTTCCGTCAACCGCCAGGCGGTGATGTCCAGATCGGCGGCCGCGTCCGTCCCGGCGGCCGGGAGCCGCGCGCCCCAGTACACCCGCCCGGCACCGTCCCGTACGGCGTGGCGCGGCGCGATGCCCGGCCGCCCGAGCGCCCGGGCGCACTGCCGCACCTCCGCGTACCGGCCCTCGCGGAGCAGCCGCAGGCAGACGCGCTCGTCGCGCGGGAGCGAGGCGACCGCCTCCGGCGCGAGGCCGTCCAGATAGGGGACGGTCTCGGCCGCGAAGCGCCCGGTCCACTCCGGGCCGCGGAAGGCCAGATCGCCCAGGTGGAGGCGGAAGTCGTGGTGCAGGAACTTGCGGTCCTTGGCAGGGCGCAGACCGGTGTTGCCGCTCTCCTCCAGAAAGCCGTCGATCATCCGGGCCACGGCGATCCGGTCGATGACGTTCCGGATGCGATGGCGGCTGGAGGAGATCGACGGCCGGGCGGGGTCGGCCGCCAGGTGCCAGGTGTAGACGGGCCAGGGGACCACGGCGAACCGGCGGGCCAGGGTGAAGGCGCGCGCGGAGAAGAGCTGGTCCTCGTAGTGGATGCCCTCCGGGAAGCGCAGCCGGTGGCGGGCGATGAAGGAGGCCGCGTAGAGCTTGTTGGTGGAGAGGTGGTCGAAGAAGAACTCCGGCGCCTCCCGGATACCGTCGACCACCCGTTCGTCCGCGAAGAGGTCCGGGTACCAGAGGCCGGTGGTGCCGGACTCCTCGTAGAGCCGCGTCACCTCGCCGGTGACGAAGTCCGCGCCGGTGCGCTCGGCGGTGAGCAGCATCGACTTGCAGGCGTGCCGGGGCAGTTCGTCGTCGCTGTCGAGGAACATCAGCCAGGGGGCGCGGGCCGCCTCGATGCCGCGGTTGCGGGGGGCGCTGCAGCCGCCGCTGTTCGCGGGGAGGCGGAGGACCCGCACCCGGTCCGGGTCGGCGGCGGCCAGGCGGAGGGCCGTCTCGTGGGAGCCGTCGGTGCTGTGGTCGTCGACGATCACGATCTCGACGGCGTTCAGCGTCTGGGCCAGGACGGAGCGCACGGCGGCCGGGAGGCGCTCGGCGTCGTTGTAGACGATCACGATCACCGAGACGTCCGGGGTCCGCCCGCTCCGCCTCCCCTCCCCGGTCGTCATGCTCATCCCTGCCTCCCGCACGGGCCGGATACGGACAGAACGGGATCATCCGTCGTCCCATCGTACGGAGGCCCCCGCGGATCCGCGCGGGGGACGGAACGGCGGCGGCCCCGCACGCCGCGCAACGCCGCGGGGGCGGCCCGGCCGGAGCCGGACCGCCCCCTGGGACGGCGGAGCGGGGCACGGGCGCCGCCCGCGCCCCGTCAGCGGTGCGCGCGCAGCAGCGTCCGCATGGTGCGCATCGCCACGGAGAGATTGGCCAGGTCGAAGGAGTCCGACCCGTGGATCTCGTCGAGCGTGGCCCGGGCGCGGGCCAGGATCGCGCTGTTCTTCCGCTGCCAGGCGCCGAAGCGCTGTTCGGGCGTCGAGGTGCCGTTGCCGGCCCGCAGCACATCGGCGGTGAGCGCCGCGTGGGCCGCGTAGAGGTCCTCGCGGATGGCGGCGCGGGCCATCGACTGCCAGCGGTCGGAGCGCGGCAGTTCGATGATCCGGTCCATCAGCCGGCTGATCCGCAGCCGGTCCGCGAGGTCGTAGTACACCTCGGCGACGTCCAGCGGCGTCTTGTCGTTGCGGTCGGCGATCGCCACGATGTCGAGCGTCGGGAAGGCCGAGGAGAAGCCCGCGACCCGCGCGGCCAGCTCGCCCGGCACGCCCGCGGCGGTCAGCTCGTCCAGATTGGCCTGGTACCACTCCAGGTCCGGGCCCCGGAGCAGCTTCGGCAGCTGGGACCAGACGGCCTCCACCCGCTCGGCGAAGAAGTCGATCGTCTCGGCGATCTCCAGCGGCTGCGGGCGGTTGTTGAGCAGCCAGCGGGTGCCGCGCTCCACCAGCCGCCGCGAGTGCAGCCGGATCCGGGTCTGGACGGCCGCCGGTACCCGGTTGTCCAGCGCCTCCACGGCGTCCCAGACGGAGCCCAGGCCGAAGATCGCCCGGGCCGAGGTCTGCGCCCGGACGACCTCCTCCGTCGAGGCTCCCGTCTCCTCCCGCATCCGGTGCAGGAAGGTGGTGCCGGCGCTGTTGACCGTGTCGTTGACCAGCACGGTCGTCACGATCTCGCGGCGCAGCGCGTGCCCCTCGATCTGCTCCGGGAACCGCTCCCGCAGGGCCTGCGGGAAGTAGGCGTGCAGCAGCCGCTGAAGGTACGGGTCGTCGGGGAGGCCGGTGCCGATCAGCTCCTCGGCCGCGGTGATCTTGTCGTAGGCGAGCAGTACGGCCAGCTCCGGCTGGGTGAGGCCGCGGCCGTTGGCCAGCCGCTCCTTGATCTGCCGGTCGGCGGGGAGGAACTCCAGCGCCCGGTCGAGGTCGCCGGTGCTCTCCAGCCGGCGGATGGCGCGCTGGTGGGCGTGGAGCAGGCTGGGGGCCTGCGTCACCGCGTTGGCGAGCGCGACGTTCTGCGCGTAGTTGTTGCGCAGCACCAGGGCGCCCACCTCGTCGGTCATCTCCGCGAGCAGCTTGTTGCGCTGCTTGACGGTCATGTCGCCGTTGGCGACGACCGCGTTGAGCAGGATCTTGATGTTCACCTCGTGGTCGGAGGTGTCCACACCGGCGCTGTTGTCGATCGCGTCGGTGTTGACGCGCCCGCCGGTGCGGTCCGGGCCGCCGTGGATGGCGAACTCGATGCGGCCGAGCTGAGTGGCGCCGAGGTTGCCGCCCTCACCGATGACCTTGGCCCGCACGTCCCGGCCGTCGACGCGGATGGCGTCGTTGGCCTTGTCGCCGACGTCCGCGTGCGTCTCCGAGGACGCCTTGACGTACGTGCCGATGCCGCCGTTCCACAGCAGGTCCACGGGGGCGCTGAGGATGGCCTTCATCAGCTCGGCCGGGGTCATCTTGGTGATCCCGTCCTCGATCCCGAGGGCCTGCCGGATGTGCGCGCCCACGGGGACGGACTTCGCGGAGCGCGGGTGGATGCCACCGCCCGGCGAGAGCAGCGAGGTGTCGTAGTCCGCCCAGGAGCTGCGCGGCAGTTCGAAGAGGCGGCGGCGCTCGGCGTAGGAGACGGCGGCGTCCGGCTCCGGGTCGAGGAAGATGTGCCGGTGGTCGAAGGCCGCGACGAGGCGGATGTGCTCGCTGAGCAGCATGCCGTTGCCGAAGACGTCCCCGGACATGTCGCCGACGCCGACGACCGTGAAGTCCTCCGTCTGGGTGTCGTGGCCCAGCTCGCGGAAGTGCCGTTTGACGGACTCCCAGGCGCCGCGGGCGGTGATGCCCATGCCCTTGTGGTCGTAGCCCGCGGAGCCGCCGGAGGCGAAGGCGTCGCCCAGCCAGAAGCCGTAGGCGGTGGCGACCTCGTTGGCGATGTCGGAGAACGACGCGGTGCCCTTGTCGGCGGCGACGACGAGGTAGGTGTCGTCCCCGTCGTGCCGGACGACGTCCTCGGGGTGGACGACCTCCCCGCCGACGAGGTTGTCGGTGATGTCGAGCAGACCGGAGATGAAGGTCTTGTAGCAGGCGACGCCCTCGGCCAGCCAGGCGTCGCGGTCCACGGCCGGGTCCGGCAGCCGCTTGCCGACGAAACCGCCCTTGGCGCCGACCGGCACGATGACGGTGTTCTTCACCATCTGCGCCTTGACCAGGCCCAGGATCTCGGTGCGGAAGTCCTCGCGCCGGTCGGACCAGCGCAGCCCGCCGCGGGCCACCTTGCCGAAGCGGAGGTGGACGCCCTCGACGCGGGGCGAGTACACCCAGATCTCGTACGCGGGGCGGGGAGCGGGCAGATCGGGGATCGCCTGCGGGTCGAGCTTGAAGGAGACGTAACCGTGCCAGCGGCGGCCGCCGTCAGCCTGCCGGCCCCCCTTGCCGCTTCCACCATCCGCATGCTGGCCCCCCCGGCCGCTTCCACCATCCGCATGCTGGCCCCCCCGGCCGCTTCCACCATCCGCATGCTGGAAGTGATTCGTCCGCAGCGTGGCGTTGATGACGGTGAGGAAGGAGCGCAGGATGCGGTCCTCGTCCAGGCTCGCCACCTGGTCGAGGGCGCCCTCCAGTTCCTCCAGCAGCCCGTCGGTCAGCTCCCGGCCGGCCCGCTGCCGCTCCGGGGCCATCCGGGCCTCGAACAGGCTGACGAGCAGCCGGGTGGTGTGGACGTTGTGGCGGAGGGTGTCCTCCATGTACTCCTGGCTGAACGTCGAGCCCGCCTGCCGCAGGTACTTCGCGTAGGCGCGCAGCACCATGGCCTGCCGCCAGGTGAGCCCGGCGCTCAGCACCAGCGCGTTGAAGCCGTCGTTCTCGGCCTCGCCCGTCCAGACGGCGGCGAACGCCTCCTGGAAGCGGTCGCGGGCGTCGTCGCCCAGGTAGTCGCCGTCGACCGCCGGCATCCGCAGCCCGAAGTCGTAGATCCAGGCGGTGGTGCGGTCGGCGCAGCGGAGCTCGTACGGGCGTTCGTCGACGACCTCGACGCCCAGCCGCTGCAGCACGGGCAGCACCGCGGACAGCGAGACCTGCTCACCGGTGCGGTAGATCTTGAAACGCCGCTCGCCCGGGGCGGCGCCCACCGGCTCGTACAGACTGAGCGCGAAGTCCCGCTCGCCCGGGGTGAGTTTCTCCAGGTGCTGCAGGTCGGAGACGGCGCTGCGCGGCGAGTGGTCGGCCTTGTAGCCCTCGGGGAAGGCGTCGCCGTAGCGGCGGGCCAGCTCGGCGGCGTACTCCTCGCCGAGCTCCGCGTGGAGCGCCTCGGAGAAGCCGTCGGTCCAGGAGCGGGCGGCCTCGGCGAGGCGGGCCTCGATCCGCTCGGCGTCGGCGTCCGTCAGATGGGGCAGCTCCGTGCCCTGCGGCACCCGGATGACGAAGTGCAGCCGGGAGAGAATCGATTCTGTGTTCCAGGCGGTGAAGTCGACGCTGGTGCCGCCCAGCTCCTCCTTGAGGATGTCGATCAGCCGCAGCCGGACGGTGGTGTTGAAGCGGTCCCGCGGCAGGTAGACCAGGGCCGAGTAGTAGCGGCCGTACTCCTCCTGGCGCAGATAGAGGCGGAGCCTGCGGCGTTCCTGGAGGTAGAGCACGCTGGTGGCGGTGGAGCGCAGCTGGCCGACCGGGGTCTGGAACAGCTCGTCGCGCGGGTAGGTCTCCAGGATCTGCAGCAGGTCGCGGCCGTCGTGGCTGTCGGCGTCGACCCCCGCGCCGGAGAGCACCTCGGCCACCTTGCGGCGGACCACCGGGACGCGGGTGACCGACTCGGTGTACGCGGCCGAGGAGAAGAGACCGAGGAAGCGGCGCTCACCGATGACGTTGCCGTGGCTGTCGAACTTCTTGACCCCGACGTAGTCGAGGTAGGAGGGGCGGTGCACGGTGGCCCGGCTGTTGGCCTTGGTCAGCACCAGCAGCCGGTGCTCACGGGCCTTGGCCCGGGCATCGGCCGGCAGCCGGCTGAACGAGGACGAGACGGGCCGGCCCTCGCTGTCGCGCCGCTGGCTCGGGTCGGAGCGGAGGATGCCGAGCCCGGTACCCGGGACCGCGCGCAGCGCGTCCTCCTCGCCGCCGCTCTCGCTGGGCACGGACGTCAGCTCGTACTCGCGGTAGCCGAGGAAGGTGAAGTGGTCGGCGGCCAGCCAGCGGAGGAGTTCCCGGGCCTCCTCCACGTCCTGCGCCGGAACGTCCTCGGCGACCGGCTCGGTGTGGAGCTCGTCGGCGAGGCGCAGCGCGGCGCCGTGCATCTTCTCCCAGTCCTCGACGGTCTCCCGGACGTCGGAGAGAACCCGGCGCAGATCGGCGGTGATCTGCTTGAGGTCCGCGCGGTCGGTCTCGCGGTCGATCTCGACGTGGATCCAGGACTCGGAGAGCGCGTCGAGCGGGCGCTCACCGGACATCCGGCCCGGGTCGAGGACCTCGATCAGCGTGCCGGTGACATCGCGGCGGACGGGCACGAGCGGGTGCACGACGACATGGATGCCGCGGCCCTGGCGGGACAGCTCGTTGGTGACGGAGTCGACGAGGAAGGGCATGTCGTCCGTGACCACCTCGACCACGGAGTGACTGCACGTCCAGCCGTTCTCCTCGACCGTGGGGGTGTACACCCGGACGTTCGCCTTGCCCTGCGGGCGGTTCTCGGCGAGCCGGAGGTGGGAGAGGGCCGCGCCGAGGACGTCCACCGGGTCCCGGTCGACCAGGTCCTCGGCCGCGGTGTGCCGGTAGTAGCGCTGGAGGTAGGCGCTGAGGGCCTCCTCGTCGAGGATTCCGTCGCGGTGGAAACCGGCCGGCTGGCTGCCCCCGGCCGGGCTCTTCTCGGCGACCCGGGCCGCTCTGGCGAGCAGCTCGGCCTTGGCTTCGTCCAGCTTGTTCTGCATGTCGTTCAGGCTCCTGTCGCGCGCCGTTGCGTGACGTGGGTGAAGGTGGTGGCGGTGAGCCGCGACGCGGGGTACGCGGAGGAACGCGTCGCGTCCGGCCTGCTGCCGGGATGAGAGAGGACCGGGCCGCTACCGGCCATGGTCGGCCGCTGGGACCGCTGCCGCGATCCGGCGCCGCGGGCTTCGCCGCGGCGCGCCGGGAGGCGCGATACCGCCGCCGGCCCGCGCCACGGGGCGGGGCCCCGATGGCGACGACCTGACGAGGGGGCGGCGCTGCCCCCGCGGGATATCGCGCTGATCACGGCCCCAGGCTATCGCTCCGCTCGCGGGCTGGGTCATCAGCCGATTATTCAGAACACCGGGGCGAAATTTGACGTTGTGGACAGTGACAGCGGGGTCACCGGGGGCATCCCGGACGGCCGCCCGACCCCGGCGGGTGGGTTGAACGGCGCACGCGACGGGCACGCCCGCGGTCGGCGGGTCGGCTCACCCCGGCGCACGCCGGAGCGCGGCCGGGCACGGCGCGGCACCGGGCCCAACCCGCCCGGTCCGTACGCCCGTTCCGGGGGTTCACCCTGTTCAGCGCCAGCCGTCCGGTGCGGCCCCGGGGCCGGCGGTGCGGCCGGACGGGGCTCTCCCGGCGGCTCAGCCGACGAGGCTCTCGGCCGTCTCCACCGCCTCGTCGAGCGTGTCCACGACCGGCACCCCGGCCTGTTCCAGGCTGCTCCGGCTGTGCGATCCGCCGGTGTAGAGCACGGCCCGCGCCCCGATGTGCCGGGCCGCCACGGCGTCGTCCAGCGCGTCCCCGATCACCACGACGCGATCGGCCGGTATCGCGCCCAGCGACGTGAGATGGCTCACCATCTGCTCGGCCTTGCCGACGTGGGAGGGACCCCGGCGGCCGTCCACCCGTGTGAAGTGCTCCTCGATCCCGTGGTTCCGCACGATCGGCACCAGATGCTCGTGCGGGGCGAGGGAACACAGCGACTGGGTGTGCCCGTCCGCCCGGCGCCGGCTCAGCAGCTCCCTTGCGCCTGGGGTCAGACCGGCGGTGCCCGCCCGGGCCCAGTAGTGCCGGTGGAAGATCGCGTCCATCGTCTCCCACTCGCTGTCGGTGGGGAGCCGCCCCAGCAGCCGCTCGTAGAAGCGGGGTACTGGGACGCAGTACAGCTCCCGGTACCGCTCCAGGGTGATCGGCTCCAGGCCGAACTCCGCGAAGGAGGCGTTCGTCGCCTCGATCACGGCATCGATGTCGTGGAAGAGAGTGCCGTTCCAGTCCCACACGATGTGGGCCGTCCGCTGTCCCATGCCCCGACGGTAGCGGCGGGCACCGACAACGCGGGCGCCGGGCACCGGATACGGTCCCGGACCAGTGGCTTTCCGGCCACCTGGTGCCCCGGCGCCCGGTGCCCGGCCGGTGCGCGAGGGGCATTCCGGCGGGCCGGGACGGGGCCGTGGCACCAGGCCCGGGGCCGTCCCGGCCCCAGCCCTTACGGTCCTGCCGGCCGGAACCGCCGGAGCCGCGGAGCCGCGGGGCCGACGGGCCGACGGGCCGACGGGCCGACGGGGAACGGTCAGTCCAGCAGGTGCTCGATCTCCTGCGTTGCGTACCAGAGCAGTTCGTGGTCCTCGGCACCGTCCACCGTGAACCGCGCGTCCTCGTCACCCCGGTCGGCCGCGCCCAGGGCGGCGGCGGCCGCCGCCACGTCGGGCTCGGCGTCCTCCGCGTCGATGTGCACGGCCGCCGCCTTGGCCAGCGGGACGGCCGCCCGGATCCGCACCTCGCCCACGGCGGCGGGGTCCAGAGCCCGGTCCGGGTCCGCGGTGACGAGACCGTCGGGAACGTCGAGTGCCACCACGAGCCGGCGGCGGGGAGCCCCGGGGTCGACGGCGAGCAGCCGCAGCGAGGCCTGCGCGGCCCGGTTCAGGGCGGCGTACTCCAGTTCCTCGATGTCCTCGGAGACGTACCACTCGCGCAGCGCGGGAGTGACGGCGAAGGCGTCCAGCGGAGCGGGGCCCAGTTCGCCCGCCCGCCGGGCCTCGGCGAGTCCGGGCAGGGTCGTGGGGACGTAGACGCGCATGGCTGCCGTTTCTCCTGAAGCACTGGCTGACGGTGCGGCCAGCATACGGGCGGCGTCCCCCTTCGAGTTGCGGGGTCAGCCCGCCGAAGGCCGTGCCCGGGCCGCCACCCCGCCTCCAAGGGACGACAAACACCCTGGTCAGCAAGGTTGTCTCACTCTGATAGGTGAACCTCCCGCGGCCCGGTCCCGCGGATCCCGCGTGGTTGCGCACCGCTGCCCGCGGTCGTTAGAAGTCTCGGCGGAGCGAAGTTACCGCCCGGTAAGAGCCGGGTGCCGACAGAACGGGGCATCGGTATGGACAAGATCGGTACGGCCGGAACGGGGCGCCGCCCGACGGGACCGGGCCGCGGCCGGAACGGGCCACCGGCCCGGCGCGACCCGCGCGGCCCCACCGGGCCGGGCGCCCTCCCGAGCGCGGGAACGCGCCGGCTGCGGGAACGCGAACTGCTGCCCCGCTATTGGTTCGCCGACCGGCTGCTGCTCACCCTCAGCGGACAGCGCCCGGTCCACTGGATGCTCGGCCACACCGCCGGCCCGGCGTACGAACAACTGGTGCGGCTCGCCCCGCGGGCACCCCTCGCCCCGCCCCGGACGACCGCGCGGGGCACCCACCCGGCGCCCGTCGTCAGCCGCTGCGACGAATACCGGCCGCGGCCCGGTGTCATCGAGGCCTACGCCCGGATCCTCACCGGCGACCGGGTACGGGCCCTGGCCTTCCGGCTGGAGCACGGCCGCGACGGCCGCTGGCGCTGCTCCGCCGTCGAGCTGGGCCCGGTTCCGGGTACCCCGGCCACGTCCGCCCCCGCGACGTCCTGAGAGCGCCGCGAGGCCCTGAGAGCGGGGCGAGGTCTTGAGGCTGCAGTGGGCCCCGATACGCGGCCGGGGCCGGACACCTCGCGGTGTCCGGCCCCGGCTGCCGCTCCCGCCCGGTGGGCGGCGGCGTCACTTCTTGCGGCGGCGGCCCTTCTGGGCCTTGCGGCGCTCGGCGCGGGTCATCCCGTCCGACTCCGAGCGGGCGGGCCCGTCGTTGGTGAAATCGCCCTCGACGACTCCGCCCTCGCCGTCCACGGTCGGGGCGGAGAAGTGCAGCCGGTCCGGGCGCTGCGGCGCCTCCAGCCCTTTGGCGCGGATCTCCGGGCGCGGGCCGGCCCCGGACACCGCGGGGACGGGCTGCGGCTCCTTGTCGAGCGAGGGCCGCTCCTGCACCGGAACCTCCTCGACCTGCTGCTCGACCTGGACCTCCAGGTTGAACAGATAGCCGACGGACTCCTCCTTGATGCCGTCCATCATGGCCGTGAACATGTCGTAGCCCTCGCGCTGGTACTCGACCAGCGGGTCCTTCTGGGCCATCGCGCGCAGGCCGATGCCCTCCTGGAGGTAGTCCATCTCATAGAGGTGCTCACGCCACTTGCGGTCCAGGACCGAGAGCACCACACGCCGCTCCAGCTCCCGCATGATCTCGGAGCCGAGCTGCTCCTCGCGGGCCGCGTACTGCTCGTGGATGTCCTCCTTGATCATCTCCGAGATGAACTCGGCGGTGATCCCGAGCCGGTCGCCGGCCGCGTCCTCCAGGTCGTCGATGGTGACCTTGACCGGATAGAGCTGCTTGAAGGCGCTCCACAGCCGCTCCAGATCCCAGTCCTCGGCGAAGCCCTCGACCGTCTCGGCGTGGATGTAGGCGTCGATGGTGTCGTCCATGAAGTGCTTGATCTGCTCCTGCAGATCCTCGCCCTCCAGAACCCGGCGGCGCTCGCCGTAGATGACCTCGCGCTGCCGGTTGAGGACCTCGTCGTACTTCAGGACGTTCTTACGGGTCTCGAAGTTCTGCTGCTCCACCTGGGACTGGGCGGAGGCGATGGCGCGGGTGACCATCTTGTTCTCGATCGGGACGTCGTCGGGCACGTTGGCCATCGCCATGACCCGCTCGACCATCTGAGCCTTGAACAGCCGCATCAGGTCGTCGCCCAGCGAGAGGTAGAAGCGGGACTCGCCCGGGTCGCCCTGACGGCCGGAGCGGCCGCGCAGCTGGTTGTCGATACGCCGGGACTCGTGCCGCTCGGTGCCCAGGACGTAGAGCCCGCCGAGGCTCACGACCTCCTCGAACTCCGCCTTGACGGCCGCCTCGGCCTTCTCCATGGCCGCGGGCAGCGCCTGCGCCCACTCCTCGGGGTGCTCCACCGGGTCCAGCCCGCGCTGGCGCAGCTCCGCCTCGGCCAGGTCGTCCGGGTTGCCGCCGAGCTTGATGTCCGTACCGCGGCCGGCCATGTTCGTGGCGACGGTGACGGCGCCCTTGCGGCCGGCCTGGGCGACGATCGAGGCCTCGCGCTCGTGGTGCTTGGCGTTGAGCACCTCGTGCGGCACGCCGCGCTTGCTGAGCTGCTGGGAGAGGTACTCGGACTTCTCCACGGAGGTGGTGCCGACGAGGACCGGCTGGCCCTTCTCGTGCCGCTCGACGAGGTCCTCGACGACCGCGTCGAACTTGGCGACCTCGGTGCGGTAGATCAGGTCCGACTGGTCCATCCGGACCATCGGGCGGTTCGTCGGGATGGGCACCACGCCGAGCTTGTAGATCTGGTGGAACTCGGCCGCCTCGGTCATGGCCGTACCGGTCATGCCGGAGAGCTTGTCGTAGAGGCGGAAGAAGTTCTGGAGGGTGATCGTGGCGAGCGTCTGGTTCTCGTCCTTGATGTCCACCCCCTCCTTGGCCTCGATCGCCTGGTGCATGCCCTCGTTGTAGCGGCGGCCGGCGAGGATGCGGCCGGTGTGCTCGTCGACGATCATGACCTCGCCGTCGATGACGACGTAGTCCTTGTCCTTCTTGAAGAGTTCCTTGGCCTTGATGGCGTTGTTGAGGTAGCCGACGAGCGGGGTGTTGACCGACTCGTAGAGGTTGTCGATGCCCAGCCAGTCCTCGACCTTGCTGACTCCGGCCTCGTGGATGCCGACGGTGCGCTTCTTCTCGTCGACCTCGTAGTCGCCGGTCTCCTCGATGCCGCGCTGGGGGTTGGCGGGCTCGCCCTTGGTGAGCCGCTTGGCCAGCTTGGCGAAGTCCGCGTACCACTTGGTGGCCTGGTCGGCGGGGCCGGAGATGATGAGCGGCGTCCGGGCCTCGTCCACGAGGATCGAGTCGACCTCGTCGACGATCGCGAAGTTGTGCCCGCGCTGCACCAACTCGTCCTTCGACCACGCCATGTTGTCGCGCAGGTAGTCGAAGCCGAACTCGTTGTTCGTGCCGTACGTGATGTCGCAGTTGTACTGCTCGCGGCGCTGCGCGGGCGACATGTTGGCCAGAATGCAGCCGACGGTCAGGCCCAGGAACTTGTGGACCCGGCCCATCATCTCGGAGTCGCGCTCGGCGAGGTAGTCGTTGACCGTGATCAGGTGGACGCCCTTGCCGGAGAGCGCGTTGAGGTAGGCGGGGAGGGTACCGACGAGGGTCTTGCCCTCACCGGTCTTCATCTCCGCGACATGGCCGAAGTGCAGCGCGGCCCCGCCCATCATCTGGACGTCGTAGTGCCGCTGGCCGAGGACGCGCTTGGCCGCCTCACGGACCGTCGCGAAGGCCTCCGGGAGCAGGTCGTCCAGGCTCTCGCCGTCGGCGTACCGCTCCTTGTACTCGTCGGTGAGCGCCCGCAGCTCGGCGTCGGAGAGATGGACGAAATCCTCTTCGATGGAGTTGACCTGGCCCGCGATGCGGTGCAGCTTGCGCAGGAGCTTGCCTTCGCCTGCACGCATGAGCTTGTTGAAGACGGACACTTGGGGTGGTCTCCTTGCCGGTCGGGCCTGGCACGGTCGGGTGCGAGGGCACGACGAGGTGAGGCCTCGCCGCAACGGCCATCGTAAGTCAGGACACACCCGCATCGGGAGGTCCGTCACCACGAAGGCGCGCACTCGCTCCGATGACCCAACGCGCGGACCGCCCGGAAGGTGCCGGGGGACCGGCCCGTTTCCGGACGACCGGGGAAGGACGCCGGCGGATTCCTCCGCCCGCACGGGAACCCGCGTGCCCGTCCCTGTCAGTGGCTGCCTCTAGGGTGCCCGCATGACGAGCCTGCCGACGCCCGCCCTGGAACTCTCCGCCGACGAGGCCCGCCGCATCGCGCTGCGCGCGCAGGGGCTGCTCGGCGCCCCGGACCGCCGCTCGGGAGTCCGCGGTGTGCTGCGGAGCCTGGGCGCCGTCCAGCTGGACACCATCTCCGTGCTGGCCCGCTCACACGAACTGGTGCCGTACGCGCGGCTGGGCGCGGTCGGCAGGGAGGCCGTCGAGTCGGCGTACTGGACCGGTTCGCACGCCTTCGAATACTGGTCCCACGCCGCCTGCATCCTGCCCATCGAGGAGTGGCCGCACTTCGCCTTCCGCCGCCGGGCCCGCGCCGCACGCGGCCACCGCTGGCACGTCATGGCGGACTCCGAGGCCTCCTGCGCCGCCGTGCGCGACCGGCTGAAGGACGAAGGCCCGCTGACAGCTTCGGAGTTGGGCGGCGCCAAGAACGGCGGCGAGTGGTACGACTGGTCCGAGACGAAGATCGCGGTGGAGTGGCTGCTCGACACCGGCGAGGTGGTCTGCGCCCGGCGCCGCGGCTGGAAGCGGGTGTACGACCTCGCCGAGCGCGTCATACCGGACCCCCTGTTCCACGACGACCTGGACGACCGCGAGTGCGTACGCCGGCTGGTGGCCCAGGCGGGGGCGGCGATGGGCGTGGCCACGCGCGCCGATCTCGCCGACTACCACCGGCTCAGGGCCGAGCAGGTCGACGAGGTCGTCGCCGACTCCGGGCTGGTCCCCGTGACCGTCCAGGGCTGGGGCAGGCCCGCCGGCCGCGGCGGTTCCCCCTCCCACTCGGGCGGCCGGCCGCCGGGCGCGGCGTGGGCGGATCCGGCGGCGCTCACCGCCCCGCCACGAGGGCGCCACCGCACGACCCTGCTCTCCCCGTTCGACTCCCTGATCTGGGACCGGCCGCGCACCGAGCGCATCTTCGGCTTCACCCACCGGCTGGAGGCCTACGTCCCCAAGCCGCGGCGGATCCACGGCTACTTCGCGATGCCGCTGCTCTCCGGCGGGAAGCTGCTGGGCCGGGTGGACCCGGCGCGCGAGGGCTCCACCCTCGTCGCCCGTCAGTTGTCCCTGCTGAACGGGCGGGCCGTGCGGCCGATGGCGGAGGCGCTGGCCGAGGCGGCCTCCTGGGTGGGATACACCCAGGTGCGCGTGGAGCGGATGGACCCTCCGGAGCTGGCCGCTCCGCTGACGAAGGCCGTCGGCGAGGTCCTCGGCTGAGGCCGCGCAGCCCGCTGCCGGAGGCCGGCCCCGGACGGGCGGAGGCCGGCCCGCACGATCACAGCCGTGCGGTGCCCCCTGCGCCCGGGCCGCGGCGCCGGCCCGCGAGCCCGGCCCTCGCTCAGCGGATCTCCAGGATCTTCTCCCGCATCGCGTACACCACGGCCTCCATCCGGGAGTGCAGCTGCAGCTTCTCCAGGATGTTGCGCACATGGTTCTTCACGGTGTTCTCGCTGATGAAGAGCTCCTTGGCGATATCCCGGTTGTTCATGCCGGTCGCGACGAGCTTGAGGACCTCCAGCTCCCGGTCCGTGAGCCGGGGCGCGGGCACCAGCCGGCGCTCGTCGGTGCGCTGGATCATCGACTTGAACTCGGTGAGCAGCTTGGAGGCCATGGAGGGGCTGATCTGCGACTGTCCGTCCGCGACCGCGCGAATGGCGGTCGCCACCTCGTCCGTGGAGATCTCCTTGAGGAGGTAGCCGGTGGCCCCGGCCTTGATCGCCTCGTAGAGATCGGCCTCCTCGTCGCTGATCGTCAGCATGATGATCTTCGCGCTGGGAGCCACCTCCTTGAGCGACGTACAGGCCTCGATGCCGCCCCGCTTCGGCATCCGCACGTCCATGAGCACGATGTCGGGCAGCAGATCGGCCGCCTTCTCCACCGCCTCGGCGCCGTCCCCGGCCTCGCCGATGACCTCGATGTCCTCCTCCTGTGCGAGGACGATCTCCAGCCCGCGACGGAAGAGGGCGTGGTCGTCCACCACGAGGACCCGGATGGGCTCGGTGCGCGACCCGTTCGCGTCCGCGCCCGTCTCGACGGCGCCCTCGCCGTCTCCGCCGGTCACGGGCCCGAAGCTGTCCGCCATGGTTCCTCCCCCCGAGGGCCTGGCCCTCGATCGCGTGCCGGGTCAACCCGTCCTGTCGAACGGCGGGTTGACCGCCTCGCCATGATTCCATGCTCAGGCGGTGGAACGACGCTTTCACGGTCGCACGTGGGAGCCCCCGGGGGCGCACGGACGCTCCCGGGGGCATGGGTGCTCACCGCGCCATCGCGGGCCTCGGTCAGCCGCCCAGCGCGCCGCCCGCGCCACTGGGCGGTTCGGAGACCATGGAGTCCGACTCCAGGTGGATCACGCCGTAGTCATAGGCGTGCCGGCGGTAGACCACGCTGGGCTGCTTCGTCTCGGAGTCGATGAACAGGTAGAAGTCGTGCCCGACCAGCTCCATCTCGTAGAGCGCCTGGTCCAGGCTCATCGGAGCGGCGGTGTGGGTCTTCTCGCGGACCACGAGCGGCCCGTCGCCCTGCACCTCCAGGGACCCGATCCGCTTGGTGGTGACGGTCTCCTCGGGCGGGGACGTCACGGCGGTGCCGCCGTTCAGGTGCTCGGCGAGCGGCGCGGTGGCCTCGGCGACGCTGGTCGGCGTGCGGCCGGGGCCCCGGTGGACACGGCGCTTGTCGCCCCGCTTGCGCAGCTGGGCGTCGAGCCGCGCCGTGGCCGCGTCCAGCGCTGCGTATGGGTCGGCGGCGGCGGCCTCCGCCCTGATCACCGGTCCGCGGGTCCGGAGGGTGATCTCCACTCGGTCGGAGCGGTTGGCCTGCCGCGGGTTGTGCTCCTTGGACACCTCGACGTCGAGGCTGATCACCTTGCCGTCGAGCCTCTGGATCTTGTCCAGCTTCAGCTTCTCGGCCACGTGCTTGCGGAAGCGCTCGGGTACCTCGGTCTTGCGGCCCTTGACGACGATGTCCACGCAGAACTCCGTTCCGGGTCGCCCCGCTCGGGGCGGAGCGCATCCCTCTTGCCCTCGGTCCGGACGGCCGCCCCGGGACGGGGCCCGTCCGGCACTGCGTCTGCCGCACCACCACGACGCGGAGCCGGGCGCTGCGGCTTTCACCTCCTCCTCCCCAGCCGACAAGATCAACACCCCATCGGCTCCCGGGTCGGCGGTCGTGCTCTGACTCGCACCTGTCCTCGCCGAGTCACACCAAAACCCGCCAGAAGTGGCATAAATCCCGCCACCTCTCAGAACTGAACATAACTCGCCCGAACGGGGGATGGCACCCCCTGGCGGCCTCCGTCTCTTCCCGGTGTGCCGTTCCTCTCGTGCCCGGGTCACCCTCTCTCACCTGTAACGACGCGCGCCCGGCGTCGGTTCCGGTCCGGCGTCACGGGCCCGGGCGCGGCGCGAAGGCGCTGGGCGGCGCCGCGACCACCGCCGCACCGATCACCTTCCCGCCCGCCGAACGGACCGAACGTGCGGATTCCGCCAGCGACGCCCCCGTGGTCATCAGGTCGTCCACCAGAACCACCGGAGCGGACCGGACCAGCTCCTCCGCCCGCCCGGCCACCTCCAGAGCCCCCGCGAGATTGGCGGCCCGGGCCCGCGCCGGCAGCCCGGACTGATCGGCCACCAACCGCCGCTGCCGCAGCGCGGGCAGCACCCGGACCGGCCGCCCCGCTCGCCGCAGCAGCGCGGCGGCCGCGAGCGCGATACGGCGGGTGGGGTCGTGGCCGCGGCGCGCCACCGACCGGCGCGCCGACGGCACCGGCACCAGCAGCCACGGCTCCCGCCCGGGGACCCGCGACGGGACGGCTCCGGCGAGCGCGGCGCCGAGCGGCCCGGCGAGTGACAGCGCACCCCGCTCCTTGTGGGCGAGCAGCACGGACCGCACCTCGCCCCCGTACGGCGCGGCGGCCCGCACCGGCGGCAGCCCAGCGGGCGACGGCACCGGCCGCACCGAGGCCGCGAGCCGCCCCGTCAGCGCCGCGTGACACCCGCCGCACAGCGCGGTGCCCGGCCGGCCGCACCCCGCGCAGTCGGCCGGCAGCACCAGCTCCGTGATCTCCCGCCACCACTCCCGCACGGCTGTGACTCTGCCCCGCCCTCCGACGGCTCCGCCACCCCTGTGGACAACCAGGACACCCTGCCTGTGGACAACCCCGGAACACCCGGAGCGGACCGGGAAGAGGGACGCCGCGGACCGTCCCGCGCCGCTACCCCGGATAGACCGGCTCCGAGCCCTTCTCGGTCACCAGCTGCCAGTTGGCCCCCATCGGGGGCAGCCGGACGATCCCGTCCTCGGAGTCGGCGAGCAGCGGCTTGTCCTCGTCCTCCGAGGCCGCCACCGCCGTCACGCCGTTGGCACCCGGGAGGGGCGGCGTGTTCACCGCCGAGCCGTCCGTCCGCACGTACTGCAGCTGCTGCACACCGGAGGCACGGCCCACGACGACCAGCCGGCTCACGCCCGCCCAGGACGCCGACTCCACATGCTCCAGCGTCGGCGTCACGGGACGCAGGTCGTTCACCGACAGCGGCGGCTTCCCCGGACCGCCGCCCGTCCGTTCGATCCGGCCCAGCTCCAGGGAAGTCCGCTCACCGCGCTTCACGACCAGCGCGATCCGCACGCCGTCCGAAGCGACCCGGAGCGACTCGATCCGCCCGTCCCCCAGGGAGGGGACCACGATCTCCCGCGGTTCCTCCGTCCCCCGGGCCAGATACAGCAGGCGCGGGCCTTCCGGATCCCGGTCCGCGATCCACAGATTGCCGCTCCCGTCCCAGCTGGGCCGGGACAGCCCGTCCTCCGCCCGTCCGGCTCTGCTGCGCAGCAGCACCTCACCGGGCTCGGCCCCCGTCTCGATCGGCGCCAGGTACAGCGAGCGCCCGTCCTGCGAGACACCCGCCGCCAGCCGTTCACTGCGGGCCACCGCGACCGACCTCAGGGCCACCTGCCCGTCACCGAAGGGGCCGGCGACCAGCGACGGCACCTCGCCGCCGGGTGGCAGGCTCGCCAGCCGGTCGCGGGCGTCGAGGAAGTACTGGCGTTCGGACGGCTCCCGCAGCCCCGCCGGGGCGTACGCGTCCGCCTGGCCGCGATTGACCACGCACAGCCGCGCCCCCTTGGGGTCGGCCAGGTCCACCTGGCTGACCTGGGCCGACGCCAGATCCTGCACGGCGAAGAGGAGCTGCGCGGCCATCTGGTTGCACTGCACCGGACCCACCCGCGCGCCGCGGTCGTTGAGCCGGACCCTCAGCCCGTTGGAGTCGTCCAGGGAGAGCGTTTCGTCGGCCAGTCGCGTCCCCGCGGGGAACTTCGACTCGACGACCGGATCGAGCCAGCTGCTGGGCCCCTCGAGCAGCGCCTTGACGGTCGACGTGACCAGATCCTCGCGTTTGCCGATGCGCTTGCGCAGATAGACGGGGTCCGCGACCAGCACGTCCCCACCGGTCCCGCTGTCCTCACGGGAGCCGGGCACCGCGAAGTAGTACTTGTTGACGGGACGGTAGATCCGTTCGAAGTCGGAACGGCCGAGCACCAGACCCTGCGGCGGCTGGTCGATCCGCCACTCGCCGCCCACCTTCGCCAGCCGCACCCGCGTCTCGTACGGGCCCTCCTCCGGCCGGTAGGCCTGGTCCTGGTCGACGACGGCGATCTGGTCACCGCTCAGGACCGCCACGACGGAATCGTCCTGCCGGTCGCCGGCCCGGGGGTCCATGCGGGGCACGGGCCCGTCGGCGAGCACCGTCGTCACCGAGAAGGGACGCCAGCGCCGGGACGCCTCCTTGGTCAGATACTGCCGAGCCGTGCGGAAATCCGCCTCGTCGCTGGTCGTCGCCTCCAGGAAGCCCCGCACGATGTCGGCCGGCAGCTCACCCTTCCGCGGCGGCACCCCGAACACCCGTACCTGGGCGTCGGCGTCGGCCCGCTGGGACACGTCCACCCGGCGCACCCCGCCGCTCTCCGGCATCGACGCGCAGCCGGCCATGAGGGCCCCGCAGAGGACCAGCGCACTGGTGCGCACCGGGCCCCCGGGGCTCTTCCGTCCGTACCGGCGCTGGTCAGGCCTCACCCGGTCCGTCCTCCCGATCGTCGTCGTCCCGGCCCCGCCGCGTGGCGCCGGTGCCGGCCCCCCGCCGCGCCGCGGGCCGGCCGCTCTCACCCCGCGCCACCACCCGGGTGCCGCTGCCCGGAAGCGCCGCCGGGTCCGCCACCGCGGGCGCGGGCCGCGGCGAGGGCGGCGCTCCGGGGGCGGCGCGGTCCGCTCCCCGCTCCGCCGGGCCGCTTGTCTGCGCCTGCTCCCGGTTGCGCCGGGAGTCCTCCGGCTCCAGCGGGATGGGCGAGCCGCGGAGTGTGCCGTCGGCCGTCCGCGGAAGCGTCAGCCGGAACTGTGAGCCGCCGCCCGGTTCGCCCCACGCCTGCAGCCAGCCTCCGTGCAGGCGCGCGTCCTCCACGGCGATCGACAGGCCCAGTCCCGTTCCGCCGGTCGTCCGGGCACGGGCCGGATCGGCCCGCCAGAAGCGGTTGAAGACCCGGGTCGCCTCGCCCGGCTTGAGCCCGACGCCGTAGTCCCGTACGGCCACGGCCACGGCGCCGCCCGCGGCCGCCAGCCGCACCACCACATCGCGCCCCTCGCCGTGCTCCACGGCGTTGACCACGAGGTTGCGCAGCACCCGCTCGATCCGCCGCGGATCGGCCTCGGCGATCACCGGCTGCTCCGCCCCGCGCACGACGATGCGGCTGCCCTTGTTCTCGGCGAGCGGCTCGGCACCCTCGATCACCTGGCCGACCACGGTCCGCAGGTCGATCGGCTCGGCCTCCAGGGCCGCCGCCCCGGCGTCGAACCGGCTGATCTCCAGAAGATCCGCCAGCAGGGACTCGAAGCGGTCCACCTGTCCGCGGAGGAGTTCCGCGGACCGCGCGGTCACCGGGTCGAAGTCGTCCCGCGCGTCATGAATGACCTCTGCGGCCATCCGTACGGTCGTCAGCGGGGTGCGCAGCTCGTGCGAGACGTCGGAGACGAAGCGCCGCTGCATCCGCGAGAGCTCCTCCAGTTGCTGGATCTTGTGCTGGAGGTTCTGCGCCATCTTGTTGAAGGACTCGCCGAGCCGCGCGATGTCGTCCTCGCCGGTGACCTTCATCCGCTCCTGGAGCAGACCGGCCGCGAGCCGCTCGGAGATCCCCGCCGCCATCCGCACCGGAGTCACGACCTGCCGCACCACCACCCAGGCGATGGCGCCGAGCAGCACGACGACGAACACCCCCGCGGTCGCCAGAGTCGTCTTGACCAGGCTCAGCGACTTCTCCTCCTGCGTGAACGGGAAGAGGTAGTAGAGCTGGTACGGATTGCCGTTGACGTCGTTGAGCTGCTTGCCGATCGCCAGCGCGGGCTCCCCGGCCCCGGAACTCCGGACGATGCGGGTGTGCTGCATGTACGTGCCGGGCTCGGCGTCGAGGGAGTCCCGCAGCGCCTGCGGCACGCTCTGCTCGGGCTGCACATCACCGGAGGACCGCGGCGCACGGGTACCGGAACTGTCGTCCACGAAGGGCTGTTCGGTGTCCGAGCTGAGCGCCACCACGGAATAGACGCCCTGGCCGCCGCTGGCGAGCTGCTGCACCAGATCGGTCAGCCAGACACCGGAGTTGAGCTGGGCCCGGCTGCCCGCGGTGGCACCGGGCTCACCGCGGGCGTCCGCGTCGGCCTGATCCTGGGCCACCTTGAAGCCACCGGCCGCCTGGGACTGCGCGGCACTGGTCTTGGCGTCCTGGAGTCCGTTGCGCACCTGCCCGATCACCACGACGCCGAGCAGCAGCACCACACCGAGCGACATCAGCAGCGTGCTCGCGACCACCCGCAGCTGGATGTTGCGCCGCCACAGCCGGAGCGCCGCCAGGAGCGGACGCCGCACCCAGCGCAGCACCATCCGCAGCAGCGGGTTGACGGGACCGCCCGGGGCCCCGTCCTGCAACAGCCCGCCGCCCTGCCGGAGGCGGTCGTACAGCGAGATCCTGCCCACCGGATCGACGGGCCGCCCCTCGTTGCGCTCCGGAGCAGCACCGTGCCCGGCCATGTCAGCCTGGTCCCGCCTTGTATCCGACACCGCGGACCGTCACCACGATCTCCGGCCGTTCCGGGTCCTTCTCCACCTTCGAACGGAGCCGCTGCACATGCACATTGACCAGCCGCGTGTCCGCCGCGTGCCGGTAGCCCCACACCTGTTCGAGCAGCACTTCCCGGGTGAAGACCTGCCACGGCTTGCGCGCCAGCGCGACCAGCAGATCGAACTCCAGCGGGGTGAGCGCGATCGACTGCCCGTCCCGCTTCACCGAGTGGCCGGCGACGTCGATCACCAGGTCGCCGATCGCGAGCTGCTCCGGCGCGGGCTCCTCGGAGCGCCGCAGCCGGGCACGGATCCGCGCCACCAGTTCCTTGGGCTTGAACGGCTTGACGATGTAGTCGTCGGCGCCGGACTCCAGCCCCACCACCACGTCGACGGTGTCGCTCTTCGCCGTCAGCATGACGATCGGCACCCCGGACTCGGCCCGGATCAGCCGGCACACCTCGATGCCGTCCCGGCCGGGCAGCATCAGATCGAGCAGCACCAGATCGGGCTTGGTCTCGCGGAAGGCGGCCAGAGCCTTGTCACCGTCCGCGACGAACGATGGTTCGAAGCCCTCGCCGCGCAGCACGATGCCGAGCATCTCTGCCAGTGCGGTGTCGTCATCGACGACGAGAACGCGTCCCTTCATACCGACATCATCCCATTAGCTGATCGTGACCTGGCGTGACCTGGAGCACAGGTCCCCGATTGCGTCCCCCGTGACGGGCGATACGACACCGTGCTCGGTGACGATCGCCGTCACCAATTCCGGCGGAGTGACGTCGAAGGCCGGATTGTACGCCTGAGTCCCCAGCGGGGCCAGCGATATGCCCATACCCGCTTCCCGTACACCACCGGGGACTTGGGGCGGCACGACCTCCGTCACCTCGTGTCCCGGACGCTGCTCCACCTCGATCGAGGCGCCGTCCGGAGTCCCGGGATCCACCGTGGTGGTCGGCGCCACCACGATGAACGGCACATGGTGGTAGCGCGCCAGCACCGCCAGCGGATAGCTGCCGACCTTGTTGGCCACCGAACCGTCCGCCGCGATCCGGTCCGCACCGATCAGCACCGCGTCCACCTCGCCGGCCGAGAAGAGCGAGCCGGCCGCGTTGTCCGGCAGCAGCGTGTACGCCATACCGCTCCGCGCCGCCTCCCAGGCGGTCAGCCGCGAGCCCTGCAGCAGCGGACGGGTCTCGTCCACCCACAGCCGCCGCAGCTCCCCCGCGCGGTGCGCCCCGCGCACCACCGCGAGAGCCGTGCCCTCACCTCCGGAAACCAGCCTCCCGGTATTGCAGTGGGTGAGCAACCGGTAGCCACCGCCCGGCAGCAGCTCGCGCAGCAGCGCCACCCCGTGCTCGGCCATCCGCGCGCTCGCCTCCGCGTCCTGCCGGTGCAGATCCCGCGCCTCGGCGAGGGCCGCCGCGGCCGCCTCCTCCGGTCCGCCTCCCCGGCCGGCCACCCTGCGGTACGCGTCCAGCGCCCGGCGCACCCCGTAGCCGAGGTTGACGGCGGTGGGGCGGGCCCCGGAGAGCAGTCCGGCCGCCTCCTCCACGTCATAGCCGCGTACGGCGGCCAGCGCGACACCGTAGGCACCCGCGAGCCCCAGCAACGGAGCCCCCCGCACGGCGAGGGTGCTGATCGCCTCCACCAGAGCCGGCACGTCCGTGCACACCAGCTCGGTCTCCTCGGCCGGCAGCCGGGTCTGGTCGAGCAGCACCAGCACCGGCCCCTCCGGCGGCTCGTCCCAGCGCAGGGAGGGAAGGATGGCCGGGTCACCGGCCGCCGCGATTACCGCGTTCTGATCAACCATCCGTCCAGTCTGCCGGTGCGGCGGACAGATCAGAAGGTGCCCTCGGCTTCCGGAAGACAGGGCTCGCCCCATGCCCGACGGGCCCCATGGGACGATGGCAGCCAACCGGCCGTCACCGCGCGCCCCGGGCCCGGCACTCGCCGGCGCAGCCGGACGGCCCGCGGACGGCACCGCGAAGGAGCGATGATGAACGACTCTCCGGGCTGGGCCTCGCCCGGATCGGCCCCCTCCGGCGACCCGGGCCGAGAAGGCGGAAACCCCGCTGCCCCCGGCCGGGACGACACCGGCAGTGACAGCAAGCCCCCGGTGAACTGGTCCAAGGAGCAGCCGCCCGGCGGCCAGTGGGCCGCCCCCACCGGCTCCGGACCCACCCCGCCGCCGGAAGGCGGCGGCTGGGGCGGCCAGGGCGGCTGGGGCACCGGCTGGGCACCCGCGCCCGTCGTGGCCAAGCCGGGCATCATCCCGCTCCGGCCGCTGGGCATCGGCGAGATCCTGGACGGCGCCGTCTCCACGATGCGGGCGCACTGGCGCACCGTGCTGGGCATCTCCCTCGCCGTCGCCGCGGTCACCCAGGCCGTCTCCACGGTCACCACGGGAATCTGGTTCAACGACCAGACCGGGCTGGCCGCCCTGGAGAACGATCCCGACCCGACGCCCGACGAGATCCTGGACGCCCTCAGCGGCACCCTCACCGGCGGCGCCGTCACCGGGGTCGTCAGCATGCTCGGCACCATCATCGCCACCGCCATGCTGACCATAGTCGTCAGCCAGGCGGTCCTCGGCCGCCCCGTCACCACCGGTGACGCCTGGCGCAGCGCGCGGCCCCAGCTCCCGCGCCTCTTCGGGCTGCTTCTGCTGATCCCGCTGATCATCCTGGCGATCACCCTCGCGGCGATGGCCCCAGGGCTGATCATGACCGCGACCGGCCCCACCGGCGCCGGAGCCGCTCTCACGCTCGCGGGAGGCCTCGCCGCCCTCGTCACAGCGGTCTGGCTCTGGATCCGCTTCAGCCTGGCCGCCCCGGCCCTGATGCTGGAACGGCAGGGGGTCGTCGCCTCCCTGCGCCGGTCCGCCAAGCTCGTCCGGGGTGCCTGGTGGCGGGTGTTCGGCATCCAGCTGCTGACCATGGTCCTGCTGGTGTTCGTCGCCGCCGTCATCGAGATCCCGACCAGCCTGATCGCCGTGGTCGTCGGCGGCGAGAGCGCCGCCGACTGGATGGCCGGCGAGACCGCGGAGACGGGCTGGCTCTTCCTCATCGTCCTCGGCATCGGCGCGGTGATCAGCTCCACCATCACCTTCCCCATCAGCGCCGGCGTCACGGCTCTCCTCTACATGGACCAGCGGATCCGGCGGGAAGCCCTCGACCTGGAGCTGGGCCGCGCGGCCGGCCTCCCCGGCTACGGAACACCGGGCCCCGGAGACGGCCGCACCGACGGCGCCACCCCGGGGAGCTGATGCGGTGATCGCGGCAGCGGGCGGTCTCGCGGCGGCGCGGTACGGGATTCGTGCGGCGGACGACGTCCCCGTACGGATCCCGCGACTGCCCGCCCGGGAGGCGGCGGAGGACGAACTCTCCCGGCGGATGTACCGGGAGCATGAACCGAGCCTTCTCCGGCGGGCCCTCGACCGCTTCTGGGAATGGCTCGACACCCTTTTCAACGCCGCGGCCGGGGTCACCCCCGGCGGCCCGGTCGGCCTGGCCGTCGTCATCGCCGTACTCCTCCTCCTGGTCGTGGCCCTCCGGCTGCGCCTCGGTCCACTGCACCGCACATCGACTGCCGCTGTCGCCCTCTTCGACGACCGTCCGCGGAGCGCCACCGAACACCGGACGGCCGCCGAACGGCACGCCGCCGCCCAGGAATGGGACCTCGCCGTGCGGGAACGGATGCGAGCCCTCGTCCGGTCGCTGGAGGAACGCGCCCTGCTCGACCCGCGCCCCGGCCGCACCGCCGATGAGGCCGCCGCCGAGGCCGGACGTCCCCTGCCCGCTCACGCGGACCAACTGCGCACCGCTGCCCGGGACTTCGACGCCGTCACCTACGGCGGCCGTCCCGGCACCGCGGAGGTCTACGGCCGACTCCGGGACCTGGACGTCCAGCTCCAGCACACCAAGCCGCAGCCCGCCGGGGCCGGGGCCGGGGGAACCGTATGACCCGGACAGCCGCCGCCGAGACCTCGGCCGCCCCCACCGCCCACCAGCTCTGGACCCGGTCCCGCGGCCTGCTCCTCGCCCTGGCCGTCCTCATCCTGGCGGGAATCGCCCTCGCCGCCGTGCGATCCGGTGAACAGCACGGCCGGCTCGACCCGCGCTCCGCCGATCGCTACGGCAGCCGCGCTGTCGCCGAACTGCTGGCCGACCGCGGCGTACGCACCACAGTGGTCACCACGACCGCAGAGGCCACCGCGGCGGCCGGTCCGGGCACCACCCTGCTGATCACCAACCCCGACCTCCTCACCGAACGCCAGCTGACGGTCCTGAAGAAGACGGCCGCCGCACCGCGTGCGCGCACCGTGCTCCTCGGCCCCGGCCCCGATGCCACCCGCGCCCTGGCCCCCGCCCTGCGGGTGGCCGAACCGGTCGAGGTCGCCACCCGCTCCCCGGACTGTGACCTCCCCGCCGCCCGCCGGGCCGGAGACGCCGAGCTCGGTGGCATCCGTTACTCCCTCTCCTCGAAGGCGCCGGACGCCGACATCTGCTATCTCGGCGACGGACTGCCGACCCTGGTCCGGATCCCGGGCCCCGACCACCGCGACACCGTCCTGCTCGGCTCGCCCGACATCCTCTTCAACGACCGGCTCGCGGAACACGGCAACGCTTCCCTGGCCCTGCAACTCCTGGGCTCGCAGGACGAGTTGATCTGGTACCTCCCCTCACTCGACGACTCCGCCGCCTCCGATGGCGCAGACCGCGGCTTCCTCCAGCTCCTGCCTCCGGGCTGGCTCTGGGCAGCGACGCAACTGGGCATCGCCGCCGTGTTCGCCGCACTGTGGCGGGCCCGGCGCCTCGGACCCCTCACACCGGAACGGCTCCCCGTCACCATCCGGGCCTCGGAGACAACCGAGGGTCGTGCCCGTCTGTACCACCAGGCACACGCCCGGGACCGTGCCACCGAGATCCTCCGGTCCGCCACCAGAAGCCGGCTCGCCCCGGTCGTCGGCGTGACCGCCGTCCGGGCCCACCATCCCGAGACCCTGTGCCCGGCCCTGGCCGCCCATGTCCCCGGCGCCGAGCCCGATATCGCCGCCCTGCTCTTCGGACCGGTGCCTCCCGACGACCAGTCCCTGATCCGCCTCACCGAGGAACTGGACCGCCTCGAACGGACCGTCACCGCAGGCATCCCCGTTGCTCCCACCACACCCCCCGACACAGCTCCCCTCAAGGAAAAGGACACCCCCTCGTGAGCGCCCCGACCGCCGACAGCGCCCGCGCCTCCCTGGAGGCGCTGAGGACCGAGATCGCCAAAGCCGTGGTCGGCCAGGATCCGGCCATCACGGGCCTGGTCGTCGCACTTCTCTGCCGCGGCCATGTCCTGCTCGAAGGCGTTCCCGGAGTCGCCAAGACGCTGCTCGTCCGCGCCCTGGCCGCCTCGCTGGAACTCGACATGAAACGCGTCCAGTTCACCCCCGATCTGATGCCCAGCGATGTCACCGGTTCCCTGGTCTATGACGCGCGCACGGCCGAGTTCTCCTTCCAGCCCGGTCCCGTCTTCACCCATCTCCTGCTCGCCGACGAGATCAACCGCACTCCGCCGAAGACCCAGGCCTCTCTCCTGGAAGCCATGGAAGAGCGCCAAGTCACCGTCGACGGAGTTCCCCGCCCTCTGCCCGAACCGTTTCTCGTGGCAGCGACGCAGAACCCCGTTGAGTACGAGGGCACTTACCCCCTGCCGGAAGCCCAGCTAGACCGCTTCCTCCTGAAGCTGACCGTGCCCCTGCCCTCCCGCGACGACGAGATGGCCGTGCTCATGCGCCATGCGCAGGGCTTCAACCCGGGAGACCTACAGGCTGCCGGCCTCCGCCCCGTGGCGAACGCCACCGATCTGGCAGCGGCCCGCACCGCTGTGGCAACAACCTCCGTCTCCCCGGAGATCACCGGTTACGTCGTCGATATCTGCCGTGCCACCCGCGACTCCCCCTCGCTCTCTCTCGGTGTCTCCCCGCGAGGCGCCACCGCTCTGCTGTCGACCGCTCGGGCCTGGGCCTGGCTCACCGGCCGCGATTACGTCATCCCCGACGATGTCAAGGCCCTGGCTCTGCCCACGCTCCGCCACCGCGTCCAACTGCGCCCGGAGGCCGAGATGGAAGGCATCACGCCGGATTCTGTGATCCAGGCAATCCTCGCCAACGTCCCCGTCCCCCGCTGAACGGCGCGAGTGAACGATGGCCCTCACCGGACGAACTGCTCTGATCGCCGCTCTCGGCGCATTGGTCACCGGTCTGCTGATGCCCAGCACCACCGGGCTGCTCCTGGTAAATCTCCCCCTGCTGCTGGCAATTCTCGGAGACCTCGCGCTCGCCGCGCCAGTCCGCACGCTCCGCTTCACCCGATCCGGTGATACGTCAGTTCGGCTCGGCGAACAGGCTTCCGCCCACCTCACCATCGCCAGCCCTCCGGGCCGCCCGCTGCGCGCCCTCATCCGTGACGCATGGCCTCCCAGCGTGCTGCCGCCGGGCGCCACCCCGGCCGGGACCCGCCACCGGCTGACCATCCCGGGAGGCGAGCAGCGCCGCATCACCACTCCGCTCAGGCCCACACGCCGCGGCGACCGTGCACCGGACCGCGTCACCGTGCGGTCCTACGGCCCGCTCGGACTCGCAGCCCGGCAGGGCCACCACCAAGTGCCCTGGCGCCTCCGCGTCCTGCCACCGTTCCCCAGCCGAAGGCACCTCCCGGCCAAGCTCGCCAGACTCCGCGAGCTGGACGGCCGCACCAGTCTGCTCACCCGCGGCGAGGGAACCGAATTCGACAGCCTCCGCGAGTACGTCCCCGGTGACGACACCCGCTCCATCGACTGGCGTGCCACGGCCCGCCAGTCGTCCGTGGCCGTCCGTACCTGGCGTCCGGAACGCAACCGTCACATCCTCCTCGTCCTCGACACCGGAAGAACCTCGGCCGGCCGCGTCGGCGACATCCCACGACTCGACGCCGCCATGGACGCCGCGCTCCTCCTGACCGCCCTGGCGGGCCGCGCCGGGGACCAAGTGGGGCTCCTCGCCTACGACCGGCGGATCCGGGCCTCTGTACAGGGCCGCACAGCGGGCGACCTCCTGCCGGCCGTGGTCGGCGCTCTGGCTCCCCTGGAGCCGGAACTCGTCGAGACGGATTCCCACGGCCTTGCCGCCGCCGCCCTGCGGACCGCCCCGCGCCACTCACTGATCATCCTGCTGACGACCTTGGACGCAGCCCCCGTCGAGGAAGGCCTGCTGCCCGTACTGCCCCAGCTCACGCACCGCCATACGGTCCTGCTGGCCGCGGTGGCCGATCCCCACATCCAGCAAATGGCAGCGGCCAGGGGTTCCGTGGAAGCCGTCTACCAGGCCGCCGCCGGCGCCCGCGCACAAGCAGAGCGCACACGCACGGCGGACCGGCTCCGCCGCCACGGCGTCACGGTCGTCGACGCCACCCCGGAGGATCTCGCCCCCGCCCTGGCGGACGCCTACCTCGCACTCAAAGCAGCCGGCCGCCTCTGACAAGGCATACGAACCGCAAGCCAAGGCAGCGCGACCCGCTTGCCTTCTCATCCCGGCCCCACCCGACGGGCTGAACAGCCCCAAGAAACAAAAAAAGCCGGTTTTCCCCGGCCATAACTGGCCCGGGGAAACCCGGCTTCACAAGGAGTTCGGCGGCGTCCTACTCTCCCACAGGGTCCCCCCTGCAGTACCATCGGCGCT
Organism: Streptomyces albus subsp. albus; assembly: GCF_000719865.1. Lineage (GTDB taxonomy): Bacteria > Actinomycetota > Actinomycetes > Streptomycetales > Streptomycetaceae > Streptomyces > Streptomyces albus_E. The sequence continues at coordinate 49,379 of NZ_JOID01000036.1, forward strand.
GAAAGGCTTAGCTTCCGGGTTCG
>NZ_JOID01000037.1 GCF_000719865.1 Streptomyces albus subsp. albus
GATCTGAGCGTGCTTGAACATCAGGAGTTACCTCCGAAGTGGGGGGCTCGCGCATTTCGCCGGGTTTGCCCGGTTGCGCCCTACCTTGGTAACCCGCCCGCACCAGGGGTTCAAGCACCCCCTCTCCTACCGGAGGCCGTAGCCGCCACCCCCGCACGCGGTCGCGTGAACCCCGGCGCGGGCAGCCCGCCCGCGCCCGTCGGACGCTCCCCCCGCGCCGGAGGACCGGCGCCGCTCCCCCGCTCCCCGCTCCGTAAACCCGCCGCTTGGGCCACCCCCCGGTCACGCGGCGCACCCACGGCACCCGGCGGCGGTCCGTCTCCCGGACGGGGCCGGGGCCCCGGGTCTCCTATCCCCCGTAGTACGTGAACCGGGCCACGTGCGGCAGGTCACCGGAAACCAAGGTCAACGACTTCTCGACGGGCTTCCCGAAGGGCCCGTGCCCGGTCCCCCGAGGGTCGGCACGGCCGCTGACGGCCGACCGGGAGCCACGGGGCCGGCACACCGGGTAAGGGCGGGCAGCCGGATGCGACCGGGCAAGGCGGTTCATCGGTCGGCGGCCCGGCGGGGAGGAAGAGGCGGCCCCGGGGGTAGAGGCGGCCCCGGCGGGGGAAGGGGCGGGCGGAGAGAGATGGGGCCCGGCGGCAGAAGAAGGGGGACAGCGGCCGCGCTCCCGGCATGCGCGGAGCGGCACACACCGAGCCCCGTCTCCCGGACCGGGCGCGGAGCCCGGGCCGGGAGGCCGGGCACGGAGCCGGGCCGGCACGGGACCAGGCCGGCCCCTCCGCCGGGCCGAGCTCGGGGGCCGGGCCGGGCCGAGCCGAGCTCGGGGCCGGGCACGGAAGTCGGCCCCGGGCTCGGGGCGGGGCCCCGGGCAGCTCAGTCCTCCCCGCCCTCCAGGTCGCCCTCCGTCTCCAGGAAGGTGCGGCGGAGCCCTTCGAGCACCTCCGGGTCCGGCTCCGCCCACATGCCGCGGCTCTCGGCCTCCAGCAGCCGTTCGGCCATGCCGTGCAGCGCCCAGGGGTTCGCCTCGCGGAGGAAGTCGCGGTTCTCCGGGTCGAGCACATAGGTGCGCGCCAGGGTGTCGTACATCCAGTCGGCGACGACCCCGGTCGTGGCGTCGTAGCCGAACAGGTAGTCGACGGTGGCGGCGAGCTCGAAGGCGCCCTTGTAGCCGTGGCGGCGCATCGCCGCGATCCACCGCGGATTGACCACCCGCGCGCGGAAGACCCGCGAGGTCTCCTCGGTGAGGGTGCGGGTGCGGACCGTCTCCGGGCGGGTGCTGTCGCCGATGTACGCGGCGGGGGCGGTACCCCGGAGCGCGCGGACGGCGGCGACCATCCCGCCGTGGTACTGGAAGTAGTCGTCGGAGTCGGCGATGTCGTGCTCGCGGGTGTCGGTGTTCTTGGCGGCCACGGCGATCCGCCGGTACGCGCTCTCCATCTCCTCGCGCGCCGGGCGGCCGTCGAGGCCGCGGCCGTAGGCGTAGCCGCCCCAGACGGTGTAGACCTCGGCGAGGTCGGCGTCGGTGCGCCAGTCGCGGCTGTCGATGAGCTGGAGCAGGCCCGCCCCGTAGGTGCCGGGCCGGGAGCCGAAGATGCGGGTGGTGGCGCGGCGCTCGTCGCCGTGCTCGGCGAGGTCGGCCCGGGCGTGGGCCCGGACGTGGTTGTCCTCGTCGCTCTCCTCCAGCGAGGCCGCGAGCCGCACCGCGTCGTCCAGGAGCCCGACGACGTGGGGGAACGCGTCCCGGAAGAAGCCGCTGATCCGCAGGGTGACGTCGACGCGCGGGCGGCCGAGGTCGGCGAGCGGTACGGGTTCGAGTCCGGTGACGCGCCGCGAGGCGTCGTCCCACACCGGGCGGATGCCGAGCAGCGCGAGCGCCTCGGCGATGTCGTCGCCGGCGGTGCGCATCGCGCTGGTGCCCCACAGCGACAGTCCGACGGACTCGGGCCAGCGGCCGGTGTCGGCGCGGTAGCGCTCCAGGAGGGAGTCGGCGAGCGCGGAGCCGGTCTCCCAGGCGAGCCGGCTGGGGACGGCCTTGGGGTCGACGGAGTAGAAGTTGCGGCCGGTCGGCAGCACGTTGACGAGTCCGCGCAGCGGTGACCCGGACGGCCCGGCGGGGACGAAGCCGCCGCCGAGGGCGCGCACGGCGTTCCGGATCTCGTCACCGGTGGCGGCCAGCCGGGGCACCACCTCGCGGGCGGCGAAGCGGAGCACGGCGGCTACGGCGGCGGGGTCCTCCCGGGGGCCGTCGAGGGCCGCGGGGACGCCGGCGGGGCGTCCGGTCTCCGGGGCCGCGCCGGTGCCGGGTTCGGGGGCGGTTTCGGGGGCGGTTTCGGGGGCGGCGCCGGTGCCGGAGGCGGTGCCCGGTTCGGGGCCGGATTCGGTCCCGGGACGGGGTTCCGTCCCAGAGGCGGCGCCGGTGCCGGAGGCGGAGGCCGTGCCGGAGGCGGAGGCCGTGCCGGAGGCGGAGGCCGTGCCGGAGGCGGAGGCCGTGCCGGGGACGGAGGCGTTCTCCGGGCCGGCGTCGGCGCCCGTGCCGCACACCGCCCCGACCACGCCCTCCACGGCGGCCGGGTCCCAGCCCGCCTCCTCCATGGCCTCGACCAGGGCGCGGGCCCGTTCCTCGGCCTCGTCCGCCCCGCCGCGGGTGGCCGCCGACTCGTCCAGGCCCAGGGCCTCGCGCAGTCCGGGCAGGGCGGTGGTGCCGCCCCAGATCTGCCGGGCGCGCAGGACGGCGAGGACGAGGTTGACCCGCTCCGGCCCGGCCGGAGCCTGCCCGAGCACGTGCAGTCCGTCGCGGATCTGCGCGTCCTTGACCTCGCACAGCCAGCCGTCGACGTGCAGCAGGAAGTCGTCGAAGCCGTCGTCGTCCGGGCGGTCGTCCAGGCCGAGGTCGTGGTCGAGCCGGGCGGCCCGGATGAGGGTCCAGATCTGGGCGCGGATGGCGGGGAGCTTGGCGGGGTCCATCGCGGAGATGGACGCGTATTCGTCCAGCAGCTGTTCGAGGCGGGCGATGTCCCCGTAGGACTCGGCGCGCGCCATGGGCGGGACGAGGTGGTCGACGAGGGTGGCGTGCGCGCGGCGCTTGGCCTGGGTGCCCTCACCCGGGTCGTTGACGAGGAACGGGTAGACCAGCGGCAGGTCGCCGAGCGCGGCGTCGGGCGCGCAGTCCGCGGAGAGCGCCGCGTTCTTGCCCGGCAGCCACTCCAGATTGCCGTGCTTGCCGAGGTGGACCATGGCGTCGGCGCCGAAGCCGCCGTCCTCGGGGCGGGCGGCGATCCAGCGGTAGGCGGCCAGGTAGTGGTGGGAGGGCGGCAGATCGGGGTCGTGGTAGATCGCGACGGGGTTCTCGCCGAAGCCGCGCGGCGGCTGGATCAGCACCAGCAGATTGCCGTGACGGAGGGCGGCGAGGACGATCTCGCCGTCCGGGTCCCGGCTCCGGTCGGTGAACAGCTCGCCGGGCGGCGGCCCCCAGTGCTCCTCGACGCGCTCGCGCAGTACGCGCGGCAACCGCTCGTACCAGCGGCGGTAGTCGGCGGCGGGGATGCGGACGGGGTTGCGGGCGAGCTGTTCCTCGGTGAGCCAGTCCTGGTCGTGCCCGCCCGCCTCGATCAGGGCGTAGATCAGTTCGTCTCCGTCGCCGGAGGCGAGCCCGGGGAGCGCGCCGGGCCCGTCCTCCGGACCGAGGTCGTAGCCCTCCGCGCGCAGGGCGCGCAGCAGGGCGACGGCGCTGGCGGGGGTGTCGAGGCCGACGGCGTTGCCGATCCGGGAGTGCTTGGTGGGGTAAGCGGACAGCACCAGCGCGAGGCGTTTGCGCGCGGCCGGGATGTGCCGCAGCCGGGCGTGGCGCACGGCGATCCCGGCGACACGCGCGGCGCGTTCGGGGTCGGCGGCGTAGACGGGCAGCCCGTCCTCGTCCACCTCCTTGAAGGAGAACGGCACGGTGATGAGCCGCCCGTCGAACTCGGGCACGGCGATCTGCGTCGCGGCGTCCAGCGGCGACAGCCCTTCGTCGTTCTCCTCCCAGGCGGCCCGCGGCCCGGTGAGGCAGAGAGCCTGCAGGATCGGTACGCCGAGCGCGGCGAGGGCGCCCGCGTCCCAGGACTCGTCGTCCCCGCCGGCGGAGGCCGCGGCGGGCTTGGTGCCGCCGGCGGCGAGGACGGTGGTGACGACGGCGTCGGCCTCGCCCAGCGCCTCGATCAGCCCGGGCTCCGGGGCGCGGAGGGAGGCCACGTACAGCGGCAGCGGGCGGCCGCCGACCTCCTCGACGGCCCGGCAGAGGGCCTCCACGAAGGCGGTGTTGCCGCTCATGTGGTGGGCCCGGTAGTAGAGCACGGCGATGACCGGGCGGCCCGTGGCACCGGGGCCGGCGGAGCCCGGCGCGGCGGTGCCGGGTCCGGTGGCGGCATCGGTGGTGCCCGGGCCGGCGGTGCCGGCCTCGGCGGCGCCGGGAGCCGCTTCCGGCATGGGGGTGCGTTCCAGCGGGCCCCAGCTCGGGGCGGGTTCCGGCGGGGCGAAGCCGTGGCCGGTCAGCAGCACCGTGTCGGAGAGGAACCGGGCGAGCTGCCCGAGGTTGGCCGGGCCGCCGTGCGCCAGGTAGGCGTGGGCCTCGGCGGCGATGCCGACGGGGACCGTGGACGCCGCCATCAGCTGGGCGTCGGGCGCCTGTTCACCGGTGAGGACGACGACCGGACGCTCCCCGGCGAGCAGCGCGTCGAGCCCGTCCTGCCAGGCGCGGATGCCGCCGAGCAGCCGTACGACGACGAGTTCGGTGCCCTCCAGCAGCGCGGGCAGCTCGTCGAGCCGGAGCCGGGAGGGGTTGCCCAGCCGGTACGGGACGGGGCCCCCGGCGGCGCGGGCGCTCAGCAGATCGGTGTCGGACGTCGACAGCAGCAGGATCACGGGCACTCGCTTCGCGGTGTCGTGGCGGACCGGCGGGCCGGCCCGGCCTGCCGGAGGGGAACGGCGACGCCCCGGGCCGGGGTATGGCCGGAGGGGACGCGGGAGGACGAAGCGGGATCCGGCCGGGCGGGGTTCGTCCGGGCGCGATTCCGGGTCGAGTTGAGCCGGGCGGGGTCCGGCCGGGCGCTATTCGGGGTCGAGTCGGGCCGGGCGGGGATCCGCCCGGCGGGGATCCGGACCGGATCCGGCTGGGAAGAGTGGGACGGAGCAAAGCTCGGCCGGGCGGGGTTCCGGGCCGGATTCGGCCGGAAGGGACCGGACCGGGCGGAGCCGGACCGGGCGGAGCGCGGCCCGACCGGCTTCCAGGCGGAGCCCGGCCGGGCGGAGTTCAACCGCGCAGGAACCCGGGCGGAGTTCAGCCGGGCAGGGTGGTGCGGGGTCGGCGGGCCCGGGGTCAGGGAACGCGGAATCCGGCGGCACGGGGTGCGGGACCGCGGGGCCGGGGCCGGGGCCGGGGACGGTATCCGGGAATGGCGGGACCGGGGGCGGCGGAGCCGGCCACGGCAGGGCCGAGAGCGCATGCGGCAGCGTGCCTTCCTCGGGGTCCTCGCCCCGGGTCGGTGGCGGACGGCGGGAGTTCCTGACTCACGCGGCGGTGCTGCTGCCGCGCTCACAGTGGCGGGACCGTGCCGGATTCACACCGGCTTCCTCCCCTGGCGCCGTCCATGGCGTCGTCGGACCCGCTCGGGGCCCGACGGTGAGCATAGTAAGGGCAGCGGGGCCGCTCGCGGCACGGTGCCTCCGCGGCCGGCCCGGCGGTGACCGAGAGAACACCGGCCGCCCGCCGGCCCCCGGAACACCGGCGCGCATCACACCAACCCGGCCGAAACCGGGACGGCTTCCGCCCGCTCACGAACCGTCCGGCCGGTGTCGCGCACTTCTCCCGCCGCAGCCGGTTTCCGGCTCAACCTCCGCCCTTGAACAGGGATTTCACCGGCTTCGGGGCGGCCCCGGAGCGGCCCGTCCCGGCAGTTCCGACCCCCGCCCGCCGCGGTGCGCCCCCGGCCACGAGACCCCACGGGCGCCGCCATCGGGCATCTGTATGCTCGCCGCCATGCCCTCCCCCGCCACACCCTGCCCCGGCATGCCCGGACCGCCCCGGCGCGGGCGCGACGACGCCTGCCCCGGAGCGTTGCGTCTGCACAGCGCCGATGACGGTGCCTTGGCACGGGTGCGCCTGCCGGGCGGATTGCTCACGAGCCGTCAGGCGCGCTGTCTTGCCGATGTGGCCGAGGATTTGGGGGACGGGGAGCTTGAGCTGACCTCCCGCGGCAATGTGCAGGTACGGGGTCTTCCCGATGATTGCGGTCGCCAACTCGCCGACCGTCTCCACCCCGTGGGACTCCTCCCCTCCGAGACCCATGAGCGCGTCCGCAATATGGTGGTTTCCCCGTTGAGCGGACTGGACGGCAACGGCCGCGCGGATGTCCGCGACTGGGTGCGCGCGCTCGACGCCCTGCTCTGCGCGAACCCGGGCGCGGCGGCGCTTTCCGGACGTTTTCTCTTCGCCGTGGACGACGGCCGCGGCGACGCCGCCGCCCTCGGCGCGGATGTGACGATCGTCGCAACCGGCGCCGGTGGCGCGGAGCTCCGCATCGGGGCGGGCGGCCCCCGGGTTCGGGTCACGGCCGAGGAGGCGCCGCGCGCGGCCGTCGCCGCCGCCGAAGCGTTCCTGCACGCCGCGGCGGAGAGCGGCACCCGTGCCTGGCGCGTCCGGGACCTGCCCCGCCGGACCGCCGAGTCCGGGGGACCCGGCGGCCCGGGCGAGCCCGGCGGACGCACCGGGCCGCCTCCTTCCGCGGCGCCGGATGCTCCGGGGAACCATGCTTTGGACGCGGATCTGCTGCGGCACCATCTGTCCCGCGCGGGTGTCGCGTGGAGGCCGGCGGAAGAACCGGCACCCGGACCCGCGCACGCGGGCGACCGCCCGGCGACCGGCCCTGGGCCGGAACGGGCGACCGGGTCGGCGGCGGGCTCCCCGGCCGGCCGGGTCATCGCACCGGCTCGACGGCCGGTTCCCGCACCGGCCCCCGCGCCGGCCGCCGGCCCCGCCCCCGGGCTGATCCGCGGCCCGGCCCCCGCCGGCCGGTGCGCCCTGTCGGTGACCGCGCCCCTGGGCCGGTACTCCGCCGCGCAGTGGCGGCTACTGGCGGAGACAGCCGAGCGCTCGGGTGACACGGAGCTCCGCACCACCCCCTGGCGCGGAGTCGTCGTTCCCGGTCTCCCGCCGGACGCGGGCCCGGCGGCTCTGCGGCGGCTGGCCGACGCGGGTCTCGTCACCGCCCCGGACTCCCCCTGGTTCGGGGTCGGTTCCTGCGCCGGGCGGCCCGGCTGCGCCAAGTCCCTGGCGGACGTACGGGCGGACGCCGCGCGGGCTGTACGAAGCGGCCGCGCGGAGCGCGCGACGATCCCCGGCGGCCCGGCCACCGGCCCGGCCATGGACGGCGCGACCACCGACCCGGCAACGGACGGCCCGGCCACCGACGATATGGCCGCGGACCGGCCCACGCACGCGATCACGAACCGCCCGGCCGGCGACCCCACCACGGCCGGCCCGGCCGCGGACCGTCCGGCCCGGGCTCAGCGCCCCACGGCTCCCGCGCCGGACGGCCCGTCCGCCCGGACGGACGTCTCCGGCCCGCCGACCCATGCCTCCGGCGGCCCAAGTGACGTGTCGACCCGCCCGGTTGACCACTCCGGCCTTCCCGCGGGCGCCACCGCGCCCGTCCGCGGTACGGCGGCGGTCCTGCCCGTGTACTGGTCCGGCTGCGAGCGCCGCTGTGGTCGTCCGAACGACGGCGGGCCCTGGATCGACGTCCTCGCCACCGGCGACGGCTACCGGGTGGCCGTCAACGGCACGCCGCCGGCGGCCCGTTCGGCGGCGCCGGTGCGGGTGCCACCCGGCCGGGCCGCCGCCGCGATCGCCGCTGTGGCCCGCGCGGCGAGTACCGACGGCACCACGCACCCGGCCCACCCGGCGCATACGGCGCCCCCGTCGGACGCCACCGGCACGGCGCTCGGAACGCTCGCCACGCCGGGCGGAACGGACCCGGCGGGCGGCACGGCGGACGGGACAGGCGGGACAAGCGGCAGCACCCCGGACCGTACAAGCGGCGCCCCGGACGTGACCGGCGCCGCCGGCCCCGGCGGCCGGAGCGGGTCCCAGCGGCACACACACCCCGGCACTCCGGGCGGCACCGGCGGCCCGGACGGCACCACACGAGCGAGGACGACTCCGTGACCGGTTACGAGTACGAGAAGGACGGCGCGGCCATCTACCGCCAGTCCTTCGCCACCATCCGCGCCGAGGCGGATCTCGGCGGCCTGCCCGCGGACGTGTCCCGGGTCGCCGTCCGGATGATCCACGCCTGCGGCATGACCGACCTGCCCGGCGACCTCGCCCACACCCCGGGGGTCGTGGCCCGCGCCCGGGAGGCGCTGCTCGCCGGCGCGCCGGTCCTCTGTGACGCGCGGATGGTCGCCAGCGGCGTCACCCGCAAGCGGCTGCCCGCGGACAACGAGGTGCTGTGCACCCTCTCCGACCCCCGCGTCCCCGCGCTGGCGCGCGAACTCGGCACCACGCGCAGCGCCGCCGCCCTGGAGCTCTGGCGCGACCGCCTGGAGGGCGCCGTGGTCGCCGTAGGCAACGCGCCGACGGCCCTGTTCCGGCTGCTGGAGATGGTGACGGAGGGCGCGCCCCGCCCGGCGGCGGTCATCGGCGTGCCCGTCGGCTTCATCGGCGCGGCGGAGTCCAAGGAGGCCCTGATCGCGCACCCGGCGGGCCTCGAACACCTGGTGGTGCGGGGACGGCGCGGCGGCAGCGCGATGGCCGCCGCCGCGATCAACGCGATGGCGAGTGAGGCAGAGTGAGCGAGCAGCAGGAGCGGCACACGGCACCGGAGGCGGCGACGGGCCGGCTCTACGGTGTGGGCCTCGGCCCGGGCGATCCGTCCCTCATGACCGTGCGGGCCGTGGAGGTCATCGCCGGGGCGGACGTCGTGGCGTACCACAGCGCCCGGCACGGCCGGAGCATCGCCCGCTCGATCGCCGAGCGCCATCTGCGGCCCGGCCACATCGAGGAGCGCCTGGTCTACCCGGTCACCACGGAGACCACCGACCATCCCGGCGGCTATCGGGGCGCCCTGGAGGAGTTCTACGAGGAGGCGGCCGCCCGGCTCGCGGCCCATCTGGACGCGGGGCGTTCGGTGGCGGTGCTCGCGGAGGGCGATCCGCTCTTCTACGGCTCGTACATGCATATGCACAAGCGGCTCGCGGACCGCTATCCGACCGAGGTGATCCCCGGTGTCACCTCGGTGAGCGCCGCCGCCGCGCGGCTCGGCACACCGCTGGTGGAGGGCGAGGAGGTGCTGACGATCCTCCCCGGCACCCTGCCGGAGGAGGAGCTGACGGCTCGGCTGGCCTCGACCGACGCGGCCGCCGTCATGAAACTCGGCCGCACGTTCCCCGCCGTGCGGCGCGCGCTGGAGCGGTCCGGCCGGCTGGCCGAGGCGCGGTACGTGGAGCGGGCCACGATGGCGGCGGAGCGCACGGGGCCGCTGGCGGAGGTGGACCCCGGCTCGGTGCCGTACTTCTCGGTGGCGGTCCTGCCGAGCCGGGTGGGCACCCGGCAGCGGGACACCGGGGCCCCGGCCGCGCGGGTGCCGGTCATCGCCGGCACCGCTGCGGCTGGCACCGTTGCGGAATCCGCGGTCCGGACGGCCACCGCCCCGGCCGCCGCCACCGCGTCCGACGCCGCTGCCGCCCCCGCCGATCCGGAGTCCGCCGCTCCGCCGTCCGCTCCCGGCGCCGCCGCTGCGGCTCCCGCCCCGGCGGAGCACGCCCCGGCCACCGTCCCCGTCACTCCGGCCACCGCGCAGGTGCCGGCCGTCGCAGCCACCGCTGCGGCCCCCGCCCCGGCCGTGACCCCGGTCACTGCCGCCCAGGCCGCCACCGCCCCGGACTCCGCTGCCGCGGCGGCCACCACCCCGGCCGCCCTCTCCGTCACCACCACTCCGGCCACCGCCGCCGCGCCCGCCGCCGCGCCTCCCGGCGCCGGCGAGGTCGTCGTGGTCGGGCTCGGTCCGGCCGGGCCGCTGTGGCTGACGCCGGAGGCGCGCGGCGAACTGGCCGCCGCGGACGACCTGGTGGGCTACACCACCTACCTCGACCGGGTGCCGGTGCGGCCCGGTCAGCGGCGGCACGCCTCCGACAACAAGGTCGAGTCCGAGCGTGCCGAGTTCGCCCTCGATCTGGCCCGCAAGGGCCACCGGGTCGCCGTGGTGTCCTCGGGCGATCCGGGGGTGTTCGCGATGGCGACCGCCGTCCTGGAGGTGGCGTCCGAGGACCCGTACCGCGAGGTGCCGGTGCGGGTGCTGCCCGGGATGACGGCGGCGCACGCGGCCGCCGCCCGCGCGGGCGCGCCCCTCGGGCACGACTACGCGGTGGTGTCGCTCTCCGACCGGCTGAAGCCGTGGGAGGTGATCGCCGGGCGGCTGCGGGCCGCGGCGGCGGCCGATCTCGTCCTGGCGCTCTACAACCCCGGGTCGCGCAGCCGGATCCACCAGGTGGGCAAGGCCCGCGAACTGCTGCTGGAGCACCGGGCACCGCACACGCCCGTCGTGGTGGCCCGGGACGTGGGCGGCCCGGAGGAGAGCGTACGCATCGTACGGCTGGCCGAACTCGACCCGGACCAGGTGGACATGCGCACCATTCTGCTGGTCGGCTCGACGCAGACGCGAGCGGTCACGCGCGGCGACGGCAGGGAGATCGTCTGGACCCCCCGCCGCTACCCGGACCGATGACGGCGCCGCGGCCCGCGGCGGTCGGGCCCGCAGCCGGGAGCGGGCCGACCGCGCCGGACGCGCACCGGTCCCGGACGGGCACGTATCGGACGGGCACGTATCGGACGGGCACGTATCGGTCCGGGCCGGACGACGGGCGGCAGCGGCGGGTCTGCTGCCGGCCGGGTGGCAGGCGGCGCGCGTCCACACGGCGCGTGGCGCGCCCCTTCGGCGCGGAAGGGGCTTCGCGCCCCGGTGCCGTACGGGTCCCCGTTCCGGCCGCCCGGGCCCGCAGCGCCCGGGACAGCGGACGCCGGACCCCAGCCGGTGGGGACGCCACGGGACCGGGACGGCCCCGGCCCGGCACCGTCACGCCCGGTACGGACACCCGGAACGAGGGGGCCTGGCGCCCGGGCGGTCCCGCCACCGGGCGGGGAACTGGAGGACGGGCCACGGGTACCCGCGCACGGCGGTTCCCGTCATCCCGTCCGGTTCCGCAACCATGCGACGGCCCCCGCCACGTCGGCCGCCGCCGGCACCCCCGCGGGCGCCTCCGGCCGCGTGACGACGACCACCGGCAGGCCGGCCCGCCGGGCCGCCGTCAGCTTGGCGGCGGTGGCCGCGGCACCGCTGTCCTTGGTCACCAGGACGTCGATGCCGTACCGGCGCAGCAGTTCGGTCTCCCCCTCCACCGTGAACGGCCCGCGCGCGAGCAGCACTTCGGTGCGGGGCGGGAACGGCGGCTCCGGGGGGTCCACGGACCGCACGAGGAACCAGAGCCCGGTGAGGCCCGCGAAGGCGGCGAGCCCCATGCGCCCCGTCGTCAGGAACACCCGTTCCCCGAGGTGCGGGAGCAGCCCCGCGGCGGCCTCCAGGGAGGCGACGGGGTACCAGTCGTCGCCCGGTCCGGCCGTCCAGCCGGGCCGGCGCAGGGCGAGCAGGGGAATATGGGTCCCGGCGGCGGCGCGGGCCGCGTTGCGGCTGATGGTGCCGGCGAAGGGATGAGTGGCGTCGATGAGCGCGTCCACCCGGTGCTCGCGCAGCCACCGGGCCAGGCCCTCGGGGCCGCCGAACCCGCCGACGCGGACCTCCCCGGCGGGCAGCCGCGGCCGGGCGACCCGCCCGGCGAGCGAGCTGGTGACCCGCAGCCCCGGATCGGCGGCCAGCTCCCCGGCGAGCCGCCGGGCCTCCTCGGTGCCCCCGAGGATCAGCACATGGCGTCGCATCCGTCCCCTCCCGGCTCTCCGCGCGGCTCTGCGCACTGCTCACGCTGCCGGGACATCTTCTCCGACCGGCCTTCCCGCGACTCCGCGCGGGTCCGGCCACGGCGAGCCGACGACCGGGCCGAGCCCTGCCCAGGGCTGGAGCATCGAGGGCTCGGAGCACGGGAACCCGGAGACCGGATGCGCACGGACGGTGGCCGGCGGACCGGAATCCCGCGGACCGGTGGCTCAGCGGCCAGGTGCTCACGGGCCGAGCACTCACGGCCGGGTGTTCACCGGCCGGGAGTTCGCGGACCGGAAGCCCGGGGGCCGGGGATCCACGGACCGGAGCACCGGACAGCCGGGCACGGCCTCCGCGACCGCATGGCCGGACACCCCTTGGCCCCGGAGGTATCGCGCGAGACCCCGGCCCGGCAGCCGTACGGCCACTCGACGCCCCTTCCCCCACCGGTCACCCGGAGCGCCACATGAACACCCCTGATCCCACCCACGCCACAAGCCCCGAAGGATCCGGACAAGGCGCGGACACACCGCCGACTCCGCGAACCCCCGCCTCCACCGGCACCCCGGGCTCCCCCGACACCCCGGGCGGCGCGAACTTCCCCGGCACCGGGAAGGCCCCGGGCTCCCGGGGCACCCCGGAGCCGTCGGGGGGCGCCGGCGGCCGCGCCGCGCAGCTCGCGCGCACCGGTCTGCGTCCCGGCTGGACCACGGGCGCCTGTGCGACCGCCGCCGCCACCGCCGCGTACACGGCGCTGCTCACCGGCCGCTTCCCCGACCCGGTGACCATCACCCTGCCCCGGGGCCAGACCCCGGCCTTCGCCCTCGCCACCGAGGAGTTGCGGTCCGCGGAGGGCCGGGCGGCGGCCGGTGTCGTCAAGGACGCGGGCGACGACCCGGACGTCACGCACGGAGCGCTGGTCCGCGCGACGGTGCGCCTCCTGCCACCGGGAAGCGGGGTCGTCTTCCGCGCCGGCCCGGGCGTCGGTACGGTCACCAAGCCCGGCCTGCCGCTGGCCGTCGGGGAACCGGCCGTCAATCCCGTCCCCCGGCGGATGATGCGCGAGCACATCGCCGGCGTGGCGGCGCGGCACGGCGGTTCCGGTGATGTGGAGATCGAACTGTCCGTCGACCGGGGCGAGGAGATCGCGCGTTCCACCTGGAACCCGCGGCTGGGCATCCTGGGCGGCCTGTCGATCCTGGGCACGACCGGTGTCGTGGTGCCCTACTCGTGCTCCGCGTGGATCGACAGCATCCGGCGCGGCATCGACGTCGCGCGGGCGGCCGGACGCACCCATGTGGCGGGCTGCACCGGCTCGACCTCCGAGCGGACCGCCGTCGCGGAGCACGGCCTGCCGGAGGACGCGCTGCTGGACATGGGCGACTTCGCGGGGGCCGTGCTCAAGTACCTGCGGCGCCACCCGGTGCCGCGCCTCACGATCGCGGGGGGTTTCGCCAAGCTGTCGAAGCTGGCCGCGGGCCACCTGGATCTGCACTCGGGCCGTTCACAGGTCGACAAGGGCTTCCTCGCGGACCTCGCCCGCCGGGGCGGGGCGGACGAGGAACTGGCCGCCGCCGTGGCCGGGGCCAACACCGGTCTGGAGGCGCTCCAGCGCTGCGCGGCGCGCGGGGTGCCGCTGGGCGATCTGGTGGCGGAGGCGGCGCGCGGGACGGCCCTCGGGGTGCTGCGCGGCGAACCGGTCACCGTCGACGTGCTGTGCGTAGACCGGGCCGGCACCGTCGTCGGACGCGCCGCCCCGGCGGGGCCGTCCCGCACCGGCCGCCCGGAGCGCTGACCCGGCACCCCCCGGCACCGCGCAGGACCACCCACACCCCCAACACAGGCACCATCACCGACCACGCCACCCCGACGGAGCCGCCCCACACCGGCCACCCGAAGCACTGACCCCCGGCACCGCGCAGGGCGGACGCCCGCCTCCAGCCCAGGCACCATCACCAACCACCCGGCGGAGCCGACCCCCGCCGACCGCCCGGAGCACCGACCCCGGCACCGCGCAGGGCCACCCCCGCCCCGGGCACAGGCACCGTCACTGACCGCGCCACCCCGGCGGAGCCGACCCGCGTCGCCCCTCCGGAGCACTGACCCGCCGCACCGCCGCGCGTCGTACGCACCCGCGTCCCGGCCCGCCGCACGGGGCGGGCACCCGTTCCGGCCACCCCCGCGCACGCGTGCACCGCATACTCCGGGAGGACGGTCACCGACCCGCCCGCACCCGCCAACCGGCGGCAAGGCCACGTCCGGGGGCAACGGCCCGCACCGGCCACCCCGCACCCGCCCGCCCCGCGCACCCGGGGCGGACCGTCACCGTTCCGGTGCGCTCCCGCCGGCCGGGGCCGGGCCGCCGTCCGGGGCGGCGGTTTCGCAGCGGTCGCGTTCCGCCGAGTACAGATGGCTGTCCGGGAACTGCTCGGCGCCAAGGGTGCGGCCGACCATGATGACCGCCGTGCGCGTCACCCCGGCCGCCCTGATCTGGTCGGCGATGCCGCCCAGCGGGCCCCGGAGCACCAGTTGGTCCGGGCGGCTCGCCATGGCCACCACCGCGGCGGGGCAGCCGGCCCCGTAGTGCGGCAGCAGTTCGGCGACGACCCGGTCCGCGTACCGGGCGGCCAGGTGCAGGACGAGCAGCGCCCCGCTGCGCCCCAGGGTGGCCAGGTCCTCGCCGTCCGGCATGGGGGTGGCCTGCTGGGCGACGCGGGTGAGGATGACCGTCTGGCCGACGGCCGGCACGGTCAGCTCCCGCCCGAGCGCCGCGGCCGCCGCCGCGAACGCCGGTACGCCGGGCACCACTTCGTACGGCACCCCGGCCGCGTCCAGCCGCCGCATCTGCTCCGCGACCGCGCTGAACACCGAGGGGTCCCCGGAGTGCAGCCGGGCCACGTCGTGGCCCGCGCGATGGGCGTCCACCAGCTCGGCCGTGATCTGGTCAAGGTTCAGCCGTGCCGTGTCCACGAGCCGCGCGTCCGGCGGGCACGCGGCGAGCAGTTCGCGCGGCACCAGGCTGCCCGCGTACAGGCAGACGGCGCACGAGGCCAGCAGGCGCTGCCCGCGCACCGTGATCAGGTCGGCGGCGCCGGGCCCGGCGCCGATGAAGTACACCGTCATCGTTCTACTCCTCGGTCCGGCCTCCCGGCCGGCGTGTGGTGTGCCACAGTGCGCTCTGCCGGCGCGTGGCCCGCGGGCGCGTGTCCCGTCGGCGCGGGCGCTGTTGACGTTCGGTCCGTCCGCGCACTGCCGACGGCTCGGACCGTCCGCGCGCCGCCGGTGTTCGTCCCCCGGCGTGGTCTGGGCGTGCCGTCCGCCCGCGTCACTCCGCCGGTGTCCGCTCCACCGGCTCCCGCACGCGCGGCCCCGGCTCTCCCGGACTCCGCTCCCCCGGCTTGGCCACCGCCCACTGCGTGACCGGCATCGCCGGCCGCCAGCCCGTGAACCCCCCGACGGGGGCGGCGTGGGAGACGGCGATCCGCACCAGCTGGCCACCGTGCCGCCGGTACCACTCCGCCAGCAGTGCCTCGGACTCCAGCGTCACCGTGTTGGCGACCAGCCGCCCTCCGGCGGGCAGCGCCGCCCAGCACGCCTCCAGCAGTCCGGGGGTGGTGAGCCCGCCGCCGACGAACACCGCGTCGGGCGGCCCGGGCCGGGCCCCGCGCCGGTCTTCCGGCCCGTTCCCCCGCCCGTCCGCGAGGCCCCCGTCCGCGGGCCCCTCCGCGCATCCCTCCGCGAGTCCCTCCAGGGCTTCCGGGGCCGCCCCGGTGACCACCCGCAGCGCGGGCACCCCCAGCCGCTCCGCGTTCCGCCGGATGCGCGCGGCCCGTACGGGGTCGCGCTCCACGCTCACGGCCCGGCAGCCGCGGCCGGCACGCATCCACTCCACGGCGACGCTGCCGGAGCCGCCGCCGATGTCCCACAGCAGTTCGCCGGGCGCCGGGGCGAGCGCGGCCAGCGTGGCCGCCCGCACATGGCGCTTGGTGAGCTGCCCGTCGTGCTCGTACGCCCCGTCCGGGAGCCCGGGCACGGCGGACAGCCGGCGGCCGCCCGGCGCGGGACGGCACTCGACGGCGACGACGTTCAGCGGATCGCCGGGCGGGTGCGGCCAGTCGGTGGCCGTTCCCTCGAACCGGCGTTCCCGCGCGCCGTCCCCCAGCTGTTCGAGCACCGTCATCCGGCTCGGCCCGTAGCCGCGGTCGCACAGCAGAGCCGCCACGTTGGCCGGGGTGCCGGCGCCCGCGCTCAGGACGAGCAGCCGCCGGCGCGCGTACAGGGCGGCGGCCAGCGCCGCGACCGGCCGGCCCACCAGGCTGACCACCTCGGTGTCCTCGACGGCCCATCCCAGCCGGGCACAGGCGTACGAGACCGACGAGGCGTGCGGCAGCACCCGCAGCCGCTCCGCGCCGACGGCCCGGGCCAGGGTCCGCCCGATGCCGTGGAACATCGGGTCCCCGCTGGCCAGGACGGCCACCCGGCGACCGGCGTGCTCGGCGAGCAGCCGGGGCACGGCGGGGCGCAGCGGTGACGGCCAGGGCACCTGCCGGGCCGTGCAGCCGGGCGGCAGCAGGGCGAGCTGGCGAGGGCCGCCGATGACGGTCCCGGCGCGGCGCAGGGCCTCCCGGGCGTCCTCACCGAGCCCGTGCCAGCCATCGGCGCCGATCCCGACCACGGTGACCGTGTCCGGCGCGGGGCCGGCGCCGGGGCGCGGTGCCTCGTCGTCGCTCATCACGAACCTCTTCCCGGGGTGTCCTCGCCCCTGGTGCGGCGGATCGGCGACGGGCCAGTCTCCTGGCTGCCGGATCAGCGCTCGCCCCGGCCTTCCGGCCCGCGGGGGGCCGTGGCTCGGATGGGGTCCGCTCCCCGGTCACAGTGGCGGGACCGCGCCGGATTCGCACCGGCTTCCTGGTTCCCGTCGCCTCGTTGGGGAGCATCCTCCCGCATCGGTGCGGACGGGTGTGCGACGGCCTCCGCCCTTGTGTGCGACGCCCGCTCTGAGCTGCGATAATTTAAAATGCATGGCCTATACATGGGTCTATGCTCCGTCCCGTGGACCCGAGACTGGAGCCGAGACTCCCGCCGTTCCGGCGCGCCCTCCCCTGCCCGCCTCCCGGCCGCGGGCACTCCCGCCGGCCCGGCCGGGCCTGTCCGGCGTACCCCTCGAATCGATGTGCCCGGTGCCGGACCGCGCACAACGGGCCCGCGGCGGCGCCACCGGCCGGTAGAAAGAAGGCCACGGAGCGCCGCCCCGCGGCTCCGGGCCCGGCCGCCCGCGGCACGGCGGCGCCCGGACGGCACGACGGCCCGGCGGCCGGACATCCCGGCCGCCGCCCGGCGGCAGACCTCATACCGGGGCCCTCGCCCCGCGTACGGGCCTCCGTCATCCGCCGTCCTTCCCTTCCCAAGGTGTGCCATGGTTCGACCCTCGATCGCTTCCTCCACGTTCCGCCGCCGCTTCGTCCGCCCGGCCGCGCTGCTCCTGGCCGCCGCCGCGGTCACGGACCCCTGGGCGCTGGGCGGGGTGGGCGCCGGCTGGGCCGTGGCCGGCCACGTCCTCACCGCGGCCCTGCTCGTCGCTCTCTTCGAGCGGCTGCAGAACGCGCTGCGCTCCTGCGAGCGGGAGACCCTGGACGCCCGGGAGGAGGCCGCCCGGCACGACGCCGAATGGCGTGAGTTCTGCGACCGGCAGGATGCGCGGCGGGAGGAAACGGTCCGGCATCTCGCCGACATCCGGCTCCCCGCCGCCCTGGCGGGTGAACCGGTGCCCGCGGCGCACCCGGCCGAGAGCCACCCCGGCACGGCCCGGGAGTACGAGCGGGTCCTGGCGGCCGCCACCGCCGCCGTGCGGACGGTCCGCGAGCGGGAGGAGTCGCTGCGCCTGGTCGTCGTGGCCCTCGCCCGCCGGGTGCAGGCGTCCTCGCACCGCATCCAGGAGGAGATGGCCGCCCTGGAGGCCCGCCACTCCGCCCACCCGGACGTCCTGGAGGCGAGCATGCGCGGCGACCACGCCGCCGCGCAGCAGGCCCGGATCGCGCAGAGTCTCGCGGTGCTGTGCGGCGAGTGGCCCGGGCAGCAGTGGCAGAAGCCGCACGCGCTGGTGGACGTGGTCCGCGCGGGGGCGTCCCGGATCGTGTCGTACCAGCGCGTCCGGGTCTGCGGCGACCAGGACATCGCGGCGGTGGCGGGTATCGTGGAGCCCCTCGTGCACGTCGTCGCGGAGCTGCTCGCCAACGCCACCCAGTGCGCGCCGCCGACCACCCACGTCGAGGTGACCGTCCGCACCGTGACCCGGGGCGCCGTCATCGAGATCGACGACGCCGGCCTCGGCATGGACGAGTACGCGCTCGAACAGGCCCGCGAGGTCGCCGCCGGACGCCGGCTGCTGGGCTTCGCCGATCTGGGCGAGATCCCGCAGACGGGGCTCGCGGTCGTCGGCCGGTACGCCGAGCGGCACCGGCTCAAGGTCGACCTGCTGCCCTCGCCGTACGGCGGGGTGCGCGCGGTGGTCCTCGTGCCGGGCACCCTGCTGCTGACCCTGGAGCCGACGGCCCTGCCCGCCTCCCGGCGCCCCTCGGCGGGCGAGACCGCGCACGGCGGGACCGGTGCCGTGCCGGCCGGCGCGGCGGCCGTCACCGGCGCCGTGCCCGTACCGCCGTCCGCCGCCACCGGCGGTACGGGACTGCCGCAGCGGCGCTCCAGCCGCCACCGGGCCGCCGTCCCGCCCGTCTCCGAGCTGACCGGTACCGCGAAGCTGCCCCCTCCCCCGCCGCCGCCCTCCCCCGAGCGGGCCGGGGCCTGGATGGGCGCCCTCTTCGCGGGCAGCCGGGCGGGGACCGCCCGGGCGCAGGCGGCGGAGACCGGGGACGAGACGGCGGGGACGGCCGGGCCCGGGGGCCCGGAGACCCCGGAGCCGGAGCGGTCCGCCGCCGCGGCGCCGGGAGGACCGTGGCAGCGCGTCGGCCCCGGCGGCTCCGGCGGCGCGGCCCCGGACCTCCCCGGCCACGACGGCACTCCCGGCCGCGACGGCCATCCGCAGCGCGACGACGACGCCGAAGGACAGCAGAAGTGACGATGCATCAGATGAAGAGCCCGGTCGGCCGCGACTGGATGGTGGCGGACGTCGCCTCCGTGTCCGGCGTACGGCATGTGGTGGTGCTCAGCACCGACGGTCTGCTGATGGCCCGTTCGGAGGGGACCGGCAGGGACAGCGCCGACCGGCTCGCGGCAGCCTGCTCCGGGCTGCAGTCCCTGGCCAAGGGCCTCGGCCGGGAGTTCGGCACCGGCAGCAAGGCCGTGATACAGCAGATGGTCGAGTTCGACGGCGGCTTCCTCTTCATGGTCGCCGCCGGGCAGGGCTCGTATCTGGCCGTCGTCACCGACGTCGCGGTCGACCCGCAGCTGATCGCCCAGCAGATGCGCATCCAGGTCAACCGCATCGGCAGCCATCTGTCCAGCCCGCCGCGGCAAGGCGCCGTCTCGTGACCGCCCCCGGGGAGTATCTGGACACCCCCCTGCGGCCCTATGTGCTCACCGGCGGACGGGCCCGGCCCAGCCGCAACACCGTCGCCCTCGACACCCTGCTCGTCGCCTCCGCCCGGGAGGAGGACCTGCCCGTCTCCGCCAGCCGCCAGGAGCGTGCCCTGGTACGGATGTGCGGCCGGCTGCTGTCCCTGGCGGAGGCCGCGGCGCACCTCGGGCTGCCGGTGAGCACGGTCACCGTCCTCGCCTCGGACCTGGTCGACTCCGGCCACCTCACCGCGCGCACCGGTGTCCCCCCGGCCGCCCGCACCGACCGCGATCTGCTCCAGGAGGTGCTCGATGGTCTCCGCCGGCTCCGCTGACCCCGGCCTCGCCACGCGCCGCGCCCTCCCGCCCGGCGAGCGGTATCTGCCCGACACCGTGGAACGGGCGGTGAAGCTCCTCGTGGTCGGCGCCTTCGGCGTCGGCAAGACCACCCTGATCGGCTCGGTCAGCGAGATCGCGCCGCTGCGCACCGAGGAGGTCATGACGGAGGAGAGCGCCGGCGTCGACGACCTCGCCGGGCTGGCGGGCAAGACCACCACGACCGTGGCGATGGACTTCGGCCGCATCACCCTCAATCCGGGTCTCGTCCTCTACCTCTTCGGCACCCCCGGCCAGCGGAGGTTCTGGGATCTGTGGGAAGGGCTGGCCGAGGGGGCGCTGGGGGTCCTGGTGATGGTCGACACCCGCCGCCTGGAGGACAGCTTCGAGGTGCTGGAGCAACTGGAGGTGCGCGGCCTGCCGTTCGCCGTGGCGGTCAACCACTTCCCCGACACCCCCCGGCACCACACCGTGGAGGATCTGCGCCGCGCCCTCGATCTGCTGGACGAGACGCCCGTCGTGATGTGCGACGCCCGCCTGCGCCCCGCCTCCCGCGACGCCCTGATCACCCTGGTGGAGTTCGTCTCCGCCACCGCCGCACAGGAGGTGCCCCGATGACCGCCCCCGCCCCGCCCCCCGGCTGCCCGGCCCACGGGACCACCACCGGTCTGACGCCGCTGGTGTCCGCGGCCGGCGCCGACGCCCGCCGCGTCTACGAACGGCTGCGCGCCGAGTGGGGCAGCGTCGCCCGCATCGAGCTGGAGCCCGGCGTGCCCGGCTGGCTCGTCCTCGGCTACCGCGAAGTGCTCACCGTCACCCGGCAGGAGAAGACCTTCTCCCGCGACGCCCGGCACTGGCGCGACCTCAACGACGGGGTCGTGCGGCCCGATTCGGCGCTGCTGCCGATGATGGCGCACCGCGACAACGTCATCGGCCACGACGGCACCGAGCACCAGCGGCTGCGCCGCCCCCTCGTGGACGCCGTGGCCGGTGCCGACCAGCGGCGGATGCGCCGCTCCGTGGAAGCGGTGTGCGCGGGGCTGCTCGAGGCGTTCTCGGGGCGCGGCACCGCCGACCTGGTGTCCGAGTACGCCAGGGTGGTGCCGCTGCTGGCCATCGGCGGCCTGTTCGGTCTGGAGCAGACGCAGGCGGGCGAACTGCTGCGCGCCCGCGCGGCCCTGCTGGGAGACGGCGGCCGGCCGCGGCCCGGCGGCCTCCGCTTCGAGGAGATCCTCTCCGCCGTGCTCCGTGACCGCCGCGCGCACCCCGGGAACGATCTCACCTCGGCCTTCCTCGCGCACCCCGACCTCCGGGACGATGCCGAGGTGCTGCGCTCCGTGATCGTCATGATCTCGGCGGGCAACGAGACGACGACCGCGTGGATCGCCAATACCCTCCGGCTGATGCTGACCGACGAGCGCTTCCGCGGCCGGCTGCACGGCGGACGGCTCGGCGTCGACGAGGCGCTCGACGAGGTCCTCTGGCAGGACCCGCCGATGGCCAACTTCCCCGCCCGCTACGCGCTCCACGACACGGAGCTCGGCGGCCGGACGATCCGCTGCGGGGACGTGCTGGTGCTCGGCCTGGCCGCCGCCAACGCGGATCCGGCCGTGCGCCCGTCCGACCCGTACGACATGCTCGGCAACCGGGCGCACCTCGCCTTCTCCTCCGGCGCGCACGCCTGCCCGGCGCAGGTGCCCGCCCGGCTGATCGCCAAGACGGCCGTGGAGACGGCGCTGCGGGGACTGCCCGAGGTCAGCCTGTCGGTGCCCGACGAGGAGCTGCCCTGGCGGGCCTCCCCGTGGACGCACTGCCCGGCCTCCCTCCCGGTGCGCTTCGCCCCGGTGGACACGGGGCGGACGGCGTCCCGGAGCGGGACCGGGGCCGTTCCGGACCGGCCCGGAGCCTCCTCCGGAGCGGCCGGGCGGGGCTGGGCTTCCCCGGGCGGTGCCTCGCCGCACGGGGCCTCGCCGGGGACGGCTTCTTCCGTGGCGGCTGCCGGCGAGGCTTCGCCGGCGGACATGCCCCCCGCTTCCCCGGTGGCGGAATCGCTGCCCGGAGCGCCTCCTCCGGGCGCCCGCTCCTCGGGCGCACCCTCGCCGGGGCTGTCTCCGGCGGGCCTCCCTCCGGCGGGGGCTTTCCCGGCGGACTCCTTCCCCGGCACAGTCCCGTCCGGCAGGGCTCCCTCGGCGCCGGACCGCCCCGCTGGAGCAGGTGCCTGCGGTGCACCGACCGGTCCCACGGCCCCCGATCCGTACGGGCAGCCGACCGGGGCGGGGGAATCGACCGCAGGGGGGTCCGTCCCGCCCGCGGCTCCGGCCCCGCCGGCGGCCCGGCTGCCCGCGGCTCGGCCGGCGGCGGCTCCGGTGCGGTCCGCCGCGCCGGGAGCGCCCGTCGGCAGGGTCCCCGCTCCCCCGCGCATCGGGGCCGTCCTCGCCCCCCGGCCCGCTCCGGCCGCCCCCGCCCCGGCGGCCCTCCGACCGGAACCACCCGGCTTCACCGCTCCGTGAGGGCCGACGGTCGGGGGCCGGTCCCGTCGCCCCGCTCCCGGCCGTCCGCCACCGGCATGGCGGGTACCGGACACTTGATCCGCAATGGCACCGTATCCGTGCGATACGGTGCCATTGCCGCTTTTCCGCATCACCCCTTTACCCCGTCACCCCGTCACCCCGTCACCCCGGCTGCCCGCCGCTCGCCCCCGCTTCCGCTTCCGCTTCGCCGCAGCGCGCTCCGCGCCGCCCGCCCCCGCCACCCGCACCACCTCGCTACTCCGCCAACTCCACCCATCGGGAGGGCCCGCCGTATGTCCGAGTGGGAGCACGAGCCCGGAAGGGACACCGGCACACTGCCGGAGCCGGCGCCGCCGCCGGCCGCGCGCGCGGGTCATGGTCCGGCGGGGGAATCCGCGCGGGAGGCACGGCCCCGTCCGCACGCCTCGGCCGTCCCGGCGCCGGAGGCTCCCTATCGGCGGGGCACCGCGCCCGTCGTGCTGGTGACCGGCGCCTCCTCCGGCATCGGGGCGGCGGTGGCCCGGCGGATGTCCGCCGCCGGCGGCCGGCGGCTGCTGCTGAACGGCCGGGACCGGGCGCGGCTGGCAGAGGTCGCCGCGGCCTCCGGGGGGACGGCCCTCCCCGGCGACCTGGCCACGGCGGGGGGCTGCCGGGCCCTGGCGCGGCAGGCTCTCGAACAGGCCGGGCGCGTGGACGTCCTCGTCGCGAGCGCGGGCGTCGGCTGGGCGGGCCGGTTCGACGCGATGCCCCCCTCGGCCCTGGACGAGGTGATCGCCGTCAACCTCACCTCCACCCTGCGTCTGGTGCACGCCCTGCTGCCCGCGATGGTGCGGCGCGGCAGCGGCCGTGTGGTGCTGGTGGCGTCCGTCGCGGGGGCTGTGGGAGTCGGCGGGGAGAGCGTGTACTCGGCCGCCAAGGCCGGTCTGTGCGTCTTCGCGGACAGCCTGCGGTACGAGGTGCGGGAGGCGGGGGTGTCCGTGTCCGTGGTGCTGCCGGGCGTCGTGGACACCCCCTTCTTCGAGCGCAGGGGAGCGCCGTACCGGCGCCGCGTACCGCGGCCGGTTCCCGCTGAGCGGGTGGCCGACGCCGTCTGCCGGGCCGTCGACCACGGGCACCACGAGGTCTTCGTGCCGCGCTGGCTGCGCGTTCCCGCCCGGTTCCGGGGCGCCGCGCCGGCGTTCTACCACCGCATGGCCTCCCGGCTCGCCTGACCGGCGCGCCGACGTGCTCGTCGCCATCGCCGCCGCCCTGGCCTCGGGACTGTGCTTCGCCCTGGCGGGGGTGTGCCAGCAGCGGTCCGCGAGCGCCCGGCCCGCCGATGAGTTCCTCTCCTTCCGGCTGCTGCTGGACCTCGCGCGGCAGCCCTTGTGGGTGTCCGGCATCGCCCTGGCCGTCCTGGCGTACGGCTTCCAGGGCCTGGCGCTGGCGTACGCGCCCCTCGCGCTGGTGCAGCCCCTCATCGTGAGCGAACTGCTGTTCGCCATTCCGCTCTCCGCGCTGGTACTCCGGATGCGGCTGCGCCGGCGTGAGTGGTGCGGTGTGCTCGCGGTGAGCACGGGTCTCGTCACCGCGCTCGCCGCGGCGCGGCCCCGGCCGGCGGAGGCCGTGGCCGATCCGGGTTCCTGGCTGGTGATGCTCGCCGGTGCCGGAGCCGCGGCGGCCGCCGCGCTTGCCGCGGGGCGCCGCGCCAGGGGCACGGCGAAGGCCTCGCTCATCGCGCTCGCGGCCGGGCTGGTCATGGGGACGCAGTCCGTTCTGCTGGCCGCGACCGTCGAACGGTTCGGCGAAGGGGCGGCCGCCGTGTTCTCGGCGTGGCAGACGTATCTGCTGGTGGCGGCCAGTATCGGTGGGCTGCTGCTGATCCAGAGCGCATTCCAGGCCGGTCCGCTGGCCGCCAGCATGCCCGTCATGGACGCCGTGGAGCCGGCCGTCGCCGTCGCGGCGGGCGTCGCTCTGTTCGGCGAGTCGGTGCGCACCGGCTGGCCCGCGGGAGCCGTGGCGGTGGCCGGGCTGCTGCTGCTGTTCGCCGGCATCGTTCTGCTGGACACGTCGCCGCTGCTGAAGGCGCTCTACCGCCGGGAAACGGCCGACCGGCCCCCGGGTCCGGGGTGACGCGTCCCGGTCCCGGTCCGGCTCCGCCGGACGCTCAGCCGCCGCCGGGTGTCCCCGCACCCGGCCGGTGCCGCTGCGGCAGAGCCGGGGCCGGGCGGAGCCGGGGTCCCGGGCCCGGCACGTCCGGCCGGGCCGGGAGGGGGAGGGACCAGGCGCAGGGGCCGGGGGCCCGCCCGGAACGGGGTGAGACCGAAGCAGAGGGCACCGGGCCGAGCCGGGCGCGGGATGAACCCGGAACCGGGGGTGCGGGGCTGAGCCGGGCGGCGGCGGGGCGGAGGCTTGACGGGCTCGCACCGGGGCGGGCGGCGGCTCCGGCGCTCCGGGATCCCGGGGCACCGGGCCCCGCCCCGCGTCCGTCAGACCGGTGAGCGGTCCGCCGGCCGGTGGCGGGGGGAGACCGCGTACCAGTGCGGCAGCAGGTCCTCGCGCAGCACCCGGTCCCAGGAGCGGTGGCGGAGCCGCGCGGTGTCGGCCGCCCGGTACCCCATCGCGGCGCGCACCTCCGGCCGGTCGGCGAGGCCGGCCAGGGCGCGGGCCCAGCCGGCCGGGTCGTCGTCGGTCACGAGGAGGCCGTCCCCGCCCGGTGCCGCCAGCCAGCGGCGGGTGCGGGCTCCGGCCGGGAGGACGACCGGCAGCCCGCAGGCCATCGCCTCGGCGACGACGTTGCCGGCCGTCTCCGAGCGGGAGGGGAAGGCCAGGACGTCGCAGCCCGCGTACACCTCGGCCAGCCGCTCCTGGGGCACCGTGCCGAGCAGCGTCACACCGGGCCCCAGCAGGGCTCTCACCCGCGGGGAGTCGGCGCCGGTGCCCGCGACGACCAGGTGCACGGGCCGGCCGGTGTCGCGGAGCCGGCGCACCGCCTCGGCGAGCACCATGACGCGCTTGGAGGCGTCGACCCGGCCGGCGAACACCACGGCCATGCCGTCCACGGGCACCCCGTGGGCGCGCGCCAGCCGGTCCCGCGCGCCGGGTCGCGGGCGGAAGCGTTCGTGGTCGATGCCACGCCCGAACAGGGAGACCCGGTCGGGGCCCAGCAGCGCGGCCAGTTCGTTCCGCTCCTCGGGCGTGGAGACGAGCACCCGGTCGCAGGCGCGCAGCAGCCGGTCCCGCCGGTGCCGCGCGAGCCCGGCGGCGAGCGCCTCCGGCGAGAGCCGCCCGGGCCCGGCCGGCGGCGGGGAGAGCCCCGCGGGCGGGATGCCGGGGGCCGGCCCGGCCCCGGGCGGTGGGCGGGTGGCGGACGGAGCGGGGCGGGACGCGGCGGGCGAGGAGACGGACGGCCCGCGCGTGAGCCCGTGCACGGCCGGCCGGATGAGTCCGGCC
This sequence comes from Streptomyces albus subsp. albus, assembly GCF_000719865.1. Lineage (GTDB taxonomy): Bacteria > Actinomycetota > Actinomycetes > Streptomycetales > Streptomycetaceae > Streptomyces > Streptomyces albus_E. Next base: position 25,757 of record NZ_JOID01000037.1, read on the forward strand.
GCGGGCCGCACGGCGGGCAGGCGGTCGGTGAGCTGACGCAGATAGGCCGCGGTCAGCGCCGGTACGTCCGTGTGGACGGAGCCGACGAGCCCGTGCGGCTGCGGCCGGCCGGGGCCCGAGTGCCGGTGCGCGGTGCGCCGCTCCCTGCGGGCCATCCGGACCGCCGTCGCGGCGAAGGCGAAGGAGTGGGTGAGGTGCCAGACGTCGTGCCGGGGCAGCAGCCGGGCCAGCGCCGGGTGGTACGGGGCGAGGTCGGAGGCGTCCGCCCGGCCGAGGGCCGGGGCCAGCGGCGCGGAGCTGATGACGGGGCGCAGCACGGCGAAACGCACGTTCGGCGACAGTTCCTCGACCCGCCGCCGGCCGCCCAGGACGTAGACGGTCAGATCGACGCCGGCCCCGCCGGCCCCGCCGCCGGTCCGGCCGTCCGGGCCGCCGGCGCCGGATCCCAGCCGGGCGGCGGCTTCCGCGAACCGCTCCCAGCACTTCAGATGGCCGCCCGCCAGCGCGTTCCACTCCAGCTCGACGAGGACCCCGACCGAGGGCCCGCCGGGACCGGGGTGCGCCATACGTGCCGGAGAAAAACGCATAGCACCCGAATACCCCCATAACCCCCACCCTCACGGCCCGGCCCGCGACGATCAACGGGCCAACCGCGACGGGATCCACACCCCGCCCTGCCGGGCCGAGTCCCCGCGGCCGGCGGGGCTCCACCGCCGCGCCCGGGACGGCACGGGGTACCGCCAGGCTGCGGCGACACCCGGGAGTGGCGGCCGCCGGGACACCACCCCCGTACGGCCGCGCCGCGATAGCGCCGCCCGGCCGCCGCCGCGCCGCCCGAGAGGCCACCCACCCGCGGGAACACCAGGCACCCGCGCGCCGCCTCGGCCCCGCCCCGCCCGCGCCCGCCGGAGCGCCCGCACGCGGCGCCCTCCGCCCGGCCCCGGGAGCGGGCCACCCCCGCCGCTCAGTCCGGTTCCGGTTCCGCCTCCGCTTCCAGTTCCGCCCGCAGCCGGGCGGCGATCCGGGCGGGCTCCTCCTCGTCGGGATAGCGGCCGCGGGGCCAGAAGAAGCCCCGCAGTCCGTCCTTGGGATGGCGCGGGACGACGTGCACGTGCAGATGCGGCACCGACTGGCTGACCCGGTTGTTCGCGGCCACGAACGACCCCGCCGCGCCGGTGCCGCGCTCCACCGCGCCGGTGATCCGCCGGACCCGGCGGAAGAACGGACCGGTCTCCTCCGGCGTGAGGTCCGTGAGGGTCCCGGCGTGCCGCCGCGGCACCACCAGCACATGGCCGGGGAACAGCGGCCGGCGGTCGAGGAAGGCCACCGCCACCGCGTCCTCGTGGACGCGGTGGCTCGGCAGCCGGTCCGCGACGATCAGGCAAAAGGTGCAATCCATGCCCGCAGTGAACACCGGCGGACGCCGTTCGGCAGCCCCTCCCTGGGAGCGCGCCGCCGGGACCGGCGATAATCGCACCAGCGGCCGCGCGCGGCCGCTCATCACGGCGGTCCCGCAACCGCGACGCCTCAACGGCGAGGTACGCACCCAGCGGAGACGGCATGACGCACGCGCATCGGCACCCGCACGCCGTACGCCCGTAGAAGGAGCCCGATCTGATGGAGCCCCGCACCTCCACACTCGTCCAGAACAAACCGGACCAGGATCGCGTGATCGAGCCGCTGTACGCGGAGATCCTCCGGCGGAACCCCGGCGAGGCCGAGTTCCACCAGGCCGTCCGGGAGGTCCTGGAGACCCTGGGCCCGGTCCTCGCCCGGCGCCCGGAGTTCGCCGAAGCGAAGATCATCGAGCGGATCTCCGAGCCCGAGCGGCAGCTCATCTTCCGCGTCCCGTGGTCCGACGACTCCGGTGAGGTCCACGTCAACCGCGGCTTCCGGGTGGAGTTCAACAGCTCCCTCGGCCCCTACAAGGGCGGCCTCCGGTTCCACCCCTCGGTGAACCTGGGCATCGTCAAATTCCTGGGCTTCGAGCAGATCTTCAAGAACGCCCTCACCGGCATGCCCATCGGCGGCGGCAAGGGCGGCAGCGACTTCGACCCCAAGGGCCGCTCCGACGCCGAGGTCATGCGGTTCTGCCAGTCCTTCATGACCGAGCTGTACCGCCACCTGGGCGAGTACACGGACGTCCCCGCCGGCGACATCGGCGTGGGCGGCCGGGAGATCGGCTATCTCTTCGGCCAGTACAAGCGCATCACCAACCGCTACGAGTCGGGCGTCCTCACCGGCAAGGGCCTCGGCTGGGGCGGTGCCCAGGCCCGCACCGAGGCCACCGGCTACGGCTGCGTCATGTTCACCGCCGAGATGCTCAAGGCGCGCGGTGACGACCTGGCCGGGCGGCGCGTGGCGGTCTCCGGCTCCGGCAACGTCGCCCTGTACGCGACCGAGAAGGCACAGCAGCTCGGCGCGGAGGTGATCACCTGCTCCGACTCCAGCGGCTATGTGGTCGACGAGAAGGGCATCGACCTCGATCTCCTCAAGGAGATCAAGGAGGTCGGGCGCGGCCGGGTCTCCGAGTACGCCGAGCGGCGCGGTTCCGGGGCCCGCTTCGTGAGCGGTGCCAGTGTGTGGGAGGTGCCGTGCGACGTGGCGCTGCCCTGCGCGACGCAGAATGAGCTCACGGCCGCCGACGCCGTCATCCTGGTGAAGAACGGTGTCCGCGCCGTCGCCGAGGGCGCCAACATGCCCACCACCCCCGAGGCCGTGCGGGTGCTCCAGGAGGCGGGCGTGGCCTTCGCGCCCGGCAAGGCGGCCAACGCGGGCGGCGTGGCGACCAGCGCCCTGGAGATGCAGCAGAACGCGTCCCGGGACTCCTGGACGTTCGCCCACACCGAGGACCGGCTCGCCGAGATCATGCGGCACATCCACGACTCCTGCCACGACACGGCGGAGCGCTACGGCCAGCCCGGCAACTACGTGGTCGGCGCCAACATCGCCGGCTTCGAGATCGTCGCCGAGGCCATGCTGGCGCAGGGTCTGATCTGAGGCGGGCGCCGGGATCCCTCGCCGGTCCGGCCATCGGCGAGGGGTGCCGGCGGTGCACGTACACGGCTCCCGGCCGGGGCCGCGGCGCCGCCCGGCCCTCGCCGGGAGCCGTCACCGGCCCGCGGCGCGAGGCCCTCGCGGGGGCCGGGCGGGCACCGGAACTCCCCGCCTCACGGGCTGCCGGACCGGCGCCGAACCGCTGGACAACGGCCCGTACAACCGCATAACGGACGCCCGGCCGCCCTGCCCGTACCACCGGGACAGGGCGGCCGGGCGTCCGGTTGTGGACCGCGGGGGCAACCCGGACCCCTTGTTCGGCCGTACCGTGCACATGCACGGGGGTGGGCCGCTACGCTCAGCCACCAAGCATTAGGACAACCGTTCAACTACCCATGATGAAGCAGGTGTTATGACGGATCAGAGTGCCGCTCCTGCGGGCATCGACACCAGCGTCGCCCACTCCGCCCGGATGTACGACTACTGGCTGGGAGGCAGCAGCAACTTCGAGGCCGACCGGGAACTGGGCAAGGCGGTCGAGGCGGCCATCCCGAGCATCCGGACCATGGCCCGGGAGAACCGCAGGTTTCTGGGCCGCGCCATCCGCGTGATGGCCGAGGAAGGGGGCGTCCGCCAGTTCCTCGACATCGGGACCGGTGTACCGGCCGCCGGTGACACCCCTTCCGTCACGGAGATCGTCGCGCCCGACAGCCGCGTCGTCTGCGTCGACAACGACCCGATCGTGCAGGCCCACGCCAAGGCCCTCATGGAGAAGTCGCCCGGGGGGAGGACTCGTTACGTCCAGGCCGACCTGCGGAAGCCGGACGAGCTGCTGGCGCGGCCCGAGGTGGCCGGGCATCTGGACTTCGAACGGCCGGTCGGGCTGCTGCTGGTGGCGGTGCTGATGCTGCTCAAGGACCAGGACCGCCCCTGGGCCACGGTCGCCGCCCTGCTCGACGCCATGCCGCCGGGCAGCCATGTCGCCATCACCCACCCCACGCCGGACTTCAACCCGGAGGCGATGTCCGACGTCGTCGAGGCCGCCACCCGAGGCCATATGACGCTGGTGCCGCGCACCCGGGCGCAGATCTCGGAGTTCTTCGGCGACTGGGAGCTGCTGGAGCCGGGCCTGGTGCCGGTCATGGGATGGCGCCCGGAGGAGGCCCCGGCCGACCCGAGGGCGGCGTACTACTGGAGCGGTGTCGCCCGGAAGAAGGGCTGAGGGGCGGAAGAGTCCGGCCAGGTCCGGGGAGTACGGCAGCGGGGATGCCGGGGAGGCGCGGCGGAGCCCGCCGGGCGCCGGGGGACGGGCGGTGCCGGGGGAACGGGCGGGCGCCGGGGGACGGGCGGGTGCCGCCGGTCCGGCCGGCGCTCCGCCCGGGTGACGGCCCTCCCTCTCCCCCGCCGGCCTGCCTCCCCGTGCCGCCCTCCCCGGGGGACCGGACCGCACACCGGCGCCCCGTGCGTGGCAGGCTTGCGGCCATGAGCCCATCGGAGCTGCGCGTACGGTTCGACGCCGGCCTGCGGATGCTGATGACCTCGCGCCGCAGGGGCGCGGAGGTACGGGTCGCGCACGACGGCACGTCCTCCCTGGGGCATGTGGTGGAGTCGCTCGGGGTCCCGCTGCCCGAGGTCGGCGGACTGACCGCCGGCGGGCGGCCGGTGGAGCCGTCCCACCGGCCGCTCGCGGGCGAGGTGGTGGAGGTCCACGAGGTGCGGCGCCCCCAGCCGCTGCCGGACGGGGAGCCTCCCCGTTTCCTCCTGGACGTCCATCTCGGCGCGCTGGCCCGGCGTCTCCGGCTCGTCGGCGCGGACGCCGCCTACCGCAACGATCTCGACGACCCGGCGCTGGTGGAACGGGCCAACGCCCAGCGGCGGGTGCTGCTCACCCGGGACCGGGGCCTGCTCCGCCGCCGGGCCCTGTGGTGCGGGGCCTTCGTCCGCGGCTCCCGCCCGGATGAGCAGCTCACCGATGTGCTCGACCGGTTCGCGCCGCCGCTGGCGCCCTGGACCCGCTGCACCGCGTGCAACGGGATGCTCGCGCCGGTCACCAAAGAGGAGATCGAGCATCTGCTCGACCCGGGCACCCGGCGCACCCAGGAGCGGTTCACCCGCTGCCGCGACTGCGGCCGGGTCTACTGGCCCGGGGCGCACCACCGGCGGCTCGAAGAGGTGGTGGCGGCCGCGGCCCGTACGGTCGCCCGGTAGCGGTTCCGGGCGCCCGGAACCGCGCGGCCGGTCCCCGGCGGGCCGCCGTTCACCACCGCATCCGGACCTGTTCCGCCCAGCCGAGGAGCCCTTCGACCCGGATCCGGTTCCCGCCGTCGGCCCGGACGGTGCCCGTGTAGTGGCCGAAGGACTGGTGGGTGTCGTTGAGGATCACCCCGGTGTTCGTCCGGTCCTCCCGGACGTGGAACGGGGTGAAGCTGAGGTCGACGGCGTCCGAACCGGGGGTGCGGATGGTCCACGGCTCCCCGAAGTCGTCGTAGTGCCACTCCAGTTCCTCACCGATCTTGGTGAGTCTGCCGTCGACGCAGAGGGCGTTCTCCGTCATGCCCGTGCCGGCGGTCCACCGGCCGCCGAACTGCAGGCCGACCACCCTGCCGTCGGTGGTGCCCGAGGCCGCGCCCCAGTTCCACCGGGTGTCGTAGGGCCAGCGGCCCCGGCCGTGGTCGAGTACGCCCCAGCCGCCGTGGAAGTCGTACGCGGTGCCGCCGATCCGCACGGTGCCCTCGGCCGGGCGCGCGGTGTGCTTGGAGGTGTACTGGAAGCGGCGGTCGCTCCAGGGGATGACGACGCCCAGGGTCTCGTGGCCGGGTGGCATGGCCACGAACAGGTCCCCGTCGAGCGGCCCTTCGGCGGTCGCGCAGCGGAAGCGCAGCCGGGTGCCGTCCCGCTCCTGGCGCATCCCGATCCGTACCGGCCCGGAGGCGGACACCTCGCCCCGGCCGGCCCCGCCGTTCCCGCCGTCCAGGCCCGCCGGCAGGCGGATGCCGTGGGCGAGGGGCCGCAGGGCGGTCCGGGAGAGCTCCCGCCGCACGGTACCGAGGCCGCCGGCGCCCGCCCGGCCGCCGCCGCTCCCGCCGCCTCCCGGTCCGGGACTGTCACCGTCCCTGCCGTTCCCCCTCCCGTATTCCAGGAAGTAGACGGAGGCGAGGCCGAGATAGTCGATGTCGGCGACGGTGACGGCGACCAGGTGCGTGGGGGTGGTGACGCACCAGTACTCCCAGCGCTTGGTGCGCCCCCAGCCCCGCAGGTCGCACCGGTGGAGCGGGGTCCGCGACCAGCCGACCGCGGCCCTGTCGAGCCGGCGGCCGCCGGGGGTGCAGAGGTCGACGGGCCGGGTGATCTCTCGTTCGTGGGTCGGCATGCGAGGAGCCTACGGACCCGGGACGCCCCGTAGGCATGATCCCCCCTTCCGGGGACACTGGGAGCGCACCCAACTCCCGTGCACCGTGGTGCCGTTGTGCGGGATAACAGCCCACACCACCACAGAGCGCCGCCCGGCACCGCACAGCACCACGCGTCAGCCCAGTGCTCCCCCGCACCGCTCCGGTCACCGTCCGAGGAGGTCCCGTGCCCGTACGCGTCCGCTCCCTCGGCGCGCACGCGCCGCGGACACCGCCCGCCGACGGCCGCCGCCACCCCTGCCCCCGGTCCCCCGGCGGGGAGCGGTGGACGGCCGCCGCCCGCGGCCCGCGCCGGGTGCGGCGGCGGGCGGAGCGGATCCGGCGTGCCCGGGCAGGTGCTCCGGACCGGCCCGCCGGCTCCGGCCGGCGCTCTGTGCGCACCCCGCCCTCCGGCCCCGGCCGGGCGGCGGTTCACCCGCCCATGCACATCAGTACCGGAAGGCACGCTTCATGAAGAGATGGACGTCCGTCCTCAATATGGTCGTCGCGGGAGCGCTCGCGGCGACCGCCGCCGTGACCTCGCCCGACGTGACCGGGACGACCGGGATACGGCAGGCAGCGACGGCGAACGGCGACGGTTCCGCGCCCGCCGTCGCGCAGGTGTCGGAGGAGACGCGGAACCACCGGCCCGGGAAGCCGCGGAAGCCGCGGGCCGACACCCGCTGGGTCAACTCCTGGACCTCCATGCCGCAGTTGACCGAGCCGCACAACATGCCGCCCGCGCCGTTCACCCGGGACGGTCTCGTCCTGGCCGACAGCACCCTGCGGCAGACCATCCACACCACCATCGGGGGCGAGCGCCTGCGGCTGCGGTTCTCCAACGCCTTCGGCGGCACGGTCCTCCCCATCACCTCGGTCGAGGTGGCGCTCCCGCAGGGCGGGAAGGCCGGCGCCCCGGCGATCCGCCCGGGCAGCTCGCGGCCGGTCACCTTCCACGGGAAGCCCTCGGTGAGCATCCCGGTCGGCGCCCAGATGGTGTCGGACCCCCTGGACTTCACGGTGGCGCCCGGCTCCGAACTGACGGTGACGCTGTACCTGAAGGACGGGCAGGCGTCCAACAACATCACCTCGCACCCCGGTTCGCGGACCACCTCCCATCTGCTCGCCGGTGACCACACCGGGGCCGCGGACCTGCCCGGGGCGACCCCCACCGACCACTGGTACTTCCTGAGCGGCCTGGAGGTGACGGCCCGTGACACCGCGTCGGCGGTGGCCGTGCTGGGTGACTCGCTGACCGACGGCCGCGGCTCCACGACCAACGGGAACGACCGCTGGCCCGACCTGCTGGCCGAACGGCTGCGCGCCGGGAAGGCCACGTCCGATGTCGCCGTCCTGAACCAGGCCGCCGGCGGCAACCGCGTGCTGCAGGACGGACTGGGCCCCAACGTCCTGGCCCGGATGGACCGGGACGTGCTGGCGCAGAGCGGCGTCGCCTGGCTGATCGTGCTGGAGGGCATCAACGACATCGGCACGGCGGAGGCCGCCCCGGCCGCCCAGCGCGCCGTGGTGGACCAGCTCATCGCTGCGTACGACCAGATCGTCACCCGCGCCCACGCGCAGGACATCCGGGTGTACGGCGCGACGATGCCGCCCTTCGGCGGCAACGAGATGTACGACGACCCGGCCGGCGAACGGGAGAAGTCCCGGCAGGCCGTCAACGAGTGGATCCGGAAGAGCGGCGCCTTCGACAGCGTGATCGACTTCGACGCGGCGACCCGCGACCCGGCGCAGCCGGAGCGGCTGCTGGAGAAGTACGACACCGGGGACCATCTGCACCTGAACCCGGCGGGCTACCGGGCCATGGCGGACGCCGTCCCGGCCCGGCTCTTCCGCTAGCGGCCGCTCAGGCCAGGCCCCGGCGCGATACGCCGCGCCGGGGCGGCACGGAGCCGGACTCCGCGGGCGGGGCGGCGCGCAACGCCGCCGTCCCCCCCGCGGGGGGGATCAGCCCGTGCCGCCCACGGACGCCTGTCCGCGGCGTCCCCACACCTTCGCGTACCACCAGCGGAGATCGGTAACCGCTCAGCGGTACGTTTCCGCCGTTACGGACTGGCCTGATCCGGCAGCCGGCCCTCCCGTGTCCAGTGGGGACAGCGCTGTCATCTCCGGCGCGCCACCGGCCCCCGCCACCACTTCCGGCCAGCACTCCCCCGCACACCCGTGCCGAAAAGTGCCGGGTTGATGTGCATTCGGCCCGGGTTCCCGACAGACTCCGGAAGCGTCGAAACACGACACAACACGGCACAACAAGCGGAAGGAAACACATCATGAGGAACCGCGTGAAAGCGGCGTTAACCGGAACCCTGGTGCTGGCGGCCGCGGCCCTCGGCCCGCTGGGCGGCACCGCGCACGCCGGAGAGTCCTCGCTCTACGCTCCCTCGGACCTCGTCCTCACCCTCGCGCACGGAGAGGACGCCTCCTCCGTCGCCCCGGAACGCGCGGTGACCCTCTCCTGTGAGCCGCAGGCCAGGGGCACGCATCCCTCCCCGCAGGAAGCCTGCGTGCTCCTCGGGGCAGCCGGGGGAGATGTGGACGCGATCGCGCCGCCGGCCGAACCCGAACTGTGCACGTACCAGTACGACCCGGTCGTCGTGACCGTGCGGGGCGTCTGGCAGGGCCAGCGCATCGACGAGGAGCGCACCTTCGGCAACGAGTGCGTGATGCGGGCCGAGACCGGAGCCGTCTTCGACTTCTGAGCCCGCTCCCCCTGACCGTCCCTTGACCGCCCCCGGACTCCGACGGCGTCCGGCGGGCAGCACCCGGGGGCACGCCCCCGGCCCACCGCGCGCCGCATGGCTCCGGCCGTGCGGCGCGTCACGGCATGACGGGGCGGCGTGACGGGGCGGCGTGGCGGCAGGGCGTGGCGGGAGGACGGTGCCACCCTGCCGCCAACTCCCGTGCGCGGCACGGAAACCGGGGTCCGGACAGGTGTACTTCCGCGGAAGGGCGGAACGGGCGAGGATGCTCCCCGGCGCACGCACCAGGCACATCCTTCACCCCCACGCCCGCACCGACGAGGAGCCTGTTCCGTGAAGAGAAGAAGCCCGCTGACGGCCCTGCTCGCGGCCCTGCTGTCGCTGTCCTTCGCCACCGCCGCCGCGCCGGCCACCGCCGACCCGGGCTCCGGCCACGGGCACCGTCACGGCCGCGGCCACGGCCATGGCCATGGCCACGAGCACGAGCACGAGCACGGGAAGGGCCATGGGAAGGGCCACGGCTACGGCCACCACCACTCGGGGAGCACCTGCGCGGACGACGCGACGCTGCTGTTCTGCGAGGACTTCGAGTCCCTGCCGCCGGGCGAGGCCGAGAGCCCCCACTGGCGGACCGACACCGAGAACGGCACGCTGACCGTTGAACCGCATCCGACGGGGCACCCGGCCGGGCAGTATCTGCGCGTCCGCACCGAGGGCAACGGCAAGGCGTTCCTCGCGGTCACGGACCTGGCGCCGCCCGGCAACAGCTTCTGGGGCCGGGTCCGGCTGCGCGTCGCGGCCTTCCCCACCGCCCCGGACTGGGCGCACTGGACGATGGTCGAGGCGACCGGCCGCGGCCCCGGCTACATCCGCCCGCTCGGCGGCCAGTACGTGCCCTCCGCCGGAAAGAACCTGTGGGGGGTCGGCTCCGACGGCGGCCCGACCGGCGACTGGACGGCCTGGCAGGAGTCGGCCCCGGCGCGAGCAGGGGCCTGGAGTTGCGTGGAGTGGCGGATGGACGCCTCGGACAACCGCATCGAGGTGTGGTTCGACGGCGAGCCGCAGCCCGATCTCACCGTCGACACCCGCGACCACGGGGGCGCCGACGTGGACTTCGTCTTCCCGGAGTTCGACACGGTGAAGTTCGGCTGGCAGCTCTACCAGGGCAACCCGTCGCCGGCGGACTACGACGTGCGGATGGACGACCTCGCCCTCGGCACGGAACGCGTCGGCTGCGACGGCTGACCCGGCCCGGCGACCGGCCGCGACCGGCGTCCACCGGCCTCCGCCACCCGCCTCCCCGGCCCGTCACTGGATCTGGCGGCGGACCAGCTCGTGGAAGAGGCCGGTGGTGTCGGCGAGCAGCTCCGCGGGGCGGCCCTGCTGCACCACGCGGCCCTCCGCCATGACGACGACCCGGTCGGCGTCCATGACGGTGGAGAGCCGGTGGGCGATGACGACGCGGCTGGCGTTGAGTTCGCGGGTGCTCTCCGTGACGATGCGCTGGGTCTCGTTGTCCAGCGCGCTGGTCGCCTCGTCGAAGAAGAGAATCCGGGGCCGGCGGATCAGGGCCTGGGAGATCATCAGCCGCTGCCGCTGCCCGCCGGAGACGGTGCCGCCGCCGTCGGAGAGCACGGTGTGCATGCCCATCGGCATCCGCTGGATGTCCTCGGCGAGCCCGGCGAGCCGGGCGGCCTCCCACGCCTCCTCCAGGGAGAAGTTCTCGGCGCCGCGGATGCAGTCGAGGATCGAGCCGGAGAACGGCTGCGCGTTCTGCAGGACGACACCGCACTGCCGGCGGACGGCGGCCTGGTCGAGGGCGGCCAGGTCCTGGCCGTCGAAGAGGACCTCGCCGGAGGCGGGCCGGTCGAAACCGATGAGCAGCCGCAGCAGTGTGGACTTGCCGCAGCCGCTCGCGCCGACGACGGCGACGAACTCGCCCGGCTCCACCCGAAAGGAGACGTCGTCCAGGACGAGCGGCCCGTCCTCGGTGTAGCGGAAGGAGAGCTGCCGGGCCTCGATGGCGCCGGAGAGCTCCCCGGGCCGGGTCGAGCCGCCGCGGACCTCGGGCAGCTCCCGGAAGACCGGCCGGACCTGTTCGAACATCGGCAGCACGGCGGCGGCGGAGATCAGCGCGCCGGTCAGCTGGGTGACCGAGCTGAGCATCATCGTCACGGCCGTGTTGAAGGTGAGGAAACCGCTCGGGGAGAGGGCGCCGCGGGCCGGCCCGGCGAGCAGCATGAACATGACGAGGGTGCAGAGCGGCAGGTAGACCGCGTTGAGGACGGTGATGAGGTTCTTGATCCGGCCGACGCGCTGCTGGAGTTCGCGGCTGCGGGCGAACTCGCGCGCCCAGGCCGCGTAAGCGAAGCTCTCGGCGGCGGCGACGCGCAGCTTGGGGAGCCCGCGCAGGGTCTGGAACGCCTGGTTGTTCAGCTTGTTGCCGAGCACGACCAGCCGCCGCTGCCAGCGCAGCTGCCACAGCCCCAGGCCGAGGAAGAGCGCGGCGATGACGAGGAGCATGGCGACGGCCACCAGCGCCAGCTGGACGCTGAACAGCAGCAGGAGCACGAGGTTGACGGCACCGACCGTGCCGGCCTGGACGAGCACCGTGCTGATCCCGGACAGCACCTTGCGGATGGAGCTGATGCCCATCGCCGCGCTCGCCAGCTCGCCGGTGGAGCGCTGGGCGAAGAAGCGGGTCGGCAGCCGCAGCAGCCGGTCCCAGACGGCGGGTTGCAGGGTGGCCTCGACGCGGCCCTCCATGCGGAGGATGGCGGTGTTCTGCAGCAGCATGAACGCGGCGGCGACCACCGCGGTGACGATCAGCGCCAGGGAGACCTGGACGATCAGGCCGGTCTCGGCGGCCGGGACGTACACGCCGAGGACCTGTCCGGTGGCGATCGGCACCAGCGCGCCCAGGCCCACGGCGACGAGGCCGCCCAGCGCCAGGTGGCGCAGGTCGGCGCGGGTGCCGCGGAGGCTGAAGAGCAGCAGCCGCCAGGCGGGCAGGGGCTCGTCGGGCAGCGGCCGGTAGAACATGACGGCGCGCTCGTCGAACTCGGCGGCGTTGTCCTTGCCGACGCGCCACCGCTCGCCGCTCGCCGGGTCCACGGCCTCGTAGCGGCCGCGCCGCCACAGCAGCGCCACCGGCTCGCCGTCCTCGGACCAGTAGCCCACGAGGGGGCCGGAGTTGTCGCGCCACCAGCTCCCGGTGAGGCGGACGTCGCGGGTGCGGAAGCCGGAGCTGAGCGCGACGCGTTCCACGGGATCGAGCCTGCCGCCGGACGCCCCGCCGGTGTCGGGGTCGGTCACGGGGATGCGGGCCGCCGCGGCGACCTTGCGGCAGACGGCGAGGGCGGCGTCGTCGGTGCCGGCGGCCGTGCCGGACGGGGCTCCGCGGCGGCGCGGCCGGCCGATGGAGTTCAGCAGCGCCTGGTCCGCGCGTTCCCGTTCGGCCTCGCCGGCCTGGATGCCGGCGGCGGTGCGGTCCTCGTGGGCGCGCTCCAGCCGTTCGATCCAGCGGTCCAGGGCGGACAGCAGGCGGGTCTGCTGGTTGACCATGTCCTGCCACAGCGCACCGTCGATGAGCAGGTCGGCGGCGGTGTCCGCGCCGTAGGCGGAGCCGTACTGGACGCTGCCGGGGGCCATGGACATCCACAGGATGTTCTCGTCGCCGGTCCCGGCGGCGTCGTTCGCGGCGCTCGCCCCGAGGCCGTCGTCCGGGGCGTCCTCGTCGGAGGGGCCTCGGGTCAGGTGCTGGCCGTCGAAGGGGGCTTCGAAGAGGACGCGGAGGCTGCGTCCGTAGCCGCGGGCGAAGGCGTCGTCCAGAGGGGTGAGGACCGGTTCGTGGGCCGGGTGCGTCCACGGGGTGCCGTACGGGTCGGGCGCGCCGTACGGGCCGCCGCCCTGCCCGCCGTACGGGTCGGCGTACGGGTCCGGGTACGCCTCGCCATGTGCGCCGCCGGACAGCGGGTCGTGCCCGCCGTACCGCTCGTACTGGTCGTAGTGCTCGCCGGGGTGTCCGTACTGGCCGTAACCGCCGTAGGGGCTGTACGGGTCGTGCGCCGCGTACGGTTCCGGCCCGGGGCGGTGCAGCTCGCGGAGCTGGATGCGGCGCAGCGCGCAGTCCTGGAGCGGCCGGCCGACGAGGGTGTGGCGCGGGCCCTCGACGGGTCCGAGCAGCAGGGTGCCGGTCTCCAGCCGGCCGAGGAAGTGCCAGTGGCCCTGCCGGCCGGCGTCGACGGCGAAGAGGTCCATGGCCCCGGCGGTGACCAGCCACAGCACCTGCGGGCCTTCGAGGCCGAGGCTGCGGGCGGCGGTGCGGTCGACGGGGGTGCCGAGGCCGCCCAGGGCGGCGACGACCACGTCGGCGGAGGAGGCGGCGGCCGCCGGGCCGGCTGCGGGTGTCCCGGGGGCCGCCCCGTAGGCGTCGCCGGTCCCGTAGTCACCGGTCCCGTAGTCACCGTTCGCGTAGTCACCGGCCGCGTACCCGTCGCCGGTCCCGTACGCGTCGGCGCCGTAGCCGCCGGTTCCGGCGGTGCCGGGGACGGGGGCCGGGACGGCGCCGGTGGTGGTGAGGGCGGAGCCCTCGGAGGAGGAGTGGGAGGGGTGGGGGGATGACATGTCAGTGCTCCCTGACCAGGGCGGCGTAGGCCCCGCCGGCGGCGGCCAGCTCCTCGTGCCGGCCGCGCTCCACGACGGTGCCGCGGTCGAGGACGACGATCTCGTCGCTGTCCCGCACGGTGCTCAGCCGGTGCGCGATGACGACGCAGGCGCAGCCGCGCCGCCGCAGATTGTCGATGATGACCTGTTCGGTCTCGGCGTCGAGGGCGCTGGTCACCTCGTCGAGGACGAGGACGCTGGGGCGGCGGACGAGCGCGCGGGCGATCTCCAGCCGCTGCCGCTGCCCGCCGGAGAAGTTGCGGCCGTCCTGCTCGACGCGGCTGTGGATGCCGCCGGGGCGGCGGGCGACGATGTCGTACACCGCGGCGTCCTTGAGCGCCGCGACGACGGCCTCCTCCGGGATGGAGGGGTCCCAGAGGGCCACGTTGTCGCGGACGGTCCCCTCGAAGAGGAAGACGTCCTGGTCGACGAAGGAGACGGAGGCGGACAGCGCGCTGCGCGGGATCTCGTCCAGCCGCCGCCCGTCGATGCGGATGACGCCCTCCCACGGCCGGTAGAGGCCGGAGATCAGCCGGGAGACGGTGGACTTGCCGCTGCCGGAGCCGCCGACGAGGGCGACCTGGCGGCCCGGTCCGACGTCGAGCGAGAAGCCGCTCAGCAGCGGCTTGTCGAGCGGGCTGTAGCCGAAGGTGACGTTCTCCAGGGTGACGTGGCCGCGCAGCCGCTTGGTGCTGGCGGGCGGTTCGCGCCGGGTGTAGAGGGTGTCGGCGGGGAAGCTCTCGACGTCCTTGAGGCGGGCCACGTCGGCCGCGAAGTCCTGGAGCCGGCCGGCGACGCCGTTGAGCCGGGTGAGGGGGGCGGTGAAGTTGGTGACCAGGGCCTGGAAGGCGACGAGCAGGCCGATGGAGACGGCGCCCTCCACGGCCCGCTGCCCGCCGATGAGGAGGATCAGCGCGCTGTTGAGGGTGGCGAGGGTGGGGGCGACGACGGCCAGGAAGGCGCTGGGCACGCCGAGCCGCTGCTGGGTGTCGAGGGTGGTGGCGTGCTGCCCGGCCCAGCGACGGAACCAGCCGTTCTCGCCGCCGGTGGCCTTCATGGTCTCGATCAGCTGGAGGCCGCTGTACGAGGTGTTGGTGAGCCGGGCGCTGTCGGCGCGCAGTTTCTGGGTGCCGACGGAGCGCAGATGCATCACGACGCGCAGGGCGACCACGTTGAGCAGGGCGATGCCGATGCCGACGACCGTGAGCTGCGGGTCGTAGGCCCACAGCAGGACGGCGTAGAGCACCACGACGACCACGTCGACGCCGGCGGCGGCGAGGTCCCGGGCCAGGGTTTCGGCGACGGTGTCGTTGGACTGCAGCCGCTGGACGAGGTCGGCCGGGTTGCGCTGGGAGTAGAAGGTGACCGGCAGCCGGAGGAGGTGGCGCAGGAAGCGGGCGCTGCTGAGGGTGGAGGAGATGATGCGCCCGCGCAGCAGGTTGGCCTGCTGCAGTCCGGTGAGGACGGCGGTGAGGACCACCATCGTGCCCATGGCGGCGAAGAGGACCCCGAGCAGCGAGGTCTGCTCCCCGAAAAGGAACATGTCGATATAGGTACGACTGAGGGCGGGGACGGTGGCACCGACGAGGACGAGCAGGAAGCTCGCGGTGAGCGCGGCCAGCAGGGTGCCGCTGGTGCCGCGGAGCCGGACGGGCATGGCGCCGAGGACGCCCGGCCTGCGGCCGCCGCGGCGGAACCGCTCGCCGGGTTCGAAGACGAGGACGACGCCGGTGAAGCTGGTGTCGAAGTCCTCCATGGAGACGTAACGGCGGCCGCGGGCCGGGTCGTTGATGCGGACCATGCGGCGGCCGAAGCGGCGCACCGTCCCCTCGTAGACCACGTAGTGGTTGAACTCCCAGAAGAGGATGGCCGGGGCCCGCACCTCGGCGAGGGCCGCGGGCTCCATCTGCATGCCCTTGGCGTCGAGGCCGTAACTCCGGGCCGCCTTCAGGAGGTTGCTGGCACGGGAGCCGTCGCGGGACACGCCGCAGGCGATGCGCAGCTCCTCCAGGGGGACGTGCTTGCCGTGGTGGCCGAGCACCATGGCCAGGGAGGCGGCGCCGCACTCCACGGCCTCCATCTGGAGGACGACGGGGCTGCGGACGCTCTTGGGCGCGCGCGTCCGCTGCTTCTTCCCGGCGCCCCGGGGCTGCCTGCGGTCCCCGCCGCCGCGTCCCCGCGGCGGCGCCGCTCGGCGGGCGCGGTCCGCGCGGCGGCGGCCGTCGGCGGCCGGGCGGCGCCGGCCATGGCCGGGGAGCCGGTCCCCGGGGGCGGGGCCGGTGGCCGTCTCGCCGGAGGACCGGGGGGACGGGGCGGCGGGCGCGGCCTGCGCGGCGGGCGCCGGCTCCTGGCCGGGGGCGGGTGTCCCGGCGGGTGTCCCGGCGGTCGGTGCGGGAAGGGGCTCGGCGGGGGCCGGCGGTCCGGCCGCCGGTCCGGTCTCGTACGGGGTGTTCACGGCAGCAGCCAGTCGATGGGACGCTCGGCGGTGAGATGGATGGCACCGCTCACGGGGGTGGTGGACTCGATCCGGAACGGCGGGCCGTCCTTCCGCGACCAGGCGTAGCCGGACGGGGTTCCGGCGGACCGCTCCAGCTCGACGAGGACGGCCACGGCCGGCCCGTCGGCGGAGAACCGCTCGGCCAGTTCGGCGCTGCCGAGGAAGCCCGCGATGCGCTGCGCGGTCTGCGGCACCCGGCCGACGGTCTTGACGCGCCCCTTCAGCACACCGAACTGCTGCGCGGGCGCGGACTGGACGGTGAGGTCGACGCGGGCGCCCACCGGCACGGGTGAGCCCTTGCCGCCGGGGACGTAGAGCATGGCCACCAGCGGCTCATCGGGATCCTTGACGCGTTCGACGGTCGCCACCTGCGCGCCTGGGGTGATGACCGAGCCGGTCTCGGCGACGAGCGAGGTGACCCGGCCCGCCTCCAGGGTGCGGACGGCGCGGGTGCCCTGCTCCGTACTGACGGCCAGCACGGGGGCCTTGGCGGGGAGGCTGTCGCCCTCGCGGGCGAGGACCTCGGTCACCTGTCCGGCGAAGGGACTCTGCAGGACGTAGCTGCCCCCGGCGCGGGTGAGGACTCCGGGCGATTCCAGCCGGGACGACACCGAGCCGGTCACGGCCCAGAAGGCGGCCCCCGCCATCACGAGGAGCGTGATCACGAGCACGAGCAGGCCCTGGGGCCGTGCGAAGCGCACCGGGATGTCCAGCTCCTCGGGTGACTGCAGCTTGGACAGCGCCTTCTGGCGGAACTGCACGGTCTTTCATCCCTCGCCTGCGACGACGCCGGACGTTCCGACGCGATGGCGCACGACCGTAACATGGCCGCCGAGCTGCGGAGATGGCAGCCGGAGGCCGCCCGGCCGACAGCATGCATGGGCCCCGGAAAGGGGAATTCCGGGGCCCATGGTCAACCCTTTCCGGTCTCAGCCAAACCGGGGGGTTGTGAAACGCTCCGGCCGGTCAGGGCCGGACAGCGGACGTCCGGATCAGAGACCCGCGACGAGGCCGGTGACCTGGCTGGTGGGCAGGCCGGTGACGTCCTGCACGAGACCCAGGCCCTCGGAGAGCGGGGCGACGGAGTCGACGGCGCCCAGAACCGGGGCGACGTTGACGCCGATGCCGCCGGACACGGCGTCCAGGGCGGCGTCGTCGATCTCGCGGGTCTCGACCTGGGGGGTGAAGTCGTTGCGCACTTGGGCTTCCCTTCGATTTCTGCTGGGTATTTCTGCATCGCACCGGCCGGTTCAAGGGGGACGAAAACCGACCGATTTGATGGGGCGTCAAGCTGCCCCTCAACCCGGGAACCATTTTTCAACAGCTTCCGCGTACCGCCAGATGAAAGCACGTCACGCGGTCGGCGGGCCAGCCGCGGCGGCCGTCGCCCCGGGCCCGCCGGCGGGGAAGCGCCGCAGGTCGGGCACGGCATGGTGACGGCTTCTTCACAAGGTCCACTGTCCGGTCACCCGCCCCGGGCAGTCCGGCGGTACCAAACCGGACTGAACGCCTCCGGTGGGGGCGGGGATTCGGGGAAAACCGTTTCCACACTCCGTCCTGTGCCGCTTCTGCGAAAACGATGTGCAGGACCGGCCGAATGCGACATGGCCCGACAAGAGAACCCGCGAAGGAAGCCCGGGAGCGCCGCTTTTCCCTGCCGCGCCGTTTGTATCGGGCATGTCCGGTGGGCCCCGCATTACCTGCGGTATGCGGCAAGCGGCCCTTTCCGCCGATTGGTCACGGCCTTCCGGTACGGGAACCCGCCGCGGCCGCGCTCCCCCGCCCGCCGCTACCGGGTGCGGTAGGCGTCGAGGATCGTCTGGGTCAGCGCGTGGCCGGCACCGCCGGTGACCTCCGCCCTGAGGGACACGCCCGTTCCGGGCTCCGCGGGGTTGCGGACCTTCACCACACCGTCACGGACCGGGAGTTCCGTCCAGGTCCGGCCGCCGTCGAAGGAGGCGTGAACGGTGAGCGGGCCGGCCCCGTCCCCCGCCGCGGAGCCCTGCACCGTCACGGGGATCTCCGTGACCGTACCGGCGGGGGCGGTGGAGTCGGGGGCGAGCCCCGGGGTGAAGCGGACCGCCGAGGCCGGCAGCCGTACCCGCTCCCCCTCCCCCGCCGCCTCCGAGGTGAACGTCCAGGAGGAGGTGACCTCGCGGGAGACGGTGGCGGGGCCGCGGCGGGCGACGGTGGTGACGAGCCGGTAGTCCGCCTTCTCCGGCGGCAGGGTGAACTGGGCGCGGTCGAGGATGTCCTCGGCCGTGGCGTAGGGCTCGCCGTTCCGGTAGAGCGTCGTGGAGGCGGTGTCGTAGAGGCTCTCGCCGCGGTGCCCCGCGCCGTCGGCCAGGGGGTTGATCCGGCCGGAGAGGGTGTCGCCCCGCCGGAAGAGACCGTCCTCCGCAGCCCCGTCCCCGCCGCCGGGCCCGTCTCCGTCTCCGCCCAGCAAGGGGCCGAAGACCCCGGTGTTGTACGTGTGCTCGTAAGCCTCGCCCGCCGTGTACGCGGCCCGCTGCGGGCCGGCGTAGACCGCCTCCCGCTCCTCCCCGCGCATCTGCTCGAACCGGTGCGACCAGCGCACGCCCTCGGTGTTGAGGTACTGCGTGAAGGTGCCGGGGAGGTCCCGGAGGTGGGCCACGGTCCAGCCGAATCCGATGTCGCCGGTGTCCGGTTCGGTGATCACCGCGCCCTGCCGCCCCGCCGCCGACGCTCCTTGATGGATCGTCAGCTGCGCGAGCTCCTCGGACGCGACGTCCTTGCGGAAGCCGGTGAAGAGGCCGCCCTCCCGCCCGTACGCGACCCGGTACTCGGTGTCGGGGCCGCTGCGGAAGCTGCCGACCGTCTTGGCGTGCATCCGCCCGTCCGGCAGCTCGGGGCCGACGTGCCGGGTGCGGAAGCCGAGTGGCAGCGGCGGGCGCACCAGCCAGACGCTGCCGATGGTGCGGCCGTCCACGGTGGCGTCGAACGACATGGCGGCGTCGGCGAGTTCGGCCTCCGGGTCCGGCACGGTGATCTCGACCGGCTCGGCCTTCCGCGCGTCGAAGGTGAGGGTGGTGTCCGCGGTGAGGTCCAGCCTCGGCTGGAGCTGCCAGTCGAGTCCGGCCGCGTCGCCGTCACCGCCGTCACCGCCGGCGAGGACGATCTGGTGGCTCACGAGATAGGTGCCCTCCGGCAGCCGGACGGTGGCGGTGCCGCCGGTGCCCGAGGTGCCGGTGAAGCCGCCGCGCTCGTAGTCGTAGACGATGGCGGCCCAGTCGGCGGGGGCGGCGCCGTCCCGGCCCACGGTGTTCACCGTGAGGTCGTACGACTCCTCCTCGCGGGTCACGGCGCCCGCCGTGCGGACGGACTGGCCGCCTCCGCTCGCCGTGACCACCACCTCGAAGTCCCCGTAGCGGTCGCCGCCCGGCCGGGTGTCGGCGGTCAGCCCGGTGGAGACGGTGCCGCCCGCGGGGACGGTGATCCGCTCGGCGTCCGGGACGAACATGCCCTCGGGGGCCGGCTCGCCGTCCGGGCCGGTGGCCTCCACGGACAGCGTGAGCGTGAGGTCCTCCTCCCCCAGGTTCCGGTGGACGAGGTCCCGGGTGACGGGTTCGTCGTCGGTGTGCGGCCAGCGCGGTGCGCCGAAGTCCAGGGAGGAGGCCCCCGCGACGAGGGTCTGCCCGGTGGCCCGGCCCGCGTCCATCCGGCCGCTCCCCTTCTCGAAGACGCTCCGGCTCTCCCCCGCCGCGGCCGAGCCGGTCAGGGCCGCCTTGATCCGCTCACCGTTCCAGTCCGGGTGCCGCTCCGCCAGCAGGGCGGCCGCGCCCGCGGCGTGCGGGGTGGCCATCGACGTCCCCGACAGCGAGCCGTAGCCGTCGGCGACCGGGCCGGCCTCCCCCGCCAGCACGCTGCCCTCGGCGAGCGCGGCCCCGATCCCGGTGCCCGGGGCCGTCAGGTCGGGCTTCAGCCCGCCGTCCCCGGTGCGCGGGCCGACGGAGGAGAAGCCGGCGAGCCGGTCCTCGCGGTCGACGGCGCCGACGGTGAGCGCCGCCTCCGCGCTGCCCGGGGAACTGATGGAGCCCGGGCGGGGGCCCGCGTTGCCCGCGGCGGCCACGAACAGGGGGCCGCTCCCGGCCGAGAGCCGGTTCACGGCCTCCTCCATCGGCCCCACCCCGGGGGCGTCACCCGCGCCGACGCTGAGGTTGACGACATCGGCGCCCCGGTCGACGGCCCACTCCATACCCGCGATCACGTCCGACTCGCGGCCGCTGTTGTCGTCCCCGATCACCTTGGCGTTCAGCAGCCGCGCGGCGGGCGCCACACCCCGGTACGCGCCGCCGGACGCGGCGCCCGTCCCCGCCGCGATGGACGCCACGTGGGTGCCGTGGCCGTACCGGTCGGTGGTATCGGGGGACGCGGAGAAGTTCTTCGCCGCGGCGACCTTGGGGCCGGCCAGATCGGGGTGCGTGGTGTCGATGCCGGAGTCCAGGACGGCGATCGTGACGCCCTCGCCCTCCAGTCCGGCCTCCCAGGCGGCGGGGGCGCCGATCTGCCGGACGCTGCGGTCGAGTTCGGCCCGGACCAGGCCGTCGAGCCAGAGGGAGGCCACCCCGGGCGCGGTGGTGCGCCGACCGCCCTCGCCGGAGGCGCGGGTGAGCGCGGCCCAGGCCGCGGCGGTGTCCCCGGGCCCGGCGGCCACGGCGTCGGCGCCGATGCTGCGCAGCGGGCGGACGCCGGCGTCCCCGGCGGCGGCGCGCAGCCGGCGCCCGGCGGCCGGGACGTCCTCCTCCGGGCCGTCCCGCTCCGGGCCGCTCTCCTCGTAGCGGACGATGAAGGGGAGGGTGTCGCCGTGCAGGGCGCGGAAGGCGGGCCGGCTCAGCTCGGTGACGTCGAACAGCCTGCGGTCCACGGTGCCGTCGAGGACGAGGGCGGTCGCGTCCTGGGGGATGACGTGCGTGTGGCCGTCGCCGTCGCGCAGCGCCTGGACGGGTATGTGCTCGCGGCCCTCGGCGGGGAGCACAGCGGTGACGCGTCCGGCGCCGTCCAGGCGGACCCGGTCGCCGGTGACGAGCGTGACGAGCCCCGCCCCCCCGGCCGCGGCGAAGGGGGCGGGTGCCGCGGCGGTCGGTGAGGTGACGGCGGGTGCCGCGATGGCCGGCGACGCGGTGGCCGGTGGGGCCGCGGCCGGGAGCAGCGCGGCGGTGACGGCCGCGGCCAGCGCGGCGAGTGCTCTCCGGGTGCGGATGGCGCGGATGGGCACGGGGATCCCCCTGCTCGCCTCGGAAGGGCCCCGGGCGGGGGGCCTCGGAAGAGAGGGCCCGGCCGGAGCCGGCCGGACGCGGCACCTTCGCGTCTCAGGGGGACAGCTCGGTCACAGACGTGTCCCCGGGCCCTGCGCGCCTCAGTATCAACGGCGCGGCCGGGGGCGGACAACGGACGGAAACCGGCCATCCGCGGGCCCCGCGAAAGGGGACCGCAGAACGCCGGGAGGAGACGGGAGGAGCCGGAGAGGGCCGGGGGCGGGCATGGAGAAACCGCAACGCCCTTGTGGGGCGGTGCGGTTGACATGGAACGACGACTTCTCGGGCGGACCGGCGGCTCTCACGACCCGGACCGGGCGGTGACGGCCGTCCGGCGGCGCCGTGGCGCCCGGGCGGCCGTACTGCCCCGCGTACTCGGGCTCGGTGTCGCCCTGTTCCGGCTTCTCCTGCCGCGGTCCTCTGTTCCCTGCTCCTGTTGTTCTCTCTCCGGCGCCCCGGACCCGCGCCGTGGCCCGTCGTCCCGCCGGTGCCCTCGTGGGGGGGTGCCTCTATGTCTTCCGTCAAGACACCCTGTCGGGTTTGGGATGGTTCGGGGTGCTGAGGTTATGCGGCGAGCTCGACATCTTTCGGTGTCC
>NZ_JOID01000038.1 GCF_000719865.1 Streptomyces albus subsp. albus
CGGCGCAGCACGCTGCGCTCTCCTCCTCCGCCTTGCGATCGCACGCACCAGACGCCGCGGAGCCCGCCCTTTGGGCGGACAGCGCTATGTGCCAGACAGAACCTGGGACACGGCGGCGGCACCGCCCCGGCGTGACCGCCGGGGCACCGGAACCGGCCCCTCGCCTCCCTCGCGCCTCCCGGAGGGGCCTTTCTCCAGCCCGGTGCGTGTTGGCAGGATGCTCGGTATGACGACCTTCGACCGTCCCATACCGCCGCTGACCGCCGACGAACGCACCGGGCTGGAGGTCTGGCTGGACTTCCAGCGCGAAACGCTCGCCGGCAAGTGCCGTGATCTGACGGACGAGCAGTTGCGCGAGGCGGCCGTGCCTCCGTCGGGGTTGACGCTGCTCGGCCTGGTGCGGCACATAACGGAGGTGGAACGCAACTGGTCCCGGCGCGTCCTCCTCGGCGAGAACGCCCCGCCCGTGTTCGGCGGCGCCGTCGAGCCCGGCCGGATGGACGGCGGCTTCGACCTGAGCGACGGGCTCGGCCGGGACGAGGTCTTCGCCCGCTGGCGCGCCGAGATCGACAGCAGCCGGAAGATCTTCGCGGCTCACGGCCTGGACGACACCGGCTTCCTGCCGCCCAACCCGGGCCCCGTGGAGGGCCCGGTCAACCTGCGCTGGATCCACATCCACCTGATCGGGGAGTACGCCCGCCACAACGGCCACGCCGACCTGATCCGCGAACGCATCGACGGCGTCACGGGGGTCTGACCCGCCGCCACGCCCCGGCGGAGGGCCGCCGGAGGCCGGCGGTGCCGGAGGCCGGACCGAGGCCCCGGCACGGCTCCGCGCGCCGGACGTGGGACAGCGGTGCCGCCCGGGAGCCGGGCGGCGGACGCGGACGCGGACGGGAGGACGCGGACCACGACGCGGGTCGGAGGACGCGGACCGGTGCCCCCGTCGCCCCGCGAGTGGCCCGGGCCACCGGGCCGCTCTGTCCGCGCGATCGCTCCGGCACCCGGCCGCTCCCCCGGCTCCACCGGTTTCCCCGGCCGTGGTTCGATGCTGCGATGAGCCCCGACCACCGCTCGGCGCCCGGCGGGACCCCGCTCCCCCGTATCCGTCCGCGGGCCGACGCCGACCTCGGCCCGTGCGCCCGGCTTCTCGCCGACGTGCACGCGGGTGACGGCTATCCGGTCAACTGGCCGGATGAACCGGCCCGCTGGCTGACACCGCCCGCGCTGCTCACGGCCTGGGTGGCGGAGCTGGACGGGCGCGTCGCCGGACACGCCGTCCTCTCCCGCAGCGGGACGGACGACGCGGCACCGGCGGTGTGGAGCGCTCGGGCTGGACGGGAGATCTCGGCGACGGCAGTCGTCAACCGCCTCTTCGTCGCCCCGGCGGCACGCGGCCGCGGAGTGGGCGCGCTGCTGCTCGGCCGGGCGGTGGAGGAGGCCCGTGCGCGCGGGTTGCACCCCGTCCTCGACGTGCTGGCCTCCGACACCGGGGCCGTGGCCCTGTACGAGCGGCTGGGGTGGCGGTTCCTGGCCGCCGTCCGGCAGCGGTGGTCCCCGGACGGCACGGTCACCGTGCGCTGCTACGCGGCCCCTCCGCCCGGCGCCCCCACCGGGTCCGCGGCTCAGCGCCCCGGTGACCCGCACGAAGGGAACAGCCGAAACCCTCGCCGCATGCCGTGAGGCGTCCCGCCGGGGGCGCGTGCGCGGCAGGACCTCCGGCCGCCCGGTCCGGGCGGGCCACAGGGTCCCTTGTGGTCGTCGTACACCTTGACGGTGGCTCGAACACCGTGGCGTGACGTCCCCGCAGACCCTCCGGCCGTCACTCCCGGGGCACCCGTGTCCTCGCGAAGCGGCGGACGAGCCGGGACGCGACCGCCGGGCCCCGGCGGGGCACCCCTCCGAGGCCCGGCGCCGGACGCGGCCGTCAGGGGGTGCGCGGGGCGAGCATGGCGGCCATCGCGGCGACCACCGCCGGGGCCACCCGGTAGTACACCCACGTTCCGCGCCGCTCGGACGTGAGCAGACCGGCTTCGCGCAGCTTCCTCAGATGGTGGGAGACGGTCGGCTGGGAGACGCCGACGTCGGAGATGTCGCAGACGCACGCCTCGCCGCCCGGATGTGAGGCGATCCTGGAGAAGAGCCGCAGCCGCACCGGGTCGGACAGCGCCTTGAACATCGCGGCCGTCCTCTCCGCGTCCTCCTGCGACAGCTCCCCGGCGGTGATCGGCGGGCAGCACGGCACCGCGTCCCCCGCGTCGAGGACGGGCAGCTCGACTCTCTCAGGATTCGACATTCGTCTATGTTGACATCCATCGATGCACCATGGCAAGCTCCGGAACCAAGACATCGACAAACGTCGAATCAGAGATTCGTGGCGACCCGGCTTGTCCGCACCACTGTTCCCTCACCACCCCGGACCGGCCCGTCGAACGGCACGCAGTCCGTCCCGGGCGCGGGGCGCACGAGCCATCCCCATCCACCCAAGGAGCCCCATCACCATGAACGAGCAGCAGCCCCCTGTCGTCGTCATCGGAGCCGGCCCCGTGGGCCTGGCCGCGGCGGCCCACCTCGTCGGGCGCGGCATCGAACCCCTGGTCCTGGAGGCCGGGCCGGCCGCCGCCTCCGCCGTGCGGGAGTGGAGCCACGTACGTCTGTTCTCCCGCTGGGGCGAGGTCATCGACGCGGCCGCGGAGAAGCTGCTCGCCCCCACCGGCTGGACCCGGCCGGACGCCGCGGCGTATCCCACCGGCGGCGACTGGGCCGAGCACTACCTCCAGCCGCTGGCCGACGCCCTGGGCGAGCGCGTCCGCTACGGGGTGCGCGTCACCGGCGTCTCCCGCGCCGGCCGCGACCGCGTCGTCGACGCCGACCGCGCGTCCCAGCCCTTCGTCCTGCACCTCGCCGGCGACGGCGGCCGCGAGGAGCGCGTTCTCGCCCGCGCGGTCGTCGACGCCTCCGGCACCTGGACGGCGCCCGGCCCGGCCGGGGCCGGCGGCCTGCCCGCACTCGGCGAGAAGGCCGCCGCCGACCGCGTGACGTACCGCGTACCCGACCTCAGGGACCCGTCCGCACGGGCCAGATACGCCGGCAAGCGCACCGCCGTCATCGGCTCCGGTGCCTCCGCCTTCACCGCGCTCGCCGCCCTCGCCGAGGTCGCCCGGGACGAGCCGGGCACGCACGCGGTGTGGGTCCTGCGGCGCGGCATCAGCGGTTCCACGTTCGGCGGCGGCGAGGCCGACGAACTTCCCGCCCGCGGCGCCCTGGGCCTCGCGGCCAAGGCCGCCGTCGACGACGGTCACGCCGACGCCGTCACCGGTTTCCGCACCGAGGCCGTCGAACGGGACGGCGACGGACGGCTGGTGCTCGTCGGCGAGGACGGCCGGCGCCTGGACCCGGTGGACGAGGTCATCGTCCTGACCGGCTTCCGCCCCGACCTCTCCTTCCTGTCCGAGATCCGCCTCGGCCTGGACGAACGCCTCCAGGCTCCTGTCGCCCTCGCCCCGCTGATCGACCCCAACCAGCACTCCTGCGGCACCGTCTACCCGCACGGCCACCGCGAGCTGTCCCACCCCGAGCAGGGCGTCTACCTCGTCGGCATGAAGTCCTACGGCCGCGCCCCCACCTTCCTGGCGATGACCGGCTACGAGCAGGTCCGCTCCGTCACCGCCGCGATCGCGGGCGACCTGGAGTCCGCCGACCGGGTCGAACTGACGCTCCCCGAGACGGGGGTGTGCGGAGGCGCCGGCCTCTTCGACGACCCGGCCGCCGGCCAGGCCGAGGGCGGCGGCTGCTGCGCCCCGGCGCCCGCCGCGCCACCGGCCGGCGCGGACACCGGCTCCCCTGCCCCGGTTGCGCCCCCTGCCCCGGCCCCGGCTGCGGCTGCGGCCACCGCCACGGCTGACGCCGTCTCACCGTCCGGCGGCTGCTGCTGACCGCAGCTGACGGACTGCAGGCCGACGAGGCCGCGACCGGCACGGGGGACCGGTCGCGGCCTTGCGCCGCCCCGCCCCGCCCCGCTCCCCTCACCCTCGCCGGAGGTCATCGCTCCCGCGAGCGGACGGCACCCGCGAAGCCACCCCGAACCGGCACGGCACCCGAACTCCACAGCGCGGCAGACCGTCCGCCCAGCGGGCTCTTGGAAACGCGTCCGGAATCCCCGCGCGTCAGCGGGCATTGCGCGGATGCCTGCGCGCCGCCCGCTCATTGCCGCGCCGGTAGTTACCCGTCCAGCGGGCCATCACCAACTGCGGATCCCCATGGGCGACTTCCCGTACGAACTGTGCCCCCCGGCTCCCGCGCAGCACCGTCACCACGCGGCCGTGGTGCAGGATCACCACGGAGCCGTCGCCCCGCTCCTCGTACGCGAATCCGTGCGCTGCCGCCATCCGGCCCCCCTCTTCGACATGAAGGACCAGACTGCCGACCGGCCGGTCTCCGCGCGAGCCGTTTTCCGGGGTGCCCGGGTTACGGCCACACGCCGGCATGGCTCGACACGTGGCATGCCCGGCGTCGGAACGCCACAACAGCCACCAGCACCCGTGACTGCGGCTGCACCGCTGAGGGGTCTCGGCGCCGTACTCCTCCACCAGCTCCACCGGGCTGCGCTCACAGCTCTTGCCTCCAACGACGAAAACTCAGCCGCCGCTGGCACGCTTCCGGAAGAAGCCGAGCACCGCCTTCCGGCCGTATTGCCGCGCCGCTGGGCCCGCCCGTACATTGGGAGCGCTCCCACACCTCTCCACCCCCGCGTTGCCCGGCGTCACCGTCCGAGCCGCTCCACGCCGCCCCACCGGCATCCCGCGCACGGTCCTCCGTTTCCGTGCACACGGACCTGCCCGGCGCGGCGGTTCGCACCTCTCGGCCGGCCGGATCCCGCCCGGCGCGTGAGGGCGCACGGCACCTTCGGCACCGTCCACACCCGCCCGGCGCCTTCCGCCGGCAACCCCGGCGGCGGAGGTCACGTCGTCAACTGCACACCCTCCGCAGCGCCCTGAGGACCCGCAGGAAAGGACCACCCCCCATGTCCAGAACCCGGCACCTCCTCTCCGGCCTGGTCGCCCTCGCCGCGTTACTCCTCGGCATGGCCTCCGCCGCCGGCACCGCCCACGCCGACTCGGACGCCGCCCCGGTGCGCGTCATGCCGCTCGGCGACTCGATCACCGATGGCTTCAACGTGCCCGGCGGGTACCGCATCGACCTCTGGCAGAAGCTCGTCGCGGGCGGCCACGAGATCGACTTCGTCGGCTCCCAGGTCAACGGCCCCGGCAACCTCGGCGACCGGGACCACGAGGGTCACTCCGGCTGGACCATCGCCCAGATCGACAGCAACATCACCAACTGGCTGAGGACCTACACCCCGGACACGATCCTGCTGCACATCGGCACCAACGACATGTACGGCGACCCGGGCAGCGCGTCCGCGCGGCTGGCCGCGCTGATCGACCGCATCACCGCCCAGGCCCCGGACACGCATCTCTTCGTGTCGACCATCGTGCCGCTGTCCTGGCGCGACCAGACCGTGCGGACGTTCAACGCGGCCATCCCGGGCATCGTGCAGAGCAGGGCCGACGCCGGCAAGCGCGTGCACCTGGTCGAGATGTACAGCAAGCTGACGACGGCTGACTTGGCCGATGGCGTGCACCCCAACGCCACGGGCTACAGCAAGATGGCCACCGTCTGGTACGAGGCCCTCCTGTCCGTCCCGGACAGCATCGGCGCCGGCGACGGCACACCGGCCCCGGCGGACCGGCCTGCGAAGGCGTGCGCCACGGCCTCCGAGTCTCCGGCCGACCACAGCGAGTCGGATGCCCGGAGTCAGATGAGCTGCGCGGCCCGCTGATCCCGACCGCCCTCGCGGGGTGCCGGGCGCGGACCCTTGCCGTCCCGCCCGGCGGCGCCGCCCCGTCCTCCGGGGGCGCCCTGGCCCGGGAGGTCGACCACCGGGGCCCGGGCGGCGGCCCGTTGCAGCTCGGCGGCCATGCCGAGGTCTCCGCCGACGTAGGCCGCGGTGGCCTCACGCGCCCCGTTCACCGACTTCACCGCCCGTGCCCCGATGAACGCCGCGTCCCCCGCGGTGCCTTCCACGAACTGGGCCAGGGCGAGCGCGATCGCACCGGTGGGCGGCCCTTCACCGCAGTAGGCGCCGCTGATGGTGCCCGCCGAGGCCGCCGCGTTCTCCACCGCCTTGCCGCAGGCGGTGAGGTCCTCCTCTACCCCTTCGATCGCGGTCTCCACGAGCGCGGTCACCGAGCTCACTCCGGACGGAGTGATGTCCCACCCGGGCATGCCGTCCCCCAACTACCCCGTCGAACTGTCCTGTTCAGCACACGAGTACGCATCAGCCGGGCACACACAGTAGTGAACGGCTTGCCAGATACGGGGAGTTGGCGCGCGTGGTGGAGAGAGCGGCCGGAAATCGCCGCCCGGCGGACGCCGGCTCACCCTCAGGGGGACGACGCACGCCGTGCGGCGCCGGCGTCCGTACGCGGCATCGGTGCCCGTGCGCGTCGTCGCACGGACCTCCGCCGACCGGGCGGCCCTCTGCCCACCGCGCGCCGGGCCCCCGCCGAGGCCCTCCGGGCGGTGTGCGCCCGGGCCCCGTCGGCGGGGCGGTGGGGTGTCCGTCCTGGAATCATGAAGCCCGTAGCGCGGGACGCGCGTGCGTGCGAGTGAGCAGTGAGGAGCCAGTGTGGACGCCGAGGCGTGGGACGAGCGGTATCGCGGCAAGGAGCTGGTGTGGTCGGCCGGGCCCAACCGGTTCGTCGCGGAGGAGCTGGCGGATCTGCCGCCGGGGCGGGCGGTGGACCTGGCCGCCG
Organism: Streptomyces albus subsp. albus; assembly: GCF_000719865.1. Classification (GTDB taxonomy): domain Bacteria; phylum Actinomycetota; class Actinomycetes; order Streptomycetales; family Streptomycetaceae; genus Streptomyces; species Streptomyces albus_E. Next base: position 6,819 of record NZ_JOID01000038.1, read on the forward strand.
GCGAGGGGCGGAACGCCGTCTGGCTGGCGGAGCAGGGCTGGGACGTGGACGCCGTGGACTTCTCCGCAGTCGCCCTGGAAAAGGCCGAGCAGATGGCCAGGGAGCGCGGTGTGACGATCCGCACCGTGAGCGCCGACGTGACGGAGGCCGGGAGTGTGCTCGCCCAGGCCCCCCTCTTCGACCTGGCGCTGATCGTCTATCTGCATCTGCCCTGGCCGCGGATGGAGGAGGCCCTCCGGCTGGCCGCCACCTCCGTGCGGCCCGGCGGGACCCTGCTGCTCGTCGGCCACCACGCCGACAACATCAGCCGGGGGCACGGTGGCCCGCAGGACCCGGACGTGCTCTACACCGCCGAACAGGTGGCCGAGGCGTGGCGGCCGTCCGCGCGGATCGTCAAGGCGGAGGCCGTGGACCGGCCGGTGGAGACGGACGAGGGACCGCGCACCGCCATCGACGCGCTGGTGCGAGCGGAACGGATCTGACGGCGGACGGGGGGCCGATAGCCGGTCGGCCGGCCGGTCAGCTCTCGTGGGGACCGGCCGCCCGGCCCGTATCGCCGCCGGACGGCGCGCCCGTCTCGTCGTCCCCCGTCTCGCCCCGGGTCGCCGCCAGGGACCAGACGATCGAGACCGTGATGGTCAGCACGATGAAGCCGAGGGTGACCGGGATGGGCAGCTTGCCGACCGGGGTCTCCGACAGGATGAGCTTGACCCCGGCGAAGGCGAGCAGCACGGCCAGCCCGTAGTGCAGATAGCGGAAGCGTCGCAGCAGTCCGGCGAGGAGGAAGTAGAGGCTGCGCAGACCGAGGATGGCGAAGGCGTTGGCGGTCCACACCAGGAAGGTGTTGGTGGTGATCGCGAGGATGGCGGCCACCGAGTCGATGGCGAAGACCAGGTCGGTGGCCTCGATGGCGATGAGGGCGACGAACAGGAGTGTCGCGGTGCGGCGGCCGTTCAGGCGCACGACGAACCGGTCGCCGTGGAACGCGGGATCGGTCGGCACGATCCGCTGGACGAGACGCACGACGGGATTGCGGTCCGGGTGCACTTCCGTGTTGTGCGAGACGGCCATCTTGTAGCCGGTCCAGATGAGGAACGCGCCGAACACGTAGGCGGTCCAGAAGAAGACCTGCAGCAGTTCGGCGCCGACGAAGATGAACGCCAGACGGGCGCCGAGCGCGCCGATCACTCCCCAGAACAGGACCTTGTGCTGGTACTCCTCGGGGACCGCGAAGAACGAGAACACCAGCGCGAAGACGAAGATGTTGTCGACCGACAGGGCCTTCTCGATCAGATAGCCGGCGTAGTAGGTGGTGGCCGCCTCCCCGCCCTGCCAGGCCCACAGGATCAGGCCGAAGGCCAGGCCCGCGGCGATCCATCCGGCGCTCCAGAGGGAGGCCTCGCGGAAACCGATGACATGGCTGTCGCGGTGCGCGAGCAGATCGACGGCCAGCATCACCCCGATGGCGACGGTCAGCGCGGCCCACACCCACAGCGGGGCGGTGAAGGTCAGGTCGTTCATGCGGTCGGGTCTCCTCGGCTTCTCTCGGTAGTCCCCCTCGGCTGTCCTGTATTCCCCGGTCGCGGGTCCCCCGGATTCCCGGGGCTCCCCCCGATTCCCCGGTTGCCGGTTTTTCCGCCCCGTGCGGGCGCGTGGGACGGCTGCACGGGGCCGGCGGGTGCGACCGGGGCGGACGGGTCCCATCGTCACCCGGAGGGCCGGGGGCGCCCGGGGGGATCACCGGCCGTCCGTCCGATGCCGTAACACGGCGGCACCGGATCCGGTGGCGCCGCCGGCGCCCGTGGCGTCGAGGGGAGGGCGCCGCGCCCCCGTCCGGCTCCCCGCCGCCCCCGCCGCACGGGCAGCGCTTCGTAGCCCGGACGACACATACGGAGCCCCGCGGACACAGCCGGTTTACACCGGAGCAACTGCCGGGAAACGGCCCGTTGCGATGCTGCCGCCGAGGGGACCGGAGGATTGGGCACCACCGTGCAGAGCCGCGCGGCACTGGGGCTTCCGGGACCCGCACCCGCTGCCGTCCGCACCCGCACGAGGGGGACCACGTGACCTTCAAGGCCGAGTACATCTGGATCGACGGAACCGAGCCCACCGCCAAGCTCCGCTCGAAGACGAAGATCCTGGCCGACGGCGCCGAGCCGCCCGTCTGGGGCTTCGACGGGTCCAGCACCAACCAGGCCGAGGGCCACTCCTCGGACCTCGTCCTGCAGCCCGTCTTCTCCTGCCCGGACCCGATCCGCGGCGGCGGTGACATCCTCGTCCTGTGCGAGGTGCTGCACACGGACCTGACCCCGCACGCCTCGAACACCCGCGCGCTGCTGCGCCCGGTGGCGGAGAAGTTCGCCGCCCAGCAGCCGGTCTTCGGGATCGAGCAGGAGTACACCTTCTTCCAGGGCAGCCGTCCCCTGGGCTTCCCCGAGAACGGCTACCCGGCCCCGCAGGGCGGCTATTACTGCGGTGTCGGCGCCGACGAGATCTTCGGCCGGGAGATCGTCGAGAAGCACCTGGACAACTGCCTGACGGCGGGCCTGGGCATCTCCGGCATCAACGCCGAGGTCATGCCCGGCCAGTGGGAGTTCCAGGTCGGCCCGCTGTCGCCGCTGGAGGTCTCGGACCACATGTGGGTGGCCCGCTGGCTGCTCTACCGCACGGCCGAGGAGTTCGGGATCTCCGCGACGCTGGACGCCAAGCCGGCGAAGGGCGACTGGAACGGCGCGGGCGCGCACACCAACTTCTCCACCAAGGCGATGCGCGAGGGCTACGAGCCGATCATCACGGCCTGCGAGGCGCTGGGCGACGGCGACAAGCCGGCCGTGCACGTCAAGCACTACGGCGTCGGCATCGAGGCCCGGCTCACCGGCCTGCACGAGACGGCGCCGTGGAACGAGTACAGCTACGGCGTCTCCGACCGCGGCGCGTCGGTCCGCATCCCCTGGCAGGTCGAGGTGGACCGCAAGGGGTACATCGAGGACCGCCGCCCGAACGCCAACGTCGACCCGTACGTGGTGACGCGGCTGATGGTCGACACCTGCTGCACCGCCCTGGAGAAGGCCGGCCAGGTCTGACCGTTCCCCGGTCTCCCCGTGGCTCCGGATACGGCGATGGGCGCCCGCAGGCACCGGCGGGCGCCCATCGCGCTGCCCGGACGGCGGCCCCGCCCTGTACGGTCCGCCGCCGGGCGGCCGTACGGGGCGGGGCCCCGCGCGTCAGCGGGACGGGCGCGTCAGGAGACGTCCGCCCGGCGCCGGGTGAACGCTCCGCGGGCCGCGTCCACCGCCAGGAACAGCACCAGCCCCAGCCCGAACAGCGGTACGAACCAGCCGAGCAGCACCGCGGCCGCCAGCAGCGCCACCAGCGCCCCCGGCGACGCCTTGCGCCAGGCGCCGCGCGGCATCGGCCGGCCGGCGCCGAAGCGGGTGGTGCCGCGCGTGGGGCGGCGCTGCCACCACATCCGGTAGCCGTACGCGATCAGCGCGACCAGTCCGGCCATCAGGGCGATCAGCACCAGCTGGTTGGGCAGCCCGAGGAAGAGGCCCATGTGGGCGTCGATGCCGATCCGGGTCAGCTGGGCGAGCACCGGGTAGTCGGCGAACGCCAGAGTGTCCACGACCTCACCGGTCGTCGGGTGCACGGACACCGAGTCGAAGTGCACCGGCCACTGCTTGTCGTTCTCCGCGACGACATAGGCGGCCTTCTCGTCGGCCGGCAGGCTGATCACCAGGGACTCCGACACGCCCTGCTCGCGGGCGGTGTCCAGGAGCCGGTCCAGGCCGATGTCGCCGCCCTCGCCCGGCTGGTGGCCGCCGTCGCCGTGCGCGGCGCCGTGCCCCTCGTGGCCGCCCGCGCCGGTGCCCGCCGCCGGGTCCACGGTGGCGGCGACCGACGGGGTGGTGGCGCGCAGCTGCTCGCGCAGCAGGGCGACGTTCTCGCCCGCGTACGTCGACCAGGTCAGCCCGGTCGCGGAGAGGAACAGCAGGCCCAGGAGGGACCAGACCCCGATCGCGCCGTGCCGCGACATCGTGCGCCGCCGGCCCGTCAGCCCTCGCTCGGGCAGCAGCAGACCGCGCGCGCCGCGCGTGGCACGGCGGCGCCGCAGCCACAGCAGCAGTCCGCCGAGCGCGACGACCCACAGCCAGCTCGCGGCCAGTTCGCTATAGAGGCGCCCGGGTTCGCCCAGGTGCAGATGGCGGTGGAACTCCGATATCCAGGCGCGCACGGGGAGCGCTCCGGAACTGCCGTAGCTGACGAGCTCGCCGCGCACCTCGGCGGTGTACGGGTCGACGAACACGGCCGTCGACTTGCTCTCCCCGAGCTCCGGCGCCTCGAACAGGACCCGGGTGGTGGCCCCGGCCTCGGGGGACGGCCACACCTTGGCGAGCGTGCGGCCGGGGTACGCCTCGACGGCCGCCCCGACCTGCTGGGACAGCGGCAGCGCGGCCTTGCCGTCGGGCACGGGGACCGTCAGCTCGTCGGCGTAGATCACCTTCTCCAGCGGGTACGAGGCCGCGTACAGCAGCCCGGTCACGGCGGCGATCAGCAGGAACGGCGCGACGAGGATGCCCGCGTAGAAGTGCATCCGCAGCACGAGCGGGCGCAGGCTGCCCCGGGACGCGGCGGGGGCGTGGGAAGGGGACGGGGCGCTGCCGCCGCCCGGTCGGCCGGGTGCGGGCGGTTCGTCCGCCGCCTCCGCCGCCTCCGCCGCTTCCGCCGCTTCCGGTGCCTCCGTGTCGTCCCGGTGGCGTTCGCCGGACGCGCCGACGGGAGTTGGGGCGGGGGCGGGGGTTCCGGCCTTCGCGGTGGCCGCCGTTGAGACGGTGACAGCCTCGTTGCCGGCCGCCGTGTCAGCGGGCGTCGGCTGCGCGGCTGCCGGGGGCGCGGCCGTGGAAGTGCCGCCGGTGGGTACGGCGGCCGTGCCGGTGAGCGTGGCGGACGTGGGCACGGTGGCCGGGGGGGCCGTGGCCGTGGTGCCGGAGCCGGTGTCCGGCGGAGCGGGGCGGCCGGTGGCCGGCTTGGCGGGGTCGTCGATGGACATGGGGGGTTGGCCTCACTTCGTGGTGGGCCGCGGGCGCGCGGAGGCGCGCGGGCGCGGCGCGGGGAGCGGGTGGCGGGCAGCCGTCGGCCCGGAGGGGCGCGGTGGGATCACGGCCGCGCCGGTGCCGGAGACACCGGTGCGCGCGGCCGCCCGTCGTCCGGCGCGGGTCTTCCACCGCCGTGCCGTCACGGACTGCCCGGGGAACCGCGGGCCGCCCGGACGGCGGCTCCGCGTACTACGGAGCAGGCTCCGTGCCCACACCTCTCACCACCGCACGGCGGCCCGGCGGCCCGGCGGCACAGCGGCACAGCGCGGCTGCCCAGCGGCGGAACGGGCCCCGAGGACCCGGCAGTCGCGACGGAACACGGCCGGCGTCGGCCGGGCCTCCGGCGCCCGTGCGGTCGCGGTCGCCGGTACGGCACCGCGCGGCGGGCGGCCGTCAGACGGCCGGCGTCATACCGGGCGCGGACCGGACGGCGTACGGGGTGGAGTGGGGACGGAACCGGACGCGGGGCGGCGGCCCGCGCCGGGAGAGGACGTGCGCCAGCAGAGCACCCCGCAGCCGGATGGCCGCCTCCCCGTACGGCATCGGCGGCCGTACGGGGCGCGGCGCGGCCGGGGCCCCGTACCGGGTGGCCCGGAGCAGCGTCCGCAGCGGCATCAGCGCCAGCGAGCCCAGGCAGCGCAGCAGCCGGAAGAAGGCGGCCTCACCGCGCCACAGCCAGACGGCGCAGCAGAGCGCGGCGAGGAGGTGGGCGGCGAGCATGGCGAGGGTGGCGTGCTCGGAGTGCTCGCCCGGGACGGCGAGGCCGGTGAACTGCCCCGCCGCGCCGCCGCCGTGCCCGGTTCCGCTCGCGGCGGTCCCGGCGGCCCCGCCGGCTTCGGGCAGGGGTCCGCCCGGTGTCCGGCGGTGGGCCGGGGTGGTGCCGGGGCCGTCGGTGAAGATCAGGTGCAGGACGGTCTGGACCGCCAGCAGGGTGCCGGCGATGGAGAGGACACCGCGGCGCCGCCCTCCGGCCAGCCAGGCGACGGTTCCGGTGGTGCCGAAGGCGGCCAGCAGGGCCGGGAGCGGGATGTCGTGGCCGGACATCACCGCGTGCCCGGTGGCCGCGAGCATGACGGAGACGGCCGCGAAGAGCGCGGCCCGCAGAAGGCGCGTGAACGATCTGTCCGCCGTCATGGTGAGATGCATGCTCCCACGCCGCGCCGGGTGGCGGCAGCGGCGACGACCGGCCAACGCCCCTGCGCTCCCTGCGAGTTCACTGGCCACCTGCCCGAAGTCCGGTTCGTTCCTCCCGGGGGATACGCACGGGAGCGCCGGTTGGCTCACCGGTCCTGCGGATTTCGCACGGCGGGCCGACCGGCAGCCGGAGTCCGGTGGCCGAACCGGCACCACAGTCCGAACCGGCACCGAACGGCGAACCGCCACCGCAGACCGGACCGGCGCCCAAGGGCGAGCCGGCACCGAAGGCCGGACGGGTACCGCAGACCTGACCGGACCGCAGGCCGGACCGGCCCCGAAGGGCAAGCGGCACCGCGCCGGGGTGGTGCCAGGTGCACCCCCGTCCGGGTGCGCGGCCCCGTGACCGCGGCGCCGGGGCCCGGCGAGACTGGGGGCGTGCCCGGGAGCCGGGCCACGGAACGACGAGGGGCCGGGGGCCGAGATGGGGAAATTCAGGCAAGCGCTGCTGGCGGCGGGGCGGGGGCTGTTCGTCGCCGTGGTGTCGCTGGCCGGTTCGATCGCGCTGCTCGTGCTGTCGCTGCTGTCGATCGGCTTCATCAGCCTCGGCGTGGGGGTGCTGACGACCCCCGTGGTGCTGGGCGCCGTGCGGTCGTTCGCCAACTGGCGGCGGACGCTGGGGTACGACTGGGCGGGCGTGCGGACTCCCGCCGCGTACCGTCCGTACCCGCCGGCCCCGCGGGCGGGCCTGCTGGGACGGGCGGAGCGGTGCGCGCATCTGCTGCGTGACCCGGCGACCTGGCGTGATCTGCTGTGGCTGCCGGTCGACATGACGGCGGGTTTCCTCACCGCCGTGCTGCCGGCCGTGCTGATCGCTTTCGCCGCCGAGGGGGTCGCGATCGCGGCGGGGCTGTGGCGGGTGCTCGGGGACGGCTACTGGTTCGCGTTCATCCCGGTGCGGGGGCAGGGGACCGCTCTCGCGGCGGGCGCGCTGGGGCTGCTGGTCCTGGCGGGTGCCCTCCGCGTCAACCCGGCTCTGCTGCAAGCCCACTTCCGTATGACGGGAGCGCTGCTCTCGCCGTCCAAGGAGGCGCTGGCGCGGCGCGTGGAGCGGCTGGCCGAGACCCGGCACGACGCGGTGGACACCTCGGCCGCCGAACTCCGCCGCATCGAACGGGACCTGCACGACGGGGCGCAGGCCCGGCTGGTGGCGATGGGCATGAGCCTCGGCACCGTGGAGGCCCTGATCGAGAAGGATCCGGAGCAGGCGCGGAAGCTCCTCGCCGCGGCCCGGCAGGACTCGGCCGAGGCGCTGACGGAGCTGCGCGACCTGGTGCGGGGCATCCACCCGCCGGTGCTGGCCGAGCGCGGCCTCGGGGACGCCGTGCGGGCCCTGGCCCTGCGGATGCCGCTGCCGGTGGAGGTGGAGGTGGATCTGCCGGGGCGGTTCGCTGCGCCGGTGGAGGCGGCGGCGTACTTCGCGGTGAGCGAGGTGCTGACGAACGCGGCGAAGCACTCCGGTGCCGAACGGGTGTGGCTGGACGCGCACCATGACGCGGCCTCCGGGACACTCCGGGTGACCGTCACGGACAACGGCCGCGGCGGGGCGGACCCGTCCGCCGGCTCGGGCCTGGCCGGGGTGGAGCGCCGGCTCGGTACATTCGACGGCATCCTGGCCGTCAGCAGCCCGGCCGGCGGTCCGACCATGGTGACGATGGAGCTGCCGTGCGTGTTGTCCTCGCTGAAGACCTCTTCCTCCTGAGGGACGGTCTGGTCCGGATGCTGGAGGCGTTCGGGTTCGAGATCGCGGCGGCCGTGGAAAGCGGCCCGGAGCTGAGCCGGGCCCTCGCGGAGCTGAAGCCGGACGTGGCGGTGGTCGACGTCCGGCTCCCGCCGTCGTTCACGGACGAGGGCCTGCAGTGCGCGCTCGCCGCGCGCCGGGAGACGCCCGGCCTGCCCGTGCTCGTGCTCTCCCAGCATGTGGAGCAGCTCTACGCGCGGGAGTTGCTGGCCGACGGCATGGGCGGGGTCGGCTATCTGCTGAAGGACCGGGTGTTCGACGCCGACCAGTTCACCGACGCGGTGCGGCGGGTGGCGGCGGGCGGGACCGCGATGGACCCGCAGGTCATCTCCCAGCTCCTCACCCGCCGTTCCCGGGACCGGCCGATGGAGAAGCTCACCCCGCGCGAGCGCGAGGTGATGGAGTTGATGGCGGAGGGCCGTTCGAACACGGCCATCGCGGGGCAGCTCTTCGTCACGGAACGGGCTGTGGCGAAGCACACATCGAATATTTTCGCGAAGCTCGGTCTGGCCCCGTCGGACGACGACAACCGGCGGGTTCTCGCGGTTCTGGCCTATCTGGACCGGGGGGCGCGGGAATGAACGGCCGGAGCGGGTTTGAACGCGGGAGCCCCGGGCTCCGTATCGCTGGCCATGAAGCCCAAGACACACAAGCGTTCCCCTTTGCTGAACAGGACGGCTGGTGCGGCGGCAGCTCTCCTGTTGGGAGGCGGCGGGCTCGCTGCGGTGAACTTCTACGCCTCCGCCGGCACCTCGAACGATGGCGACAGCCGGAAAGGAGCGGTAGCACAACAGGCCTCCACCATCGCCTGTCCGGATGTGGTGGACCGGCTGGAAAAGGTCCCCAGGCAGTCGCGGAAGGAAGTCAGCCGTGAGCTGGGGCGGCTCGACGCCCAGATCGGCGCGGCCTACAAGCGGCTCGTGGAGAACCGGCGCGCGGCGGCTCTCGACGCGTCCTGGACCAAGAACTCCGTGCTCGACCCGCTGGCCAGCAAGCGCCGCGCCAGCCTCGACCGCATCAGAATCGCGCTGGAGCGGGCCGGCGTGCGGCAGGCCGGCCTGGAGAAGCTCGCCCGCTGCGGCATGAAGGACGGCGGCACGGTCCGCCCGGACGACGGCCAGCAGGGCGGCGGTCAGGACGGCGGCCAGCAGGACGGCCAGGACGGCGGTCAGCAGGACGGCCAGAACGGTGGCCAGGGCGACGGCGGCCAGGGCGACGGCGGCCAGGCACCGCCGCCGCAGGTCGGGCCCTCCCCCGAGGACTTCGTGGACATCAACGACGTCCAGCCGAACGTCCAGGAGCCCGAGGCCCAGCAGAACGCGTCCACCGGCGTGTTCAAGAGCGACTGCGGCGTCAACGAGAACGGCAAGTTCAACTCGGACAACATCATCGTGGCGCCCGGTGTCGTCAACGCCGCGCACCACATGCACGACTACGTCGGCAACCAGGCCAACGACGCCTTCGCCGTCGACGAGGACCTGGCCAACGGAGAGACCACCTGCGCCAACCAGGAGGACCAGTCCACGTACTACTGGCCGGTCCTGCGCGACCTGACCGGCGGTGACGAGGCGGACGTCAACACCCCGGGCGGCGGCCTCGACGGCAACGTCGGCAAGATCATCACCCCGGCCGAGGTGACGATGGAGTTCCAGGGCAGCCCGGTCGGCGAGGTCGTGGAGATGCCGCGCTTCCTGCGCATCATCACCGGTGACGCCAAGGCCTTCACCAACGGTACGGCCAACGCCAACTCCTCCTGGAGCTGCACCGGCTTCGAGGACCGGCAGATCGCGGACAAGTACCCGCTGTGCCCCGAGGGCAGCCAGGTGGTGCGCAAGTTCGAGTTCCAGAGCTGCTGGGACGGCCAGAACGCCGACAGCGCCAACCACCGCACGCACGTCGACTTCGCCAACGAGGACGGCTCCTGCGACGAGGGCTTCGTGGCCATCCCGAAGCTCGTCCAGCGGATCGTCTACGACGTGCCGGAGGGCACCAACTTCGCCGTGGACTCCTTCCCGGAGCAGCTCCACAAGCCCATCACGGACCACGGCGACTTCATCAACGTGTTCTCCGAGAACCTGATGTCGAAGGCGGTGGACTGCATCAACAACGGCCAGGAGTGCACCTGACGGTGGACTGCGGGCCCTGCCGGACCGCTGATTCGGTGCCCCCGATGACCCGGTCCCTCGTCACCCAACTCCCGTGACGGCCTCCCCTGTGCCGTAACGGGGCGGGGGTGCCGGTGAAGTCCACCGGCACCCCCGCCGTCGTGGTCCGCCGCCGCGCCGCCCGGTCCGGGGCCTTCACGGGCGCGGCGGCGCCGCGCGGTCAGCCGTGCGAACCCTTGCGGCTCCCCTGGTGTGCGTCCCCGTGGGAGCCCCCGTGCGCGTCCCCGTGATCGCCGTCCCCGCCGGAGCCCTTGGACGCGCCGTCCGCGTCACCATCCGAGTCACCGTGAGCGGGACCGTGCGAGGCGCCCGTCTCGATGTCGCCGCCGAGCTTGCCGCGCAGGCTCGCCACGACCTTCGGCGAACCCACGGCCACCCACTTCGGCCCGACCAGGTAGGTGCCCCCGTAGCCCTCCGCCTCGGAGAGCCAGTCCTGCTGCCCCTTGTGGGTCGCGAAGGTGGCCAGCACATAGCGGCCGTCGCCCTCGCCGCACCGTCCCTGGCGCAGTTCCTCGGCGTCGATCTGCAGATTCGGCTTGTCGCAGCCGGCCTTCCCGGCGAGCTGCTCCACGGTGCCGGTCGCCGCCTCGGGGGCTGCGGCCCTGCCGTCCGCCCCGCCGCCCCCGCGCTCCCCTCCACAGCCGGCGGTCAGCAGCAGGGCTCCGGCCAGGGCCGGGATGACGGCGGCGGTGCGCACGGCCGAACGCTTCGATGACATCGGTCCTCCGGATGGTGCCGCCCCGCGCCGGGGGCGGCATGGTGATTTCTCGGTGTGTCCCCGGGTACGGCTCACCGCGTCGCGCGTCTCATTGCCCGGCCCCGCCCGGCTCGTTAGCGTGCACACCTCACGCATCTGTTGCCACCGCGTTACGCAGAGTGGGGAGCGCTCGTGACCGAACCGACCAGACGGGTCCTGCTGGGAGCCGCCGGTGCCCTGGGCATCGGCACGGCCCTCGGCGCCCGCACACCGTCCGCCCGCGCGGAAGCCCCGGCGGACGGGCCCCCGTTCGACACCGCCCCCGCCCGCGCCGCGCTGGAGCGCCTGCTGCCCTCCCACGCCGGCCAGTTCCGGCTGCGGCCCCTGTCCGGCGGCCGGGAGCGCTTCCGCGTCACCGGCGCCCCGGGGCGCGTCGAGGTGGCGGGCACCAGCCCCGCCGTGCTGCTCACCGGGGTCAACTGGTATCTGAAATACGTCTGCCGCGCCCATCTCAGCTGGTCCGGGAGCCGGACCGACCTGCCCCGCCGGCTGCCCGCGCCGGACCGCCCGCTGGTCCGCTCCGCGACCGTGCCGAACCGGTTCGCCCTCAACGACACGCACGACGGCTACACCGCCCCGTACGCCGACTGGCCGCGCTGGGAACGCCTGATCGACATCCTGGCGCTGCACGGCTGCAACCAGGTCCTCGTCACCCCCGGCCAGGAAGCCGTCTACCACCGGCTGCTCCAGGACTTCGGCTACGGCGACGAGGAGGCCCGCGCCTGGATCCCGGCCCCCTCCCACCAGCCGTGGTGGCTGCTGCAGAACATGAGCGCCTATGGCGGCCCCGTCAGCCCGGAACTGCTCGCCCGGCGCGCCGGTCTGGGCCGCCGTATCTGCGACCGGATGCGCGAGCTGGGCATGTCCCCGGTGCTCCCCGGCTACTTCGGCACCGTCCCCGACGGCTTCGCCGAGCGCAACGACGGGGCCCGCACCGTCCCGCAGGGCACCTGGGCGGGCCTGAGGCGCCCCGACTGGCTCGACCCGCGCACCGCCGCCTTCCGCGCGGTGGCCGCGTCCTTCTACCGCCATCAGGAGGAACTCCTCGGCGCGGCGGACCACTTCAAGATGGACCTGCTGCACGAGGGCGGCGACCCGGGCGGCGTGCCCGTCCCCGAAGCGGCGCGCGCCGTGGAGTCCGCGCTGCGCACCGCCCGCCCCGGCGCCGTCTGGGTCATCCTCGGCTGGCAGGAGAACCCGCGCCGGGAGCTGCTCGACGCCCTCGACAAGGACCGGATGCTCGTCGTCGACGGGCTCTCCGACCTGGAACGGGTGACCGACCGCGAGGCCGACTGGGGCGGCACCCCGTACGCCTTCGGCACCATCCCCAACTTCGGCGGGCGCACCACCCTCGGGGCCAAGACCCATCAGTGGACCGAGCGGTTCACCGTCTGGCGCGACAAGCCGGGCAGCAAGCTCACCGGCACGGCCTATATGGCGGAGGCCGCCGAGCGCGACCCGGCCGCCTTCGAACTGTTCAGCGAACTCGCCTGGCGCGAGGAGAAGGTGGACCGCGCCGACTGGTTCGCCGGGTACGCCGACTTCCGCTACGGAGGCCGCGACCGCGAGGCCCGGGCCGCGCTGGCCGCGCTGCGGGACACCGCCTACGAGATCAGCAGCCGCGACGGCCGCCCGCACGACAGCGTCTTCGCCGCCCGCCCGAGCCTCACCGCGCGCTCCGGCACCCACTACGCCACCCATGTCCCGGCCTTCGACCCCGCCGCCTTCGACGCGGCGTTCGCCGCCCTGCTCGCCGTCCGGCCCGCGCTGCGCGGCTCCGACGCCTACCGGCACGACCTCACCGACCTCGGCCGGCAAGCCCTGGCGAACCGCTCCTGGCAGCTCCTGCCGCAGCTCCGCACCGCCTACGAGCGGGGAGACCTGGAAACCTTCCGGGCCCTGTCCGCGCTGTGGCTGCGGCTAATGCGGCTCAGCGACGCCATGACGGGCGCCCACCCCCGCTTCCTGCTGGGCCCCTGGCTGGCCGACGCCCGCCGGATGGGCGCGGACGAGGCCGAGGCCGACCGGCTCGAACAGACGGCCCGCACGCTCGTCACCACCTGGGCCGACCGCCCCACCGCCGACGGCGGCCGCCTCGCCAACTACGCCAACCGCGACTGGAACGGCCTCATCGGCGACTTCCACCTCCCCCAGTGGCAGAGCTATCTGACGGAGCTGGAGAACGCCCTCGCCGAGGACCGCGAGCCGCGCCCCTTCGACTGGTACGCGATCGAGGAGCCCTGGACCCGCGAGCACCGGGCGTACCCGGAGCGGCCCGTCACCGACGCCTTCCGCACCGCGCGGCGCGTCCACGACGAGCTGGCCCGGGCCCCGTACCAGGGCACTGTCACCGTCTCCGCGGACCCGGCGGCGATCCCGCCCGGCGGCGGCACCGGACTCACCGCGGCGTTCCGCAACACCAACGGCCTGGCCCCCACCGGCTCCGTCGAGTTCACCCTGACCGGCCCCGCCGCGGAACCCGGGGAGACCGTCACCCTGCCACCGGTCCCGGCGGGCGGCGAGGGCCGCGCCCGCTGGCGGGTGAACGCCCCCGCGCACCCGCCGGAGCGCCCCCTGGACCCGCTGCCGTACGAGATCGCCGTGCGCTACGGGCCGCGCGGCGAGCGGCCGGTGCGCACGGCCCATCCCGGCGTGCTGTACGTCGCGAGCCCGCCCGGGGCGGAATGGCGGACGGTGAACGGCAACGCGGCGCTCTTCGGGCAGCTCGGCGAGCGCTGGGCCATCGAGGGCGGGGGCGCCGATCTGTGGAAGGCCACGGCCGAGTTCGGCGCGCTGTACCGCCCGGGCGCGCTGGCCGCGGGCACGGCGGCGACCGTCCGCGTCGACAGCCAGGCCGTCACCGGCCCGTGGGCCCGCGCGGGCCTGGTCGTCCGGAACTCCCTGGAGACGGCGGGCTCCCCCGGCTTCCTCAATCTCTCCGTCACACCGTCCAATGGCGTCGTGCTGTCCTACGACACCACGGGCGACGGCACCCTTGACACCTACCGCCGCGTCACGGGCCTCACCGCCCCCGTGACGCTGCGCCTGACCCGCACCGGCGAGGACGCGTACACCGGCGAGTGCTCGGCGGACGACGGCGCGACCTGGCGCACCGTGGCCGCCGTGCGGGTGCCGGGCGCGGCCGCGGGGCCGCAGGACGCGGGGATGTTCATGAGCGCGGCCAACGGGGGTGACGGCGGGCGCGGCCTCGTCGAGTTCAGCGGGTGGCACGTGGGCTGAGCGGGGCCGGACCGGCCGCTCCCGGACCGGCCGGGCCCCGACGGCCCGGGAACGGCCGCGCCGTCTCCCCCGCCTCCCGGGGTTCCCCTGTCCGGCGGGCAGGGGAACCCCGGGAGGCGGTCTCCCGGCTACCGCGCCGCCGTCGCCGCGCCGCTCTCCCCGGCGCCCGCCTCCGCCGCTTCGTCCTCCTCCGTCTCCCCGAGGTCGTTCTCCCCGAGCAGATAGGGGTAGGGGCAGCTGCGGGGATCGGCGGCGACGCAGGAGTTGCACGGCCGCGACCGGTCGAGCACGCACTTCGGTACGGGCCGCATGACGGCTCCTCTCCGGCTGCCGCGCCGGCCGGGCCGTCCCCGGCCAGCCGGCGGCACGCGCGTTTGAACACCAGGACGGGTACGTAGTGCCGGAGCGGCGCGGAGGCGAAGACGGCGAACTCCTCCGCCAGGACCGCGTCCACGGCCCCGGGAGGTGCGTCCGGGAAGCTCCGGGCCAGCCGGGCGCGGACGTCCTCGCGCGCACGGTCCTCCGCGGCCGGTGTCGCCGGCCCGACGGGCCGGGTGTCCCGGCAGTGGCCGCCGCCTCCGGCAGGCGAGACGTACGGCGCGGCCGGACCGGCCGGCGAACCGGCGGCCGGCCACCGGATCAGCCGCCCCGGCCCTGCGGTGCCGCGCGGATCGTCCCTCATGGGACCAGCATACCCCCTAGGGTATCCACACCTCGGCGGCCCCTGACCGGCCGCCGCAGCGGCACGTACGGCAACTCCCGCCCCTTCCGGCCACTCCCGTCACACGCGTAGCACCGGCGCCGGGACGCGCCACCGCACCGGTCCGCTCCCCGTGCCGCCCGTCACACCTGGCGCCGTGACCACAACACGCAGATAACCGGTCGTTAAGGTGGCCACCATGACGACCGTGGTACGCCGCCGGATGGGTGTCGAAGAACGGCGGGAACAACTGATCGCCGTGGCGCTGGAGCAGTTCAGCCGCCGCTCCCCCGACGAAGTGTCCATCGACGACATCGCCACGGCCGCCGGCATCTCGCGGCCGCTCGTCTACCACTACTTCCCCGGCAAGCACAGCTTGTACGAGGCGGCGGTCAGCCGGGCCGCCGAGGAACTGGCGAACCGTTTCACCGAGCCGCGTGAAGGACCGCTCGGGGCACGGATGCTGCGCGTCGTGCACCGCTACTTCGACTTCGTCGACGACCACGGCCCCGGCTTCGCCGCTCTGCTGCGCGGCGGCAGCGCCGTCGGCCCCGAGCGGGCCAACGCCCTCATCGACGACGTCCGCGAGGCCGCCTACCGGCAGATCCTCCTCCATCTGGAGACCGAGGAGCCCGGCCCGCGCCTCGCCCTCGTCGTCCGCTCCTGGATCGGGCTCGCCGAGACCACGGCGCTCACCTGGCTCGACGGCTGCGATGTGCCGCGCGGGGAGCTGGAGTTGCAGCTCGCGCACGACTTCCTGGCGCTGGCGGCCGTCGCGGCCGCGTACGACGAGGAGACCGCCGCCGTGGTGCGCGCGATCGTCTCCGAGGAGGCGGCGGACGGCGCCTTCGCCGACTTCCTCGGTCGGCTCGCGGAGTTCGGGCCCCGGCCCACGGCCTGAACCCACCGCCCGGCACACGCACGGGACCACCCGGGTGCCCCCGCCACTGGGGACGCCCGGGTGGTCCGTTCGCGTCGTCCGGCCCGTGGAACAGGCCGCCGGATCAGCGCTGCTGGAAGACCGCCACCGTGCGGCCCGGGACCGTGAAGGTGCCCGAGTCCCGCTGATACGAGGCCTTCTTCACCACGCTGTCCGCGCCCCCGGCCTGGACCGGGTGAAGGGCGTAGCCCTGGCCGGCCGCCGGGCCCACCTTCTGCGTCTGCTCCCGCGGGGTGGCGTTGAAGACGACCACCAGGTCACCGAGGGCCATGGTGATGACGCCCGGCGTCTCCTCCGTACCGGAGAGCGGGAAGGACAGCCGCTCCCGCACCGCCCCCGCCGTGTCCAGGCTGAACACCGGTTCGGTGGTGCGGATCCGCAGGAGGTCCCGGTACGCGGCCGAGGCGCCCTCGATCTCCGCGCAGCCGGGCCGGAGCCGCTCCTTGGTCAGCAGGGGCTTGGCGAACGGCCACTTGTCCTTGTTGTCGGCGGCCGGGGGCAGGCCGCGGCCGAAGCCGTTGCCCTTCTCGCAGTCCCAGTTCAGGACGTTGAACCAGTCCCCGCTGTCGTAGGAGTTGCGGTCCAGCGACTTGGAGCGGAGCAGGTCGCTGCCCGCCTGGGAGAGCGCCGGGCCCTGGGAGAGCGCCGCGGTGGCCATGGAGAGCACCTGCATCCTCGCCCGGTCGGCCGCCGGGGTGTCCGCCGGCAGCTTGAACGCCAGGGCGTCGTACAGGGTTTCGTTGTCGTGGGCGTCGGCGTAGGCCAGGGCCTCGCCGGGGGCGGCGGCGTAACCGGCCGGTGAGCCGTTGTAGTCCACCTCCGAGCCCTTGACCTTCTTTCCGGAGGAGTCGGTGAAGGAGTAGCCGGCGAGGTTGCCGCTCAGCCCGACCTTGATCAGGTCCTGGTAGTGCAGCAGCCGCGCCTTCTGCTCCGCCTCGCTCCCGTTGGCCGCCGAGCCGTTGGGCTCGGTGAAGAGGCCGGAGCCGAAGCCCTGGATGCCGGGGTCGGCGTCGAACGGGCCGCCGCCGCGCACCGCGTCGCGGGCCCGGTCGCTGAAGGTGGCGATGCCGGTGCCCGCCATGTTCTTCTGCGTGGCCTGGACGAAGCGGGCGTCGTCGGCGATCTCGCCGAAGTTCCAGCCCTCCCCGTAGAGGATGATCTCCTTGCCGTCCACGCCGTCCTTCCCGACGGTCAGCGCGTCGAGCGCCTCGCGGACGGCGAGCATGTTGGCCTTGGGGTGGTGGCCCATCAGGTCGAAGCGGAAGCCGTCGACCTTGTACTCCTTCGCCCAGGTGACGACGGAGTCCACGACGAGCCTGCCCATCATGTCGTGCTCGGGCGCGGTGTTGGCGCAGCAGGTGGAGGTGGCGACGGAGCCGTCCGCCAGCAGCCGCTGGTAGTAGCCGGGGACGATGCGGTCGAGGACGGACTTGTCGTCCTGGCCGCTCGCCACGGTGTGGTTGTAGACCACGTCCATGACGGTGCGCAGGCCGCTCTCGTTGAGGCTCCGCACCATCTTCCGGAACTCCACGGTCCGGCCGGGGCCGTCCGGGTCACTGGCGTAGCCGCCCTCGGGGACGGTGTAGTGCAGCGGGTCGTAGCCCCAGTTGTAGCCGTCCTTGGCGGCGGCCTTCCCGACGCACTCCTGCTGCTTCTCCGAGTCGGCGGGGAGCGCGGCCAGATCGCAGTCCGGTTCGGTGCGGTCGGACTTCCGCTCGGGGATGGTCCCGATGTCGAAGACGGGCAGCAGGTGGACGTAGGAGGTGCCGGCGTCCGCGAGCTTCCGCAGGTGCTTCATGCCGTCCGCGTCGCGGTCGGTGAAGGCCAGGTATTCGCCCGGGTGTTCGTTCGTCGGGTCGGCGGCGGAGAAGTCGCGGACGTGCAGCTCCTGGATCTGCGCGTCGCGCAGCGGGACCGCCTCCGGCTTCTTCAGCGCGTCCCAGCCCTCCGGTGCCAGGGCCGGGTCGGCCAGGTCGGTGACCAGGCTCTCCTTCGAGTCGGCGGTGAGGGCGGTGGAGTAGGGGTCGGTGACCTTGTTGGTGACGAGCTGCTGGACGCTCGGCGCCCAGACGGTCACGGCGTAGCGGTACGGCTTGCCGCGCCAGTTCTTCTTCCCGGCGGCGCTCCAGACGCCGCTGGCGTCGTCGCGGCGCATGGCGATCGTCTCACCGTCCAGTTCGAGGGAGACCTCGCGGGCCGTGGGGGCCCAGACGGAGAGCGACGGGGTGCCGTCCGCCGCGAAGACCGGACCGAGGTCCGCCTTGGTGGCCTCCGCCCCGTACAGGTCGTCGAGGACGCCCGGGATCTGGACGCCGGTCGCGGCGAGCAGCGCGCCGGAGGAGGAGCGCTGGGTGGCGATCAGCTGGCCGCGCAGGGCCTCGCGCACCCGGTCCCGGTCGCGCTCGTCCAGGCGGAAGGCCGGGTACCCGGCGAGATGCGGGTACTTCTTCTTCTGGGCGTCGGTCAGCGCGGCGGGGGCGAGCCGCAGCCACTGCCCCTCCTCGGAGAGGGCGCCGTCCTCGGCGGTGATGCCGCCCCGCGGGTCGTACACGAGCTGCTGGCTGGTGGCGGCGGTGGCCTTCACCTTCCAGACGACGGTGTCGCGGTCGATCCACTGCGCCTCGGCCTTGGTGAGGTCGAGGTCGGGGGCGCCGCCGGTGGCGGGCAGCAGATGGCCCGGCCTGCCGGCGAGCAGCCAGACCTCGTGGCCGTGGGCGGCGAGGTCGAGGGACTGGTCGCTGGGGAGGTCCTTCTCGTCGCCCTTGTGGAGGATGTACGACAGGGAGGTCGCGCCCTCGGCGAGGGGCACCTCGAAGGTGGCGCCGAAGGCGTCCTTCCGCACGGGCTCCAGCGGCTTCGACCACTCGGTGGGCTCGGCCGCGCCGGTCCAGGTGTGCAGGCCCCAGCCGTCGTAGTCGCCGCCGGGACGCTGGTAGTGGATGACGGCCTTGGTCTTGTCCTGCGGCGGGTAGACCCCGGCGGGCCGGGTGCCGGTGAGGCCGTCGTCGCCCTGTTCGACCCACACCTCGCCGGTCTTCGCCAGGTCGATGGTGCGTTCGGGGCCGTCGGCGGTGCCGTCCTTCTCGACGGTGAACTTCAGTTCGGCGGCGCTCTCGTCCTCGCCCAGGGTGATCCAGGCGAAGGCGCCGTAGGCGTCGCGGCCGGTGAAGGCGCCGGTGCGCTCGCCGGCCTTCAGCCGCCAGCCGTCGTAGTCGCCGTCGGCGCGGCGGTAGTGGACGACGGCGTAGTCGCGGTCGACGGCGGTGGGCTTGACGGGCGCGGGGGCCTGCCCGGTGGCGGAGGAGGCGAGGGCGCTCGCGGTGCGGCCCTTGCTGTCCACCACGACGGCCTTGTAGCGCAGGGCTGTTCCGGCGGGGACGGTGTCGTCGATGTGGTGGGTGACCTTGTACGGGGCGTGGTCGGCGCTGCCGAGCACCCGCCACTTCCCGCGGCCGGTCTGGGCGGCGAAGACGACCCGGTTGAGCTGTCCGCCGTCCACGTCCGCGGTGACTTCGACGGTGCCGGTGGCGCCCTTCTCCGGGGCGGTGAGGGTCAGCGAGGGCTTGGCGGCGGGCGCGGCGAGCGGCTTCGCGGCCTTGAGGACGGTCGCGGAGAGCGCCGGGATGGTGACCTCGATCTTCCGGTCGGCGCCGCTGACCACGCGCGCGTCCTCGTAGCCGCCGGGGCCGCCGTGGATCGTACGGAAGGTCATGCGGGCGGAGCCGGTGGGGATCTCGGCGGTCTTCGCCTTGGCGGAGTTGTTGAAGGCGACGATGTACTCGGTCTTCTTCCGGGCGTCCGTCCGCGAGAAGGCATAAACCGACTTGTCGGCAAGACGCTCCGTCTGGATACCGTCGCGCAGCGCCGGGTGCTTCTTGGTGAGCCGCGACAGGCCGGCGATCTGGCGGTAGAGCGGGTGCCGGGTGTCGTAGGCGTCCTCGGCGTGGGTGCGGCCGGTGCCGAGCTGGTCGTCGTCCAGGTAGTCGGCGGTCTTCGAGGCGAAGAGGGTCTGCCGGGCGTCCTTGTCGCCGCCGGGGCCGGTGAAGCCCTGTTCGTCGCCGTAGTAGACGACCGGGTTGCCGCGGGTCAGGAACATCAGTTCGTTGGCGAGCTTCGCCCGCCGGAGCAGCTCCCGGCCGTCCGCCTCCGGGTTGTCCTTCTTCAGGAAGCCCCCGATGCGGCCCATGTCGTGGTTGCCGAGGAAGGTGACCTGCGAGTACGCGTTGGCGCCGTCGGTGGTGTAGCGGTAGTCCTGCGCGAGGACGTCCGACAGCTTGGACGCCTCGGCGCCCTGGGAGGCGTAGGCGCGCGCCGCCTCCTGGAAGGGGAAGTCGAGGGTCGAGTCGAGGCGGCCGCGGGTGACGTACGGGGCGGTGACGGCCGGGTCGGCGGAGTAGACCTCGCCGAACATGAAGAAGTCGTCACGGCCGCGCTTCGCCGCGTAGGCGTCGAGGGCGGTGGCCCACTGCGTCCAGAAGTCCAGGTCGACGTGTTTCACGGTGTCGACCCGGAAGCCGTCGATGCCGAAGTCCTTCACCCAGCGCTGGTAGATCTTCTCCATGCCGCGCACGACCTCGGGGCGCTCGGTCCACAGGTCGTCCAGGCCGAAGAAGTCGCCGTACTCGCCGGACTCGCCGGCGAAGGCGGAGTCGCCCCGGTTGTGGTACATCGCCGGGTCGTTGAGCCAGGCCGGGACCTTCTTCTCGCCCTTGGCCGGCACGGGCGTGTAGGGGAAGGCGTCCAGGTCGACGCCCTTGCGCGGCATGCCCTCGCGGTCGTCGAACGGGCGGCCGTCCTTGTCGAGGTACGGGAAGGCGGCCTTCGGCTTGTAGCCGTAACTCTTCTCCGCGTAGTCGACGGTGTCGGCGGTGTGGTTGGTGATGACGTCGAAGTAGACCTTCATGCCCTTGGCGTGGGCCTTGTCGATCAGCTTCGTGAGCTCGGCGTTGGTGCCGAAGTGCGGGTCGACCCGGGTGAAGTCGGTGATCCAGTAACCGTGGTAGCCGGCC
Source organism: Streptomyces albus subsp. albus (assembly GCF_000719865.1). Lineage (GTDB taxonomy): Bacteria > Actinomycetota > Actinomycetes > Streptomycetales > Streptomycetaceae > Streptomyces > Streptomyces albus_E. The sequence goes on from NZ_JOID01000038.1 coordinate 27,661, forward strand.
GAGCTGTTCTCGCCCTCCCCCTGCACCGGCTTGTTCTTGAAGATCGGCGCCAGCCAGATGGCGGTGGTGCCGAGACCCTTGATGTAGTCCAGCTTCTCCGTCAGGCCCTTGAGGTCACCGCCCTGGTAGAAGCCCTTGTCGGAGGGGTCGAACCCGGTGTCGAGGCGGCCGCCGGACAGCCCGCCCCTGTCGTTGGCGCGGCTCCCGCCTGCGAACCGGTCCGGCAGAACGAAGTAGAACTGCTCGCGCGACTGGTCGTGGCGCGCGGGCTGCGCCGCCAGCGTCCGGTCGGAGGGCGGTCTCGGGGGCGGCGGTGCCGCGGACGCGGGCTGCGCCGCGGGCAGGACCGCCGCGAAGAGCGCCGCGGCCACGGCCGCTGCGGCCGTTCTGCGACGCGGGGTTCCGGTCACGGGTGACATCTCCTCAGGGGATGGCGGATGGTGCGGTGGGTGCGGTGGGGATGCGCGGCCCGTGCGGGCCCGCGCGAAGCACACCCGGTGGCGGAAGGGGGGCCGGCGGCCGGCCGCGGGAGCACGGCGGGGGCGGGAGCGGCGGCCGGCGGGGCGGCCGCCCGGCCCGACGGGGAGTACGGGCCGGACGGCTGTGCCCACGATGGGCTGGTGGGAGGGGTCAGTCGCGCCAGGTGTCGTTGAGCAGCACGCTGCCGTCACCGCCGACGGTGGCGGTGCGGTTGGCGCCGCTCTCCCAGGTGGCGTTCCCGCCCGCGTCCTTGCGGAGGTACTTGTACTCGAAGGAGGTGCCCGCGGGCAGCGGGACGCTCAGCGACCACACCGGGTAGTCCGCCGGGTCGAGCTTGAGCGCGGCCGCCGGGTCCCAGTCGCCGAGCTCGGCGCGGTTGCCCGTGACGTAGATGTTCTGCCCGAGCACCGTGGTGGCGTTGACGTTGAACGACGCGGCCGCGGCCGGCTCCTCGCCACCGCCGCCGGTGCTGCCGGAGCAGGTGCGGGCCCCGGTGTGCAGGGCGAGGGCGGTGTTGGCGCCGAGGGTGGCGGTGAACTGGCCCGATCCGTTGACGGTCACCGTGGTGCCGCTCTGGACGTCGCAGTAGTCGCCGGACGGGAGCGAGGTCTGGAAGGTGCGGCTGAGCGGCCCGCTCTCGTGGTTGATGGCGACGTAGGCGCTGCTGCCGCGCCCGAAGGCGATGGCGTCGTTGCCGTTGTCCCACCAGTTGGTGACGGCCGTGTTCCCGGCGGTGTTGCGGAAGGCCACCATGCTCCGGATCTCGCGCCAGTCGTGCTGGCACTTCCAGCCGTCGCTGTAGCAGGCGTTCACCGTTCCGCCGCTCGGCGGACCGGCGTCCTTGTTCGTCCACTCGTAGCCGGAGTGGACGTCGGGGGAGCCGTACGGCCAGGCCAGCATGAAGACGTTCGCCAGGGTGTAGTTCGCGCCGTCCTTGTAGCTGAGGGTGTCGCCGACGCGCTCGGTGTCGTGGTTGTCGACGAAGACGGCGGACTTGCCGGACTCCATGTAGCCCCAGCTCTCGCCGAAGTTCTTGAGGTGGGCGAGGCTCTCGTTGTTGAACATCCGCTTGAGGTCGCGGGCGTAGCGGAACTCCTGGACGTCACCGGTGCCCAGGTACTCGCTCGGCGAGACGGCCTCGCCGGCGCCGTGGATGGCCTCCTGCTTCCAGTACGCGTTCGGGTTGCTCAGCCGGGACTTGATGTTCGCCAGGTCGGCGGCCGGCATGTGCTTGGCGGCGTCGATGCGGAAGCCGTCCACGCCGAGGGAGAGCAGGTCGTTCAGGTAGGCGGCGATGCGGCCGCGGACGTAGTCCTCACCGGTGTCCAGGTCGGCGAGCCCGACCAGCTCGCAGTGCTGGACGTTGTACCGGTCACCGTAGTTGTTGATCTCGGAGCGGCAGTCGTCCATGTCGGCGCCCGAGTAGATGCCGGGGTAGTCGTACTTGGTGTACGAGGACCCGCCGGTGCCGGTGCCGGAGCCGGCCGACATGTGGTTGATGACGCTGTCGGCGACGACCTTGACGCCCGCCGCGTGACAGGTGTCGATCATCCTCTTGAAGGCGGCCCGGTCCCCCAGCCGGCCCGCGATCTTGTAGCTGACGGGCTGGTAGGAGGTCCACCACTGCCCGCCCTGGATGTGCTCCTGCGGGGGCGAGACCTGGACATAGCCGTAACCGGCCGGACCGAGGGTCTCGGTGCACTCCTTGGCGACGGAGTCGAACCGCCACTCGAAGAGCACGGCGGTCACTTGCTTGCTGCCGGGGGGCGCCGCCTGGGCCGGGGTGGTGGCGGGTGAGGCGAGTCCGGCGGCCGCGCCCGCCACGAGGGCGAGGGCCGCGGCCAGGGGTCGGCGTCTGCTGACGCTACGGGCCATTGCTTCCTCCTGGGTGAGGAATGGGGGTGGGGGAGCCAGCCTCGTGCGGCAACGCGCCATGCCCTGAAGGCCGATGAAGGTTCTTGCTGCAAGAAACAACAAGACTGTGGATACCGGACGGTAGGCTCCCCGGCCCCTGCGGTCAAGACCCTGGACACAACCCCGTTACAGACCCGAAATCCCGCCACTGTCAGGCAGGTTGGATGCCTGCAAACTCTTTCGCAAAGTATTGCAGCAGTGTTACGTTCAACGATGACTCCGGCCCGGCCGGCCGGGGGATCCGCGAGGCGGGACCGACCTCCGGGCCGCCCGCCCACGGACCCCACGCGCCCGTCCGGCCGGGCCGGTCCCAGGGGGGCAGGGGCCGGCGCGACGGCGGCCGCCCGCAACGGCCGCCATGTGGCGTGGAGTTGTCCGCCACAGCCGCTCCAGGGCCGCCCTCCGCCCGGCCGGGCCCGCGGCGACACTCCGCACCGCGCCGGCCGCCACTCGTCCCCGACGCCGCGATGGTCCGCCCACGCCCTGGCCGCCGCCTCCATGCCCGCGGTCCACGGATCCGGGTCCGCGCCCGCAATCGCCCGCCACAGGCGCGCACTCGCCCGCGCGAAGGCATCCACGGCCGCACGGGGAGCCTCCCGCCAACCGGGGAGTACCGCGGCTCTGCGTTCGGCCTGGCCGGCGGTGTGGCCCCCGGCGATGAGCCAGATCACCCACAGGGCGGGGTCGATCCGCCCCGGCGCACGACTTCGGCCACACACTGTGCCTGACCGCGCACCCGCACCTGGGACGAGTTCACCCACGCCTCCCGAAGGAGCCCGCTGTGACGCATGAAGGCATCGAACTGCGCCACGCCACCGACATCGGCACCGTGTGGAGCACCCTGATCGATGTCTACGCCGAAGTACGCGCCGACCAACTCCACCACCCCCACTACTCGGTGGAGCGGTACGGGGAACGGCTGGCGCGCCACGCCGCCGAACCCGGCTGGGAAGCCGTCATCGGGTACGACGGGGACGAGCCTGTGGGGTACGCCTACGTCAACACCATCGGCCCCGATGACCGCTGGTGGCGCCGGATGGCCACGCCCCTTGCCGGAGGGCACCACCGGCCGGACCACAGTCGCGCTCAAGGAGATCATGATGCGTGTGCCGTGGCGCGGTACCGGTACCGCTCGCCGCATCCACGACGAACTGCTGGCCCACCGACCGGAGAAACAGGTCTCCCTCCTGGTGAACCCGCGGAGTGGCGACGGCAAGGTCAAGGCGCTGTACGAGCGTTGGGGATACCGGGAGATCAGTGTGCAGCGGCCTTCGGCGGACGGGCCCGTCCTCACCGCCATGCTGCGTGCCGTCCGGAAACCCGCGCCGGCGCCCGGCTCCGCCGAGTAGCGTGCGTGCCACCGAGGACTTCCCGCACGCGTACGCCCCGGGCCGGGCCGGGTTCCGGTGGAGGGACCGTGCCACCGCGAGCCCGCGCCCGAAGCCGGAAGGGACGGTCCGAGCCTCCCGGTCCGCACCCCCGGAGATCGTTCCCGGGCCGCTGCGCGAGGCGGGCGCGAAGAGGAGTCGGGCGTGACAGCCGGAGACCGGCGGAGAGGAACCCGGTGGTCGGGACACCTGTGGACGAGGACATCTGTGGACGGCTGCCGGGTACGGTCATCGCCGCCGCCGTCGCGCGGCGCGAGGTGAGCGCGGCCGAGGTGGTGGCCGCCGCGCTGGGCAGGGTGGAGCGGCTGGACCCGGAGTTCCGCGCGTTCCTCGACGTCTGGCCCGAGGACGCGCTCGCCCGGGCCCGCGAGGTGGACCAGCGGATCGCCGCCGGCGAACGGCTTCCGCTCGCGGGGGTGCCATTCGGCGTGAAGGGCCGGGGCGGGATGCGGGCCGCGGCCGCCCGGCGGCTGGTCGCGGCCGGGTGCGTGCCCGTCGGGGCGACCTCGGTGCCCGGGCCCGGGACCATATGGCAGACCTGGGGGCAGGGCCGGGCGGGCCGCACCCTCAACCCGTGGCGCGCCGATCGCTCACCCGGCGGCTCGTCGGCCGGTTCGGCGGTGGCGGTCGCGACGGGCATGGTGCCGCTGGCCACGGGCAGCGACGGGGCCGGCTCGGTGCGGATTCCGGCAGCGTGGTGCGGTGTGACGGGCCTGAAGCTGACGAACGGTCTGCTGCCCACGGCCGACGCCACCGGGCTCGCCGCCCCCGGCGTCCTCACCCGGTGGGCCTCCGACACCGCCGCGTATGTGCTGTGCGTCACGGACATGGACGTGAGCCGCGCCGCCGGCCCCGGCGGTAGCCGTGCCACCGACTCGGGCGGCGGCCGTATCGCCGGCCCGGACGACATCAGCGGACCGGACGTCGGCCAGGCCTCTGGTGGGGGACGCCCGGTCGCCGCGTGGTCAAACGACCTCGGGTTCGCCGAGCCCGATCCGGAGGTGACGGCCGTCGCCCGAGGGGCGGCGGAGCTGCTGGCCGGGACAGGCGTCATCCGGCTCGGCGGCCCCGGTGCGGAGCCCCCGCACCTGCTGGACCCCGCCCCCACCTGGCTCGCCCTGCGCTCCCCCGCGACCGCTCCGTCCCCGTCCCCGGCCTCCTCCCCGCCCTCGCCCCCGGCTGCCCGGCCGGATGACCCGCGCGCCGTGAACGACCGCCGGCTCGCGGACTTCTTCCACCGCGCCGACCTGCTGCTCACCCCGACCACCCCCAACCGCCCGCACGGCCACGAAGGTCCGGGCGAGCGCTACAGCACCGCGCTCACCTGGGCGTTCAACCTCAGCGGCCACCCGGCGGCGAGCATCCCGGCGGGCCACACGGCCGACGGCTGCCCCGTGGGCCTGCATCTCGTCGCCCGGCACGGCGCGGAGGCCCTGCTGCTGGAGGTCATCCGGGCCGCCGAGGAGAGCGCCGGGGGCCGGAGCCGCCCGGCGGCAGGGCCCGCGCACCAGCGCCCCTCCCCGCACCCGTAGCCGCAGACCAGCACGGCCCTCCGCAGCACTACTTCACCGCACCGGCGAAGGTGTCCGGGATCCGGTTGACCACGTCGTTCCGCACCGGAACGAGGCAGAGGACGGCGGAGACGAGCAGCAGGTCCCGGACGTTGCGGCCCGCCGCTTCCGGCAGCGAGGCGTGGAAGACGGCGGGCACGGCGAAGGCCGCGACCGTCAGCAGCAGCGCGGCGGCCAGCCGCTTGGCGAGCCGCGCCCACCGGCCCGGCAGCCGTGCGGGCGGCTCGGCGGGCCGCAGGTCCTCCCACTCCTCACGGCAGGTGTGGAGCAGCAACCGGGCCAGGTCCACCGGCAGTTCCTCCCGCGCGTCCGCGGACGGGAGGACCGCGCGCCGCTTGCACTCGCGCAGCCGGGTGGCGAAGGAACAGGACCAGCACCCGGAGCGCGAACGACGGCGGCCCGTCCGGGAGCGGCGGCACGGCCGTGCCGGGGACCGCGCCCGCCGCCGCTCCCACCGCGTGCGGAGCCGGGCGGCCGCCCGCCACAGCCCGGATCAGCAGGACCGCGTTGAGCAGCAGGCCGCCCGCTGCGAGGGCGGCGGCCCCTGCGGCGGTCGTTCCCTGCGGGCCGCCGGACCCGAGCAGCAGGCCGGCGAGCCAGAGGACGGCCGCGGCGCAGAGGGGGAGCGCCAGCCAGGCGGAGATCTGCTGCAGCTTCTCCCGGTACACCGCGATGACACTGCCACGGACGGCGGCGGCCCGCACCGCGGCCCGGACCGGCGCCGTGCCGGGGCCGGTGAGCGCGGGAGCCGCCGGGCTCTCGCGGCGCACGTCGTCGAGCATCGCGAGGCAGCGTTCGGCCTGCCTGCGCCCCGCGGCGAGGACCCGGGCCGACGGGAGTCGGGCGCGGCTGGCCGGGCTGAGGAGCCACATGGGTCCGCGCGCCGCGCTACGCGGCCGTTTCCCGGCAGAAGCGCGGCATCGGCAGGACGGGGAGGTCCGCCACGGGGAGACCGCCCCACTCCGCCTGCTCACCCTCGCGCCGCACCAGGCACAAGTCCGTCGCGAGGATGGGGGTGCGGTCGAGCAAACCGTGGCGTCCAGCGTTTCCCCGGTGGTCACGAGCACGAAGGCGGCCGCCTCCGGATCGGAGTGGACGACACCCTCCAGGGAGCCGTGCAGCTCACGACTTCGGTGTCCCGCGGGCCGCGGGTGGCCCGCGCCCAGCGTCCGGCGGTCGCCGGGTACTCGGTGCAGAGGCGGCGGACCGGGGTGTGGCCGGGGGCCGTGGCGTAACAGACGCAGGAGGGCCGCGCGGGCGCCAGCGACCGGATGTCCAGAGCCCGGCCCGTGGAGAGCGCGGCTTCGACGGCCATGTCGTAGCCGGTGAAACCGAGGTCGGCGATGCCGCGGGCGACGAGCACCGGCACGTCCGTGCCCCGGCAGTGGATCAGGGTGTCGCCGCTCTCCAGCCGTTCCACGAGGGTGCGGGGGCTCACGGGGCTCATGGACACTCAGAGGTCGTTGCCGGCGTAGGAGAGATTGAAGCTCTTGTTGGTCAACGGGAAGTCCGGGACGATCGTGTCGTTCAGGGCGACCGGCAGCGCGGGCCAGTTGAAGAAGGACGGGTCGACGGGCTTGACCCGCTTCAGGGCGCCGTCAGCGGCGAGTTCGACGCGGGTGGCGATGGTGCCACGCCAGCCCTCGACAAGGCCAACACCCGTGCGGGGGCCTTCTTTGGGCGTGGCGGTGGGGCCGACCGCGCCGGTGGCGACGCAGTCGCTCAGCTCCCGGATCAGGGCGAGGGAGGCGTCGATCTCCTCGGCGCGGACCAGGAAGCGGGCCAGGACGTCGCCGGTGGTGTGCACGGGGACACGGGTGGGCTGCCCGTGCGGGGCGAAGGGGTGAGCGATGCGAGCGTCTGGGCGCAGGCCGCTGGCGCGGGCGGCATAGCCGAGGCAGCCGATGTCGCGGGCGGCCTCGGTGCGCAGGATCGCGGTGCCGGTGAAGCGGTCGTGGACGGTGGAGTGGCCCAGCGCCAGCCGGACGATCTCGTGGATGTCGGCGCCGATGGCGTCCATTTGGTTGTGGCTGGGCAGGTGGTGCAGGGCGCTGCCGCCGGGGACGACGCCGCCGCGCAGCAGGCGGTGTCCGGTCACCGTGTGGTTGAGGCGCAGGAGTTGTTCACGCACACGCTGAGCATGGGAGTTGAGGATGCCGTGTCCGACGTCGTTGCAGAGCATGCCCAGGTCGGCGACGTGGTTGTGGAGGCGTTCGAGTTCGAGCAGCAGGGCGCGGGCGCACTGGGCCTGTTCGGGGACGACGGCGCCGGTGGCCTCCTCGACGGCCAGGCAGTAGGCGAGAGCGTGGCCCACGGCGGTGTCGCCGCTGATGCGTTCGGCGAGCGGGAGTCCGGCCGCCACCGAGCGGCCCTGGAAGAGCTTCTCAATGCCCTTGTGGACGAACCACAGGCGGGCCTTGAGCTTGAGGATCGTCTCGCCGACGACGGAGAACCGGAAGTGCCCGGGTTCGATCAGCCCGGCGTGCACCGGCCCGACGGGAATCTCGTACACGCCGTCGCCGGTGACCTCCAGGAACGGGTAGGGCCCTTCCTGCTCGCCGAAGGCCGGCGGGGCCCCGGCGTCGGGGTGCATCGGGTACCAGCCGCGCGGCCAGTGGAAGTGGCGTACGAGCCGTCTGGGCTGCGGGTGGTCCAGGGGCACGATGCCGTGCAGGTCGTGCATCTCGCGTTCGAACCGGCCGGCGGGGAAGGAGAGATGGGCCAGGCTGGGCACCTCGGGCCGGGCGGGGTCGAGACGCACGTGGAGCTCGATGCGGGTGTCGGGCGGTCCGGAGACGAAGAGATACACGATCCGTACGGCGTCTGCGTCGTGGTGGGTGGCGACCAGGGCCAGGCGGTGCCCCTCGCGCAGCAGCGCCTCGGCCCGCTTGGGGAGTTCGGCGGCGTTGACGTCGTGCACGGTGCGCATCACTCAGGGCCTTTCGAGGACGGCGGCGGCCTGGGTGAGCAGGTCGCCCAGCGGGCCGGCGGCGATACCGAGGGCGGCGCAGGCCACCAGACCCATCACGAGGGGCCACACGGCGGAGGGGCTTTCCCCGGTCGGCTCCCCGGCTCCGAGCAGCATGCGTGCGGTGCGGGCGGCCAGCGCCGCGAAGGCGATCAAGACCAGCAGCAAGGCAGTGGCCGTGGCCCAGCCCGGTCCCGCTCCGGCCGCGAATCCGGCGCGGGCGATGCCCAGTTCGGAGGCGAAGAGGCTGAACGGCGGGAAACCCAGCAGCGCGACGATGGCGAGCCCGAACAGCCCACCCAGCCACGGTGATTGGGCGAGCAGTCCGCGCACCCGCCCGATCTTTGACGTACCTCGCAGATACAGGATCTGCCCCGACGCGCAGAACGCGGTGGCCTTGGCCAGCCCGTGCCCGGCGATGTGCAGCAGGGCGGCGGACAGGGCGAGCGGGCTGCCGATCGCCGCGGCCAGGGCGACCAGGCTCATGTGCTCCATGCTCGAATAGGCCAGCATCCGCTTGTAGTCCCGCTGGGCCAGCAGCAGCCCGGCCGCAAGCGCGAGGGTGAGCAGCGCGATTCCGGCCAGCAGGACCCGGGTGAAGTCCGGGCCGAGGGCGGCATCCGCGATGACGCGGTAGCGCAGGATCGCGGCGAAGGCGACGGCCAGCAGCACCCCGGACATCAGCGCCGAGACCGGGGCAGGGGCCTGGCTGTGGGCATCGGGCAGCCAGGCGTGCAGCGGCACCAGGCCCGCTTTGGCACCGTAGCCGAGGACGACGAGGGTGATGCCGAGCCGGGTGACCGCCGGATCGAAACGGTCCGCGCGGGCAAGCAGAGTCGGCCAGTCCAGCGCCCACGTCTCCGCGATACCGGCCTGCCGGGCGGCATAGTAGAGGAGCACGGTGCCGAGGAAGGCGAGCGCGATCCCGGCCGAGCAGATCACCACGTACTTCCAGGCGGCCTCGACGGAGGTACGGGTGCGGCGGTGGCCGACGAGGAACGCCGTGACGACGGTGGTCGCCTCGATCGCCACCCACAGCACGCCCAGGTTCGCGGTCACCACGGCCAGGCACATGGAGCCCAGGAACGCCTGGACCAGGACGTGGTAACGCCACACGGTCCATGCCGTCGCGCTCCCAGCGGCCCGTTCCCCCGCCAGATGGGCGGGCGCCGAGGCACAGGCGACGACGGCGACGGCGCCGACGACCAGCAGCATCCAGACCGTCAGCGCATCAGCACGCAGCAGCCCGGAGTACGCGGACACGGACCCGCCGTCGACGCGCTGACCGGCCAGCAGCGCCGCGCAGCCGAGAATCACCGCCGGGGAGGCGAGTGGGGCCCAGTCGGCGCTATGGCGTCTTCGTGCCGGGGACTCAACCAGCGGCTCCCCGGCGTCTGCTGCTTTCCCCGTGTGCGACGGGCCCGTAGCCACTCCCACAGCGACGGCTTTCTTGGCCGGCCGCGGTTTCTCCACACGCTGCGGATGAGGCACTTCACGCCTGACGAGGGCGGTCAGCGCGTACGCGGCGGACACCGCCAGCGGTACGGCGACGGGCGCGGTGAGCAGGAGCGCGGTCGTGGCAGAGGTCATCAGTCGTGCAGCTCCCGCAGGTCGTCGATGTCGGTGGTGCCGAACGTCTCCCGCACCCGCACGGTGAGCACCTGCAGGACCAGGACGGCGAGCAGCACATCGAAGGAGACGCCGAGTTCGACGATCAGCGGCACCCCTGAGGCGGCCAGGAACGCGGTGGCGGTGATGCCGTTGTCCAGCAGCAGGAACCCGACCACCTGGGCCAGTGCGCGGCGCCTGGTGACCAGTACGAAGAAGCCGATCAGTACGACCGCCAGGCCGACCGGCAGGGCACGGGTGGCCGGGGTCGGATCGAGCTCGACTAGGGGGCTGGCGACGGCGTAGGCGAGCAGGGTCAGCGCGGCGGCGGTGAGCAGGGACGCGGCGACGTTGACCAGCGGCTGGGTCTCGCGCGCCTCCTCGCTCCCGCCGTGCCTGCCGAGCCCGCCGTCCCCGCCGTCCCGCTCCGCGACGAACGCTCTCAGGGCACGGCGGATCAGGTACGGCAGCAGGCCGGCCCGCAGGGCACCAATCCCCATGGCCACCACGATCAGGCCCCACCGGTCCTCGTGCAGCCCGAGGATCAGGGCGATGGCCGCGAGCGCGACACCCTGGAGGGCGAAGAGCCGTACGATCGCGGCGAGTTCGCGCCGCCACAGCACCACCACGGCGGCCAGCAGGAACGCCCCGCAGGCCAGATCGAGCAGCTGCGTGAACAGACTCTCGCTCACCACTGTCCCCCCTCTCCGCCCAGGAAGTACGAAACGGTCACCGCGAGCAGCGCCAACAGGAAGGAGCCGGCCAGGAGTTCGGGTACGCGGAACAGCCGCACCTTGGCCCAGAACACCTCCGCCGCCGCCAGCGCCATGCCGAGGACCATCACCTTGAGCACCACCAGCGACAGGGCCAGCAGCACGGCCATGAGCGAGGCGCTGGTGGCGATCCCCCACGGGGCGGACAACGAGGCCAACAGCCCTAGCAGCACACTCAGCCGCAGCTGGGCACCGAACTCGACCAGCGCAAGGTCCGGGCCCGCGTACTCCAGCACCATGGCCTCGTGGACCATGGTCAGCTCCAGGTGGGTGGAGGGGTTGTCCACCGGCAGCCGGCCGCTTTCGGCCAGCACGGCGACGGCGAGCGCGGCGATGGCCAGCAGCCCGGCCGGGGAAGCCAGCCGGGCGGGCTGGTCCGCTGCCCCGGCGACGATGACCGGCAGGTTGGTGGACCCGGCCGGTATCGACAGCGCGAACACCGCCATCAGAATGGTCGGTTCCACCAGCGCGGCGATGGTCATCTCCCGGGAGGCGCCCATGCCGCCGAACGCGGTGCCGGTGTCCAGGCCCGCGAGCGCCAGCGCCAGCGTGCCCAGCGCCAGCAGCGCCACCACCACGATCAGATCCGCCCGCCCCCGCACCGGCGTGTTGGTGGAGATCAGTGGCACCAGGACGGCCAGCACCAGCGAGGTGGCGACCAGGAGCAGCGGCGCCCAGCGGAAGGCGGGGCCGGTGCCGACGGGGGTGATCGGTTCCTTGCGCAGCAGTTTGCGTACGTCCCGCCACGGCTGCAGCACCCCGGCCCCGGCCCGCCCCTCCAGGCGGGCCCGGGTCTGCCGCATCAATCCGGTCAGCAAAGGCGCGCCGACCACCACCGCGCCCACTTGGAGGACGATCGCCGTGTATCCGACCGTGTTCACCAGCCCACCACCAGCACCACAAACAGGGCGACCAGCCCGAAGAAGCCGTAGCCGAGATAGGCGTGCACGCTGCCGCCCGCCAGCCGCCGCGCCGACTGCCCGGCCGCGGCCAGCAGGTCGAGTACCGGCCGGTACAGGCGGTGCTCGATCCGGTCGGGCACCAGGTTGCGGAACTTCACCCGCTCCACGAGGTACGCCGACTCGCGCACCGGCGTGACGTCCACGTCCTGCTCCGGGGCGAGCACGTCGTCGAAGACCCGCTGCAGCGGTTCTGCGAACGAGGTGGCCGTATAGGCCATCCGCGGCGTCGGCGCCCCGCCCCCGCAGTCCCACAGCCTTGCCTGCCTGCGCCGCTGCCGGCGCCGCGCCGCCCAGCCCGCCGTCGCCATGACCGCGCCCAGCGCGACCACAAGGGCCGCCACCACCCACAGCGGGGAGAGCGTGGCGGACACCTCCTCCAGCCGCACCCGCAGCCCGCCGCCGGACACCGGCCGCGTCCCCGCGAACCCGACCGCCGCGACCGCGCGGTCCAGGCCGTCGCCGAGCAGGCCCGGCACCAGGGCCAGGGCCGCGCACAGGGCCGCGAGCAGCCCCATCCCGGCCAGCATCAGCACGGGCGATTCCTTGGCCGCGGCGGCTCCTTCACCGCGTGGCCGGGCGAAGAAGCCCACGCCGAGCGCCTTGACGAAAACCGCCGCCGCAAGGCCCGCCGACAGGGCGATCACCGCCACCGCCAGGGGCAGCACGATCGCCGTGGTCACCCCGGGCACGGCCAGCCCGTGGATCATCGACTGCAGCAGCAGCCACTCACTGATGAACCCGTTGCCGGGCGGCAGCGCCACCGCGCCCAGCGCACCGATCGCGAACAGCCCCGCCGTGAACGGCATCCGGGCGCGCAGCCCGCCGAGGAGATCCAGGTTCCGCTCTCCGGTGGCGCGAAGCACCGAGCCTGCCGCACCGAACAGCAGGGCCTTGAAAGCGGAGTGGTTGACGACGTGCAGCAGTGCGGCGGCCAGCGCGAGTCCGGCCAGCGCCTTGTTCCCGGCGTGGTGGAACAGTCCGGCCGCGCCCACGCCGAGCACGACGAGCCCCATGTTCTCGCTCGTCGAGTATGCCAGCAGCCGCTTGATGTCCGAGGCCATCGCGGCCTGCAGGATCCCGTACACCGCCGACAGCCCGCCCATGGCCATCACCAGCAGCCACCACCAGGCCGGCCCCCCGCCGAGCAGGTCGAACCCGACGCGGACGAGGCCGTAGATCCCGAGGTTGACCATGGCCGCGCTCATGAGCGCCGAGACGGCGCTGGGCGCTTCGGGATGCGCCCGCGGTAGCCAGGCGTGCAGCGGCACCAGGCCCGCCTTCGACGTGAACGCCACGGCGGCGAGCACGAACACCAGACCACGCACGGCCGGCGACATGGCGCCAGTCCCGGAACGCAGGGCGGCGAAGGTCTCGCCGCGGGCCTGGGCGGCGTAGACCATGAAGCCGACCAGGAGCAGGACAAACCCCAGGTGGGTCATGACCGCGTACCAGACGGCCGCCTCCCGCACGGAAGTCCTGGCACGGTACTCGGCCAGGACGAGGAGCAGCGAGGTGAGCGCCATCAGCTCCCACAACAGCAGGAACGTCGAAACCGAGGCCGCCGCCGGCACCAGGACCAGGCTCAGTGCGAACAGCGCCAGCACCGCCTGTGCGCCCCGCGAACCGAGCCCGTGCGCCCCATGCGATCCGTGCCCGGCCACATAGCCCACGCCGTAGACCGCCACCGCCGCCACCACGGCCCCGGCCACCGCCATGAACAGTCCGGACAGCGCGTCCACCGCCAGGTGCGCCCCGGTCAGCGGAATCAGCCCGGGCACATGGGCCGACCACCGGCCTCCGCCCAGTGCAGCCACACCCGCTGTGCCACCGGCCACCCCCACACCCGCCGTCAGGACACCCGCCACCGCACCGCGCATCCACTGCGGCAGGACCAGCCCGGCCGCAGCGCCCGCCACTGCCAGTGCGGTGGCCGCGGCGAGGGCGGCCGGAATCAGGCTCACCGTCCGGTCACCCTCCGCAGCGCCGCGACGATCTTCTCCGGCTCCGGCGGGCACCCCGGCACCGCCAGATCCACCGGCACGACATCGGAGACGGCGCCCTCGACGCCGTACCCGCCCGCGAACTCCCCGCAGTTGATCGCGCAGTCGCCGACCGCCACCACCAGCCGCGGCTCACCCATCGCGGCGACCGTGCGCCGCAGCGGCTCGGCCATGTTCCGGGTCACCGGCCCGGTCACCAGGGCCACGTCCGCGTGCCGGGGTGAGGCGACCAGCCGGGCACCGTAGCGTTCGGCGTCGTAGACCGGGTTGAAAGCACCCGCGATCTCGATCTCGCAGCCGTTGCAGGAACCGGCGTCCACACAGCGCACCTGCACCGAGCCGCCGAACTCCTCGGCTGCGGGCGGCTGTTCGCCCTCCGGCTTTGGTGGGGAGGGCTCGGCCACCCGCCCGGTGTCGCGGATCTTGCGCAGCAGACTCATGACCGCCCCTCTCCTGTCGCTGGTGAGGACTTGCTTCCGCAGGGTGGCTAACGGGCTTTCCCGAAGCCGGAGTTACGCTACTTTTCCTACTTTTTACCGAGTTTGCATCGTTCGTTCGGGTTAGGGCGTATACCCCGTGAGCCGGGATCCGCGGGGTGAAGGCGGCCGCCTCCCGCACCACAGAGCGCTGTCAACTCTGAAGGAGACGGCCGCCGATCGAGGGCCGTCGCTACGACGGCGGTTCCGCCTCCGCCTGGGCGGCCTGTAAGTCAGCCAGCAGTTCGGCCTGCCCGGCGAGCACGCCGGACAGGACGGTGCGGGCGACCCCGAACAGTTCGGCGATGTGCGGGCTGGTCAGCGCGTAGTACACGGTCGGCCCCTCCTTGCGGGTCACCACCAGATTCGCCCGCCGCAGCACCGCAAGCTGCTGCGACAGGTGCGCCGGCTCGATACCCACCACGGGCAGCATCTCCGCCACCGCGTGCTCGCGCTCGCTCAGCAGCTCCAGCACCCGGATGCGCGCCGGATGCCCCAGCGTCTTGAAGAACTCGGCCTTCAGCTGGCACAGCGGCGTACTCATCGCGCCGTCGCCTCCCCGGCACAGCAGCACGGCCGCACCGGCCGGTCCCCGGCGCATCGCATCCACCTACTCGTCAAACACACGGACCCCATCCTCAAGTGCGGCGACGGTCACGCCGAATCCGCGCACGAGAACCGAGCCGCCCGAAACCAGCGGTAACGACCTCAGCAATTGCTGAGATTAGCAAGTCCATACGTGGCATGAGGAGGGTTGCGTGAGAATCATTCCGCTGCGCGGCGCGAGCGCCGCCTGGTACAAGTGCTCCGCGTGCCGCCTCCCCACCGCCGTCGGCCCGGATGGCTGTCGCACGGCGTGCCGTCACGCCCGACAGCCCCTGGTCTCTTTCCCCCGCCCACCCGCGCCGAGCGCCCTTCGTCGCCCGCCTCGTGCCTCCGTCCCCGAACGCCGCGGCGATCACGGCCGCGGCTCCGCCCGGCGTGGCTGTGGTTGGCGCCCGTCTGCGCAACGTTCACGGCGATCGGCAGTTGGCTCACCGCGCACGGCTACGGCAGCCCCGAGCATCCGGTCGCCGTGATCGCCGCGGGGCGGGCAATGGCCGGACGGCAGGTTGCGCCCCGCGCTGAAGTCCAGCGTGGTCAAGAAAGCCTGATCCGCGACGGGTGAGGGGCACCGCCGTTCACCCGTCGGCAGCCCTGTCCCATACCCATCGTCCGGTCACCCAGGCGACAAATGAATGCTTAATTGCAAAATTTCGCAATTCGTTAGATGCTGTGTTGGCTGTGTCCGTAGGTAGCCGCGGGCACAGCCTTCGCTTGCCCCCGGGGTGGGGCGCTGTTCGGGAAGTCGAGGGGTCGTGTCGGTTCCGCTGTACCAGGCCAAGGCAGAGTTCTTCCGGATGCTGGGGCATCCCGTGCGGATACGGGTGCTGGAGTTGTTGCAGGACGGGCCGATGCCGGTACGGGAGCTGCTGGCCGCGATCGAGGTGGAGCCCTCCAGCCTGTCCCAGCAGCTGGCGGTGCTGCGCCGCTCGGGCATCGTCGGCTCGAAGCGCGAGGGCTCGACGGTGGTGTACGCGCTGGCGAGCGGGGACGTCGCGGACCTGATGGTGGCCGCGCGCCGGATCCTGACCGAGATGCTCACCGGGCAGAACGAGCTGCTGGCCGAACTGCGGGAAGCCGAGGCCGCGGCGCGATGAGGATCTCCTTTGGCCGGGTCGCTGCCCGGTTCACTTCGCTGCTGCCCGGCCGTGCCGATCTGGCGGAGATACGCCGGGACCCGCGCCGGGACCTGCTGGCCGGCCTCACGGTGGCGGTCGTCGCGCTGCCGCTGGCTCTCGGCTTCGGCGTCTCCTCCGGGCTCGGCGCGGAGGCGGGGCTGGCGACCGCGGTCATTGCCGGTGCGCTCGCCGCGATCTTCGGCGGGTCGAATTTGCAGGTGTCCGGGCCGACCGGCGCGATGACGGTGGTGCTGGTGCCGATCGTCGCCGAGTACGGGCCGGGCGGGGTGCTGACCGTCGGGCTGATGGCCGGCGTCATGCTCGTCGCGCTCGCGGTGCTCAAGGCCGGTAAGTACATGCGGTACGTGCCTGCCCCCGTCGTCGAAGGTTTCACCCTCGGCATCGCCTGCGTCATCGGACTGCAGCAGATCCCGAACGCCCTTGGTGTGCCCAAGCCCGAGGGGGACCGCGTCCTCGTGGTGACCTGGCACGCGCTGGATGAGTTCGCGAAGAACCCGAACTGGACCGCCGCCGCCTTCGCCCTGGCGGTCGCCGCCACCATGCTGATCGGCGCCCGCCTGCGGCCCACGATCCCTTTCTCCATCCTCGCGGTGATCGCGGCGACGATCGTGGCGCAGGCCGCCGGCCTGGATGCGGCGAAGCCGATCGGTGACCTGCCGTCCGGCCTGCCCGCGCCGTCCCTCGCCTTCTTCGACCCGGGCGCGCTCGGCTCCCTGCTCGCCCCGGCGGTCGCAGTGGCGGCCTTGGCCGCCCTGGAATCGCTGCTGTCGGCGTCGGTGGCCGATGGCATGACGGTCGGGCAGAAGCACGACCCGGACCGTGAGCTGTTCGGGCAGGGCCTGGCCAACATCGCCTCCCCGCTGTTCGGCGGCGTCCCCGCCACCGGCGCGATCGCACGGACCGCGGTCAACGTCCGCACTGGCGCGAGTTCCCGGCTGGCCTCCCTCGTCCACGCCGCGGTCCTCGCGGTGATCGTCTTCGCGGCGGCGCCCCTGGTCTCCAGGATCCCGCTGGCCGCGCTGGCGGGCGTGCTGCTGGCCACGGCGATCCGCATGGTCGAGGTCGGCTCGCTGCGGGCGATGGCGAAGGCGACCCGTTCCGACGCGCTGGTCCTCGTCCTCACCGCCGTTGCGACGCTCGCCCTCGACCTGGTGTACGCGGTGATCATCGGCCTGGTGGTCGCGGGAGCCCTCGCCCTGCGTGCGGTCGCCAAGCAGGCCCGTCTCGAAGAGGTCCCCCTCGACCATGGTGACCACAGCGCCGAGGAGCATGCCCTGCTGGCCGAGCACATCGTGGCCTATCGGATCGACGGGCCCCTGTTCTTCGCCGCCGCCCACCGCTTCCTGCTGGAGCTGGCCGAGGTCGCCGACGTCCGCGTGATCATCCTGCGCATGTCCCGGGTAACGACCATCGACGCCACTGGCGCCCTGGTCCTCAAGGACGTGGTGGACAAGCTGAACCGGCGCGGCATCGTCGTCATGACCTCGGGGATACGCGCCGGCCAGCGCCAAGTCCTGGATTCCGTCGGCGCGCTGGAGCTGCTGCGTCTGGAGGGGCGCGAGTACGCCACGACGCCGGAGGCGATCCAGGGCGCGCGCACCTACGTGGAGTGCGCCGGTGTCATGCCGCCGCTGCCCGCCCAGAAGTCGCGGCCCGTCAGCGAGGAAACAGAGGAAACCGTTGGATGAGCACTCCGCCGGCATCGCTGCGCATGGTCGAGGTCTCCGGGGCAGAGGCCCTGTGGCTGCTGGAGGGCAGCACGCTGGGACGGCTGGTGTACACGCAACGGGACCAGATGGTCATCCGGCCCGGCTGGCACACATGGGAATACGGCCGCCTGGTGGTGGCACACCCGGCCCGGCCGTCGCGGTGCCGTCCACCGCGACGTACCACGTGGACGAGCTCCGCACGGCGACCGGCACCGGTTGGACGGTCACCGTCGCCGGCCCCGTCGACGTGATCACCGATCCCGACGAGGCCGCCCACTACCAGCGCAGCCTGGCCGGCTGGACCCATGGCCCGCACGACACGCTGCTGCGTCTGCACCCCAAGTCCGTGACCGGATTCCGCCTCGCCCGCGCGGAGAGGTGATGAGCGCCCGGCTCGAAGCCCTGTCCCACCGGCACGTGCTGACCCTGCCGACCATGCCGTCCGCGGTCCGCACTGCCCGGGAGACCGCCCAGCAGGCCCTGGCCGAGTGGGGCATCGACCCGCGCCACCCCACCATCGGCCCCGCTCTGCTGATCCTCAGCGAGCTGGTCACCAACAGCGTCCGGCACGCCGCGGTGCTCTCCCCGCAGGTGACCGTCATCTACGCGGCGGGCAAGGGCTGTCTGGCCTTCGCCGTGCACGACCGTCACCCCCACCAGCCGCCGCTGTACGGCGCGGTCGCCGATGTCGGTGGCGGCGGCCTGGCCACCGTCATGGAGCTCACCCTCGGCCTGAGCGGCACCGCGGTCGTCCGAGGCGACGCTGACGGCAAGGGCAAGAGCATCTGGATCACCCTTCCCCTGTCAACTTGACCCGGCCCTAAAGGACCGGGCTTGGAGGTAGCGTCCAACTGGCTGCTGGGTTGGCTCCTCCGTCCAGACACCCCGTTATGGGGTGGCAGGGACGCGTGACTCACGCCCCGCGTTCCACACGGTCTCGCCACGGGTGGCGGTGTTGTGGGAAGAGTTCCGGTCGGCGTGGGCAACGACCCCGCACTCCCGGCAGATGAAAAGCCCCTGGTCGACACGGTTGCGCTTGTCGACGTGGCCGCACTCGGCGCACGTCTGCGACGTGTACGCGGGATCAACGAAGACCA
>NZ_JOID01000039.1 GCF_000719865.1 Streptomyces albus subsp. albus
TGCGCGTCCGTGAGCTCGTGTCGCCGCACCATACGGGCGTCCTGCCCGGCCAACCAGGAGATCCACCCCGCCCACCAAGAGCCATCAGAAACGGCCTAGTGGGCCTCGGCCTTTCTTGTCGTTCCGCTGACGCAGGCGATGCGGACCGTTTCGCTGTGTGCCGCAGAGGGTGGCACGGTGGGGCCCGGGTGGTGTCTCGGTTGGGCGCCGGGTTCCGCTGCCCCAGGGCGGACCGGCTCTCGCGGGGACAGGCAAGTCCACTGGTCGGGGTCCTCGCCGCGCTGGACGCCGGCAGGCTGCCGCAGTGCCGTGTGGGCAGCTACCGACCAAGCCAGTCTGCGAGAACGGGTGGAGCCGAACGTCGCCGCGTCTGGTAGCAACTGTGGGACAACCGTGTGCCGCAACGTGGAAGGTTCCGGCCGTGTGTCGGGCAGTGGGGTGGCCGGGGCAGCGCGGCGTCGGGGCGGTCGGATCGCGGGGTGGCCGGGACAGTCGTGCACCTGGGCCGTCGTGCGGCCGGGGGAGGCTGTGCGGCACGTCCTGCCCAGGAGGTGGACCGGGTCCTCGGCACGCTCCCTGTCCTCAGTGCGCGCCGGGCGGCGGGTGCCCGGGCAGGGGCTCGTCGTCCGCCGGCCGCACGGCGGGTCCGGCGCCGGCCTCCGTCCCCCGTACGGAGGGACCGGGCACCGTGCCGGGCCTCCGGGCCGGCCAGCCGCGTTCGCAGGCGTACCAGCCCAGTTGGAGCCGGGTGGATACCCCGGCGATCTCCATCAGCCGCTTCACCCGCCGCTGGACGGTACGCAGCCCGAGGTCGAGCTGTTTCGCGGCGCTCGCGTCGGTCAGCCCGGCGAGCAGCAGGGACAGGATGCGCAGATCCACGGCGTCCGGCCCGTCGGCGGCCCGCCGTCCGGTGGTCCGCCCTCCGGCGGGCACGCCGGACCCCTCGCGCAGCCGTTCCCCGGCATCGGCCGCGACGGTGTGGAGCGCGGCGCGGTGGTCGTCCCGGACGGCCGGTCCCCCGGGTGGGGCCTGGCCGTCCGGCTCCTCGCCGGCGGCCGCGGGCCGCGCCCTCCCGGAGTGCGGCTCTCCCGCCCCGGGGGACGACCGCTGCCGCGGGGCTCCGGGGCCGCCCGGGCGCGCCGCCCCGGCCGCCAGCCACCGGCCGGGGCGGGCCGGCGAGCGCACGGCCAGCCCGTGTCCCTCCAGCCGCCGCAGGAGCCTCAGGGCGTCGTCCTCGGGGAGCGTCAACCGGGCCGCCAGCTCCGCCGGTTCGGCGCCGCCCAGGCCGACGAGCGCGCGGTACGCGGACGCGTGGTCCTCGTCCAAGTCTGCTGAACCCGGCATGTCTCCCCTCCCGTACCGGGACATCATCCCCGCACCGCGGCCCTCCCTGCCACCGTTCCCCACCTTCCCCGCCGTCGTCCACCCGGGCCGGCCGGACCGCCGTACGGGCGGGCGCGGCTCGCGCTGCCTTCGCCCGGGGCCGGCCGGGATGGACAATATGGGCATGAGTCAGTACGGGGAGCGGAACAGCCACGAGGACGCGTGGTGGCGCGAGTTGTACGGCGAGGAGAAGCCCGACGCGGGACCGGCCGCGGCGGACGACTCCCTGGACGACCGTTTCGACTCCGCCTCCCGCGCGGTCGGTTCGCCGCCGGCCCACCCCGGACCGGCGCGGGAGCGGCCCGCCGGGGACAGACCGGCCGGAGAGGACCCCCGCCCCGGGTGGTTCGCCGCCGCGGGCTTCCCCCACGGCGACCCGCAGGCTCCGGAGCGCGGCGGCGGCACCCCGCGCCGACCGGGTGAGGAGGGCGGCACCGGCACCCCGGCCGGACCGGGTGAGGAGCGCGGCACCGGCCCGGTGGCCGCCGGCGACACCGGCACCCCGGGCACGTCCACGGGGCACGGCGCCGGCGGCACCGGTCACCGGGCCCGGACGGGGACCGGGAGCGCCGACCGGGGCGGCGCTAGCTCCGCAGGCGGCAACGCGCCTTCGGACACGGGCGCCGATCCGGGTCCGGGCCTCGACGCCGGCGCGGATGCCGATGCGGACGGCGGTGTCAGTGCCGACGCCGGTGCCGGTGCCGGTGCCGGTGACAGTGCTCCCGCTTCGGACGAGATCGCCGCGCCGGAGCAGTGGGAGGAGCCACCGCGGAGGCAGGGCCCGCACCCGGACCGGGAGGGCGGAGGGGCCGGGAGCGGAGGCCCTTGGGATACGGCCGCCGTGTCCCGGCCCTCCGCGGAGTCCGCCCCGGACGAATGGTGGTTCAGTACCCCGGCCACGCCTTGGCCCGTGACCGGACCCCAGGTTTCCGGGGACAGCGCCGGACCGCCGCCCGGGCCATCGTCCCCACCGCCGCCCTCGCCCCCGTCCGCGCCCGGCCCGGGCGCGCCGTGGCAGGCGCCTGAGCCGGCAACCGGATCAACTCAGCCCACGGACAGTCCCTTTGCGTCGTCGCCGCCACCGTCGGCGCCATCACCGTCGGCGCCACCGTCTTCCGCTCCGCCGACGGCAGCGGGGACCGGCACGACGGCCGAGCTGGAGGCCGGCCCGCCGACCGCGGGGGAGGCCGGCACGCCGACCGCGCGGGAGACCGGCGCGGGGAGGCCGGCTGCCGACACATCAGTCACTCCCGCGGCGCCTGCTTCCGCGGCGCCCGCTCCTGAGTCACCCACTTCCACGCCACCCGTTCCGGAGCCGCCCACCTCCGTGCCGTCCGCTTCCGCGCCGCCCGGTCCCCCCGCACCCGACGGGGCGACGGCCCCCGGTTCGGCGGACCCGGTTTCGGAAGCCCCGTTCCCAACCCCGGCGCCGGCCCCCCGCGACACCAGTCCCCCGCGCTCCATGACACCCCCGCGCGCTCCGTGGGAGCCGCCGCTCGACCCCTCGGAGTCGTGGGAGGGTGAAGAGGCCACGCCCCGTGACCAGGTGTGGGACCGTCAACGGGATGGAACGTCACCCACCCCTCCGTACGAGCAGACCGGACGGCCGCCTCAGCGACCGGAAGGTGGCCCGGAAAGCCGCCCGGGCGTTGGGCCGGACGTCGGGCCGGACATCGGGTCTGATGGCGGATCGGGCGAGTCGGACGGCGCGGCTCCCGAGGCGGACCGCACCGCGGTACCGCTGTGGCGGAGAGACCCGAGCGCACGGAACGCCCAGAACACCGAGACCCAGAACACCGAGACCCAGAACACCGACACCGAGAACATGCAGAGCACGTCGGCCGGGGCACCGGCGGAGCCCGGTCCGGACCCGGACGGGGCGGCGGCGCGGACCGATGGAGGACATGTGGCAGTGGGCACGCTTCGGCGCGACGGCGGCGAGGCCGCCGGCGACGGCAGCCGGCACGGGAGCGCCGCCGGACCCGGCAGCACCGGAGCCGGCGGCACCGGACCCGGCAGCACTGGAGCCGGCACCGGATCCGGCAGCACCGGAGGGGCCGGCACCGGAGGTGGTCCGCGGGCCGGGGTGGAGCCCGGTTACGTCGGCGAGCGCCCGCCCACCTATCAGGGCGAGCCGACGGCCCTCCCCGAGGCCGACCCCGGGGACCTGGACGGCCTCGTCCCGGACACGGTTCTTGACGGCGCCCGTTACGGCACGATGACCCTGCGGGCCGCCTCCCTGCGCGGCGACTCCGCGCGCTACCGGGGCGAGCCGCGCCGGGACGCGCTGCTGACGGCCCGGTTCGGCAGCGGCGACCGGGCACTGCTGCTGATCGCCACGGCCACCGGCGGCCGGGCCGCCGGGGATGCCCACCGGGCGGCCGCCGACGTCTGCCGATGGGTGGCCGAAGCGGTCGGCCGCGCCCACGGCCGGCTGGCCGAGGACATCAGGGAGGGGCGGCGCGGGGCCCTCAAGTCGGGACTGCACCGGCTGACGGACCGTTCGTACGGCAAGCTCCGGGCGCGGGCGGCGGAGCTGGGTCTGCAGCCCGCCGCGTACACCTCGGGGCTGCGCTGTCTGCTGCTCCCCGTCGATCCGGCGTGCCGGACCCGGGTGTTCTTCGGCATCGGCGGGGGCGGGCTGTTCCGGCTGCGGGACGGCGAATGGCAGGACCTGGAGCCTTCGGTGCCCGCGCAGCCGCAGACGGCCGACGGGACGCCGGCGGGCTCCGGCACCACGCTGCCGGGCCAGGGAGGCGCCGCGCGGGGCGCCTCCGCTCCCGCCGGTGCGGAAGCGGCCGCGGTCTCCGGCCCGGCCGGCCCGGCGGTACCGCCCACCGCAGGCGGCCCGGCCGGTGCGGCGGGCCCGGTGGACGGCCGGGAGTTCGCGGGGCCGGACCGGGCGCCCGTTCCGGCCGTGGACCGGCTCACCGTGGACCTGGGGACGCGCGGCCCGGGCCGTTCCGGTGAGGCGGGCGGCCCCGCCCTCGCGCCCTTCCGCTTCCGCGCCTCCGTGGCCCGCCCCGGGGACACCTTGCTGCTGTGCACCGCCGGACTGGCCGACCCGCTGCGGGGCGAGCCCGCGCTGGCCGGTCTCCTGGCGGCGCGCTGGGCGGTGTCCCCGGCGCCGGGCCTCGCCGCGTACCTCTCCGACGTGCAGCTCCGGGTGAAGGGCTACGCGGACGACCGGACCGCCGCCGCCGTCTGGGAGGACTGACCCGGCACCGGCCCGGCCCCCGCACCCACGGGCCCGGGCCGGACCCGCCGGGGAGCCGCCGGGTGCCCGGTGCGTCCGGGCCGGGACACGGGCCCCGTTGCTTGCTTTGCCGCACCGGGCGCGACGACTCCCGCCGGCCGGCAACCGTCTCGCGCCGCTCGCGGTTGCGGCAATCGCGTGAAAAGCGGGATACCTGACATGTAAGGAAAAAGACCGGGGAATCCACTCGTCAGTGACTGTTGCGCCGCGGATCTCCACCGCGCGAACGTCCTCCCCTGGATGCCCGGCACCGTACTCCCGGCGGTGCCGGGCATTGCCCTGTCCGGGCGCCCGGTCCCGGCCATCGGTCTCCTCCGGTCACCAAGCCCGGGCCACCGCCCTCTCCGGCTCGTCAGCCGAACTGCTGCTCCAGGTCCTGGAGCTTGCGCTCCAGGGAGTCGAGGCGGGGAATGGTCAAGGTGTCGTCCTCCGCCGTGAGGTCGACGGTCCGGGAGGCGCGCTCCGTACGGCCGCCGCCGGAGACCGAGCCGGAGCCGGGGCCCAAGCCGGAGTCCGATCCCGGGCCTGCCGGTGAGTCAGTCCGGTCGACGCGGACGGCCTGCAGCAGCGGGCCGCCGGCCGCGGGGGAGTCCGCGGGCGAGGAGGAGGGAAGCGCTGCCGGCTGACCCTCCGCTCTGGCGGGTTCCGAGCCGGCCTGGGCGGTGCCGGACGGCAGCAGCCCCGGCAGCTCGACCTGACGGCCGCCCCGGGCGCGCCCCCAGGCCCGGTGCTGCCGGTGCAGGGCCTTGATGCGGGCGCGCTCACGCTTCTCCTCGTCCCGCCGCCGCTGCCGGGTCTGCTGCTTCAGCCGCCGGTCCTCGCGGACCTCGTCGACCGCCTCGTCCAGCGAGCGCACGCCCTCCAGCAGCATCAGCGACCAGGCCGCGAAGGTCTCGCGCGGGGCGCGCAGCCAGCGGACGACGCGGATCTGCGGCAGCGGCCTCGGGACGAGTCCCTGCTCGCGCAGCGCGGCCCGTCGCGTCTGCTTGAGCGCCCGGTCGAAGAGGACCGCGGCCGACAGGGACATTCCGGCGAAGAACTGCGGGGCGCCCGCGTGGCCGAGGCCGCGCGGCGCGTGCACCCAGTTGAACCAGGCCGCCGCGCCCGCGAACGTCCAGACGAGCAGCCGGGAGCCGAGGGCCGCGTCCCCGTGGCTGGCCTCCCGCACGGCCAGGACCGAACAGAACATCGCCGCGCCGTCGAGCCCGAAGGGGACCAGATACTCCCAGCCGCCGGAGAGATTGAGGTTCTGCCGGCCGAAGCCGACCAGGCCGTGGAAGGAGAGGGCGGCGGCGACCGCGGCGCAGCAGAACAGCAGGACGTACGAGGCGGAACCGTAGAAGGCCTCCTTGCGCCGGCGGCGCTCCTCGCTGCGTTCCCAGGAGTCGACGGGCTTGCCGTCCTCCGCGCCGGCCGCGCGCCGGCCACGGGCGAGGACCACCGCCGCGCCCGCGATGCCGACGAGCAACACCGCGCCCGGTAGAACCCAGTTCAGCGCCATGTCCGTCAGTCTCATCTCGGGCCCCTCGCCTCGCTTCCGTCCCGCCCGTGCCGTGCCGCGTGCGGTCCTGCCCGCGACATCTTGGCGGAATCGGTTCTTGTGCCAGGGCGATTCAGGGCAAGGGATCGACATCGGGCAGAAGGCGCGATCGAAGATATGTCCGCACGATCAGAACCGATCGAATGGTCCGATCATGTGGACGGAACGCGGGCAGTGTCCCTTGGGAGGCCGGGGACTCCCGGCACGGCGGCGCGGGGCTTTTCGTTCCCCTGTCCGAACCGGCCGCCGTCACCGCGAGGACGGCACCGCGCACGGATCGGCACCAGGCGCGCAACGGCACCGGGCACCAGAACGGCGCCGGGCGCCGGAACCGCGGATACCCGGACCGGCGGGGGCCGAAGGACGGAAGAGGCCGAGGGACGGAAGGGGCGGGAGGGCGGAGCTCCCCTACGGTCAGGCGCCGCCGCTGAGCCGGGCCACACGCTCCGCGTCGCAGGTGCGGGGGCAGGTGACGCAGGTGTCCTCCGGCCGCAGGGTGTAGAACATGCAGCAGCTCGCCCGGTCACGGGTGGACAGCACCTCCCCGGCCGGTCCGGTCAGCTCCCGGAAGGACGGCGCGCCGACGAACGGCTTCGTGGCCCCCGGCAGCAGGGCTTCCAGCTCCGTGATGGCCCGGCGCTCCTCACCGAGCAGATGGCCGGTGTACCAGAGGCTCTCGACGATCTCGTCGGTGGCCATGCCCCACATGGCGCGCGGCCCGCGCCGCATCCGGGGGCGGAAACCCTCCAGCACCGGTTCCAGGTGCTCGGAGAGTGCCCCGCGCACCTCGGCCCGCAGGGCGTCCTCGCCACTGACGACCCGCGCGCCCGGCAGCCCGGCCGCCGGATCGTCCGGCAGGCACGCGAACTCCCGCACCCGCGCGGTCATCCGGCCCTGCCCGCGGTGGAACGACACCTCACCGGCCGGCAGCCGCGGCACCCGGCGCAGCAGGAACCAGGGAACGGTGATGAGCAGGCACGCGGACCAGGCGTAGCGGTGCAGTCCGAAACCGGCGGTCACATCCGGGCGGGCCGGCTGCCCGTAGTTGCCGATGACCTCCGCCTCTTCGGCGGCCAGGAAGGCGTCGAGGGCGGGGCCGCCCGACGCCAGCTCGCGGGCGGTGACCCAGCCGCCGCCCGAGCGCGGGGCGCCCTCCAGCAGCCGCACGGCGGGGAGCACCTCGGCGAGCCGGGAGTACGCCCCCGCCACGGGGTGGTGCGAGAGGGCCGGTACGACCGGTGCCACGGACATGCGGGGACCACCAACTCAACGCGATCGTTTGCAGGTAAGCCTTACCTTACCCGACGCCCCGGATCTTTGAAGTGCGAAGGGGTCCGCTTATCGTTCTGGGGAACCACAGGAGGACCCGATGGAGCAGTCGCGAGCCGCAGCGGCCGGGGGGAGCGGCGGAGCAGCGGGGCAGGGCGCGGGCGCACCGCCGCCGGGGTTCCGCGCGCCGGCGGAGGACGCCCGTCCGGGTGAGGCGGTCCACCCGGGACACGGGCACGCCTCGTACGGAGCGGGCACGCGGGGCGGCCGATGGCCGGGTCCGGCGCGGCGGATCCCGTACGGCCGGGAGGAGCGTACCCGGGACGAGACCGGCCGGGGCGAGCGCGGCCGGGACGCCACGGGCCGGGATGCCGCCGGCCGCCGCGCGGGCCGGGACGCCGCCGGGCGCCGCGCGGAGGGGCCGGAAGGACCCCCGGGGGACGAGCACGCGCAGGGCGCGCACACCTATGGCCCGGGGGAGCAGCCGGACGGGGCGGCGCGGGCCCCCGGACGGCCGGCGCCGCGCAAGCCGCCCACCCGCCACTCCGTACGCGGCCAGATACTCGACGCGCTCCGTACCGCGCTGGTCGGCGGTGACCTCCGGCCCGGCGAGGTGTACTCGGCGCCCGCGCTCGCCGCGCGGTACGGGGTCTCCCCGACGCCCGTGCGGGAGGCGATGCAGCAGCTCGCCACCGAGGGCGCGGTGGAGGTCGTTCCCAACCGGGGCTTCCGGGTGGCCCGCCGCAGCGAGCGCGATCTCGCGGAACTGGCCGAGGTGCGCGCCCTGTTGGAGGTGCCGGTGCTGCTCCGGCTGGCGCGGACCCGGCCGCCCGGCAGCTGGGAGGAGCTGCGCCCGCTCGCAGCGGCCGGTGTGGCGGCCGCCGCCCGGGGCGACCGGGTCGGCTACGCCGAGGCGGACCGCGCCTTCCACCACGCCCTGCTCGCCCTCTCGGGGAACCGCCAGCTCGCCCTGATCGGCGACGAACTGTACCGGCGGGGCCGGACGCCGGCGGGCCGGGGCGCGGCCACCGGCACCGCGGACCTCCTGGCGGAGGCGGCCGAGCACAACGCCCTGCTGGATGCCCTGGCCGCGGGCGACGCGCAGGCCGTCGAACAGCTCGTCCGTGAGCACTTCACGGGCGCCCGGCCGGCCCGGGGCTGAGCCCCCGCACCCGTGCACGTCCGGACCGGCGACGGAGACGGCACCCGGCCGGTTTCCACGACCCCGGGTCCGTCAATCCGGGCGGGGGAGACTCCGGGCCTCGGCGGCCCCGGCGGCCGCGGGGGTCACTGCCGCGGCTGTTGTCACGGTGGCCGGTGAGGTCGTCGCGACCGCTGCTTCGTCCCTTGCCGCGACCGCCGGAACGTCCGCCGCCGCGACCGCTGGATCGTCCGATGCTTCCGCGGGCGGCGCCGCGTTCCCGGAGACGGCTGCCTCGCCCGGCTCCGGTGCCTCGGCCGTCTCCGCCGCCGTCGCCCCGGTGGGCAGCAGCCGGTCCTCCAGCCAGGACGGCACGCCGCCCAGCAGCCGCACCAGCCGCAGAGCCTCCGCGCGCAGCCGGGAGGCCTCGGGCTCCGGCTCGACGTCGGCCAGGGCCGACAGGGCCGGGGCGATGCCGATCAGATAGCCGAGCTCCTCGCGGATGCGCAGCGACTCCGCGAAGCCGCGCCGGGCCTCCGCCCGGTTGCCCTCCTGCTCCGCCGTCGAGGCCAGATGCCGCCAGGTGAACGAGAGCAGCAGCGCGTCGCCGAGGGCGGAGGCGCCCGCGTGCGCCCGGGCGAACGCCGCCTGCGCGCCGCGCGGGTCCCCCGCCAGATGCTGGGCGACGAGTCCGCGCCGGAAGTCCAGCAGCGGGCGGTTCGGCGAGCCGGGCGGCAGCAGCGCGGCGGCCCGGCCGAGGGCCGAGCGGGCCTCGTCGGCGCGGTCCCGTACCCCGAACAGGGTGGAGGCGTAGGCGAGATGGCCGCGTTCGCAGGCGGCGCTGCCGCGTTCCTCGTCACCGGTGACCAGGGCCTCGGCCGCGCGGAGGGCGTCGTCGGCCTCCTCCCAGCCGGTGGCCGTGAACAGGCACCGTTCCACCAGGAGGGTGGTCCGTCCGAGGGCGGCGGCGGATTCCGTGACGGCCGAGGGGGCGAGCAGCGCGGCGGCGTCCTCCCAGCAGCCGCGGGAGCGGAGCCGCCACACGGCGCTCTGGAGCGGGTCGTCCCAGGGAACCGGTTCCGTAGCGGGGTTCTTCGGTCCAGAACGTGACATGGCGGTATCCGCCACATTCCCTCCCCATGCGCGCCGTCGAGCCCGGAAAGCCGTGCGCGAATCTCAGCATGAATCACGGTGCCCAGCCAAGGGGTTGGGTGAACGGATTCACAAAGCCCGCGAGACTGCTGTGACCCAGGTCACGCGCAGGATAGCGGGCCCGGGAGGGTGCTCGCGCACGGGGGCGCCGACCGTGTCGCCGCCCCCGTGGGCACGGTGCGCGGCGGGGCGGCGCCCGCCCGGCGGACGGAACGCCTCCGGATACCGCCGCACGGTTCGGTGCGCCGCTTTCCGCGGTTCCCGCTCTCCGCGGTCGCGGTTCGTGGTGCCGGCTCTCCTCGGTCCCGGCTGCCCATGACCCCCGCTCCCCGGGTGCGGGCCCGCGGGGATGCCGGAATGCCCTCCCGGCAGCCGTCGCGACGGCCTCACCGGCCACCGGCCCTCGCGCGAGGCGAGCCGGCCGGCTCCTGCGCGGGACGAGCCGGCCGCTCGTGCGCAGGGGGCCGGGCCGGATCAGTTCGTGCGCAGGGCGGGCCGGGCCGGGGCCGGGTCAGCTCATCCGCAGGGCCAGGAAGAAGTCGAGTTTGTCCTCCAGGCGGGACAGGTCCCGGCCCGTCAGCTGCTCGATGCGGCCGACGCGATAGCGCAGGGTGTTGACGTGCAGATGGAGCCGGGCCGCGCAGCGGGTCCAGGAACCGTCGCTGTCGAGGAAGGCCTCCAGGGTGGGGATGAGTTCCGCCCGGTGCCGGCGGTCGTAGTCCCGCAGTGGCTCCAGCAGGCGCGCGGTGAAGGCGCGCCGCACGTCGTCCGGCACGAACGGGAGCAGCAGGACGTGCGAGGCCAGCTCCTGGTGTCCGGCCGCACACACCCGGCCGGGCCGGGCCGCGGCCACCCGGCGGGCGTGCCGGGCCTCGTCCAGGGCGCCGCGCAACCCTTCGGGGGTGAGCGCCACCGCGCTGACGCCCAGCGTGAGCCGTTCGCCGGCCGCTTCCAGTCCTCGTTCCAGCGGCCCGCACGCGGCGCCGAGCAGGTCCTCCGCCCGGATGCCCCCGCCGGCCGGGGCGGTGCCGTCGGGGGCGGTGCCGTCCGGGCCGGCCACCGCGGGCAGCGGTATCAGGGCGACGGCCTCGTCGCCGCCGTACGCCACGGCGCTGCGGTCGGCCGGGTCCGGGCAGCCCGCGCGGGGGTCGAGGAGGATCTCCTCCAGCAGCGCCCGCGCCGCCGGTCCGCGTCCGCCGTCCCCGCTCCCGCCCCCGGCGGTGGCCTCCGCCGGTCCGGCGGTGTCCCGTTCCAGCCGGGCGACCAGGATCTGCCAGTGCGGCGCGCTGCCGAGGCCGGGGAGCAGCACGGGCGCGGCGGCCCGCAGCCGGGCCGCGACCTCGGCCGGCGGCGCACCGTCCCGGAGCAGTTCCACGACCTCCTGCGCCAGCCGCCGCCGGACCGTCCGGGCGGCGTCACGCCGGCCGCGCTCGGCGGCGATCAGCTGGGTCACCCCGTACAGCAGATCGAGCCGTTCACCGGGCCAGTCGGCCGCGTCGGCCTCCACGGCGAGAAGCCAGTCGGAGAGCACGGCCGCGGGCGTGTCGCCGGTCTCCCGCACGGAGGCGGGGCCGGTGGCGCGCACCGGGAAGAGCGAGTGGACGGTGCCCGGGGCGGTGACACGGTGCGGTGCCGGCCGCCCGGACGCCTCCGCGGCCAGATGCCCGCCCGCGAGTGCCGCGCGCAGCTCCGGGCCCGGCCGCTCCCCGCCGGTGCCGGATCCCGCACCGGTGTCCGCTCCTGTGTCCGCCTCCGGTCCTCCGCCGGCCCCGGGGCCGGCGATGAGCCGGCCGGTGGGGGAGAGCACCCAGGCCCGCAGATCCAGATCGCTGCCGAGCAGATCGAGGACCACCTCCGGGCCGCGGCCCGACGGCCCGGCCGCCATCATCCTGTGGTGCCGGTCCACGACGGCGGCCAGATCGCCGGCCCGCTCGCCGGAGACCTGGCGCACCACGTGCTCGGTGATCGTGGCGAACGCCACCTTCTCGTCCACCGCGAACAGCGGCAGCCGGTGCCGTTCGCAGGCCGCGACCAGGTCCGCCGGGATGGCGCGCAGTTCTGCCTCGCCGGCCGCCAGTCCCGCGGCGCCGGCATCGGCGAGTATCGCGACGAACCGCTCCGAGTCCTCCGGCCCGTGGTGCCAGGCCAGGCCGCTGAGCACCAGTTCGCCGCCCGACAGATAGCGGCCGGGGTCGCGCAGGTCGGTGGTCATGACACCGCGCACGGTGCGGTCCAGCTCCGCCTCGCCGCCGAGCAGGCGCAGGCCCAGGCTGTCGTTCTCCAGCAGTGCGCGGAGCCGCATGGTCGCCCGCCGATCGGTCGAAAGTGGGTGCAGGGGACGGTGGGGGGAGAGGCCGGGGCCAGTGGGATCGGGTCGATCCGGGGGCCCCGTCTTTTGTTCGAATCTACAAGACGAGTTCCCCGGCCAGCCAATCGCGCCGAGCGGGCCGCAGGCCCTGACGGGCGGGCCGGGGCCCGGGCCGGGAACGCGCGATGCTGTGCCGCGGGGTGCGCGGCGGGTGGGCTCGCCGCACTGGCCTCCGGGGCAACTCACCTGCGGAGGAACGGGGTTCGGGCTGCCGGGGTGGCGGGTTCCCGGGGTGGCGGGTTCCCGGGGTGGAGGGCCGCCGGGGCGGAGGGGAACCCGAGGCCGGGGCTCCCGGGACGGCGAGTGCCGGGGTGGTGGGCTGCCGAGACGGCGGGCCTCCCGAGGCCGGGGCTGCCAGGGCTGCAGGCTCCCGCGACGGCGGTTTCCCGGGGTGGTGGGCTGCCGGGGTGGAGGGCTCCCGGGGGGCGGGTACCCGGCCGGAGCCGGGGTCCGCGCGGGTCATCGCACCGGGCCTGCCGCCTCTTGTTCCCGCCGCCCTCTCTTGCGCGGCCTCTTGCGTCCTTCCGCCCGCTCCGATGTCCGTCCGAGCACGGGAAGCCCACGGTCGAGCGGCGGGTGCTGGACGCGGGCCCGGCCTAGTGCCGCTCAAGTCGTCCGCCCCGGGGGCCCGGCCACAGGAGGGCGCCGCGAGCCCGCCGGCAGCCGACCGGCTACGGCAGCAGGCTCGCCCGCCCGGCCAGCGGTCCGACCGGCTACGGCAGCAGACCGGCCAGCCGGATACGGCAGCGACCCGCCCGGCCGGTTACGGCAGCAGGCCCGCCCGGCGGGCCGCGACCACCGCCTCCAGGCGGCTGTGCGCCCCCAGCCTCCGCATCGCCGACCGCAGATACGCCTTCACGGTCTCCGGCCGCACCCCCAGCCGCTCCGCCGCGTCGGCGTTGGTGGCCCCGGCCGCCACACACGCCAGGACGTCCAGCTCGCGCGGCGCCAGCCCCGTACCGCCCGGGGCCCCGCGGCCGCCCGCTCCCGGGTCCGCCGAACCGGCCTCGGCCAGTCGTTCGCAGACCGCCAGCACCTCGTCCCGCAGCTCCGGGTCGGCCACCCGCGGCGCCAGCGCGCGCAGCCGGGCGTGCGCCTCGCGCACCCTCTCCCACGCCGCCCCGGACATCGCCCCTCCGGTTCCGCCCGCATCACCGGGCCCGCCGGCGGGGCCCGGGCCACCGGGGGCGCGGCGGTCGCCGGGGCTCCCGGGCCGGCCGGATGTCCCGCTCGCCCCGCCCGGCGTCCCGCCGCGCATCCCGCCCGGCATCCCGTCCCCCGCTCCCGGCCCCGCGAACGCCCCGGCCGCCCCCGCAGCCCCGGTCCGCCGCTCCGCCAGCAGCCGCTGCGCCTCGTCGCGCACCGCCAGGGTCCGCTCCAGTTCCCGCGCGACGCCCATCGCGGCGTGCAGGGTGCGGTCACCCAGCGGCACCGGCCGCCGCAGCGCCCCGTAGAGCACACCCCGCACCTGCCGGCCCACGATCACCGGGACCGCGAGGACCGCGCGCAGGCCCTCGGCCGTCACCGCGCCGTCGTACTCGTGGCTGATGGTCCGTGAGGCCGGGTAGTCGGTGACCGTCACCGGCCGGGACAGTGCCAGCGCCTTGCCGCCCAGGCCGTTGCCGGTCGTCACCGACAGGCCCTGCAGCGAATCGGTGGCCGCGCCGCTGAGTTCGCCGATGCGCAGCCGCGTGGAGTCCACCAGCAGCCCGCCGAAGGCCACAGGCAGCCCGCTGGCCCGCCGCAGGCGCAGCAGCGCCGCTCCGACCTCGGCGGTCGCGCCCGGCGTACGCGGTCCGTCCGCCCGCGCGCCCCCGTGCTCCCGTTCGGCCACGGTCAACTCCCCTCCCCCGTACGCATATACCGCTGTCACCCCCGTCCGGGGGTAGTGAGACCCAGGTCACTGCCTCAAGATGCTACTCAGCCGCACCACCACGAGGAGGACGGATGACGGGAAGCGGAACCACGGACTCGGCCGGCGCCGGTGAGCCGGCCGGTGCCACGGAGGAGTTCCGCCGTGCCCGGGACTTCCTCCTCCGGCACCGGGAGGACTGCGACGCCGCCCGCGCCGGCTTCCGCTGGCCGCGCCCCGCCCGCTTCAACTGGGCCCTGGACTGGTTCGACCGGATCGCCGAGGGCAACGACCGCACCGCGCTGCACATCGTCGAGGAGGACGGCCGCGAGAGCCGCAGTTCCTTCGCGGAGCTCTCCGCCCGCTCCGGCCGGGTGGCGGGCTGGCTCCGCGCCCAGGGGGTGCGGGCCGGCGACCGGATCGTCGTCATGCTCGGCAACCAGACGGAGCTGTGGGAGACGGCGCTCGCCGCCATGAAGCTGCGCGCCGTCGTCATCCCCGCGACCCCCCTGCTCGGCCCGGCCGACCTGGCCGACCGCGTCGCCCGCGGCCGGGCGGCGCACGTCGTCGTCCGGTCCGGGGACACCGCCAAGTTCGCGGACGTCCCCGGCGACTACACCCGCATCGCCGTCTCCGGCACCGGACCGGACGCCTCCGGCCCGCCCCCCGGCTGGCTCCCGTACGAGGAGGCCCGCGGCTTCCCCGCCGGCTTCACGCCCGACGGCCCCACCGCCGCGGACGACCCGCTGCTGCTGTACTTCACCTCCGGCACCACGGCCCGCCCCAAACTCGTCGAACACAGTCATCTGTCGTATCCCGTCGGCCACTTGGCCACCATGTACTGGATCGGGCTGCGGCCCGGCGACGCCCACCTCAACATCTCCTCGCCCGGCTGGGCCAAGCACGCCTGGAGCAGCTTCTTCGCCCCGTGGAACGCCGAGGCCACCGTCGTCGTGCACAACTACACCCGCTTCGACGCGGCCCGGCTCATGGACCACATGGACCGCCTCGGCGTCACCAGCTTCTGCGCCCCGCCCACCGTCTGGCGGATGCTCGTCCAGGCCGACCTGACCCGGCTGGCCACCCCGCCGCGCGAGGTCGTCGCCGCGGGGGAGCCGCTCAACCCGGAGGTCATCGAACGGGTCCGCGCGGCCTGGGGGGTGACGATCCGGGACGGCTTCGGCCAGACGGAGACCGCCGTCCAGATCGCCAACAGCCCCGGACAGCCCGTCAGACCCGGCTCCATGGGCCGCCCGATGCCCGGCTTCGCCATCGACCTGCTCGACCCGGCCACCGGCGAGCCCGGCGACGAGGGCGAGGTGTGCGTGCGCCTCACCGGCGCCGACGGCGAACGCCCCGTCGGCCTCATGACGGGCTACCACGGCGACGAGGCCCGCACCGCCGAGGCGATGGCCGGCGGCCACTACCACACCGGTGACCTCGCCTCCCGCGACGCCGACGGCTACCTCACCTACGTCGGCCGCGACGACGACGTCTTCAAGTCCTCCGACTACAAGATCTCGCCCTTCGAGCTGGAGAGCGCGCTGCTGGAGCACGAGGCGGTCGCCGAGGCCGCCGTCGTCCCCGCGCCCGATCCGCTGCGGCTGTCCGTGCCCAAGGCCTACGTCGTCCTGGCCGAGGGCTGGACGCCCGGGCCCGAGACAGCCCGGGAGCTTTTCGCCCATTCCCGGCGGAACTTGGCACCATACAAACGGGTACGCCTGATCGAGTTCGCCGAACTGCCGAAAACGGTCTCGGGCAAGATCCGCCGCATCGAGCTGCGACGGCGTACTGCAGAGGGAAGCACTACCGCATACCGCGAGGGGGACCACCCATGAGTAAGCGCTCCGCCGTCTCCGGCAACGGCACCGCCCCGGAGGGGACGGGCCCGGCCGGCGCAGCGGCACCGGCCGCCCCCGAGCTCTCGTACGCCGCCGGCACCGCGGACGGGCCGCTGCTCGGCGACACCATCGGGGCCAACCTCGACCGGGCGATCGCCGCGCACCCCGACCGCGAGGCGCTGGTCGACGTCCCGTCCGGCCGCCGCTGGACCTACGCCGAATTCGGCGCGGCCGTCGACGAGGTGGCGCTCGGCCTGCTCGCCAAGGGCGTCCTCAAGGGCGACCGGGTCGGCATCTGGGCCGTCAACTGCCCCGAGTGGGTCCTCGTGCAGTACGCCACCGCCCGCATCGGCGCCATCATGGTCAACATCAACCCGGCCTACCGCGTGCACGAACTGGCGTATGTGCTCAAGCAGGCCGGGATCGGCGTGATGGTCTCCTCCGTCGAGCACAAGACGAGCGACTACCGGCGCATGGTCGAACAGGTCCGCGCCCACGCCCCCGCCCTGCGCGACGTCGTCTACATCGAGGACTCCACCTGGCAGGGCCTCATCCGGGCCGGCCAGGGCGTGCCGCGCGGGCGCCTGGCCGCCCGCGCCGCCGAACTCAGCTGCGACGACCCCGTCAACATCCAGTACACCTCGGGCACCACCGGCTTCCCCAAGGGCGCCACCCTCTCCCACCACAACATCCTCAACAACGGCTACTGGGTGGGCGAGCTGATCCACTACACCGAGCAGGACCGCGTCTGCCTGCCGGTGCCCTTCTACCACTGCTTCGGCATGGTCATGGGCAATCTCGCCGCCACCACCCACGGCGCCTGCGTCGTCATCCCGGCCCGCTCCTTCGATCCCGCCGCCACCCTCGAAGCCGTCGCCGCCGAACGCTGCACCTCCCTCTACGGGGTGCCGACGATGTTCATCGCCGAACTGGACCTGCCCGGCTTCGAGGACTACGACCTCTCCTCGCTGCGCACCGGCATCATGGCGGGTTCGCCCTGCCCGGTGGAGGTGATGAAGCGGGTCGTCAGCGAGATGAACATGGCCGAGGTGTCGATCTGTTACGGCATGACGGAGACCTCCCCGGTCTCCACGCAGACCCGGCGCGAGGACGACCTGGAGCGCCGCGTCGGCACCGTCGGCCGGGTGCTGCCGCACCTGGAGGTGAAGATCACCGACCCGGCGACCGGCCTCACCGTGCCGCGCGGCACCGCGGGCGAACTCTGCACCCGCGGCTACTCGGTGATGCTCGGCTACTGGGAGGAGCCCGAGCGCACCGCGGAGGTCATCGACCACGCCCGCTGGATGCACACCGGCGACCTGGCGGTGATGGGGGAGGACGGCTACGTCCGGATCGTCGGACGCATCAAGGACATGATCATCCGGGGTGGTGAGAACGTCTATCCTCGCGAGATCGAGGAGTTCCTGTACAGCCACCCCAAGATCGCCGATGTGCAGGTGGTCGGCGTGCCGGACGAGACCTACGGCGAGGAGATCCTGGCCTGCGTCATCCTCCGCGACCCGGCGAACCCCCTGACCCGCGACGAGCTCGCCCGCTACTGCCGCGGCCGACTCGCGCACTTCAAGGTGCCCCGCCATCTGCGGATCATGGAGTCCTTCCCCACCACCGTCAGCGGCAAGGTGCGCAAGGTCGAACTGCGCGAGGGCTTTACGGCACAGGCCCGCCCCCCGCAGCAGTCGCGCTCCCTGGAACGCGCCCGCGCCACGACGTGACCGGCGGCAGGGGAACCCACCGGCCGGCAGCAGCGGCCGGGCCGTCCCGAGCGGCCCGCCGCCCCGGCAGGCCCGGGCTCAGGCGCCCATCCGGATGAGGTCGTCCGCCGCGTCGTTGACGGGCTGCGGGGTGCCGGTCAGATCCATGACGAACAGCGGCACCAGCAGCTCGTCGGCGCGGCTCCGGGCGTCGTGGGCGTAACCGGCCAGGGAGAAGAACACCCCGACCGCCGAGGCGTTGAGACCGTTCAGCCAGAGGCACTCGACCTCGCGCAGCGAGGACGGCCGGGTGGTCGGGTCCACCTGGGCGACGACCCCGGCGCCGCGCAGGTCCACCGTGCTGCCGGGTCGGTCGTCGCAGGCCAGGACGTCGCGGAAGCCGAGCCAGCGCAGGTACTTCGCGGCGGCGTTGACCGCGTCCCGGCCGGTGCGGATCGTCACCGGCCGGAACGCGGGCCGCGGCACCGCCGAGGTCGGGGTGGGCCGCCCGGGCGGATCCGCGGGGGAGCCCGATCCGGCCGGCTGGGCGGCCGTGAGCGGCGCGACGGGCAGTCGCAGCAACAGGCCGCAGGGACAGCCCAGTTCGGGACACGGCCACTGGCTGCGGCGCCCGCAGGCATCGCAGCGCACCGTGACCCAGGTCTCCTCCCAGGTGTGGTGTTCGACGCGCACGGGAGGCCCGCCGCGCAGGATGCGCGGGGTCAGCGGGGCGCCGCAGGCGCAGGGGTAGGTGGCCGGGGTGTACGAGTGCTCGCGGCGGCACGAGGGGCAGCGCACCGGCACGCTCTCCGCCATGTTCGGGCTCCAGCAGGGGCGTAGGGGTATCGGCCCCCATGGTCCCCGACGACCGGCCGCCGCGGGAGGGAAACGGAAGAGGTCCCCGAAGAGGTCCGCGCACCCGGAGCGATCGTGACGGCTCGTGCGCGCACGCCGCGCGAGCCGTCCGGATCGCTCCGGCCGGCTCCCCGCTCGGCTCCCGGCCCGGCGCCCGCTCGCTCCCGTCCGGCTCCGGGGCCGGATCGCGCACCGGGCCCGCGTTCACTGTCCGCACCGGCGCCGCGTGCGCCGCCTACACCGTTTCGGCCGGCCCGGCCGCCGGCCCGGCTTCCGGCCCGGCCGCCGGCCTCGCCGCCGGCCCGGGGCCGCGTCGCCGGGCCGCCGGTACCACGAGCGGTGTGCCGGTCTCCGGGTCGTCGATGACGCGGCAGGGGAGGCCGAACACCTCCTCCACGAGGTCCGCCGTCACGATCTCCGCGGGCGGCCCGGAGGCGACGATCCGCCCCTCGCGCATGGCGATGAGATGGGTGGCGTACCGGGCGGCGTGGTTGAGGTCGTGGAGGACGGCGACGAGGGTGCGGCCCTCCTCCTCGTGGAGGCGGGCGCACAGGTCCAGGATCTCGATCTGGTGGGCGAGGTCCAGGAAGGTCGTCGGCTCGTCGAGGAGCAGCAGCGGTGTCTGCTGCGCCAGGGCCATGGCGATCCACACGCGCTGCCGCTGCCCGCCGGAGAGTTCGTCCACGGTGCGGTCGGCGAGGTCGGTCACCCCCGTGGCGGCCATCGACTCGGCGACGACCCGCTCGTCCTCCGAGGACCACTGGCGCAGCAGCCCCTGGTGCGGATACCGGCCGCGGGAGACGAGCTCGGAGACGCCGATGCCGTCCGGGGCGATCGAGGACTGCGGCAGCAGACCGAGGGTGCGGGCCACCTGCTTCGCCGGCGTCGCGGAGATGTCCCGGCCGTCGAGCAGCACGCTGCCCGCCGCCGGCTTGAGCATCCGGGACAGCGCGCGCAGCAGGGTGGACTTGCCGCAGGCGTTGGGGCCGATGATGACGGTGAACGAGCGGTCGGGGATCGCGACGGTCAGATCCTCGGCGACGGTCCGCCGGTCGTAGGCGAGCGTCAGCCCGCCGCCGCTCAGCCGGCTCGCGGTGCCCTCCGCCCCGGCCCGCCCGGTGTCCGGGATCTGCCCGGCGGGTTCCGTTGCCGTTCCCGTGTGCTGCCGCTGTCCCGCCCACATGTGCTGTGCTCCGTCCTCGCTGTGCTCGTCGCCCCGGCCGGACCCGGTCCCGTCCGCCCTGCCCGCCCGCGCCCCGCTCACTCCCGGGCCGCTCACCGCCGTGCCGCTCCTCCCGGTCACAGCAGTCCCGCCCGTCGCTGCCGGGCGAGCAGCCACACCAGGTAGCCGCCGCCGAGCAGGCCCGTCACCACGCCGACCGGCAACTGCCGCCCGCCGAAGGCGTTCTGCGCGGCCCAGTCGGCGACCACCAGCAGCGCGGCCCCCATGCAGGCCGCCGGGAGCAGGTTGGGGCCGGGCGCTTTCGTGAGGCGTTTGGCGAGCTGTGGGGCGGTGAGCGCGACGAAGGCCACCGGGCCGGCGCAGGCAGCGGCGAAGGAGGCCAGCGCCACGGCCGAGCCCAGCGCCACCAGCCGGACCCGTTCCACGGGGATGCCCAGGGCGTGCGCCGCGTCGTCGCCCATCTCGGCCATGCGCAGCGCCCGGCCGCAGCCGGCGACGGTCACGGGGAGCAGCACCGCCACCGCGATCAGCAGGGGCGTCACCTCGGGCCAGCCGCGCCCGTCCAGGCTGCCGGTCAGCCAGAGGACGGCGCGGGAGGCCTCCATCAGCTTCGCCCGGGTCAGCAGATAGCCGTTGACGCCGGTGAGCATGGCCATCACACCGATGCCGATCAGCACGAGCCGCAGGCCGTGCAGCCCCTGCCGCCACGCCAGGGCGAAGATCAGCAGACCGGTGAGCAGCCCTCCGGCGACGGCACCGCCCGCCAGCGCGGCACTGCTGCCACCGGTGATGACGACGAGCAGCGCACCGGTCGAGGCGCCCTGCGTCAGTCCGAGCAGATCGGGACTGCCGAGCGGGTTGCGGACGACGGACTGGAACACCGCGCCCGACAGCGCCAGGGCCGCGCCGGCCAGCAGCGCCGCGATCACCCGGGGCAGGCGCAGTTCGTTCACGATGAAGTCCTGGGCGGGCGTGCCCGATCCGGCGACGGTGCGCAGCACCTCCACGGGGCCGATCGGGAAATCGCCGGTGCCGACGCTCAGCACGCCGACGGCCAGCGCGACCAGCAGGCAGCCGGCCGCCGCGACCACCGTCCGCGGGCGGTAGCGGAGGCTGACGGCGGGGAGCGGGCGCAGGGTGCGCAGCGTCCCGCCGAGCGGTGCGCGGGCCGTGCCCCGGCGCCACGGGCGCCGCGCGCGGGGCACGCCGCCCGGGCCGGCGGCACGGCCGGCTCCCCTGCCGCCGCGGCCCTCCGTGCCGGCGCCGGCTCCCGGACCTCCGCCGGCTGCCGTGCCGGCGACGGCTTCGCCCGTGCCGCTCCGCTCCGGTGCGGCCGTGTTCCGGGTCTCCGGGGTCTTCATGCTCCCGCCACCTTCCGGCGCCGCAGGACGTACAGGAACAGGGGCCCGCCGAGCACCGCCGTCACGATGCCGACCTGGAGCTCGCCGGGCCGCCCGAGGAGCCGCCCGAGCACGTCGGCGCCCAGCAGGAGCACCGGTGCGAGCACCGCGCAGTAGGGCAGCATCCAGCGCAGATCCGGGCCGGTCAGCGCCCGCACCAGGTGCGGGACCATGAGCCCGACGAAGACGATCGGCCCCGCGGCGGCGGTGGCCGCCCCGCACAGCAGGGTGACGGCGACGATGGAGGCGACCCGCACCCGGGCCGGCCGGGCGCCCAGGGCACGTGCCTGGTCGTCGCCGAGGGCCAGGGCGTTGAGCGGCCGGGCCAGCGCCAGCGCCACCAGCACCCCGGCGGCGATGAACGGCAGGACCTTCGTCACCGTGCCCGGCTGGGCGGAGGCGAGCGAGCCGACGGTCCAGAACCGCATCCGGTCCAGGGACACCGTGTCGAGGATCATCGCGGCGTTGACGTAGGAGTAGAGCGCGGCGTTGAGCGCGGCCCCGGCCAGCGCCAGCCGCGCCGGGGTCGCCCCGCGTCCGCCGCCGACGGTGTAGACGAGGGCGGAGACGACGGCGGCGCCCGCCAGCGCGAACCACACATAGCCGGTGAAGGTGGTGACGCCGAGGAAGGTGATGGCGGTGACCACGGACGCCGAGGCGCCCGCGTTGATCCCCAGGATCCCGGGGTCGGCCAGCGGGTTGCGGGTGAGGGCCTGCATCACCCCGCCCGCCAGGCCGAGGGCGACGCCGACGAGCAGGCCGAGCAGGGTGCGCGGCAGCCGCATCCCGTGCACCACCTGATAGGCCGCGGCGTCGCTGTCGAACAGGCCGTGCCACACCTCGCCCGCCGTGAGCGGCCGGGCACCGAAGCCGAGGCTGAGCACCGTCAGCGCCAGCAGGAGGGCGAGCGCGGCCGCCAACCCCGCGGCGCGCAGGGCCTGTCGGGCACCCGTGCGCCGTCCGGCCGGCGGACGGGGCGGCGGCGGAGCCGGGGCGGTGCTCCGCGTCGCCGGGGACGGCTCGGTGACTGACACGTACGGCTCCGGTCGGGCCGGGGGGCGGGGAGAACCCGCACCCTTGGGCGGAAACTTTGGTTAGGTTAACCTAACATCTGCTGATCGGCCGCCGCGGTCTCCGCCGGCCTTCTCCGCATTCCTCCGCTCTGCACGAAAGGCACCACCATGTCCAGGAATCGTCCCGCTTCTCCCTCCCGTCGCGGTCTGCTCGCCGCGACCGGCGCTCTCGGTCTCAGCGTTCTCCTGACGGCCTGCGGCGGCGACTCCGGCTCCTCCTCCGGCTCCTCGTCCGGCGCCGACGGCAAGGGTAAGCCGTGGTCCTTCACCGACGACCGCAAGAAGAAGCTGAGCGCGGACAGCACCCCGCAGCGGATCGTCGCCTTCACCGGTACCGCCGCGGCCCTCGCCGACTTCGGCCTCAAGGACAAGATCGTGGGTGTCTTCGGCGAGACCACCCTCGAGGACGGCTCCGCCCACCCGCAGGCCGGCGACCTCGACGTGAAGAAGGTCGAGGTGCTCGGCAACGCCTGGGGCGAGTTCGACATCGAGAAGTACGCGGCACTCAACCCCGACCTGCTGGTCACCCACCAGTACGACAAGGGCTCGCTCTGGTACGTTCCCGAGGAGAGCGCGGACAAGATCGGCAAGGTCGCGCCCAGCGCCGCCGTGCAGGTCGCGAACGTCTCCCTGACCGAGCCCATCCAGCGCTACGCCGAACTGGCCGAATCCCTCGGCGCGGACCTGAAGTCGAAGCAGGTCACCGAGGGCAAGGCCCGCTTCGAGAAGGCCGCCGAGAAGCTGCGGAAGACCGCGAAGGCCAACGGCGGGCTGAAGGTCATGGCCGCCTCCGGCAGCGCCGACTACTTCTACGTCTCCACCCCGGGCCCCGCCGCCGACCTGAAGTACTTCGAGGAGCTGGGCGTCGAGTTCGTCACCCCGAAGGACGTCAAGGAGAGCGGCGGTTACTTCGAGAGCCTGAGCTGGGAGAACGCCGACAAGTACGACGCCGACCTGATCATCCTCGACAACCGCGGCACCGCGCTGCAGCCGAAGGACCTGGAGTCCAAGCCGACGTGGAAGAAGCTGGACGCGGTCGAGGCCGGCCAGGTCGTGGAGTGGGACCCGGTCCCGCGCTTCTCCTACCAGGGCGCCGCCCCGCTGCTGGAGAACCTGGCCGAGGCGATCGACGGGGCGAAGAAGCTCGACTGACGCTCCGTCCGGTTCCGGGCCGTGCCGGTGCACGGCGGCACGGCGCGGGCCCGCCGGGTGGCACGCGGCCCGTCCGCGGCCCCGCCCCGGACGCGCCGGGGCCAGGCATGTCCGGGGCGCGCCCCGGGTGTTCTTCCGTGTCCGGGGCGGCCGTGCCCGTTTTCCCCGCACCTTCACGCCTCCGCGCCCACGCCTCCGCGCCCACGCCTCCGCGCCCACGCCTCCGCGCCCACGCCTCCGCGCCCACGCCTCCGCGTCCACGCCCCCGGGTCCGCGGGGGCGTGAAGCGCGTCTCCGGCCGATTCTCCGGCCGGGCGGCAGGTATCCGCGGGTGACGGGGTGACGGGGTGACGGGGTGACGGGGTGACGGGGTGACGGGGTGGCGGGAAACCGCATGGCGGGAAAGCCCGGGGTGTGGAGTGAGGGCAGGTCAGGTTAGGTTAGGCTAACCTTTATCCCCGCCCCCCTCGACGGAGGACGTGCACGTGAGTCTTCAGGGACCTCTCCCCGCCGCCCTGACCGGCGTGGCCGCACCGGCCGCCCCCACCGACCCCCGCTCCCATCTGCTGGGGAACGAGACGGCCGACGACTACCGGCGCCTGGTCACCGACGGCGTGGCGATGGTCGCCGGCGCGGTGGCCCGGACGGACCGCCCCTTCACCGGCGTCTCCCCGGACGAACTCGCCCCCCGCGTCGGCGCGATCGACCTCGACCGGCCCTTGGGCGACCCGGCCGCCGCCCTCGCCGAACTGGAGGAGGTGTACCTGCGCGACGCGGTCTACTTCCACCACCCCCGCTACCTCGCCCACCTCAACTGCCCGGTGGTGCTCCCCGCCCTCCTCGGCGAGGCCGTCCTCTCCGCCGTCAACTCCTCCCTGGACACCTGGGACCAGAGCGCCGGCGGCACCCTGATGGAACGTCACGTCATCGACTGGACCGCCGGCCGCATCGGCCTCGGCCGCGCCGCCGACGGCATCTTCACCAGCGGCGGCACCCAGTCCAACCTCCAGGCCCTGCTGCTGGCCCGGGAGGAGAGCTGCCGGATGCTCCGGAAGAACCTCCCCGCCCCGGCACCACTCGCCGAGCTGCTGCCGCGGCTGCGCATCCTCACCTCCGAGGACAGCCA
This sequence comes from Streptomyces albus subsp. albus, assembly GCF_000719865.1. GTDB lineage: Bacteria > Actinomycetota > Actinomycetes > Streptomycetales > Streptomycetaceae > Streptomyces > Streptomyces albus_E. The sequence continues at coordinate 24,304 of NZ_JOID01000039.1, forward strand.
CTTCTCCGTCCAGAAAAGTGCCAAACTCCTCGGCCTGGCCCCCGAATCCGTCATCCCCGTGCCCTCCGACCGCGACCGGCGGATGCGCGCCGACCTCCTCGCCCGCGAGATCGACCGCTGCTCGGCTGCCGACCTGACCGTCATGGCCGTGGTCGCCACCGCCGGAACCACCGACTTCGGTTCCATCGACCCGCTCCCCGCCATCGCCGCACTCTGCGAGGGCGCCGGCATCTGGATGCACGTGGACGCCGCCTACGGCTGCGGCCTCCTGGTCTCCCCGACCCGCCGCCATCTGCTCGACGGCATCGAACGGGCCTCGTCCGTCACCGTCGATTACCACAAGTCCTTCTTCCAGCCGGTCAGTTCGAGTGCCCTCCTGGTCCGCGACGGCGCCACGCTGCGCCACGCCACCTACTACGCGGACTACCTCAACCCGGCCCGCAGCGCGGAGCGGCGCATCCCGAACCAGGTCGACAAGAGCCTGCAGACCACGCGGCGGTTCGACGCCCTCAAAATGTGGCTGACGCTGCGCATCATGGGCGCCGACGCGGTGGGACGGCTCTTCGACGAGGTCGTCGATCTCGCCGCCGCGGCCTGGCGGGTGCTGGACGCCGACCCGCGCTTCGAGGTCGTCACCCAGCCGTCCCTGTCCACCCTGGTCTTCCGGTACGTACCGGCCGGCGGCGAGCACACCGAGGCCGGCCGGCGCCGGGCCGACCTGGCCAATCTGCACGCCCGCGAGGCCCTGGCGGCCTCCGGTGAGGCCCTGGTCGCCGGAACGGTCGTCGACGGCCGGCACCACCTCAAATTCACCCTGCTCAACCCGCGCACCACGCTCGACGACATCCGCGCCGTGCTCGACCTCGTCGCCGCCCACGCCGACGACCACGCCGCCGCCCCGGAACGAGCGGCGGCAGCGGCCGGCCGCGCCGCCGGTTCGCCGGCCGTCTGACAGCCGTCACCCGCCGGGCCGGAGCGACAGCCCAGCCGCGGCAGCCGGAACAGCCCCGGTCGCGGCCCGGCCCCGGTCGCGGCCCCGATCACGGCTCCGGCCGCAGCCCTCAGCCCGTCCGCCGGCCCGCCAGACTTCCAGACCTCCAGTCCTCACCCTCCACGGAGACCGACGTGTCCGACACCAACAGCGCGCCCGCCACCACGACCGCGGCCGGAACACCCGCCGACCGGGCCCGTTCCGCCCCGCACGACCTCATCGGCATCGGCCTGGGCCCCTTCAACCTCGGCCTGGCCTGCCTCACCGAACCCGTCGCCGACCTGGACGCCCTCTTCCTGGAGAGCCGCCCCGAATTCTCCTGGCACCCCGGCATGATGCTGCCCGGCACGCATCTACAGACCCCGTTCATGGCCGACCTCGTGACCATGGCCGACCCCGCCTCGCCCTACTCCTTCCTCTGCTACCTGAAGGAGACCGGCCGGCTCTACCCCTTCTACATCCGGGAGAACTTCTACCCGCTGCGCTCGGAGTACGACGCCTACTGCCGCTGGGCCGCGGCCCGCCTCGGCACCCTCCGCTTCGGCCACGAGGTCACCTCGGTGACGTACGACGAGACCGACGGCCTCTACACCGTCCACGCCGTCCGCGCCGCCACCGGCGAACGCACCGAGCACCGGGCCCGCCACCTCGTCCTCGGCACCGGCACCTCGCCGTACGTCCCCGAGGTGTGCGAAGGCCTCGGCGGCGATGTCCTCCACAACTCCCGCTATCTGGAGCACAAGGAGGCGCTCCAGGCCAAGCGGAGCATCACGATCGTCGGCAGCGGCCAGAGCGCCGCCGAGATCTACCACGAACTGCTCTCCGAGACCGGCACCCACGGCTACCGGCTCGACTGGATCACCCGCTCCCCGCGCTTCTTCCCGCTCGAATACACCAAGCTCACCCTGGAGATGACTTCCCCCGAGTACGTGGACTACTTCCACGCCCTCCCCGAGGACACCCGCCACCGGCTGGCGGAGGAGCAGAAGCCGCTCTACAAGGGCATCAACTCCGATCTCATCAACGCCATCTACGACCTGCTCTACGAGAAGAGCGCCGCAGGCCCCGTCCCGACCCGGCTCATCAGCAACACGGCGCTCACCGACGCCGCGTACGACGAGTCCACCGGCACCTACACCCTCGGGCTCCACCAGCGGGAACAGGACCGCGCGTTCTCGCTCACCACCGAAGGATTGATCCTCGCCACCGGCTACGGCTACCGGCTCCCCGCCTTCCTCGACGGCATCCGCGACCGGCTGCGCTTCGACAGCCGCGGACGCCTCGACCCGGCCCGCGACTACAGCGTCGACCTCGACGGCCGCGGCGTGTTCCTGCAGAACGGCGCCGTCCACGCGCACAGCGTCACCTCGCCCGACCTGGGCATGGGCCCGTACCGCAACTCCTGCATCATCCGGGACGTCCTCGGCCGCGAGGTCTACCCGGTCGAGAAGTCCTTCACCTTCCAGGACTTCTCCGCCCCCGAGGGGAGCCCGGCATGAGCGCCGCCCCGGCCCACGGCCCCGGCTCCCGCGCCCCCGTGTTCCGCCGCGAGGACCCCCGGCTCGGCGAGTTCGCCGTCGTCCCCCTCGACCCGCACGCCGACGCCGCCCTGCTGCACCGCTGGGTGACGGACCCCAAGGCCGCCTTCTGGCTGATGGGGGACGCGGACGAGAAGGACGTGGCCGAGGAGTACGAGCGCATCGCGGCCCACCCGCACCACGACGCCTTCCTCGGCCTCCACCGGGGCCGGCCCGCCTTCCTCGTCGAGCGCTACGACCCCGCGCACGTGGAACTCGCCGGGCTCTACGACGCGCGGCCCGGTGACGTCGGCATGCACTTCCTCACCGCGCCCCTCACCGCGACCGGCGGCACCCCCGCGACTCCCGTGCACGGCCTCACCCTCGCCGTGATCACCACCGTCATGGCGATGCTGTTCGACGACCCGGCGGCGCGACGGGTCGTCGTCGAGCCGGACGTCCGCAACACCGCCGTCCACCGGCTGAACGCCGCCGTCGGCTTCGAGACCGTCACCACCATCGCCAAACCGGAGAAGGACGCCCTGCTGAGCGTCTGCACCCGCGACCGGTTCGCAGCAGCCGTACGAGGAGCAGCCACATGAGCACCACCGCCCCCCACGAGGCCGTCGCCCACCTCACCCCCGAACACTGGCAGACCGCCGTCCGGCTGCTGATCCGCAAGGCCCTCGCCGAGTTCTCCCACGAGCGCCTGCTCGACCCGGCCCCGCTGCCCGACGGCCGCTACCGCGTCACCGGCGACGACGGCACCGTCGAGTACCGCTTCGCCGCCCGGCGGATGCGGCTCGACCACTGGCACATCGACCCCGGCAGCATCACCCGCCACCGCGTCGGTCCCGGGGAGGCGCACGCCGCCGACGGCGCCCCCGGCCCCGAACTCCCGCTCGACGGGCTCGCCTTCTTCACCGAACTCCGCGCCACCCTCGGCATCGCCGACGACATCCTCCCCGTCTACCTGGAGGAGATCGGCTCCACCCTCTCCGGCACCGCCTACAAGCTCGCCAAACCCTCCGCCGGCGCCGCCGGACTGGCCGCCGCCGGCTTCCAGGCCATCGAGACCGGCATGACCGAGGGACACCCCTGCTTCGTCGCCAACAACGGCCGCCTCGGCTTCGGCATCCACGACTACCACGCCTACGCGCCCGAGGCCGCCGCCCCCGTCCGGCTGCTGTGGCTGGCCGCCCACCGCGACCACACCACCTTCACCTGCTCCGCCGACACCGACTACGACACCCTGCTCCGCGCCGAACTCGGCGAGGACCTCCTCGCCCGCTTCACCGCCACGCTCACCGGTCTCGGCCTCGACCCCGCCGACTACCTGCTCATACCCGTCCACCCCTGGCAGTGGTGGAACAAACTGTCCGTCACCTTCGCCGCCGAGCTGGCCGAGCGGCGCCTCGTCTGCCTCGGCCCCGGCGAGGACGAGTACCTCGCCCAGCAGTCCATCCGCACCTTCTTCAACACCAGCGACCCGGCCCGGCACTACGTCAAGACAGCCCTCTCCGTGCTCAACATGGGCTTCATGCGCGGCCTGTCCGCCGCCTACATGGAGGCCACCCCGGCCATCAACGACTGGCTCGCGGACCTCATCGCCCGCGACCCCGTCCTCCGCCGCACCGGCCTCACCGTCATCCGCGAACGCGCCGCCATCGGCTACCGCCACCGCGGCTACGAGGCCGCCACCGACAAGCACTCCCCGTACCGCAAGATGCTCGCCGCCCTCTGGCGCGAGAGCCCCGTCCCCGGCCTGCGCCCCGGACAGCGCCTCGCCACCATGGCCGCCCTCCTCCACACCGACCGCGACGGCCGCTCCCTCACCGCCGCCCTCATCGAGCGCTCCGGCCTCACCGCCGAGGTCTGGCTGCGCCGCTATCTCGACGCCTACCTCACCCCGCTGCTGCACAGCTTCTACGCCCACGACCTGGCGTACATGCCGCACGGCGAGAACGTCATCCTCGTCCTGGAGGACGACGCCGTCGCCCGGGTGGTCTTCAAGGACATCGCCGAGGAGATCGTCGTCATGAACCCCGAGGCGGAGCTGCCGCCCGAGGTCGAACGCGTCCGTGCCGAGGTGCCGGAGGACATGAAACTGCTGTCCATCCTCACCGACGTCTTCGACTGCTTCCTGCGCCATCTGGGGGCCGTGCTGGCGGTGGAGGACGTCATCGACGAGGACGCGTTCTGGCGCACGGTCGCCGAGACCGTCACCGCCTACCAGGAGTCCGTGCCCGAACTCGCCGACCGCTTCGCGCGCTACGACATCTTCGCCGGCGAGTTCGCCCTGTCCTGCCTGAACCGGCTCCAACTGCGCAACAACCGGCAGATGGTCGACCTCCAGGACCCCTCCGGCGCCCTGCAACTGGCCGGCACCCTGCGGAACCCGATCGCCGACCATGCCCCGGCGCACCGTGACGCCCCGGACCGGGCTGTTCCGGCCCTCGCGGCCCCGGCGGAGGACCGGGCGTGACCGCGGCCGGCACGGGGACGGGAAGGGGCACGGGCCCGGACCTGGGCACGCGCACGGACGCGCGGGCGAGCACGGGCACGGAACCGCCGCCCGGCCCGGGCCCGGAGCCGGCCCCGGAGCCCGGCCCCGGCCACCCCGCCCGGTGGCTGATCCTCGGCGTCATCTGCCTCGCCGAGCTGGTCGTTGTCCTGGACAACACCGTGCTCAACGTGGCGATCCCGGCCCTCACGGCGGAGCTCGGCGCCTCCACCGCCGACATCCAATGGGTGATCAACGCCTACGCGCTGGTCCAGGCCGGGCTGCTGCTCACCGCGGGCGCCACCGCCGACCGCTACGGACGCAAACGGATGCTGCTCGCCGGGCTCCTCCTGTTCGGCGCCGGCTCCCTCGCCGCCGGACTCGCCGGATCCGCCGGGCAGCTGATCGCCGCGCGGGCGGGCATGGGCGTGGGCGCGGCCCTGCTGCTCACCACCACGCTCGCCGTCGTCCTGCAGATCTTCGACGCGGCGGAACGCCCCAAGGCCATCGGCATCTGGGCCGCCGTCAACGCGCTCGGCTTCGCCGCCGGACCGGTCGTCGGCGGCCTGGTGCTCAGCCACTACTGGTGGGGCGCCATCTTCCTGGTCAACATCCCCGTGGTGCTGCTCGCCCTGGGCGCCGTGGCGGTCCTCGTCCCGGAGAGCCGCGATCCGGCCGCCGGCCGCCCCGACCTGCCGGGCGCCGCCCTGTCCGTCGCCGGCATGACGGCACTGGTGTACGCGGTGATCACCGGACCGGAGCACGGCTGGACCTCCGGGCAGGTCGTCCTCCCCGCGCTGCTGGGCCTGACCGCGCTCGCCCTCTTCGCCGCCTGGGAACGCCGTGTCCCGCACCCCATGCTGGACCCCCGGCTGTTCCGGAACCGCCGCTTCACGGGCGCCGTGACGGGCGTCGTCCTCATCACCTTCGGCAGCGGGGGAGCGCTCTACCTGCTCACCCAGCAGCTCCAGTTCGTCCGCGGCGGCACTCCGCTGGAGGCGGGGCTGGCCATCGCGCCGTTCGCGCTGACCGTGGTGGCGCTGAACTTCACCGGCGTCTCGGCCCGGCTCATCCGCGGCTTCGGCCTGCCGGCGGTCATCACCGGCGGAATGGCCGTGCTGGCGGCCGGATTCGTGGTGGTGGCCCTGGTGGGCGGCGGGGGATACGGGGGGCTGCTGCTCGGCCTGGTGCTGATGGGAGTCGGCTGCGCCTTCGCCAACCCCGCCATCGCCGAGGCCGTCATGGGGTCCATCCCGAAGGAGAAGGCCGGTGCGGGCGCCGGGGTCAACAGCACCCTGGCCGAACTGGGAGCGGGGCTCGGCGTCGCCGTCCTCGGCGCCGTCCTCGCCTCCCGGTTCAGCGGTCTGCTGCCCGCTCCGGCGGCCGGTGCCGATTCGCTCCCCGAGGCCCTGGGCCGTGCCGCCGGCGAGGCGGAGCGGGACCGGATCACCTCGGCTTTCGCCTCCGGCCTGGAGACGGGCCAACTGGCGGGCGCGGCGGCCGTGCTCCTGGGCGGCTGCGTGGCGGGGTACCTGCTGCGCCGTGCCGCGCCCGGCGCCGCCCCGGCTGTGTCCCCGGCACCGGCCGTACCCGCCGCACCAGCTCCCGCCCCACCGGCCGTACCCGCCGCACGGACCGCACCGGCCGCACCCGCCGCGCCCGACGTACCCGGCCCGCCCGATGACGGCCGCAGGAGAGGAAACCGGACATGAGGGTCTACCGCGACGCCTGGGGGATCCCGCATCTCCGGGCGGACAGCGCGATCGAACTCGCCTTCGCCCAGGGGCACAACGCCGCCCTGGACCGGGCCTGGCAGATCGAGGTGGAACGGCACCGGTCCCGGGGCACCACGGCCGCGTTCCTGGGTCCGGAAGCCGTCGGCTGGGACCGGTTCGCCCGGCAGGCCCGGCTGGACGACACCGCCCGACGCTGCCTGCGCACCCTGGACCGGGAGGACCCGGACACCGCGACGTGGCTCCGTGCCTACGTCGACGGCGTCAACGCGGGCCTGGCCGAAGGGGCGTCCCACGCACCGGAGTTCGCCGCGGCCGGGCTCGTCCCCGGGCGCTGGGAACCGTGGACACCGCTGGGAATCTGGCTGTCCACTCACATCCTCTTCGCGGGCTTCCCCACCAAACTGTGGCGCGAGGAGGTGGCCCGGCGCCTCGGCGAGGAATGGACCGGGCTGTTCGCCACCGACGGGCCCGGAACGTCGGGCAGCAACGGCTGGCTCGTACCCGGCGACCGCACCGCCACCGGCGCGGCCGTCCTTGCCGGAGACCCGCACCGCTTCATCGAGGCCCCGGGCGTCTATCAGCAGATCCGGCTGGCCTGCCCGGAGTTCGACGTCATCGGGCTGGCCGTACCGGGCGTCCCGGGCATCGCCCACTTCGGCCACACCGGTCACGTCGCCTGGTCGATCACCAATGCCATGGCGGACTACCAGGACCTGTACGCCGAACGACTCCGGCGCGGCGGCGGGCGAGGCGGTGCGGAAGGCACGGACGGTGTGGACTGTGCGGACTGTGCGGACTGTGCGGGTGATGTGGACGGCGCGGGCGGTGCGGGCGATGCGGACGGCGCGGGCTGCGCCGGTGAGGCGGGCGCCTCCGGCACGGTCGAGGCGCTCGGTCCGGACGGCTGGCGGCCGGTGAGCCGCCATGTCGAGACCATCGAGGTGGCGGGCGCCGATCCGGTGCGGGTCGAGATCCTGGAGACGGAGCGCGGGCCGGTGATCATCCCGTCTGTGCCTGTGTCTGTGTCTGTGCCTGTGCCCGCGCCGGTTTCCGGTCTCGTGCCAGTGGCTGTGCCGGTACCCGATCCGGTACCCGATCCGGAGCCGGCGCCTGAGTCGGCGCCTGAGTCGGCGCCTGAGTCGGCGCCTGAGCCGGTCCCTGAGCCCGAGTCTGCGTCAGTGCCGGCCGGTGGGGCCGGAGACGGTCCGGTGCCCGGGGAGGGCGCGGACGGACGCGCCCGGGCGGGTGGCGACTCGTATGCCATCAGCCTGCGTTACCCGCCCCGCGTGCGTGCGGACCTCGGGTTCTCCGTACTGCCCGCGTTGTTGCGGGCCAAGAGCGTCGCCGACGTCGACCGGGCGCTGGACCGGTGGGTCGAGCCGGTGAACGTCGTCCACGCGGCCGACACCGCCGGCGGCACGCTGCACCGCGTGGCCGGCGCCGTACCGCTGCGCCACCACGAGAACCGGATGCGCGTCGTACCGGCGTGGGAGGCCGGCCGCGCATGGCAGGGCTGGCACCACCCGATGCCACGGGAGACCGTGCGGGGACCTGCGGTCATGGCGAACCAGCGGGGGATCGCGAGCCCGCTCGGTGTGGAGTTCGCGCCGCCGCACCGGGCCGAGCGCATCAGCCACCTGCTGGACCGGTCGGCCTCCTGGTCCGCCGCGGACATGGCAGCGATCCACCAGGACACCCGACTGGCGTCCGCCGAACCGCTGTTGCGGCTCCTCGCGACCCTCGACCGCGCGGCGGGGCCTGTTGCGCCGGAGGCCCGGCCCGGCGTCGCGTCCGCCGCCCGCCGGTTGAGCCGTGCGGGCGTGGAGCTGCGGGACCGGCTGCTGCGCTGGGACCGCCACATGGACGCGGACAGCGCCGACGCGGCGACGTTCGCCACCGTACGGGCACGAGTCGTCCGGCGGCTGGCTGAGCATCCCGCTCTCGCGCCGCTTGCCGTGCCTCCGCCCCACCCGGAGGTGTTCCAGCCCTGGCTGGCCCTGGTACCCCGGGTGGCCTTCGCCCTGGAGACCCTGCTGACGGTGGACCGGATACCGGAGACGGACCGGGCCGAGGCCGTACGGCGGGCCGTCGAGGAGACGGCAGCGGAGGAGGCCGCAGCGGCCGGCCCGCCACGGCGGTGGGGAGACCTGCACCGCCTGGCCCCGTGGCAGGCTTTGCCGGAGCCGGAGCCGGAGCCGGAGCCGGAGCCGGAGCCGGAGCCGGAGCCGGAGGCCGGGGCACCGCGTGGGCAGGAGAAGCCCGAGCCGGGCGGACAAGCCGGCCCGGACACGGCAGCCGTGTCCGTACCGGCGGCGCCGGACGCGCCTCCCCGCTCCTGGCCCGGACTCTCCGGTGACCACGACTGCGTGCTGGCCACCTCCAGCGTGCCCGGTCTCACCCACCACAGCGCCAGAGCCTCGGCCGCCCGTTTCGTGTGGGACCTGGCCCGCCGCGAGGACAGCCGGTGGGTCGTACCCCTGGGCGCGTCCGGGCTACCGGGCCATCCGCACCACAGAGACCAACTGCCGCTCTGGATACGGGGCGATCTCGTCCCCGTGGTCACCGACTGGAGCCGGCTCACTCCGGAGACCACCGGTCCGAACGGGGCCGGTACAAGAACCACGGCTCCGGAGAGCGCCGTTCCGGGAACCACGGCTCCGGGGACCACCGGCCCGGGAACCACGGTTCTGAAGACCACCGCTCCGGACGCGACCGGCCCGAAGCCGGCAGGCGTTCCGGAGTCGGCAGGCGTTCAGGATGCGATGGGCGGTGCCCTCACCACCGACTCTCATCCCGTCACTGACCCGGTCAGGAAACCGTCCACCGTCACTCCGCCGCCCACCTCACAGCCGACCCAGGAGAGGCATGCTCCCCGACGACTTCCGTGACCCCGCAGCCACAGCCCGGACCGACGCGCCGGAGGCCGGTGCCGCCGCCCCCGTCCCCGCCCCGGACTCCGTCGGAGCCGAGACTGATGCCGGAGCCCAAGCCGGGGCAGAGGCCGCGGGCAGCAGCCGGACCAACGCCGGGGGCGGCACCCCCATCACCACTGAGGCCGAGGCCGGGGCCGGCACCCGGATCAAGGCCGGGGTGGAGACCGGGGCCGGAGCCGGCGCCCGGGCCATGGCCACCCCTCCCCGCGCCCCTGTCCACGAAACGCACGTCGACGGCTTCGGGACCGTCCGCGTCGTGCCGGTCGATCCCGCCCGCGACACGGATCTCCTCCACGACTGGGTCACCCGGGACCGCGCCCGCTTCTGGGGCATGCGTGAGCATTCGCGCGAACAGGTCCGCGAGATCTACGAGTTCCTCGATTCCCTCCCCACCCACCACGCCTATCTGATCCACCGGGACGGCCGGCCGGCGGCGCTCTTCCAGACCTACGACCCCTCCGCCGACCCGGTGGGCGAGTGCTACGACGTGCAGCCCGGGGATTTCGGCCTCCACCTGATGATCGGTCCCGCCGACGGTGCCCCCGAACCCGGCTTCACCGAAACCCTCCTCTCCGTCTTCCTCGACCACCTGCTGGCGGAGGACCCGCACCGCACAAGGATCGTCGCCGAGCCCGACGCCCGGAACGCGAAAGCCATCGAACGCTTGCTGCGCACGGGCTTCGAACTCGGCCCCGAGATCGAACTGCCGGAGAAGCGGGCGCGGATGGTCTTCCTCGAACGCGGTACACACCTGGCCCGCGCCCGGGCCTCCCGGCCCGTTTCGCCGTCCGGGCGTCAGGGCGGGTCTCTTCGCTCAGGCGACGTCAGAGGGTGACGCTCCCTCTTCGGACGTCCCCAAACGGCTGAACCCTGCGAGACGGGGCGAGACGGTGACGGGGAAGGACGCGCCGTCGGGGGCCCTGAGGGCCGCCACGACGTCGTGGTCCGGTTCGCCGAATGCCTCGAAGCGCTGCACGGTGCAGTGCTCCATCACCTCGCGGATGTAGGGGTCCGACAGCCGCCAGTGGGCGCGGATGGCTTCGGAGTCGCGGTAGAGCTGGAAGCTGTGCGCCAGCATCCGCTCCTCGTCGATGAAGACTTCCACCATGAGCTGAGGGCCGTTCTCCCGCGCGAAGGCCACCGCCCGTGCGATGGCGTGCCGGAAGCCGTCGAGGTGGCCGTCGGTGATGCGCATGGTGTTGCGGAAGAGAATGGTGCCGCTGTTCGTGATCTCCATGCGCCAAAGCGTTGTAGGTGAACCGTGGTTGAGGTCAAGGCCGAGGCCCGAGGGCGCGTCGCGGTCGGGGGCACGCGCCTGAGGTCAGGGCTGAGGCCGGGCCCTCGACCAAGGCTGAGACCGAGACTGAGGCTGAGGCCAGCGGCGCGGCGCGGCCCGGCCCCCGAACGCCGACGATGGGGCCCGGGTTGTCCCGGGTTGTCGACGAGGCCGGTCCCGACGAGGCCGGTCCCGGCGGGGCCGTTCATGCCCTTCTCCGGCGCGAAGAGAGAGGGCGGACAGCATCCCACCACGGCCCGGCGACTGGCCGGCACCCAACTCGAGAATGCCCTCTCGAAGCCCTCGCCCTTGATAGGCAAGTGGATACTTGCCTATGGTGTCGGTCATGGCTGAGGATGTCTTCAAGGCGCTGGCCGATCCGACCCGTCGCCGCATCCTCGACGAGCTGGCGGAACGGGACGGCCAGACGTTGTTCGAGATATGCACCCGGCTGGTGACCAAGCACGGCCTGGGTCTGTCCCGCCAGGCGATCAGCCAGCATCTGGCTGTGCTCGAATCCGCGGGTCTGGTCATCACGCGCCGCCAGGGCCGCTACAAGTTCCACGACCTGAACACCGAACCCCTTGAGCACATCGTGACCCGGTGGCTCAGGCCCGACGAACCGGAGAGCACCCCATGAGGATTCATCTGACCAGCGTCTTCGTCGACGACCAGGAGAAGGCCCTGCGCTTCTACACGGACGCGCTGGGCTTCGTGAAGAAGCACGACGTCCCGATGGGCGAGCACCGGTGGCTGACCGTGGTCTCACCGGAAGATCCCGACGGGACCGAACTGGTGCTTGAGCCCTCAGGTCATCCCGCGGTGCAGCCGTACAAGACGGCGCTGGTCCAGGACGGCATCCCGGCCGCATCCTTCGCCGTGGACGACGTGCGTGCGGAGTTCGCCCGGCTGCGCGAACTCGGGGTGCACTTCACCCAGGAACCCCTCGACATGGGTCCGATCACCACTGCCGTTCTGGACGACACCTGCGGCAACCTGATCCAGATCGCACACAGCAAGTAGGGCGTCGGCGTCCCGGATGTCCGCCGCGATCACTGCCCGCGTCTCCCGTCCGGGGCGCGGGCAGGGGGTCTCGCGCGGGTCGCACGGGCCGTGCAGGGCCGCGCGGGGCCGCACCGCGCGGGGGCGCGCGGATCCGGAACGTCCCGTTCTGGCGGCCCGTGCCACCGCGACCAGCCCGGATCTATCCGCCCAAAAGTGGCAGTCAACCATTCCTCCCCCCGGTGAGGTCTCCCAGGACAAGGGGAGCAACTCCCGCCGACAGAGGACACCGATCGTCCCTTCCGGCGGAACCGGCCGCGCGGCCGTCCGGGCGTAAGCCGCCCGGCGGTCAGTGGACTGCGGACGCCCGGACGGGCGCCGTCCGAAGCCGCGGCTGTCCGCCCCGAACGGGCCGAGATACGGGGGAACGACTCATGCAGCACCAAGAGCAGCACCGGGACCGGCATCAGGAGCAGGCCCGGCAGCAGGACCGGGAACAGCACCAGGAGCAGGACCACACCGGGGACGGGCGGCGGCAGGACCGGCGCCGGGGTACACGGAGCCCGCGCCGGAGCCCGCACCCGCGCCACCACCGCGAGAGCTACTTCATCGTCAACGAGGGCGGTGACGGCCGCGTACTGGAGACCTCGGCCGGGAGGCCCACCGCGCGGCCCGCCACCGCCGAGGAGCGGGAGTCCCGCTTCCGTTTCTCCCGGCTCAGCCGCGAGAAGGGGCAGCAGATCAGCGAGGAGTTACGTACCAAGCTCGCCCTGGCCATGACGGCCTCCGGCACGGTCGACCAGGACTCGGACCCGGGCATCCCGGCCGGATACACCTACCTCGGCCAGTTCGTCGACCACGATCTGACGATGGACGCCACCCGGATCGACCTCGGCGAGAACCTGCCCGTCGAGGAACTCGAGCAGGGCCGCTCGCCCGCGCTCGACCTGGACTCCGTGTACGGCCTCGGCCCGGGCCACCCCGGCTCCCGGGCCTTCTACGAGCGTGACGGCCGGCTCAGGACCGGAACCGCCCTCGGTGTGCCCTTCCCCGCGGACTTCGAACCCGCCAACACCGACCAGCCCGGCTTCGACCTGCCCAGGGCGGGTGAATCCGCCGGCGGCACCAGGGCCGACCGGCGCGCGCCGCTCATCCCCGACCCGCGCAACGACGAGAACCTGATCGTCGCCCAGACCCATCTCGCCTTCATCCGCCTCCACAACCGCGTCCACGCCGACCTCAAGCGCCGGGGCCTCCCGCCGGGCCGGCTGTTCCCGGAGGCTCGCGAACTGGTCGTCAAGCACTACCAGTGGATGCTGCGCACCGACTTCCTGCCGAGGATCGTCGACGAGGAGATCGTCGAGAGCGTCTTCACCGAGGGCCGGCGCTTCTTCGAAGTGCCTGCGGGTCGGCCCGGCCCCTTCCCCGGTATGCGGCACGGCGACCGGCCGACCATGCCGGTCGAGTTCTCCGTCGCCGCGTACCGGCTCGGCCACAGCATGATCCGCGGCGCGTATCAGTGGAACCGGGTCTTCAACGGCAACACCGGACCGGGCGGCATCGGCACCCTCGGCCTGATGTTCCGCTTCAGCGGCACCTCGGGCAACCTCAGCCCCGGACCGGACGACCTCTCGGACCTGAACGACCCGGAGGCCGGGGACAACCTCCGGCTGCCCAGCAACTGGATCGCCGACTTCCGGCGGCTGTACGACTTCGGTGAGGCGGGGAGGTCCGATCTCACCGTACCGGCGGCCGAGTTCAACCTCACCCGCCGGATCGACACCGTACTCGTCGATCCGCTGGCCACCCTCCCGACCGGCACCTTCGGCGGCCGCGACGGGGGGCCGGCCCCCGACCCCATCCACCTCAACCTGGCCTTCCGCAACCTCACCCGCGCCGCCATGGTCGAGCTGGCGACCGGCCCGCAACTGGCCAAGGAGATGGGGCTCGACCCGCTGACCGACGAGCAGATCCTCACCGGCAACGGGGGCGCCCCGCTCGACGGGCTCACGGACGCCGAACGGGAGGAACTGGTGGCCCACACTCCGCTGTGGTTCTACGTCCTCCGCGAGGCCGAGGTGAACCCGAAGCAGCCGGGGCGGCTGACGGGCGTGGGCGGCAATCTGGTGGCGGAGGTCTTCCACCGGGCCATGGAGGGCAGCCGCCACTCCATCGTCCGGGACCGCCGCTGGCGTCCGAGCCTGCCGGCGCGGCGGAGGGGCACCTTCACGATGGCCGACCTGTTGCTCCACGCCTTCGAGGGCCGGGCGGACCTGCTCAACCCGATGGGTGACGGGCCGATCCCGGGGTCTCCCGATGGCCCTCCGGCAGGCTCGTAACCGCCCTCCGGGGCGGGCCCGGCGGGGCTCTCTCCGGGAGCCCCGCCGGTGGTTCCCTCTGTGGTCCGTCCGGCGGTTCGTCCCGCACCGGCCGGCCGCCCGGCCAACGGACCGGCAGGCCGGCCGGCGAACTTGCCGATCGGCTGACCGGCCGGCCGGATCGAGGCGCCCTGCCTTGTCGTGCCTGCCCGCTGGAGGGCGCCCGGGCTGCTGAAGGGACAGCCGGCCCGCCGGTGGGAGGAGTCAGGGTGGGACGGGCCGGCCGGGTGTGGGCGACCGGTCCGCTCCGGAGCGGTGCACCACCGGGGCCGGCTCGGCCCGTGATGCGTCAACCGCCGCCGGCCTCACCGGCTCCACCGACCTCGCAGGCTCCGCCCAGTCGGTTTGCCCAGCCGATCCCGCAGACCCCGCGGATCCGGCACACCCTGTCGGCAGCGGCGCGGGGCGAGCCCACAGCGCTGCTCCCACCAGCAGGACGAGGGCCGCGAAGAGCCAGGGCAGCGGTCCGGCCGGGAGCACACCCGCGAGGAGACCCGCCAAGGCGCCGGCCAATTGCAGCGCCAGGGACTGTGTGGACAACGCGGTGGCCCGGCCCGCGCTGCCCACCCGGCGGTGCAGCAGATCGTTCTCGTTCGGCCCCGCCGAGCCGAGCCCGAAGTAGACCAGGGCATAGCCGAGGGCGGCGAACACAAGGGCGGTCGTCCCCGCCCACAGCAGGGTCGCACCGAGCAGCGCCAGACCCGTGGCGCTCACGGCGAGACTCACCAGAACCGCCCGCTCGCCACTCCCCGTCAACCGGGCAGCCGACGGTGCGCAGTGGCTGCCCAGAGCCGTGCAGAGAAAGCCCGCACAGGCGAGCGACGCGAAGAGCAGCGCTCCCGACTCGGCGGCACCGGTGAGCGCGGAAGCGCGTCCGGGGGCCAGGAGCTCAATCGTGGCCAGGGCCGTTCCGGCCGCCGCGGCCGTGAGCAGTACCCGGCGCACCAAACCGTCCCGGGATCCCAGCCGGAGCCCGTCCAGGACTGTCGCCGGAACCCCCCGCAGCGCACCGCGCAGTGTGGCCGGCGGCCGGGGCGGCTCCGGAAGAGCGGTCAGCGCGTACGTCACGAAGACCAGCCCGACCGCCGCGCCGAGCAGCGCCGGCACGGAGAGCGGCAGCACCGAACCGTCGGTCGCGGCGTACAGCCGGTCACCGAGCCGCGAAGCCGGACCGTGCAGGAGCCAGGGCAGCGCACCGCCGACGAGAGTGCCGACGGCAAGCGCGGCGGCGGATGCCGTATTGCCACGGGCCAGACCGGTGCGCAGCTCGGCGCCGGGGCCGGAATGGGCCTGCACGGTGTCGACGTACCAGGCCTCCGCTGGCCCGCTGGACAGGGCCCGGCCGGAACCCATGAGAACCATGGCGAGGGTGAGTACCCAGAGGCTCGTACCCAGGGCCAGCAGGATGAGGGTGGCGACGCTGAGCACGCCGGCGGCGGCCAGAACGGTGCGGCGGCCGATGACGTCGGACAGACCCCCGGTCGGCAGTTCCAGCGCGGCGACGGTGAGGGAGTGCACGGCGAAGAGCGCGGCGATCGCCGGAAGCCCCATGCCGCGCTCACCGAGCAGCAGGACTTGAGAGGGGATGTAGAGCCCAACCGGCAGCCAGAACAGAAAGTTGACGGCAGCGAACCGACGGCGGGCGCTTCGGGGAGTGAGAGTCCGGTTCATGAGATACCGGCGCTCGAGCCGGTGCCGGTGTCGGTGTCGGTACCGGTGTCGGTACCGGTGCTGGTGCTGGTGCTGGTGCTGGTGTCGGTGTGAGTGCGGGCATGGGCTCGGGCCTGGCTGCCAGTGTCCGTGTCGGCGTGGGCCGGGCTGCCGGCGTCGGCAGGGGCGCGGGGGTGAGCGCTGCTCCGGCCGGGACTCGCCGATACGGCCGCCTTCGCGCCTGGCTCGGCGCTCGACCGTGGACCCTGCTGTGCGTCTGTGCCTGTGTTGGTGTCTGCGCCCGCGTTCGCGTTCGCGCCTGTGCCCGCGCCCGATCGCGTCTCCGCCCGCGCGGCGGACTCGGGATGTCCCGCACCGACTTCGCCGTCGCGGGCGGCGACGGGTAGGCCGGCGGTGAAGAGCACGACTGGCTCGGCGCGTGGATCGGACGCGTCACCGGCGGCGAGTTCTTCGGCGTGCCGTGCGAAGTGCTCAAGGAGTTGCCCGAGGGATTCGGGCGTCAGGCGCAGGACGAGGTCGGAGATGCCGGATGGCTTCCGCCACTCCGGGCCGAGTCGTGCTGCTGCCAGATCCTCGTGGTGCCGGACGAGAGAGCGCTCCAAGTGCTCGATCTGTGCTCTGCGCACCACGTCGAGGAAGGCCCGGTGCTCGGGGGAGGCGCTGACTGCTGCGTTGTTCCAGGACGTGACGGCGTGCACCGCCCGCCAGCGACGCTCGCGGCCGTCGCGGTGTTCGGCCTCGGCCACGAATCCGTACTTGGCCAGAACTCGCAGGTGATAGCTGGTGGACGCGGACGATTCCCGAGTCCTGCCGGACAGTTCGGTAGCGGTGGCGGGCCCGTCCTGCCGCAGCATCCCGAGCAGCCGGATGCGCAGAGGGTGGGTGAGGGCTTTCAAAGCCGCGGAGTCCTGCTCCGGGTCGAGGACGCGTTCGCGCTCTTCGTGGGCCATGGGAGGTGAGACTAGCGGCGGTTGAGGACTCTGCAAAATTATTTTTGCAGAATTGTCTTCAACGAAGGGGTGGGGGAGTGCGAGCAGCGCAGAGTGAGCGCAGCGCGGGGGTGGGAGCGAGAAGCAGAAGGTGGGGAGGAGGGCGGCGCGGGGCCGAAGGCCCGAGGGAGGCGCAGCGTTGCTGCGCCGTGCCGTGCCGTGCCGTGCCGTGCCGTGCCGCGCCGTGCCGTGCCGTGCCGTGCCGCGCCGTGCCGTGCCGCGCTGCGCCGCGCCGCGCCGTGCCGGATGCACGGTGGGTGGCGGCTGTGCACCGGCGGTGCTCGCCGTGGTGGCCCGGCCGCGTTGGTGGCTGTTGGGTACTGGCGACGACAGGTGCGTTGCGGGTCGTTGACCGTAGCCGCCCTGCTGGGAATTGCTGCGCCGCTTGCCTGTGACGCCGGTGGGTGGGTTGGGGTTCGGGCGCCGGGTGGGCGGCGCGGTGGTGGTGGCGGGTGCGTCGCGGTCCGGCGGGTGTCGCTGCGGCTGGGGTTACGGCATCCGTGCCGGGGGTTGGCCCGTGGTCGGTCGTCTATCCGGGGCCTTATGCCGCCGGGGTCGGTTCGGGTGCCCGGTGCCCGGTGCCCGGTGCCCGGTGCCCGGTGCCCGGTGCCCGGTGCCCGGTGCCCGGTGCCCGGTGCCCGGTGCCCGGTGCCCGGTCAGGGGGGCACGCGGTTGGTCGGCCTGGAGGGCGGGGCGTCGCAGTTTTCGGTCCGGGTCTCCCCGGTGGACGGGCTGGGTTTCACGACTGGGCTCCGGGTGTCGCTGACGACCTGGCTCGGGGTGCTGTGAAGGCATGGAGAAGCCACACCTCCGCCAGGAGCCTTTAGTGCCCGTTGCTGACCCGACTGCCGTGCGGTGCCTGGGGGTTGGTTGGCGCGGTGTGGGTGGTCTCGTGATTTTGGGCATGGGTGTGGGCCCCTCCGCGCGGTGGCGGAGGGGCTGGCCCGGTGAGCCCGCTGCTGCTGCCGGGGGTTAGGTGGTGGGGGTGTGGGGTGGGTTGGTGTAGGTGTGGCCGGTCGGTGCCGTCCAGTGGACTTCGCCGGTACCCGGGTTGCGTTCCACTTCCCATCCGGCGCGGTGTTTGAGGAGGTGGTGGCGTCGGCACAGGGGCATGAGGTTGTCCGGTTCCGTCGGCCCGCCCGCTTTCGGGTCCTGGTGGTTGAAGGGTTGGATGTGGTCGAGGTCGCAGCGGTGGGCGGGCATCTGGCAGGAAGGGAAGGCGCAGGTCGCGTCGCGGGCGATGACGTGGCGTTCGGTCTCGGCGGTGGGACGGTAGGTGGTGGGGTCGGTCTTGATGAGCACCCCGGTCTTGGGGTGGGTGATCAGGC
>NZ_JOID01000040.1 GCF_000719865.1 Streptomyces albus subsp. albus
GGCCCGGGCCCAGCCCGGGGCGGGGCGGGGCGGGGCGGGCTCGGCCCGGGCGGGCACGGCCGGAAGGCGCGCGGGGGCCACTCGGTCGCCAGGTGGGGCTCCGGTGGCGCGGGGCGGCTCGGCCCGGGCGGGCACGGCCCAACGGTGAGCGGGAGCGGCTCGGTCCCCCGGGTGGGACACCGGTGGGACGGAAGCGGCTCGGTGCGGCCGGACCGGGAGTTCAGATTCCCGGGGCCACGGGGCCACGGGGCCACGGGGCCACGGGGCCACGGGGCCACGGGCACAAGCGGAGCACGGACGGGGCCGGGCCGACGGCATCGGCACTCTCCGCCCCCGCGCCGGTCGGCACCCGCACGGCGGCGGGGCCGCGAATCCGAGCCGCGGGCATGGCCGGGCGAAGCGAAGCACGGGCGGAAGCCGGGCACGGGACACCGGGACCTCACCGGAGTGAAAGCAGCCACCGGCTTTGCGTTGGGTGGCTGTTCACGGCTCGCCACCAGGGTCGGGGTCGTGACTTCGGGGCCCCGGATCCGCGATCCTGACGCCCGGGGCACGGGTTCGGAATCCTGACGCCCGGGACACGGGGTACGGGATCCTCCTGACCCGGGCCCGGGGGGCCGGGACGCGGATGTGGTCCGGGCCGCACCGGGGAACGGCCGGTCATCGCGGTCGGCACCCCGCACCGCCCGGTCGTACACGGCACGGTCGTGCCACCGCACCACCGCACCACCGCCCAGCCGAACGCGCACGCCAACGGACGGCCACCCGCACCGCACCGCGCAGCCGCACCGCGCGACCGACCGCACCACACCGCACCGCGCCGCGCACCGCACAGCACCACCGACCGCACCACACCGCATCGCACCGCGCACCGCAGAGCACCACCGACCGCACCACACCGCCGACTTCAGGGGGCATCCGCATGGTGGAGGACGACCGGGACCGGGAGCGCGACAGCAGGGCCCTCGGGCGGCGCGGGCTGCTGCGGGCGTCCGCCGCGACGGGGGCGGCGGCCGCCCTGACGGCGACGGGCGCGGCCGCCCCCGCCTCGGCCGCCGGCGCCCCCGGCGGCACGGGCGCCGGTGCGGCCGGGGACGCCGCGGCCGGGGACGCCACCGGGCAGGGCGGCGCGGAGACGCGCACCGTCCGGGGCCGCCTGGAACCCGGGGCGCCCGACTACGTCTACGTCCCGGTGGAGGTCCCCGAGGGCATTCGCGAACTCGCCGTCTCGTACCGCTACGACAAGCCGTCCGTGCCCGCCGGAACGCCCGGCAACGCCCTCGACATCGGCATCTTCGACGAGCGCGGCACCGCGCCCGGCGGCCGCGGTTTCCGGGGCTGGTCGGGCGGGTTCCGCACGGAGTTCGCGATCAGCGCGGAGCGGGCCACCCCGGGCTATCTGCCCGGTCCCGTGCGGCCGGGCACCTGGCAGGTGGTGCTCGCCCCGTACACCGTCGCCCCGCAGGGCCTGGAGTACGAGGTCACCGTCACGCTGCGGCCCGGTCCGCCGGGCGAGACGCCGCGGCCGGTGTATCCGCCGCGGCGGGCGAAGGGGCGCGGGCGGGCCTGGTACCGCGGCGACTGCCATCTGCACACCGTGTACTCCGACGGCCGGCGCACCCCGGCGGAGGTGGCCGCCGCGGCGCGGGCCGCCGGGCTGGACTTCATCACGACCACCGAGCACAACACCCACTCCGGGCACGCCGCCTGGGAGGGACTGTGGGGCGACGATCTGCTGATCCTGGCCGGTGAGGAGGTCACCACCCGCAACGGCCACGTCCTGGCCCTCGGCATCGAGCCGGGCACCTTCGTCGACTGGCGCTACCGGGCGCGCGACAACGTCTTCGGCCGGTACGCCGCGCGGATCCGGCGGGCCGGCGGCCTGGTGGTGCCCGCCCATCCGCACGCCACCTGTGTCGGCTGCAACTGGAAGTTCGGCTTCGGGGAGGCGGACGCGGTGGAGGTCTGGAACGGCCCGTTCACCCCGGACGACGAGGTGACGATC
Source organism: Streptomyces albus subsp. albus (assembly GCF_000719865.1). Classification (GTDB taxonomy): domain Bacteria; phylum Actinomycetota; class Actinomycetes; order Streptomycetales; family Streptomycetaceae; genus Streptomyces; species Streptomyces albus_E. Next base: position 2,006 of record NZ_JOID01000040.1, read on the forward strand.
GCCGCGTGGGACAGTGCCCTCGTCGCCGCCCACGGCCGGGCCCGGCACCTAGGCTCCGGCCGCGCCTCGGATACGGGCCCGCGCCCCGGTCCGCGCCCGGCGCCCGCCGGTCCCGGCTGGCTCCCCGCGATCGGCAACAGCGACGCCCACCGCGAGGGCCAGGACGTGGGCCTGCCGCAGACCGTGGTGCTGGCCGAGGACCTGTCGCGGGAGGCGGTCCTGGACGGCATCCGGGCGGGCCGCTGCTGGATCGCGGAGTCCTCGGAGATCGGCCTGTCCTTCTCCGTGACCGACGGCCGCGGCCGGCACGCGGGCATCGGGGAGCGGCTGCGCGCCGCCCCGGACGCGGAGGTGACCGCCCGGCTGGAGGTCTCGGGCGCTCCCGGCCGCACGGTGCGGCTCATCACCGACCAGGGGCAGCTGTACGCCGCGCACCTGCCGGCCTCCGGCACGGGCACCGTCGAGTGGCGGACCACTCCCGGCTACGCGGCCTATGTACGGGCCGAGGTGCGGCACCCGGCGGCGGACGGCGGAGCCTCCGGGCTCCCGGGCCCGATGGCGGCCATGACCAACCCGGTGTTCCTCGGCGGGGAGCCGGCTTCCCAGCGATGAACGGACGGAGCTTGCCGGCTCGGCCGGTCGCACCGGTTCAGGCTCCTGCGCGGCCGGCCTCCGCGCCCGGCGTCACAGCCACCGCGGGGCCGCGGTACGGGACCGTTGACGGGGCCCCGGGCCGGGACGGGCCCGGCCGCATCCGCCCGGCCGGCAGCCTCTGAGCCCTCTCGCCGGCAGGCCGGTTCGTGCCGTGCGGGCACGCGAACGGATGCGAGGAGACTCCCGGACCGCCGCGCGGCCGGGAGCCGGAGGATGCGCTGCCTCCAGGGCGCGCCCGGGGTTCCTCGCGGGAACAGGCCGCACGGAGGGGGCGGGACGGAGGGCACCGGGCGGAGCGGGCCGCGCGGCGCGAGCCGGGCGGAGCGACGGAGCGAGCCAAACGGAGCGGGCAGGGCAGGGCAGCCCGAGCGCCCCGGCGTCGGGCGGCCGGCCGCGGAGCCGCCACGGGAGCGGCCGGGACCGCCTCCGGCCGGCCGGGGATGAACCGGCCCGGGCCGGTTCCGCACCCTTCGCTCCCGGTACGTCCCGGTGCGCCCCGGTACGTCCCGGACCACTCCCGGCGCGTCCCGGTCCGCTCCCAGCCCGCTCCCAGTCCGTCCCCGTTGCGCCGCGTTCGTCCAAGTGGAGCATTAATGTGCATGACGTGGCCGGGGGCGGGCACCGGGTAGCGCATGAGTGCTCTGCGATGGATCGCCCGCCCCTTGTTGGCCTCCTACTTCGTCTACAGCGGCATCAACACGATGCGCAATCCGGAAGCCGTGGCCCCGGCCGCCGAGACCGTGGTCGGACCGATCACGGAACGCGTCAATCTCCCCCTGGAGAACACCGAGCAGGCCGTACGGATCAACAGCGCGGTCCACATCGGGGCCGGCGTCCTGCTGGGGCTCGGCAAGTTCCCCCGGCTGTCCGCGCTGGCCCTCGCCGGCAGTCTCGTCCCGACGACCCTGGCGGGACACCGCTTCTGGGAGGCCGAGGACCCGGAGGAGCGGGCCAAGCAGCGGATGGACTTCCTGAGGAACGCGTCGCTGCTCGGCGGGCTGCTGGCCGCCGCGGCCGACATCGGCAGCCGGCCCTCGCTGAACTGGCGCGCACAGCACGCCGCCCACACCGCCCGCCGCGAGATGAATCTCGTCCGGCGCACCGCCCTGGCCGCCGGCAAGCGGCCGCGCGTCCGGCGCACGGCTCCGGTGCTGCCGGTGAAGACCCGGGCCAAGGGCACCTCCAAGGCCGCCTCGAAGACCCTGCACGCCGCCACCGCGCCGGTGAAGACCCAGGCCAAGGCCACGTCCGCCGCGGCCTCCAAGGCGGTGCGCGGTACGACCGCCACGGTGAAGCCGCAGGTGAAGGCCGCCTCGAAGGCGGCGTCCACGACCGCCGCCCGCACCGCCGCCGTGGCATCCGGCACGGCTGCACGCACCGCCTCCGCCGCGTCCGGCACGGCCTCGCGCACCGCCTCCGCCGCGTCCGGGAAGCTGAGCGGCGCCGCCGCGGGCCTGAAGGGCCGGCTGAAGGCGGGTGGGAGCACCCGCTCCCCCGGGGTTCCGCGCGGCAGGCGCGGACGCGGACCGCTCCTGTCCCGGACGTCCCGCTCGTCCCGCCCGGGGCTGCCGTCGCTGCCGTCCCGGACGTCCCGCTCGTCCCGCCCGGGGCTGCCGTCGGCGTCCTCCCGCCCGTTCAAGCCGGCGCTGCCGGCGCGGAACGGCCACGGCGGCCGCGACGGCTTCGCCCGGAAGGCCCCGAGCCCACAGGCGCTGCGGAAGCTCATCGGCGCCGGGCGCTGACCCGGGCCCGGACGGACAACCCCGGGTCAGACGCCCCGGCCCGCCGTACCGGCCGACCCGGCAGGCCCTTCGGCACCGGACGGCACCGCACGGACCCAGGTGCCGTCCTCCGTCGCGTACGACTCCACGGCCAGTCCCGCCCCGGCCAGCGCCTCCTCGAACTCCCGCGGGGCCAGCGGGCGGGACAGGAACGTCTGGGTCCAGCGCGCGTCCGGGAAGTCGTACTCGCAGCGGATCGCGTTCACACCGGGGCCGGCCGGCTCGGCCGCGACGACGCGGACGACGCCCCCTCCGGCGAGCCTCCGCTCCCGGGGCACCCGGGTGTGCGCGTCCGCCGGCTCGCGCTGGATCAGCACCACCCCGTCCTCGGCGACATGGCGCCGGCAGGTGCGCAGCAGCCCCTGCCGCACCTCGGGGTCCCCGGCGTGAACCAGGAACGAGGCCAGCATCACCACGCCGAACCGGGCACCCAGGTCCAGGTCCTCGATCGGCGAGCAGACCGTGCGCGCGCCCCGCACCCGCTCCAGCATCTCGGGTGACTCGTCGACGGCCGTGACGGTGAACCCGCGGGCCAGCAGTGCGTGCGTCACCCGGCCCGCGCCGCAGCCCAGTTCGAGGATGTGAGCTCCGGCGGGCACCAGCCGTCCGACGATCTCCGGTTCGTCCCCCACCGGCAGCCGTTCGTAGAGCTCCACCGCGCAGCCGTCCGGGGTGATCGCCCCGGGACCCGTCCCGTCGTATCCCGCACGTCTGCGCCGCCCGGTCTCCGCCATGACGCCATCCCACCCCGGCCGCCGCCGGATGTCGATACGCCGGCCCGTACCGAAAGCGGCGTCCCCGAACCGTCCCCCGGGGGGCGGTCCGGCACCGCGGCATCCGGCCCGGCGATCCAGCGCACCGGCATCCGGCGCCGGTGGCCGGATTCGCACGGTGGCGCCCGGCGCCCGTGTCGACCAGAGTGGGGTAACCGGAAGTTCACCTACCGCTGCCCGCGTACCCGTCATCTCACCCCGGGCCACGGACCGGCCACCGCCTGTGACAGGCTTGCCCGACGATGTGTCAGGTGTACGAACTCCCGGTGCCTGTACGAGCCTTGTGGAGACCTGACGCCTCTACTGACGCCGGAGTCACGAGCAAGGCAAACTGACCTGTGCGCGGGACAACTCTGACAGCAGGGGGCAGCGATGGACGGTGACAGCGGAACGGGCACCCTGCGCTTCACGGTGCTCGGTCCCGTACGGGCATGGCGCGGGGAGGAGCAGCTGTCCGCCGGCTCCCCCCAGCAACGCGCCCTGCTCGCCGCCCTGTTGCTGCGCCGAGGCCGCACCGCCACCGCCGCCGAGCTGGTCGACGCCCTGTGGGGCGAGGAGCCGCCGGACGCGGCCCTCGCCGCCCTGCGCACCTACGCCTCCCGGCTGCGCAAGTCCTTCGGGCCGGAGGCCGGGACCACCCTCGTGAGCGAGTCCGGGGGCTACGCGATCCGGGTCGCCCCCGGCGGTCTCGACCTGGCCGTCGCCGAGGAGTACGCCCAGAAGGCCGAGAAGGCCCGGCACAACGGCGACCGCCGCTCGGCCCGCGATCTGCTGGCCGCCGCCCTCGACCTGTGGGACGGCGAGCCGCTGGCCGGCCTGCCCGGCCCGTACGCCGAGGGGCAGCGGAGCCGCCTCGCGGAGTGGCGGCTCCAGCTCACCGAGTCCCGGATCGACCTGGACCTGGAGGCCGGCCGGCACGCCGAGGTCATCTCCGAGCTGACCGCCCTCACCGCCGAGTACCCGCTGCGCGAACGGCTGCGCGCCCAGCTCATGCTGGCCCTCTACCGCGGCGGCCGGCAGGCCGAGGCGCTCGCCGTCTACGCCGACACGCGCCGGCTGCTCGCCGAGGAGCTGGGCGTCGACCCGTCCGGCGAGCTCCAGGAGCTGCACCAGGGCATCCTGGAGGCCGACGGCGGCCTGGACGCCCCCACGGCGTACGACACCGGAGACTCCGGCGACACCGGCGACACCGGCGGCCGGTCCTCGCGCTCCGTGGTCCGTCCGGCGCAACTGCCCGCCGCGGTATCGGACTTCACCGGTCGTGTCTCCTTCGTCGGCGAGCTGAGCGAGCAGTTGGCGACCGCCGAGGGACGGGTCATGGCGGTCTCCGCCGTCGCGGGCATCGGCGGCGTCGGCAAGACGACCCTGGCCGTGCACGTCGCCCACGCCGCCCGCGAGCGCTTCCCCGACGGCCAGCTGTACGTCGACCTGCAGGGCGCCGGCCCGCGCCCGGCCGAGCCCGAGGCCGTCCTCGGCTCGTTCCTGCGCTCCCTGGGCTGCTCCGACTCCGCCATCCCGAAGTCCCTCGACGAGCGCTCCGCGCTGTACCGCTCGGTGCTGGACGGCCGCCGGGTGCTCGTCCTGCTCGACAACGCCCGCGACGCCGCCCAGGTCCGGCCACTGCTGCCGGGCACCGAGGGCTGCGCCGCGCTGGTCACCAGCCGGGTGCGGATGGTGGACCTGGCCGGGGCGCACTTGGTGGACCTGGACGTGATGAGCCCGGAGGAGGCCCTCCAGCTCTTCACGAAGATCGTCGGTGTGGAACGGGTCGCGGCCGAGCGGGAAGCGGCCCTGGACGTGGTCGCCGCCTGCGGCTTCCTGCCGCTGGCCATCCGCATCGCCGCCTCCCGCCTCGCCTCCCGCCGCACCTGGACGGTCTCCGTCCTCGCCGCGAAGCTGGGCGACGAACGGCGCCGCCTCGACGAGCTCCAGGCCGGCGACCTGGCCGTCAAGGCCACCTTCGAACTCGGCTACAGCCAGCTCGAACCCCAGCAGGCCCGCGCCTTCCGCCTGCTGGGCCTCGCCGACGGCCCGGACATCTCCCTGGCGGCGGCCGCCGCGATGCTGGATCTCGACCCGTACGAGACGGAAGAGCTGCTGGAGTCCCTGGTCGACACCTCGCTGCTCGAATCCGCCGCCCCGGGCCGCTACCGCTTCCACGACCTCGTCCGGCTCTACGCGCGTGCGTGCGCCGAGCGGGACGAACACCCGCCGTCGGAGCGGGAGGCGGCGCTGTCGCGCCTGCTGGACTTCTATCTGGCCACCGCCGCCGAGATGTACGCGCTGGAGCGGCCGGGCGACCGCATCCTCGCCCACGCGGCGCCCACCGCTCACCGCGGTCTGACGTTCGCCGACCGCGACACGGCCCTCGAGTGGCTGTTCTCCGAGGCCCGCTGCCTGCTCGCGTGCGCGCACCAGTCCACGGGCGAGGCCGCGCTGCGGCGCGCCGTGGACCTCCTCATGCTGGCCAAGGACCTCGCCGAGTCGGGTGCGGACTCCCGCGCCTACGAACAGGCGACCGTGGCCCTGCGCGACGCGGCGCGCGCCGCCGGCGACCGGCAGGCGGAGGCGCGGGCGAGCACCGCGCTGACCAACATGTACAGCCTGGCGGGCCGTTTCGCCGAGGCCGAGGAGCAGGCCAGGAACGCCATGGAGACCGGAGCCCTCGTGGGCGACCCGGTGTCCGCCGGCTACGCGCCCAACGACCGCGCGATCATCGCGATCTACGAGAACCGCCACGAGGACGCGGAGGCGTACCTCCAGCAGGCGCTGGACGCCTTCCTCGCCGACGGCAACGAGACCTCGGCGGCCAGCGCGCTCAGCAATCTGTCCCGGACCCATCTCAACACCGGCCGGGTCGACAGCGCCGTGGCGCTCGCCGAACGGGCCGTGGCCATCTACCGCCGGCAGGGCGTGGCCATGCGGCTGGCGAACGGCAAGTACGCCCTCGGCCTCGCCCTGACCCGGGCCGGCCGGTTCGAGCAGGCCCACCGGGAGCTGACCGAGGCGCTCGCCATCTTCCGCACCAGCCGCCAGCGCCTGTGGGAGGGCATGACCCACTTCCGGCTCGCGGAGCTCCAGTTGGCTGCCGGGAAGCCGGGACAGGCGGCCAGCCTCGCCGAACAGGCGCTCGCGGTGCTCCGCGGTGTCGGCGGCGAGTGGCGCAGGGCCAACGCCCTGACGCTGCTGGGCCGGGCCCTCAACGGCATCGGGCAGCACGACCGCGCACGGGTCTGCTGGCAGGAGGCCCTGGGGGTCTACGAGCAGCTCGGTTCTCCCGAGGCCACCGAGGTGCGCGGGCTTCTCCAGCCGCTCGCCCCGGCCGCGTAACCACGGCCCCGGCGACCCGGGGCCGGAGGGCCGCGAGCCCCGGGGCCGTACGGTCACGCGACCACGGGCCCGAGGACCGCTCAACCCGGGCCGGAGAGCCGCGCGATCACGGCCCGGAGGTCCGCGCAACCCGGCCCGGAGGGGCCGCGCGACCACGGGCCGAAGCGCCGCGGCAAGGGTTGCGGCGAGGGTTGCAGCGAACGTTTATCGATCGTTCATCGCTTCCGGCGATGCTTGAGTCATGCCGGATCGCCGCAACGGGGGGCAGGCGGTCCGGTCAGGTAGCGCCACCCCGCACGGGGTGAGCGGCCCTGAGGACCCGTCCGGCAACCGTCGGGGGAGTTGCCGGACGGGTCATTCGGCCCCTGGCTACGGACGAACGGAGTACCTGCCATGACCGTCGAGAAGACGCCGAAGAGCAAGTCGGGCGACCTGAAGCCGCTGGACAACCACGCCACGGGCGGCGGTGACCTCACCCCGCAGGACAACCACGCGACGGGCGGCGACCTCACCACCCAGGACAACCACGCGACGGGTGACGAGAAGGACTAGACGATACCGACGGGGGACCGGGGGATCCGGGGGAACGGCCGCGGCGGCGCGGAGGGGGAGCCGCCGCGGCCGTCGCTTTTCCAGCCACTTTTCCAAGGCGACCGCCTCTTTGGTCATGCTTCGGCAGAATTCAGCCAAGGTCGGAGGATTTCCATCAAGCCGACCCTCCGTGGGGGCAAAAACGCGTTGCCACCCCTGATGAAGGAGAACGAATGACACGCACCAAGAGGCTGCTCATGGCCTGCGCCGCGGCAGCGGCCCTGGCTCTCGCAGCGGCGGCGCCGGCGGCCGCCGACAACCATACGACGGGTGGCCCGGCGACTCCCCAGGACAACCACACCACGGTGTTCCCCACCCAGTAGCACCGGGTCCGTGACCCCATGCGCGAGGGCCGAGCCGCGACGGCTCGGCCCTCGTCGTTGTACCGGCTCGCCGCGGCCGGGTCAGAAGTTGCTGCGGCTCGCGCGCTTCACATGGCACTTGGTGACCTCGGAGCCGTCACCGGAGCCGGTGTACGGCGTGGAGGCGTCGGTCTTCCCCGTCCGCCCCGCCGGCACCGAGAAGTCGTCGACCCGGGCGGTGCCCGCCGTGGTGCCGCTCGTCTCCTGGAAGACGACGGTGATGTCGTACTCGTAGTCCACCGAGCCCGTGCTGTTGTCGACGCTCAGGGTGGCGGTCATGTTCTTGCCGGAGGCGTCGAAGCCGCAGGTGTCGATGGTGATGTCCCGCAGGGCGGAGCGGTTGCCGCCGCTGCCGCCGCTGGTGACCCCGCTGACGCTGCTGCCGCCCGAGGACGAGGAGCCGCTGTCGCCGTACGAACCGCCGCTGCTGCTGTGCGAACCGCTGCTGCCGCTGCTGTTGTCGTCGCAGCCACCGCCGCCGCCCCTGGAGCCGCGCGCTCCGGTCAGGGCGACGATCACGAGTGCGCAGACGGCGACTGCCCGGACATGACGAAGCTGCATGCTTCCAACCCCCGTGTACTGAACCTGGCGTGGCGGCACGGCCGGATCACTGCCGGGACCGCGGGCCGCCTTGATGAGTGCACGCCACGCTAGCAAGGTCCCGGCGGGCGGAGAGACCGATCCCGTCCGGAGGCCGTCACAGCCTTGTCACAGCCGGTGCCGACGCTCAACCGTCCTCCGGACCAGGGGCGTTGACGTCCGGGACGGCGCTCCCCCGGACGCCCGGCCGCGGGCCTCCGCCGCGGACTCAGCGCTGCGGCGCCCTCGCCAGACCCGTGCCCTTCTGGGCGTCCAGCGCGTACACGCAGCGGTCCTTGCTGCAGGCGTAGACGACGCCGTTCACCGCCACCGGCGCCCCGGTGATCTCCCCGCCGGTCGCCAGCTTCCAGCGCAGCGCGCCGCCGCCCGCGTCCAGCGTGTAGAGGCAGTGGTCCGCCGAGCCGAAGTGCACCCGGCCGTCGGCGACGACCGGCGCCCCGATGACCTCGCCCTGCGCCGCGAACCGCCACTTGGGGGCGCCGGTGACCGCGTCGAGCGTGTAGAGGGCGCTGCCGCTGCCCACGTGCAGCGAGCCGTTCGCGGCCAGCACCGGGGCGGTGGACTGCCGGGCCTCGGTGGCGATCCGCCACCGGTCGCGGCCGTCCGCCGCGTCGAGGGCGTAGACGGTGCCGAGGTAGTCGGCGACGTAGACGCCGCCGCCGGTGATCGCCGGGCCCGGCGCGAAGGCGGGCGGGCAGAGGAAGGCCGCGGGCGCCTCGAACCGCCAGCGCACGTCACCCCTGGCGATGTCGACCGCCAGCACGCGCGTACCGGCGCAGATGTAGACGGAGCCGTCGGGCGCGGGCAGCAGCCGCACCGGCACCCCGCCGCAGGAGGCCGCGTCACCGACCGGGTAGGACCACCGCTCGGCGCCGGTACGGGCCTCCAGGGCGCGCAGCCGCGCGTCCGACCACACGTAGACCACACCGTCGTGGATGACCGGCCCGGCCTCCGGGGTCTCGAAGTCGCTCTGCGCGCCGGTCAGTTCCCACAGCCGCTCGCCGCTCGCGGCCTCCCAGGCCTGCACCCCGCCACCGCGGGTGGCGGTGACGACGGTGCCGCGGTCCGTCACGAGCGTGTACGCCCAGCCGTCGGTGGGGGCGCGCCACAGCTCGGTGCCGTTCTTGGCGTCGAGCGCGTAGAGGGTCGGCCCGTCGGAGGCGTGGATGCGGCCGTCGGCCACGTCCATCGACCAGGCGACCTCGCGGGTCTTGAACTGGCGGCGCCCGGTGGCCACGTCGAGGGCGTGCACCTCGAAGGAGGTGACGTACAGCAGGTCGTCGACGACGACCGGGGTGCCCCACACGTCGTTCGACATCCGGAAACGCCAGGGGCGCCAGTGCCCGTCGGCCGCGGCGCGCTCCGGGCCGCCCGGCCCCTGCTGCGGCGGTACGCCGGGAGGCCCGGCGGGCGGGGCGTTCCGCGGGACGGGGGGCGCGGTGACGGGCGGGGCGGGCACCCCGCCCGGCGGCCGCACCCAGCCGGTGGCGGGACCGGCGTCACCCCGCGCCTGCGCGTCGCGCGCGTCGGCGGCGCGGGGGCCCGGCCCGATCGGCACCTGCGAACCGGCGAGCCGTACGCCGCCGTCACCGCCGTGCGCCGCGCCGTCACCGCCGTACGCGGCGGCGTGCCGCCCGGCACCGCCCGGGTGCGCGCCGCCGGGCTGGGCGTGGGAGGACTGGGCGTGGGAGGGCTGGACGTGGGAGGGCTGGGGATGCGCGGCGTGCCCGCCGTCCGGCCGCGCTCCGCGCGGGTCACCGGACACCCGGCTGACGGCCGAGGGCCCGCCCGGGCCGATGGGGACGCCGGCGGCCGGCCGTGCGGCGGGCACGGCCTGCGCCCCCGGTCCGCCGCGCGGGTCGTCCGCGGACGGGGAGCCGGCGCCGGCGGCGCCACCGGCGCCCCGGCCGTCGCCGGACTGCCAGGGGCGCTGCCCGGAGCCGTCCCGCCGGCCCGTACCCCGGCCGTGGTCCCGGGCGCCGCCTCCGGCGCTCGCCGCGGGCGCGGGCCGTCCGCCGCGCCGCTGTTCGATCAGGGAGACGGCCTGCGCGGGCAGCCAGGCCGAGGCGGTGCCGCTGTCGTCGCTGCCGGAGGCGAAGAGGTGCGGCGCGAGCTGCGACTGGAGGTCGGCCGGGCTGGGCCGCCGGTCGATCTCGGTCTGCATGCAGGACTCGATGAGCGGCCGCAGGTCGTCCGGCAGCCCCTCCAGGTCGGGCTCCTCGCGGAGCAGCATGAAGACGGTCTCGACGGGGTTGGCGCCGTGGTACGGCGCGTGGCCGGTGGCGGCGAAGACGAGCATGGAGCCCAGCGAGAAGATGTCACTCGCGCCGGTGACGCTGCGGGAGTCCCGCGCCTGCTCCGGCGACATGTAGGCGGGGGTGCCGACGGCCACGTTCGTCATCGTCAGCCGGGTGTTGGAGGCGCCGGAGGCGATACCGAAGTCGATCACCCGCGGGCCGTCCTCGACGACCAGCACGTTCGAGGGCTTCAGATCGCGGTGCACGAGCCCGGCCCCGTGGATGGACTGCAGGGCCTCCGCCACTCCGGCGGCCAGCCAGCGCACGGCCTGCGTCGGCAGCGGGCCGCACTCCCCCACGATCTCCTCCAGGGAGGGGGCCGGCACATAGGCGGTGGCGAGCCACGGCACGGCCGCGTGCGGATCGGCGTCCACGACCGCCGCCGTGTAGAAGCCGCTGACCGCGCGCGCCGCCTCCACCTCACGGGTGAAACGCACCCGGAACAGCTGGTCCTCGGCGAGCTCCGTGCGCACCGTCTTGATCGCGACGCGCCGGCCGGACGCCGAACGGGCGAGATAGACCAGCCCCATGCCGCCGGCGCCGAGCCGCCCGAGAACCTCGAACGGGCCGATCCGTCTCGGATCGTGCTGCGTCAGCTGCTCCGCCACTTGCCTGCCACCTCCCCGTCAGGGCTCGAAGTCGTCCGGCCCCGTGCAGCGTCTCACCGGGAACGGTCCCGGGGTACGCACCCTGATTCTTCCTGCCGGACGCGGAGGTTGCGAACCCGGGGCCGAATCGGGGTGTCACACCGCGAATCACTGCGTACCGCCGCGCCGTTGCCGGACGGCGCCCCCGTGACGGGTGCCGGTGAGAGGCCGTCGGGCCGCCCGGAACGACACTGTACGCACAGGTCAGCGCGTGACCGGCCGAACGCCCGGGGTTACCGCGGATACGCCCCGGTCCGCCCGGTGGGGACGTGGGCGCGGCCGCCGCCGCGGCCGGGCCGTGGCCACCGCCCCGGCCCGCCGCCCATGGCCCGCCGCCCATGGCCCGCCGCCCATGGCCCGCCGCCCATGGCCCGCCGCCCATGGCCTGCCGGCCACCGGTGACCTTCCTTACGTTTCCGGACCCGCGTCCGGCTCAGCGAGGGCGATGACGGCGAAACTCGCGCCCTGGTCGTCGACGACCGTCGCGATCCTCCCGTACGGGGTGTCCATCGGCCCGAACACGCACCGGCCGCCGAGCCGGTTCACCGTCCGCACCGCCTCGTCACAGTCCGCGACGGCGAAGTACACCAGGAAATAGGGCGGCATCTCGGCCGGGAAACGGCTGTCCATGACGCACCGGCCGCCGATCGCCGTCTCCTCGTTCGCGGGCTCCCCGGCCGGGGACCAGGTGGCGAAGTCGAGGTCGTCACCGGTGTCGATGTCATGGATCCCGTAGCCGAAGACCCGCTCGTAGAAGGGGTCCACGGCTTCCTTGTCCCGGGTGTACATCTCCGTCCACGCGTAGGAGCCGGGCCGGCCCTGCCGCTCGAACCCCCGGTGCTCGCCGGCCTGCCAGAAGCCGAAGACCGCGCCGCCCGGGTCGGCCGCCTGCCCCATCACCCCGGCGTCGCCGACGGGCACGGGTCCCGTGATCACCTGGCCGCCGGCCTCGCGAACCCGGCGGGCGACGGCGGCCGCGTCCGGGGTGGCGAGGTGGATCCCCCAGGTGGTGGGCATCCGGCCGTCCGTCTTCGGGAAGAGGGCGGCGACGGCGTCGCCGTCGAGGTACGCCTGGGTGTAACGGCCGGACCGCTCGTCCGAGGTGCCGAAGGTCCAGCCGAAGAGCTCCCCGTAGAAGCGCTTCCCCGCCTCCAGATCGGGCAGCATGGCGTCCGCCCAGCAGGGCACGCCCTCCGCGAATGACGCCATGATGCCGATACCTCCCATATCAGGCGATCCGCTGTGATATCGCCGGAGTCAGGCTATCCGCGGCCCGCCCGTCACGCCCGGCGGGACGGGCCGGGGACAACGGCGGCGCAAGCAGGGTGGCGGGAAAGCCCGGGATGGTTGTCCACAGGCTGTGGACAACGCTTCTCACCGGTACGGAGCAACCGGGCCCGACCGGTAAAACCCCCGGACAGAGCGGGCGCGGGCCGCTCCGGGGCCGCCCCCCGTTTGCCCGCGGCCAGATCGCGCTCCGATCACCCGTCGGTAAGCTGACGACATGACAGGACAAGTTCGCACCGTCGACGGGCGGGTGGCCGGACGCCGTGGACAGGCGACGCGCCAGAAGCTCCTCGACTGTCTCAGCGAGATGCTCAAGTCGTCTCCGTACCGGGACGTCAAGGTCATCGACGTCGCCCGGAAGGCGGGCACCTCGCCCGCGACCTTCTACCAGTACTTCCCCGACGTCGAGGGCGCCGTGCTGGAGCTCGCCGAGGAAGTGGCCCAGGAGGGCACCGGCACCCTGACCGGACTGGTGGCGGGCCAGTCGTGGGCCGGGAAATCCGGCCGCCAGACGGCGGAGCAACTCGTCGACGGCTTCCTCACCTTCTGGCGAAGAAACGACGCCATCCTGCGCGTCATCGACCTCGGAGCCGCCGAGGGCGACAAGCGGTTCAGCAAGATCCGTATGAAGATCCTCAACTCGGTCACCGGCTCCCTGACGGAGACGGTCAAGGACCTCCAGGCCAAGGGCCGGATCGACAAGGACATCAGCCCGGCGGCCATGGCCGGTTCGGTGGTCGTGATGCTCGCCGCGGTCGCCTCGCACCAGAAGGGCTTCTCCGGCTGGGGCGTCAAGCAGAACGAACTGAAGCCCAATCTGACGACCCTGGTGCATCTGGGCATCACGGGCAAGAAGCCGGCGAAGTAGCGGCCCGGCACCCGCCGCGGCCCGCTCCGGCAACCGACACACCCCGGCGCCCGCCGCGCCCCGGTACCCCTGAGCCCGCCTCTCCCGGGCAGCATCCCTCCCTCCCCGAGCGCGCTTCTCCCCGGGCACACATCTCCCGGGCACTCCTTCTCCCCGAGGTCCCGAGATCCCGAGATCGCGGAATCACGTTCCGCCGTCCCGCCGCATCCGGCCAACAGCGGCTCTCCAGTGCCGCCGCCGTGACCGATCCGCAACCGAACGGTGAAAACGGAACCGGCATCCATTGACCGACACACGTCAATGCACCGGTACGCTCACGGTCATGCCGGAAAACACCACTTCCCCCGTGTACGTCATAGGCGGCGGCCCCGGCGGGCTCGCCACGGCCGCGGCGCTGGCCGGCCGCGGCATACGGGCCGTGGTGCTGGAGAAGGCGGACGCGGTCGCCGCCTCCTGGCGCGGGCACTACGACAGCCTGCGCCTGCACACCACCCGCCGGCTCTCCGCCCTCCCCGGCCTGGCCATCCCCCGCGCCTACGGACGCTGGCTCGCCCGGGACGACGTGATCCGCTATCTCGAGGAGTACGCGCGGCACCACCGGCTGGACGTCGTCACCGGGGTGGAGGTGTCCCGGGTGGAGCGGACGGAAACCGGCTGGCTGCTGCACGCCACCGGCGGCCGCCGGCTGGCCGCGCGCGACGTCGTGATCGCCACCGGCTTCAACCACACCCCGTACCTCCCGGACTGGGAGGGACGCGACGGCTACACCGGCGAACTGCTGCACGCCCGCGAGTACCGCAACGCGGAGCCGTACGCGGGCCGGGACGTCCTGGTGGCCGGCACGGGCAACACGGGCGCGGACATCGCCGTCGAGCTGGCCCGGGGCGGCGCCGCCCGTGTCCGGCTCGCCGTCCGCACCCCGCCGCACATCGTGCGCCGCACCACGGCCGGCTGGCCCGCGCAGCGCACCGGCATCCTCTGCCGCCGGCTGCCGGCCGGCGCGGTGGACCGGGCGGCGCGCGGCCTGGCCCGGCTGTCGCTGCCGGACCTGGCCGAGTACGGGCTGCCGCGCCCGGACAGCGGGCTGTACTCGCGCGCCAAGGAGGGCGCGATCCCAGTGCAGGACGTCGGGCTGGTCGACGCGGTGCGCTCACGGGCCGTGGAGCCGGTGGCCGCCGTGGCCTCGTTCGACCACGGCAAGGTGGTGCTCGCCGACGGCTCGCGCATCTCCCCGGACGCGGTGATCGCGGCCACCGGCTACCGCCGCGGCCTGGAGTCCCTGGTCGGCGAACTCGGCGTCCTGGACGACCGCGGCCGGCCCGTGGTCCACGGCCCGCGCACGGCGGCCGGGGCCCCCGGGCTCTACTTCACCGGCTACACCAACCCGATCAGCGGCATGCTCCGCGAACTCGCCCTGGACGCCCGCCGGATAGCCCGGCGGATAGCGAGCACCACGGACCGGGACTGACGAGGGCGGCCCCGGCCCGGGCCCGAAACCCGGGGTGGGGGCGCGGGCGGAGCCCGGAGCCGGGCCGGCGGATTCGGGGCACGGCCGGGGCCCGTTCCCGGCCCGGGACCCGGAGTGCGGCCGGGGCCCGGGGCCTGGGGGCAGGGCCGGAGCCCACTCGGCCGGAGCCCAGGAGACCGGGCCCCGAGGGACCTGCCCCCGGCCCGGGACCCGCCCCGGATCCGGGTCCGGGCCCGGGTCCGGGTCCGGGTCCGGGCCTCGGGACCCCGCGTTCGGCCAGGGCCCGGGGCCGGGGCCTGCGGGGACGCACCGCGACCGGCGCGGGCCCACCGCGGCCCGGGTCGGGCCCACCGCGGCCCGGGTCGGGCCCACCGCGGCCCGGGTCGGGCCGACCGCGGCCCGGCGCCGCCGCCCGCCGCCCGCCGCCGGGGCCTCAGCTCCGTCCGCCCTCGGCGGTTTCCGCCGCCGAGCACTCCCGCACCTCGGCGAGGTTGCGGGTGCGCACACCCGGCAGCCAGCCGTCGACGGGGAGGACGGCGCCCCCGCCCGACACCAGGTACCAGCGCCGCGAGGTGATGCCGGACTCGTCCCGGATGAGCCGGCCGTCGGTCACCACGCAGACGGCGGACACCCGGTCTCCGTGCCACACGCGACCCGCGCGGTTGTCCGGGGAGCCGTACCGCCGGTACGGGTCCTTGGCGAGGCCCAGCGCGCACTCCAGCGTGCGCAGCCTCCGGCACGCCTCCTCGGCGTTGTGGACGGTGAGGGTCACCGCGGGTGGTCCCGCGGGGTGCCCGTCCGTTCCGCCGCCGCCCCTGCCGCCCCTGCCGTCCGGGCCGCCGGGCGGACCGGCCAGCCACCAGGCGCCCAGAAGGACCAGACTCACCACGACCGCGACGGTCAGGCCCGCCAGGAGACGCGGCACCGGTCGCGGTACGCCGGACGGCAGGCGGCGCGAAGGGCCGGACGGCAGGCGGCGCGGGAACCCGCCCGGGAGCCCGCGGCCCCGCCACAGGCCCGGGGGTTCGGCGCGGGGGGCGGGCACGGCGGGCGGGCCGGAGCGGACCCGTTCCCAGAGGCCGGGTGGCGTTTCGACGGCCTCGTCCGCGGCCCGCAGCCGCTCGCGCAGCAACTGGACCGTCTCCTCGTCCGGTTCGCGGCTCTTCACGGTGCCCCCTCCTTCTCCGCTCCGGCCCGCCCGGGTGCGTGGACGAGCGCACGCAGCTTCCCCAGGGCCCGTTCCCGGTGGCGGGCGGCGGTGCCCCGGTGGACGCGCAGGATCTCGGCGGCCTGGTCGATGGTGTAGCCGTCGAGGTCGACCAGGACGACCACCGCCGCCTGGCGTGGCGTCAACCCTCGTAGCAGGCGCATCGTCTCCAGCCTCGCCTGCCGGTCGCCGACCCCGCCGTCCCACTCCTCCGCACCGGCCGCGCCGCCGGTCTGCCGGTCCACGTCTTCCACCAGCACCTGCCGCCGGTCCCGCCGGTAGGTGTCCCGGGCGACGCTGACCAGAGTGGTGAACGCGTAGGCGTACGGCTCGGGGTGGGCCAGGAAGCGCTGCGGGCGGGCCGCGAGTTTGAGGTAGGCCTCGTGAACGATGTCCTCCGCCGACTGCCGGCCGCCGGCGACGAGGACGGCTCTCCGGTAGAGCCTGGGCAGCAGGGCGCAGAAGACGTCGTCGATGGGAGACCCCGCCGACGCTCCGGGCGTGTGGCTCACTGGCACCTACCTCCCCGGTTGCCGGACCAGGCGGGTAATTACCCCTGCGAGCAGGGTGGTTATCGCCACGGGAGAGTGGTCCGCCGTCACCGGAATTGACGCCTCCGGGGCAGAGCCCGGGAGGTACGGGCCGGGTCGGGGCCCGCAAGCGGGTAGGGGCCGGCGCGGGGCGGAGGCGACCGGCAACGCGCCGGGAGCGGGGATCCGCAGCCGGGGAGCGGGAATCGGCGACGCGGAAGCCGGGGAGCGGGAGCGGGAGCGGGAGTCGGGGAGCCGGGTCGGGAGTCCAGGAGCCGGAGCCGGGAGTCCAGGAGCCGGAGCCGGGAGTCCAGGAGCCGGAGCCGGGAGTCCAGGAGCCGGAGCCGGGAGTCCGGGAGCCGGAGCCGGGTACGGCGGTCGGGGAGCGGGGGCGGGGAAGGCGGCAAGCGGAAAGCGGAGGAAGCGGGGAGCGGAGCCCTCGGAGCCGTGCGCCGGGAGGGGCCGACGACTGTGGCAGCGCCGCCGGGAATACCGGTGGCGGTGGCACTGCCGGTGGGCGATGCCGGTACCGGTGGGCGGCGCCGGTGGGCGGTGAAGGCCCGGCGCGGGTCCCCGCGGACCGGCCGGCCGGTGGTGCGCTGTCACGCACCCCGGGCCGGTACGGCGGGGACCACCACCCGGCTCCGGCACCCGGACTTCGTACCGTCGCGCCGGACGACGACCCGTATTCGCCGAGGCCACACCGTCTCCGGGCTCCTCGGCGTCCCCTCACAACGAATCGTTGAATCCCAGAGTGATCAACCGGTGCCGGGACGTCAACACCCCGGCATAACTATGTCCATTTATGCCGGTTTTGACATGGCGCATTGGGGTTCAGGGGCGGCCGCCGGAACGGATGCCGGCACCTCCACCGGCTCACCGGGCTCCACCGCGCACACCGGCTCCCCCCGGTCCACTTCGCACCAGATGGCCTTTCCCGCCCCTTCGGCCCGCCATCCCCAGCGGTCGGCCAGCCCGTCCACCAGCTCCAACCCGCGCCCACTGGTCTCGTCACCCCCGGCATGGCGCCGCGAGGGCGGACGGGCGCTGCGGTCGGCGACTTCCACCCGCACCGTCTCCGGCACGGCACCGTGACGGCGGCCGGCCCCCGCGCCCACGCCGTTCGCGCCCGTACCGCTCGCGTTGGCGGAACCGCCCGCGCCGCCCGGGCCGTTGACGTCACCCGGGCCGGCCGCACCACCGGCACCGGGCGCCCCGGGCGTACCTTCCGGCCCCGCCTCACCCCCGCCCACCGGGGCCGGCAGCAGTATGCGCAGCACGGCCGGACGGCCCGTGTGCACCACCGCGTTGGTGACGAGCTCGGAGATCAGCAGGAGCAGCGTCTCCGCCAGCGACTCGTCACCCTCCACCCCCGACCCGGCGAGACGCGAGCGCGCCCATCTCCGGGCCCGTCCCACCTCCGCGGGATCGGGCCGAACCTCCAGCTGAACCTGAAGCACCTGCACCGCTCACACCATCCGAACCGGCGGACTCATCGCCGCGCGTCTCCCAATGATCACGGAAAGTGACCCCGACGGAGAACAGCATGGTTGACGTACAGTCACCCGAACAAGCGCTTCGGGCATATTCCGGCGCAAAGGAGTACGCGTACTGCATACTGTGCGACCCGCACAGCCGTCAGTCGAACACCCGGCGCCCGCAAGGCCGCAGCGCGGGCAGGCGGGGCGCACACCCGTCGGCCGGGGGCGCGGGGGGCGGAGTGGAACCGGCGCCGCCGCCGTACGCCGGACCGGCCCCCGGGAGCACTTCCCGGGAGCCGGTCGGTTCACGAAGCGTGATCGGCGGCGATCGGCGTCCGCCGCCGCGGGTACGGTCCGTGAGGGTCCGCCGCCGTCACTCCGGCTCGGGGGTGGTGTAGTAGGCGGCGAAGGCGGCCACCGCGTCCTCCTCCGCGATCCGGCCGTCGCCGTCCGCGTCCAGCGCCGACGCGACCGTGCCGCGCAGTTGCTCGGGCACGCCCAGGGCGAGCAGCACCCGCTGCGCCTGGTCGACCGTCACCGTAACGGTGTTGCCGGACTCCCGGCCCGTGCCGCCGCTCTTGCCGCGCGCGCCGCCGTTCCCGCCGGAGCAGACGCCGGCCGCCACCGACAGCACCGCGCGGAGGAAGGGGCGGGCGATCTCGGCGAAGCTCCGCGGGTTGTCCCGCAGCCGCTTCACCGCCCCGTGCGTGAACTCCTCGCGGGTTATGCGCTGATCGCCGTCCCGGTCGGCCATGCCGGCCATGCCCTGCCAGAACCCCTCGGCGCCGTGGTACAGCGCCTGCCCGCAGTCCGACCTGGCCGCCGTTCCGAACTCCTTCAGCACGGCCGCCGCGGCGGTGTGGAAGTCCTCGCGGGAGATGTAGCCGTTGCCGTCTTGGTCGAAGGAGGCGAAACGAGAAGCGATCTTGCGCTCGTACTCAGAGCTGTCCACGGTGACCTCTGTTGCGTCGTAACGGGGCTGACCTCAGATGATGGTACGTACGTTCGGTGTTCAGGCGAAGTTCACGGAAGGGAGCGAACGGCGCACGCGGCGGATGCCGTGTGCACCGGGAGAACCTGCGGCACGGAGCCGGGACGGGCCGGGACGAGGCGGGGGCGCCGGGGACGCCGGGTGCACCGGCGATGCGCCGGGCGCGCGGGACGCGCCGAGGCGGGCCGGCACGGGCGGCGTGGTGATCGGCCGGGGCGGCGAGCCGGGAGGAGGCCCCGGGGAGCGCGCGGCGGAATCCGCCACCGAGGGGCACCGAGGGGCACGGCGCGTGCGCGGCGCACGGAGGGCCGCGGCGACCGCGTCGCGGAGCCGGCCCGGGCCGGGCGGGCGGGCGGGAGCGCCGGCTGCCCGGGAAGTCGGGCTGTTCCGGCTCCCGGTGAACGGAAGCGAGGCCGCCGCCGGACGGCCGCGGGCGGGACCAGGACAGCACGGGGCGAGGCCGCGGGGCTCGGACCCGCCGGCGGCGGGCGGCCGGGAGCGCGGGACCGGGAGCGGAAGGGTTTGGGCCGCGAGCCCGGAGCCGGGAGCCGGCGCACGGGGCCCGAAGCGCCGGGGCCGGCGGCGCGGGGCCGAAGTGCCGGGCTCCAAGCGCGGGGCCCGAAGCGCGGGGGCTCAGGCCGAGAGCGGAGGGGCCGTCTCGTCCAGCGCGGAGGTCACATCCGGGTAGACCTCGAAGAGCCGCCGGACGCCCAGCGCGGCGAGCACCCGGTTGACGTGGGAGCCGTCCTCCGCGCCGCGGGCCGGCAGGATCAGCCGCAGCCGCCCCTGGCAGGAGCGCATCAGCCGCCGCGCGGCGATGAGCACGCCCACGCCGCTGGAGTCGCAGAAGCGGACCCCGGAGAGGTCCAGTACCAGGCTGCGGCGGCCGTCCGCCACCGCGTCGTGCACGTGCTGACGTACCGCGGGCGAGGTCACCAGGTCCATTTCGCCGGAGACTTGGAGAATGGCCCAGGAGCCCTGCTCGTCTTCCCATACCTTCAACGTCACGCGTGCGAAGTCCCTTCGTCTCCCGGATCCGGAAGCAGTCGTTCCTGTTCCCGCCGTCCGACCACTCTCCCCCGAAACACCGTTCGTCATGCGGCTCTTCCGTCGACTCTAGGCACAGCCCCGCCCCCCGCAAACCGCGGCAGCGGGCAAAGTGACGAGATCTATACCCTCGCCGGGGCCCGAAACGGCGCTCGCTGCCGCAAAGCCGCGTGCACCGCCGGGCCCGCCCACTACATTCGTCGTGCGCAGTGCGGAATGATCCCGGCAACGGCGGGCGGCCGAACGACGACACGGCACGAATGGGGGCCGTATGGCGAACGACGCACCACACCGGCGGGACCGGAAGATGCAGCAGCGCCTGGCGCGCGGCGAGGCCGCCGCGCTCGGTGAACTGTACGACCGGTTCGCCTCTCTTGTTCACAGCCTGGCGTACCGGGTGCTCGGAGACGTGAAGGCGGCGGACCGGGTCACCCGCGACGTCTTCGCCCACATCTGGGAGCATCCCGACGCCTACGACCCCGGACAGGGCCCGATGCGTTCCTGGATCGCCTCCCTCGCCCAGCGGCAGTCCGTGCACCGGTTGCGGGCCGCCGAGGCCGAGCGCATGCGCGCCGACGGCGCCGGGACCCCGGAGGAGGTCGAGGAGAAGGTGCGCGCCGCCTCCCGCGCCGCCCGCGCCGACTACATCGTCGCCTCCATGCCGGCGCCGCTGCGGGACGCACTGGAGCTCGCCTACTTCAAGCGCCGCGACTACCGCCAGGCCGCCGCCGATCTCGGCGTCACCGAGGACGAGGCCCGACGGCGGCTCCGGCTCGGCCTGCAACTGCTCTCGTCCGCGAACAACCGCACCGGTGACGGTGACCGCACCGGCTCATCGCCCGGTTACGGGAGAAACCCGTGAACGACCCCTCCGATCCCGGCCCACCGCCCCCGCCGCCCGCACCGCCCACGCCCGGCGCGGCCACCGGTCACGCCCTCGGCAACGGCATACCTCCCGGCGCGGGCCCGCCGCCCACCGACCACAAGGTGCTCAAGTCCCTGCTGGGCGCCTGGGCCCTCGCCGCCTGCTCCGCCCAGGAGACCGCCGCCGTCGAGGCCCACCTCACCGACTGCGCGCCCTGCGCCGACGAGGCCCTGCGGTTGCGCGACGCCGTCGCCCTGCTGCATCCCGAGGACAACCTCGATCTCGATCCGCAGCTGCGCTCCCGGGTGCTGGCCGGCTGCCTCGGGCGCCGCCCGGCCCGTATCCCCGTCCCGGAGTGGGCGGCTCCGTACGACGCCGAGACCGCCCGGCTCGACGCCCTGCTGCGCGACATGGGCGAGTCGGAGTGGCGCGCTCCGGTGCTGCTCAAGTGGTTCGACGGGCGGCGGGAACGGAGCCGCGCCGCCACCGTCGCCGGGGCGCTCGGCCAACTGGCGGCGGTCGACGGCCTCGTGGCCGCCGCCCTGGGGCTCGGCGACCCCTGGGAGGACGCCCCGCAGCCGGACGGCCGCGTCTCGCCGGCGGACCGGTCGGAGGCCTACTGGAAGCAGCGGCCGGCCGCCCCCGCGCCGGCCGTGGTCCGGAACTCCTGGCGGGAGCAGACACACACCCTGGTCCGCGCCGTGTCCCTGCGCGACACCCATGGACTGACCGTGCCCTACGGCGCGTTGACGATGCCGCTGAGCGACGCGTTCCTGGAACGCGCCTTCGCCTGCTGGGTGCGCGCCGGTGACATCGCGGAGGCCGTGGACTACCCGTACCGGCCACCGCTGTCGCCGCATCTGCACCGCATGATCGACCTGACCGTGCGGCTGCTGCCGGACGCCCTCGCGCAGCGCCGCCGGAACGGCCTCGCCGGGCCGCCGCGCGGGCTGGTCACGGCGGGTTCGCCCGGCCGGACCCTGCATCTGGAGGTGGAGGGCAGCGGTGGCGGCCACTGGTACATCGCCCTGGACTCACCGGCCGCGGCACCCGCACCGGAGAAGGCCGTGGCTCATGTCGCCCTGGACGGCACCGAGTTCTGCCGGCTCGCCGCGGGTCACATACCGCCGGAGGAGGCGGCGGCCGGCCAGGAGGGGGACCGGGAGGCGATCCACGACGTCCTGGCGGCGGCGGCCTCACTGTCGCGGCTGTGAGCCGGGGCGGGGCGGGAGCCGGGGTTCGGCGCGCCGGGGCGTGAGCCGGGCCCGTCGGGGGCCGTTCCGGTTCCCGCCCCGCCCCGGCCCGTAACGCCCCCGGCGCGGGGGCGCGGAGCGCCGGAGCCCCGGTCTCCCGGCACCCCGGGTGCGGTACCGCAGGGGCGGTGTTCAGGCTGTGCCGCAGTGCGGTGCCGCAGTGCGGTGCCGCGGCCGCGGGGCCCCGGGGCGGTGCCTCAGGTGAAGACGACGGTCCGGTGGCCGTTGAGCAGCACCCGGTGCTCGCTGTGCCACTTCACCGCGCGCGCCAGGGCCTGGCACTCCACGTCACGGCCGACGGCGACGAGCTGCTCGGGGCTGACCTCGTGCCCCACCCGCTCGACCTCCTGCTCGATGATCGGGCCCTCGTCGAGATCGGCCGTCACATAGTGCGCGGTGGCGCCGATCAGCTTCACGCCCCGGGCGTGCGCCTGGTGGTAGGGCTTGGCGCCCTTGAAGCTCGGCAGGAAGGAGTGGTGGATGTTGATGATCCGGCCGGAGAGCTGCTTGCACAGATCGTCGGAGAGCACCTGCATGTAGCGCGCCAGCACGACCAGCTCGACGCGCTCCGTGCGCACCAGTTCCAGCAGCCGCGCCTCGGCCTCCGGCTTGTTCTCCCTGGTCACCGGGATGTGGTGGAACGGGATGTCGTAGGACTCGACGAGCTCGCGGAAGTCCGTGTGGTTGGACACCACGGCCGCGATCTCGACCGGCAGCGCCCCGATCCGAGTGCGGAAGAGCAGGTCGTTCAGGCAGTGCCCGAACTTGCTGACCATGAGCACGACGCGCATCTTCTGGTCGGCCCGGTGCAGCTGCCAGTCCATGCGGAACGAGTCGCCAATGGCGGCGAAGCTGGCGCGCAGCTTCTCCAGCGTCACGGGCTCCTGGGCCGGGCCGTCCTCGCCCGGGGGGCGGCCGCCGTACCGGCCCTGGCCGGCGATACCGCCGCTGAAGTGCACCCGCATGAAGAACAGTCCGGTGTCGTGGTCGCCGAACTGCTGGCTGTCCTCGATGTTGCAGCCGGTCATGAAGAGGTAGCTCGACACGGCATGGACGATGCCCTGCTGATCGGGACACGACAGGGTGAGGATGTACTGCTCGGGGGCCTGCCCGGAGGCGGCGGGCTGCGACTCGCTCATGACCCCATAGGCTCCCACATCCGCCCGGTCACCACGGGCCCGGTCCACATCACGGTCGGTCACCGCACGCGCCGGTGCACACCGCCCGGCCGTCACCCGGCCGCCACCGGCCCGCCCGTACGCCCCGGCCCGCGCCCCGCCTGCCCCGGGCCCGCCTCAGACGGCCCGGCTCAGGAGGGCGAGCGCGTCCAGGGAGCGGGGCGGGGCGTCCGGGTCCTCGCCGTCGTTCTGCGCGAGCCGTACGTGCGCGTCCCGGGCGGCCCGTACGGCCTCCGGCCAGCCATGGTGTTCGAGGTAGACCGCGACGGGGGCGTCCGGGCCGACCTGGTGCATGATGCGCAGCACCCGCAGCACGGCGACGTCGACGAGCGCGGCCTCCTGGGAGTCGCGGAAGATCGTCCCGACGTACTTCTCCGCCGACCAGTTGTCGAGCCAGGTGTCCTCGACCAGCCGGTAGACGGCGTCGGTGACGTCCCCGTATCCCTCCCGGCCGGGCAGCCAGCACTCCTGCTGGAAGACGGGGTCCGAGAGCATGTGGAGCGCGGAACGCACATGGGCGCGCCAGCGCCACCAGGGCATGTCATTGAGCGGCATACCGCCCATACTGAGTGAGCGGTGGCCGCGACGGGAAGACCTCTCCGAACCCTGCACAGGACGGAATGGTACGTTCCGTTCGACGGCGGGCCGTCCGCACCCCCGCTGTTCACCCTCCTGTCACCATCCGTTGACCTTTCATCACGGTGACGTTACCGCCGAAGCGGAATCGTCGCTGTCCATGACTGGACGGCTACGCCCCACCCCCCCACTTCCGCGCAGGGCGGTGACCGTCGCGGCGGCGACGGCCGTCTGCGCCTCGCTCCTCACCGGCTGCGGCACCCTCACCGGCGCCTCGGGCGCCACCAAGGACCCGGTGACCGTGATGACCTGGGCCCCCGAGGGCACCTCGGCGACGAACATGCCCGGCATGCCGGCCATGGCCAAGGCCTATGCGCGCTGGGTCAACGAGAACGGCGGCATCAACGGCCGCGAGCTCAAAGTCATCACCTGCAACGAGCGCAACGACACCGTCAGCGCCGGACGCTGCGCACGCCGCGCCGTGGCCGAGGAGGTCGCCGCGGTCGTCGGCTCCTACAGCCAGCACGGACGCGCCTTCATGTCGCCCCTCGAATCCGAGGGCATCCCCTACATCGGCGGATACGGGGTCACCGACGAGGAGTTCACCAGCCCGCTCTCCTACCCCGTCAACGGCGGCCACGCCACCCTGATCGCCGGCAGCGGCCGGCAGCTCGCGGCGGAGTGCGAGCGCGTGACCCTGGTGCGCCCCGACACCATCAACGGCGACCAGATGCCCTCCCTGATCAGCGCCGGCCTGGCCGAGGGCGACCGCGACCGGGCCAGCGACGTACGCGCCCCCGAGGACGCCTCCCAGTACACCGCGCAGAGCGAGCTGGCCCTGGACCTCCTGGAGGTCGACAACCGCGGCACGGAGGGCGCGTGCGTCACCGCCGCCCTCGGCGACCGCACCGACACCTTCTTCGACTCCTTCCGGCGGCTGCGGGAGGACAGCGAGCAGATCCGGCTCGCCTCCGTCCTCGGCAGCGTCCAGCAGTCGCTCGTGGACCGCACCGGCGGCCCCGACAGCCCCTTCGAGGGCGCCTCCATCACCAGCTGGTACCCGGCGGCGGACGACCCCGCCTGGGACAGGATGCGCGCGGTCGTCCGCGAACACGCCTTCAGCGACAACCGCGTCGACGTCTCCGACCCCGGCGTCCAGACCACCTGGATCGCCTACACCGTGCTGCACCGGCTGATCGAGTCGATCGGCGACGGTGCCGTCACGGGCCGGTCGCTGCGCCAGGCCCTCGACAGCGGCATCGGCGCCGACGGCATCGGCACCGGCGGGCTGACACCCGAGCTGAGCTGGAGCTACAAGGACATGCTGGGGGCCGGCGACTATCCGCGGATAGCCAACACGATGGTGTCCTTCCAGGAGGTGCGGAACGGCCGGCTGGTGGCGACACACGACGGCTTCGTCAACGTGGGCCAGACCCTGGAGCGCCGCTACACCTACGCGCAGAGCCAGGCCGCCGCGGAGTGACGCGGGCGGACGCGGACGGCGGGGACTGACGCGGGCGGCGCGGCGGGACGGGCAGCGCGGCGATCAGCGGCGGACGCGGCCGATCCGGCGCGGGACCACCGGAGGTCTCGTTCCGCACGGCCGGCCGGCCTCGTGCGACTCCACCTCGTGCGACCCGGGGCCCCGTACCGTTCCGCCCCCGCGCCGTTCCGCCCGGCGCCGTTCCGCCCCGCGCCGCTCCGCCCCGCGCGGCCAGGCCGGCGGCCCGGAGCCGGGCACTCCGGACCCCGAGGGGGCGGGGCCGGGGCAGCCCCCAGCCCGGGCCGGCCGGGGCCGCGGGCCGGTCAGAGCTGCAGGTACTGGCGCTCGGTGAGCCCGTGCTCCTTGGCGATCGGGTTCCAGAGCGCGGCGGCCTTCTTCTTGGCCTCGGTGGCCCGGCCGCTGGCCGTGTTCCCCTTGGCCGTCTGGCCGGTCACCTTCGCCTTGCCCCCCTTGCAGCCGCCCTTTCCGGAGGCGACCTGGTCGGCCCAGGCCGCGTAGTGGTTGTCGGCGGCGGCCGACGCCTTCCAGGCGCTGGTGAGCGAGGCGGTGAGCGACGCGTGCTCGGGCAGCCGGTCGACGGAGATCTCGCCGAGCCGGGTGACCAGTTCGTTGCGCTGCTTCGCCGCGTCCCGCAGATCCGAGGCGGCCTTCGGCAGGTTCTTGCAGGCGCCGATGTTCTGCACGGCCTTGATCACCGCGTCCCGGCTGTTGTTGCTGTCCGCGAGCAGCGCGTCCAGCGCCTCGGCCTGCTCCTTGACCGGGTCCGCCTCCGGTGACGGCTCCGTCCCGGCCGACTGGCTCGCGGCGACCGGCCTCTTGTCGTCCTCTCCGGACTGGTCCTCGTCCCCGCCGCTGAGCGCCGCCCCCGCCGCCAGCCCGGCCACGACACAGCCGCCGATGACGATCCCGGCGAGCGCGACCGGCGAGAGCGGCCGCTTGCGCTCGGCGTTGCGGCGCGCGGCGCGGCCCTGCGGCGGCTGCTGGAACTGCTGCTGCCCGTAACCCTGCTGGGACGGCGGCGGAGGCGGGGACTGCTGGTCGAAACGGGGCATCTGCTGGGTGGCGTCCGGCGCCTCGGCGGCACGGGAGTCCCGGAACAGCCCGTCGAACTCCGCGGGCGGCTGCCGGTCGCCGGGCGCGCCGGGCCTGATGCCGAACGGCGCCTGCCCGGGCACCGGTGGCGGCGCCGCGGCGGCGGGCGGCGGGCCGGAAGGCCGGCCGGGGGCCGGGCCGTCGCCCGGTACGGGGGCGAGGTACTGGGTGGCCTGCTCGTCCGGGCCGTTCTCCGGGGGCAGCGGCGCGGGGCCGCCGGCGGGACGGCGGCCGAGGAAGGTCGTGGACTCGGCAGGTCTCTCGGGCGGCAGCGGTCCCCCGGCCACCGGCGATATGAGCTGGGTCGCCTCGGCGTCGGACGGCGGCGCCGGAGGTGCCGGGGATGCCGAAGGTGCCGGGGCCTGCGGGGGGAGCACCTGCGTCTCCTCCGCCGGCAGCGGCATCGGTCCCGGCGCGGGCGGCAGGGGATCACGGTGCCGCTGCGGGTCGTAGTGCTGCTGCGGCGGCTGCGGCTGCTGCTGCTGCGGGTCGTACGGCGGGCGCTGCGGCTCGTACTGCGGGCGCTGCGCCTCGTGCCGGGGCGGCTGCTGCTCGTACCGGGGCGGCTGCTGCGGCTGCTCCGGCTGCCGCTGCTCGTACTGCTGCTGCTCGTGCCGCTGCTGTTCGTACTGCTGCTGCCCGTGCTGCTGCTCGTGCCGCTGCTGCCCGTCCGAGGGCTGCTGCCGGTCCTGCTGCTCCGGACCCCAGGGCTGTCCCCACGGCTGTCCGGCGGCGGGTGCCGTGTGCCGCTCGGGCACGAGCGGCTCGCCGCCACCCGACGGCAGCACGATGCCCTCGTACGCGTGACGTTGCGGCTCGTTGCCCTGTCCGCTCTGCGACACCAGGACTCCTTGGCTGTGCGGGGACCACTACGGAAGCTCCGTTCACGCTACCGGTTCCCCTCGCGCCTCTGCCACGCGCCCGGTCACAGCCACGGCACGGCTCCGAACGGACGGTTCCGGGCCAATGACGCGCGGATGTACGGCCGTTGTCCCGGCGTCGTTCCGCCGCCGGCCCGTCCCGCCGCTGTCCCGCCCGGACGGAACCGGACCGGAGCGGCACTGCCCGGCCCTCCCGATCCGGCCGCCCCTCCCGATCCGGCCGCCCCTCCCGGTCCGGCCGCCCGGCCCGCCTACGCCGCCACCGGCTCCGCCGCCCGCTCGCCGAACTCCCGTACCGCCGGTTCGGCCGCGAAGGGCTTCAGCCGCTGCTGGAAGTCCTCCAGGTATTCCGCGCCCCGGTTCGAACGGAGGCCGCCGAGAAGCTCCAGCGCCCGCGTCCCCGTGTCGCATGCCTGCTCGACCTCACGCTGCTGCGTCTGGGCCGCCGCCAGCAGCAGCAGTCCGATCGCCCGGCGCCGCACGCGTCCCTCCGGGTGACCGGCGAGGGCCTCCTCGGCCCGGCGGCGGGCCGGCCCGGCGTCGCCCAGATCGCGGTGGCAGTGCGCCAGTTCGTCGGCGAGGTATGCCTCGTCGAAGTGGCCGATCCAGGCGGGGTCGTCGCCGTTGCCGGCCCGCTCCATCGCCGACACCGCGCGCGCCGCGACGGCCGTGAAGGCCGCGCCGTCGCCCATCAGCGCGTGCCCCCGCGCCTCCGCCGCCAGGAACATCGCCTCGGCCCGCGGAGTGACGTGGCCGCGCGCCCCCTCCTGCGCCGCCCGGGCCAGCTGCGCGATCTCGCGCGGATTGCCGAGGGAGGCGGCCAGGTGGCTCATGCCGGCGGCGAGGACGTAGCCGCCGTAGCCGCGGTCCCCGGCGGCCTGGGCGAGCCGCAGGGCCTGGATGTAGTAGCGCTGGGCCAGGCCCGGCTGGCCGGTGTCGACGGCCATGTAGCCGGCCAGTTCGGTCAGCCGGGCGACGGCCGAGAACAGTTCGCGTCCCACCGACTCCTTGTAGGAGCCGCCGAGCAGCCCCGAGACCACGCTGTTGAGGTAGTGCACGACGACCGGGCGCACATGTCCGCTGCCGTAGCGGTGGTCCAGCTCGGTCAGCGCCCCGGTCATGGCCCGTACGGCCTCGACGTCGGTCATGCCGACCCGCGCGCCACCCGCGCGGGCCACCTGCTGGTCGGTTCCGGTGATGAGCCAGTCCCGGCTGGGCTCGACCAGCGCCGAGGAGGCGACGGAGGAGCCGGACAGGAAGTCGCGGCGGCCCACGTCACTCCGCCACAGCTCACAGACCTGTTCGATCGCCCCGGGCACCGTGGGCGAGAACTGCAGTCCGACCCCGGAGGCGAGGTTCTTGCCGTCGGCCATGCCGATCTCGTCGATCGTGACCGTGCGCCCGAGCTTGCGGCCCAGGGCCTCCGCGATGACGGCCGGGGCGCGTCCGCGGGGCTGCTGGCCGCGGAGCCAGCGGGCCACCGACGTCTTGTCGTAGCGCAGGTCGAGACCGTGCTCCGCGCCGCAGAGGTTCACCCTGCGGGCGAGCCCGGCGTTGGAGCAGCCGGCTTCCTGTATCAGCGCTGCGAGCCTTTCGTTGGGCCTGCGTGCGACGAGCGGCCTGGCTGCCATGCCTCTACCCCCTTGATGATCGCGAGCGTGGTCGGCGGGTGGTGCCGGTGGTGCCGGTCCCGTCCACGCTCCCCACGGGGACGTACCGGCTATTCCTGCCATGTCATCTGATCAGTACCTACGGGATCGTTCAGCGGGTTGATCCTGCGCAAGACGCCGCAGTACGGACTACCCGCCCGCACGGCACCGGTCGCTCACGCGCCCCCACGGGTGCATCCGTGCGCCCCGGAGGGGGACGCGGTGCGCCGGGTCGCACCACCGCGAAGCCGTACCCGCGCCCGGCCCGGGAAAGGGTGATCGAAGGGGACGGGGTCCGCGGACGCCCCGCACGGCGCGCCGGGTTCCGGTACGGCGCGACGAGCCGCGGGCGGAAGCCGCGCCGCAGCGGGCGCGGGGCCGTGGTGAGCGGTGCCGCCGGGCCGCCACCTGTCGGCCCGCACGCCCGGCGGCGCGTCCGCCGGAGCGGGTTGCCGGAGAACCGGAGGGACCCGGGAAGCCTGCGAAGCCACGGCCATGGCTCCGGAAGCCGCTGTTCCCCGGGAGGAGGGGACGGCCGTGCGCGGGGGGCGCACCCGGAGGGAGCAGACGGGAGCACCGGCCGGCCGGCGGCTCGCTGGAGGAGACGTGGGGGGCGTGAAGGGGAAGCGTGGGCAGGGGCATGGGAGGAGGCGTGGCGGGCCGGTCGCCCGGCGGCAACGCCGACAGGCTCCTCCTGCGGTCGGACGTGTGTTCCCCGGGCGCCCCGTAGGGTGCGTATCCGGGACGACCGGACCAGAGGCTCTCCCGGGGGAACACGGGGACGATGAAGGGCGCGGCACGTGGCAGAGAAGCGGACGACGGAGAGGGCCGACCACACCGGCCCGGCGGCCGGAGCGGCAGCCGGCGGGACCGGCGCGGCTGAGGCGGCGGACACCGTGACCGGCGCCGCGGACGGCGCCCGGAGGGCGGACGGGACCGGCGCTGCCGGCCGGACCGGCCCGGCCTACGGGGCCGGCGGGGCCGGCGGGGCGGGCTCGGCAGGAACGGAAGCGGAAGCAGCAGCGGCTGCGGCTGCGGCTGCGGCTGCGGAAACGGAGCCGGGAGCAGCGGCAGCGGCCACGAAAGCAGGCACGAACGCAGGAGCAGGAGTGGCGGCCGGGGCAGCCGGGGCGCCGGGCGCGGCCGAAGCCCCCGTCGCCGTTCGGGTGCGGGGGCTGTGGAAGCGTTTCGGTGAGCAGGCGGCCGTCGCCGGGGTGGATCTGGAGCTGCCCGCCGGGCGGTTCATCGGCCTCGTCGGGCCGAACGGGGCGGGCAAGACGACGACCCTGTCGATGGTCACCGGGCTGCTCCGCCCCGACTCCGGGCAGGTGCTCATCGGCGGCCACGACGTCTGGGCCGACCCGGTCGCTGTGAAGTCCCGCATCGGGGTCCTCCCCGAGGGCCTGCGCCTCTTCGAACGCCTCTCCGGACGCGAACTGCTCGCGTACACCGGCCGGTTGCGCGGGCTGCCGGGCGAGGAGGTGGACCAGCGGACCACACAGCTGCTCGACGTGCTCGGCCTGGCCGGTGCCCAGCACAAGCTGGTCATCGACTACTCGACCGGCATGCGGAAGAAGATCGGCCTCGCCGCCGCCCTGCTCCACAACCCCGAAGTGCTGTTCCTCGACGAGCCGTTCGAGGGAGTGGACCCGGTGTCGGCGCAGACGATCCGCAGGGTGCTGGAGCGCTACACCGCCTCCGGCGCGACCGTCGTCTTCTCCAGCCACGTCATGGAACTGGTCGAGAGCCTGTGCGACTGGGTGGCGGTGATGGCCGCGGGCCGCATCCGCGCGCGCGGCCCGCTCGCCGAGGTGCGCGGTGACGCGCCCACCCTTCAGGACGCCTTCCTCGAACTGGTCGGCGCGGGCGGCCACGACACCGGGCAGAGCCTGGACTGGCTGGGCGGCGGCGCCCGGTGACCACCGCATCCACCCCGCGGGGCACCGGCCCCCGCACCGACACCGGCACCAGTACCGGCACCGCGCTCGCCGCCGCCGGGCGCCCGGCCGCGCCCCGCTCCGCCGGAGGAGCCGCCGTCACGGCCGTCTTCGTCCGGCTGAAGCTGTCCCTGCTCCGCAACGGCCTGCGCCAGTCCGCCGGCCGCAAGGCCGCCTACATCGCGTCGCTCGTGTTCACCCTGCTCTTCGCGGCGCTGCAACTGCTGGGCCTGATCGCCCTGCGCGGCAACGAGCACGCGCCGGCGCTCGTCCTGGCGATCACCGCCCTGCTCACGCTGGGCTGGGCCGTGATGCCGCTGTTCTTCGCCTCGGGCGACGAGACACTGGACCCGACGCGGCTCGTGATGCTGCCCCTGCGCCCCGCCCCGCTGGCGCTCTCCCTGCTGGTGGCCTCGCTCATCGGCATCGGCTCGCTGTTCACGCTGACCCTGGCCGCCGGTTCGGTGGTCGCGGTGGCGCACGGCACGGCCGCGGTCGTCACAGGCGTCGTGGCCGCGCCGCTGGTGCTGCTGGTGTGCGTGGCGCTGTCCCGCGCCGTGGCCGCCGCCAACGTCCGGCTGCTGACCAGCCGCAGAGGCCGCGATCTGGCCCTGCTCAGCGGCCTGTTCATCGCGGTCGGCGCCCAGTTCGTCAACCTCGGGGTGCAGAAGCTGTCCGAGCCCGGCGGGCTGCGGGTCCTGGAACCGGCGGCGGACGTGCTGCGCTGGGTGCCCCCGGCCTCCGCCCTGGACGCCGTACGGTCCGCGGGCGAGGGCTCGTACGCCGGCGCCGCCGCGCAACTGGCCCTGACCGGCGCCGCGCTGGCGCTGCTCGTGTGGTGGTGGCAGCGAAGCCTCACCCGGCTGATGACCGCCCCCGACGGCTCGACGCTGCAGGCCGCCACCACCCCCGACAAGAAGCCCTCCGGCGACGGCTCCGGCCTCACCCGGCTGCTGCCGCCCGGCCGCACCGGCACCGCCATGGAGCGCACCCTGCGCTACGCCTGGCGCGACCCCAAGGCCAAGACCGGCTGGGTCTCGGCGCTGGGCATCGGCCTGCTGCTGCCGGTGGTCTACGCGGTGCAGGGCAACGGCAGCCCGTACGCGGCCTGCTGGGCGGCCGGGCTGCTGGGCATGCAGATGTACAACCAGTTCGGGCAGGACACCTCCGCCTTCTGGATCGTCGCGCAGACGATCTCCTCGCCGCGCGACGCCTATCTCGAACTCCGCGGCCGGGCGCTGGCCCTGGCGGTCGTGGCGGTGCCGTACGTGACGCTCGTGGTGGTCGTCTCCTCGCTCCTGCTGGGCGACTGGAGCGCGCTCCCGGAGGCCCTGGGCGTCTCGCTGGCCCTGCTGGGCGCCATGCTGGCGACGGGCGCCGTGGCCTCCGAGCGCTTCCCGTACTCCATCCCGCAGGACAGCGGCTTCAAGAACGTCGCACCGGGCCAGGCCGGGCTGGCGTGGCTGAGCATCATGGGCGGCATGCTCGCGGCGGCGCTGCTGTGCGCGCCGCTGCTCGCCCTCGTCATCTGGATGCACATGGCGGGCGCCCACGCCTGGCTGTGGCTGATCCTGCCGCTCGGCGCGCTCTACGGCTGGGGGATCACCCGTCTCGGCCTGCGGCTGGCGGCCCCGAGGACCGCCGCCCGGCTGCCGGAGATCCTGGCGGCGGTCAGCAAGGCCTGACCGCCGCGGGCGGCGGGGCGCGGGTGCGGATACGCGCCGGGGCTTCGGCCCCGGACTGGTCTGGTGGTTCGGCGTCACCGAAGCCCGTGGCGCCGAAGCGGCTACCGGAGGCGGTGACGGCTGCGCGACGCCCCTGGCGGACGTGCGGGTGCTGGTCGGCGCGCGCAAGCTGAACCTGCGCCGCAAGGGCGGCAGCCTCGGGCGGCGGGTGCTCCCCGGCCCGCCGCCACCCGCCGCCGCCCGGGCCGCCGCCGTCGGGCCGGGTCCCTCAGGCCGGGGCCACGCTCCCCAGGAACGGTTCGACGACCGACCGCCAGCCCTCGGGCCGGTCGTAGTGGACCAGGTGCCCCGCGTCCGGGACCTCGGCGTACTCGCCCCGCGGCAGCACCCGCACCATCTCCTGCGCCTCGGCCCGGCCCAGTTCGCCGTCGAGCCCCCGGACGACGAGGGTGGGGCACCGCACCTGCGCCAGCTCGTCCCAGTGGGCGTCGTGCACCCACGACTCCCGTGCCCGCAGCATCGCCCGGCGGGAGAAGACCGGACGCCAGCCGTCGGCGCGCTCGGCCATCACCTCCGCGAAGAAGTCGCCGCGGGACGGCCGGGGGCGCTCCAGGGCCGGATCGTCCTCACCGAACCACTTGCGGACGTCCGCGAGCGTCGCGAAGGGCAGCGGCCAGGACGCGAACCACTCCTCCCACTCGCGCTGCGAACGGGCACCGAGCGCGGAGGCGCGCATGTCGCAGATCACCAGCGCCCGGACGAGATCGGGGCGGCGGGCGGCGAGCTGCCAGGCCGTCAGGGCACCCATGGCGTGGCCGATCAGCACGGCCGGGCCGAGCTCCAGCCGCTCCAGAACGGCCTCGGCGTCGGCGACGTAGGCCTCCCGCGTGTACGGGCCGCCGGCGGGCTTCTCACTGCGCCCGTGGCCCCGTTGGTCGAGGGCGACGGCGTGGTGGCGCGCGGACAGCCAGCGGGCCGTCTCCGCCCAGTGGGAGGCGCGCCCCATCAGGCCGTGCAGGAGCAGGGCCGCCGGGGCCGCCC
This sequence comes from Streptomyces albus subsp. albus, assembly GCF_000719865.1. Taxonomy (GTDB): domain Bacteria; phylum Actinomycetota; class Actinomycetes; order Streptomycetales; family Streptomycetaceae; genus Streptomyces; species Streptomyces albus_E. The sequence goes on from NZ_JOID01000040.1 coordinate 35,581, forward strand.
CGCCCTCCCGCACGCCCTTGGGCGGATCGGCGAACTCCCAGGCGGCCAGCCGGACTCCGTCGGCTCCGGTCGTGTTGATGCGCCGAATCATGTGATCTGGCACCCCCATTCCTTCCGGCTGCCGTTTCGGTGCTGTTCTGCCAGTTGCGTTGTCCTGCCGGCCGCTCTGTGCCGTGCTTGTCGTTCCTGCCGTGCCTGTCGTTCCCGCCGTGCCTGCCACTCGCGTCGCACTCGTGGTTGGTGCCGTGCTTGCGCATCGCGCCTGCCGTGCCTGTCGCGTGCCGTCGGGCGTGCGGTTCGTGCGTCTCGCGGGGTCGTGCCGTGCGTGGGTGAACCACCGACACAGTATCGAACTCTTATTCGAACACGGGCTTGTGGAGCCGCATCGCCGTACAAGAACCCTCGTACGGGTGACAGCTCTCAAGGATTGGCCGTCGCGGCCGAGGGGATGGAAGGAACGAGGTGAGAACGCCGGCACCGACCCTGGGAGCTCGGGGCTCCGGGTCGCCCGGCGGGACACGGGGAGGCGAGGCCCCGGCTGCGCCATGGCGGGCCGGGGCCTTCGAACGTCCGCACACCGCGGCGGTTCCGGCGCAGGCCTCGGCCGGGGCCTCGGCACCGGTCCGGTTCCCTCGGCCCATCGCGCACACCTCCCGGTCGGCGGACAGAGCGGGCGCCCCGCGAATGCCCCAGCGCCATATGCCTCAGCGACAGAGTGACACGACCGGGCGCCCGCGCGCTGCCCCTACGCCCTCAATCCAGCCCCCGTGTGCCCCTCGCGCCCGCGCTTCTGACGGACCGTCCGCACCCGGCGCGCCTCCGTGCGCGCCGCTCCGCGCCCGCCCCCGGAGGCGCGGCCCGCCGGCGACGGGACGGGAAAGCCCTGCGCGGCACTGCCCGGGAGACCGCTCCCCGAGAACCGCCCGAGGAGTCGCCGTCCCCGGCCGGACGGGCACAACGGGCAGGCACGCGGGGGCAGACACGCCGGGCAAGGATGCGGGGCAGCGTCATCCCGGCCGGGTGAGACCGGCTGTCCTGCCCCGGACGACCCCTAGCGCTTCGCCACGAACACGTGGGAGGCGACGTCGGCCTCCAGCTCCGCGGCCTCCCCGCCGCTGCCGACCAGCAAGCCGCCCGCCGACTCCCGGACGCTCACCACCGAGCCCGGCTGCACCCCCGCCCGCCGCAGGGTGTACATCAGCTGGGCGTCCGTCTGGATCGGCTCGCCGATCCGCCGGACGACCACCGTCTTGCTCTCCGTGCCCGGCCGCAGATCGACCAGGCTGATCACGCCCTCACCGAGGAACGGGTCGGCACCGCCGGCCTCGCCCAGCTCCTCCAGGCCCGGGATCGGATTGCCGTACGGGGACTCCGTCGGATGCTGCAGCAGCTCCAGCACGCGCCGCTCCACGGCCTCGCTCATGACGTGCTCCCAGCGGCACGCCTCCGCGTGGACCTGCTCCCACTCCAGACCGATGACGTCGACCAGCAGGCACTCGGCCAGCCGGTGCTTGCGCATCACGCGGGTGGCCAGCCGGCGGCCCTCCTCGGTCAGTTCCAGATGGCGGTCACCGGCCACGGTCACGAGCCCGTCGCGCTCCATCCGCGCCACCGTCTGGCTGACCGTGGGACCGCTCTGGTCGAGCCGCTCCGCGATCCGCGCGCGCATGGGCACCACACCCTCCTCCTCGAGCTCCAGGATGGTGCGGAGATACATCTCCGTGGTGTCGATGAGTCCGGACATGCGTGCCCCTCGTTGATGGTGCGGTGGCCCCGGCTCCAATTCTTGCGCATGCCGGGGACAAGCGGCCCCTGTCGTGCACCGGCCCGGTGCGGTATTGACAGCAGAGTGGTCCGGGCCGCACCGTGATCGCCGCGGGGCCGGGCCGGCCGGGACGCCACCGCGGCGTGCCTCCCGCGGGCTTCCGCCGCGCACTCCCGCGGCACTCCCGCGGACCCCTCCACCGGCTCCGGCAGCCACCCCGCGTCCCGCGCAGGCCCCGGCAGACGTCCGGCAGATGTCCGGCAGACGTCCGGCGGAGCCGCCGCGGACCCGCACCGGACCTTCCACGGACCCCTACGAGAAGGGCCCCCACGGCCATGAGCGACAGCAGGCCCCCCGGGCACCACCCCGCACAGCTCGCGGCGCAGCCCGTCCCCCAGCCCGCCGCGGAGCTTCCCGGGCGGTTCCTCGACGCCGCCGTCGGCCTGCTGCGGCGGATCCGCGACGAGGAGAGCGACGGGATCCTCCGGGCCGGCTCGCTGATCGCCGACACCGTCACCGCGGGCGGGCGGCTCTTCGCGTTCGGCGCCGGGCACTCCTCGCTGCCCGCCCAGGACGTCGTCTACCGCGCCGGCGGTCTCGCCCTGATGAACCTGCTGTCCGTACCCGGGGTGACCGGGGTCGACGTCATACCCGCCACCCTCGGCAGCGCACTCGAAAGGGTGGACGGGCTCGCGGACGCCGTGCTCGGCACGGCCCCCGTGCGGACCGGCGATCTCCTCGTGATCATCTCGCTGTCCGGGCGCAACGCCCTGCCGGTGGAGATGGCCCGGGGCGCCGGGGCGCGCGGCCTGACGGTGATCGGGGTCACCTCCGTCGCCTACGCCGAGGCCACCGAGGCGCGGAACCCCCACGGCACCTTCCTGAAGGACCACTGCGACGTCGTGCTCGACAGCAAGATCTCCGTGGGGGACGCGGAGCTGACCGCCGACGGCATCGACGCGCCCTTCGCGCCCGCCTCCACCGTCGTGACCAGCGCGCTGATGCAGGCCGTCATGGCCTCCGCCGCCGGCGAACTCGCGGCGCGCGGGGTGACCCCGCCGCTGCTGCGCTCCGGCAACGTCGACGGCGGCCACGACTGGAACCGGGCGGTCCTGGACGGCTACCGCGACCGGATCTTCTACCGGCACCCCTGAGCCCCGCCGTCCCCGGGGGCGGATTCCGGGGCCGGGGTTCGGGCCCGGGCCCCGTCGTCCTCGTCGCGGCGCCGTGGCCGCGGCGGCGTCGGGTTCACCACGGCGCGTGCTCAGCATGGCGTGCCCACCGCGCGCTCGTGCTCACCACGGCGCCCGCTCACCGCGGACCGGTGCGGGTCAGGCCGGCCAGGTCCAGCAGGGCGGCCGTGCGGACCGCCACGTCCTCCGCGTACACCGCGTCCTGGCGTTCGAACGGCCGGCGGCTCGCGCCCCGCAGGAACGTCAGGACGCCCAGGGTGCGGCCACGGCTGCGCAGCACCACGCAGAGCGCGTGCACCGAGTCCTCCGGCCACTGCCGGGCCCGCGCCCAGTCCCGCGGGTCCACCACGCCCCCGGCGGCCGCGGAGGAGCGCACGGAGCCGGCGCGCTCCACGGCCCGCGGCGCCGGGTGGCCCTCGGGGTAGCCCACCGGAATCCCGCTCGGCTCGATCGCCGAGCACGGCCCGCCGGCGCCGGTCGGCGTGGCCGCGGCCCGGACCAGCCGGCCGGCGGCCGGACCGTCCGCGGGCAGCAGGTCGAGCAGCGCGTGGTCCGCGAACCCGGCCAGGGCGAAGTCGACATGGACGGTCGCGGCCTCGGCCGGGTCCTCGCACTCGGCCGCCGCGAGGCCCGCCCGGTGCAGCTGGTTGCCGCGGAAGCGCAGCAGCGAACCCTCCCGCTCCAGCAGCTTCGTCTCGGTGATGTCCTGGAAGAACCAGGCGACGCCCAGCGGCACCGGCTCCTCGGCGAGCGGTGACGCCAGCCGGACGAAACCGCTGCGCCAGCAGCGGCGCTCGCCGCCGGTTTGTCCGGGCCCGGCTCCGGTCGTCCCGGGGCGCCCTTCGCCGGATCTCTCACCGCCGGTTCGTTCCAGGCCGGATCGTTCACCGCCGGCACGTTCCCCGGCACGTTCACCGCCGGGACCCCGCCCGCCGTCGGCCGGGTCCGCGCCGCCGCCCGTGCCGTCGCTCCCCGCGGGGCACAGCGTCACCCACAGGTCGCTGGGGGCGGGGGGCGTGCCCTCCGCCAGGACGTGCTGGAGCGAGCTCTCCAGTTCCTCCGCCCCCTGCGACAGCAGGTCTCCCAGCGGGCGCCCCAGCAGGTCCGCGCGCTCCCGGCCGAGGGCGCGGGCCGCGTAACCACCCACCACGGCCGGGCGCAGATCGGCGTCCACCAGGACCACGCCCCAGGCGGCGTCCTCGAACAGGGCGTCGCTCAGCGCCAGCGACCGTTCCAGGTCGATCTGTGCGTGCACCTCGCTGAACGCGCAGTAGACGCCCGCGGGCTCGCCGTTCGCGCCCCGTACGGCGGCCGACTGGGTGCGGACGAGGACCCGGCCGCCGTCCTTGGTCAGGAGCGCGAACTCGTGCACCCGGCGGCCCGGGGAGTCCATCGCCGCCATCAGCCGGCCCCGCACCTCCTCGGCGTCGGCCGTGCGGACCGCCCAGCCCGCGAAGCCGTGCCGGCCGACCGCCTCCTTCGCCGACCAGCCGAGGCTCCGTTCCGCCTCGCGGTTCCAGTGGGTGACGACACCGTCGGCGTCGAAGGCGCAGAGCGCGGCGTCCATACCGTCCAGCAGCGCGGCCAGCAGATCCGAGTCCTCGCAGTCCGGCGGCGGAGGACCGGGGGTCCCGCGGCCCGGGCCGGCGGCACGCGCCGACGGGACGGGGCCCGAGCCGGAAGGCCGTTGAGCAGTCACCTGGCACCTCCAGACGACGTGGCTGCGTAGCGCTTGTGGCGCTTGTACGTGCTCCCTGTTCCGTACTCCGTTTCATTGAACTCGAACGTGATGGAGCCCACACCGTGTTCCCGGAAATCGGTGTCCCGGGGCGACGACCGGGGAGGGCAGCGCGCCGCAACCGGCCGGACGGGATCGGTGGTTGGGACGGAGCCCGGGGCGGGACGGGGCAGGGCGGTGAGCGGGGCGGACGGAAGCGGCCGGAGACGGGCCGGCGGCCGGAGGGCGGGCAGCAGGCGGAACGGGCCGGTCGACGGAGACGGGGACAGGCAGCGGGACCGGGGCCGGCGGCCGAGGCCAGGGGGCTTGGCGCGGCCGGCCGCCCTGTCCGGAGAAGTCACCCGAAAAAGCGTTGAGTCCCGGCGGGTCGTCCGCTTACGCTCGCAGCACACGAGAAGGGAGGTGGTTCGGCAGATGTCAGAAATCCGGACGCGTGAGGTGGCTGCGGGCTAGGTCGTTTCTGATGGCTCTTGGACGGTGTCTCGGAGCCAGATGACGATCGCGGTGACGGTCAGAGTGCCATTGAAGATGTAGTCGCGTTTGTCAT
>NZ_JOID01000041.1 GCF_000719865.1 Streptomyces albus subsp. albus
CGGCACCCCACTCGGCACCACCCGCATCTCCCACCTCGCACGCCTTGCCCTTGTGGCATGACCTGATCAGCCGGTTTGCGTATTCCCCAACGGAGTCGTTCACGCCCGGGGTTCCTCGCAAGAACCGGCTGAACTTCCTGTGTCCATGGGGCTGTTGAGGAGGAACGGATGACTGTGCACATACGCCCGGCGCGGCGCGGCGCGACCGCCCGGAGATGGACGACGGGGGTGTCCCTGGCCGCGCTCCTGCTGATCCCGGGCTCCGCCGCGTCCGCGACACCGGGGACGGGGGTGAGCGGCACGGTCCTCACCGAGGGCCGCTCCGGTACGACCGTCAAGGCCGTGAACCGCGGCCCGACGGACGTCACCGTCCGGGAGATCACCATCGAGCCCGGCGGAACCACCGGCTGGCACCACCACACGGGCCCACTGATCGCCGTCCTGAAGTCGGGCACCCTCACACGCACCCTGGCCGACTGCTCCGTGGAGGTCTCGCGGGCCGGGGACTCCTTCGTGGAGCCGCCCGGCCGCCACCGCCCGCACACCGGCCGCAACCTGGGTACCGAGCCCGTCGTACTGTACGTGACCTATGTGCTCCCGGCCGGTGATCCGCTCGCGGTGGACGCCCCGGATCCCGGCTGCGGGGCCTGACCGGGGCGGAGCGCGGCCCCGCCCCGGAGCCCAGGACCCGTCAGGGGCGGGGGCCGATCAGCTTCTCCCCGTCGCGCACCTCGATCGCCATCGCCGGGCACGAGTCGGCCAGGTCCAGGACCTCCTCGTCGGGCTCGACGTCCGCCCGCACCGGGCGGGACCGGTCGGCCTCCATGGTGAAGAGATCGGGCGCGCTGCCCGCGCAGACGGCGGAGCCCATGCACCGCTCCCGGTCCACTTCGATGTGCCAGGTCATGCTCACCAACCGATCGGCAGGGTGCGCGGTCCGCGCACGATCATCCGTGTCTTCCACTCGATGTCCCCGGCGATGTGGAGTCCGGGGAACCGGAGGATCAACGCCCGCAGGGCCTCCTGGAGTTCCAGCCGGGCGAGCGGGGCGCCGAGGCAGTGGTGGGCGCCGTGGCCGAAACCGATGTGCTGGTTGGCCGGCCGCCCGAAGTCGAGCCGGCCGGGGTCGCCGAAGCGCAGGGCGTCGCGGTTGGCCGCCCCCACGGCGACGAGCACCGGCTCGCCCGCCCGCACCAGGGTGCCGCCGACCTCGATGTCCTCCGTGGCGTACCGGGCGAAGGCGGCCCCGGCCCCCAGCGGGACGAAGCGCATCAGCTCCTCGACGGCGGCCGGGATCAGCTCCGGTTCCTCGCGCAGCCGCTTCAGGTGCCCGGGGTGGTCGAGGAGGGTGAGGACGAAGTTGGGGATCTGGGTGGCGGTCGTCTCGTGGCCCGCGATGAGGATGCCGACGCACAGATCGACGAGTTCCCGTTCCGTGAGCCGGTCGTGGTCGTCGTCGCGGGCGGTGATGAGCGCGCTCATCAGGTCGTCCCGCGGTTCCTCGCGGTGCCCGGCGATCAGGCCGGCCATGTAGGCGCGCAGTTCCTCGCGCTTGGCGAGAAACTCCTCCATCGTCAGGGAGCTGGTGGACAGCGCCGCGTCGCTCCACTCGCGGAACCGCGGGCGGTCCTCCTCGGGCACGCCGAGGAGGCGGCAGATGACGGCGACGGGGATCGGCAGGGCGTACTCCTCGACGAGATCGGCCGGCGGACCGGTCTCCTCCATGGCGTCGAGCAGTCCGCCGGCCAGGGCCCGGACGTCCGGCCGCAGCCGTTCCACCCGGTGGGTGGTGAACGCCTTGGCCACCAGGGTGCGCAGCCGGGTGTGGTCGGGCGGGTCCATGGCGAGGATGCCCTCGGCCGTGGACGCCGGGGACTGCCGGGGCTCGTCGCGGCGGGCGGCCTCGGCCCGGCTGAACCGGCGGTCGCCCAGGACCAGCCGGGCGTCGGCGTAGCGGGTGGCGAGCCAGGCGGGCTCGCCGTACGGCAGCTGTACGCGGATCAGGCCGGGGGTGTCGCGGACGCGGTCGTAGGCGTCCGCGAGGCCGAGCCCGGCCGCTTCGTTGAAGGGATAGCTGATCGGTCCGGTGTCGGTCGTGGTCACCTTCGGTCCCCTTTCCGGCTCCGGCGTGGGGCGGTTGCCCGCGCCCGTAGGACCGTAGGAACGCGGCCGTTCCGGCGTCAACAGACCCTTTTCGGCCGCCCGGCGCCCCCGGTGGGCACGGCTCCCGGGCGGGACGCCCGCCTGCAGGCCGGAGCCCGGCGGGACGACGGGACACGGGGACGTCCTGGGGTGGCCCGTGCCGCTGCCCGGTCCGCCCGTGCGGGCCGGGCCGGCGCTCCGGGGACTTCCCTGCTCAACTCCCGGCGCGCCGCGCTTCGTTCATCCGGCGAGCGGACCGTCCAGGACAGCGAGGAGCGGGCCCGCGGCGAGCCCGAGGAGCACGGAGAGGCCGGCAGCCGCCCCGGCGACCGCCGCGGCCGGGGCGGTCCGCTCGCCGGGAGAGAAGGCGCCGGCCCCGTCGTCCGGCCCGTCCGCCCCGCCCGGCTCTCCCGCTCCGGCGCCGGAGGGCGGCGCGAAGGCGAACACGGGGGCGATCCAGCGCAGGTAGTAGAAGAGCGAGGCGAGGGTGTTGACGGCGGCCAGGACCATCAGCCAGCCGAGGCCGCCGTCCAGCGCCGCGCCGAAGACCTCCAGCTTGCCCAGGAAGACGGCCGTGGGCGGGGTCCCCAGCAGGCCCAGCAGGCACACCGTCAGGGAGACGGCGAGCACGGGCCGGTGCCGGGCCAGGCCGTGGTAGCCGTCGATCGTGCGGATCGCGGGGAGGGCGCAGACGACAGCGAAGGCGCCGAGGTTCGTCAGCGCGTAGGCGGCCAGGTAGAAGAGCAGCGCCGGCTGGGCGAGGGAGCCGGGTCCCGCCACGGCGACGGGCATCAGCAGATAGCCGACCTGGCTGATCGACGAGTAGGCGAGCAGGCGCCGCACGTCCCGCTGGAAGAACGCGGCCAGATTGCCGAGGGTCATCGAGGCGGCGGACAGCACGGCCACCAGTTCGGGCCAGCCGGCGGACGTCCCGGAGAACGGCACGGCCGCCAGCCGGTACAGCGCCGCCACTGCGCCGATCTTGGGGACGGTGGTGAGGAAGGCGCCGACCGGCGCCGTGCTGCCCTGCACCGCGTCCGGCAGCCAGTAGTGGCCGGGGACCGCCGCGGCCTTGAACGCCATACCGGCCAGCAGCAGGACCGTCCCGGCGGCCGTCAGGCCCGCCGGGGCGTCCGGCAGCTCCGTCCGCAGCAGGGGGTAGGCGGAGCCGCGCCCGGCCGCGTACAGCAGGGTGATGCCGGCCAGCATCAGCAGCCCGAGCAGCGCGCCGACCACGTAGTACTTCAGGGCGGCCTCGGTGCCGGGCCCGTCCTTGCGGAAGCCCGCCAGGACGTAGGAGGGGACGCTCGCCAGCAGATAGGCGGCGGCGAGCAGCAGCAGGTCCTGCGCTCCGGCGAGCATCAGGGCGCCCAGCGCGGCGAGTTGCAGCAGGACGAAGAACTCCGACTGCCGGGGGTGCCCGTGCAGGGGGCCGAGTCCCAGCAGGGAGACCAGCAGCGTGGAGCCGAGGATCACGATCCGGGCGGTGCCCGTGACGGGGTCGGCGGCGAAGGAGCCGCTGAAGGCGGTGGCGGGCGGCCCGGTGGCGAGGACGGCTGCCGCCACGGCGCCCGCTCCGCACACCGCGCAGGCCAGCGCGCCCACCAGCCACTGCCGGCGGCGCGGCAGCCACGAGCCCAGCAGCAGTCCGGCGACGGCCCCGGCCGCGAGCAGCGCCTCGGGGACGAGTTCGACGAGGCTCCGTTCCATCGGGGTCATCGGGCGAGCAGCTCCATGACGCCGCGCGAGGCGGGCTCGATGACGTCCAGCACGAAGCGCGGCGCGATGCCGAGGAGGACGCCGAGGCCCAGCAGCGGTACGACGGCGGCGCGTTCGGCCGTCCGGAGGTCGGGGAAGGGCCGCCCGGCGCCGGGCGCGTCGGGCAGCCGGAGCGGCCCGAGGAGCATCCCCTGCAGGGCGCGGAGGAAGAGGCCGGCGGTGAGGAGGATGCCGAGCACGGCGAGGGAGGTCTCCACCGGCCGGGTGCCGAGGCTGCCGGTGAAGATCTGGAACTCGGCGATGAAACCGGAGAACCCCGGCAGCCCGAGGGAGGCGAAGGCGGCCACCCCGGTCAGCGCGGCGAAGACGGGGGCGCGGCCGGCGAGCCCCGAGTAGGCCGCCATCTCGTAGGTGCGGCAGCGGTCGTACAGCACTCCGGCGAGGAGGAACAGCGCGCCGGTCAGCAGTCCGTGGCTGACCATCTGGAAGACGGCGCCGGTGACGGCGAGCCGGCGGGCCTCCTCCGCCCCGGCGCCCGTGGCGGCCGCCGCGCCGAACGCCAGGACGATGTAGCCCATGTGGTTCACGGAGGTGTAGGCGATCATCCGCTTGAAGTCGGTCTGGGCGAGCGCGACCAGCGCCCCGTACAGCACCGACACCAGGCCCACGACGACGAACACCTGGGTGTACTCGCGCCAGGCACCGGGGAGGACGGGCAGGGCGATGCGCAGGAAGCCGTAGGTGCCCATCTTCAGCAGGACCCCGGCCAGGATCGCCGAGCCCACGGCGGGGGCCTCGGTGTGGGCGGGCGGGAGCCAGGTGTGGAAGGGCACTGTGGGCGTCTTGACGGCCAGTCCGGTGCCGATGGCGAGCAGCACCAGGCCGCCGTACGCGGCCCGGCCGGCGAGCGGGTTCTCCCGGGTCAGTTCGGTGATGTCGAAGGTGTGCGGGTCGGCGGCCAGGTAGAGGCCGATGAAGCCGAGGAGGAGGGCCAGGGAGCCGAGGAAGGTGTAGAGGAAGAAGGTGAGGGCGGCCCGTGCGGCGTCCCGGTGGCCCCAGCCCGCGATGACGAAGTACATCGCGACGATGGACAGGTCGAAGAAGAGGAAGAACAGGATCAGGTCCAGCGCGGCGAACAGCCCGAGGCAGGTGGTCTGCAGGAAGAGGAAGAGGGCGGCGAACTCCCGCACCCGGCGGGTGCCGCGCCGCGCCCAGGTGTAGCCGGCGCAGGCGAGGAACAGCACGCAGGTGAGGGCCATCAGCGGCAGGGACAGCCCGTCGACGCCGACGTGGTAGCTCACCCCCGCGTCCGGGATCCAGCGCACCCGCTGCTCGTACTGGATGCCGCCGCCCGGCCGGTACCCCGCCCAGATCGCGGCGGTGAGGGCGAGTTCCGCCGCCGCGGTCGCCAGCCAGCCGCCGAGGAACACGGCGCGCGGCGCGCGGCGGGGCAGGCAGAGCAGGACTGCCGCGGCCGCGGTGGGCAGCAGGACGAGGACCGTCAGCACGGCGGGTCACCTCACAGCGACGAGGACGAGGGCGAGGGCGAGGACGGCGAAGGCCGCGACGGCCTGGGCGAGGTACTGGTGGAGCCGGCCGGTCTGCGGCCGGCGGGCCAGCCGCCCCAGGGCCCGGGCCCCGGACGTGACGCCCCGCACGAGGCCGTCGAACAACCACTCCTCGCCCGCACCGGCGCCCCCGGCCGGCCGCCGGGTGGCGCGGGCGAGCCGCAGGGTTCCGCGGGCGGCCGCGGCGGTGGCCCGGTCCGGGCCCCGGGCGTCGAGGGCGGCCGCGGCTCCGGCGGCACGCAGGGCTCCGGGCCCGGCGGCGCGGACGGCCCGGCCGAGGACGCGGTCGTCGAAGGCGGCCAGCGCCCCGGCCAGCCGCAGGACCGGGCGGACGAGGAGCAGCCGGGCCAGGGCCTCCAGCCGCAGCCAGTCGCCCCACCAGGCGGTGACGGCGGGCGGCAGCGGCAGCGGACGGGCCGCCCGCCGCCACACGGCGGCCGAGGCGGCGAGGGCGAGAGCGGCGGACAGCGCCATCTCCCAGCCGTGCGGGACCGGTTCGCCCCCGGCCCCGAGGAGCCGCCCGAACGCCGGCCGGGCCGGTTCGAAGGCGAGAACGGCGAGTGCGGCACAGGCGAGCGCCAGCCCGGCCAGGGACCAGGACGCCGGGGCGGGCAGCGCCCGGCCGCCGGCACGGGCCGCGCCGCCGGCGGGGACCGCATCGCTGTCACCGCCCTCCCCCGCGGCGCCGCGTGCCGGCCGCCAGACGTACCACAGGGCCTTGGCGCTGTAGACGGCGGCGACGACGGCGGCCGCGAGCCCCGTCGCGTACAGCGCCGCCCCGTGCTCCAGGGCCGAGGCCAGCAGCAGGTCCTTGGCCCCCCAGAGCACCAGCGGGGGCCAGCCCGCCAGGGTCAGCGCGGCGACGGTGAAGGCGGCTCCGGCCACGCGGTGGTGGCGGGCGGCGCCGCGCAGTCCGGGCAGCGCCTTGGTGCCCAGCAGCGTCAGCCAGGCCCCCGCCACCAGGAAGGCCAGGCTCTTGGCCGCGGCGTGGCCGAGGAACTGGAGCGTTCCGCCGGTGACGCCTCCGCTGCCGGCCGCGAGCACCATGAACCCGGCCTGGGCGCAGGTGGAGGCGGCCAGCAGTTGCTTGAGGTCGGTCTGGGCCACCGCGACCAGGCCCAGCAGCACGGCGGTCACGGCACCGGTCCTGGCCACCGCCGGCCCGCCCCAGCCGGAGGCGGTCAGCAGCGGTTCGGTCCGCAGGAGCAGATAGGCCCCGGCGGCGGCCATGGTCGCCGAGTGCAGCAGCGCGGAGACCGGGGCCGGGCCCTCCATGGCCCGCGAGAGCCAGAAGCTGAAGGGCAGTTGGGCCGATTTGCCGAAGGCCGCCACGATGAGGCCCGCGGTGACGACGGACAGCCAGGGGTCGGCGGTGCCGGGCAGTTCGTCCAGGTCGAGCCCTCCGGCCGCGCCCCCGGCGAGCGCGGCGCCCGCGGCGATGTAGAGGCCGAGGTCGGCGGCGCGGGTGGTGAGGAACGCGGTACCGGCGGCCCGCACCCGCGCCGGCTCCCGCCACCAATAGCCGATGAGGGCCCAGGAGGTGGCGCCCATCAGCTCCCAGGCCATGAGCAGCACGGGCAGGGTGTCCGCCGTGACGGTGGTGAGCATGGCGCCGGAGAAGAGCAGCATCAGCCCGGAGAAGCGGGCCCGCGCCGCGCCGGGCCCGTTGCCCCGGCTGCTGAAGACGAGGACGGCCAGGGTGACGGTGGCCGTGGCCACGGCCACCGGGCCGGACGGTCCGTCCACCGCCAGCCGTACGGGGAGCCCGTCCAGCAGCGGCGCCGCGGCCTCCGGCCGGATGACGGCGGCGGCACCGGCCAGGCCCAGGGTGGCGGCGGACGCGGCGACCGCCGTTCCGGGCGCCACCCGGTCGGCCCGGCGGCCCAGGACGGCCAGGGCCGTGCCGGAGCCCAGCGGCAGGGCGATGAGGGCCCACAGCAGCGGGCTCACTCCTTCAGCTCCGCGGCCATGTCGGTCATGTCGATCTCCCGGGCCCGGAAGAGGGCGGTGACCACCGCGAACCCGACGGCCATCTCCACGGCCATCACGGTGACGGCCAGCACGATGAGCACCTGACCGTCGGCGTTCGCCGGCGCGATGTGGTGCCAGACGGCCGCGGCGGCCACGATCAGCCCGCCCAGCATGAGTTCGAGGCCCATCATCAGCATCACGACGGACTGCTGGGTGAGCGCGCCGAACAAGCCGGTGCTGAACAGCGCGGCGGCGAGCAGCAGCAGTGTCTCCAGGGTCATCGCCTGCCGCCTCCCGGCAAAGGGTCGTCGGGCCGGCGGGCCGTCAGGTCGTCCCCGAAGCGGTCGTAGCGGCCGCGGCGGGTGGCCAGGACCACGGTGCCGACGATGGTGGCGAACAGGGCCATGCCCAAGGTCATCATGGTGAGCATGTGCGGCCCCATCAGCGACATGCCCAGGTCGTGGGTGGGGTCGGCGGGCGGCCGGCCGCGGCGGGCCGGCCAGGGGGCGAGCAGGATGCCCGCGGCCAGCGCGGCGAAGAGCGTTCCGCAGAGGACGGCCGCGCCCTTGGTGTTGTGCAGCATCGACATGGGCATCAGCCCGGCCGGATTCATCATGTACATCACCATGAAGACGGCCATGAGGGCCATCTCGATGATCATCATCAGCAGGATGACGACGCCCAGGTAGTCCAGCCCGAGGAGCATCACCACGCCGCCGGCGCTCAGCAGCGAGGTGAGCAGGGCGTAGGTGGCCCGGGCCATGGAGTCGAAGCGGAACACCATGACCCCGGCGGCGGCCGCGAGTACGGCCAGCGCCCAGAACAGCGCGTGATCGAGCATCGGCGGATTCCGCTCCTTTCATCGGTTGAGGACGACGACGGCGACGGCCAGCGCCTGAAGCAGGGTCAGCGGCACCAGCACCGTCCACGCGAACTCGGTGTACCGCTCCATCCGGACGGCGGGCAGGGCGCGCCGGGCCGCGAGCAGGACGGCCAGCACGGCCGCCGTCTTCAGCAGCGTCCAGAGCCAGCCGGGCAGCAGCGGGCCGTGCCCGCCGCCGAGGAACAGCGGCACGGCGAACCCGGCCGTCACCACGAGCAGCGTCCACCGCCCGCCGAGGACGACCAGCCGTGCGGGACCGCCGAGTTCGGCCGCCGCGCCGCCCGCCGCGTCGCGGCCCAGCGGATGGCCGAACGGCCCCCAGAACGCCATGGCGACGGCGCTCAGCAGATAGACGGCGAAGGCGGCCGGCATCCAGAGCGCGAACCACAGGTCCTCCTGCCGCGCCACCACCTCCCCGACCCGCAGGGACTCCGCGCCGAGCGCCGCCGTCGTGATCGCCAGCATGTGCGGCAGTTCGTAGGCCAGCCCCTGGGCGAGGAAGCGGTAGCCGCCGATCAGGGACAGCGCCGAGTTCGGCGCCCAGCCCGTGAGCCATACGGCGGCCCAGGCGAGCACTTCCATGGCGTTGAACCAGACGATGCCGACGGCGGGATCGGTGACGGACCGGAACCCCAGGGGCAGCACCGCGCCCGCCAGGACGGCGGCGGTGGGAACCAGCGCCACCCCGGCCCGGCGGAGCGCGCCGTCCGCGGCGGTGGTGGTCCGCGGCTGCTGCACCAGGAGCCGCAGCGCCTCCCGCAGCGGGGCGGCCGCCCGGGCCGCCAGTTCACCGGCGGAACCGGCCGGCCCCCGCTCCGCCGCGGCGGACACCACCGCTCCGCACCCGGCCGTGACGGCGGCCAGGGCGAGCAGTGCGAACGGCAGCGCGATCACCGTCCAGAGCGGCGCGGCCTCAGACATCGGCGGCCTCCGGGCGGGAGACGGACGTGAGCTCCTCGACGTCCGGGTCGAGACTGGCGACGACGATCCGCGCGCCGGCGAACTCGGCTCCGTTCAGCAGACCCGGGAGGACGTCCAGCAGCCCCTGGGACGGGGGCGCGGCACCGTCCAGGGTGCCGCGCGGGCCCGTCCGGTCGTCCCGCGCCAGGGGCCGCTCGTCGCCGAACTCCCAGGCGGCGCGGTCGAGTTCGTCCAGCCACACCAGCAGGCGGTCGTAGGCGTCCCCGTCTGCGGTGCGCGCCGGCCCGGAGGCGCCGGCGGCCCGGGCCTCCGCGGCGGGCAGCGGGCCGAGCCCGGCGGTCAGCAGCCGCAGCGCTCGCGACCGCGCCACCCGGCGGGCCAGCGAGACGACGTCCTCGCGCAGCCGGTCCCCGGGTTCCGCCGACAGGGCGCCGTCCCGCAGCCGGCGGGCGCGGGCGGCCGGGTCGTCCCAGCCCGCGACGGCGAGGAAGCGGCCCAGGCTGTCCAGATGGGCGGCGCAGCGCCGGCGGGCGGCCTCGGACCGGGGAACGGTCTCCCCCCGGGCGGCACGCAGCCACGGCTCGTCCCAGAACGGGTCCTTCCGGCGCCGTACGGGCAGGGTCTCCGTCACGGCCCGCTGGACGACATCGCCCTGCAGGACCAGACGCAGGATCAGCCCGGCCGGCCAGTCCGGCAGCGCGGGTCCGAGGGGCAGGTGCAGGCGGTCCAGCGTGAGGCCGTCCCGGTCCTCCGCCCGTTCGGCCATCGGAAGGCCCCCGGGTTCGGACATCTCGTGCGTCTCGTGCGAGGAGTGGCCGCCGTGGCCGTCACCGTGACCGCTGCTGCCGTCACCGTGACCGCTCTCCTGCTCGCCGCCCTCACCGGCGGGATCGCTGTGGCCGCCCGGGTCCCCGCCGCAGTCGTCGTGGCCGCCGGCTCCCCCGCCGCCACGACCAGCCCGGTCCTCCCGGCCCTCGCCGTCATCGTGGTGACCGCCCGCCCCGTCATCCGACCGTTCCCCGGGGCCGCCACCGGGCCGCCCGTTCCGCCCCTCGGTGGATTCACCGCCGGGCGGGGGCGCGGCCGGTGCCAGGTCGTGCCGGGTTCCCACATCCTCGCGCAGCAGGCGGTGCCCCGCGTCCAGTGCCCTTGCCGCGTCGCCGGGGTGACGCACCGCCAGCCGGACGGCCGGCTTCGGCATCCCTTCCCAGATCCCGTCGAGCCAGGAGTCCCCGCCGAGCGGATCGCGGTCCCCGGCGACGACGAGCAGATCCGCGGCGGCGGGGGTCTCGCTCCGCGGCCATCCCCGGCGCCGCAGTTCGGCTTCGAGCGCCAGCCGGACGGGGGTGGCTCCCGGCAGGGCGACCAGCATGACCCCCGGGCGGCTCAGCGCGGCACGCCGGAGACGGTTCCTCAGGTCCACCGGAAGGCCCCCTCGCGCCGGGCGTAGACCACGCCCGCGAAGAGAATGCCGAGGAAGAGGAACATCTCGGCCACGGCGCTCGGGCCCTTCTCGGCGACCACCCGGACCCAGGGGTACATGAAGAGCATCTCCATGTCGAAGGCCAGGAAGATCATGGTGACGGGATACCAGCGCACATGGAACCGGGAGAAGGCGTGCTCACCCGGCGGCGGACCGCCGCTGAACGGCCCGGCCTCCAGCGGCTCGCGGTCCGCCGCCAGCCACAGTCCCACGCCCCGGAGCAGCAGCAGCCCTCCGGCCACCACGCCCAGGAGCGGCAGCACCGGCTCCCATCCGTCCATGTCGTCCTCCTCCGCCGCCCGCTGGTACCCGCGAGTGCCATGTCAACACATCGCTTCAAAAGCGGCAATGAGGAGGAATCACCCGTCGCAGGACACAGAAAAGCCCGCACCCTCGGGTGCGGGCTCGTCGGGTCCGGTGGCCGGGAATCCGGCCGGAGGGGAGGCCACCGGGGCCGGCGGGCCGCCACGGCGCACCGGTCCAGCGCCGGACGAGGGGGCGGCGCCGGGCCGCCCCCTCGGCGCTCAGCCGATGCGGACGCCCCACATGAACGGCATGCCGCTGGTGCTCATCGGCTCGTACCGCACGCTGGCGCCCGGCTTGGGAGCGTGGAGGATCTGGCCGTTGCCGGCGTAGAAACCGACGTGGCTGAGGTCGCTGCGCATGATGACGAGGTCGCCGGGCCGCAGCTGGCTCTGCGAGCTGATACGGGTGCCGGCGTTGGCCTGGGCCTGCGAGGTCCGGGGTATCGCGATCCCCGCCTGCTGGAAGGACCAGGACGTGAGCCCGGAGCAGTCGAAGGAGCTGGGGCCGGTGGCGCCCCACACGTACGGCATGCCGACCCGGCTCTTGGCGGCCTCGAAGGCGGACGCGGCGCGGCCGGTGCCGGCGGACTGGCTGCCCAGCTCGGCGCGGGCGCTGGTGCGGTTGGCGCGCTCCTCCTCCGCGGCCATCGCGGCCTTCTCCTCGGCCGTCAGCTTGTTGAGGAGCCGCTGCGCCTTGGCCAGCTTGCCCTGGATCTCCTTCTTCCGGTCCCGCAGCTCCGTGCGGGTCTCCTCCAGGTCACCCAGCTTGTCCGCCGCCTCGGCACGCTGCTGCTGCAGCGTGCGCTGCTTCTCCTGCGCCTTCTTGACGGTGGCGAGCTGCTGGCTGCTGAGCCGGTCCAGCGTGGAGGCCTTCTCCAGATAGCCGTCCGGGTCGCTGGCGAGGAGGAGCTGGACCGAGGGGTCGATGCCGCCGCTGCGGTACTGCGCCGTGGCCATGGAACCCAGGCCGTTGCGCAGCTTGTTGAGCTCGGCCTGGCCGCGGGCCACCGTCTCCTGCAGCGCCTCGACCTCCTTCTGGAGCTTCTCTTCCTTCTCGTTCGCCCCGTTGTACTTCTCGGTCGCCTGCGTGGCCTCTTCGTAGAGCCGGTCGACCTGCGCCTTGACGCCCTTCTTGTTGGGGTCCGGCATCGGGTCGGCCTGTGCCGTGTTCGTGGAGAGGGCGACCGCCGCGGCCGTCACGCCGAGAACGGCCGCGTACGCGCGCTGGTTAGGCTGCTTGGGACGACGGTGGGACGCCACTGAGGGCAGCTCCTTCTTCCTCGGCCGCCTGCCGGGAGGTGGGGCTGCTCCCGGCTCCGCGCGACTCCGCGGATTCGACGGTGCCTTCGCCGCCACCCCCACTGGGCGGCCGACCACGCGAAGGATTCGGCTCCGGATCTTAACCCGCCCGGTTTCACGGCTCAAAGCCCCGGGTATTCCCGCCCGTCGGGCTGTCCGCATTCGCCCGGACACGTCGCCTTTGGCGCCGCCGGCCGGGGCCCGCGGCGCCGGGACGGGCGGTGCCCTCCCGGCGCCGCGGGCCGACGGGCGTCAACCGCCGTCAGCGGCCGAGGAGATCCTTCATCCGGGCGATCTCCTCGCCCTGTGAGGTGACGATGGCCGCGGCCATCTTCCGGGCCGGCGCGTACTCACCCTGCTTCTGCTGGGTGCGGGCCATCGTCACGGCGCCCTCGTGGTGTTCGATCATCAGCTCCAGGAAGGCCGTGTCGAACGCCGTGCCCGAGGCGGCCTCCAGCCGTTCCATCTGCCCGGCGTCCATCATGCCGGACATGCCGTGGCCCGCGTGGGCCCCGTGGTCCATGCCGCCGGGCATCCGCTCCTCGCCCCAGGCCTCGAGCCAGCCGCCGAGGGTCTCGATCTCCGGCGCCTGGGCCTTCTCGATCTGCCGGGCGAGCTCCCCGACCTCGTCCGAGGCGGCGCGCCCGGGCGCCAACTTCGCCATCTCGACGGCCTGTTCGTGGTGCGGGATCATCCCCTGCGCGAAGGCCACGTCGGACGCGTTGTGCTCGCCGGCCGGAGCTTCGCTCGCGGACGAGGGCGCGGGCCGGGCCCGGGTGCCGTCGTCGCGGCTGTCCCCGCTCTCGCCGGCGCAGGCCGCCAGCACCAGCGCTGCTGCTCCGGCGGCGGCCGCGCGGACAGCGCGGCGGAAAAGGGTACGGGTGGATCGCATGGTCACAACTCCTGTGCGTGCGTTCGGGTGAAGGCATGTCCGTCTGAGGCGCCGGCGCGTTCATCGCGCGGCACCTCGGGAGGCATGGCCTAAATCCGCAGGAGCTGGAGCTGGGAGAGCGACGGCGGTCCTCTGCCGCCCTCCGGGGCGGGCGGCGCGGCCCCGGCCGAAGCCGCCGCCGTGGCACCTCCCGTGGCGTACGGGGCCGGGGACGGGGGCGAGGGGGCGGGGCCGGCGCCCACGGAGGCCGCGGCGCAGTCCGTCACGGCATGGGTCTCGTGCCCCTCGCAGGGGTCGTGGCAGTCGCCGTCGGCGGAGACCGGCGGGCCCGCCTGCCGTTCGTGGGAATGCGAGGACGCGGGGGCCGCGAAGGCCGGCGCCGCCGCCGGACCGTGCATGCCGAGAAGGCCGGCGAGCACGGCGAGCACGAGGCACACCCGGATCCGCCCCGGGGGGCGCCGCGAAGGGTGTCGTTCTCGGCTCACGGCGCCATGCTAGCGGGCCCCGGACCCGCCGGTGTGCCGCTTTCCGGCGCCCGCCGCGCGAGGCCGGACGCCCCCGTCGCCGCCGGGTCACCCGGCGGGGCGGAAGAGGCCGCGCCTCACCGGGCGGGGACGTCCGGTGGTGGGGCCGCCCGAGGGGCCGCGGACAGGCGGGCCGCCCCCGGCGGCACGGCGGGGGACGGCCGTGCCGCGGCACCGATGTCCCATCAGGTGTGCGGGGCCGACGCATTGGCGATCGGGCAGCCGGTCGGTCCCCGGGACCGCCGGGGCCGGAGCGGCCCGTCCCGGTCGTGGTGGTGTTGTGAGAGGGGCGCGCCCGTCCGCGGATGCCGCTGGCGGCCCGGCGGTGCCTCCGGCAGGCTCTCCGTGGCCCGGACGGCCCGCGACCCGCGACCCGCCCGGCGCCGCGCACCCGTCCACATATCCGTCACGGCTTTGGGTGGTGCACATGCGATTCAGCTACGCCATGCTCCCCGACTACCCGGTCCAGGAATCCCTGGCCGCCATCCGTCTCGCCGACGAACTAGGCTTCCACGCCTGCTACGCCGCCGACGAGACCTGGCACAAGGACCTGTGGCAGCTCTTCGCCGCGGCGGCCGGCCGGACCCGCCGCATCCGGCTGGGGCCCAGCGTCTCCCCCGTCACCCTGCGCGAACCCAGCCTGATCGCGCAGGCCCTGGCGACCCTGGACGAGCTGTCCGGCGGCCGGGCGGAAGGGGTGCTGTCGAGCGGCAACTTCGGGTTGCTGGCCCAGTACGGCATCGACTGGACCCGGACCCGCCCGTTGTCCCGGGTCAAGGAAGGGCTCCACGTCGTCCGCACCCTGCTGGACGAGGGCGTGATCACCCACCGGGGTGAATTCTTCACGTACGAGGGCCTGTTCACCTTCGCCCGTCCCG
The DNA here is from genome assembly GCF_000719865.1 of Streptomyces albus subsp. albus. Classification (GTDB taxonomy): domain Bacteria; phylum Actinomycetota; class Actinomycetes; order Streptomycetales; family Streptomycetaceae; genus Streptomyces; species Streptomyces albus_E. Next base: position 14,586 of record NZ_JOID01000041.1, read on the forward strand.
TCCAGGAGCATCTGCCGCTCATGCTGGGCGCCATGCGGGGGCCCAAGTCCTTCGAGGCGGCGGGCGAGTTGTCCGACGGCTGCCACCATGCGCTGAGCTACACGCGGGAGGCCTACGACTACGCGGTGCGGCACATCCGCGCCGGCGCCGAACGGGCCGGCCGGGACTGGCGCTCCCTGGACATCGGGGCCTGGGTCGTCTTCGCCACCGGCCCCGACTCGGCCGTGGCCCGGGAGGCGGCCCGCAGCATGGTCGGCATCTACGCCTCCTCGATGCCCGAGGAGCAGCTGCGGCGCAACGGCGTCGACCCCGCCGAGCTGGCGCCCGTCATCGAGGCCATCGCGGGCGGCGACCTGGCCCGGGGCATCGAGCTGACCAGTCCGGAGCTCGCGGAGCGGCTGTCCGTCTCGGGCACGCCCGAGGAGTGCCTGGAGAAGATCCGCCGGGAGATCGCGCCGGCCGGGGTCAACCACCTGATCTGCGCCGTCACCGACCGCAGTCTGGTCCGCGCCTTCACCGGCCGGGACCTGCCCGAGGTGGCGGACGCCGCGGCCCAGCTCCGGCTCATCCACGACCGGATCATGCCGGAGCTGCGCTGAGCCGGGTCCGGCGCCCTTGCCGGTCAGACGGTCCGCTCCCCCATCTTCCGGGCGAAGGCGTTGGGGTCGGCGTCGTACCCGCGGAGGGCCTTGCGGAACTCCCAGGCGCCGTCGGCGTCCCGGCGGAACTCCGCGACGGTGGCGGCGAGGGCCCCGGAGACGCTCTCGAAGTCGTCCCGCGCCAGCTCCGCCGGCCCGTTGAGGACTTGGACGGCACTGTTCCGGACCTCGGCGAAGGTACGGCGCCCCTCACCCTGCTGGATGGCCACGCCCACGACCACGCGCGCGAAGGTGGGCGCCATCCGGTAGAGCTCCAGGGTCATGGCCTCGTCGATCCCGAACCCGAGGCCGTTGCGGCTGTCACGGGTGAGGGTGATCGTGCCGTCGGGCGACCGGCTGTCGAAGTGGACGAGGTACACGGGCTCGCCGTACGGGTCCTCGGCGGAATAGGCACCGGCGATGATGTCGAGATCGCAAGTGGGTTCGCCGAGGGGACTGGGGTCCCACTTGAGCGCCACCTGGACCTTTTCGAGGCCCTTGTTGAGATTGCCGTCGGGGCCCTTGCTGATGCTGCTCACGGGCTTCCCCTTCCCCCGGGACGGTGCGTGCGCGACGTGTACGGGCGCCATCGTATCGGCGGGCCCGCCGGCCCGGGACCGCTCCGCCCACAAGGGCGGGAAAGCGGGCCGGGGATCCGGAGAGCCGGCCGGAGCGGCGCGGCGGCGGTCCGGCGGTCCGGCGGTCCACCCGGACGGGGGTCAACTGCCGGTCGCCGCCGTCGCGGTGGCGCCGCCCCGGGCACCTCGTGACGCACGACCGTGCCGGCGGAGCGTCAGGACCGCGGGTGGTTGAACCAAGCCGCGCCGTCCTTCATGGCCGTGAAGGCGACGACCAGACCACCGGCGATGACCCAGAGCAGGCCGGGCGGGAAGAAGTAGATCCCGGAGACGATCATCAGTGCCCCGACGACGATCGCGGCGATCCGCGTGCCACTGCCGCCCTTGCCGAACTTGGCGCCGACGACGATCTCCGCGATCGACAGGATCAGCGCGAAGGCCCCGAGTCCGAGCAGCAGCCCGGCCGATACGCCCTCGGGCATGCCCCCCTGCTCCTCGATGGCGTCACGCACGTCGCTGTTGCCCAACAGGGCGCCGCTCCCCGCCATGAACAGACCACCGATCAGGCCCAATCCGCCGAAGACGAAGAGCAGCACCCGTGCCGTCTTGAGGGTGCCGGACATCTGCGCCGGCATCTGGTTACCGCCCGGATACCCGCCATAGGGCTGCCCCGGCTGCTGCGGGTAGGGCGCCTGGCCGTATCCCTGCCCCGGCTGCTGCGGATAGGGAGCCTGGCCGAATCCCTGCCCCGGCTGCTGGGGAGGTGAAGGGTACTGCCCGCCCTGGGGCGGTCCGTACGGGTTGTTCGGACCCGCGTCACTCATGTCCGCATCCTTCCGGGAGTTTTCACATCGCGACTACCCTGCGCCGATCTCTCGAACCTACCCCGCGCGGCTCCCGCCCGGCAGGGGCCGGCGCCACCGCGTTCCCACGCCGGTCGCAGCCGACGGGACGTCAGACCAGCGGGCCAACCGCCGGCGCAGAGGCAGCGCAGGGGGCAGACCCACCGGCTTCGACCCCGAGCGCTACCGGCGACGCAACGAGGTCGAGCGGACTATCAACCGGCTCAAGAACTCCCGCGCCGTCGCCACCCGTTACGACAAACGCGCCTACGTCTTCCACGGCACCGTCACCGCAGCAGCCATCCGCTTATGGCTCCGCCCATGATCCGCCGGACAGCCCCTAGTGACCTGAGTCGGAAATTCGTCGTTGGTTCGGTATGAGTCGTCCGGGTCCGAAGATTCCGCCGTTGTCGGTCACTGATGCCCAGCGGGCCGTGCTGGAGGGCTGGGTGCGTCGACGCTCGACGGCCCAGGCTCTGGCCCAGCGTTCAAGGATCGTGCTGGAGTGCGCAGAGGGGCACTCGATCATGGAGGTATCACGCCGTCTGGGTGCTTCTCCGGACACGGTCCGCACCTGGCGGCGGCGTTTCATCGAACGCGGCCTGGACGGCCTGTCCGACGAGCCGCGGCCCGGTGTCCCACGGAAGATCACCGACGCGGACGTCGAGCGGGTCATCGTCAAGACGCTGGAAGAGAAGCCGAAGAACGCCACCCACTGGTCGACTCGGTCGATGGCGGCGGCCACCGGCATGTCGCAGTCCGCGATCTCGCGGATCTGGCGGGCGTTCGCGCTGGCCCCGCACCGCTCGCAGACGTTCAAGCTGTCCACGGACCCTCTGTTCATCGACAAGGTCCGTGACGTAGTCGGCCTCTACCTGGACCCTCCGGAAAAGGCCCTCGTCTTGTGCGTGGACGAGAAGTCGCAGATCCAAGCCCTGGACCGGTCCCAGCCCGTGCTGCCGATGGCTCCCGGGGTTCCCGAGCGTCGCAGCCACGACTACGTCCGGGCCGGCACCACCACCCTGTTCGCGGCCCTGGAGGTCGCCACGGGGAAGGTGATCGGCTCTCTGCACCGCAGGCATCGGGCCGTGGAGTTCAAGAAGTTCCTCGCCAAGCTGGACAAGGAGGTGCCCCCCGACCTGGACGTGCACCTGATCCTGGACAACTACGTCACCCACAAAACGCCGGTCATCAAGAAGTGGCTGCCGGCGCATCCCCGTTTCCATCTGCACTTCACGCCGACGAGTTCGTCCTGGCTGAACCTGGTGGAGCGGTGGTTCGCCGAGCTCACGCAGAAGAAGCTCAAGCGGGGCGTTCACCGCTCCGTCCAGGCCCTCGAAGGCGACATCCGGTCCTGGCTCGCCGACTGGAACAACAATCCACGACCGTTCGTCTGGACGAAGACCGCCGACGAGATCCTCGACAAAGTCGCGGCCTACTGCCGACGAATCTCTGACTCAGGTCACTAGCGCGACTGCGCTCCCGGATCGGCCGCAGCGGCTAGATGGAGGCGGTCGGCGATGATCGTGCAGAGTGACCGTGTCGTGGCTTCGTCGATGTCGTGAGTGATCGCGCCTTCGAGTGCGAAGGTGGCCACCGCCACCTCACTGGGCCGGTCCTGGCCGGCGAGGGGCTGGGAAAGCTGGCCTTCGAAGAGGTCCTCAATAGTCCGGTGGAAGCCGGTGTGCCAGGTGCGGACAGCGTCTGAGACAGACACGCGGCTGTGCACCGTGGCCATCAGGTGCCGGAAAGGCCGCAGTCGCTCGATGAGCCACAGGAACTGCTCAGCCAGCGAGCGACCGGTCAGCGACGCGTGTTCCCGCAGCAGTACGTCCAGGTAGCGGTCAGCCACGGCGACCAGCAACTCGTCCTTGTCGCGGAAGTACCAGTAGAGAGTGTTCGGTGCGACGCCTGCGTGCTGGGCAAGCCGGCTCATCGATGTGGCGTCGTAGCCATCGGCGACGAGCAGCTCCGCTGCCGCGGCGAGCAACTCATCACGCTTCTGCTCTTTTGGGATCGGGTGGCGGTTGCGTGGCACCCCTTCATCTTGACAGGCATTCAAGCGGCCGCCAACATCTCTTGAATGTCAATCAAGAAAGATCGAGAGATGACCAACATCACCCAGCCGGAGCGTCGCGAGCTGCACTTTGTCTCCGGTGCTGACCGCTGTCACGCGTGGCTCTACCTGCCCGCCGCCCCGGACGCCGGTCTGCCGCCAGTCGTGGTGATGGCCCACGGTCTTGGGGCGGTGAAGCAATTGCGACTCGCAGCGTTCGCGGAGAAGTTCCAGGCCGCGGGATACGCCTGCCTGGTTTTCGACTACCGCTACTTCGGCGACAGCGACGGCCACCCGCGAGAGCTGCTCAGCGTCCGCCGCCAGCGTGAGGACTGGCGCGCCGCGGTGGCGTTCGCCCGGTCACTACCGGATGTCGACAGTTCCAGGGTCGTACTGTGGGGCACCTCGTTCGGCGGCGGACACGCCATCTCCACCGCTGCGACGGACCACGGCGTGGTCGCCGCTATCGCGCAGTGTCCCTTCACGGACGGCCTGGCCTCTGCTCTGCGGCTTTCAGTCGGCTCGCTCGTCCGGCTGGTAGCAGTCGCGATCAAGGACCATTTCGCTCGTCTCCGTGGCCGACCGCCGGTTCGCGTCAAGGTCGCTGCCCGGCCCGGGGAGCTGGGGCTGATGGAATCCCCTGACGTGGTCGACGGCGTACTCGGACTACTTGAAGCGTCCGGCCTGACCGAGGAGGAATACCGCAACGAGGTGCCGGCACGGGTCGCGCTTGAGATACCGCTCTACGCCCCGGGTCGGCTTGCGCGCAGGATCCGCTGCCCTCTTCTTGTGTGCGTCTCCGACGCCGACACTGTCGCCCCGGCCAAGGCCACCCTCCGCCACGCCTCCAAAGCACCCCACGGGGAGGTCACCCGCTACCAGGCAGGCCACTTCGACATATACGTCGGCGACCTGTTCGACAAGGTCGTCGCCGATCAGCTCAATTTCCTGCGCAGACACGTCCCGACCACAACCGCCTGACCAAGTGATCGACCACGAGAGCGCTCTGTCGCCGATCGCCCTGGGCGGAGGAATCCAGCTGCCTCCGGACCCCGGGCAGTGGCTCTACCCGCGGCCCGGAATGTCGTACGTGGAGGTCACCGACCTCAAGCCCTGGACGGCCGCACCGGCATGGCTTCCGGCCCGACGCGACGCCCCGTTCGTCACCGCTCTCCGGAGGGCGACAAACTTCTCCTGGGAAGGGGCAGGCGCTCGTGAAGGGCCCGGGTGCACGTTGGGTCGGCGCAACCGCTCAGCGCCCACGGCCCCAAAATGCCTTCGTTCACCGCACAGTTCCCCGGCTTAGAGATCACCTCATTTGGGTGACTCGGTATTTTGTGAGTCATGGTGGGGATCGTTGAGCGGCTGGTGCCGGACGAGTTGTGGGAGTTGTTCCAGCGGGTGGTGCCGGAGGTGCCGTCGCGGCCGCAGGGCGGTGGTCGGCGTCGGGACGGCGACCGGGAAGTGCTGGCCGCGATCGTCTTCGTGGCCACGTCGGGTTATACCTGGCAGCAGCTGCACGCCCACCTGCGGCGATGGCTACGCGAACGCGGCATCACCCACCGCATCGCCCGCAAGGGAGTCGAGCCCTCGCAGCGGCTGGGCCGCCACCGCTCGACCGTGGAACGCACCATGGCCTGGCTCGCCGGCTGCCGCCGCCTCCACCGCCGCTACGAACGCAAGGCCGACCACTTCCTCGCCTTCACCAGCATCGCCTGCACCCTCATCTGCTACCGCAGGCTCGCCAAATGAGATGACTTCTAAATCCCGCGGGCCTCCGGACTCCCGCCACCCACATCCCGAGCCAGTTCCTGCACATGCTCGTTCCCGGCCAGATCGGGATACTCCGTCGTCACCCGCCGCAGCTCCCTACGGATGAAGTCGGCGCCGGACGCCACGAATTCAGCCGCTGGGCACCACAGCTCGGTGTCCAGGTAGCTCGGGGTGACACGAAGAGCACCGTGCTGGTCCAACTCAAAGCCGATGGACTCGTCGTTCTCAGTGAAGTCGATCCGGCCCAGGCTGTCTCCCCCCTGGGCGTACACCATCACCTGCTGCACGCAATACATCGCGTCGAACAGCGGCACCCAGCCCCACGGCGGTCCGATATCGATGCCGGAGTGAGTAATCGAGAGACGACCGAGGAAGTAGTACCACCTCAGGTCGGTTCCGGACAGGGTTGACAGGCCAGCCCCGTCCTGGTGAGTTCGCTCGCGCCCGTGGGCCGCGTACTCGCTGCTCGGCGCGAAGGAGATCTCCATCTGGGGCTCATCTCACCGGGAAAGCATTGCGGACCTTGTTGAGCTCGGGATCATAATAGACTCGCATTTTGTACAGCGGAGTCCTATTGCGGTCCCTCATGTGTCCGATTTTCTCATCATACTTGAGTTCCTTCACAACCCCGTCTCGATTTTGGGTTCCCGTCACCACCCTGCCGCGCCTGAGCACTTCCTTGATGACAGCCGCACGTGACGCCTTCGTGGTCCCAGGCAACCACTCCGTCTTGGAGCGGTCCGTCGAGAACATGCCCTCAGGCGTGTGGTTATGCCTGATGTGGTCGTCCTCGATAGAAGGGCTACACCTTTTGCCGTTGTTGTTGTGAACCAGCAGCGGCGTTTCGCCTGCCAGCACGTAGTAGGTGTGCAGGCCGTTGACGGTGAGGTCGTGTGTGCGTTGCGGGCCCTGCTGATCACGGACTTCAGTAACGGCCACGCTAGCGCCGTTCGGGGTACGCAGTGTGTCGCCGACCCGGAGGTCACCAGCGTTCTTCCACCGCTGGTCGTCCTCGTCGAGCCAGAATGGGTGGTTGTCGGTCGCCGTGACGGTGGCGGAGCCTCGGTCGGTGGCAAGGGTGAGCCGGGTGAAGTCCTTGTCGTCCTCGGTGGTGATCACGTTGGTCACCGGCCGGGCCGCCGTGATCGGACGCTCCGGGTCGGTGGCGATCACACGGTCCCCGATGCGGATGTCCTCAATGGCCCGGTGGGTTCCGTCGGCGAGCAGCACGGGGGTGCCGGGCGGGAAGCTGTGGGGCTTGGCGCAGGTCGCGGCGTCGCGTTCCCGCCTCGCGCGGTCAGCGAGTTTCCGCGCCTCGACCTTGGCGAGCGCGCGGGCGTCGATCAGGGTGTTGGCGCGGAGCGGGTAGGTGAGGCGGACCTTGCATCCGCAGCGATCGGCGTCGGCTTGGGCTTGTGCCTGTACGCGGGCGGCGACCGAGGCGTAGAGGGGTCCGGCTCCCGGGTTGGAGCACTTCAGGGTTCCCGAGACGTTGTTGCCCCGGACGGGGAAGGTGCGCTGCGGGCTGGTGCACTTGCCGGCGGGTTTGCCGTCGATGGTGAACGTGGCGCTCATCACCGCGGTGACCTCGCCCTTGGTGACGCGTTCCCGTCGGGCGATGGAGGTGACCTCACCGGTGAAGCTCTGGGTTGCGGTGCAGCCCTCCGGGCTGCAGTCCATCTCGCCCGCGCCGTCGAGGGTGAAGGTGATGCCGCGGTCGGTGGCGTCCTCCAGTTGGTCGGCGTATGCGACCAGGGTGTCGAACATCTTGTCGGCGGCGTCGGCGAGGATCGGGGTCAGGTCCATTCCCTCGGCACCACCGGCCGCCAGGGGCCCGGTGGTTACCGTGCGGGGAGCTGTCGGTGTTTCACCGTTCTCCAGCTGGTCCTTCATGTCGGAGAGGCCGTCGCGGAGGTCGTACGCCTCCAGCCGCAGCACCCGGTGCGGCTTCTCCCTCGTCACCAGCAGGCGGCCTGCCGAGGTGTCCATGCCGAGGGCGGGCGTTCCGTTCACGGTCAACGGCCGCTGCCCGGGCGCGCCCGACGCCTTCGCGTCGTTCGCCACCGGGGGCGGTGACTTCTCCAGGGCGTCCAGGGCCTTGTCCAGCACGGCGGCCAGCTTCGGCGGTGCGATGGTGCGGGCCAGGGCCTCGTCCAGAAGCTCGGAGCCGTCGTCCAGCCCCACGATCCACTCGCTGGGCGGCGCCTTCTCGCCGGCCGCCACGTCCTTCCTGGGGGCGGGGTCGACCTGCCAGCGCGTGAACTTCTTGCCGCCGATGCGCAGTACGTCCCGGCCGCTGTCGCTCCGGCCGGAGGACGTGGTGCCGAACTGGCTGCCGTCGGCGGTGACGGTGATGTCGTTCTCGGTGATGCCGAGGGTCGAGGTGTCCTTGTAGCGCAGGCCAGGGGCGTCGGCCAGGTCGTCGACGGCCGCCCGGAACGGTTGGAGGTCCCGGCGGGCCGCCTGCTCCTCGTCGGAATCAGAGAACGAGGACGTCAGAGACAAGAGCCCGGCCACCAGCGTCACGATGACTAGACCGACCACGCCAATCAGTGATGCCCGTTGACGTCCAGTCAGTGCCTGGAACCGCACCATCCACGGCCTGCCGGTCGGTCGGCCGGCAGGCACCGGAGGCTGAGTGAGGGCCGGGGGCAGGTTGGCCCGGCCCGGGGCGGCGGCGGACGGCGGCGAAAAATCCGGGAGGGGCGGCGAGTCAGCGGGGAGTGGTGGCGAGGCGGGCGTTGGGGGGGCCTCCGGTGCCGGTGTCGTGCTCGGCTCGTTCCCCGGGGGGCCGAGCACAGGTTCCTCGCCGCTTGGTTCTCGTTCGGTCATGACTCCCCCTCATGCGCATCCATGACGTGCTCCCACAGGACCCGGAGATTGGTCACCGTGGCAGCCGACTCCGGGCGGCTGGACCCATTTGCCCGTGGGAGCACGGAGAATACCGATCCGAATGCGCTCAGTTACCGTCGTTTGGAGCCAAGTTCACAGAATCCGACCATCGCAGTCGCGAGCGCTGGCGGTAGGGGCCTGGGCTTGTACGGGTAAAGAGCCCGGGGCCGTAGTCCCCCCAACTCAACATGGAGCGGTGGCTAGAGGGCCAGGCCAAGCACGAAGACGCAGCCCTGAAGAGGCGCCGACGGACGGGAGCGATCCATCGAGCATGCCCTCCTGCGGGCGCACAGGCGTCAGGTCAGAGTTTCCCCGATCCGGTGCAGGTAGCTGAAGTCGTGGTCACGGCGAGCCCTGCTGAGCGGGCGGATCTCGCGGGTTGCCACGTTCAGCGCGTAGCCGCCCACCGCTCCCAGCAACCAGGTCAGGCTGCGCCACGCTTCCGGCGGCGGCCGCGAGGGCCAGTGTCACCGTCACGGAGCGGTCGACCCACGCCATCCGGCTGCTCTTAGCCGCCGCCCGGTAGTCCTCGACGGACTCTCCGATCTCCCGGTGCAACTGGGCCAAGACATCGGCCGGGTGCTCGTAGTCGCGGCGGAGGCCACTGAGCATGCGATGCAGAGCCCGCATGAGGCGATGCCGCTCGTCGGCGTACTCCCGGATCTCCTCCACGGGCACCTGCGCGTCGTGCATGTGGGTCAGTTTGGAGGCCCGCAGGACGTGCGGGGTGAGATCCCGGCCCGGCAGCACGCCGGCCGAGCGGCCCAGGCGGTTCAGCAGCCGGTCGACCGCGTGCCGGTCCATCGGTTTGCCGGCGTCGTCCAGGAGCAGCCGGCCCTCCGTGCGGCCGCCGGCGGCGACGTCGATCAGGTCGCAGAGCCGGTCCGGCAGCGGGAAGACGCGGCCCTTGCCGCCCTTGCGGCGCAGATCCAGCCTGCGCGCGCCGTCCAGCACCCTGACGTCCGCCAGGGTCGCCGCGCAGCACTCGGAGACGCGGCCGGCCAGGGTGTAGATCAGGACCGGTACCAGCGCCTCGCGCGGTGTGGCGGCCGCGTTCACCACGGCCTGGAATTCGGGCACTTCGAGCACGGGGGTGGCGGTCGTCTCGTCACGGGGGTCGACCTTGGGCCGGTCGTGCCGGGTGACGGGGGAGGCGAGGGGCTGCTTCGTCTTCCACGCCGCGTACTCGGTGAGCGCCGTGAGCACCGACAGGCGGCGGTTGACGGTCCGCGGGGCCCGCCCCTGGGCCTTTTGCGTCTTGGTCCACGTCTCGACCATGCCGGGGGTGACGGCACCGACGAAGAACCGCTCGTGCCCGCCCAACTCCCGTGCCACACCGGCCCACAGGCGCAGATCGTCGGCGTAGTCCCGCTTCGACTTCACCGCGGGCACGGCCTCGGAGCCCAGCCAGGAGGCGACGAGGAGGAAAGTGTCCCGGTCGCACAACTCGGCCAGCAGCTCCAGCCGGTAGCGGCGGGGGCCGAGGCGCCGGGTGCGGGGATCGCGAGGGGCGACCGTGCCGAGGGTGTCCCGCAGCCAGTACAGGGCCTCGTCGGCCATGCCGGGCCGCTCCAGCTCGGCCCGCGACCGGGCGGCGAGCGCGGTGTGCTCGGCCGTCACACCGGTTTGTACATGCCCGCGCCGTCCGCCTCCGGCCGGCAGCGGCGCGGGGCACGGCCGCGGCCCGCGCGATGGCCGAAATCTCCGGCTGTCGACACCGCCCCCGGTCCCATACCGGCCCCGGCCACACCCCGCACCGAACAGGAGCGAAGGGCGCCGGCCCGCGCCGCGCCCGGCCGCCGCCGCAAGGACAGACGGTGCGACCAGGAGTCCACCCAGGTGCCGCGACGCCCGGAGGTCAGCGGTCCGCCGGTCCCGTCCCCCCGCCCTCTCCGCGACGGCGCCGTCCGCACCGCGCCGGCCGGGGCTTCCCGGACGTGCGGGCCCCGGCCACCGGCCGCACGATGAGTCCTATGACCGAGATCAGCGAACCGCGCGTCGAGGCCCCACCGGTCGTGGTCTGGCCCGTCACTCCGGGAGAACCGCCGTTCCGCCTGGTGGAGATCCGCGGAGAGGCGGTCGGCAAGGCCGAGTCGCTCGTGGACGTCCTCACCTACGCGCACGATGCCGGACTGCGCCACGTGGATCTCGACGATCCCGCCGTGGTCCGGTGGGTGGGCGGCGGCAAGTACACCTGGGTGCCGCACCACAAGCTGCTGTGATGCCGTTTCCCCGGATCCCGCTTCCGGTGATCCCGCGTACCGGCCACGGCCGCCGTCCCGCCGCCTCCGGCCCGTCCTCACCGCGCCCGCCGCCGGTCCGCCCGGCCGGCGGGCCCGCGCGTGCGGACGGGTTCAGAGCCTCCCGCGCCCGCTCAGGGTGTCGCGGGCCCGGTCCACGAGCCCCGCGCCCGGGTCGAGCAGCCGGTTGACGGGCGGGGTGTCGGGCGCGCCGGGGTGCGGGCGGGTGGGAGCGGCCCGCTTGGCCCGGCGGATCTTGCCGCCCAGCGCTTCCAGCCGCTCGGCGGGGCAGACCTCGCGCAGCCGGGCGAAGAGGTGCCGCTCCTCGTCGTGGATGTGCGCGGTCACTTCGCCGATCAGCCGGATGACGAGCGTGTCGAAGTCCGGATCGACGGGCCTGCGGCTCTCCAGGTCCTTGAGAAGCCGCTCCACCGCGGCGTGGTCGGCGATCTCCTTGTCGGCGAGCTCGGCGCCGCCCGGCACGCGTTTGCGCACCTCCGGATACAGGTACTGCTCCTCGGCCACCGCGTGCCGGACGAGTTGGATGGTGATGCGGTCCAGAAGTTGCCTGCGTTCCGGGCGGCCGGTCGGGACGCCCTGCAGACTCTCGAACAGTTCATCGACCTCGCGGTGATCGGCCGTCAGCTCCGCGATGGCGTCCTCACCGTGGTTCATGCCCGCCTGCCTCTGCCTGATCGGATATGTGACGGGCCGCCGACCGCACCGCACGACGCCGTCCACCGGCGGACCGCGACCCCGGAGTACCCCGGCGCCGGTCCGCCACACTCCCGCGGGCGCGCTGCGCGCCCGCGGGCCGGGGTCCGGACGGGCGCCGCACCGCCCACAGCGGTATCCTATAGTCTCATTTATCCGTATTGCCGTGAATGCCCGCTACCGGAAAGAGCGTGTCATGGCCTCAGCCCATCCGCCGGGGCTGCTCCGCAGGCTTCCACTGCTGCTGCGGAGTCCGGACCCGCAGGCCATGCTCGGCGTCCTGACCGAGGACCGGGAGGACGACGGGGAGCCGGCGCCACTGGCTCCCGGAAGTACCCGGATATACGTCAAGGGCGCCGACGGCGTCGACGTCTTCCCCGCCAACTCCGGACCCGGCGGATCCGGACCCCGGCCCGCGGACCAGGCGTTCGACGAGGCAGTCGCCGAGGTGATGCGCACCGGACGGCCCCTGCGCTTCGACGGCCCGGACACCGTGGCACTGCTGCCCCTGGCCGCCGACGGCCGGGTCGCGGGGGTCCTGGCGGCGGGGCTGCGTCCCGCGGACTCGGCCGGCGGCCCCCCGGACGACCCGGCCCTGGAACTGCTGGCCGAGGCCTGCGCGGTACGGCTGAACAGCCTCGCCCACCAGTCCGTCGAACTCCTGGCCGAGGCGGCGCAGGCGACCCGGACCGGGGTCTTCGCCTGGGACCTCTCCCGGAACTCCGTCCGCTGGGACGAGCGGGCCTGCGCCATCTACGGCGTCGACCCGGCCGAGTTCAACGGCGAGGAGGAGGCGTTCTTCGGCTCCCTCCACCCGGACGACCGGCCGGCGGTCCAGGCGGCCATCGCGGAGGTGACCGAGGCGGCCGTCGCCTCCCCCGGCGGGGCCGGCGAGACCGGCGCCTACCGGCTGCACTACCGCGTCGTCCACCCGGACGGCAGCCACCACCCCGTGCTCGAACACGGCCGGGTGGTCATGGGCGAGGACGGGCGCCCCGCCCGCGCCGTGGGCCTGGTGCTGCGGAGCCCGCCCGGGGTGACGCCGGCCCCGCCCTCCCTCTCCCCCGACCGCTCGCGGGACGCCTTCCTCTTCAGCCTGACCCGGGCCCTCTCCAAGGCCGTGACCGTACGGGACGTCACCCGGGTCATGACCGATCTGACCCGTCCGGCGCTGGGCGCCGCGAACGTCACCGTCGGTGTCGTCGAGCGCGGCGAGCTAACCGTCGTCGGCCGGACTCCCGTCGCCCCGGAGCTGCGGCATCTGCACGCGCCGGCCCGGAGGGTCATGGAGCTGGCCCTGGAGCGGGAGGAACCCCTCTTCCTGGAGGACCTCAACCGGCTGGCCGGCACGGGCGTTCCCGAACTGTCCGCCGCCGGTCCCATCCCACCGCGCGCCTGGGTGGTGCTCTCGCTCTCCTCCTCCGACCGGCCCACCGGTGCCTGCCTCATCTCCTTCGCCGGCCCGCGCCACTTCGACCCCGGCGAGCGCACCTTCTACACCGCCGTCGCCGCCATCCTGACGCAGAGCATCGAGCGCGCCCGGATGTTCGACTCCGAGCACCAGCGGGCGAGCGAACTCCAGACGGCGATGCTCCCCCGCGGCCTCCCTCCGCTGCCTTCGCTCAGCACCCAGGCCCGCTATCTCCCGGGCACGAGCGAGATGAACGTCGGCGGGGACTGGTACGACGTCCTGCCGCTCGCGGACGGCACCGCGGCCCTGGTCATCGGGGACGTCCAGGGGCACGACGCCCACGCCTCCGCGGTCATGGGCCAGCTCCGCGTCATCCTCCGCACCTGCGCCGAGGCCGGCATGAACCCCGGGAGCGTCCTGGCCCGGGCCAACCGGGTGCTCGGCGATCTCGACACGGGCCGCTTCGCGACCTGTGCCTACATCCTCCTCGACCCCTCCGACGGCTCGCTGGAGGGCGCCCGGGCGGGACACCCCCACCCCCTGCGGCTCTCCCCCGGCTCGGCCGGTGAACTCCGGCTGACGGGCGGCCCCCCGCTCGGGGTCGTGCCGCACGCCCGGTACCCGACCACCAAGGGGCGTCTCGCGGACGGCGAGACGCTCATCCTGTTCACCGACGGCCTGGTGGAGCAGAAGGGCGCCGACATCGAGGCCTGCGTCGAACGGATGCGCGGGGAACTGAGCCAGTGGATGCGGGCCGCCGAACGGGAGCGCGGCGGTCCCGTGAGCCTGGAGGAGATCACGGACTTCCTTCTCCGGGAGGACGGCGATCCGGAGCGTTCGGACGACATCGCCCTGCTGGCGGTCCGCCGCACCGGCGGAGATCCGCCGGCCGTTCCGGAATTCCCGCGCACCGGCCGGAATACGCCCTGAGCCATTCGGGTGACACTCATTTGCGTTCCAGCCGCGCCCGTACAAGAGTCGAACTCACCGTCAGCCGGCGTCTCGTGCTATCAAGACGACGCAGCACGATGCCGTCCCGCCGGTCGAGGCATCGGCGTGCTGCGCGAAAACCGGCGGACACATTCATTCCGACGTTGCCGACGCCGGTGGCGGAGAGGCGAGAATTCATGGTCTCGGACATGCAGACGAGGGAAGTTCCGGCCGGCCCGAGGCCCAGGACACCGGGGAGAGTGGTCGTCGACTGGCTGACGACCACCGACCACAAGAAAATCGGCGTCCTTTACATGGTCTCGGCGTTCATCTTCTTCGTGCTCGGCGGAATCCTGGCTCTCGCCCTGCGGGCCGAACTGGCCCGGCCCGGCACACAGATCCTCACGAACGAGCAGTACAACCAGGCGTTCACCATGCACGGCACCGTCATGCTGCTGCTGTTCGCCACCCCCCTGTTCGCCGGATTCACCAACGTCATCATGCCGCTGCAGATCGGCGCACCGGACGTCGCCTTCCCCCGGCTGAACATGTTCTCGTACTGGCTTTTCCTCTTCGGGTCGCTGATCGCGCTGGCCAGTTTCCTGACCCCCCAGGGGGCAGCGGACTTCGGCTGGTTCGCCTATACGCCGCTCTCCCGCAAGGAGTACTCACCGGGTGTCGGCGGTGACATGTGGATCATGGGTCTGGGGATGTCCGGCTTCGGGACCATCCTCGGCGCGGTCAACTTCATCACCACCATCATCTGCATGCGCGCGCCGGGCATGACGATGTTCCGGATGCCGATCTTCGTCTGGAACACCCTGCTCACCAGTGTCCTGATCATCCTGGTGTTCCCCGTGCTGGCCGCCGCCCTGTTCGCCCTGGAGGTCGACCGCCTCTTCGGGGCCCACATCTACGACCCGCAGAACGGCGGGCCGCTCCTCTGGCAGCATCTCTTCTGGTTCTTCGGCCATCCCGAGGTCTACATCATCGCCCTGCCGTTCTTCGGCATCATCACCGAGGTCATCCCCGTGTTCAGCCGGAGGCCGATCTTCGGCTATGTCGGCCTCGTCGGCGCGACGCTGGTGATCACCGGTCTCTCGGTCTCGGTGTGGGCGCACCACATGTTCGCCACCGGCGGAGTGCTGCTGCCGTTCTTCTCCTTCATGTCCTTCCTCATCGCGGTGCCGACGGGCGTGAAGTTCTTCAACTGGATCGGCACCATGTGGAACGGCTCGCTGTCGTTCGAGACGCCCATGCTGTGGGCGCTGGGATTCCTGGTCTCCTTCCTCTTCGGCGGTCTGACCGGCGTGCTGCTCGCCTCTCCGCCGCTCGACTTCCATGTCACCGACGGCTATTTCGTCGTCGCACACTTCCACTACGTGATCTTCGGGACCGTGGTGTTCGCCATGTTCGCCGGATTCCACTTCTGGTGGCCCAAGTTCACCGGGAAAATGCTGGACGAGCGGCTGGGCAAAATCCATTTCTGGACGCTCTTCATCGGATTCCACACCACGTTCCTCGTCCAGCACTGGCTCGGAGTCGAAGGCATGCCGCGCCGTTACGCCGACTACCTCGAGGCCGACGGTTTCACCCTGCTGAACACCGTCTCGACCATCGGCTCCTTCCTGCTCGGCCTCTCCACCCTGCCGTTCCTCTACAACGTCTGGCGGACGGCCAAGTACTCGCCGAAGATCCTGGTCGACGACCCCTGGGGTTACGGCCGCTCGCTGGAGTGGGCCACCTCCTGCCCGCCGCCCCGGCACAACTTCCTCACCCTGCCGCGGATCCGCTCCGAATCACCGGCCTTCGACCTCCACCACCCGGATCTCGCCCTCATCGACGAGGAGGAGAACACCGGCCGCCGGGACATGATCGAGCCCGGAAAGGGCGCCGCCGCCCCGCTCGGCGACGACCGCGGACAGGGCCACGGCGACGGCCGCGGCAAGGGCTGAGGCCACCGTGCGACCCGATCGCGAGGAGATCAGCGCCGGTCTCGCCCAGTTGGAGGGGTACCTTCGCGGCCGGACCCATGTGGCCGACGCCCGGTCCGAGGCGGAGGCGTTCGCCGACCGCATGCCGTGGCTGACGACGGCTCAGCGCGAGGAGATCGTCGGCGGCTACGTGGAGGACCGGCTCGCCCTCACCCGGCGGCTCCTGGAGCACATCCTGAAGCGCTCGGCCGAACTGCGGGCCGAATACACCGCCCGGTACGCGGCGCTGCGCCGCCGGGTGCTGTGCGCGGCGGTCGCCGCGGTGCTCGGGTCACTGGCGCTGAGCGTCTGGGCCCTGACCGTGGCCGGGCTCAGCCGGTAGCCGACGCGTGTCTCAACCTCCCCCGGAGGGCGGCTCCTCGGCGCCCTCCGGGGTCCCTTCCTGCTCGCCGGGGTCCGCGGGCGCGCCGAAGGTCGTCCAGGCCGCCCGCTCCGGTACGGGGCACACGGGGCGGCCGGCGACGGCGTTGAGGATGGTGGCGGCTCGCCAGGCGCCCAGGGTGAGGTCGGGGGCGCCGACCCCGTGGGTGTGCAGCTCGGCGTTCTGCACGTACAGCGCGCCGGTGACGGCCGGGGCGAGCGCGACCCGGTAGTCGCCGTCGACCCGGTAGCGGCCCCGGTCGTCCCAGTCGACGAGACCGGCGAGCGGTTCGAGGAAGGCCGGGCGGGCGGCCGCGTAGCCGGTGGCCGCGACGACGGCCGAGGTCCGCACCGTGAACCGGCTGCCCTGCTGGGCGTGGTGACAGCGCAGCAGAAAGCCGCCGGGCTCCGCCTCCGCGCCGGTGATCTCGACACCGGGGTGCAGAGCGGCGCGCGGCGCGGTGCCGCCGATCGTGCGCTCGTACAGCTCGTCGTGGATCTCGGCGAGCGTCTGCTCGCTGACGCCCTTGTACAGCTGCCACTGCTCGCGGACGAGCCGCTCCCTCACCTCCCGCGGGAGTCCGCGGAAGTAGCGGATGTAATCGGGGGTGAAGTGCTCCAGGCCGATCTTGGAGTACTCCATGGGCGCGAAGGCGGGGGTGCGGGCCAGCCAGCGGACGTACGGGCCGCCGGTGCCGTCGCCGCTCTGCCGGCGCAGCAGGTCGAGCACCACCTCGGCGCCGGACTGGCCGGCACCGACCACCGTGACGTCGTCGGCGGCGGCGAGGCGGGCGCGGTGGGCGCGGTAGTCGGCGCTGTGCAGGACGCGGCCGCGGTGCTCCCCGGTTAGCAGCGGGCGCAGCGCCTCGGGGAGCACCGGTTCCGTTCCGACGCCCAGCACGATCCGGCGGGCCGCCACCGAGGAGCGGTGGCCCGCCGCGGAACGGTGCTCCACCCGGAAGACGCCGTCCGCGCCGTCCCACTCCACCGAGGTGACCTCGGCGTCGAAGCGGCAGGACGGCAGACGCTCGGCGGCCCAGCGGCAGTAGTGGTCGTACTCGCGCCGGGGGATGTGGAAGCGCTCGGAGAAGAAGAACGGGAACATGCGGCCGTGGGCCCGCAGGTAGTTCAGGTACGACCAGGGGCTGGTGGGGTCGGCCATCGTCACCAGGTCGGCGAGGAACGGCACCTGGAGGACCGTGCCCTCCATGAGCAGCCCGGGGTGCCAGGAGAACCGGGGCCGGGCGTCGAGGAAGAGGGTGCGCAGTTCCGGTACGCCGTCGGCCAGGGCGGCCAGGGAGAGGTTGAACGGGCCGATGCCGACGCCGACCAGGTCGTAGGGCGTGTTCTCGGCCGGCGCCGTCACCGCCGTTCCTCCGCGGGGACGGGGGCGGGGCCGGCGGGCACGCGGGGGATGCGCGGCGCGGGGTGCGGAACGGCGGCGTCCGGACGGTGCAAGAGGTCTCCCGGGCGGAGGGGTGCCGGGATCGGCCTCCCCGGCGCAAATCCAGGAGAGGCTAACCGGACGGGCCCCGGATGCCAAGCGGACCCAACTCCCCTTCCGGTGCCGCGCGGTTCGGCGGCCCGGCGGGGACGTGCGCGCCTCCGCCGCGGGGTGCCCGGAAGGTCAACGCCCTCGGGCGCGGTGGGGAGGGGTGCGAGCGGGGCCGGGGCCGGGGCGGGGCCCCGGTTCCGGGGGGGGTGGCTCGGGCGCGAACGCAGCGGTGGGGGCCCCGGCCTGCCGGCCGGGGCCCCCACC
>NZ_JOID01000042.1 GCF_000719865.1 Streptomyces albus subsp. albus
GCCCCCCCCGCCCCGCCCACACCGCCCGCCCCGGCCGTACCCTCGCCGTCACGGACCTCTCCCTCGTGGTCCTCGTCGGTGCCACGGGCTCCGGCAAGTCCACCTTCGCCGCACGCCACTTCAGGCCCACCGAGGTCATCTCCTCCGACTTCTGCCGGGGCCTGGTCAGCGACGACGAGAACGACCAGACCGCCAGCCGCGACGCCTTCGACGTGCTGCACTACATCGCGGGCAAGCGGCTCGCCGCCGGCCGGCTGACGGTCGTCGACGCGACCAGCGTGCAGTCCGAGAGCCGCCGGCAGCTGATCGCGCTGGCGCGGGAGCACGACGTGCTGCCGATCGCCATCGTCTTGGACGTCCCCGAGCGCGTCTGCGCGGAGCGCAACGCCGCCCGCCCCGACCGGGCCGGCATGCCCCGCCACGTAATACAGCGTCATCAGCGCGAACTGCGCCGCTCGCTGCGGCAGCTGGAACGCGAGGGCTTCCGCAAGGTGCACATCCTGCGCGGCCCGGAGGAGATCGACGCGGCCGAGGTCGTCCGCGAGCGCCGCTACAACGATCTGCGGCACCTCACCGGCCCGTTCGACATCATCGGCGACATCCACGGCTGCCGCTCCGAGCTGGAGACCCTGCTCGGCCGGCTCGGCTACGCGCTGCGGTACGACGAGGCGGGCCGCCCCGCCGGCGCGGCGCACCCCGGGGGCCGCACCGCCGTGTTCGTCGGCGACCTCGTCGACCGCGGACCGGACAGTCCGGGTGTGCTCCGTCTCGTGATGAACATGGTGGAGGCCGGCACGGCGCTCTGCGTGCCCGGCAACCACGAGAACAAGCTGGGCCGGTACCTCAAGGGCCGCACTGTGCGGATGTCGCACGGACTCGCCGAGACCGTCGCCCAGCTGGAGAAGGAGGACGAGGCTTTCCGCGCCCGGGCGGGGGAGTTCATCGGCGGGCTCGTCAGCCACTACGTCCTCGACGGGGGCGGGCTGGTCGTCTGCCACGCGGGCCTGCCCGAGAAGTACCACGGCCGCACCTCCGGCCGCGTCCGCTCGCACGCCCTCTACGGCGAAACCACGGGCGAGACCGACGAGTTCGGGCTGCCCGTCCGCTACCCGTGGGCGGAGGACTACCGGGGCCGCGCCGCCGTCGTCTACGGCCACACTCCCGTGCCGCGCGCCTCCTGGCTCAACAACACCATCTGCCTCGACACCGGCTGTGTGTTCGGCGGGCGGATGACGGCGCTGCGCTGGCCCGAGCGCGAGCTGGTCGACGTACCGGCCGAGCGGGTCTGGTACGAGCCGGTGAAGCCGCTGGACAGCGGAGCCCCGGGCGGGGCCGAGGGCCGGCCGCTCGACCTCGGCGACGTCACCGGCCGCCGCGTGGTCGAGACCCGGCACCACGGCCGCGTCGCCGTCCGCGAGGAGAACGCGGCGGCCGCGCTGGAGGTGATGAGCCGCTTCGCGCTGGCGCCGGAGCTGGTGCCGTATCTGCCGCCGACCATGGCGCCCTGCGCGACCTCCGCCGAGGAGGGGTATCTGGAACACCCGGCCGAGGCCTTCGCGGGCTACCGAGCGGACGGCGTGCGCGAGGTGATGTGCCAGGAGAAGCACATGGGTTCGCGCGCGGTGGCGCTCGTCTGCCGTGACGGGCGGACGGCGGCGGAGCGTTTCGGGGTGCCGGACGGCGGCGTGCCCGGCGCGCTCTACACCCGCACCGGCAGGCCCTTCCTCGACGACCCGGAGCTGACCCGACGCGTCCTGGCGCGGCTTGCGGACTGCGCGGAGGCCGCCGGGCTGTGGGCGGAGCTGGACACGCCCTGGCTGCTGCTGGACACCGAGCTGATGCCGTGGTCGCTGAAGGCGGCCGGCCTGCTGCGGCACCAGTACGCGGCGGTGGGCGCGGCCTCGCGCGCCGTCCTCCCCGGGGTGCTGGACGCCCTGGAAACGGCGGCGGCGCGGGGCGTCGAGACGTCCGGTCTGCTGGAACGGCAGCGGGGGCGGCCGGCGGACGCGGAGGCGTTCACCGAGGCCTACCGCCGCTACTGCTGGCCGGTCGGAGACCCGGCCCGGCCCTGGCCGGGAGCGAGGGCCGAGGGCGGGGCGTCCGGCGAGGCCGCTGGGGCGGCTGGGGCCGCCGGGGACGCCGGGGCGGGCGGTTCGGGTGTGCCCGGGGAGGCCGAGCCCGGCGGCTGCCGCGGCGAGGGCGGCCCGGAGACGGACGGCCTGGACGGCATCCGGCTGGCGCCGTTCCAGCTACTGGCCGCCGAGGGACGCAACCTCGCCGTCGAACCGCACGACGTCCAACTGGTGTGGATCGACCGGCTGATCGCGGCGGAGGCGGCGATGGCTGAGCGGACGGAAGCGGGGCACACGGAGCACGGGCCGGAGAAGGCGGGGCGGACGGCGGGCAGCGGCCCGGCGGCCGCGGCCGCGCACCCGGCCGCGGATACCGCCCCGCACCCGGCCGCGGGAGCCGCCGAGGACGCCGCCAAGGCGCCGCCTTCCGGCGCGCCGGGCGGCGGCGAGCCGGCCTCGCGGCCCCGCCCACCGCGCGTCAACCGGCTGCTGCACCCCACGCGCCGGCTGCTGGTGGACACCGCCGACGAGGCGTCGGTCGCCGCCGGAGTCCGGTGGTGGCTGGAGCTCACCGGGGCGGGCGGCGAGGGCATGGTCGTCAAACCGCTGCGGCCACTGGCGCGGGACGGCCGGGGCCGTCTCGTCCAGCCGGGGGTCAAGGTGCGCGGCCGGGAGTATTTGCGCATCGTCTACGGCCCGGAGTACGCGCGGCCGGGGAACCTGGAGCGGCTGCGCGCCCGGCACCTCGGCCACAAGCGGTCCCTGGCCCTGCGCGAGTACGCCCTCGGGCTGGAGGCGCTGGACCGGCTGGCCGGTGGTGAACCGCTGTGGCGGGTGCACGAGGCGGTGTTCGCGGTGCTCGCGCTGGAGTCGGAGCCGGTCGACCCGAGGCTCTGACCGCTCCGGGCCGGGTGCGGCCGGAGCGGCTTCCGGCGCCCCGGCCCCGCCCCGGTCCCGCCTCGGCCCCGCCCCGGCCCCGCCCCGCGCCCGCCCCGCGCCCCGTCCCGGCTCGCACTGTCGTGCGACACTCCGTGGCGCGGGAGGGGCGTGATACGGGCGCGGGAGCCCCGCCTCGGCCAGGATGGAGGCATGGCGTTCCATGTGGATTCCGAGGCCGGGCGGCTCCGCCGCGTCATCCTGCACCGCCCCGGCAGGGAGCTGAAACGGCTCACTCCCGGCAACAAGGACAGCCTCCTCTTCGACGAACTGCTCTGGGTGAGCCGCGCCCAGGAGGAGCACGACGGGTTCGCGGAGGTGCTGCGCGGGCGTGGCGTGGAGGTCCACCTGTTCGAGGAGTTGCTGGGCGAGAGCCTGGACCTCCCGCGGGCCCGGGAGATGGTGCTCGACCGCACCTTCGACGAACGGGAGTACGGGCCGCTGGCCACCGGCCATCTGCGCGCGCTGTTCGAGGAGTTGCCCGGTCCCGAGCTGGCCCGGGCGCTGATCGGCGGGGTGACCAAACGGGAGTTCCTGGAGCGGCATGCCGAGCCCGCCTCGGTGCGCTTCCATGTGATGGACCCCGACGATTTCCTCATCGCGCCGCTCCCCAACCACCTCTTCACCCGGGACGCCTCGGCGTGGATCTACGACGGTGTGGCGATCAACGCGATGCGCTGGCCGGCCCGGCAGCGCGAGACCGTGCACTTCGCCGCCGTCTACCGGCACCATCCGCTCTTCCGCGGCGACCGGGCGGGCGGCTTCCGCGTCTGGTCCGAGGGCGAGGGCGACCACCCGTCCACCATCGAGGGCGGTGACGTTCTCGTCCTCGGCAACGGCGCGGTCCTGGTCGGGATGAGCGAGCGGACCACGCCGCAGGCCGTGGAGATGCTGGCGCGCGGCCTGTTCGCGGCCGGCTCGGCCCGCACGATCGTGGCCCTCGACATGCCGAAGGGCCGGGCGTTCATGCACCTGGACACGGTCATGACGATGATCGACGGCGACACCTTCACCCAGTACGCGGGCCTGGGCATGCTCCGCTCGTACACCATCGAACCGGGCGCGGAGGTGCAGGATCTCAAGGTCACCGACCATCCGCCGGAGCACATGCACCGGGCCGTCGCGGCGGCGCTCGGGCTGGACCGCATCCGCGTCCTCACCGCGGTCCAGGACGTGCACGCGGCCGAGCGCGAGCAGTGGGACGACGCCTGCAACGTGCTCGCCGTGGAGCCGGGGGTCGTGGTCGCCTACGAGCGGAACTCCACCACCAACGCGTATCTGCGCGACCAGGGGGTGGAGGTCATCGAGATCCCCGGCAGCGAACTGGGCCGGGGGAGGGGCGGGCCGCGCTGCATGAGCTGCCCGGTCGAACGGGACCCGGTGCGGCGGTGACGGCGGCGGAGCGCCGCTGACTGCCCCGCCTGCCGCCGCTCCGCCGACCGGGCCACTGCCCCGCTGGCCACCCTGCTGACCGCGCCGCTGCCCCGCCGTCCGGCCCGCCTGCCCACCGCCCACCGCCCACCGCCCACCGCCCGGGGCGAAGGGTGCCCGGGTGGGATCACCCTGGTCGCGTATAGCGATGCGGGGTATCGTATAGTCTTCCATCGCGCCGGACGGCGCCCGCCACCCACCATCGTCAGTGACCGAGGAGCTCTCCCATGGCGACAGACCTCACGGGCCGCCACTTCCTCAAGGAGCTGGACTTCAGCGCCGAGGAGTTCCGCCATCTCCTGGCGCTGGCAGCGGAGTTGAAGGCCGCCAAGCGGGCCGGCACCGAGACCCGGTCCCTCCGGGGCCGCAACATCGCGCTGATCTTCGAGAAGACCTCGACCCGCACCCGCTGCGCCTTCGAGGTCGCCGCCGCCGACCAGGGCGCGTCGACGACCTACCTGGACCCCTCCGGCTCGCAGATCGGGCACAAGGAGTCGGTCAAGGACACCGCCCGGGTGCTCGGCCGGATGTTCGACGGCATCGAGTACCGGGGCCACGGCCAGGAGACGGTCGAGGAGCTCGCCGCGCACGCCGGGGTCCCCGTCTTCAACGGCCTGACGGACGAGTGGCACCCCACCCAGATGCTCGCCGACACCCTCACCATGACCGAGCACAGCGCCAAGCCGCTGCACGAGATCGCCTACGCCTACCTCGGCGACGCCCGCTGCAACATGGGCAACTCCTACCTCGTCACGGGCGCGCTGCTCGGCATGGACGTGCGGATCGTCGCGCCCCGGTCCCTCTGGCCGTCGGCGGAGGTCGTGGCGGAGGCGGAGCGGCTCGCGGCGGGCAGCGGCGCACGGATCACGCTCACCGAGGAGATCGCCGAGGGCGTGCGCGGCGCGGACTTCGTGGCCACCGACGTCTGGGTGTCCATGGGGGAGCCCAAGGAGGTCTGGGACGAGCGGATCGCGCTGCTGAGCCCGTACGCCGTGACGGCGGAGGTCCTGGACGCCACCGGCAACCCGGACGTCAAGTTCCTGCACTGCCTGCCCGCCTACCACGACCTGGGCACCGAGGTCGCCCGCGAGATCCACGAGCAGTACGGGCTGACCTCACTCGAAGTCACCGACGAGGTCTTCGAGTCCGGCCGTTCCGTCGTCTTCGACGAGGCCGAGAACCGCATGCACACCATCAAGGCCGTGCTGGTCGCCACCCTGGCGGGCCTGAAGTAGCCGGCCCGCGTCGCCGGGAGGCCGCGCCCGGCAGGCGTGCGGACCTCCCGCGCGACCCACCTGCCGGGGGCCGCCGGCCTGTCCGCGAGCTACGGGCGCGGGCCGCGTGCCGCCGCGCCTCAGCTCTCCCAGACCGGCCGGTCCGTGCCCCAAAGCCCCGGCGGACGGCTCCAGTTGGCGGGCGCGCCCGCGTACCGGACGGGCGGGAGGGCGTGGCGGAGCGTGCCGCAGGGTGAGGCGGTCTCCGTCAGCCACGGCTCCGGCGCGTACGGTTCGCCCTCCAGCGGGGCCGGGCGGATGCCGTGGAGCAGCCAGGATGCGGTGCCGGCGAGGGAGAACCGCAGGTGGCGGCCGTGCCCCGTCGTACGGCGGTCGGTGAGCGCGCGCAGGATCCCGGCCGCGAGCAGATACCCGGTGCCGTGGTCCAGGGCCTGCGCGGGCAGCACACCGGGCCGGCCGTCGTCACCGGCGGCCTCGGCCGCGGCGATGCCGCACGCCGCCTGGACGAGGCTGTCGAAACCGCGCCGTCCGGCCCACGGTCCGGACCATCCCCACGCGGACAACTGGGCGAGGACGAGGCCGGGGTGGCGTGCGAGCAGGGCCTCCGGCGACAGCCCGTGCCGGTCGAGCGCCCCGGGGCGGTAGCCGGTGACGAGGACGTCGGCCGAGGCGAGCAGGCTCTCGAAGGTGTCCCGCGCTCCCGGGGCGGAGAGGTCCAGCAGGGCCGAGCGCTTGCCCATGCCGGTGTCGGCGTGGGCGTCCGCGAACTCCGGGACACCGGGCGGGTCGACGCGCAGGACGTCGGCTCCCAGCAGGGCGAGGGTGCGGGTGGCCACGGGGCCGGCGATGACCCGCG
Source organism: Streptomyces albus subsp. albus (assembly GCF_000719865.1). Taxonomy (GTDB): domain Bacteria; phylum Actinomycetota; class Actinomycetes; order Streptomycetales; family Streptomycetaceae; genus Streptomyces; species Streptomyces albus_E. The sequence goes on from NZ_JOID01000042.1 coordinate 6,531, forward strand.
TCAGGTCCAGGACCCGGACGCCGGCGGCCGGCAGCGGGGCCGGCGGCAGCTCCCGCGCCGGGCCCTCACCGGCCGTCCGCGGCCCGGCCGTCCGCGTTTCGGTGCTCCCCGGCCCGGCGATCCGCGTGCCGGTGATCCGCGGCCCGGCGCTCCGCGTCTCGGCGAGCGGGTGGGCGGCCGGCGCCGGCCCGTCGGCGGCGGCCACGGCGAGGCCGCCCGCCGCGTAGACGGTCTCCTGCACCTCGCGGGCCGGGCGCGAGGCCAGTTCCGCCGCCAGCGCCGCAGCCGCCGCCCGGTCGTCACCGGTGTCGCCGATGCCCAGGGCGCCCAGCAGCCGGGCCCGGTGGTGCGGGTAGTTGGCGTGCGTGCGCACCCAGCCGTCGGCCGCCCGCCAGAAGCCGGACAGCGGCGCGAAGGTGACCGGTGCCCGGCCGTCGATCCGCAGATGCCGCTCGCTGACGAAGGCCGTGGCCACCGCCCCCTCGTGCACCCGCACCTCGGGCAGCGGGGAGTCGTTGCGCGCCGCCAGCAGTTCGGCGGCGGCCAGCGAGCACACGCCCACGGTCGCCCGTGCCAGTTCCCGCACCGGCAGCCGGGCCGGCAGCACACCGTCCGCCCCGATGAAGGAGACCCGTCCGGCCAGGTCCTCCGGGCCGCCGAGTGCGGCCCACGCGTCCGCGGTCGCCGCGTCGATCGCGCTGGTCATCCCGTCATGGTGCCGCAGAATCCCGGTCCGGGAGGCCTCCCGGAGACGGAGATCACGCCTGCTCCGCCCATCCCTTCCCCCTCCCTTCCCCCCTTCCCTCTCCCTGCCCCCTCCGCCGGTCACTTTCGGCCAACTCCCTTGCACACACGGTGTGAACGGAACAACGGGGCAGACGAAACCGAACCGGCCGAAGAGGCCCGACAAGCCGAACAAGCCGCCTCCGAGAAGCGGAAAGGGTGCGCGGCCATGCGGAAGACACGGAAACTGACACAACGACTCGAACAGCACCTCGGCGCCCAGGCACTCCTCATCCTGCTCGTGGCCTGGCCCGCGCTCGTGCTCGCCGGCCGGGAGACCTGGGCCGGCTCCTTCGGGCGCGCGGTGATGTTCACCGCCGTGGGCACGGCCGTGCTCGCCCTCGACCGGCGCCGGGACAGCCGGGCGGCCGGGCTGAGCGAGGCCGACACGGCGGACCTCGACCGGAAGCTCCGCCACGGCGAACTGCCCCGGCGCAGGCGGGAACGGGTGGCCATGTACCGGCTGCTGGTCCACCGCCGCCATCGGATGCGCCACGCCTGGGTCGCCCTGCCCGCCCTGGCCCTGGGCATCGCGACGGCGCTCGCCGTCATGGTCAAGGGAGCTGTGGGGGCCGGGCTGTTCCTGCTCGCCGTCCTCCTGTGCGTCACCGCGGTCGGCGCCTGGGGCAGCCACCGCCGGCTCACCCGCCTCCGCCGCCTGGAGGAGTCCCTCGTGCGCGAGCGCGAGCGCGAACGCGCACGCGAGCGGGACCGCGCACGCGCACACGCACACGCACGGCAACGCGCCCGCGTCCGCATCTCGGCGGGCGCCTGACGCCCACGGGTTCGCGGCCGCCGGTTACCCCAGGACGACGTCAACGCCCCGTTCTGCGAAGATCTCCAGAATCGCGTCGAGGAGGGTCTCCTCGCCATCGGCGGTCACCGTGGTCTTCTCCAGCCGTGCGCGGGCCTCCGCCGCGTGCTGCCACTCCAGGGTGAACGGAGGAGTGGCGCCCCAGCGGCCCCTCAGGCAGTCGTTCAGGGCGCCGAGATTCCAGCCGAAGTACCCGCAGGGGCCGTTCACGGCCTCGCCCATCGCGCAGGAGAAGCTGTCCGCGTCGACGACATAGCTGCCGTCCAGGGTGAACACCTGTCCCGGGGGAGCGTCGGGCCTCCCACGCCGCCGGTGCTCCCGGGACAACAACGCGACCGACAGCCAGGCTTGCCGGTCCTCGGGGCCCAGCCCGTGCCACAGGCCGCTGCGGTCCAGGCGGCCCGTGCGCAGCAGCTCCCACACCTCGTCCGCTCCCGGCAACGCCATGTCGCACCACAGCGTCACCGTGAGGTCGACCAGGCCGGCTCCGCGAGTTGATGGCCGGACGTCGGCGACGGTGACGTCGTTGACGAAGTACGTCCCCATGGAGGCACCCTCGGTGTCCAGGACGCCGAGCCAGGCGTTCCCCGCCTCGGCGCGGCGACTGCCGATCCGGCCGGTGCTCTCCAGCAGGCCGCCCCGCGGATCGCACCCCGTGAAGAGCACGCGGCGCGCCCCCTCGTCCGCTCCCGGAAGGGGGGTGAACAGCCCTTCGGCGTCGTGCGCGAAGCCCCAGAAGCAGGCCTTGTCCTCGTCCGAGGTCAGAGCGTACTTCCGCTCTTCGCCGGCTCGGTCCGGTCCCCGCATCGCGTGCCCCTCTCCCCTGAACGGCACCGTACCCGCGGGCACGCGCCGCGGCACCGGGATTCCGATGCGGCACCGGGGTTCCGCTGCGTTCCGCTCCGGTCCGCGCACGCCTCCGGGCGGCGGCGCGCGGGTGCCGGGCACCGTCAGTCCGCAAGCCTTCCGCCGGACCGTTCCCCGTGCCGCTCCTCCTCCTGGGCGATGGTCCACGCGGCGTTGACCAGACCGATGTGGCTGAACGCCTGCGGGAAGTTGCCCAGCGGCTGCCCGGTGTCCGGGGCGGCCTGCTCGGCGAGCAGGCCGAGGTCGTTGGCGTGCGCGGCGGCCCGTTCGAACGTGGCGCGGGCCTCGGCCGTGCGTCCGGCCAGGGCCTGGGCCTGGGCGAGCCAGAAGGTGCACAGCAGGAAGCTGCCCTCCCGCCCGGCCAGTCCGTCGACGCCGGTGACGCCGGCGGCCGTGGCGTAGCGCCGTACGAGGCCCCGGCTGTCCGTGAGGCGGAGGGTGACGGCATCGAGGGTGGCCAGGACGCGCCGGTCGTCGGCGGGCAGGAAGCCGGTGAGGGGCAGCATGAGGGCCGAGGCGTCCAGGGCGTCGCTGCCGAAGGACTGGGTGTAGGCGCCGGCCGCCGGGTTCCAGCCCTGTTCGAGGATCGCGGCGCGGATCTCCTCGCGGGCCGTGCGCCATGCCGCGGCGTGCCCCGTGGCGCGCAGGAGCGGGGCGAGGCGCACGGCGCGGTCGAGTGCCACCCAGCACATGAGCTTGGAGTACAGGAAGTGCCGTGCCTCGCCGCGGACTTCCCAGATGCCGTGGTCCGGTTGGCGCCACGCCTCGGCGGCGGTGTCGGCCAGGCCGGTGAGGAAGGAGCGCAGGGCGGGCCCGGAGCCGAGCTGGTCCTCGAAGCGGGCCGCGGTGTTGAGGAGTTCACCGTAGACGTCGAGCTGGGGCTGGTTCCAGGCGCCGTTGCCGACGCGCACGGGGCGGCTCGCGCGCCAGCCGGCCAGATGCGGCAGTTCGCGTTCGCTCAGATCGTGCTCGCCGCCGATGCCGTACATGATCTGCAGGTGGGAGCGGGTCCAGCCGGTGGCCGCGGCGCCGGTCATGAAGGCGAAGAACTCGTCCGCCTCGTCCGGGCAGGCGGCCACCCAGAGGGCGTCCATGGTGAACGCCGCGTCCCGCACCCAGGCGTAGCGGTAGTCCCAGTTCCGCGCTCCGCCGGGCTCCTCGGGCAGCGAGGTGGTCACGGCGGCCACGATCGCCCCGGTGGGCTGGTACGAGAGGGCCTGGAGGACGCGGCCGGAGTGGTGCACCTGCTTCTCCCAGGGGCCGGAGTAGTTCTGGTGCATCCGCGACCACTCCTGCCAGGCCGCGACGGTGTCCTCCAGGTGCCGGGCGAGGTCGTCCTGGCTCCACATCCGCGGCTCCGGTCCGCCGGACGGGGCCCACTGCAGGGCGAAGCGGAGTGTCCGCCCCGCTCCCACGCGTACGGTGCCGCGGGCCGTGCCGGCGGCCGTGGTGAGGGGGACCGGGCTGGTCAGGGCGAAGCCGGCGGGGCCGCCGCGGGCCCGGAGCCCGCCCTCGCACCCCGACAGCAGCGGGACGACCAGGCCGTACTCCGGGCGCGGCCGGAGGTCCACGGTGATCTCGGCCGAGCCGCGGGTGCAGTGCACCGAACGGATCAGCAGGTGCGGGGCCTGCTCCCCGAGCCGGTGCGGGTCCCCGCCGGGGCCGGTGGCCAGGGCGTCGGTGAGGACGACCGTGCCGGTGGGCGTGGTGAACTCGGTCCGCAGGACCATGCTGTCGTCCACGTACCGTCGGGTGACGCGGGTGACGTGGGTGTCGCCCGACGGCCGGATCGTCCAGCTTCCGGCGCGCTCGTCGAGGAGGGCGGCGAAGACGGCGGGGCTGTCGAAGCGGGGGAAGCAGAGCCAGTCGACCGCACCCGTGCGGCTGACCAGTGCCGCGCTGTGCCGGTCGGACAGCAGCCCGTAGTCCCCGATCGGGGTGCCCGCCTCCCTGGTGCGGGATCGCGCTGGCATCACGCCCGGCCCTCCGGTTCCTGTGGGGCGACGTCCTCTGCGGCGGCGTGGTCACGGTTGCGGCGGTTGCGGTGACGCTGCGGCGGTCTGCGGCGGTCTGCGGCGGTCTGCGGCGGCGCCGAGCGGACGCCACACGACCGCGGTCCGCCGGACGGCCGGCCGTCCGGGGCGGCTCCGGGCGGTCCGGGACGGCTCGGGCGGTCCCGCGCCGCGTCCGGGCCGGGCGCCCGCTCGGCCGCTCTCGGCTTCTCCCGCGGCGACGGGACAGGGAGACCGCACCCTCCAGCGCGCCATGCCGTCCGTGCGGCCCCCGGTTCCCCGGCCACCGCGTGACGGGGTTCCCCGGCCACCGGCCGGGAAACACTCAAGACGCCCTGCCCACCAGTGGTGACGGGACGGTGCCGGACGGCCCGCCGCCCCGTGCCCCGCCGGCGGAGACCACCCCGGCGGCGCGGGCGCGTGGGAACCCGCCGACACCGCCCGCCGCCCCTGTCACGGCAATCGCACGCACGCGCTACTGTGCGCGCGTGAGCCTTTCTGTCGTCTTAGGTTTCGGGCCCGCCGGGGCAGCCACCGCACGGCTGCTGGCCGGACAAGGGCATTCCGTACGAGTCGTCACCAGGTCGGGCCGAAGTCCGGAGCCCGGCATCGAGCACGTCGCATTGGACGCGACGGACAGCGAGCGGCTGACCGAGGCCGTCCGGGGCGCGGACGCGCTCTACGGCTGCGCCGCCCCGCCGTATCCGCGCTGGGCGAGCGACTGGCCGCCGCTGGCCTCCTCGCTCTGCGCGGCGGCCGAGGCGACCGGGGCGGTCCTGGTCGTGCTGGGCAATCTCTACGGCTACGGCCCGGTGGACGGCCCCATGACCGAGGACCTGCCGCTCGCCGCGACCGACCGCAAGGGGCGCGTGCGCGCCGCCGTCTGGGAGCGGGCGCAGGCCCTGCACGAGCAGGGCCGGATCCGTGCGGTCGAGGTGCGGGCCTCGGACTTCTTCGGGCCCGGCGTGACCGACGGCGGGCACCTCGCCGGGCGCGTCATGCCACGGCTGCTGCGCGGGAAGCCCGTCTCCACGCTCGGCGATCCGGACGCCCCGCACAGCTGGAGCTATCTCCCCGATGTGGCCCGGGCCCTCGCCGAGGCGGCGGGGGAGGAACGGGCCTGGGGACGCGCCTGGCACGTCCCGACGGCGCCCCCGCGGTCCGTCCGGCAGATGGTGGACCACCTCGCCGACCGGGCCGGAACGGGGCCGGTCGCGGTGCGCGGCCTTCCGCCGGCCGTGCTGGGGATCGCCTCGGTCTTCTCCCCGCTGCTGCGCGAACTGAAGGACATCCGCTACCAGTTCGACCGCCCGTTCGTCGTGGACTCCAGCGCCTGGGAGGCCGCGTTCACGGTACGGGCCACTCCGCTCGACGAGCAGGTGCGGGCCACCGTGGACTGGTGGCGCGAGAGACTGGCCGCGGCCCGGTGATGCCCGTGGACACCATGGATTCCCCCGCGGGCTTACCGGGGGCGCGGCGCGACGACGTCGCGATCGTCGGAATGGCCTGCCGGTTCCCGGGTGCGCCGGACGTGAACCGGTACTGGCGGCTCCTCATGGAGCCGCGGGCCCAGTTCTCCACCGTCCCGGACGCGCGGTGGCGCGCCGCCGCCTTCCTCCGCGACGACTTCCGCGACACCTCCTCCACCTACACGGACACCATGGCGCTGCTGCCGGACATCGGCCACTTCGACGCCGTGCACTACGGCATCCCGCCGCGGCGGGCCAGGGCGATGGACCCGCAGCACCGGCTGCTCATCGACCTCGCCCGCGAGGCCGTCCAGGACGCCGGGTGGGAGGCCGGGGGCTTCGACCGCGAGGAGACCTCGGTGATCACGGCGCTGACCGAGAGCGGCTACCGAGGGCTCAGCACCCTGCGGATCCGGATGCGCCAGCTCGCCGGCGGCGAGTTCGGGGCGCGGGCGGACGGTCCCGGCTGGGCCGGCGCGGTCCGCGGCGTCAGCGGTCTGCACGGCACGTCCGTGGCCGGGCTCCTGCTCAACATGGGGCCGAACACCATCAGTTCGGTCTTCGATCTGCACGGCGAGAGCTACGCCCTGGACTCGGCGTGTTCCGGCGGGCTCATGGCCGTGGCCAACGCCGTGTTCGCGCTGCGGGCCGGCCGGTGCCGCATCGCCCTCGCGGGCGGTGCCCAACTGCACGTCACCCCGGACCTGTTGATCGGGCTGTGCCGGATCGGCGCCATCTCGCGCACCGGCAGGTGCCTGCCGTTCGGCGCGGAGGCCGACGGCTTCGTCCTCGGCGAGGGCGCGGGCGTCCTCGTGCTGCGCCCCCTGGCCGACGCGCTCGCGGCCGGAGACCGCGTCTACGCGGTGATCCGCGGCGCGGGCACGGCCAATGACGGCACGGTGCAGGGCGGCATGCACCCCGAGGCGGCCGGCCAGCTCCGGGCGTTGCGCCGGGCCTACCGCGACGCCGGCGTGGCGCCGGACACGGTGGGCTATCTGGAGGCGCACGGCACCGGGACCACGGTCGGCGACCCGGTCGAGGTGGGTGCCCTGGGCGAGCTGCGCGGGGAACGGAGCGCGCCGGCCTTCATCGGCGCGGTGAAGGCGGTGGTCGGGCACTCGCTCAACGCCGCGGGGATCGCCGGACTCGTCAAGACCGTGCTGGCCGTGCACCGGGGGGTGATACCTCCGCAGCCGGAGTTCGGCCTCGCCGGCCGCTCCGGGCTGGACGCCGCGCGGCTGACCGTCCCGGTGGAACCCGTCCCGTGGCCGGGGTCCGGGCAGCCCCGCCGGGCGGGCGTGAGTGCCTTCGGCTTCGGCGGCACCGGGGTCCATCTCGTCGTGGAGGAGTGCACCGCGGCGCCGGCCCGCCCGGTGGCGGACGAGGGGCCGCACCTCTTGGTGCTCAGCGCCCGGGACCGCGCCGGACTGGCCCGCCACGCACGGGAGCTGGCGCAGACCATCGACGGCGACCGGCTCCCCCCGGCGGAGGTGGCGGACACCCTGGCCCGCCGGACCCTCTTCGCGGAACGGCTGGCCGTGGTTGCGGACGGCACGGCTGACGCCACCGCGAAACTGACGGAGGCGGCGGAGGCCGTGGCGACGGGACGGACCGGGAATCTCCGTCCGGGGCTGGTGGCCGGCACGGCGCGGCGGGACGGTGACGAACCGCCGGAGGTCGCGGTGCCGGCACCGGGCTCGCTGTCCGCCGAGGCGCGCGCGGCCGTCCTGGCGCGGCTCGCGGAGCGCGTGACCGCCGGTGCGGGCCTCCGCCCGGCGGGCGAGCGCATACCCCCGCGCACCCTGCCACCGAGCCCGCTCGCCCCGCGCCACCACTGGGTGGTGGACGAGTCGGCCCGCGAGGACGGGGACCCGCCCCCGGCCGGGGAGGCGCCGGCCGGCGCCGCCTCGTACGGAGCCGAGGCGGTGGACGGGAGCACCTACCCCGCCGCCGGGGCGGTGACGGATGACCGGGCCGGGCCTTCGCACGTGCCCGGGCCGGCAGGCGTCACTGCGCAGCCCGCCGCCGCGCAGCCCGGCGAGACGTACCCCGGCGAGACATACCCCGGCGCGACGTACCCCGGCGGCGAGTCGGCCGCGGCGGCCCTTGTCTTCGAGGAGGTAGCGCGCACCGGTGTCTTCCCCCGCTCCGACCTGAGCGAGCGGACGGTGCTGGTCACCGATCTCGGCTTCGACTCCCTGATGCTGCAGGAGCTGGAGGTGAACATCGGCAAGCGGATACCGGGCTTCCACACCGACGAGATCTTCTCGCGCGACCTCACCATCGAGCGGCTGATCGCCCTGGTCGCCCCGCACCTCACCCGGCCCGCCGGGGCCGCCCCGCCCCACCCCGCCCGGCCGGCCGAGGCCGTCCCCGGCCCCGTACCGCCGCCGGAGCCGCCCCCTGAACCCCGGCCGGAGCCACGGCCGGAGCCACGGCCGGGGTGGGCCGCCGACAGCGCCCGCGTCGACGACTTCCCGGAAGTACGGCAGTTCGAGGAGCGCCTGGATTCGATCGCCGGCAGTGGCGCGGACTTCCCGTACTTCCGCGTCCACCACGGCACCATCCGCGACAGGACCGTGATCGGCGACCGGGAGTACCTGTCCTTCGGCAGCTACAACTATCTGGGCCTGTCCGGCCACCCGGCGGTCAACGAGGCCGCGCACCGGGCGGTGGAGCGGTACGGGACCTCCGTCTCCGCGAGCCGGATGCTCTCCGGCGAACGGGACCTGACCGTGCGGCTGGAGCGGGCGCTCGCCGCGTTCCTCGGCGTCGGGGACTGCCTGGCGCTGGTGAGCGGCCACGCCACCAACGTCACCGCGATCGGGCACCTCGTCGGCGCCGGGGACCTCGTGGTGCACGACGAACTGGCCCACGACAGCATCCTGCAGGGCTGCATGCTGTCCCGGGCGGCGCGGCGTCCGTTCCCCCACAACGACACCGGCCGGCTGGAATACCTGCTGCGGCGCAACCGGTCCCGGTTCCGGCGGGTGCTGATCGTGGTCGAGGGCGCCTACAGCATGGACGGCGACCTGGCCGACCTGCCGGCCTTGATCGAGCTGAAGAAGCGCTACGGCGCCCTGCTGATGGTCGACGAGGCGCACAGCATCGGCACGGTGGGCGAACACGGCCGCGGGGTCGGCGAGTTCTTCGGCGTGGACCGGTCCGACGTGGATCTGTGGATGGGCACGCTCTCCAAGGCCTTCGCCAGTTGCGGCGGTTACCTCGGCGGCACGGCCCGGATGGTGCGGTGGCTGCGGCACACGCTGCCCGGTTTCGTCTACAGCGTCGGCCTGACCCCGGCCAACGCGGCCGCGGCGCTGGCCGCCACCGAGCTGATCACCGGCGAACCGCACCGGGTGCGCACGCTGCGGCGCAACGCGGAGCTGTTCCTCGGCCTGGCCGCCTCGGCCGGACTGGCGACGGGCTCCAGCGCCCACACGCCGATCGTGCCGTGCCTCCTCGGCGACTCGGCGCGGACCCTGCGCGTCGCGGACCGGCTGTTCGAGCGGGGCGTCGTCGCCGACCCGATCTTCCACCCCGCCGTGGAGGAAGGGCTCGCCAGGCTGCGCTTCTTCGTCACCAGCGAGCACCGCGAGGACGACATCCGGCGGGCGGTGTCGGTCCTGGCCGAGGAGGTGGCGGCCGTCGGAGGGTGAGTGAGGCATCTCAGATCAGCGTGCGTTCGATCCGGTTGAGCGTGGCGTCCTCTCCGGATGCCCCGCGCTCGCCGCCGTCGCCGCTGTCCGCGGCCGGGGCCCGGCGTCTGCCCCGCCCGCGCCTGCCCTTGGCGCCGGCCAGCCGCTGGGAGAGCAGATAGGCGATGATCTCCGCCTCCTGCTCCTGGACGTCGTCATAGGTGGCGCGCAGGAGCATGTCGCGCACGAGGTCCGGGTCGAGGTTGGGGAAGAGGAGGCGGGCGCCCGCCTCGTCCAGCCAACCCGCCCCGCGATGGCAGCAGATGATGTGCCCGAGCTCATGCAAGATGATGTGCTCCCGATGCGCGCTGGTCGTGTTGGCGTCGTAGAAGATCAGGTCCTCGTCGCGTGCGGCGACCCACATGCCGCACGGGTGCGTCGCGGGCATCTGCATCGGGACCACCGTGATGGGCCGGTTGCGGACCTCGCCGAGGTGGCGGCACAGCTCCGCCACGTCGGCCACCTGCGGAAGGTCGAGCTCGGCGATCCGCCGCGCGCCCGCCTTGCGGAGCCTCTTGAGCCGGCTGCGGCGGTCCTGATCGGCCGGCTGTCCCTTTCTGGCCCCTCTCACCGGACCGTCTCCCTCATGCCCGCTCCGAGGAGGCGCGGCCGGGGCCGGGGCCGGTCGCGGGGCCGGTGACGGGATCGGGATCGGTGACGGGCGGAAGACCCTGCAACTGCCGGTACTGGTCCATGATGGCCGTGATGGCCTGGAGGTTCTCCTTCTTCATCCCGGCGGCCCGCATCGCCACGGAGCGGACCCCCGCCTGCCGCAGCGCCTCGATGGCGGCGACCTCGCTGAGGACCGACTCGGCCACCTCGTCGTCGAAGAAGTAGGCCACCGATACGCCGAAGAAGCGCGCCAGGGCGGCCAGCAGATCCGGGGAGGGATTGGAGCGCTTGCCCGTCCGCAACTGCGACAGATACACCCCGCCGACCCTGAGGTCGGGGTTGGCCCGCTTCAGCTCCTCCGCCACCTCGGCGTTGGTCCAGTGCCTGCCCTTGGGGCGGACCGTCTTGAAGAGCTGGTCCAAACGCACTGCCAGCACGGGCCGGTCATCGGTCCCGGACATGGTGAATCTCCCTCCCCCCACCCCCTTGGCCTTGCTCTCAGCTATCCGCCAGTTTTCCAGATTAGCGGTCAGTTGACAATCTGACGAAGCTGCGCCAACGTGGACCCCGGCCGATAGCTGCCAGCTAACTCGCTTACGGGGGAAGCGAGTTGGCGGCCTGTCGAGTCGGCCTGGCCCGGTATCGGGGGGATCGGTCCCGGGCCGGGCCGGGCGGTACTCACCCGCCCGGCCCAGCAGGGAAAGACGGGGGCAGCGGGGGAGACCCGCCCGGTCTGCAGGGGGCAGACCGGGCGGGCCCCCCGCACTCTCGACCCCGCACGCTCCCTCACTGCTCCCAACGCACCGTCAGACGCCGGGTGCCGGCCGGCCGTGCCGTGTCAGCCGGTCTTGCTGAGCCTGCGATAGGCGGATGCCACCTTGGTGAGCCAGACGATCTCCGCGGTGAGGTTGTCCGTGTCGCGGTCCTCGAAGCCGCCCCCCGCGTCCTTGTTGTCGTCGGGGATGGTGCCGGCGCGCTTGGCCCGCAGGGCCTGCCGGATCTGCGCCGCCTCGGCGAACGCCTGCCGGGACTCCTCGCTCTCCCCGGAGCCCGCACCGCCCGGGCCGTGGGGCGTGCCGCCGGACGTGCGCTCGATATAGGGACGCAGGTCCCGCCAGCCGTCGCGGATCTCGATGACCCGCCGGTGCAGGCGGTAGTTGAGGTCGGAGACCGAGGCGGCGCCGGACGGCTCCAGGACGATGTCCGGCGAGGACTCGTACAGATCCCGCCAGAGCGGATAGAGCGCCCGGTACGACCGGTAGCCGCGCACCCACTCCACCATCCTGGCGACCGGGCTGCCCCAGGTGGGGACGGTCAGGCTGAGGGAGAGGACGAAGATTCCGGCCGCGCTGAAGACGTTGGAGGCGAGCTGCCAGACGCCGATGTCGATCCCGTTCGCGGCGGTGAGGATGTTGACCGTGCGGGCGGAGCAGTAGAGAAAGAGGATCACCGCGGCGACACGCAGCATCCGCAGGGCCTGCCGCAGCGAGTCGTTGTCGGTCATCCGGGCGTAGCGGCCGCACTGGCGGAAGATGGTCACGCACGGCACCGCCTGGGAGACGATGAAGAACAACAGGTAGGTGAGCACCAGCGGTTGGCCGCTGCCGGTGTTGAAGTCCGTCGCCGGCCGGCCGGGGCCGCCGGCGATGAAGAACAGGGCGATCAGCAGCGCGTTGAGGGCGATGCCGGCCGTCAGCCAGGAGCGGGTCCTCCAGACCGCCTCCTCGGCGTCGGTCGCCCAGCGCAGCAGGATGATCTGCGCGCTGACGCAGAAGGCCACCGCCGACACGTGCATCACCAGGATGGCGAGGTTGCCGACGCCGAGGAAGCTGTCGCTCCCCATGGCGACGGCACCCATCGTGAAGGTGAGGCACTGGAACAGCAGGGTGACCATCAGCGTGCGGTAGGTGGTGTCCCGCCAGCTGCGCCGGACCTGGAAGAGCCGGTAGGTGAGCGCGGCGTAGGAGGAGAGCGCCGCGATGACGAAGCAGAGGGTTCTGACGCTGTTCACGGACGTGATCCCCCGGTTGCTGCCGCGCTGACGCGCAGCACGGACGGACTGGTCGGACGGGCTGGTGGACGGGTTGGCCGGTGGCCGGACCGGCGGCCGGCCGGGCTAGTCGCCGGCCCCGCCCACGGGAACCGTGAGCCCGATGCCCTCGGCCGCCACGGCGACGGCGTAGTCGAAGAACGCGGACTCGTCCCTGACGCTGTCATGGGTGCGGCTGAAGACCTGGAACACCAGCAGCCCGATCAGGCTGCTCCACAGCACGATGCCGCGCTCGATGACGTCCGAGAACGGAGCCGGCGGCGTACCGCCGAAGACCTGTACGGCCTCCGGCAGAAGCAGCGGCGGCCCGGGCACCTCCCGGCGGGGCGGGGCCAGTTCACCGGCCTCCAGGGCCGACCGCACGATCCCGGCCAGCACCGCGGGGGTGCGCGCGGCGGGCGGGACGGTGTCCTGCGGGGCGTGATAGCCCGGCACGGGCGAGCCGTAGATCAGCGTGAACTCGCCGGTGTTGGCGAAGGACCACTCCCGCAGCGCGCGCGTCACGGCGAGGAGCCGCGCCGCCGCCGTGGCCCCGGCCTCCCGGGCGGCTTCGTCGGCCAGCTCCATCGCGGCGGCGGACGCGTTGTAGGCGTCGATGACGAGGGCGGTCAGCAGATCGTCCCGATGCGGGAAGACGGCTTCCACCTCGCCGACGGTGAAACCGCCGGCCCGGGCCACGGCATCCGGGGAGAGCCCTCCGGCGCCCAGGTCCACCAGCAGTTGGCGCGCAGTGGACTTGAGGGCCGCCTCCGTCGTTCCGCTGTTCTCGTCGGTGGTGCTCGTTCCGGAAACATCCATGGCCGAACCGTAGCGGTCGGTTATCGCCGCCCAGAAGTCCGGTCGCGCGAGCGCCCGGGGCGTGCGTTGTGATCCGGCCACGTCCCGGTGGCGAGATCAGGTGTCTCTGCGGAGTTGAGCAATCACGGAGGCGACGTCCCCGGCCCCTCGACGCAGACTCACCTGGAGACCCGGTGATCCACGGGATCACGGAATCGTCATGAAGGTGGGTGCGTAGGCGTGCTCGGTAGGCATGCGGTCGTCATCGGAGGCTCCATAGCCGGCCTCACCGCCGCTGGCACGCTGGCCAGCAGGTTCGAGAGAGTGACCGTCCTCGACCGGGACGAGCTCCCCGCCGACGCGCGGAACCGGAAGGGCGTACCGCAGGCCCGTCACGGCCATGCCCTGCTCATCGGCGGACGCCTGGCCCTCGAGAAGGTGTTTCCCGGACTCACCGCCGAGTTGACGGCGAGCGGCGCGGTTCCCTGGGACCCCGGCAACGACCTGATGTTCCACCAGATGGGCGCCTTCCGTATCCCGTACTCCACGGGGATGCTCGGGGTGAGCCTCACTCGTGCCTTCCTGGAGTACTCGCTGCGCCGACGGGTGACCGCTCTGTCCAACGCCGAACTGCGGGGCGGCGCGTCGGTCACCGGTGTCACCGGTGTCACCGGCCGGGTGACGGGCGTCGAACTCGACACCGGTGAGGTGATCCGGGCCGACCTGGTCGTGGACGCGACAGGGCGGAGTGACCGGGGGGACCGCTGGCTGGAGCAGGTCGGCAGCTCCCCGCCCGAGGTCGACACGGTGAAGATCGACGTCGGCTATACCAGCCGCCTGCTGCACCGTCTGCCCGGAGACCAGGTGACGGAGCAGGGTGGCCTGATCTACCTGATGGCCTCGATCTCCCCGAACGACAAGCGGGCCGCGGCGGCCTTCGCCGTCGAGGGGGACCGCTGGCTCGTCACTCTGGGCGGCTGGCACCGCACCTACGCGCCCACCGACCCCGCCGGCTTCACCGAGTTCGCCCGCGGACTCCCCGTCTCCCACATGGCGGACCTCCTGGCCCGGTCCGAACCGGTGGACGACAGCAACGCCCTGCGCTACACCTACCCGCACGCCCGGCGCCGCTTCTTCGAACGCCTGGACCGGCCGCCGGCGGGCTATGTGGCGATCGGCGACGCCGTGTGCAGCTTCAACCCCCTGTACGGGCAGGGAATGACGGTCGCCATCCTGGAGGCGCTCGAACTCGGCGAGTGCCTCGACAGCGCCGGCGGCCCGACCGCCGCGATGACGCGCAAGTACTTCCGCGCCGTGGGCAAGCTGCTGGAGATGCCGTGGCGCATCGCGACCGCGGGCGACTTCATGTTCCCGGAGACCGTGGGACCCAAAGCCTTTGGCACCGACCTCGCCAACTGGTACGTCGGCCGTGTCACCCGCGCCAGTCACACCTCGGTGGACGTGCACCGTGTGATGCTGGAGGTCCAGCAGATGCTCGCTCCGCCGTCGAGGCTCATGCGGCCGACGGTCATCGCCCGTTCGCTGCGCGCCGCCCGCAAGTCACCTGCCGTGACCTCGCCCAGCCCCCGTGCGCGAGCCCCCCTTCCGTGACCCGTCCGAGCCGCTCCCGGCGCGGCGCGCCCATTCGTTCGCGGCCCCCGGCCGCCGGGATGCGGCCGCCGGGGCGCGAGCCGGCCGCCGGCACCGTTCACGGCCGGGCACGGGACAGATCCCCTCACCACCGAGAATCACTGGAGGAACCATGCCGGAACTGCCCATCGACACGGTGAAGCGCCTGTACGCGGGCCTGTCCGCGTTCGACATCGACAGCGTGCTGGCCACCTGCGACCCGAGCGTCGAGATCGTCGCCCCGAAGTCGCTGCCGTGGTCCAAGGGCGAGTACAAGGGGCTCGACGGGGCCGCCGCGTACTTCGCCAGCGCTCTGACGCACCTGGACCAGGCCAACTTCGACTTCGAGGAACTGCTTCCGTCCGGCGACTGGGTCACCGCGTTCGGCTGGTGGAGCGGGCGCTTCAAGGAGAGCGGCAACGAGTTCAACGTCCGCTTCGTTCACTTCTGGCACATCCGCGACGAAAAGGTGGTCCGGGCCGAGGGGATCTCGGACACGGTGCCGATCGCGACCGCCGGCGGAACGCTCGTACCCGCCGGAAACTGACCCGGCCCCGGTGGCCCGGCCGACCCGTCCGTCCCGACCTGGGGAGTGCGCGTGAAGTTCGGTGTGTCGACGATGGTGACCGACGAGGGGATCGGACCCGCACAGTTGGGCCGGTCCCTGGAGGAACGCGGATTCGAGTCGCTGTTTGTCGGCGAGCACACACACATCCCGGTGAAGCGGGAGACCCCGTGGCCGGGTGGCGGGGAACTGGGGCGCGATCTCTACCGCACCCTGGACCCCGTGGTGTCCCTCACCGCGGCAGCGATGGTGACCGAACGCCTGATCCTGGGCGGGGGTGTCTTCCAGGCCACCCAGCGCGACCCGATCATCCTGGCCAAGGAGATCGCCTCGCTCGACCTGGTGTCGGGCGGCCGCGTGGTCGCCGGTGTGGGCGCGGGATGGAACCGTGAGGAGATCCGCAACCACGGGACCGACCCGAGGACGCGCATGGCACTGCTGCGTGAGCGCGTCCTTGCCATGAAGGCCCTCTGGACGCAGGACGAGGCCGAGTTCCACGGTGACTTCGTCTCCTTCGACCCGGTGTTCTCCTGGCCCAAGCCCGTCCAGCGTCCGCATCCGGCGATCATGGTGGGCGGCAACCATCCGGCCGCGGTCGAGCGGGTCCTGGACTTCGGCGACGACTGGGGACTCATCTGGCTGCCGATGATGCTGGAGAGCGAGACCGGTCTCGCCGGCCTCGTCGCCGACTTCCGGCGTCGCGCCGAGGAGAAGGGCCGCGGATACATTCCGGTGACCGCCTTTCAGGTTCCACCGGACGCCGAGGTGGTCGAGTCGATCGCCGCGGCGGGCGTGGACCGCGTCCTCTTCACATTGGACACCGCTCCCGAAGCGGAGACGCTGCGCAGCCTGGACGCGATGACGAAGCTGACCGGCGGCCCGGCTCGGGCCGGAGCCTGAGCGGCGCATCGGGCGGGGCTCGCCTGGCCGCCGCCCCGCGGACGAGTCCGCCGGCGGCGGACTCGTCCGGTCGCGGGCGGCGGACAGGCGGTGGCGTACCCCGTGCGGGCGCGAGCGGGGGCGGGAAGGTCTCGCGGCTCCGCGGCCGCGCCGCCGGAACGGCACGGGCTTGCCCGGACGGACGGCTCCGGACCCGGCGAGCATCCAGGTCTCCGGCCTCCGGGTGAGGCCGGCGGGCCGGACCCGGTCCGCGCCGGAGAGGTGCTCCGACCGGTCCGCCTCGGGCGTGCTCCGCGCGAGCGGCCGCACCATCCCGGTCCGGCCGCCGGCTCGCCACCGGCCCGGTGCCTGCCCGCAGGGTCCGCGGCGGCCGCCTCCCTCGTCATCGCCGGATCGCCGGCCCGTACGCGGCCGGCCGTCCGGTCGTTCCCATCGTTCCGTGCGGCCCGGCGCGGTGATCGGGTCATGCGGCACGAGAGTGAACCCGGCCCCGTCCGGGCCCGCGGCGGTGGGCGGCGAAAGTCCTCGCGGCGGGCCGTTCCGCGCCGGTACGCAGGCGGTGAGCAATGTCAGCGGTGACAGGTGAGCAAGCAATGGATACTTTGTTCCACGCTGCTGCTGCGGGGCCGGTGATGACGGTGCTCCACCGGTCGATGTGCGGACGAACAGGGCTTGACCGAAGGCGTGTACGCGATGTGGAGGTAGGCAGCTCGTCCTCGTGGTGAGCCAGTGCTGCACATGTTTTGTCCGAAGGTCAACGGCCGTCAGACGGGGGGAACATGCGGCTGGAACTGTTGGGTTCGGTGCGGGCGTGGTGCGACGAGGCGGAGGTCCCGCTCGGGCCACCGAAGCAGCGCGCCGTGGTCGGCGTCCTCGCGAGCCGTGTCAACGAGATCGTGGGCGTCGAGGAGATCGTGGACGCGGTGTGGGGCAGCGCTGTTCCGCAGACCGCGGCCAACGGAGTGCACACCTACGTCGCCGGTCTCCGCCGTGCCCTCGAACCCGGCCGCGGGCGGCGTGCGTCGGGCGGCGTTCTCACCTCCTCGGGAGGCGGCTACGCCCTGTGCCTCGACCCCGATCGTGTCGACGTCGCCGTCTTCGAGCGGCACCACGCCGAGGCGCGGCGCCTGCACGGCCAGGGGCGTGCCCAGGAGGCACTGCGGGAGTTCGACACCGCGCTGGGGCTGTGGCGGGGGGACGCGTACGCCAACGTTCCCGGTCCGTTCGCCGAGATGGAGCGCACCAGGCTCGCGGAGCTGCGCCTGACCGCCGTCGAGGAGTGGGCCGCCGACATGCTGGCCGTCGGCCGGCACACGGAGGCGGTTCCCGTGCTCTCCAACCTGGTCGCCAGGGAACCGCTGCGCGAACGGCTGCGCTGGTTCCTGATGCTGAGCCTGTACCGCAGCGGACGCCGGGCGCACGCGCTGGGCGTGTACCGAGAGACCCGCAGCCTGCTCAGCGAGGAACTCGGGCTGGAGCCGGGAATCGAACTCCAGTCCCTGCACGCCCGGATTCTCGCCGGGGATCAGGACCTCGTCTCCCGGGCACCGGACATCGCGGCCGGGCACGAGGGCCGCCGGACGGCCGCCCCCGCCGAGGCCGCACCGGCCCCCGTGCACGAGCCGGCCGTGCGCCCCGCCCAGCTTCCGTACAGCGCCCGCGGGTTCGTCGGCCGCGTGGAAGAACTGGCACAGCTGGAGTCCCTCACCGCCCAGGGCGGCGGAGGCCTCGAGATGCGCCCGACCCTGGTGGTCGTCGAGGGCGCGCCGGGTGTCGGCAAGTCGACGCTCGTGCTGCACGCGGCGCGTCAGCTCGGCGACCGGTTCCCGGACGGGCAGCTCTACGTGGACCTGTACGGGGCGGCCTCGCGGCAGAGGACCCTGAGCGCCATGGACGCCCTGGCGCAGCTGCTGCGCAGTCTGGGCGTGGCGAAGCCGGACCTTCCCGAGGACCTCGCGGGACGTACGTCGCTGTACCGCAGCATGCTGCACGGCAAGCGGGTGCTGGTGGTGCTGGACGACGCCGTGAACGCGGAACAGGTGCGCCCGCTCATTCCCGGCGGACCGGCGTGCGTGCTGGTCACCAGCCGGCGCGTCCAGCGCGGTCTGGTGGTCCGGGACGGCGCGTACCGCATCGCGCTCAAGCCGTTGTCTCCGGCCGAGTCCGTGAAGCTGATCACCTATCTGATCGGCGCGGGACGGGTGGAGGGCCAGTGGGAGGCCGCGGCCCAGCTCGCCGAGATGTGCGGGCACCTGCCACTGGCGGTGCGGATCGCCGCCGAGAGCCTGGCCGGGCGCCCCCGGCTGACGCTGGCCAACATGGCGCAGCAGCACGCGGCCGAGGAAGGCCGTCTCGACCGGCTCGCCGTCGAGGACGACGTGGCGGCGAGTCTCCGGGCGGCGTTCGACGTGGCCTACGACGCGCTTCCGGCGGACGGGGCACGGCTCTTCCGGCTCCTCGGGCTCCACCACAGCGGGGTGATCACGGTCGCCGTCGCCGCCGCGCTCATGGGCAGCGACCTCGCCCGTGCGGAGCAGGTGCTGGGTGTGCTCACCGACAACCACCTGCTGGAGGAGACCGGGGACGGCACGTTCCGTTTCCAGAACCTTCTGGGCATTTACGCGGCCGAGTGCGCCGAGCAGGAGCCCGCCCGGCACCGTACCGCCGCCCTGGCGCGATTGCTCCATGCCAGTCAATTCCCTTCGGATTCGGCTCGGTCATCGATAGCGATCGCTCCCGCACCGGTGTTGATCGGCCGGTCGGGCTGCAGACGGAGCCCATATCGCAGTATCGGCGACGCCCCCCACGAATAAAGCCGAGTAGAGCAATATCGGAGGTGTGTGCACGGGCGCCCTCTGAGAAGGTTTCCACCACGATTCCGTGCTCGTGTACAGGGGGTATTTGCCATGCGTGGTGGGGCAGGACGGCAAGCGGATTCCAGGCGCCCCGCCGGCGTGGAGGCCCCGGCCGCGAAGCGTGCGGAAACCGGAGATCACCATGGTGCGATCGCGGTCATCGGCTGGGCCTGCCGGCTTCCGGGGGCGAGGGATCCGGAGGCCTTCTGGCGTCTGCTGGCCGAGGGCGCGAGCGCTGTCGGTGAAGCGCCCGAGGGCCGAATCGTTCCGTCCCTTCCGGGACATGACTTATCACCGGACGGGACACGTGCGGTACCGGCACCCCGAGGAGGGTATCTCGATCACGTCGACAGATTTGATGCCGATTTCTTTGGCATTTCCCCCCGGGAAGCGGCCGCGACGGATCCGCAACAGCGGTTGATGCTGGAACTCGCCTGGGAGTGCGTCGAGGACGCCCGGATCTCCCCGGCGGCCCTCGACGGCACCGGCACCGGGGTCTTCGTGGGCGCCATGGCCGACGACTTCGCGAAACTCCACGGTCGTCCCGGTGCGGGCCCGCCGACCCGGCACACACTCGGCGGGACCCAGCGCAGCCTCCTCGCCAACCGGGTCTCCCGCACCCTGGGCCTGCGCGGCCCCAGCCTCGCGGTCGACACCGGCCAGTCGTCCTCTCTGGTCGCCGTGCACCTGGCCTGCGAGAGCCTGCGCAGAAGTGAGTCGGACACGGCCCTCGCGGCGGGCGTCCACCTCGTCCTCGACCCCTACGGCACCGCCGTCGTCGAGAAGTTCGGCGCGCTGTCACCGGACAGCCGCTGCTTCACCTTCGACGCGCGCGCCAACGGATACGTGCGCGGCGAGGGCGGTGTCGCCGTCCTGCTGAAGCCGCTGGCCCGCGCGCTGGCGGACGGCGACCCGGTGCACTGCGTCATCCGGGGCAGTGCGGTGAACAACGACGGCGACACCGACGGCCTGGCCGTACCGAGCGCCGCGGGCCAGCGGAACGCCCTGCTGAGGGCCTGCGAGCACGCCGGAGTCGAGCCGGACGCCGTGCAGTACGTCGAGCTGCACGGCACGGGTACCGCGGTGGGCGACCCGGTCGAGGCGGCGGCCCTGGGCGCCGCCTACGGCAGGACGAGGACCCCGGCGAACCCGCTGCTGGTCGGCTCCGCCAAGACCAACGTCGGCCACCTGGAGGGCGCTTCGGGCATCGTCGGACTGCTGAAGGCGGGGCTCGCCATCGAGCACCGGCAGGTGCCGCCCAGCCTGAACTTCGAGACCCCGAACCCCCGCATCCCGCTCGGCGCCCTGGGCCTGGACGTCGTGACCCGTCTCTCCGCCTGGCCGCGCGAGGAGCAGCCCCTGTACGCGGGCGTCAGCTCCTTCGGCATGGGTGGCACCAATGCCCATGCCGTCCTGACGGAGGCGCCCCCGCCCGTCCGGGCGGACGGGGACGGACCCCACGACGCCCCCGCGCCGGCGTCCGCCCGGGGGCCGCTGCCCTGGGTGCTCTCCGGGCGCGACGCCGCGGACATCGGCGAACAAGCCTCCCGGCTCAAGGAGTTCCTGGCGAGCGGCTCGCGGCCGAGGCCGGCCGACACCGGCTTCTCGCTGGCGACCACGCGCGCACACCGCCCGCGGCGGGCGGTCGTCGTCGCCTCGTCCGAGGACGCCTTCCTCGCGGGGCTGGACGCCCTGGCCCAGGGCACGCCGTCGGCCGGCACCGTTCTCGGCCCGGCCGCGGGCGCGGGCGCCGAGACCGCGGCGGCCGCCTTCCTCTTTCCGGGCCAAGGGGCGCAACGGCTCGGCGCGGGACGCGAACTGTACGAGACCTACCCGGTGTTCGCGGCGGCCTTCGACGAAGCCGACGCGCACTTCGACGGCCTGCTCGAGCGGCCGCTGAGGGACGTGCTGTGGGCCGCGCCCGGCAGCGCCGGGGCGGCACTGCTCGACCGCACGGCCTTCACACAGCCGGCGCTCTTCACCGTTTCGGTGGCGCTGTACCGGCTGTTCGAGCACTGGGGCGTCGTGCCCGGCGCCCTGATCGGCCACTCGGTCGGCGAGATCGCCGCCGCCCACGCGGCCGGTGTGCTCTCGCTGCCCGACGCGTGTGCTCTCGTCGCGGCACGCGGGGCGCTCATGGGCCGGCTGCCCGAGGGCGGTGCGATGACGGCCGTCCAGGCGGCGCCCGACGAGGTCGAGCCGCTGCTGCGGGGCACCGGGGTCTCCCTCGCCGCGGTGAACGGCCCGGGCGCGACGGTTGTCTCCGGCGACGAGGACGCCGTCGCGGCCGTCGCGGCGCACTGGGCCTCGCGCGGCCGCAGGACCAAACGCCTGCCGGTGAGCCACGCGTTCCACTCGGTCCGGATGGAGCCGATGCTGGACGCCTTCCGCGCGGTCGCCGGCCGGCTCGCCTTCCGCGCACCGGCGATTCCCGTGATCTCGAACGTGACCGGCCGGGTGGCCCGCGAGATCGACACCCCGGACCACTGGGTCCGGCAGATACGGGAGACGGTCCGCTTCCACGACGGGCTGCTGACGCTCCGCGACATGGGGTGCACCACCTACCTCGAAATGGGCCCGGACGCGGTGCTCACCTCTCTGGCCCGTGACTCCCTCGCCGGGACGGAGGGCCTGGCATGCGTCCCCGCCCTGCGCCGCGGCAGGCCGGAGGCGGTGTCCGCCGTTGCCGCGCTGGCCACCGCCCACGCCCAGGGCAGCGATGTGGACTGGCAGGCCGTCTTCCCCGGCGGCCGGCGGGTGCCGCTGCCCACCACCGCCTTCCGGCGCCGGAGCCACTGGCCCGCCGCCGCGCCGGAGCCCGCCCGGCCCGGGGCCGTGCCCGGGACGCGGGGAACGGCTCCCCCGTCCGCGCCCCCGGCGCCCGCGGGTCCGGCCGGCATGGCGTCACCGGAGGTGAAGGCCCCCGACCGCCGGCGGCTGCTGAACCTCGTGCGGGACACGGTCGGACTGGTCCTCGGGTACGGGCCGGACGACACCGTGGTCACCACACGCAGCTTCAAGGAACTGGGCTTCGACTCGCTCAGCGCGGTCGAGTTCCGTGACCGGCTCGGCGCCGGTCTCGGCGTGCGGCTCGCGCCGGCCCTCACCTTCGACCACCCGACCCCGGCCGGCGTCGTCGAGCATCTCCACTCCCTGCTGTCGGGGACGGCGCTGTCGGGGACGGCTCCCTCCGCCGTCACCTCCCGTCCCCGGCCGTCCGCGCGGGCCGACGAGCCGGTGGCTGTGGTGGGTATGGGGTGTCGTTTTCCGGGGGGTGTGGTGTCTCCGGAGGGTTTGTGGGGGCTGGTGGTGGGTGGGGTGGATGCGGTT
>NZ_JOID01000043.1 GCF_000719865.1 Streptomyces albus subsp. albus
TCCTGGGTGAAGCCGGTGGACAGCTATGTGAAGGGCTCCACCTTCGGTATCGGTGGTGACCGCTGGGCCAACAAGCACTCCGGCCAGGACTTCGCCGCGCCGACCGGTACGCCGGTGAAGAGCGTGGGCGCGGGCACCGTGGTCGAGGCCGGCTGGGGTGGCGCGTACGGCAACAACGTCGTGGTCAAGCACGGCAGCGGCACCTTCACCCAGTACGCCCACCTGTCGAAGATCACCGTCCCGGTCGGCACCCAGCTGACCGTCGGGCAGGAGATCGGCAAGGTCGGTTCCACCGGTAACTCCACCGGTCCGCACCTGCACTTCGAGACCCGCACCACCCCGAACTACGGCTCCGGCGTCGACCCGGTGGCCTTCCTGAAGCAGCGCGGCGTCACCCTGTGACGGATGCGTGACGCACCGCGCGGCCGCGGGGTCACGGAGACCGCTTGAGGGAGCGGCCGGCATCCGCCGCGGCGATCAGATCGAGGGCGACCTCGAGGACGGCAGCACGCTTGTCCTCGGGGTCGCCCTCGATGTCCTTCAGCGCCAGCACCCCGGCGTGGATGGTGAAGAGCGCGCTGACGGAGCGGACCTGGTCGGTCAGGGACGCGTCCGGGTCCTTCACCAGGTCGAAGAGGGCGAACATCCGCTCCTTGACGTTGTCGCCGATGCTCAGGTCGCGCACCGTCGCCTGGTTCTCCTGGACGAAGCGGAAGACGGGGGTGGCGTCGTGGAGCGCGGCGCTGTAGCGGCGCAGCAGCTCCCGCTTGGTCTCCTGGTTCCGGGGCTGCTCGCGGCCCCAGGCGATCAGTTCGTCGAGGGACCGGGTCCGGTCCTCGAAGAGGCTGATGAGGATGTCCTCCTTGGTCTTGAAGTGGTAGTAGAGCGCCGCCTTGGTCACGCCGAGCTGGGCGGCGATCTCGCGCAGCGAGGTCTTCTCGTATCCCTGCTCGACGAAGAGGGAGAGCGCGGCGTCCTGGATGCGGCGGCGGGTGTCCTTCCGGCGCGTATGCGGTGTGGGCACGGTGGCTCCCCTGCTCCCTGCTCGTGTGTGTAGCGGTCCGACCCGCACCGTACGGCCCGCACGGCGGTGGCGCGCCTCTGGCCCGCATCGAATTTACTTGACGCCCGGCAAGTTAGCGGGTTAGCGTCCCGGCGTATTCTGCTAGCCGGGCGGCAAGTAAGTTTGGTGCGGGTGGCCTGCGCGGCGGTGTACGCGGCGGTGTGCGCGCACCCTTCGCGCCCGTCCGCGCCTCCCCGCGCCGCACACCCGGTCGGCGGCCCGTACAGCCCTTCCGCACCGCCTCCACTTCGCACAGCCGTCATCTCGCGCACTCCCGGGGGAGCGATCGCCATGGTCCAGGCCACGCCCGACACCGTCCACGACGCACCGCCACCCGCCGGTCCGCCGGCCACGGCGCCACCCGGGCGCAGCGTCCGCGTCGTGCTGCTCGCGCTGATGATCGCGATGCTGCTCGCCATGCTCGACAACATGATCATCGGGACCGCGATGCCGACCATCGTCGGCGAACTGGGCGGCCTCGAACACCTCTCCTGGGTGGTGACCGCCTACACCCTCACCACCGCGGCCTCCACCCCGGTCTGGGGCAAACTCGGCGACCTGTACGGCCGCAAGGGCATCTTCATCACCTCGATCGTGGTGTTCCTGCTCGGCTCCGCCCTCTCCGGCATGGCCCAGACCATGGGCCAGCTGATCGGCTTCCGCGGCGTCCAGGGCCTGGGCGCGGGCGGTCTGATGGTCGGCGTGATGGCGATCATCGGCGATCTCGTCCCGCCCCGGGAGCGCGGCCGGTACCAGGGCATGATGGCCGGGGTCATGGCCCTGGCCATGATCGGCGGGCCGCTCGTCGGCGGCACCCTCACCGACACCCTCGGCTGGCGCTGGAGCTTCTACATCAACCTCCCGCTCGGCGCCGTCGCCCTCGTCATGGTCTCGACGGTGCTGCACCTGCCGAAGAAGCGGACGAAGGCGCGCATCGACTACGCGGGCGCGGCGCTGCTCACCGTGGCCATCACCTCGATGGTGCTCCTCACCACCTGGGGCGGCATCGAGTACGCCTGGGACTCCGGCGTCATCCTCGGGCTCGCCGGCACCGCCGCGGTCACGACGGTGGCGCTGCTGGTGGTGGAGAGCCGGGTCGCGGAGCCGGTGCTGCCGCTCGGCATCTTCCGCAGCCGCAACTTCTCCCTGATGACCCTCATCGGCTTCCTGACCGGCTTCGTGATGTTCGGCTCGATGACCTTCCTGCCGCTCTACCAGCAGACCGTGCAGGGCGCCTCGGCCACCAACTCCGGGCTGCTCCTGCTGCCGCTGCTGCTGGCGATGATGGCGGTCTCGCTGATCGCGGGACGGGTCACCACCAGCAGCGGCAAGTACAAGATCTTCCCGATCCTCGGCGGCGGGCTGATGGTCGCCGGCCTGTTCCTGCTGTCGACGATGGACACCGGCACCTCCCGCTTCGTCTCCGGCTGCTACATGGCGGTCCTCGGCGCCGGCCTCGGTTTCCTGATGCAGATCACCATGCTCGTCGCCCAGAACAGCGTCGAGATGAAGGACATGGGCGTCGCGTCCTCGACCACGACCCTGTTCCGCACGGTCGGCGGCTCCTTCGGTGTCGCCATCATGGGCGCCCTCTTCACCCACCGGGTGCGGGACGGCATGGCGGGCGGGGCCGGGCCCGGTGCCCCGGCCGTCACGGAGGGGGCCGTCCAGCTCGACGCGGCGAGCCTGGCGAAGCTGCCGGACGTGGTACGGGAGGCGTACCAGTCGGCGGTGGCCGACGGGACGCACATCGTCTTCCTGGTGGCCGCCTTCGCGGCCGTGGCCGGGTTCCTGGCGGCCTGGTTCGTCGAGGAGGTACCGCTGCGGGGAGCCGGCCCGGCCGGGCCGGGAGCGGGCCCCGGAGGGCCGGAGGGCGCGCGGGCGGAGGAGACGGCCGGCGGCACGGAGGCGCACGCGGGCGCCGGAGCGGTTGACGGAACGGGCTCCGGCCGCGGTTCCGGCCGCGGCTCCGGCGGAGGTGTTCCGGCGAGCGGATTCCCGGCGGCCAAGTCCGTCTGAGCCGCCGGGAACGGCGCACCCCCGGCCCCTTCGGCCCCGCCGCACCGCGCACGTCGTTACGAGCGGAGCCCCGCGCCACCCGGTGCGGGGCTCCGTCCGGCCCGCCGTGCCTCCCCGGGCCGGGCCGCGCGCCGCAGGCGGGTGTGCCGCGCCGCGTGTGCCGCGGGGGAGCCGCGTCTCCCGGCGCTCAGGCCCGGGGGCCGGGCACGATCGTGGTCACGACGGGGATGCCGCCGGTGGACGTGGGCGCCGTGCCCGGCAGCCACAGCACGGCGACCGCCCCGCCGTCGGGCGCGTTGCGGAAGGTGAGGGCCGCCCCCAGCACCCGGGCCTGGCCGGCCGCGATGGTCAGGCCCAGGCCGTGCCCCCGCCCGGCCCGGTCCGCGCTGCCGGTGCGGAACCGGCTCGGCCCTTCGGCCAGCAGCGCCGGCGGGAAGCCCGGCCCGTGGTCCCGTACCCGCAGCACCCGGCCCTCCACGGTGACCTCGACCGGCCCCCGGCCGTGCTTGGCCGCGTTGGCCAGCAGATTGCCCAGGACCCGCTCCAGCCGCCGCGGATCGGTCTGCACCCGCGCGTCCCGGACCACCTCCATCCCGGCCTCCGGCGCGAGGACGCGCACCCGGCGGGCGACGAACTCGCCGAGCGCCACCTCCTGCAGCTCGGCCCGCTCGGTGGCACCGTCCAGCCGGGCCACCTCCAGCACGTCCTCCACCAGGGTCCGCAGCGCCTGCGCCCGGTCCCGCACCAGCTCCGAGGGGCGGCCGGGCGGCAGCAGTTCGGCCGCCGTGACCAGCCCGGTCACCGGGGTGCGCAGTTCGTGCGCGATGTCGGCGGTGACCCGCCGCTCGGCCTCCAGCCGCTGCTGGAGCGCGTCGGCCATGGCGTCCACGGCGCGGGCCAGATCGTCCGTCTCGTCCCGCACCCGGCCGCCGATCGCGTCCCGTACGCGCACCCCCGTATCGCCCTGCGCCACCCGGCCGGCGGCGCACGCGGCCTGCCGCAGCCGCCGGGAGAGCTGGCCGCCGACGAGCACGCCCAGCAGGCAGCCGCCGCCGATCACCGAGACGGACCCGATGGACAGCGCCCGGTCCAGATCGCCCAGGACGGCGTAACGGTCCTCGAAGCGGGTGTGGATGGACAGGACCCGGCCCCCCGCCAGCGGTACCGCCGCCCACACCTCGGGGGCACCCTCGCCGGTGTCCTCCAGATACGTGGCGCGCTGCCCGCCCCGTACCGCCTCGCGCAGCTCGGGGGGCAGGTCGGGGTCGTCGATGTGCGCGTCGAAGTTGAGCCGGCCCGTGGACTCGTAGATCCGCTGCGCGAACGTGACCCGTTCGTCCTGGATGTCGCGGCTGCCGTTGAGCAGCGAGACGCGGGCGGCGTTGTGGACGGCCAGGCTGAGCGCGAGGGCGACCAGCGCGCCCACCGCGGCGATGGCGGCACTGAGCTTCCAGCGCAGCCCCGTGCGGGGGCGGAACCGGCCGGAGGGGACGAGGCGCCGGAGGCGGCGGAGCCGGGCGCCGCCCGCCCGGTGGGCGGTCGGCGCGGAGTCGGTCCCGTCGGCGGCGGACGGCGGGGAGGCGGACGCCGGGGCGGCGGACGGCTCGGAGGAGGACGCGGCGGCGGCCGGGCCGGGCGGAGGCGGGGCCGCGGCGGACTGCGGGGACGGCCGCGGCGAGGACGGGTCGCGGGTCGGCACAGGCGGTTCCCCGGTCAGCCGCGGAGCTTGTAGCCGAAGCCGCGCACCGTGTCGATGCGGTCCTGGCCGATCTTGGTGCGCAGCCGCTGCACATGGACGTCCACGACCCGGGTGTCGCCGCCCCAGTCGTAGTCCCACACCCGCTCCAGCAGCCGGTCGCGGGAGAGCACCGTGCCGGGCGCGCTGGAGAACTCCAGCAGCAGCCGCATCTCGGTCGGCGTCAGCGCGACCGGCTCGCCGTCCTTGCGGACCTCCATGCCGCCCGTGTCGATCTCCAGGTCGCCGAAGCGCAGCGGCTCGCCCTCCGCCTCCCCGGCCGCACCGGCCCGCGCGGAGCCGCCGTCCGGACCGCCGGCCGCGTGCCCGAAGCGGCGCAGCACCGCCCGGATCCGGGCCACCAGGACCGCGCTGTCGAAGGGCTTGGTCACGTAGTCGTCCGCGCCCGCCTCCAGACCCAGCACCACGTCGATCGAGTCGGCCCGCGCCGACAGCATGATCACCGGCACGGTCGACTCGTCCCGGATGCGGCGGCACAGGCTCACCCCGTCCAGGCCCGGGAGCATCACGTCGAGCAGCGCGATGTCCGGCCGGCCGCCCCGGAAGAGCTCCAGACCCGTCAGCCCGTCCGGCGCAGCCGTCACCACGAGCCCGGCGCGCTCCAGGGCGAGCTGGGTCGCCTCGCGGATGACGTCGTCGTCCTCGACGAAGAGCACATGCGTTCCGGCCATCGCCCGCTCCTCACTCCGCCGGCCGCGGGCTGGGCGATGGCTCGTCGTGACCGCCGCCCGCGGACTTGCTGTAGTCGTTGTATATGTGCGCCCGCTCGGAGAACGCCCCCTCGCGCCACCGGTACGTGATCACTTCCTCGCCGGAGGGGCAGCAGACCTTGTCGCCCGTCGCGTAGACCTGCTTCTTGATCTCCAGCTCGCCCCCGATGATCTCGGCGTAGACCGGTGAGATGTCGTCGGCGAAGACATTGCGGTACCAGCGGCCGTCCACGCTGACGGTTCCGGGAAGTTCGTCCCCGTTGTCGCGCTCCCGGCCGCCGGGACGGGGCGTGGCGGGATTCTGCTCGCGGTAGACGTAGGACGCGATCCCGAAGGAGTCCTGGCAGGTCAGCACGTTGATCACAACATCGGGCACGTCGTTGCCGGTGAGCGTCCCGTAGCTGACGTCCACCGGGTACTCGTCCGCCGCGCACGGCACGAGACGCTTGCGGACCTCGGAGGTGACCTTGGGGTCGTTCTTGAGGATCTCCACCGGATCGACCCTGCGGGGTGTCGCCGAGGACGGCGCCGGGGAGGGCGTCGGCGCGGACTCGGTCCGCGCCGGCCCCTCCGCGCGGACCCCGGTTCCGGGCACGCTGCACCCCGCCAGGAACAGGGCGGCGGCGGCCGCGCCGGCGGCGGCCGTCCCGATCCGCACGAGACCCGCCGGGACGGTGCGCGTCCGGGCGGGTCCGGTTCCGGTTCCGGCGGGCTCCGGGAGCCCCCGGGGACGTTCGGTGTCGATCACGCCGCGCACTGCGGCTGCCCTCGGTCCATGCGCTCTCTGCGTTCCGTCTCCCGCGCGTCCAGCTCGCGGTTCTCCAGCTCCTGCCGCATCCGGGCCAGCGCCCGGTGCAGGGTGCTCTTCACGGTTCCGGTGGACATGCCCAGGGCCGCCGCCGTCTCCTGCGTGCTCATCTGCTCCCAGTGTCGCAGGACGACCACACTGCGCTGCTTCGGGGCCAGCACCCGCAGCACGTCCATCAGCAGCGCCCGGTCCGCACGCTGCTCGGCGCCGTCCTCCAGGCTGGCCTCCGGCAGCTGGTCGACGGGCACCTCGTCGAGCTTGCGGGCCCGCCACCACTCGGTCCGGGTGTTGATCATCACGCGCCGGAGATAGGCGTCGGCCAGTGATTTGTCGGCGATGCCGTCCCAGCGGCCGAAGGTGCGGGCGAGCGCCGTCTGCAGCAGATCCTGCGCGTCGACGGGATCCTGGACGAGCCTGCGGGCGCTGCGCAGCAGGGCGTCCTGCCGGGTCCGTACGTACTCCTCGAAGCCCAGCACCTCGTTGTCCGCCATCGCCGACCGCCTCCGTCCCCGCTCTTCCCACCCCGTGTGTGGCCGGTTTTTCCCCGGCACGGAAGCAAGCTACTGAGCGGCTGTAACGGAGCCGTCCGCTCCGCCCCTCGGTGGGCGCACGGGAACCCATCGGTTGTGTAACAACTCCCGTGGGAGGGACGGGCGGTGGAACCGACCGGGCCCAGGAGGCTTCCCCGGCCGGGAGGCTCGGCCGGCCTCGGCCCGGCTCAGCTCAGCGGCAGCCGGTACGTGCCGTCCGCCAGCGGTTCGACGAGGCCGTCCGCCACCAGCCCGTCCAGCGCCCGGGCCCGCTGCACCGGCTCCTCCCACACCGCGTCCAGGACGGACTGCGGCACCGGCCCCGTCGCCTCCCGGAGCACCGCGAGCAGCTTGCCGCGCACCTGGCGGTCCGTACCGGCATAGGTCTGCCCGCGGCGCGGCGGCCCGTCGTGCGGCGGCGAACCGGCCAGCCGCCAGGCGCACCGGGCGGCGATCGGGCAGCGGCCGCAGGCCGGGTTGCGCGCCGTGCACACCAGGGCGCCGAGTTCCATCGTCGACGCGGCCCAGCGGGCGGCCGTGCCCTCGTCCTCCGGCAGCAGGGCGCGGGCGAGGCGGCGTTCGGCGGCGGTCGTGGCCGTCGGCGGGTACTGGACGCCGGTCACGGCGCGCGCGAGGACCCGACGGACGTTGGTGTCCAGCACGGCGTGCCGGCCGCCGTACGCGAACGAGGCCACGGCGGCGGCCGTGTACTCGCCCACGCCGGGCAGCGCCAGCAGCTTCGCGTGGTCGCGCGGTACGTCACCGCCGTGCCGTTCCGCTATCGCCACGGCGGCGCCGTGCAACCGCAGCGCGCGGCGCGGGTAGCCGAGCCGCCCCCAGGCGCGGACCGCCTCGCCGGGGGCCTCGGCGGCGAGGCGGGCGGGACGGGGCCAGCGCGCCAGCCACTGCTCGTAGACGGGCAGCACGCGGGCCACCGGGGTCTGCTGGAGCATGAACTCGCTGACCATGACGCCCCATGCGCCGGCTTCGGGGCGGCGCCACGGAAGATCGCGGGCGTGCTCGCCGAACCAGTCGATCACGGCGGAGTGGAGAACGGCGGGGGCTGCGACGGGGGCCGCGGCGGGAGCGGGGACGGCGGCGGGGGCGCCCATGGTTGCGGCGCGCGCCGTCGCCGCGCTCTCACGGGGCGACGCGCCCGCCGGTGGTCTCGCGTTCTCCGGGGCCGCTGTACTCCCCGGGGCCGGCGTGGACTTCGCGGCTGCCGGGGCTGCGGGGGGCTTCGGGTGCATCGGGTGCTCCGGGATCGCGGGCATGACGTCCCCGATCCTGCCAGAGCCCTCCGACGGCAGGGTCCTTCCGCCGTCCCGGCCGCCGCCCGCCGGGAACGGACGGGGCGCGCCGCGGCTCTCCGCGCGCCCGACTCCCCGGCGGCGCACTTCGGTTACCCGAAGCGTGTGAGCCGCGACTCCTCGTGGCCGCCCCGTCGATCGCGGCGCGGTGAAGCGGTGATCGGGGGGCCGGCCGAGACCGAACCGGAATGATGATCGTCAAAAGTTGCGGTGGCGGCGGCGGGTATACGCCTGAACGGGGCCTCTTCTCTCGTAAGGTTTCCGGCGTGGGTTCTCTGCGCAATCCTGTCGGGCCGCTTCCCTCCTCCATCTACTGGCGCCGGAGGGCGGTAGCCCTGTGCGTGGTCGCGTTGCTGGCCGTGCTCGTCGTCTGGGCCGTCCGGTCCACCGGCGGTGGCGGCGGTGACGGAGGCGGCGGAGCCGACGGCAAGGGCCCGGCGCAGTCCATCACCCCCGGACCGTCCTCCTCCGGCCCCGCGATCAGCGAACGGCCCGGCGGCCGCGACGACTCGGGCGGCACCGGGGGCGGAACCGGCGGCGGTGACGGCGGTGACACGGGCGGCTCGGCCGGCACCGGCGGCGGCTCGGGCGGGGGCGCCGGAAGCGGCGGCGGCGATGTGGCCGGCGGCGCTGCGGCCGGTGGCGGCGCGGGCTCCGGGGGCAGCGGCGGCAGCGGCGTCCCCGCGGGCACGACGCTCCCCGACTGCGGTGACGGAGACGTGGAACTGCGGATCCGCAGCGTCAAGAACCGCTACGGACCGGGCGAGAAGCCCGAGTTCGAGCTGATCGCGGAAAGCACCTCGAAGCGCTCCTGCGAGGTGGACTTCGGCGAGAAGACCGCGGTGCTCACCATCACCCCGGCCGACGGGGACGACCCGCTGTGGGCGTCCGACGACTGCCTCAAGGAGAGCCGGGAGATCCGGCTGCGGGTGCCGGCCGGCGGCGAGGCCACGTACACGGTCGAATGGGACCGCAGGCCGAGCGAGCCCAAGTGCGCCACGCCCGACGGGGGTTCGGCGAAGGCGGGCACCTATCTGATCGAGGCCGAGGCCAAGGGCGTCGACAAGGCCGAGATCTCCTTCGTCCTGGCCAAGGACTGACCCGGCCGGCCGCCCGGTTCACCTGCCGGGCGCCGGAACGGCGGGCGCCGCAAGCCCGTTGAGCCGGTCCCGCGGCGGGACCCGCCCCCGCGCGTCCCGCCGCCCCGCGCCTCCTCAGACGTAGCGTTCGAGGATCGAGGACTCCGCCAGCCGGGACAGGCCCTCGCGCACCGAGCGCGCCCGGGCCTCGCCCACCCCGTCGACCGTCTGCAGGTCGTCGACGCTCGCGGCGAGCAGCTTCTGCAGCCCGCCGAAGTGCTCCACCAGCCGCTCGATGATGGTGTTCGGCAGCCGCGGCACCTTCGCCAGCAGCCGGTAACCACGCGGCGACACCGCCGAGTCGAGCGTCTCCGGCGAACCGCTGTAGCCCAGGGCGCGCGCCACCACCGGCATTTCCAGCAGCTCGGTGTGCGACAGCTTGTCGAGTTCGGTGAGCGCCTCGGCGACCGTGCGGGTCCGCTTGGCGGTCGGCTCGGGCACGTAGTCCCGCACCACCAGCTCGCGTTCCGGCTCGACGCCCGCGATCAACTCGTCCAGCTGGAGCGAGAGAAGCCGGCCGTCGGTGCCGAGCTCGACGACGTACTCGGCGATCTCGGTGGCGATGCGGCGGACCATCTCCAGCCGCTGCGCCACGGCGGAGACGTCCCGGATCGTCACCAAGTCCTCGATCTCCAGGGCGGAGAGGGTGCCCGCCACCTCGTCGAGACGGAGCTTGTACCGCTCCAGCGTGGCCAGGGCCTGGTTGGCGCGGGACAGGATCGCCGCCGAGTCCTCCAGCACCCGGCGCTGCCCGCCGACGTACAGCGCGATCAGCCGCATCGACTGGCTGACCGAGACCACGGGGAAACCGGCCTGGATCGAGACGCGCTGCGCCGTGCGGTGCCGGGTGCCGGTCTCCTCGGTGGGGATCGACGCGTCGGGAACGAGCTGCACACCCGCCCGCACGATCTTGGTGATGTCCTTGTCGAGGATGAGCGCGCCGTCGAGCTTGCACAGCTCGCGCAGGCGCGTCGCGGAGAACTCCACATCGAGGACGAATCCGCCGGAGCACATCGCCTCGACGTGCTTGTCCATACCCAGCACGATCAGTCCGCCGGTGTTGCCGCGGAGAACGCGCTCGAGTCCGTCGCGCAGGGCGGTACCGGGCGCGACTGCGCTCAGCGAGGCGCGCATCAGGCCCTCGGTACCGGAGCTCCCGCCGGATTTTCCGGGAGTCGCTGCCCGGTCGTTGGCTGCCACTGCACTCCTCCGGTCGCAGAATTCGGGGCCCGGGTGCGTACGTACGGGCGAGACCAGGGCAAAGTCTACCGGCGGCCGGACGACTTGTGTGGTGCGTCTCGGCTCAGGGGTGCGCGGTGCGCCCTCCGCGAGCCCCGGAGCGCGCGCCGGGGAGCACGGTGGGGACCACCGGAAGCCTCTCCGGGGGTACCGCCCGGAGAGCCTGCCCGGCTCGGCCGGAGAGCGGGCGGAGAAGGGCCGGAGAGGAGCCGGACAGCGGCCGGACAGCGGCCGCGGACGTCCGGTGAGGGCGTCCGGTGAGGGACCCGGAGCGGTCACCGGACGGCCGTCCGCCGGGCTGTGAACTCAGCCGGACGCGCCTCCTGAGAGCGGCGAAGCCTCCGCGGCCCCGCCCTCCGGCGGCCCGGCCCGCCCGGCCCGCCCCGTGCGCCCGGACCGGTCCGGTTCCCCGGACCCCTCCGGCCGCTCCCTGCGCGGCCGGCGCGGCAGCACCCGCAGAGCCTCGCCCATGTCCGCGACCTCGATGACCCGCATCCCCTCCGGCACCCGCCCCGGGTCGGTCGGCACCAGCGCGTGGGTGAAGCCCAGCCGGGCCGCCTCCGACAGCCTGCGCTGTACCCCCGTGACCCGCCGCACCTCGCCCGCGAGGCCGACCTCGCCGATCGCGACGAGGTTCTTCGGCAGCGGGGTGTCGCTCGCCGCGCTCGCCAGCGCCAGGGCGATCGCGAGATCCGCCGCCGGCTCCGACAGCTTCACCCCGCCGACCGTGGCGCTGTAGATGTCCCGCTTCCCGAGCTGGGAGATCTTGCCGCGCTGCTCCAGCACCGCCAGCATCATCGACACCCGCGAGGTCTCCAGACCCGAGGTCGTACGGCGCGGTGACGGGATCTGCGAATCGACCGTGAGCGCCTGCACCTCGGCGACCAGCGGCCGGCGCCCCTCCAGCGTCACGGTCAGGCAGGTGCCCGGAACGGGCTCGGCGCGGCGGGTGAGGAAGAGACCCGACGGGTCGGCGAGGCCGGTGATCCCCTCGTCGTGCAGTTCGAAGCAGCCGACCTCGTCCGTCGTCCCGTAGCGGTTCTTGACACCGCGGACCAGCCGCAGCCGGGCGTGCCGGTCGCCCTCGAAGTGCAGCACCACGTCGACCAGATGCTCCAGCAGCCGGGGTCCCGCGATGGCGCCGTCCTTGGTGACGTGCCCCACCAGCAGCGTGGACATCCCGCGCTCCTTGGAGGCCCGGATCAGCGCCCCCGCCACCTCACGGACCTGCGCCATGCCGCCGGGCGCGCCGTCGATCTCCGGGGAGGCCACCGTCTGCACGGAGTCCAGGACCAGCAACGACGGCTTCACCGAGTCGAGATGGCCGAGCACGGCCGACAGATCCGTCTCCGCGGCCAGATACAGATGGTCCGAGATCGCCCCGATCCGGTCGGCGCGGAGCCGCACCTGGCTCGCGGACTCCTCGCCGGTGACGTAGAGCGTGCGCTCCTGCTCGGTGGCCGCCTTGGCGGCGACGTCCAGCAGCAGCGTCGACTTGCCCACGCCCGGCTCGCCCGCCAGCAGCACGACGGCGCCCGGCACCAGACCGCCGCCCAGCACCCGGTCCAGCTCGGGCACGCCCGTGGCCCGCGCGGTCGCCCGGCGGCCGTCGACCTGGCCGATCGGCAGCGCCGCGGTGGACACCCGGCCGGGCGCGGTCGTCCGCACGGCGGGCGTGCCGCCGGCCTCCTCGACCGTGCCCCACGTCTGGCACTCGGGGCAGCGGCCGAGCCACTTGGCGGTGGTCCAGCCGCACTCGGTGCAGCGGTAGGAGGGACGGTCCTTGGCGGACGTACGGGTACGGGAAGCCATGCCGCAACGCTAACGCCGGGCGGTGACAACGCGCGGGGCGGCCCGGGCCCGCGGGCGTCCGCGGAGCACCCGGCACACGGAACGGGGCGG
The DNA here is from genome assembly GCF_000719865.1 of Streptomyces albus subsp. albus. Lineage (GTDB taxonomy): Bacteria > Actinomycetota > Actinomycetes > Streptomycetales > Streptomycetaceae > Streptomyces > Streptomyces albus_E. The sequence continues at coordinate 12,477 of NZ_JOID01000043.1, forward strand.
GACGGACCGGGGCGGAACCAGCCTGCTCCGACCCGGCGCACGGAACGGGTTGTGCGGACCGGGTACGGGGATCGGGTGCGCAGACCGTGGTGGGCAGTTGAGACGCACGGACCCGGCGCACGGACCCTGTGCACGATCCGGGCGCCCGGATCGGACGCCGGACCGGGTGCGGGCGGCGGGGCCGTACCGGACGCTCTGCCGTCCCGTGGCACCACCGGCCGGGCGACCGGGAGCGCCCATCACCCGTAGGGATGAAAACCGCGGGAGCGGCGCGAGCGGGCCGCCCCGTCCCCCTACCGTCGCCGGGTGATGAACAGGCCCGAGCACCCGACCCACGCCACCGGCGCGCGCTACGAGCCGTACCTCGACGGGTTGTTCACCTACTGCCTCGCCGCGATGTGCGAACACGACGCGGCGACCGCCGTCCTCGGCGAGGTCCTCGCCCACGCGGAGCGGCGCCACCGGCGCTCGCCGGCCGAGCCGGAGCGGCAGCGTTCCCGGCTCTACGCCCTCGCCCGCTGGACCTGTCTGCGGCATCTCGCCGCCCGCCCCCGGCCTCCCGCACCGCACCGCTCCGCGCGTCCGCCCGCCCCGCACGGCCCGCCCGCCCAGGGCCCCTCGGGCGGCCCGTCCGGTTCCGGCCTCTCCGAGGAGACCGCCGCCCGGCGCCGCCGGGAACTCTCCACGCTCGTCTGGCCGGAGGCCGCGGGCACCACTCGCGAGCAGCGCGAGGCCCTGGAACTCGCCGTGCGGCACCGGCTGACACCCCCGGAAGTCGCCGCCGTGCTCGGCACGGACGAGGAGAAGGCGCGCGGCCTGCTGACCGCCGGCGCCCGCGAGGTCGAGCGCACGCGGGCCGCGCTGGCCGTCGCGGAGGGCGGCGGCTGTCCGGCCGTCAACCGGCTGACCGGGGACGCCCGGGCCCTGATGGGCAGCGACCTCCGCCGCGAACTGCTGCGGCACATCAAGGACTGCGATTCCTGCCGCCGCACCGTTCGGCGTTCCCCGGCCGACGGTTCGGGGCCGGGCGGCAGCGGCACCGCCGCCGGCGCGCTGCCCCTGGTCCCCGCGCCGCGCGCCGAGGCCGCCGCCGCGATGCGCGCCGCGCTCCGCGTCCGCCCTCGGGACGTCCCCTCCGGCCCGCCGCGCTACGACCGGCGGGGCTTCCCGATGGGCCCGGGGCGCCTGGCCGCGCGCCGCCGGACCGTGCGCCGCCGCGTCGCGACGGCGGCCGTGGTGACGGCCGCCGTCACCGCACCGGTCGTCGCGCTGTGGGCGGCGTACCGGGGCGCGCCCCCGGGCCAGGACCGGTACGCCGGCCCCGTCTCCGCCGCCGAGGACGACCGCCCGGGGGCACATCCGTACGATCCGGCGGACGGCTCGGACGGCGCCCCGCTCGGCCGGGACGGCCACAGGCCGCCCGGCGGTCCGGCGGAACGGGGCGGCGACAGGGGCGGCGAGGACGGCGCGCCCCGTGAGGACGGCGGCACCGAGCGGGACGGCAACGGCGGCGACGAACGGAGCGGGGCCCGGCTGACGGTCGTCAGCCGGAGCGGCGGAGACGGCACCCTCATCACCCTGACGGCCTCGGGCAGCGAACCGGTCGGCTGGACCGCGCGCACCGACGCGTCCTGGCTGCGCCTCAGCGCCACCGCGGGCACCGTCCGCCCCGGACGCTCGGTGAGCCTCACCGTGACGGTGGACCGGGCGCGGCAGCCGGGCGGCGCGTGGACGGGCCGGGTGACGATCGGCCCGTCCGGCACGGTGGTCACCGTGCGGGGCCGCGGTGAGCCCTCCCGGCCGGGCGGACCGGAGGAGCCGCCGCCGGCCGCCCCGCCGGACCCGGACCCGGAGCCCGCCCCGTCACCCCCGGCGCAGGAGCCGACGGGCGAGCCACCGGAGGACGGGGACGCGGGGGGCGCCGGGGGCGCGGAGGATGGCGGGGACACCGCCGGGTGAGGCCCCGTCCGCCCGGGCCCACCGACTCCTACGAGCCGGACCGGCCCGCCGCGCTCGCCGAGCCGGCCCCACCCGCCGGGTCCGCCGGATGCGGCGCCACCGGCAGCTCCGCCGCCAGCCGCTGCGCGCACAGCACGGCCAGCCGCTCGTACGCCGCCCTGCCCATGAGCTCCGTGAGCTCGGGCCGGTACGAGACGTACACCGGCTCGCCCGCCCCGTGCGCGCTCGTCGCCGAGGTGCACCACCAGTGCAGGTCGTGGCCGCCCGGGCCCCAGCCCCGGCGGTCGTACTCGCCGATCGACACCTGCAGGATCCGGGTGTCGTCCGGGCGGTCGATCCACTCGTACGTCCGCCGGATCGGCAGCTGCCAGCACACGTCCGGCTTGGTCTCCAGCGGCTCGCGGCCCTCGCGCAGCGCCAGCGTGTGCAGGGCGCAGCCGTGGCCGCCGGGGAAGTCCGGGCCGTTGTGGAAGATGCACGCGCCGCCGAAGCGGCGGGTCTTGCGGGCGCCGTCCTCGTCGCGTTCCGTCCAGCCGCGCGGGCCGGTGCCCTCGGCGTGGTGCTGCCAGGTCGCGGGTGTGAGCCGCGTCATGTGCTCCGCGACGCGCTGCTCGTCGTCCTCGTCGGAGAAGTGCGCGCCCAGGGTGCAGCAGCCGTCGCTCGCCCGCCCGGCCTCGATGCCCTGGCAGCCGCGGCCGAAGACGCACGACCAGCGGGAGGTGAGCCAGGTCAGATCGCAGCGGAAGACCTGCTCGGGGTCCTCCGGGTCGGGGAACTCGACCCATGCCCGGGGGAAGTCCAGCCCCTGCTCGTCGGCGGGAGCGGACCGTGGCGGTTTCTTCGGGGCCCGGGCGGGCTTCCCGCTGTCCGGCTTGGCCTTTTTCGTCTTCGACACGTCTTCAGCGTAGGCGGACGGAGCCCGGTACGAGCCGCTCACCTGCCGCGTTGCCCCGGGCCGTATGAGAATCTGCACGCTATGAGACTCGGTGTCCTCGACGTGGGTTCCAACACGGTGCATCTGCTGGTCGTGGACGCACACCCCGGTGCCCGCCCGCTTCCCGCCCATTCCCACAAGGCGGAGCTGCGGCTCGCCGAACTGCTGGACGAGCACGGCGCGATAGGCGACGCGGGCGTCGACCGGCTGGTCGCCGTGGTCGGCGAGGCGCTCCAGGCGGCCGAGGACAAGGGGGTCGAGGAGGTGCTGCCCTTCGCCACCTCCGCCGTCCGCGAGGCGCCCAACGCGGAGGAGGTGCTGACCCGGGTCGCCGACGAGACGGGCGTACGTCTGACCGTGCTGTCCGGCGAGGAAGAGGCCAAGCTCACATTCCTCGCGGCCCGCCGCTGGTTCGGCTGGTCGGCCGGACGGCTGCTGGTGCTCGACATCGGCGGCGGCTCCCTGGAGGTCGCGTACGGCATCGACGAGGAACCGGACAAAGCGGTGTCGCTGCCGCTCGGCGCGGGCCGGCTCACCGCTGCCCGGCTGCCCGGCGACCCGCCGGACCCGGAGGACGTACGGGCGCTCCGCCGCCATGTGCGGGCCGAGATCGCCCGGATCGTGGGCGAGTTCAGCCGTATGGGCCCGCCGGACCACGTGGTCGCGACGTCCAAGACCTTCAAGCAGCTCGCGCGGATCGCGGGCGCGGCGCGCTCGGCCGAGGGCGTCTACGTCCAGCGGGGGCTGACCCGTGCGGCGCTGGAGGAGTGGGTGCCCGAGCTGTCGGTGATGACGGTGGAGCGGCGCGCGGAGCTGCCCGGCGTCTCGGCCGGACGGGCCCCGCAGCTGCTCGCCGGGGCGCTGGTCGCGGAGGCGGCGATGGACCTCTTCGGCGTGGACGAGCTGGAGATCTGCCCCTGGGCGCTCCGCGAGGGCGTCATCCTGCGGCGCCTGGACCATCTGCCGGAGTGACACCGGCCCTGGACGGCTGCCGGACGTCGCTCCGGGACGGCTGCCGGTCTCCGGGACGGCTGCCGGGGTGCCCGGGACGCCTGCCGGGGCGACGCCTGCCGTACCCCGGGTCCCCGGTGCTTCGGTCGGTACCCCGGGTCCCCAGCCCTGCGGTCCGCACCCCGGTCCCCACCCCTGCCGCCCGCGCCCCGATCCCGCCGTCCGCACGCCCCGACCTGCTGTTCGTCGCCCCCGTGTGACGAACACCGCACCGCCGCGGCCGCCCCTACCGGGGGAACACCCGTACGGGCCGCTCACCGCCCCTTTCGTCCCGCCCCGCGCCCCCGGAAGCGGAGCCCGAACGTCCGCCGCCCGGGCGCACACGCTCCGGTGCCCCCTTCGGGCCGATCGGCCACGCCGTAGGCTGTTTCCGTGGCTCAACCAGTGGTGCGCACCCCGGAAGTGAAGGTCGCCCTGTCCACCGCCTCCGTGTACCCGGAGTCGACGGCGACGGCCTTCGAGATCGCCGGACGCCTGGGTTACGACGGCGTCGAGGTCATGGTCTGGACGGACCCGGTCAGCCAGGACATCGAGTCGCTGCGCAGACTGTCCGACTACCACGGCGTCCCGATCCTCGCGGTGCACGCGCCCTGCCTCCTGATCACCCAGCGGGTGTGGTCCACCAACCCCTGGACGAAGCTCCAGCGCGCCCGGGCCGCCGCCGAGAAGCTCGGCGCCTCGGCCGTCGTGGTCCACCCGCCGTTCCGGTGGCAGCGCAACTACGCCCGCGACTTCGTGGACGGCATCTGGCGGATGGCCGACGAGACGGACGTCCGGTTCGCCGTCGAGAACATGTACCCCTGGCGCTACCGCGACCGCGAGATGCTCGCCTACGCCCCGGACTGGGACGTCACCAACGACGACTACCGCCACTTCACCGTCGACCTCTCCCACACCGCCACCGCCCGGAGCGACGCCCTCGACATGATCGGCCGGATGGGCGACCGGCTGGCGCACGTCCATCTGGCCGACGGCAGCGGCTCCGGCAAGGACGAGCACCTGGTCCCCGGCCGCGGCAGCCAGCCCTGCGCCGAGCTGCTGGAACGGCTCACCACCAGCGGATTCGACGGCCATGTGGTCGTCGAGGTGAACACCCGCCGCGCCATGTCCGGCGCCGAGCGCGAAGCCGACCTCGCCGAGGCCCTTGCCTTCACCCGGCAGCACCTGGCGACGGCCTCACGGATGCCCGGCGCCCCCCGGACACCCGGAACACCCCGGCCGTGACGGACCCGGCCACCGCGGAACCCGGCCCCGGCGCCGGGCCCGCCAACCCCGCCCCCGCCCCCGCCCCCGCTCCGGCCCGCCGGCGCGGCCGCGGCCGGCCCGCCGCCCGCGACGGCGGGGCCGGACCCGGCGCGCGCGACCGTATCCTGCAGGCCGCCCGCGCCGAGTTCGCCGACCGCGGCTACGACAAGACGTCCATCCGCGGCATCGCGAAGAAGGCGGGGGTGGACCCGGCCCTGGTGCACCACTACTTCGGCACCAAGGAACAGGTCTTCACCACCGCGGTCGAGCAGTCCTTCGAGCCGGCCCTCCGGGTGCCCGATCTGCTGGCCCAGGGCCCGGGCGGCATCGGCGAGCGGCTGGCCCGCCACTTCGTCGGCGTCTGGGAGAACCCGGCGACCCGCGCGCCCCTGCTGGCCGTGGTGCGCTCGGCCGTCACCAACGAGACGGCGGCCGCGCTGCTGCGCGGCTTCGTCCTGCGCAGGCTCCTGGAGCGGGTGGCGGCGGAGCTGGACGTACCCGACTCGCGGTTCCGGGTCGAGCTGGCGGTGTCGCAGCTCCTCGGCGTCGCGATGCTGCGCTACGTCGTCAAGGTCGAGCCGATGGCGAGCGCGGACGTCGAGGACATCGTCGGAGCGGTCTCCCCGGCGCTCCAGCGCTACCTGACCGAGCCGTGAGGGCGGGACGGGGACAGGGACGGGACAGGGGCGGGGAACCGGGCGCACGGAGCGGCGCGGCGGGGCACCACACCCCGTCCCGCACCTCGTCCCGCACCCCACTCCCGGACCCGTCCCCGAGCCCGTCCCGGCACCAGTCCCGGGCAGGTCCGGCCCTCCCCGCGATCCCGCCGGAGAGCCCTGCGCGAACCGGAAAAATCCGTCTCGGATCCCGGACGAACCGTCCGGATCGTGGCGGCGAGGCGTAGGCTCGAAGGATCCCGGACCTCTGGCGACCGCCGGTGGTCCCGAGCAGTACCGCGAGAACCCAAGGGAGTGACCACCGTGCCAGAGCTGAGGTCCCGCACTGTCACCCACGGCCGCAACATGGCGGGCGCCCGAGCCCTCATGCAGGCCTCCGGCGTAGCGCGCGAGGACTTCGGCAAGCCGATCATCGCGGTGGCCAACAGCTTCACCGAGTTCGTGCCCGGCCACACCCACCTCCAGCCCGTCGGCCGGATCGTCAGCGAGGCGATCCACGCGGCGGGCGGCATCGCCCGCGAGTTCAACACCATCGCGGTCGACGACGGCATCGCCATGGGCCACGGCGGGATGCTCTACTCCCTCCCCTCACGCGACCTCATCGCCGACTCCGTCGAGTACATGACCGAGGCGCACTGCGCCGACGCGCTGATCTGCATCTCCAACTGCGACAAGATCACGCCCGGGATGCTGATGGCCGCGCTGCGCCTCGACATCCCCACCGTCTTCGTCTCCGGCGGCCCCATGGAGTCCGGCCGCGCGACCCTCGTCGACGGCACGGTCCGCAAGCTCGACCTGATCTCCGCGATCTCCGAGGCCGTCAACGACCAGGTCTCCGACGAGGACATCGCCCGCATCGAGGACAACGCCTGTCCCACCTGCGGCTCCTGCTCCGGCATGTTCACGGCCAACTCCATGAACTGCCTGACCGAGGCGATCGGCCTCTCCCTCCCGGGCAACGGCTCGGTGCTGGCCACCCACACCGCCCGCAAGGCGCTCTACGAGAACGCCGGCCGCACGGTCGTCGAGATCACCAAGCGCTACTACGAGCAGGACGACGCGACCGTCCTGCCCCGCGCCATCGCCTCCCGCGCCGCCTTCGAGAACGCCATGGCCCTCGACATCGCCATGGGCGGCTCGACCAACACGATCCTCCACCTCCTCGCCGCCGCCCAGGAGGCGGAGCTCTCCTTCGACATGAAGGACATCGACGAGCTCTCCCGCCGCCTGCCGTGCCTGGCCAAGGTCGCACCCAACGTCGCCCCCGGCGGCGTCTACTACATGGAGGACGTCCACCGCGCCGGCGGCATCCCGGCCATCCTCGGCGAGCTGTACCGGGCCGGCCTCCTCAACGAGGACGTCCACACCGTCCACAGCGCCTCCCTCGCCGACTGGCTCAAGCAGTGGGACGTGCGCGGCGGCTCCGCCTCGCCCGAGGCCGTCGAACTGTTCCACGCCGCCCCCGGCTGCGTCCGCTCCGCGACCGCCTTCTCGCAGTCCGAGCGCTGGGACACCCTCGACACCGACGCCGCCGGCGGCTGCATCCGCGACGTCGAACACGCCTACTCCACCGAGGGCGGCCTCGCGATCCTCTACGGCAACCTCGCCGAGGACGGCTGCGTCGTGAAGACCGCCGGCGTCGACGAGTCCATCTGGACCTTCGAGGGCCCCGCCGTGGTCTGCGAGTCGCAGGAGGAGGCGGTCGACAAGATCCTCAACAAGAAGGTCAAGGAGGGCGACGTCGTCGTCATCCGCTACGAGGGCCCCAAGGGCGGACCGGGCATGCAGGAGATGCTCTACCCGACCTCCTTCCTCAAGGGCCGCGGCCTCGGCAAGGCCTGCGCGCTGATCACCGACGGCCGCTTCTCCGGCGGCACCTCCGGCCTCTCCATCGGCCACGCCTCCCCGGAGGCCGCGTCCGGCGGCACCATCGCCCTCGTCGAGGACGGCGACCTCATCCGGATCGACATCCCCGCCCGCACCCTCGAACTCAAGGTCGCCGAGACGGAGCTGGCCGCCCGCCGCGAGGCCCTCGGCGGCCGGTACGCCCCCAAGAACCGCGAGCGCAAGGTCTCCCAGGCCCTGCGCGCGTACGCGGCGATGGCGACCAGCGCCGACAAGGGCGCCGTCCGCGACGTCGGCAAGCTCGGCGGCTGACGCACCGGCGTACGTCACACCGTCCCGGCCGGGAACAACCCGGCCGGGACGGGCCATAATCGGCCGCATGAGCGACACGCGGCAGCCCTCGGCACCCCAGGCTCCCCAGCCCGAGCCCCTCCGGTTCTTCGGCACCACCTGGGTCGACCACGACGGCGGTTACGCCCTCCGGCGCGCGGGCCTCGCCGCGGGCTCCCTGCTGGCCGCCGCCGTCGGCACCTTCCTGCTGAAACTCGGCTTCGACGGCCTCCTCATCGCCGATGTCGGCCCCGCCCTCAGCTGGACCATCGTGGTGATCTTCGCGATCTGCGCGGCCCTGGCCTTCCGCCACACCTGGAGGGGGTTCACGCGAGGCCCCGGCGCGGACTCCGACCCCGCCGTCGAGAGCTCCATGCGGAACGTCAAGGCCATCGGCTTCATCGGCGTCCTGCTCGCCTGGTCCACCCGCAGCCTCGTCGAGGCCCCCGGCGAGAAACTGCGCCGCGCGGAGTACGAGCGCGCCCGCGAGCTGTACGAGCGGCGGCGCGCGACCCGCACCGGCAACCCGGCCGCCCGCAAACGCCCCGGCAAGCGGCGCGGCTGACCCGGTCGGGGCACCCGGCGGCCCGCCGGCCGGGACACCCCAGCCGGGGGGAGGGCCCGGCCCCGGCCTGTCACCCGCCGGCCTGTCACCAGCCTGCCTGTCACCCGCCGGCCGCGAGCCTGCCCGCCGCGTCCCCGCGCCCCGGGCGCACCCCGAGTGGCGGCGCAACGGGCGCGGCGCCGAACGGGGTTGTGAAGACCCGAGGTTGTGACGACCCGGCGCGGGCCCGTGCGCGGCGCCGGGACGGCCCCCGGCCCGGCACCGCCGTACGGCGCGCCCGCCCGCCCCGCCCCCGCCCCGGTGTGCCGCACGTCACGAGCCGCCGTGTCACACTCCGGCCGGCCGCTCCGTCCACCTCCCGAGCACCGGATCGCACGGAACCCGCGCCGGCGAAGGCGGCCGGCGACCGGTGACAGGCGACCGGTGACGGACGACCGGTCCAGGCGACCGGCGAGGTGAAGGGGAGGGGCCCAGTGGCACGGCTGAGCGAGTTCGAGGAGCACCGCGGACGCCTCTGGGGCGTCGCCTACCGCATCACCGGCTCCGTCGCGGACGCCGACGACGCCGTACAGGAGGCATGGCTGCGCTGGCAGGCCGTGCCCGACGGCGAGGCGGCCGAGCCCCGCGCGTATCTCACCACCGTCGTCAGCCGCATCTGCTACGACCAGCTCGGCTCCGCCCGTTCGCGCCGCGAGAGGTACGTCGGCTGCTGGCTGCCCGAGCCCGTCCTGGGCGGCGACGGAGGCGGTGCCCCGCTCCCCGAGGACCGGGTCACCCTCGACGAATCCGTCGGCATGGCGCTGCTCGCGGTGCTGGAACGGCTGACGCCGGCCGAGCGGACCGCCTTCGTCCTGCATGACGTGTTCGCCGTGCCCTTCACCGAGATCGCCGAGGCCGTGGGCCGCACCCCCGTCTCCGTACGGCAACTGGCCTCACGGGCCCGCAGGCGGGTCCGCGCCGAGAGCCCGCGCCGGTCCGTCGACCGCGACGAGCACCGGCGGGCCGTGGAGGCCTTCCTCGCCGCCGCCACGGGCCGGGACCTCGACGCGCTCATGAAGGTCCTCGACCCCGGTGCCGTCTGGCGGGCGGACGGCGGCGGCAAGGTGTCGGCGGCCCGCCACCCGGTGTCCGGCCGCGACAAGGTGTGCCGCCTCGTCGAGGGGCTGGTGAACCGGTGGGAGCCCGGCACGCTGGTGCTGGAGGTACGGGAGGTCAACGGCGCGCCCGGGCTGGTGCTCAGCCTTCCGGAGAGCGGGCAGTTCGCGGTCGCCGCCTTCACCGTGTACCGGGGGCTCATCACCGAGATCGACGTCGTCGCCAACCCCGACAAGCTGCGCCACCTCGGGCTGGGCGGCTGAACGCCCGGCCGAACCCCGGCCGAACCCCCGCCGGCCGCGCATGCGGCTGCCCGAACGCGGTCCCGCGCCGCCGGTCCGCCGCGCCGTGCCCCGGCCCCACCGAACCGGGCCCCACCGGACCCGGACCCGCACACCCGAGGGAGACACCATGCCCCAGCAGCACCCGGCCCGGCCGGGCGGCCACGAGACCACGACCGGCCCGGCACCGGAGACCGGCCGCCCGCACGACCCGGCGGAACACCGCGTCGTCGTCATCGGCGCCGGCTACTCCGGCCTGCTGTCCGCGCTGTGTCTGGCGCCGCACCACAGGGTCACCCTGATCGACCCGGCCGATCACTTCACCGAGCGGGTACGCCTCCACGAACTCGCCGCCACCGGACGCGAGGTGACTCACCCGCTGAGCCGCTTCCTCGGCCGGCGCCCCGGCCCCGGCGCCGAACACGTGGCCTCCCGCGCCACCGCCATCGACACCGCGAACCGCCTGGTCCGCACGGACGACGGCCGCGCCCTCCCGTACGACCGGCTCGTCTACGCCCTCGGCAGCCGCACCGACACCAGCGGCGGCGCTCTTGGCACCGGCGACCGCGCGTACACCGCCGAGACCGCCGCCGAACTGCGCAAGAGGCTCGCCGACGGCTGCGGCGCGCTCGCCGTCGTCGGCGGCGGCCTCACCGGCATCGAGACGGCCGCCGAACTCGCCGAGAGCCACCCCGACTGGGAGATCCGGCTGCTCACCTCCGGCGAACCGGGCCCCGGTCTCTCCCCCAGAGGCCGCGCCCACGTCCGCGCCTTCCTCCGCGACCACGGGGTCCGTGTCGAGGAGGGCCGCCGGGTGGCCACGGCCGACGAGGCCGACGCCGACGCCGTCTTCTGGGCGACCGCCATGAGAGCCCGTACGGAGCTCGCCGAAAGGGCCGGGATCGCCCTCGACCCCGCCGGCCGCATCCGCGTGGACCCGACCCTGCGCTCGCTCTCCCACCCGGAGATCTACGCCGTCGGGGACGCCGCGGCCGCGTCCACCCCCGCCTCCGGGCCGCTCCGCATGGCCTGCGCCACCGCCGTCCCCACGGGCATCCACGCGGCGCATGTCATCACCGCCGAACTGCGCGGCCGGGAGCGGCGCCCGTTGCGCTTCGGCTACGTGATCCAGTGCGTCAGCCTCGGATGCGGCGACGGCCTGATCCAGTCCGTGCGCCGGGACGACAGCCCGCGCGAACGCGCTCTCACCGGCCGGCCGGCGGCCCGCGTCAAGGAACAGGTGGTGCGCTCGACGGTGCACGCCCTGAGCCTGGCGGCCCGTCATCCGGCGGCACTGCGGTTCCTGCCCGGCACCGGCTGAGGGCGGCGCGCCCCGCGGGCGCGGCCGGGGCGCGGCCGGGGCGCGGCCGGGGCGGGGACGAGGGACGGCGGCGTCGGCGCGGCGGCCCGGCGGCGCGCGAGTCCAGCAGGGTGGCAACGCGGCCGGGCCCCGCCACACCTCCGCGCACCCGGGGCGCGCTCCCTCATCCTTGACCGCGCCCGGCCGCGGGAGCATTATTCAACACGTGATGAATAAATCCCAGGAGCCCGCCGTCCGGGCCCGCGGCCTCCACGTGGTCCGCGGCGGGCGCACCGTCCTCGACGCCCTCGACTTCGACCTCCACCGCGGCCAGGTCACCGGTCTGCTCGGCCCCAGCGGCTGCGGCAAGTCCACCCTGATGCGTGCCATCGCCGGCACCCAGGCCCGTGTCTCCGGCACCCTCGACGTCCTCGGCCGCCCGGCCGGCACCGCACCCCTGCGCTCCCGCGTCGGCTACGTCACCCAGGCGCCGTCCATCTACAACGACCTCTCCGCCCGCCAGAACCTCGACTACTACGCCTCCGTACTCGACCCCTCCCTCTCCCGCACCGAGCGCGCGGACCAGGTGGCCCGCGCCCTCGGCGAGGTCGACCTGGAGGACCACGCCGAGCAGCTCACCGGCAGCCTCTCCGGCGGCCAGCGCTCGCGCGTCTCCCTCGCCATCGCCCTGCTCGGCTCCCCGGAACTCCTGGTCCTCGACGAACCCACCGTCGGCCTGGACCCCGTACTCCGCCGGGACCTCTGGAACCTCTTCCACCGGCTCGCCGACGAGCGCGGCACCACCCTCCTCGTCTCCTCCCACGTCATGGACGAGGCCGAACGCTGCCGACGGCTCCTCCTCATGCGCGCCGGCCGCATCCTGGCCGACGACACCCCGGAGGAACTCCGCCGCCGCACCGGCTCCGCGACCGTCGAGGACGCCTTCCTGTGCCTGGTCGACGCCGAGAAGCAAGCCGAAAAGCAGGCCGGGAAGCAAACCGCGAGCGGACATCCCGCCCCGCCCCCCACCGACGGCACCACGCCCGCGCACGACCCGGCCCACCACACCCCGGACACCGGAGGAGCAGCGCAGTGAACGTCTCCCGCACCCTCGCCACCACCCGGCGCGTACTCCGCCAGCTCCGGCACGACCCGCGCACCGTCGCGCTGATGCTGGTCGTCCCCCTGGTCCTGCTCTCCCTGCTCTACTGGGTCTACGACGCCAGCCCGCGCACCTTCGACAACATCGGTGCCTCACTTCTCGGCATCTTCCCGATGATCACGATGTTCCTGGTGACGTCCATCGCCACCCTCCGCGAACGCACTTCCGGCACGCTGGAGCGGCTGCTCTCCATGCCGCTCGGCAAGGCGGACCTGATCGTCGGCTACGCCCTCGCGTTCGGGCTGCTCGCCATCGTCCAGGCGGGCCTCGCCACGGCCCTCGCCATCTGGGGCCTCGATCTGGACATCACCGGATCACCGTGGCTGCTGCTGGTCGTCGCCCTGCTCGACGCTCTCCTCGGCACGGCACTCGGACTGTTCGTCTCCGCCTTCGCGGCCTCCGAGTTCCAGGCCGTCCAGTTCATGCCGGCGATCATCTTCCCCCAGCTGCTGCTCTGCGGACTGCTCGCGCCCCGCGACTCCATGCAGCCGGTCCTGGAAGCCATCTCGAACGTCCTGCCGATGTCCTACGCCGTGGACGCCATGAACGAGGTGCTCCGGTACCAGGACGTCACCGGCGACTTCTTCCGTGACGTCGGCATCGTCGCCGGCAGCGCCCTGCTCGTCCTCGCCCTCGGCGCGGCGACCCTCCGCCGCCGAACGGCCTGACCCCCAACGCCGGGACCGGCCGCCACCAGACCCGACGGCCGCCCTGCCCGCCACTCGGACACCGCCCACCCCGCTCCCCCTCCGGTGCGAGGATGGCCGCGTACGCGGAACAAGAGAGGCGCGGGACAGGGGATGGCCGGACGCCGTCCGCACCTCCGTGTCACCACCCGCACGTCATCGCACATCGCACCGGATGGGGTGAACCCGCACCATGACCCAGAAAGTGGCCGTGCTCGGCACCGGCAAGATCGGCGAAGCGCTCCTGAGCGGCATGATCCGCGCCGGCTGGCCGACGGACGACCTGCTGGTGACCGCCCGGCGCCCGGAGCGTGCCGCGGAGCTCCGCGAGCGGCACGGGGTGCGGGCCGTCTCCAACGCGGAGGCCGCCAAGACCGCCGACACGCTGATCCTCACGGTGAAGCCGCAGGACATGGGCCGGCTCCTGGACGAACTCGCCCCGCACGTCCCCGCCGACCGGCTGGTCGTCAGCGGGGCGGCCGGTATCCCCACCGCCTTCTTCGAGGAGCGGCTCGCGCCGGGCACCCCGGTCGTCCGGGTCATGACGAACACCCCGGCACTGGTCGACGAGGCCATGTCCGTCATCTCGGCCGGCAGCCACGCCACGGAGGAGCACCTCGCGCACACCGAGGAGATCTTCAACGGCGTCGGCAAGACCCTCCGCGTGCCCGAGACCCAGCAGGACGCCGCCACCGCCCTCTCCGGCTCCGGGCCCGCGTACTTCTATTTCCTCGTCGAGGCCATGACGGACGCCGGCATCCTGCTCGGCCTGCCCCGCGACAAGGCGCACGACCTGATCGTCCAGGCCGCCATCGGCGCCGCCGTCATGCTGCGCGACAGCGGGGAGCATCCGGTCAAGCTGCGCGAGGCCGTCACCTCGCCCGCCGGAACCACGATCAGCGCCATCCGCGAGCTGGAGAGCCACGGCGTGCGGGCAGCGCTCATCGCCGCTCTGGAAGCGGCCCGCGACCGCAGCCGCGAACTGGCCTCCGGCCAGAGCTGAGCGGGCCGGGGCCGGGCCCGCGGGCCCGATTTGATGACCATCGGCGTGTCGTGTAGTGTTCTTCGAGTTGTCAGGGCCTCTCGTGGTCCACGACAGCCACCTCGCGCCGCGTCCGGCGGCACCCACTACCGCACGGCCTCCCCGATAGGGGATCGATTTCGGCATGCCGGAATTCGATACCGAAAGGCTCGATTA
>NZ_JOID01000044.1 GCF_000719865.1 Streptomyces albus subsp. albus
GGGTACCACATCGCTGCGCGATGTGCAAGCGCAGCGGTTCGCTTCGCTCACCGCGCCCTCGCTTCGCGAGGGCGGTCCCCTCCGCTGCGCTTCGGGGACCGGTGGGGCCGGGCGCAGCGCGCCCGGCTGGCCGCGCATCGCGCGGCCGTGGCTGGCGGGGGTGTCCGGTGCAGTTAATTGGGCCTCCAGTAAGAGAGTTGGGAGTGCTTCGCACTCCTGGGCGGGTCCGCTGCGCTCCCCCGCCTGACGGTCCTTCCGGCTGCGCCTCCAGAACCGTTGGGGCCCGCTGACGCGGGCCGGGCTGGCTACAAGGGGTGGGGGTCTCTCGTTCGTGCCGGGTTCTGGTGCGTGCGTGCCTCGCATTGATGCAGCATGTAGTGTTGGCGAAAATGTGGGACCCTCTCAACTGCCCAGAAATCTTCCCTCAATTCCGAGAGGAATGACCGTGGATGGCGGTCAATACGAACCTAAGCGCGTGCCTGCGGTCGAGGCTGGCGCCCTGGCGGCCGCTCTGGAAGCCAGCGTGGCCGCCAGGGCGCGGAGCGAGGTGGTCGAGCTGGACGGGGTGGCGCCGTCCTCTCTGGGCGCGCAGTTCGCGGACGGCTGGGACGAAGGCGTTGCGGCGGTGAGCGAGGCTCTGGTGGGCATCGTGGACCGGGACGGGGTCGGCGTGGAGGGCTGGTCGGCCGAGACTGCTGAGTTGGCCACGCATATCGCGGATTGCGCGCTGGGGGACGGAGTACCAGACGGTGGGCACCAACGCCGGTTGCGGCTGTTCGCCCTTCTCCAGGCCCAGGGCGACGTCAGCCGACGTGAACGGGCTGCTCTGGTGCGGCTGGAGGCGTTCGTCCGGGAGGCCGTGCTGTCGCGTCGGACCCGAGCACCACGGTGCGGTGGCGGGTGCTGGAGGCGCTGGACGAAGCCGGCGGTCTGGGCACTGCGCGGATGGTGGAGATGTCCGGTAGTGACGTCATCCCCTGCACACGCGAGGCCGGGCACTACGACCCGGACGACCTGCTGGGGTTCAAGCGCAGGAAGTCGGACGGGATGCCCGGCGGGGCGTATCTCGCAGGCGGGTCGCTCTGGGGCGACGCCAGAGCGGCCTGCACGCAGCACGCGGGTCTGAAAACTACAAGAATTAGGCGTCGGAAATGAATGGAAATGGCGGCAATCTTGCTCAAAGAACACCAGATCGACCAGAAATCAGCGTTCCGTAAATGGGTAGGATTCCCTGCTAGATCATCTGTGCCCGCGGAGGGGGCACGTGCCATGGGGGTGTCTGCGACTGGGTCCGGGAAGACGATCACGGCCGCCGCCAGCGCCCTGGAGTGCTTCCCAGACGGGCGGATCCTCGTCATGGTGCCCACCTTGGATCTGATCGTGCAGAGCGCGCAGTCCTGGCGCCGGGTCGGGCACCGCGCGCCCATGGTCGCGGTCTGCTCGGTGGACAAGGACGAGGTCCTGGAGCAGCTCGGAGTGCGTACCACGACCAACCCGATCCAGCTCGCGCTGT
The DNA here is from genome assembly GCF_000719865.1 of Streptomyces albus subsp. albus. GTDB lineage: Bacteria > Actinomycetota > Actinomycetes > Streptomycetales > Streptomycetaceae > Streptomyces > Streptomyces albus_E. The sequence goes on from NZ_JOID01000044.1 coordinate 1,514, forward strand.
GGGCGGGGTCCGGGCCGGTGGTCGTGTTCGCCACGTACGCCTCTCTGGTGGACCGCGAGGACCCGGAGGACCCGTCGGGCCAGCGGACGGTGCGCGGGCCGCTGGAGGCCTCACTGGCGGGCGGGGAGCGGCTGTACGGCCAGCGGATGGCCCCGTTCGACCTGGCGATTCTGGACGAGGGGCACATGACGGCCGGGGACATGGGCCGGCCGTGGGCGGCGATCCACGACAACCAGCGGATCCCCATCGACTTCCGGCTCTACCTGACCGCCACCCCGCGGATCCTGGCCGCGCCCAGCCCGCAGCGCGGTAGGGACGGACGGGAGCTGGTGATCGCGTCGATGGAGGACGACAGCTTCACCTACGGCACGAGGATTTTCGACCTCGGGCTGGCGGAGGCGGTGGAACGCTCGATCCTCGCTGGCTTCGAGATCGACGTGCTGGAGATCCGGGATCCCGACCCGGTCCTGGGACTGTCGGAGGACGCGCTGCGCGGCCGGCGCCTGGCGCTGCTCCAGGCCGCGCTGCTGGAGCACGCGGCGCAGATGAACCTGCACACCGTCATGACCTTCCACCAGAGGGTCGAGGAAGCCCGGGCGTTCGCCGAGCAGATGCCGGTGGCGGCCGCCGAGCTGTACGCCACCCAAGCGTCCGATGCTGCCCTGACCGACGCGGAGGAACTGCCCGCCTCCTCCATCGACGCCGAGCTGTACGAGCTCGAGGACGGCCGCCACGTGCCCCCGGACCGGGTCTGGGCCGACTGGCTGTGCGGCGACCACCCCATCGCCCACCGGCGCGAGGTGATCCACCGGTTCGCAGACGGCATCAACGCCGAGAACCGGCGCGTACACCGGGCGTTCCTCGCCTCGGTACGGGCCCTCGGGGTCGGCGTCGACATCACCGGACTGCGCGGCGTGGAGGCCGTGTGCATCGTCGGCTCACGCAGCTCACAGGTCGACATCGTCCAGAACATCGGGCGGGCACTGCGCCCGAATCCGGACGGCACGGTGAAGACGGCGCGGATCATCATCCCGATCTTCCTGCAGCCCGGGGAGGACCCGAAGGACATGGTCGCCTCGGCCAGCTACCAGCCCTTGGTCGACATCCTCCAAGCACTGCGCTCGCACTCGGAGCGCATGGTCGACCAGCTCGCTTCCCGCGCCCTGACCCGCGGCACCGAACGCCGGCGCCTCCACGTCCGCCCCACCCCCGCGGCGGGAGCCGACGGCGGGGGCGATGAGGAGGCGAGCGAGGCGCAGCAGGAAGTCGACCGGGCCACCTCCATCGTGATCAACTTCGCCCACCCCCGCGACGCCGCCGACATCGCAGCCCTGACCCGCTGCCGCGTGATCCGCCCCCAGTCCCTGGTCTGGCTCGAGGGCTACCAGGCCCTCCTGCGCTGGCGAGCGGAGAACGACATCACCGGCCTGCACGCCGTCCCCTACGACACCGAGGCCCAGGCCGGCGTGACGAAGGACTTCCCCTTGGGGCGGTGGGTGCACCAGCAGCGCAAGGCGCTGCGCGCCGGAGAACTCGACCCCCACCGCAAAGAACTCCTCGACGAGGCCGGGATGGTCTGGGAACCCGGCGAGGAAGCCTGGGAGAACAAACTCGCCGCGCTCCGGTCCTTCCGGCGGGCCACCGGGCACCTCGCACCACGCCAGGACGCCCTCTGGGACGACCCCGCCGGCGGCGGAACCGTAGCCGTCGGCCAGCTGGTCGCGAACCTGCGCCGCAAAGACGGCCTCGGCAAAGACCCCGAGCGGGCCGCCATACGCGCACAGCAGCTCTCCACCATCGACCCCGACTGGAACTGCCCCTGGCCCCTGGCCTGGCAACGCCACCACCGCCACCTCGCCGACCTCGTCGACGCCGACGGACCCGGCGTCCTCGCCGAGATCCGGCCCGGAGTCATGGTCGACGGAGACGACCTGGGCAGATGGCTCACACGGATGCGGGAGGCGAGGACGTGGGCCCAGCTTTCCAGCGAGCAGCAGGAGCGGTTGTCCAAGCTCGGCGTACAGCCCGCCAAGGCACCGTCTCCCGCCCCGGCGGCCGGGCGGGCGGGGAAAGGCCCAAGCAAGGCGCAGCAGGCATTCCAGCGCGGACTTGCCGCCCTCACCCAGTGGATTCAGCGTGAAGGCGTCCAAAAAGCAGTACCGCGCGGTCACGTCGAGCGCGTCGTCATCGACGGCCAGGAACACCACCACAAACTCGGCGTATGGCTAACGAACACCAAAACCCGCCGCGACAAACTCACCCCCGAGCAACTCGACGCCCTACGTGAGCTCGGCATCGAGTGGGCATGACCGCCGTGGACGGTGTGTCGTTCAGCGGACCGTGTTCTCGGTGCGGATCATCCGGCGCAGGCTGGTGCGGGCAGCAGTCAGGTCGTCTTCGAGGGCGGTGATGCGGGCGCGGAGCGTGGCGTTCTGCGAGGCGGCTTCCTCTAGCCGACGAGTGAGGTCCTGGTTCAGGGCGTTCAGCTGGTCTGCTCTGGTTGCTGTGTCGGGGGCGTGGAGGGCGTCGAGTTGCTGGCCGAGTTGGTGGCGCAGGGCTGCCTGGAGCCGGTCGCGTTCGTCGCGGAGTTCTTTGATTTCTTGCCGGGCAATTTCGAGTTCGGTGCGCAGGCTGAGGTGGGAGGGCGGGCTTGCCGTGGCAGGTGGCGGGGTGCTGTGGGCTTGGCGTGTTTGGGCTGCCTCGATGTGCTCGCGTACGCCGGGGGCGTAGGTGAGCCAGGTGGAGACGTGGGCGGCGCGGGCGACTGCGGCGAAGGTGAGCGGCTTTCCCTGTTTCTCGAGTGTGGCGAGGGCGGTGAGGACTCGGGCTCGTTTGTCGAGGCTGTGACGGTGTCTGGCTTCGGCGAGGGGGGCGGGGTTACCGCGGGGGTTCATTGCGGGTCTTTCGGCTGGGTGGTGGTGAGGGGCAGGAGTGTGTGGTTGTGGCCTGCTCGTGCTTTGCGCAGCACGGTGCTGGCTTCTTCGATCTGGGCGCGTCCGGAGGCGGGGAGGGACACCAGGTGTGTGTTCATGCGGTCGATGACGCGCTGGTAGGCGGTGATTTGTGCGGTGAGGGCGGTGGTGACGAACTCGGCTGCGCCCATGGCGAGTGCGGTTTCGCGGTCTGCTCGTAGTTCGTTGATGTGGTGCTCGATGGCGGGCAGGTAGGAGGGGTCGGGGCGGTAGAAGCCGCAGTCGGCGCATTGGAAGCGGATGGGGCAGGCCTGGCCGCCGGCTTTGACGTTCGACGGCTCGGTGCAGCCGCCGTAGGGGACGGCGACGGTGCGCATCTCGTAGGCCGTGCTCGAGCTGGGGCTGGGGTGGCCGTGCTGGTCGAGGACGTGTGCTGAGTTTGGCCACGGCGTCGCTTTTCCGTTTGAGGGAGACGGTGTAGTAGCGCTGGGTCATGGCGATGGATTTGTGGTCCATCAGCTCGCGCAGCACGTCGACGGGGGTGCCGGCGTCTGCGTGGCGCTGGGCGTAGGAGTGGCGGAAGGCGTAGGGGTAGATCAGGGACCGGTCGAAGAGCAGGCGTTGTCCCCTTGAGTCGATGCCCTCGGCGTGGAGCGGGGGCAGGGCGTCTGCCCAGAGCCTGAGGGCGTCGCTGAGGTAGGTGCTGGAGATGTAGGGGGCGTCGCTCAGGGCGGTGAGGGAGGGAAAGAGGTATCGGTCCCCCTTGGCGGGAAGATGCAGCTGGTCGCGGCAGGCTTGCCAGGTTCGGATGGCGTCGGCGGTGGAGGTTGTGATCGGCAGACGCCTGCGGTGGCGTTTCCTCTTGTGGTTGTCCCAGATCAGGGTGGGCTGGCCGTTGTGGATCTCCAGGCAGTCACGGGCCAGGGAGACGATCTCGAGCGGGCGGCGCCCGGTGTCTCGCAGGATGATGTACATCGTGCGGTACAGCAGTTGCCGGGCGTCGGGAGCGATATCGCGGCAGCCGTAGGTGTTTCCGGTGCCCAGGGTGTCGAGGTGGGCGTCCAGTTGCCGGATGACGGGTTCGGGGATGGCCTTGCCGATGAAGTCCTCATTGGGTTCCTCCACGGAGATGACGTGCTCGACGGGCACGCGGGTGAAGGTGCCGACCAGGTCGTCGAGGGTGCCGCAGCGGCGGCCGTAGGCGATGAGCTGGAAGAAGGCCCCCAGCAGGCTGCGTCGGAAGGAGGAGGAGTAGGGGGTGCCGTCTCGTTTTCGTGCGGCACGGAAAGCGTCGACGGCCAAGGTGGCATCGGCGAACGTCAGGGCGGCGGGATCGTCACCGGCGTCGGCGCGCTGGGCGAGTGCCGTGGAGGCGATGGTCGTCGCGTGGAAAGTACGCTTGAAGTCTTCCGTGGTGGGTCGGGCGGTGGTCACCCAATGACGTAGCGCCTGGCGCAGCCAGGGCTGGCGCACTGCGCGGAGATCGACGCGGCCGGGCAGCTGCCGGCGCTTGCCGGAGGCGCTGTGGCGCAGCCCGAGGACGCGCAGATCGATGACGTCCTGGTCGATGAGGGCGATCCCGGAGAACTCGCTGTATCCGGCGCGGACGGCTGACTGCAGGTTCTCCAGCGTGCGGACGGCCGCCTGATGCGGCTTGGTGAGCCGGGCCGTGTTGGTGGCGTCCAGAAGGGTCTCGGCTGTGGTGAGGTGGCTGATCACGCCGCGGATCCAGTGAGGTTCCAGGGCACGTACCCAGTGGTCCATCTGCTGCACGGCGTACAGCACTTCCCAGCGCAGCAGCTCGGGCAGCGGGGCGAGATGGAACTGGTGCGCCAGCAGATACAGCGGCTGCCCCAGCGCCCACTGGGCGGCAGGGACGGGGGCGGTGCTGGAGCGGCAGTCTGCCCTCCAGGCACGCCAGTGATAGTTGCACAGTCCGCGGGAGTTCGTGGATGCGCCGGCACAGTCGTCGACCGTGCAGACGGGTACGTCGGTGAAGGGGGTAGCGCGCTCACGGAGCCAGCGTTCGAACGTGCCCCTCGCCTTGTGGTATTTGCGGGAGTTGTGGTGAGCCGCGCACAGGCCTCCCGCCACCTGGGGTCGTACGCACCGCACGCTGTCCCGGGTGAGCGTGCACGGACCGACGACCGTCAACGGCAGGGATCTGGAACGGGCAGGGGTGAAAGTGGCGGCGAACTCTTCCCGCGGCAGACCGCTCTTTCTGCTCTGGTCCGAGCAGTAGGTACAGAACGTCTCCTGAGCGCGCACGATCATCTCGCAGCGGCGGGTGCGGCACCGGGAGGACGAGGTGCGCGGGTTGTCCAGGTCTCCGCTGAACAACCATCTGGCGCTGTCCCACTCCCCCGGCCGCCACGCGGGATCGATGTGGTCACGCAGCCACGTCTCCCACGACGTCTTCGCGGCCTTCGCCGGTGCGGAACGTGCGACGGCAGGCGCACCGGCCGTGCTCACTGGCCCTCCCGCCATGCCTGGGCCCGGTCGACAGCCGCCCGGGTCTCGGACTCATCGACGTGGCGGTAGCGGTCCATGGACAGCGGTGAGGCATGACCCAGCAGCTTTTGCACCACGTCCCGGTCCACTCCCCCACGCAGCCAGTGGGTGGCCGCGGAGTGGCGCAGCATGTGCGGCCGCGCCGGATGCCCGGCACGGCGGGCCAGACGATCGAAGACGTTCTTGGCGTTCGGGTAGGTCACGGCCCTGCCCAGCGGGGGCCGGAAGAGGTTCACGAACACCATGTCTGTCCCGGCCGCGGCGGCCACCGGGGTTCGTTCGTGCTGGTAGTCGGTGTAGAAGGCGACGATGTCGGGGGTGACGGGGAGACAGCGGGAGTGTCTGGACTTGGCCAGGGTCCGGTTCGGGTTGTCGGTGCGGCGCCGCACATGAAGATGAGGACCCTCCACCGGGCAGCCAAGGGAGCGTGACGAGGCCAGGAAGTGCAGATCCTCCTGGCGCAAGCCCAGGGCCTCCCCGATCCGTAGACCGGTCGCGGCGAGCAGCGCGATGAGAAAACGGTCCCGCGCCCGGGGCGTATCCGCGATCATGCGGCGGATCTGCTGCGGGGACAGGCCCTCGTAGCCGGGCTCGCTGACCTGGAAACGGAAAGCCGACACCTGGACCTTGCGCCACTGGCCACGCTCGCCTGCGTCGTAACCGGCCGGCAAGAACCGCAGGAACTTCGGCTCCGGCAAAAGACCGGCCGTCTGCGCGGGGACCCAGCCATGGAGCGCGCCGAAGCGCAGGAAGTCCGTGACCGCCGTCATCACCGCGTTCGCCGTACCCTGCGAACGGTAGCGGGGCGCAGCCGTGGTCGGGGAGCGGCGGCCGCGGGCCGGCAGCGGTGTGCTGACCAGCCACTGCTGCAGCCCGGACAGCGCCAGGAAACTCGGACGCGACCACTCGATACGGCGCTGCGTGCAGTAGTTCAGATAGAGGGCGAGACGGCCCGCGTAGATCCGTTCCGTGTTCGGCGAGCGGCCCTTGCTACGCAATCCGGCTAAAACGCACACGCCTCGGCATGCAGGGCGTAGGTCCGTGCCTCGGCCACCACCCACCGCTCCACACCGGGCGCTGGGGAGATCGCACGCTCAGCTACATAGCTCTGCTCCACCCACCAAACAGACCAAACCCCCCAGGGGGCCGGTGCCTGTTCCAGACAGCGACCACACGACCAGGTGGGAACGGGCCTGTCAAACGAGCGGTGTAACCAAGGTGGTTGGGGTTACTGGCGGGCTGCGGAGAGTCGGCCGTCGAAGGTGATGTCGAATGCGTTCAGGGCGGTTTTCCAGCGCATGGTCCAGCGGGCTTGGCCCTTGCCGGTGGGATCCAGGCTCATGATGGCCATGTAGACGCACTTCAGGGCGGCGGTCTCGTTCGGGAAGTGCCCCCGGGCCTTGACCGCCCGGCGGATCCTGGCGTTCACGGACTCGATCGCGTTGGTGGTGCAGACGATGCGGCGGATCTCGGTGTCGAAGCGGAGGAAGGGGGTGAACTCTTCCCACGCGTGCTCCCAGAGCCGGACGATCGCGGGGTACTTCCTGCCCCAGGCGTCGGCGAACTCGGCGAACCGCTCGAGTGCGGCCTCTTTGGTCGGTGCGGTGTAGACGGGCTTGAGGACGCGGGCGATTTTGTCCCAGTCCTGGCGGGCGGCATAGCGGAAGGAGTTCCGCAGGAGGTGGACCACGCAGGTCTGCACGATCGTGCGGGGCCAGACGGTCTCGACCGCGTCGGGCAGGCCCTTGAGGCCGTCACAGACGAGCATGAGGACGTCATTCACACCGCGGTTCTTGATCTCGGTGAGGATGTGCAGCCAGTGCTTGGCGCCCTCGCTGCCGTCGCCTGCCCACAGGCCCAGGATGTCCCGTCGGCCTTCCGCTGTGACGGCCAGGGCCATGTAGATCGGCCGGTTGGCCACGGCGCCGTCGCGGATCTTCACGTGGATTCGTCGATGAAGACGACCGGGTAGACAGCGTCGAGGGGCCGGTTCTGCCACTCCGCCATGCCGTCGAGGACCTTGTCGGTGATGGTGGAGATGGTCTGCTTGGAGACCTCGGCCCCGTAGACCTCGGCGAGGTGGGCCTGGACCTCGCCGGTGGTCAGGCCCTTCGCGGACAGGGAGATCACCATCTCGTCGACGCCGGACAGGCGCTTCCGCCGCTTGCGCACGATCTTCGGCTCGAAGGTGCTGCCGCGGCCGCGGGGCACGGATATCTCCACCGGTCCGACGTCGGTGAGTACGGTCTTGCCGCGGGTGCCGTTGCGGGAGTTGCCTCCGTTCTTGCCGGCCGGATCGTGCTTGTCGTAGCCGAGGTGGTCGGTGATCTCGCCCTCGAGTGCCGACTCCAGCAGGCGCTTGGTCAGCTGCTGCAGCAGACCGCCCTCGCCCGTTAGCTGCAGGCCCTCGGCCTGGGCCCGGCCCACCAGTTCGTCGATGAGCTGGTCGTCCACCGCCCTGGACGGCTGCGGCTCGGGCGTCTCGACGGACTGGGTCTCGGTCACGTTCTCACTGGTCATCGATGCATCTTCCTTGATCAGGAGTTACACCGAACGTCTTACAGTCCCCGCCCGCGGCTCGGAAACCAACAGAAGGCAGGGTCGATGAGCGACTGGCCACCTCACGGTGCCCGTACCTTGAAGCGGCGGACGATGTCTTGACCGAACGGGTCACCACGACCTTGTGGGCTTGTGAAACCGGCTGCGGTGAACCTGTGGTCATGGCCTGGGCAGAGGTTTCGCGCTGGGCTACTGGGACCGCCCGCCTCCCGGCAGGTGGGCACAGGCTGACCTCTTTACACTTCGGCATGAACCACGGACTCGGACCCCTCGGCCGCGATCACCAGGACTCCTTCCTCTTCGTCAGACGGCAGTGAGGCACGGCGCACACGGGACTCCCACTGTGTCGGCCACAAGGTCGTGTGGTCCCACAGGATTCCTTCGAGAAGGACGCCGTCAAGTTTGGCGTTGGTGAGATCTGCTCCGACGAAGTCGTTGCTGGCCTGTTCGACTTCCGCGGCAACTCGGGCCAAAGCATCGGCCTCCTCACAGCCGTGGGTCAGATCGTCGATGAGGTCTTGGGCGACCGCGTCGACACCGAACAGATAGGCGCGTCCGATCCTTTCGAGGCCGGTGACCGGGGGAGCCAGTTCTTGATCGAGAAATTCTCGGATGCCGTGAAGTTCGTTGGCGAGACGCTCGGCCGGGTCGGCGAGGGCGAACTCCACGGCCTCGAGGTAGCCCAGACCGGTCAGCGCGGCCTGGGGCCGGTGAGGTTCGGGCAGCCGGGACATTCCCTCAAGGTGCTCCCGAAGCTGTTGCACCGCGGCCTCGGCACGGCCCAGCGGTTGTGTGCTGTCGCCCAGGAGGCCGTATAGGTCCTGGACAATGCGGACAGCGGTACGCATGGCCTGGGAAAGGTCAAAAGGCCAGTAGTTGTGTACCAGGCGTAGGGTCTCTTCGCGGTATTTCACGCGGATCGCCGCCGGGCGGCGGGCCAGTGGCCCTCGCGCCGCCAACCGCGCCTGGAGCGCGGAATGGCGTTGCGCCTGAGCAGCGCTGGTGTCACGGGACAGACGGTGGCTGACAGCGCTCCCCGTGCAGCGGTGGGTCGCTGCAAGGAGGCGGTCCAACGCAAGGTCTGGGGTGAGCAGCTCAGGCGGCCCGCCATGGGCGTTGAGGCGGTCGGCTACGGCGACGCCCAGTTTCCTGTGGACGGTTGTCAGCAGGGCTTCGATGTCGTCGTGGTCCATGTTCCCTTCCGCTGCGCGGGGATCGCTGCCCATCACGCCTTCCTCCTTTCGTGGGTGAACCGGCCTTCCAGCCGTAGGCCTTGCTTCAGCGCGGCTCTCGCACGGGCAAGGTTCTGGCGCACGGCTACCTGTGTGGTCCCCATCGCGCGTGCGCTTTCCTCTGTGGTGAAGCCGTCCAGATGCCAGGCCATCGCCGCGCGCTGTTTGGCCGGCAGTTGGAGCAGTAAGGAGATCACCTGGCGTTCTTCCTCCCCCAGCTCGGCGGCGTGGGCCGGGGTTTGCCAGCGCAGGCTCGGCTGCGGCTCGGGCAGTTCCGCGCAGGTCTCTTCAAGTTTCACTTGCTGGCTTACCCAGGACCTCCAGGCCACCGTACGCAGCCATGCGCGGGGGTAGGTGATCGTGACGCCCGGAGCACACATCTGAATGAAAGCGTCCTGCGCGGCGTCCTGAGCCTCCGTCCATGACGCACCGTGCAGAAGCAGGAAGCGGACCAGGCGCGGATACTGCTCGTCATGCAGGGCCCCGGCGAGCTCGATGCCCGGTAACGGGGTGACGGCCTTCTCCAAAGGCCCAGCAAGGCGAACGTCAACGGCGTCTTCCACGGTCACCACCCCAGCTCCCGCCGGCTGGCTCCGACTCGCGTCCATCGCAGTGGGGGGCGAGTATGGCGGCCCGCCCCGTGAGGAAACGTACCCTCTCGGTCTGCGCTGCTTCGCTGATCCGCACTCTCTCCACAGAGACGGTCAACCGCCGCTGAGCGATCTTCACTATGGCATTGACGACGCTGACGGTCACGGTCACCACCGCTGCGATGATCACAGGCTCCATGCCGCACCTTTCCCTTCCCGCCCGGGCCTCCAGCCCGGGCTCGCGCACCCCGCGCACCCCAACAGTGCTGCTTTGCACGGCAGTTGTGACATCTGCCTGGTCACGGGCCATGTCCTGCCATAGAAAGCGGCCACGACACAGGGGGTTCAGGCGGACTCCACGACTGCGTCACCATTCCGTGCTCATCGCTCAGGCATCCGACGCCGGCTGTGCATGCCCGCGCTACGGATGGCCTGTCGCCCGCATGGCCGCAGCCGGAGGGCACCGGCATCCCGGCACGCGACCGGCACACCCCGGCACCGGCCCGGGTAGGGGTCCACGGATGACGCTCGTGCAGGGCGAGCCTCCGGAGTGGTCAAACTGGCGTCTCCCTCAGCTCGGCTCTCCGAAGTGGCTGGAGCCATGGGCTGGACAGCGCTGTGGGAGCCGCTGCGCGCTTGGCGGGCTGCTCAGCCCGCGCACTGCGGTAGGCAGCCTGCTTGCACGTGTCGCTGCAGTACTTGCGCGTACGCCCGCGGGCCTTTTGCACGAAGGGCGGCGCAGTACAGCCGACACGCTGGCACCGATGGACAGGTACCTCTTTGACGCCCTCCCGGACCAGGGCCGAGTGCTGCGGACCCGTCCGGCTCATCAGCTCCTCACGCAGTTGGGGACCGAATTCCGAGTCCGGCAGTCTGATCAGCAGGCTCCTGATGAGCTCTTGCAAGCCCTCTACCGTCCAACCGAACTGGCGGGCCATCTGAACGAGTGGAGCCCCGTGCAGGTAGTCGAGCAGGAGCCGCCGTTCGGAGTCCCGCAACACCTTGCGCAGGGCCCGCCCGAGGACGTCATCGCCGATCCGGCGGCTGACGGGATCCTTGTCCGGCCAGTACTGTTCTCGCCTCACTGCGCTCCTCCCCCGCCCGGCTCCCCAGCTGCCGTACTGTCCGGCGACGTCGCACCGCCGGAGAGCGCGGGATCGGCCACCGGCCCCTGCGGGCTTGGCCCCGGTCCCGCACTGAGGCCAGCCTGCCGGACTCCCACTCGCAGCGACTTGAAGAGCCCCAGAAGCGTCCGCCCGCTGCTGTCCAGCATGACCGGCAGATCTTCGAGCCGCGCACGGCGGATAGCCAACGCAGCCGGAACGGCGTGGGCGGCAAGCGCGGCGAGACAGACCAGGGCCGGCAACCCCACTACCGCCACAACCGCCCACGGGACGTCAGACATCAGCTTCGCTCCTTCGAGACCGAAAACGCCGATGGCCCGACGCGTCTTCGCGTCGGGGCCATCGGCATGAGGCATGAAAAAACCCCGCCGGAGAGGGCGGGGCCGTCTGGTGCAGGCACATGTGTGCCACCACCAAGGCGAGCATACCCACGTACAGCCCCCGCAAGGCCGGATTCGGTATCGAGACCACGTTTCCGCAGCTCAGAGACTGGAGAAACAGAAAGGCTCGCCAGCAGGACAAGAGAAACATTTCGTAACAGCGTCTACCGTCGCCGACCGCGAGAGCCCCTCTCCGTCCTCCACCGGGTATCTCGCCGAGACCCGACTGCGCGGCCCGGCACATGCCGCGGCAGCCAGTGAACGCACCTCCCGCACACAGCTCTTGGCCACCCTCGTCGCCGCCGTAGACATCGAGCCCGAGCAGGTAGCCGCTGGGCTGAACCACTACCGTCGCCTGCCCGCCGTACGTGCGCCGGGCCCACGCCGCGCGGACGTGGCACAGTGAACCGCTGCCCTGCCAGGTCACAAGACGAGCCCCATCCCCCCGGCGGAACCGGAATACCGGCGGGCCCCAGCCCCGAACCCGCCGGCCATGTCCCGGCCCCAAAAGCGGGCGGGTCGCCCAAGCACCGCCGCATACCAACGATCACCGGAAATGCACAGCGCGCAATGCAGACGACACGACCTGATCACCACGGCCCTTACCTGGCAAACCTGCAGATCAGACCCCCAGCCCAGGACCAGCACCCACGCTCGCCACGGCTCCTGAGGCACCAGCACCGTCTGACCATAGCCACACAGCAAACTGATCAACCCAGACCAGAACATCCGCTCCTGATCACAAACACTGATCCTGGACGGCAGGTCGAACGAACGGGCGTCGACCACCACCCACCGCACCGGTCACCGGAGAAACAGCACGCTCCACCACCAAGTCGGCATCCACGTGGCAAACACAACCACCACCCGCAGCGGGGCATACCGCGCTTCGGCCGACACCATGCCCGCAGGCGACAACCAGCACAAACATCCCTCATCCATGACACTCCCCGAGATAAGCCCGGCCGGGCCCCAGCGCCGAGGAGTAACAGCGCCCGCCACGGGCGGGCGCCATGCTCTCGCCTACAGGAGCGGGACAAAGCATCCTCGGTTCACAGCACCGCGAGGACGAAGGTCAGCAGCGCCAGGGACACGGTGGCGCTTCCCGCGAAGGCCACGGCACCGCGCAGCAGAGCGGTGGCGTAGGTGGCTCCGTCGATACGGGCGAGCAGACCGGCCGCTGCTCCTACGAGCGTGCAGAAGAGACCGACGACGGCCAGAAGCAGGGCCAGGAGAATCAGGTGGATGGATGAGGTGTTCATGCCTTCTTCCCAGGAGAACCGACGACGGGGACTTCGGCGAATTTCGCGGTTTTGGTGTTCACCGGGGTTCAGGGCGAACAAAGATGAACGAAGACGGTCGACTGGGAGACGGAGAAGCAGGACATGGGGGACGTGGACGAGGATCCGCTGGCGGAACTCGCGCTACGGCTGCGCACCCTCAGGGCGCAGCGGGGTCTGCAGATGGGTGGGTTGCAGCAGCGGACCGGGCTGGGGCGGACCACGGTCAGCCAGGCGCTGAACGGCCAAGTGGTGCCCTCCGAGACCACGCTGGTGGCCCTGGCAAAGGCGCTGGGCACGGATGTGGAACCATTGCTGGCCTTACGCCACGCCGCCGCCCGCGTACCGCAGGTGCGCCAGGGCTTGCCAAGGAAAGTTACCCGCAGGTCGGCGCGGCCCAGAGTGCAGCCTTCTTTCGCAGAGCGGTACCTCAGCTACGTGACGGAACGGCATTCCCAGCTGACCGTCGTAGGGCTGGACCTGAGCCGGCCGGAGCGTGCGCGCTGGCCGCTGGACGCGGCGTACTTGAGCTTGGAACTGGCAGAGCGGCCGGAAGACTGGCCTGCAGGCGGCGAGGAATCGAACCGGCCATCCGTCGTGGTGAAGCGTGCCGAGCACGCATTGGCCAACTGTCGACGCGTTCTCCTGCGAGGGCTCGCCGGCAGCGGAAAGACAACACTGCTGCAGTGGCTGGCTGTCGCCACGGCGCGCGATGAACTGCCGGAGGAACTTGCGGACTGGCGGGGGCTCATTCCGTTCATCCTGCCGCTGCGGACGCTGGTGAGGCGTGGCCCCCTTCCGGAGCCGCACGACTTCCTGTCTGCGGTCAGCACCCCCCTGGCCGCCTCACAGCCTGAAGGCTGGGCCGATGACGTACTCGCCAGAGGCGGCGCACTCGTCCTGGTCGACGGCATCGACGAGGTTCCTCAAGAGCACCGAGGCGCCACCCGGGACTGGCTCGAGCGGCTCCTGGCGACCTACGGGGACGCACGCTTCGTGGTCACCACGCGCCCGTCCGCTGTACCAGAAGGCTGGCTGGCCTCATCACGCTTCACCGAACTGTCGGTGCGGCCCATGAGTGCCGCTGACATCGGAGTCTTCGTCGGCCGGTGGCATACCGCCGCCCGGCACAGTGCAGCGACCGACGCCGAACGGTCACAGCTGGATGATCTCGAAGCAGCGCTCCAGGTCACTGTGCGTGCTCAGCGTGACCTGGCGCAGTTGTCCAGCACGCCCCTGATGTGCGCGCTCATCTGCGCGCTGCACCGGGACCGCCGCGGCCATCTGCCTCACAGCCGTATGGAGTTGTATGAGGCAGCACTGTCGATGCTGCTCGTGCGGCGCGACCTCGAGCGCAGCATCGATGTCCCGGAAGGCATTCAGCTCACCGAACACCAAAGTGTCCAGCTACTGCAGCGTCTGGCCTACTGGCTCATCCGCAACCGCCAGACGGAGATGGAACGGGCCACCGCGACGGCCCTGGTCGACGACGCGCTGCCGGCCATGCAGGCCGTGGCCGAGCAAGGCACAGCCGCCCGGATCCTGACGCACCTGGTCGGCCGCAGCGGGCTCCTGCGCCAGCCCACCATGGACACCATCGACTTCGTCCACCGCACTTTCCAGGACTACCTCGGGGCCAAAGCCGCCATCGAAGCCCACGACTTCCCCCTACTGGTCAACAATGCACACGACGACCAGTGGGAAGACGTCGTACGCATGGCCGTCGCCCACGCCCGCCCAACCGAGAGCGCTGATCTACTCCGCCGCCTCGTCGAACGCGGTGATACCGAGGGCGAACACAGGAGCAGACTCCACCTCCTGGCGGCCGCCAGCCTGCAGTACGCCACCGAAATCGAGCCCGCCACTCGCCGCCTGGTCGAACAGCGTGCACGTGTCCTGATGCCTCCCCGTTCCCGGGAAGAGGCGGAGGAACTTGCCGCACTCGGGCCGGGCATCCTGGATCTGCTACCGGGGCCGGAAGGCCTGGAAGCTGATGAAGTGGGCCCCGTGGTCAAGACTGCTGCTGCCATCGGCGGCGACCATGCATACGCCTTCCTCCGCCGCTTCGCGCAGTCGCTGCCTCCCGACTCGGCACCCTACGACCTAGTCGAGGGCTGGGAACACTTCAGCGCTGACGAATACGTCCGCAACATCCTGCTCTCCTTCCATGACCGGAACCGTCTCACTCTGACGGTACACACCCGTGATCAACGCGAAGCACTTCGGCTTCTGAAACCCATCACCAGCATCACCTATCGGAAAGCCTTCACGGCGGACGAAATAATCGAGCACCTCTCAGCCGGGCACACCCAAGCACTGCGGATCTACGAGGGCCAACGGCTCACAGGATTGAAATTCATCCGCAAACTCTGCGCTCTGAAAGAACTTGCCCTCTCAGACTGCACCGAGCTCACGCACATTGAAGACCTTGCAGGGCTCCCGCTGTCAGACTTGAGCCTTATGCACTTGCCGACCGACTTCTCCTTCAACGCACTGAACTCTCTGCCCGACCTCACGGATCTTTCTCTCTACACCCGCCTGCCCTGGGAGAGCCTGGTGGGTCTGCCAGCACCGGAGAGCCTCACCTCGCTGCACCTGGGCGGCTGGATTGGCACACGTCTGGCTGGCATCTCCAAGTGGCAGCAACTGCAAGACCTGGTGATCAATACTGCCCCTGAAAACGGAGAGTGGCAAGAAATCGCGACACTCACCCATCTGGAAGAACTATGCATATCGGAGTACGACCTTAATCACGCTGTTCCCATGCTCAGCGTTACCTATCTCCGACTCCTTCCGGAGTCCGACCCACAACTAGACCTGGTGCCGGAACTCTTCCCCAACCTCGAACGCTTCTTCATCAACTGCCGAGCAGCGCAGTCCGACACCATCGACATCGCCCCCTTGAGCCGGATCAAGAGACTCCAGATATCCATCAGTTACGCGAACAACGTCACCGGCCTTGAGCTATTCCCTCCGGACACAGTCAAGCTGTACCCGCGACCACGAACAACAGACACCTGATTCGCCTCTCGGGCCGTAATCCTTAAACCGATCAGGCGATGGGATCTTCCTGCCCAACACCCCCGTCAGGCATGATTTCCGGCATCCAGAACAAACGTCACTCACCATCTCCTCGCCTCTAGATGAAGGGCCTGCGCAGCCACGATGAGCGCCCGGTCGAGCAGCTCGCCTCCCGCGCACTCACCAGCGGCAAGCGCAAGGTCGATGTCCATCGCGATGAGGACGGGCGGATCGTCGGGGCCGGCGGAGAGAGCGAGGGCAAGGAGCAAGAGCAGGACGACGCCGACGCCGCTGCCGAGTCGGCCCTGCTCCACTTCTCCACGCCCCGGGACGCGGCGACCATCGCAGCGTTCCTGCGGACCCGGGTCCACCGGCCGGAGTCGCTGGTGTGGCTGCAGGGCTACCAGGCCCTGCAGCGCTGGCGGGCGGAGAACGGGATCACCGGCGTCTGCGCCGTGCGCTGTTCGGTGTCCGGGTCAGGAGGAGGCGAGTGCACCGGTGATCTCCCGCAACTTCGCGCCGTTCAGGGAGGGTTGGGTGACGGCGTCGGCCGCCTCCTTCCAGTGTGGCGCACCGGAGGCGGCGAGAAGGACGTGTGTCACTCCTGGGCATGACGCGACGGCGAGGACGCACGCCTGTGCGGGGGTCGGGCCCGGCCGGATGAGGTCGGCGAACTCCTGGTCGACCATGCCGGAGGTCCCCGCCGTGCAGCGGGGCCGACGCCGTCACCCGCAGGCCCGCGCCGGCGGGGGCCGGGAGCGGGCCCCGGCCGTGGAGGGCCTGCGCGATCGGCGTCATCATCACCAGGCTGACCGGCAGCTGGACGGCGGCCAGGTGGTGCTGCCCGTCGGCGGCTTCGGCGGCCGGGACGAGCAGTCCCCCACCGTGAACGCCTCCTCCTCCAGGCCCGCCCATGCGGCAACGCCGTACCCTGCCACATGCCCAGCCGCGACCTCTTGCTCCAGGACGGTGAAGGCGTCCCGGATCGCGCGGTGCAGGGCGGGGCGGTCGCCGGGGTGGGCGCGCTCGGGGTTGTGCAGCAGGACCAGGTCCAGGCGGTCGCGCCCGAGCTGCTCGCGGTTGCGGCCGGTCTGCCGGCGCACGTAGTCGGGGGCGAGGCTGTGCCCGGCGGCGGCCTGGTCCTGGTTGAGGACACCGTCGTTCACGGTGTAGGTGCCGGTGGCCGCGGTGAAGTACCCCGTTCTGGTGGAGACGTTCAGCAACGGGTGGGCGGCCGGGGCCGGGGCCAGCAGGATCTGTGCGCGGCCGGTGGCGTGGTTGGGGGCGGTGTCGACCCACTGCGCGCCGGAGGCGGCCGCACGGACGGCCGCCTCCGGGATCGCCTGGCACCGGTGGGTACCGGGGGCGAGTTGTGCGGTCACAGCAGGCTCCCCACCGTCGCGCGCACGGAGAACTGCGGCAGCAGGGCCTCCTGGATCTCGGTTGGATTGACAACCCCGAGCTGCCAAGAGGCCCTGCCTTCATGCCCGCCGACGTCCTGCGGTCACCCGATCGAGACTCCCGTTCGACGCACACCCGTCGGATCGGAACGACAACAGCTTCCGAGCGCTGATTGCGGCATCGGCGACAAGCCACTATCGGCGGCTCCGGCGGCCGGAGCGTGGAGAATGACACCGGGCGTCCGGTCCGATATCTCGCCTTCATCACCACTTGTGTGATCTGATAGCGAATCGACCAGATCCTCCGTTGACGTTCGTCCGATCATCGGGGGCTACCGTGAATATTTTGCTGCGGTAATTCGTTACACCATACAGCTTGACGCTGGACGACGATTTTCGATTCCATACGGAGCGGGGGATCGAGAAGGAACACCGAATGTTCCCGCCGGCCCAGTTCGGGTCCTTCACGTTCCACTGGCACTTCTTGCCACGGCCGTTGGCCTTGGAGTACACGCAGAGGCTGCCGTTGGAGCAGGACCACGCCTGTACCGACTCGGAGTCGGGTGTGGAAGCCGAAGCTGTCGATACTGGATTTGCCAGCGTGCTGAGGGTAGCTATTGCGACAGCGACCCCCATACTGGAACTGAGTTTGAGCGAATTTCTCATGTCGCACCCTCCTGAAGGTAGCGCCTTTCGCCCTGTTGGTGCAGGCACATGCAGTCCCTGAGCGCACGGTGGAACTCTGGAATTTGACGCATTTTAGCAGCTGCAGATGCCGGCCTGCGTCTCATGTTGGATTGCGCCGAGAGATGAGCCGGCTTCTCAGCTCCGCTCGATTCAGATCATCATCATGGGCGTGAGCGTGCCAGTCACTCATTTCGGTGCCAGCCGAAACGAACCTTCCTGGCACGACAGCGCGGGCCCCCACGCCATCCCGGGGCCCGCGCGGCCGCTTGAGCCTCGCTGATCATTCGGCCTGTTCGACCCTATGGGTGACCGACTGTGCGGCTGACAATCATTTCGGGAGTACGGGCCTGTGACCATTTGTCACGGGGCAGCGATGAGAAGCCGACAGGGGGCAAAGATGCTGCGGGTCCACTTCACTGCGGAAGACCTCCTGCGGGTGACGGTCGCCCGCAGACCGGCACCACTGATGGAGCTCGGGCTGACTCTTGCCGCGCTCCAGCGCACCGACCTGCCGCCCGTCTTCGCCAGATGGCAGCAGTCCGTGCGACGGGCCCTCCCGCACAACGCCCGTCCCCTGCTGGAGCTGGTGCCCCCCACTGCACGGGGACCGCTGTTCCTGGACCCGCCTGCCCCAGGGTTCAGCGAGGGCATCGACCAGGTCCGCTCCACCTCACCACGGGAGGCCCGGTCCCAACTCGCCCTACTGCTCGAGTCCACGGGCCGCCCCGTCACCAGTTGGACCCGGCACCTGGCTGACCAGGACCGGGAGGCCTGGCAGACCCTCGTCACCGCAATTCACGCCGCCCGCGACTCCCTGCTCACCCCTGTGTGGCCCCGCATACAGGCGGGCTACGACGCCGAGTACGCCTGGCGTACCCAACTCCTGGCTCGGCACGGCATCCGCGAGACACTGGCCGGCCTGTCACCCGGCTCCCGGTGGAACGGAACCACCCTGGAGATTCCCAGACCCAAAGCGACCGACTGCTTTCTCGGTGGGAGAAGCCTCGTCCTGATGCCGTCGCCGGTGTGGACCTCCTACCCACTGTTCGCCTCGCGACCAGAAGAGGCCGGCCTCCTCATTTACCCGAGCGTGACCCCGCTGCCCCTGCTTGAGGCCCCGAACAGCACTGCCCCCCTCGCCACCCTGCTCGGCACGACCCGCGCTGCGATCCTGCAGTTACTCACTACCGAACGCACCACCACCGACCTCGCCGTAGAGCTGAGCCTCGCCAACTCCACAGCCTCCGAACACGCCAAGGCCCTGCGCGGCGCCCACCTGATCACCACGCGGCGCGAAGGCAAAACCATGCGGCACCAATGCACATCACTCGGCCTGGACCTCCTCGCTGGGTGCTGATTCTCGCCTCGTTGCGCTGGACGTTCTCACGAGGTGGCTACGGTCGCCCCGGCACGTGCCGACGAGCTCGTGCCCCGGCCCTCCTCTCCGTGGGCCCTGGTGTGACACTCCACTGAGTGCTGTTACCGAGCCGTGATCGTCAGGCAGGTGCGGCGCAGAGTTCGGAGACGATCGTGAACGAGGTCGTCACCATCGGGATCGCCACGGCCGGCGGCATCACCGCGTGCGTGGTCTGGCCGTGCGCCATGCCGTCGCGAATCTGCCGGCCATAGTCGAGGTACTCCGCCTGCCGTGCCGTCAGGATCCCGTCGGCGGCGCCTTGGTTGATGAGCTGGTGCAGCGGCTTCTTGCCCGCGTCCGGGATCCGGTCGTGCAGCACGATCCACCGCGATCAGGGAGTGCCTGACCGCCACGGTGGAGAACTCGTAGCAGTAGTACGACTGGCACAGCAGCTCACGGGCCGTCCGCAGGACGGTCGCTGCGGCTTCGGGTACGCCGGCGAGACGCGGCGCAGGAAGGTGCCCGAGGCGCGGGAGGAGCGGGCGTCGGGGCCGAGGAGGGCGTAGCCGGCCATGCCGGCCGTCGCGGTGGTAGGCGGGCTTGCCGCGGCGGGTGGGGAGGCGGTCCAGGCTTTGGCGGACGTAGTCGAGGGTGCTGAGGTCCTGCGGCCACACGAGTTCGGTTTCGCGGGCGAGCTGCTCGGGTTCGATGAGGGCGCTCATGAGGTCTCTGCCACTTCGGCGTTGAGGCCGATGCCCGGGGTAGTACGTGCGCTGGTTGGACAAGATCATCTCTTTGGGGGTGGCGATACCGGCAGTGTCCCGGACGCGGGCGGCGAAGGCGCGGGAGGAGACCGGGTTGGCCCCTCGAGCCGGTACCAGTCCCGGTAGGCGGTGCAGAGGCTGGTCTGCTCGGCCCGGTGGGCGGGGTCGAGGGTGCAGCGCCCGGTGTGGTCCTCGGTCTCGGCGTAGGCGGTGGTGGCGACGCGTACGCGCTGCGGGCCGGTGAGGTCGCGGTCGCCGGTGAGGTGGCGGCGGGCGCCGGTGATGAGCCAGTGCGGGATGCCGGGGCCCGCGTGCCCGGTGACCGCGCGCCCGGGTCCCGGCGACCGTGCCACCGGCACGGTCGGTCTCTCTCCCGGGTCGGGCCGGCGGCCGCCGACTCCCCGGCCTCCCGTCCTCCCGTCCCCGACTCCCTGCCTCCCCGGCTCCCTGCCTCCCCGAATCCCGGGCGCAGGCCGGGCGCAGGCCGGGCGATCACGTAGGGTCGGCGGATGGCGAAGTATTTCGATGTGCATCCCGACAACCCCCAGCAGCGCACCATCGGCACGGTGGCCGACAGCATCCGCTCCGGCGCGCTCGTCGCCTACCCGACCGATTCCTGTTTCGCCCTGGGATGCCAGCTGGGCAACCGTGAGGCCATCGGCCGGATGCGGTCGATCCGCAATCTCGACGACCGTCACCACTTCACCCTGGTATGCCGGGACTTCGCGCAGCTGAGCCAGTTCGTGCGCGTCGACAACGACGTGTTCCGCGCGATCAAGGCGGCGACACCCGGCAGTTACACCTTCATCCTTCCCGCCACGAAGGAGGTGCCGCGCCTGCTGCTGCACCCGAAGAAGAAGACCGTCGGGGTCCGCATCCCCGACCACGTCGTCACCCAGGCCCTGGTCGCCGAGCTCGGTGAGCCGCTGCTGTCCACCACCCTCCTCCTGCCCGACGAGGACGAGCCGCTGACGCAGGGCTGGGAGATCAAGGAACGCCTCGACCATGTGGTCGACGCCGTGGTCGACTCGGGCGACTGCGGTACGGAGCCGACCACGGTCATCGACTTCTCCGACGGCGAAGCCGAGATCGTACGCCGCGGGGCCGGTGACACCGCGCGCTTCGAGTAGTGGTCCGGCGGGGCCGGACGAACGGCCGGGAGCCGAGAGCCGGGAGCCGGGAGCCGAGGGCCGAGAGCCGGGAGCCGGGCGCCGAGGGCCGGGAGCCGGGAGCCGGGAGCCGGGGGCCGAGGGCCGGGAGCCGGGGGCCGAGGGCCGGGCGCCGAGGGCCGTCCCCGCTGCCGGACGGGTGGGTCAACCCCTGTCGTGGCGGGCCGGGTTGGCGTGGAGGGTGATCCTTGCGTCGCGTACCGGCCCCAGCCCCCCGGGAGGGTCTCCCCTTCATGCGCAGACTGCTCGGAACCCCTGCCGCCGGTGTGATCGCGCTGACCGGCCTCGCCGCCCCCGGGCCCGCCGCGGCGGGCGGCCCGGCCCCGGCCGGCTGCCCCGGCCGGCGGCTCCTTCATCGTCCTCACCTACAACATCGCCGGGCTGCCGCTCGGCCCCGGCGACAGCGATCCGGCGGCCAACACGGCGCTGACCGGGCAGCGGCCGGCTCCCTACGATGTCGACGTCCAGGAGCACTTCGACCACCACGCCTCCCTCTACGCCCACGACGCCCGCCCCCGCCACACCCCCACCGGCGGCGGGGCCGGCTTCGGGGACGGCCTCAACACCCTGTCCGGCCGGCCCTTCCAGGACTTCGAGCGGGTCCGCTGGACGGGCTGCACCGGCACCGGCTGCCTCACGCCCAAGGGCTTCTCCCTCGCCCGGGTCCCTCTACGGTGCTCCGCCACGGGGGCGGCGGCGCTTCCGTCTCCCTCCCCCTCGCCGAGGATGGACACCTGACTTCGGTGACCCTCTCCCGCGGCAGCAAGGACGCCGGCACCGGGATCTTCTCCGCCGCCTTCCCGAGCGCGCCGCTTCCCGGGCGTGTGGAGCGCGGCCGAAAAGCGGCGGGCGCGGACGCGGTGCCGCTTTTCGGGTGCGTCCCGGGCCGTCAGCGTCTGCGGCCGCCCCGGCTCAGGCCGTTCCCGATGCCCGCCACGTGCAGGGCCAGCAGACCCAGTCCGATGAGCATGAGGTTCGTGGACGAGAAAACGTCGTTCGCCGAGAGTTCCGCCGCGTTGACGACAAACGCGATGAAGAACACAACCGCCGCTGCGATACCCGCCATGGTGCCTCCCCTGGAGATGTGGTGAACACCGTGTGCCCCCTGCCTCCCCGCCGGACACAACACACCGGCGCTCCGGACGGGACGGCGCACCCCGCGGGACCGGGGCGGGACGCACGACACCGACGGCACCGGACCCCCGGCCCGCGCACCCTTTCGCCCGGCTCTGTCTCACATCCGGTGGTGACGGACAGCAACCATAGTGATGGGTAGGCCGTCGACGAGAACCCTCAAGTCCGCGCACCGTGGCGATCGTTCCTCGGTACCGGTTGATCGGCTCGGCGTCTGCCCGCAAGGTCCGGCGCGACACGCTCCGCGACCTCGGTGCGCTGCCGTCCCTTTCGGACTCAAGGTCAGAGCAGCGGTCACACTCTCGGCAAGCAAGGTCAGAGCAGCGGTCGCACTCTCGGCAAGCAACGCCGCTCACCTCTTGCGCTCCGTCACCACCGGACGGTGGCGGCCACTCCCCCGCCACCGACCCCGTGCCCCGTACGGTGTACGGGCCGGGGCCCCGACGGGGGGTGAGACAGGGCTCTTCGCCCAACACCCCGCGACACGCCCGGGCCGGCGAAGGGTCCGGGGGAGGGGGGAACACCTCTGGCCCGGGCCGGAAGGAGGCTGACGGCCCCAGCACGCGGAAAGAGCCCCGGGAGACGGCCGCAGCGCGCGGGGCGGCCGCCTCCCGGGAGATTCCGTGCCCGTCAGCCCGTCAGCCCGTTCCGCGGGAACGCAGCCGGCGCAGCGGATCGGTGTCCGAGCCGTAGGAGGGGCCGGTGCGCACCTCGAAGTGCAGGTGCGGTCCCGTGGTGTTGCCACTGGAACCGGAGAAGGCGATCAACTCGCCCCCGCGGACGTGCCGGCCGCGGCGCACCGTCGTGCCGGCGAGGTGCGCGTACTGGGTGTACACGCCGCCCGCGTGCCGGATGACCACCTGACGGCCGTACGCGCCGCTGTGGCCGGCGGACACCACGGTCCCCGCGGCCGCCGCACGGACCGGGGTCCCGGCCGGGACCGCGTAGTCGACACCGGTGTGGCGGCCACTCGCCCACCACCGGCCCCGTGCCCCGTACGGTGTGCTGACCGGGGCGCCGACAGGGGCCCTCCACACCCCGCTGCCCTGCTTCCGGGCCACAGAACGGGAACGGGAACGGGAACGGGAATCCGCGTCGGGGCCGGAACGGGCGGCCGCCTCGGGGCCGGAACGGGCGGTGGCACCCCGGGCCGCCGACCGCACCCCCCTGGCCTTCTCCCCCCGCGAGACGTCCGCCGGCCGCCCCGCCCGGGCGCCGGGCAGGACCAGCCGCTGCCCGGGCAGGATCAGATCCGGGTCGGGACCGATGACGCGGCGGTTGGCCTCGTAGAGCCGCTTCCAGCCGCCGGCGCCCACCCGCCGCGCGATGGCCGACAGGGTGTCCCCCGCGACCACGGTGCAGGCAGCCCCCCACCCACCACCCGAACCGGACGAGCCGGACGAGGCGAGCGAGCCGCCCGAACCAGGTGAGGCAGGCGAGCCGCCCGAACCGGGTGAGGCGAGCGAGCCGCCCGAACCGGGTGAGGCGAGCGAGCCGCCCGAACCAGGTGAGGCAGGCGAGCCGGACGAACCAGGTGAGGCGGGCGAGCCGCCCGAACCGGGTGAGGCGAGCGAGCCGCCCGAACCGGGTGAGGCGGGGCGTGAGCGGGGAGCAGCGGTGGATCCGCCCGGCCTGGCGCCCCCGCCCGCTTTGCCGCCCCGGCCCGGCTTGCCGGCCGCGGTCCTTGCGCCGCGGCTGCTCGCGCCCGCACCGGCTTCCCCGCGCTCCCCGGCCGCCGCCCCGCCCGCGGAACCACCGCCGGCCCGGGCACCGTGGCCGGAACGGGCACCGTGGCCGGAACGGGCACCGTGGCCGGAACGGGCACCGTGGCCGGAACGGGCACCGTGGCCGGAACGGGCACCGTGGCCGGAGCGGGTCAGGCCGGCACGCCGCGAGCACACCGGCCAGGCCCCCGGCCCCTGGCCGGCCAGGACCGCCTCGGCCACCCGGATCTGCTGGGCCCGGCCGGCCAAATCCGCCCGCGGGGCGTGGACGGTACCGCCGTAGGCCTCCCAGGTACTCTGCGAGAACTGCAGCCCCCCGTAGTAGCCGTTACCGGTGTTGATGTGCCAGTCGCCCCCGCTCTCACACCGGGCGACCTTCTCCCACACCCCCGCCCCCGCGGCCGCGGCACCATCCCCGGGGAACGGCAGGACGGCGAGGGCACCTCCCACCGCCAGAGCCAGACACACCGGCAGGATCCGGCTGGGCAGACAACGGCGGTGAACTCCTAAAGCAGCCATGGGCCTTGGTCCTCTCCGCTACGCGTTCAGGGCTCCCGCCCCCCGGGGTCGGCCCCCGGGCGGCTGGTCCGAGTAGCGCAGCCGTGCCCGGCCGGTCACAAGGCGCACGAAACCGCGCCGGAGCCGTGCGCCGCCATGCGCCGCCGGCCGCGTACATGACGCCCCGTCAACTCGAAGGGGGGCGGGCGCACAGCCGTCGACGCGGACGCACACCACACGGCGGACACACCCCGCCCAGCCGGCACCCCGCCCTGTCAACCCCCCGGCCCCCGACCGGACATGGGCCGCACGCCCCAAAACCCCCACACCCGGCAGACACCACATCCCGGCAAGCCCCCGGTGGCCGCGCGGAAAACCCGTGGTATTCCGCGCGGCCACCGGCCCACACCCACCGGCCCTTTGAATCCACCGGAAAAGCCCGCACCGCCACAGGCCGGCCATACCAGCGGTCATGGCGGCCTGTGGCCATTCCCCCCGGCGTGACGGCCTTTCCGGAAAACGGACATTGCCGCAGCCGCAGCCGCAGCCGCCGCATTCCCCACACGACGAACGTGCGCACTCCCCCGCGGCACTCCCGGACAACCCCCGGGAACACCACCACAACCAACCCGCACCCGCCCGGCGGGAAGCCCCCGCCCCCGTGCGGTTCCACACCCGCCCCCGTGCCGTTCCACACCCGCCCCCGTGCCGTTCCACACCCTGTCTCTTATACACATCTCCGAGCCCACGAGACGGACTCCTATCTCGTATGCCGTCCCCCTCTCCCCCACCCCCGTCCTTCATCGCGCCCGCGCGGTATGCCGGCGAACGCCGCCGATCCCCCGCACCGCGCCACCCGCCCCGAGAAGCGGCCGAGCCGGATCGCGGGAGGGCCGGACCCGGCCCTCCCGCACCCGTCGCGGCGCACCTACGCCGAACACCCCCCGGCCGCGCCCACGGAACGCGGGAGACCACACCGGCCGACGGCATACCACCACCCTGGACAGCCCCTGGCAGGGGGCGTACACCGAGCCGCCGTACGCGAGGAAACACCCCCCGGGCCACCACCACCCACCCAACCCCCCGGGCCGCGGGGTGGCCCGGGGGGGTG
>NZ_JOID01000045.1 GCF_000719865.1 Streptomyces albus subsp. albus
CCGCCACACCCTGCCCCACCCCGTCACACTCCCCCGCGGCGGCACCTCCCCCGGCCACCCCCGGCCTCCCCCGTCCCGCCACTCCCCGTCCCACCGTCACCCGCGCGGCGCAGCCGTCCGGCCGGCCCGGCCCGCCGGACGGAGCGCGGCCGGACCCACGCCCGGCCCACGCCGGACATCCACACAACATGGGAAAAGGCTCACAAGACCATAAATGGGTTAATCTGCGCTCATCCCTTGGTTGCCCCCGCGGGCCGCGGCCCCGCCCACGGGGGACCATCCAAGTCCACCAGGCCTCACAGGTGAGGACATGTTCGATCCGAGCGCACCGGTCGTGACCGTCTTCGCGGTCTATCTGGTCGCCGTGATCGCCGTGGGGCTCCGGTCCTACCCCCGCATCCGCACGTTCGCCGACTTCGCCCTCGGCGGCCGCCGGCTCCCCCCGCTGGTCGCCGCCCTGTCCGCCGGGGCCAGCGACATGTCCGGCTGGCTGTTCCTGGCCCTCCCCGGCGCGGTGTACGCGGCCGGCGTCGGCGCCACCTGGATCGCCATCGGGCTGGCAGCCGGAACGTACCTCAACTGGCTGTTCGTCGCCCCGCGGCTGCGCACCTACACCGAGCGGGCCGGCAACGCCGTGAGCCTGTCGGCCTATCTGGAGGAGCGGTTCGAGGACCGCACCAGGCTGCTCCGGATCGTCACGGCCGCCGTCACCGTCGTGTTCTTCACCCTGTACGTGGCCGGCGGACTGGTCGCCGGCGGGCTGCTCTTCGATCAGGTCTTCGACGTTCCCTACGGCCTCGGGGTGACGCTGACCGCCCTGGTGATCGTCGTCTACTCGTGCCTCGGCGGCTTCCTCGCCGTGAGCCTGACCCATGTGGTCCAGGGCACGCTGATGGCCCTCGCCCTGGTCGTCCTGCCCGCGACCGGCATCGCGATGCTGGGCGGGTTCGGGACGCTGGGCGACGAGCTGAGCCTGCGGACGGCCTCGCTCCTGGAGATGGGCTCCCGGGCCGAGTACTCCAGCGGCCAGTGGTCCGCCGGCAGCCCGCTCGGCGCCGTCGCGATCGTCTCCCTGCTCGCCTGGGGCCTCGGCTACTTCGGCCAGCCGCACATCCTCGCCCGCTTCATGGCCATCCGCAGCATCCGCGCCGTCCCGGCGGCCCGGCGCATCGGCACCCTCTGGGTGCTCGTCGTGCTCACCGGCGCCTCGCTCACCGGCCTGGCCGGGATCGCCCTGCTCGACGAGCCGCTCGCCAACCCCGAGACCGTGTTCATCGCCCTGACGGAGTCCCTGCTCAACCCGTGGATCGCGGGCATCATGCTGATCGCCGTCCTGGCCGCGATCATGTCGACCGCGGACAGCCAGCTGCTCGTGTCCTCCGTCGCCCTGACCGAGGACTTCTACCACGCCTTCCTCAGCCGGAGCGCCCCGGACAAGGTGCTGGTGTGGGTCGGCCGCGGCGCCGTGGTGGCGGTGACGCTGACCGCCTGCGTCATCGCGCTCGAGGGCGGCGGCGTGCTGGACATCGTGGCCCACGCCTGGGCGGGCTTCGGCGCCTCCTTCGGCCCCGTCGTCCTCCTCTCCCTGTACTGGCCGCGCATGACGTGGGCCGGGGCGATGGCCGGCATCGTGACGGGCGCGGGCGTCGTCCTCTTCTGGGGGCGCGTCAACCAGCTCCTCGGTCCGCTGGAGACCGGCGTCTACGAGATGGTCCCGGGCGTGCTGGCCGCCACCGCCGCCGCGCTGCTCTTCGGCCGGTGGGCCGGCCGCCCCCCGCAGCGCGCCTTCTGGCGGCTGCCGGGAGGCGGGGTGAACCAGCTGATGCTGGAGCCGTCCCTCGGCCAGGCGCCGATCGGCATGGCCATGGTCGACAGCGATCTGCGGTACGTCTGGGTGAACAGGGTGCTGGAACGCATGGCCCCGCTGGAACAGCGGCTGGGACGGCGGGTGACGGACATCCTGCCCCGCCGGCAGGCGGAAGGGCTGGAGGAGCGCATGCGGGCCGTGCTGGAGAGCGGCGAGCCGGTGCTGGACTACGAATTCGGCGGCCCCGGCTTCACCGATCCGCGCCAGGAGCGGGCGTACTCGGTCTCCATCTTCGGCATGGAGGACCGGCACGGCCGGCGCGTCGGGATCTGGTACATGGTCATCGACGTCACCGACCGCTGGAAGGCCAAGCAGCGCCTGGCCCTGCTGAACGACGCCAGCGCCCGGATCGGCAGCACCCTGGACGTGGCGCTGACCGCGCAGGAACTCGCCGACGACACCGTGCCCTCCCTCGCCGACTTCGTCGCCGTCGACCTGCTGGAGTCGGTGGTGCGCGGGGAGGAGCCCGCTCCCGGACCGGTCGACGGCACCCCCGCCCTGCGGCGGGCGGGGCGGAAGTCGGTGGGCGGCGGCCGGGAAGCGGGACCGGGCGCGGGCGAGAGCGTCCGCCCTTCCCCCGACTCCCCGGCGATCCGCTGCCTGCTCCGGGGCAGGACCCTGGTGGAGTCGGGCCCCGGCCTCGAGGACAGGGCCTGGCCGGCGGACGATCCGGCACTAGCGGCCTTCGCCGCCGCGTCCGGGCTGCACGCGATGATGGTCGTGCCCCTGCGGGCCCGCGGAGTCTTCCTGGGCGCGGCCGTCTTCCTCCGGTCCCGGCGCCTCGGAGCCTTCGAGGAGGACGACGTGCGGCTCGCCGAGGAACTCGTCTCCCGCACCGCGGTGAGCATCGACAACGCCCGCCGCTACGCCCGCGAGCGGACCGCGGCCCAGACCATGCAGCGCTCCCTGCTGCCGCACGGGCTGACCGGGGGCTCCGCGCTGGAGGTCGCGTCCCGGTACCTCCCGGCCGACGCGCCGAGCGGGGTGGGCGGCGACTGGTTCGACGTGATCCCGCTCTCCGGAGCGCGGGTCGCGCTGACCGTCGGGGACGTCGTCGGCCACGGCATCAACGCCGCCACCACGATGGGGCGGCTCCGCACGGCCGTGCGCACCCTCGCCAATCTGGACCTCCCGCCGGACGAGCTGCTCGCCCATCTGGACGACCTGGTCACCGATCTGATGGGGCCCGACCCGGACGGCTACGCGGAGGAGCCGCCGGCCGCGGAGAAGGAGAGCGTGGCCGCCACCTTCCTCGGCTCCACCTGCCTCTACGCCGTGTACGACCCGGTCGGCGGGCGGTGCACGCTGGCCCGGGCCGGTCATCCACCGCCCGTGGTCGTCCGCCCCGACGGCACCGCCGAGGTGCTGGACCTGCCCGCCGGGCCGCCGCTGGGCCTGGGAGCCCTGCCGTTCGAGTCCGCCGACTTCACCCTGGAGGAGGGCAGCCTCATCGCCCTCTACACCAACGGCCTCCTCCAGGCGTACGACGTGGACATCGAGGTCGGGCTGGCCCGGCTGAGCGGGGTCCTCACGGCCGCGCGGCCGGGACTGGAGGAGACGGGCGACCAGGTGATGGAGGCCCTGCTGGCCGGCCCGCCCTCCGACGACGCCGCCCTCCTCCTCGCCCGGACCCGGGTCCTGGACTCGACCCGGGTCGCCTCCAAGGAACTGCCCGGCGACCCGGCCGTCGTCTCCGAGGCCCGCGCCTTCGTCACCCGGCAGCTGACGGAGTGGGAGATGGACGATCTGCTGTTCACCACGGAGCTC
This sequence comes from Streptomyces albus subsp. albus, assembly GCF_000719865.1. Classification (GTDB taxonomy): domain Bacteria; phylum Actinomycetota; class Actinomycetes; order Streptomycetales; family Streptomycetaceae; genus Streptomyces; species Streptomyces albus_E. Next base: position 3,635 of record NZ_JOID01000045.1, read on the forward strand.
ATCGTCAGCGAGCTGGTCACCAACGCCATCCGGCACGGAACCGGGCCGATCACGCTGCGTCTGATCCGGGAGCGCGCCCTGATCTGCGAGGTCTCCGACACCAGCAGCACCTCGCCCCGGCTGCGCCACGCCCGGACCACGGACGAGGGCGGCCGGGGCCTGCTGATCGTCGCGCAGCTCGCGCGGCGGTGGGGCACCCGCTACACGGCGGACGGCAAGGTCATCTGGACGGAACAGGCCGTCCCGTCCGGCACGGCGCCGTCCGCGGCCGTCGTCGTCCCGGAGATGTGACCCCGGCGGTCCGCGACGAGCGGGCCGCCCCCCGCGCGGGGGGACGGCCCGGGCGGACCCGCCGCGGTCTCAGGGGGCGAGCGGGCTCTCGGGCCGCCAGGTGCTCAGCGCCCACAGGACCAGCAGGTCGATCCCGATGAGGACGATCGCCCAGACCGGGATGTACGGCAGCCACAGGAAGTTGGCGACCAGATGGATCGAGACCAGGATGATGGCGGTGTAGCGCGCCCAGGACGCTCCCTGCACGACGCCGTAGCCGGTGAACGCCACCAGCACGCCGAGCGCCAGGTGGAGCCAGCCCCAGCCGGTCAGATCGACCTCGAAGACGTAGTCGCCGATCTCGGCGAAGACGTCGTCCTCGGCGATGGCGGCGATGCCCTGCAGGACACCGAGGACGCCGGCGATCAGCAGGACGGCTCCCGCGAAGACCGCGGTACCGCCGGGCCCCGCGGTGCTGCGGGTGGCGGACGCGTGAGCGCTCGCCGGGGTGTGTGGAGCCTGGCTCATGACTGCCTCCCGGGCCTGGGCCGCGTACGGCGGCGGCGGTGGCGCCGGGCCGGCGGGCCGCCGGCCGGAACCTGCCGTTCCTTTCCAGGCTAGGCAGAGGCGTCCCGGCCCCGCATCCGGAGCCGGGACGGGGCGGGGGGCGGCGCCGCCGTTCCGGGGCATACGGTGGCCATCGGGTCGGACGCGCAGGCGGGAGACAGCACATGGGCCGGGTCACCGAGCGGCGGCGGGTGGTACGGATTCGGGACGGCGCGGTGAGCGCGCGTCCCGACACGCTCGTCGCGGAGGAACCCCTGGAGATCCGGCTGGGCGGCAAGCCGCTCGCCGTCACCATGCGCACCCCCGGTGACGACTTCGCGCTCGCGGCGGGCTTCCTGGTCAGCGAGGGCGTCCTGGGGCGGGCGGAGGAGCTGGCCGGCATCGCCTACTGCGCCGGGGCCACCGACGGCGGCGGCAACACGTACAACGTGGTGGACGTCCGGCTCGCCCCGGAGGTGCCGGTGCCCTCCATCACGCTGGAGCGCAACGTCTACACGACCTCCTCCTGCGGGATCTGCGGCAAGGCCAGCCTGGACGCCGTGCGGACCACGGCCCGCTGGCCGGTCGCCGACGAGCCGCCGGTCCGCGTCACGCCCGCGGTGCTGGCCGGGCTGCCGGAGCGGCTGCGCGCCGCCCAGCGGGTGTTCGACCGGACGGGCGGGTTGCACGCGGCCGGACTGTTCTCGCCCGAGGGCGAGCTGCTGGACCTGCGGGAGGACGTCGGCCGGCACAACGCCGTCGACAAGCTGGTGGGCCGGGCGCTGCAGGACGGGCGGCTGCCGCTGTCGCGGTGCGTACTGCTGGTCTCCGGGCGGGCCTCGTTCGAGCTGGCGCAGAAGGCGGTGATGGCCGGGATCCCCGTGCTGGCCGCCGTCTCCGCGCCGTCCTCCCTCGCGGTGGACCTCGCCGAGGAGACCGGGCTGACCCTCGTCGGCTTCCTCCGCGGCGCGTCCATGAACGTCTACGCGGGCGCGGAGCGCGTCACCGTGTGAAGACCGGGGGCGGGAGCAGGACCGGGGACGGGGCCGGCGCCGGAGGCGTGCCCGGCCTGGGCGGACGCCCCGCGAGCCCCGCGAGAGGCGGCCGCCGTGAAGAGATCCGCCGTGAAGCGCCGGTGACGGACCGGCGGGGATCGCGTGAAGACGGTGAAAGGCCAACTGACCCCCGAGTCAGTAATCGGCCGAGGTCAGCGCACGGCTCCGCCATTCCCCCACCTGACCTGCACATTTACCGCACCCTACGGTTGCGGTGCGAACCTCACGCCGATCCGGATCCATCGGGTACCGTCGCCGGGCTGTGCGAAGTGCCGAGGAAGTTCCGAGGAGGGATGCGTTGCGCGACATCTCCACCCCCGCTGTCACGACGGCGCCCCAGGCCGGCGGCCTGGCCGACGCCGTCTACGACCGTGCCGCCCGCGAACCGGACAAGGTCGTGCTGGGCCGCAAGTCGGACGGCGTGTGGCGGGACGTCACCGCGGCGGAGTTCCACGACGAGGTGCTGGCGCTCGCCAAGGGGCTGATAGCCGAGGGCATACGCTTCGGCGACCGTGTCGCCATCATGTCCCGGACCCGCTACGAGTGGACCCTCTTCGACTTCGCCCTGTGGAGCATCGGCGCCCAGCCCATCCCCATCTACCCGACCTCCTCCGCCGAGCAGGTCCTGTGGATCCTCCACGACGCGGACGTCGCGGCCTGCCTCGTCGAGCACGAGGACCACGCCATGACGGTCGGCTCGGTGATCGACCGGCTGCCGCGGATGGGCCGGCTGTGGCAGCTCAACGCCGACGCCGTCGGGCAGCTCACCGCCGCCGGCGCGCACATCGAGGACGACGTGGTGCACCGTCACCGGCGTGCCGTCACCCCGGACTCCACCGCCACGGTGATCTACACCTCCGGCACCACCGGCCGCCCCAAGGGCTGCGTGCTCACCCACGCCAACTTCCTCTTCGAGACCGACACGATGGTCACCCGCTGGGAGCCGGTCTTCCACTCCCGGCCCGGCGACGAGCCGTCCACCCTGCTCTTCCTGCCGATCTCCCATGTCTTCGGCCGGATGGTGGAGGTCGCGGGCATCCGGCACGGCGTCAAACTCGGCCACCAGCCGAACCTCGCGGCGAGCGAACTCCTGCCGGACCTGGCCGTGTTCCGGCCCACCTTCATCCTCGCCGTGCCCTACGTCTTCGAGAAGATCTTCCACGCGGCCCGGCGCAAGGCGGAGGCCGAGGGCAGGGTGGGCCCCTTCGACAAGGCCGTCGACGTGGCGGTGCGCTACGCCGAGGCGCTGGAGGACCGGGCCTTCGGGGCCGGCTCCGGGCCCGGCCCCGGGCTGCGGCTGCAGCACCAGCTCTTCGACAAGCTCGTCTACGGCAAGCTGCGCGCGGCCATGGGCGGCCGCATCCGCCATGCCATGTCCGGCGGTTCGGCGATGGAACGGCGGCTCGGGCTGTTCTTCGCCGGGGCCGGCGTCACCGTCTACGAGGGCTACGGGCTGACCGAGTCGACGGCCGCCGCCACCGCCAACCCCCCGGAGCGCACCCGCTACGGAACCGTCGGCCCGCCGATCCCGGGCACCTCCGTGCACATCGCGGAGGACGGCGAGATCTGGCTCCACGGCGGGAACGTCTTCAGCGGCTACCTCAACGAGCCCAAGGCGACCCACGAGACCCTGCGCGACGGCTGGCTGGCCACCGGCGACCTCGGCTCGCTCGACGAGGACGGCTACCTCACCATCACCGGGCGGAAGAAGGAGATCCTGGTGACCTCCGGCGGGAAGAGCGTCTCGCCGGGCCCGCTGGAGGAGCGCGTGCGGCTGCACCCGCTGGTCGCCCAGTGCATCGTCGTCGGCAACGACCGGCCCTATGTCGCCGCGCTGGTCACCCTCGACCCGGAGGCGGTGGAGCACTGGCTGAAGATGCGCGGCAAGCCGCGGCTCACGGCCTCGGAACTGGTGCGCGACAAGGAGCTGGAGACCGAGATCCGCCGCGCGGTCGTGGCCGCCAACACCATGGTGTCGAAGGCCGAGTCGATCCGTACCTTCCGCATCCTGTCGGCGCAGTTCACCGAGGAGCAGGGGCTGCTCACGCCCTCGCTGAAACTCAAGCGCAAGGCCATCGAGTCCGCGTGCGCCGACGAGGTCGAGGCCCTGTACCGCACCTGAGCCCGTCGCGGCCGCCGCCGCCCGGGAGCTGTGTCGGCGCCGCGCCCGGCCTTCCCCGGGAACGGGGGCCATGCGGAATACCCTTACCGGATACCGGAACGCGGAATGCGCGGCCGTCATCGATCGTCCGATCAGGGGCAGAAGCCGCCGTGGCACCGCGGCGTCCGAGTCACCGCACGGCGACCGACCCACGGCGACCGACCACGACGACCGAACCACGACGACCAGAAGGACCGACCGCCCGTGAGCAACGTCCCCTCCATCGCCCTCAACAACGGTGTCCGCATGCCCCAACTCGGCTTCGGCGTCTGGCAGATCCCGGACGACGAGGCCGCGGCGGCCGTGACGACCGCGCTCGAAGCGGGCTACCGCAGCATCGACACCGCCGCCGTCTACGGCAACGAGGCCGGCACCGGCGCCGGCATCACCCGCTCCGGCCTCCCCCGCGAGGACATCTTCGTCACCACGAAGGTCTGGAACAGCGACCACGGGTACGACGCCACGCTGCGCGCCTTCGACACCTCGCTCGCGAAGCTCGGCCTGAGTTACGTGGACCTCTACCTGGTCCACTGGCCGCTGCCCCGGCGCGACCGCTACGTCGAGACGTACCGCGCCCTGGAGAAGATCCTTCAGGACGGCCGCGCCCGGGCGATCGGCGTCTCCAACTTCCTCCCCGATCACCTCACCCGGCTGATGGACGAGACGTCCGTCGTGCCCGCCGTCAACCAGATCGAACTGCACCCCTGGTTCCAGCAGGCCGCCTCCCGCGCCTTCCACGCCGAGCACGGCATCGCCACCGAGGCGTGGTCCCCGCTCGGGCAGGGCAAGGGCCTGCTCGACGAGCCCGTCCTCACCCGGCTCGCCGAGCGGCACGGCCGCACGCCCGCGCAGATCGTGCTCCGCTGGCATCTGCAGCTCGGCAACGTGGTGATCCCCAAGTCTGCGAACCCGGCCCGGATCAAGGAGAACTTCGACGTCTTCGGCTTCGATCTGGACGCGGACGACCTGGCGGCCCTCGCCTCCCTGGACTCCACCCGGCGCCTGGGCGCCGACCCGGCCACGGCCGACTTCGTCTGATCCCCTTGTCCGGCCCGCGCCCGGCCCGCGGCGCGGCGTCACCGCGTCCGCGCCGCGGGCGGCGGGCCGGCCCGCAAAAGCCGTTGACCTCACGTCGACTTGAGCTTCTACGGTTGCCGTCATGGACATGGAAGTCACCGCGTGGACCTCGCTCCACCATGCCGCGAACGCCACCCGCAAGGACGACGGCCGGCCCTTCTCCCGCGACACCCTCCGCCGCATCGGCGCCTTCGCCCGCCCCCACCGCACCCGGCTGAGCTGGTTCCTGCTGCTGAGCGTCGTCACGGCGGCCCTCGCCGTCGCCACCCCCGTCCTCGCCGGGCGCGTCGTCGACGGCATCGTGAAGAGCGCCGCCGTGGGCACCGTCACCTCGCTGGCGGTGCTCATCGCCGGCATCGCGGTGGCCGAGGCCGGGCTCGGCCTGCTGGCCCGCCGGCTCTCCGCCGGGATCGGCGAGGGGCTCATCCTCGATCTGCGCACGGCCGTCTTCGACCATGTGCAGCGGATGCCCGTCGCCTTCTTCACCCGGACCCGCACCGGGGCCCTCGTCAGCCGGCTCAACAACGACGTCATCGGGGCGCAGCGGGCGTTCAGCGACACCCTCTCCGGAGTCGTCGGCAATCTCGTCACCCTGGCGCTCACGCTGGTGGTGATGGTCAGCCTCTCCTGGCGGATCACCCTGCTGGCGCTGCTCCTGCTGCCGGTGTTCGTACTGCCCGCGCGCCGGATGGGCACCCGGCTGGCCCGGCTGCGGCGGGAGGCCGCGCGCTACAACTCCGAGATGAGCACCCAGATGACGGAGCGCTTCTCGGCGCCCGGCGCGACGCTGGTGAAGCTCTTCGGACGGCCCGCCGAGGAATCGGACGAATTCGCCGCCCGCGCCCGGCGGGTGCGCGACATCGGCGTCCGCACCGCCATGACGCAGACGGTGTTCATCACCGCGCTCACCCTGGTCTCCGCCCTCGCCCTGGCCCTCGTCTACGGCCTCGGCGGCTTCTACGCGCTGCGCGGCAGCCTGGAGCCGGGCGCCGTCGTCGCGCTGGCGCTGCTGCTCACCCGGCTCTACGCGCCGCTGACCGCCCTGGCCGGGGCCCGGGTCGAGGTGATGAGCGCCATGGTGAGCTTCGAGCGGGTCTTCGAGGTGCTGGACTTGAAGCCGCTCATCGCGGAGAAGCCGGACGCGGCGCGGGTGCCGGAGGGCCCGGTGTCCGTGGAGTTCGACCGGGTGTCCTTCGGCTATCCGTCGGCGGACAAGGTGTCCCTGGCCTCCCTGGAGGAGGTCGCCGTGCTCGACACCCGGGGCGGCACGGAGGTGCTGCACGAGGTGTCGTTCCGCGTCGAACCGGGCCGCATGGTCGCGCTGGTCGGCTCCTCGGGCGCCGGCAAGTCGACCATCGCGCAGCTGCTGCCGCGGCTGTACGACGTGGACAGCGGGGCGGTCCGGCTCTCCGGCACGGACGTCCGCGATCTGACGGCCGAGTCGGTGCGGCAGACGGTCGGCCTGGTCACCCAGGACGGCCATCTCTTCCACGAGTCGGTGCGGGCGAACCTGCTGCTGGCCCGCCCGGAGGCCGGCGAGGAGGAGCTGTGGGAGGTGCTGCGCCGGGCCCGGCTCGACGGACTGGTCGCCGAACTCCCCGACGGCCTCGACACCATCGTCGGCGAACGCGGCTACCGGCTCTCCGGCGGCGAGCGCCAACGGCTGACCATCGCCCGGCTGCTGCTGGCCCGGCAGCGGGTGGTCGTCCTGGACGAGGCCACCGCGCATCTGGACTCCACCTCCGAGGCGGCGGTGCAGGAGGCCCTGGGCGAGGCGCTGTCCGGGCGGACGGCCGTGGTCATCGCGCACCGGCTGTCCACGGTGCGGGCGGCGGACGAGATCCTCGTCGTCGAGGACGGCCGGATCGCCGAACGCGGCACGCACGAGGAGCTGCTGGCCCGGGGCGGCCGCTACGAGGAGCTGTACCGCACCCAGTTCGAGGAGCCGGGCGCCGGGGCGGCGGCCGTCTCCCCCACGGAGACCGTCACGGGCACGGCGGTCGGAACGGCGGGAATCGCGTGAACGGCCCGGGAGACAGCGACGGTCGGCGGGGCGGAGACGGCGCGCAGGCGGTGAACGGCGCGGGCGGGGTGAACGGCACGGGCGGGGTGAACGGCGCGGGCGGCGGTCGGCTGGCACCCGGAGCCGAGGTGACCGTGCGGCTGGTGAAGTCGCCCCGGCCGGACGTGCGGTATCCGGCGACGGTGGTCGGGGACGACGGCACGAGGGTCGTCGTCCGGGCCCCCTGGGCGGGTGCGGCCGTCCGCGACTTCGGCTTCGTCCGGTTCGAGACGGGCGATGTCTTCACCGAGCACTTCTGGCGCGACCGCTGGTACGCCGTCAAGGAGGTCCGGGCGGCGGACGGCACCCTGAAGGGCTGGTACTGCGACGTGACGCGGCCGGCGCGGGTGACGGACGAGGACGGCGGCACCCTCGTCGTCGCCGACCTCGACCTCGACCTGTGGCGGTCGGCCGACGGCCGCCGCGTGCTCCGCCTCGACGAGGACGAGTTCGCCGCGAGCGGCCTCGCCGCACGCGACCCGGACGCGGCGGCCCGGGCCCTCGCGGCCCTGGACGAACTCGAACGCCTCGCCCGGCAGGGCGGGTTCACCGCGCTGACCGGGTCCGCGTAGCCCGGCCCCGGCCCGCGCTGCCGCCGTCCCGGGCCTGCGGCAGCGCGGAGGGGACCATGCCGACCATGGCGATCTTCCGTACCGCGACCACGGCGGCCACCACCAGGATGCCGTTCCAGGACAGATCGTGGGACAGCCGCAGCAGACCGGCCGCGGTGAGGAAGTCCAGCAGCACCTGCAGGGCGAGACGCGGCCTGCGGGTGCCCGCCCAGGCGGCGAGGGCGGAGAGCAGACCGGCCGCGGTGACCAGCAGCGCGGCCGTCTCCAGCAGGGAGCTCACCGCCCCGGCTCCCCGGCGGAGCGCGGCCCGGTCTTCTTCCGGTCACCGGGCGGGCCCGGCAGGTCGTCGCCGCGTTCGAGCTCCGCGCGCTCGTGGGCGATCTCCCGGGCGAGGAAGAAGTTCAGCGCGGTCCGGATGGCGGCGATCGCGGCGAGCTGCCCGATCTCGGTGAAGCTGGGGGCCACCGCCGTGCGCAGCACGTCACCGGCGAGCTGGAACTCCAGGCCGAGCGCCAGGAACCGGCCCAGGGTCAGCCGGATCCGGTTGAACCCCCGCGACCGGCCGCGCTCCCGCACCAGGGCCGTCAGGAAACGGGCGAAGGACCAGACGGCGCCGGTGAAGATGACCAGCGCGCCGGCCGCCTCCACCAGACGGACCAGCAGCTCGACGGCATCGCGCAGCCATGATTCCGGAAGGAGCTCCACAGAAAGGATCACGCCCACGCGGTACCCGCCGGCCGGGCGTCCTACCGCCGCGGCCGCCCCGCCGGCCCCCCTTCGACCCGAACGGCCGCCGAAGGCGCCGCGCGCCGCACCGAGAGGGCTGCCCGCGCACCGGCCGCTTACTCCGCCGCCACGATCCGCTCCACCGCTGCCGTCACCAGGTGTTCGCGCTCCGCCTCCGTAAAGACGTCCGGCAGGGTGAGCTGCTCGACGATGAGCCAGTTCAGGGCCGGCATGAGCAGCTTGACGGCCGTGGCGTCGCCGGGGGGCCGGATGCCTCGTGGTAGGCGACGTTGGCGTCGATGTCGGCCCGGACCCGCTCGGTGAGGATCCTGCGCAACTCCGGACGGCGTCAGGGACCGCCGGGGCGGCGGCCCGGAACGGAGGGGCGGACGGACGGCGGGCCTGCCGCTGACCGGACCCCGGCCGGACCGGTCCGGCGGACGACCGAGTACATCCCCCTCCGTCTCCGTACTGTCCTGCATGTGCTGTCCGGTCATCAGATTCCTGCCCGCGGCCGCCGGCGCCCGGCCGCTGCCGGAGGCGGCGCGGGGCCCCGGCCGCGCCGGACCCGGTCCGGGGACGGGCCGCAGCCCGCGGCGCCCGGCCGGGTGCCCTGGTCCCGCGGTCTTCCGGCTTCCCGGCCCATCCGCGCGGCGTCCGGCTCCGAATGACGGACGGGGCCGGGTTTCCGTGACCCGGCCCCGTCCCCGCCCCCGTCCCGCCGCACGCGTCACGACGGCACACCGGCCGGTGCTTCCCCCGGCCGCCCCCTGCTTCCTGGAGGACGACATGACGTCAGCCCGCACCGGCCGCCACGGGAGCGGCGCCCCGCCGGCGCCCCGGTCCCGGCGCCGGAGAGCCGGAGGTGCCGCGGCGTGAGAGAAGCCGTCTTCATGGGCGAGGTCTCCGCCCCCGGCCCCGATCTCGGGGCCCTGCTGGGCAGGGTCGCGCGGGGCGATCAGGAGGCGTTCGCGGCGGTGTACGACGTGGTGGCCGGACCGGTGCTCGGTCTGGTGCGCCGTGTGCTGCGCGACCCCGCGCAGTCCGAGGAGGTCACTCAGGAGGTGCTGGTGGAGATTTGGCGCGGCGCGGCCCGCTTCCGGCCGGACCGGGGCAGTGCCATGGCCTGGGTGATGACCCTCGCGCACCGGCGCGCGGTGGACCGGGTGCGGTCGGTGCAGGCCAGTTCCGACCGGGAGCACCGGGCGGCGCTGCTGGACCGCACACCGGCGTTCGACGAGGTGACCGAGCAGGTCGAGGCGCGGCTGGAGCGCGAGCAGGTGCGGCGCTGCCTGCGCGGTCTGACCGAGCTGCAGCGGCACGCGGTGACGCTCGCCTACTACCGCGGCCTCACCTACCGCGAGGTCGCAGAGTTGCTGGGGGCCCCGCTGGGCACCGTGAAGACACGGATGCGCGACGGGCTCATCCGGCTGCGCGACTGCCTGGGGGTGACGGCGTGAGCAGGCGCGGAGGCCGCGGAGGCCACGGAGGCCGCGGGGAGCGCGGCCGGCCCGGTCGCGGCGGGCCGGGCGGCACCGGCTGGTTCGACGGCCCGGGTGCGGGCGGCCCGGGCGGGCGGCCGGGAGGCACTGACGAACGGGGCGGCCCCGGCGGTCCGGCGCGCCTCGGCGGACCGGGCGGGTACGACCACCCCAGCGGCGCGGGCGAAGCCGGTGAACCCGGCGGATTCGGCGGGCACGGCGGGTACGACGGCCCGGGCGGGTACGGCGGGGGCGGCGCGGGCTCCGGGGCCGGGGACGGGGACGGCTCCGATCTGCACACGCTCACCGGCGCCTACGCCCTGCACGCCCTGCCGGAGGACGAACGGGCGCGTTTCGAACGACACTTGGCGGTCTGCACGGCCTGCGAACAGGAGGTCCTGGAGCTGTCCGCGACCGCCGGAAGGCTGGGATCGGCCGTGTCGGTGGAGCCGCCGCCGGAGATGCGGGAGCAGGTGCTGGCCCGGATCACCTCGGTCCGCCAGGACCCGCCTGGTGTGCCCCGCCCGGCACGGCCGGAGAGCTCCCGGCCGCACGGCGCCCGGCCGCACAGCGCCGGAATACGCGATACCGGAACACGCGGTGCCGGAACACGCGGTGCCCGGCCGGACGCCGGAGGCGGAGAGGACGGCGGCGGGCGCACCCGCGCGGCCGGCGGCGGACGGCGCGGCTCGCGCGGAATCTCGTACTTCGTTCTGGCGGCGTGCCTGGCCGTCCTGGCCGGCGGGCTCGGCGGAGTGGCGGTGTGGCAGCGGCAGGAGGCGCGCGACGCCCGGGCCGAGGCGCGGGCGGCGGAGCGGCGCTCGGAGCAGCTGGCCCTGGTCCTGACGGCGCCGGACGCCCGCACCGGTTCGGCCCCGCTGGGCGACGGCGCCAACGGGACGGTGGTGGTGTCGCGCTCCGAGGACCGGGCGGCGTTCCTCGCCTCGGGGCTGCCGGAACTGCCGGGCGGCAAGGTGTACCAGCTGTGGTTCGACGACGGCGGGACGATGCGCTCCGCCGGCCTGCTCACGCTCGCGGCCGGGGAGGACACGGGCTCCGCGGCGGGGGCGGTGCTGATGGAGGGCCGGGTCGGCGGGGCGGGCGGGGTCGGCGTCACGGTGGAACCGGCGGGCGGTTCACCGCAGCCGACCACCGAGCCGCTGGCACTGATGGAACTCCCGGCGGTGTGATCCCCGGCCGCCGCCGGGACGGGCGGTCCGAGACGGGAGGGGCCGGACAGCCCCGCGGTCCCGCGCCGGGCCTCGGGGTACCCGGGCGCGTGCTCTGCCCGGGGCCGTGCCCGGCCGTCGTCTCCCGCTCCGTCCCCGGGCCGTGCCGGGCGCCGGGGCGCCGGGGGCGGAACAGGTGCGGCCCGGCCCCGGATCGTCAGGCCACCCGGTGTTCCACCGCGATCTGCTCGATGCGGTGGGCCAGTTCGGTGTCCAGTTCGGTGATCTTGCCGCCCGCGCTGTGGGTGTTCACCGACACCGTCAGCTTGTTGTAGCTGAGCGTCAGATCGGCGTGGTGGTTCAGGCTCTCCTGGACCCGGGCGATCTCGGTGACGATCGCCGCCGCGGCCAGATGGCCCGCGAAGGTGTAGGTGCGCTCAAGGCGGTCGCCGGTGGACGACCAGCCCGGCAGCTCGGTGAGAGCGTCCTGGATCTCCTGGGGCGAGAGCGGTTGGGGTGCCACGGGTCTTCCCTCCGTCGGATACCGTTCCTCCGCCTGCCACCGTGGCACGCCGCGTCCGCCGCGCGCCACGGCCCCGGGGCTCTGTCACTCTCCTCGGCTACCGTCAGGCGGCATGACGACGCATGCGGGGGACACCGGAACGACCGCCCGGAACGGAGCGGGGGCGCTGCTGCGGGGCTGGCGGGAGCTGCGCCGGATCAGCCAGCTGGAGCTGGCGCTGCGCGCGGACTCCTCGGCCCGGCACATCAGTTTCATCGAGACCGGCCGGTCCCGGCCGAGCCGCGAGCTGCTGCTGCGGCTGGCGGGGCAGCTGGACGTCCCCGTGCGGGAGCGCAACGCCCTGCTGGTGGCCGCCGGTTACGCCCCGCAGTTCCCGGAGCGGCCGCTGGACGACCCGGCGCTGGAGCCGCTCCGCGCGGAGCTGGAGCGGCTGCTCGCGGGCTACGAGCCGTATCCGGCGTTCGTGGTCGACGGGACGTACACGGTGGTCGCCGCCAACCGCGGGCTGGCCGCGCTGCTGGAGGGCGTCGCAGCTCCGCTGCTCCAGCCTCCGCTGAACGCCCTGCGGGTCGCGCTCCACCCGGGCGGCCTGGCCCCGCGCATCCGGAACCACGCCGAGTGGCGCGGCCATCTGCTGGGCCGGCTGGAGCGGCAGCTGCCGCTGGTCCGCTCCGCACCGCTGCGCGCGCTGTACGAGGAGCTGCGCGACTACCCGGCACCGCCCGCGCCCGCCCCCGCTCCGGGCCGGGGGGCCGCGCCCGCCTCACCCGCGTCCGCCTCGCCCACCGCCGGGGAGCGGGAGCCGGTCGCGCTGCCGATGCGGCTGGAGCACGGCGGGCGGGTGCTCTCCTTCGTCTCGACCATCGCCACCTTCAACACCCCCATGGATGTGACGGTTTCGGAGCTGGCCATCGAGACGCTGCTGCCGGCTGACGCCGAAACGGGGGCATATCTGCGGGCCACGGCGCCCTGAGCCCCGTACACGCCGCATGCCCCGCACGCCCTGCACCCCGCACGCCCTGCGCCCCGGGGGGGCTTCCCCCGTACCGGCCGGCGGGCTGCCCGGATGGAGGCAGTGCCTCCGGGTGCCGCACACTCGGTTGTATGACGACAAGCACCGAGGCCCCGGGTACAGCCCGGGCCGCCTCGGACACGGTCCATCATCCCCGTACGGCGGAATCCGGCAGTGATTTCGCCCGGCTGGCGAAGCGGATCTCCCGCGCCGGCCTCCTGGAGCGCCGCCCCCGCTACTACGCGATCCGGTTCTCCGTGGTCGCCCTGCTCTTCGCGGGCGGCTGGACGGCCTTCGTGTTCCTCGGCGACTCCTGGTGGCAGGCGGCCGTGGCCGGCTTCCTCGGCCTGGTCTTCGGGCAGATCGCCCTGCTGACCCACGACCTCGCCCACCGCCAGGTCTTCCGCCGCCGGCGGCCCAGCGAGATCGGCGGACGGCTGTTCGGCAATCTCGGCATCGGAATGAGCTACGGCTGGTGGATGAACAAGCACACCCGGCACCACGCCAACCCCAACCACGAGGAGCTGGACCCGGACGTCGCCCCCGACATCCTGGTGTGGTCGGGGAAGCAGGCACAAAAGAGCCGGGGCCTGCCCCGGTTCATCGGCCGCCGGCAGGCGTATCTGTTCTTCCCGCTGCTCACCCTGGAGGGCTTCAACCTCCATGTGTCGAGCGTCCGGGCGCTCTTCGCCGGGGGGATGAAGCGGCGGGCCCTGGAGGCCGTCCTGCTCTCCGCGCACATCGCGGTCTATCTGGGCGCGCTGTTCCTTGTCCTCTCCCCCGGCAAGGCGCTGCTGTTCCTCTTCGTCCACCAGGCCGTCTTCGGCGTCTACCTGGGTTCGACCTTCGCGCCCAACCACAAGGGGATGCCGACCTTCACCGGCGACGACCGGCCCGACTTCCTGCGGCGCCAGGTGCTCACCTCACGCAATGTGCGCGGCGGGCGCCTCATGGACATCGCCCTGGGCGGGCTGAACCACCAGATCGAGCACCATCTCTTCCCGAGCATGGCCACCCCGCATCTGCGCCGGGCCCGGGCCATCGTCCGCGAGTACTGCGCGGAGCTGAGCATCCCTTACCACGAGACCGGACTGATCGCCTCGTACGGTGAGGCACTACGCCATCTGCACGCCGCCGGCGCTCCGCTCCGGCGAGACGGGCGGGCCGCCGCTCCCGCCGCCTGAGCGGTACGGGCGGCCCGGCTGCGCGCGGTCAGCGGACGCGTTCGCCCGGGCCGTCCGCCGGGGGCGACAGCGGCGTCCCGGGGGCGCCGATCTCGGGCACGCCGGTCGCGGGACCGGTCCCGGGCGTGCCGGTCGCGTGGGCGCCGCTCGGGCCGGCGCCGGTGCCGGGTGCGCCGGGCCGGGCCGCGCCCGTCTCGGCCAGCCAGCGGCGCAACACCCCGTGCAGTGCCTCCGCGCCGGTGAGGATCTCGCCCCCCGGCGCCGGCGGGGACAGTTCGGCGGGCCGGAGCAGGAAGGCGTGGCCCTGCGCTCCGCCGAGTCCGCCGTGCGAGCCGATCTGCGCCTCGAAGGCGTGCACCCGCCCGGTCGTCGGGTCGTAGGCGGAGTTGACCATGATGTCCGCGGCGTGCGGGAAGGCGGCGGTGCGCCGGACCGCGTCCTCGGCCTCCGGGCCGAAGGGCGCCAGCGGGTCCGTACCGATGACGACGCCCTGGTCGAGCCGGTGCTCGCCGCCGTGCGGGCCCAGCACCACGTCCCCGTACTCCTCGCTGCGCACCAGGACGAAGCCGATGCCGGGGTGTTCCGCCAGTGTGCCCAGCAGCGCCGGGTGGCGGCGGTCGATCTCCTCCCGGCTGACCCGGCCGGGCAGGTCGGGGAAGCTGATCAGGCCGAGGTTGCCGGAGCCGAGCACGATCGGCCCGGTGCCGCGGCCGCGCCGGGTCTCCCGCTCCTCCTCGTCGGCGCGGTGCAGCGCCGCCCGGGCCACCGCCCGCGCCTCGGCGCCGGTCACCTCGCGGTCGGCCCGCCGTCCGGTCAGCGGCCGGGAGCCGGACGGGCCGCCCCGGCAGCCGACGCGGACCAGCTCCTCCAGGGTGGTGCCGAAGGCGTCCGCGAACGTCCGGCCGGGGCTCTGCCCGTGATCGGAGAGCAGCACGATCCGGTAGGCGCGGGGCGCGTGGGCGGCGGCCTTGGCGAGGAGCCGGACGCTGCGGTCGAGCCGGGCCAGCACCTGCTGGGCGTCCCGGCTGTGCGGGCCGGAGTGGTGGGCCACCTCGTCGTAGGCGACGAGGTCGGCGTAGATCACCGAGCGCCCGGCGAACAGGTCGCCGATGACGGCGGCGACGACCACGTCCCGGGAGACGACGGTCGCGAAGGCGCGGATGAACGGGTAGAGCCCGCCCCGCTTGACGCGCGGCTCGTCACCCCGCGTCCGGGCCCGCACGGACTGCACGATCTCGCGGAACACCTCGGCGGTGAAGGACAGGGCGGTGCGCGTGGCGTTGGCCGGGTCGGAGAAGTACGCGAAGTAGCCGGCCCGGGAGCGGATGCCGCGGCCCCGCCGGGCGGCCACGGAGAGCACGAGGGCGAGCTGCTGCGCGCCGCCGCTGAACAGGTTCCCGCGGCTGGCGCCGTCCTCCGCCAGCAGCCCCCGGTCGCCGGTGCGGTCGACGGCGCGGCGCTGGAGTTCGGCGACGCTGCTCGGGGAGGAGCACACCATGACGCGGCCGGTCTCCTTCTCGTACCAGCGGAAGGCGGGGACGTCGTGGTTGGTGCCGTGCAGGATGCCGAGCTGGCTGGCGCCGGTCTGGCTGGACCAGTCGGTGCGCCACATCGACAGCACGTGGCTTCCGCTCCCGACCCAGGACGCGACGGTCTCCATGACGGGCGGCAGCACCCGGCCGGTGCCGGGCAGGGTGCGGGGGCTGACGGCCTCGCTGAGGACGTCGAAGCCCACCCCGTCGAGCTGGAGGAAGAGGGTGCCCGGCCGGGCGGACGGGCCGCCCTCCCCGTCGCGCCGGGGGCCGGGCCGGTGCCGGTGGGCGAGCCGGCGGAGCCGCCGCCGGTAGGCGCCGTCGTCACGGACGGCGAGGGCGGTGCTGGTGGCGGAGGCGACGGCGGACATGATGGCGGCCACCGCCACGGCCGTCTCCGGCCCGGCCTCGCTGCCGCCGTCGGGGACCAGCCGGAGGGCGAGCAGCAGCATCGAGCCGTTGAGGAAGAACACCAGGACGCCGAGGAAGAACGCGGGCACCAGCAGCAGCGCGCGCACCAGCAGCGGCCAGACCAGCGCGCTCAGCAGGCCGAAGGCGCCGGCGCCGATGGCGGCCGTGCGGGCGATCGTCGTCGGGCTGTCGCCGCTGGGCGACTGGATGCGGAAGTCCGGCAGGATGCCGGCGAGGACGAGCATCGTGAGCGTGCTGACCGCCCACACCGCGAGCACCCGGAACACCGCGCCGCCGACGGCCCGCCACCATCTGCCTGGTACCACGCACGTTCCCATCTCGCCGGTCCGCCCGCCCCTCCGGGCGTGCCCGCACCCTGAGGACGTACGGGCGCTCCCCAGCCTGTCACAGCGCGGGGCCCGGCACGGGCGGGCCCGGGCGGGGGTCGCGGAGCGCGGCGGCGCGGTTCGGCCACCCGGGGGCGCGCGGCCGTCACGGCGGGATGCCCAGGTCCGCGCGGGCGGCGTCGTAGAAGGCGGCCCGCGCGTCCCGGGCGGCGGCCACGGCCTCGGACCACGCCGCGGGGTCGCGCCCGCCGGCGCGGACCAGGCGGTGCATCTCCCGGACCGCGGCCGACCAGCGCCGGGCCGCCGCCACGGCGTCCGCCGTGCCGAGCAGCAGCACGCCCTCCCAGGCGGCGTCGCCCCGGTCGAAGGAGGCGGCGAGCGCGGGCTCCGCCTCGTCGGGGCTCAGGGGGTGGGGGTGCGGGTCGGCGCCGTGGTGGGCGGCGGCCCGCCAGAGCAGACTCGTCGTGGACTTCACCGCACGGGCGTAGTCGGCGTAGGCGGTGATACGCCGTTCGTCCCAGCGAACCTTCTGCTCCCGGCGGAACCGGGCCCGTTCACCCGCGGTCACGGCCACGTACGAACCGGCCGCACCGATCACCACGCCGAGCAGCGCCGGGAGCTGCCCGAGGAAGCCGCTCACCGCGCGGTGCGCTCCCGCAGCTCCGCGACGATCTCCGCGGTGAGCGGGGCCGGGAGGCCGAGGCGCTCGGCGGCGCGGAGCACCGAACCGCCGATCGCGTCGAGCTCCAGGGGGCGGCCCGCCTCGGCGTCGCGCTGCATCGAGGACTTCATGGAGCCGGGGGCGCCCTCCAGGAAGCCGAGGACCTCCCCCGGCTCCGCGGTGGCGCCCGCGGCGCGGGCGACGGTGCCGATCTCGTCGAGCAGGGCGAGCAGTTCGGGCCGCCGCTCCTCGCGGACCGCGCCGACGGTGCTCGCGTAGCGGGTGGTGAGCAGGGCCATCGGGGCGAGGAAGACCAGCTTGTCCCAGAGCAGGGCGGTCTCGTCGTCCCGTACGGTCGCGCCGAGCCCGGCCTCGCGCAGCAGTGCGGCGGTGCGGTCGAGACGGTCGCGGGGCACGGTGCGGCCGGCGAGTTCGATGGCGGCGAAGGGGCTGGTGTGGTCGATGCGGCCGGGGGCGACGCGGGTGGACTCGACGCGGATCGTCGCGGCGGCCACCTGCTCCGCCGGGTAGCGCTCGCGCAGCGGGCCGAGGTGGTCGGCCCCGTTGAGCAGCGGCAGCACCAGTGCGCCGCCGATCGCCTCGGCCGGCACCCGCTCCAGGGCGTCGGCGAGCGCCGTCTCCTTGACGGTGACGAACAGCAGATCGACCGGTTCGCGCAGTCCGGTGTCCGCCTCCACCGGGACGTGGAACGCGCCGAAGCGCCCGCTGGTCACGTGCAGGCCGTCCGTGCGCAGCGTCCCGGCGGTCTCCGCTCCGGCGAGGCACACCACCCGGTGCCCCGCGCGGGCGAGCAGCGCGCCGACCAGTCCTCCGACGCCGCCCGGGCCCAGTACCGCCACTGTCGTTGGGGTCACGGTCACTCTCCTTGTCGCCGTATCGCCATGTCGCCTTACCGCGTCGCCCGCCGTACCGCGTTGTCCGCCGTACCGCGTTGCCGCCGCACCGCGTTGTCCGCCGTACCGCGTTGTCCGCCGTACCGCGTTGTCCGCCGTACCGCGTTGTCCGCCGTACCGCGTCGACGCCGCACCGTGCTCCGGCCGCTTCCCGCCGGTGTCCCGGCCGCGGACACCGGCCCGGTCGCCGCCGCTGCCGCGGACGCTGTCACCGCCGCCGGCGCGGTTCCCGTGCTCCGGCCGCCCGTCACCCGCTCGTCAGCCGCCACCCGGGGCGGCCCCACCGTACCGACCGGCGGGTACGAGGGCGGTCGCGGGGCAGACGGTGCACCAGCGGTATGGCCGTCCGGAGGCGGTCGCCGGGCGCGGTCCCGGCGGCCGCCGCACCCGGCGCCGTACCCGGCCGTGCGGCTACGCTCGGCTGTGAGACGCCGCCGCGGCGGCGGGGATTCCGGGAGGTGGCGGGTGCCGGTCGAGATCACATGGTGGGGACATGCCACCGCGACGGTGACGGATTCCGGGGTCCGGGTGCTCACCGACCCCCTGTTCGTGCAGCGGCTGGCGCATCTGCGCCGCCGCCGGGGCCCCGTGCCGCCGCCCGAGGCGGCCCTGGCCGACGTCGTACTCGTCTCCCATCTGCACGCCGACCACCTCCACCCGCGCTCGCTGGCCCGGCTGGAGCCGGGCACCCGGGTGCTCGTGCCGCGCGGGGCGCTCGCCGCGGTGCCCGCGCTGCGCCGGCTGGCGGCCGGGACGCTGCGCGTCACCGAGGTCGCGCCCGGTGACGAGACGCGGATCGGCGATCTCACGGTGCGTGCCGTGCCGGCCGCGCACGACGGGCGCCGGCTGCCGTACGGGCCCAGCCGGTCCCCCGCCCTGGGCTATGTGCTCCACGGCGAGTCGACCACCTACTTCGCGGGGGACACGGGTTTGTTCGACGCGATGGCGGACGTGGTGGGCCCCTGCGATGTGGCGCTGCTGCCGGTCGGCGGCTGGGGCCCGTATCTGGGCAGCGGCCATCTGGACGCCTCGCGCGCCGCCCGCGCGGTCGCCCGGCTCGCGCCGCGGTGCGCGGTGCCGGTGCACTACGGCACGTTCTGGCCGATCGGCCTGGACGCGGTACGGCCGCACGAATTCCACTCCCCCGGCGAGGAGTTCGTCCGGCACGCGACATCGCTCGCCCCGGAGGTGGCCGTGCACCGGCTGGAGCACGGGCAGAGCGTGCGGCCGGAGGTCGCGCGGTGACCGACGGGACCGTGCACCGGGCCCTGCCCGGCGCGGTGGGAGACCTGCTCGGCTGGGTGCCGGCGACATCGCCGCAGACCTTCGTGGGCTACCCCTCGCTGTTCCTGCTGGTGGCGCTCGGGTCGCTGGTGCCGGTGGTGCCGACGGGCGCGCTGGTCAGTTCGGCGGCGGCCGTGGCCCTCCACCACCAACTGCCCGGACTCACCCTGCCGCTGGTGTTCACCGTGGCGGCCCTGGCGGCCTTCGCCGGCGACGTCCTCCTCTACTGGCTCGGGCTGCGCGGCGTGCGCTCGGACAGCGGCTCCCGCTGGCTGGAGCGGCTGCGGGACCGGGCCGCGCCCGACCGGCTGGAGGCGGCGCGGCGGAAGCTCGACGAGCACGGGGTGACGGTGCTCGTGGTGTCCCGGCTGGTGCCGGCCGGGCGGATTCCCGTGATGGTGGCGTGCCTGCTGGCGAAGGTCCCGCTGCGGGACTTCCTGCGGGGTGACGGGCCGGCGAGCCTGGCCTGGGCGGCGGCCTACCTGCTCGTCGGGATCACCGGTGGCGCGCTCTTCCCCGAGCCGTGGCAGGGCGCCCTGGCGGCGGTGGCCCTGGCCCTGGCGATCAGCGCGGCCCCGGCCGGCTGGCGCCGGGTCCGGGAGGCCGGCCGGCGCCTGGCGGACTGACCGGCGGGGCCGGCCGGTCCTCCCGGCCGGCCCTCCGGGTCAGCCCTCCGGCAGGATGCGGGAGCCGCCGACCGGGAGGTCCCAGAGCTGTTCGCGGGGGCGCCCGGTGCGCTGCCACGCCGCGCGGACCCGGGTGAGCGGCTCCAGCGGGGGCTCCGCGGAGAGCAGGAACGTCGCCCAGTGCATCGGCGCCATGTGCCGCGCGCCCACGTCGAGGCAGGCCTGCACGGCCTCCTCCGGGTCGGTGTGGACGTCGCGCAGCATGTCGGAGGGGTCGTAGGCGCCGATCGGCAGCAGGGCGAGGTCGATCCCGGGCAGCCGGGCGCCGATCTCCGCGAACCAGTGGCCGTATCCGGTGTCGCCCGCGAAGTACACGCGGCGGCCCGCCGGGTCGGTCAGGACCCAGCCGCCCCACAGGGAGCGGCAGGTGTCGGTGAGGGTGCGCTTGCTCCAGTGGTGCGCGGGGACGAAGTCGAAGCGGACGCCGCCGCCGTCCGCGGCGGGCAGCTCCACGGCCTCCCACCAGTCGAGTTCGGTGACGCGGGTGAAGCGGCGGCGCCGGCACCAGGCGCCGAGCCCGGCCGGCACGAACAGGTGGGTGTCGCGGGGGAGCCTGCGCAGGGTGGGGCCGTCGAGGTGGTCGTAGTGGTTGTGGCTGATGACGACGGCGTCCACCGGGGGCAGTTCCTCCCAGGGGACGCCGACGGGGGTGACGCGGGACGGGGTGCCCAGGATGCGGCGGGACCACACCGGGTCGGTGAGCACGGTGAGCCCGCCTATCCGCACCACCCAGCTGGCGTGACCCGCCCAGGTGACCGCGACGGTGGCGGGACCGGCGTCCGGCAGCGGGCCCGGCGCCACGGGCAGTTCGGAGATCTCCGTCAGGGCCTCGGCGGGGGGCCGCGACACCCCTTCGCGGGCCAGCCGCGCGAGGCCGGCGACCCCGGCGGGCAGCGGCGCGGTGAGCCGGTCGGCGAAGGACCGGGGCCAGCCGCGGGTCTCGCCGAGGGGGCGCGGCTCGGGCAGCGGTCCGGTACGGGGACGGGGGCCCGGCCGCCCGAGCCCCGGCGCGGGAGCGGTGGCCGAGGCCGTGGCGCTGACGGGGGCCGCCGTGGCGGTGCCCGGCCCGGTCCGGGACGCGGTGCCGGTCCGGGTCCGGGTCCCGGTTCCGGGCCCCGGACCGATTCCGGCCCCGGTACCGGGGCCGATTCCGGTGAGGAAGCGCTCCTGCCGTTCCGTCATCGCTGCTCCCTTGGCTCTCCCGCGGTGCCCTGCGGCCCACTGCCGACGAGGCGTCACACCCTTGCCGTATGCCCCGTTCCGTTGACACCGTTCCTGCTTCTGTCGGCCCGTCCGGACGGACGGCGCCGCGCCCCTCCGGGCCCGTCCGGCACACCGTCGGCCACCGCCGCGCCGCCCGCCGCCGGGTCCGCCGGCGCCGGGACGATCAAGGCCGGGGCGCCCGGTGCCGCAGCCGGTGCCGGGGCAACCGGAGCGAAGGCGACCGGAGCCGGGGCGGCCGGTGCCGTGCCGTCGGCCGGGCCGTGACCGGTGCCGTCGGCCGGTGCCCGTTCCCGTTCCGGTGCCGTCATCCGCCGCTCCACTCGTCGAGAGCCCTTGTCACCAGGGTCAGCGACCGGTCCGCGTGCGGCGAGTCCAGCGGGTCCGGCGCGGTGAGCGCCCGGAGGCGGCCCGCCTCGTCCGGTGGGAGCAGCGGGCCGGTGGTGAGCCGGACGCGGAGCGCGTCCGGGGCGTCGCCGAACCGGTGCGCGCCCGCCACGGGGAAGCCGAGCCGCCGCGTCAGGTGGTCCTCCAGCTCCACGGAGTCGCCGATCCCGCGGGCCGCGAGCGCGTCACCGAAGGGGCTGAGGTCGGCGTAGACCCGGTCCCCGGCGCGCGGCGGGCGGCACAGGGCGCCATGCCGGACGACGGTCCGGTACAGGGCGGCGGCGAGGATGCCGTGCAGCCGGGCGGCGGCCCGGAGCCGTTCGGTGACGGCGGGCGGTTCGGTGAGGGCGTGGGCGACGGCGGCGGCCAGCGGCGACGGCGGCTCGGCCCGTATCCCGGCGAGGACACCGCAGGTGGCGGCGCGCAGCCGTGCCCCGGCCCTGCCCGCCGGGAAGCGGGCGATCGCGGCGGGCCAGCCCGGCGGCAGCAGCGTGCCGCCGAGCCCCGTGAGGACGACGACGTGCTCGGGCAGCATCTCCGCCGGGCTGAGGAACACGGGCCGGCCCCGCCCCGTGCGCACCCCGGCCGCCGCGGGTGTTCCCGGTCCGGGCGCTCCCGCCGCGGGCGTCCCGGGCCGGGACGTCCCCGACTCCGGCATCCGCGGCCCGGACGTCCCCGTCGGGGATTCTCCGGCGGGCGACGCGGGCGCTCCGCCCCGCGCACGCCCTCCGCCGGTCGCGGGGCCCCTGCCGCCGGGAGCGCCGGCGCTGTCAGCGGCCGCGACGTCGACGGCCCCGTCCATGGCTCCGGCTCCGGCTCCGTCAACGGTTCCCGCATCGGCATCGGCCTCGCCTTCGGGGACGGACACGGGGGACGGATGGAGCGCGTCGCGGTCCGTCTCGTCGCTGATGATCAACAACCCCTCACCGGCCGCCGCTTCGCACACCTCGTGCAGCAGCTCGGGGGGCGCCGTGGTGCCCGTCGGGTCATCGGCCGGGGAGAGGACGAGCACCCGCGGTTCCCCGCCCTCGTCCCGCACCCGGCGGACCGTTTCCAGCAGGGCGAACGGATCGGGCACACCCCCGCACTCGGCGGGGACGGGCACGGGGTAGGCCGGGCGGCCGAGCAGCAGCGGCTGCGCGGAGTGCCAGGGGGCGCACGGGCGGGCCGTGAAGACGTCGCCGCCGGCCGCCGCGAGCAGCGCGAGCAGCAGGGGCTGCGGGCCGGCGGCGGCCAGGAGCCGCTCGGGGCCGGTGTCCAGTCCGCGCCGGGACCAGTAGCCGCAGGCGGCGTCGAGCAGCCCGGGTCCGCCGCCCACCGGCTCGGGCGCGCCCCGGCCGGCCGCCGCGGACAGCCGCTCGGCGAGTTCGGGGAGCACGGGCAGGCCGGGAGGTTCGGCCGGCGGCCCGAAGAGGGCCGGGCCACGCGGGTCCGGTGGCATCGGCTCCATCGGGGTACCTCCGTCGGGCCCGGTCGGTGTGACGGCCCTCACCTTCCACCTTCGCAGATCCCGCCCGGTCGGCAACGGCGGCCGGGGCCGCCTCAGAGGGCCGCGGGCCATGGGCCCGGAGGCCCGGGGGGCCGGAGGGGCCGGAGGGGCCGGGGGGCCCGGGGG
>NZ_JOID01000046.1 GCF_000719865.1 Streptomyces albus subsp. albus
GGGTGCGGGGTGGCCCGGGGCGGTGGGGTGCGGGGGTGCGGGGGTGCGGGCGGGTGTCGCCCAGTGGGTTACCAGGGGTAAGTCACTGTGTTACGCGACGGTAATGAACGCACCGCCGTACGGCAAGAGCCCTGCGGTGTTCCGGTCCGGCGCCTGGACCGGCCCGGCGCCCGGTCCGATCGGACGCCGCTGGTGGCGTCGCTGTCACGTTCCCGGCCCGCATCCGCCCGGGCCTGGAGCTGCGGGAGGACGCGAGCGAACACAGCGCACAGCGCGGTGAGTAATTCCCGCTCCTGGTCGGTGAGTTCATGTCGGTGCTCGACCCCCGTGATGCAATGGGGGCGACCCGGACGACCCGGGCAACTCGCGAACGCCAGGTCTGGGCGCGTGGAGGGGGGAGATCGCCATGGATGTTGTCGCGGGCGCTGTGGGCTCGCAGATTCTCAGTGCGGTGGTGGCCGCCGTGCTCACCGGGACCGGCACCCTCCTGCGCTGGTTCGTGGCCAAGCGGCTGCCCGCACGCCGCACCTGGCGCTACCCGAACGCGAGCGACCTCTCCATCGTTCTCGACACCTCCTACGTCGACACCGGCCGCTACCAGCGACCTGTAGCCGGTCTGGGACAGGTCCGGGCGCTGTCCGTACTCGTTCCCTCTCTCACCCATGCCTACCGGGACCTCGATCTGGAGAAGGTCCGCCTGTCGGCACACGTGCCGGGCAGCGAGATGGAGAACGACCTGCTCGTCCTGGGCGGACCGAAGAACAACGAGGCAGCCCGCCGCATCCTGGAGGCCATGGCGGAGGTGTTGCCGTTCCGGTGGGGCGGAGGAGCGATCACCTGGGAGGGGACGGCCTACACAGGAGATGCCGCGGACGGCGAGGTTGTGCGTGACTGCGGCTACATCGTCCGAGCCGCGAACCCCCTCAACCCGAAGAAGCGCGTCGTGCTGATCGGCGGCTGGTCAACCTATGGCACCGTGGCCGCGGCCCGCTGGTTGGCCGAGAACGGAGCCAGTCGCTCCCTGACCGCCGATGTCGCCGTGCTTGTGGAAGCCTCGGTTCTTCGAGATGGCCACGTGTCCACGCCTCGCGTCCTGCGCCAGGCAAGGCTCAGCGGGTGAACCGCGCCACCGTTCGCGGACGGACCCTTGCCTAGTCTCTTCAACAAACCGACCGCAAGGGAGCGAGCTGTGCGCCATGCCGCCGTGACGCCCGAAGGCGACCGCATCCGCTGGGTCGAGCTGCCGGGGCGGGAGCCGGCGCGTGTCTACGTGCACGGTCTGGGCGCCACGTCGCCCGCCTACTTCACGGAGGTCGCGGTCCATCCCCTCCTGGCCGGCCGCCGTTCACTGCTGATCGATCTGCTCGGTCACGGCATCAGCGACCGGCCGACGGGTTTCGACTACACCCTGGAATCCCACGCGGACGCGCTCGCCGCCGCTCTCACCGCCGCGGGCGTCAGCGGCGCGGAGCTGATCGCGCACAGCATGGGAGGCTCGGTGGCCATCGTCCTGGCCGCCCGGCACCCGGTCCTGGTCTCCCGCCTGGTCCTGGTCGACGCCAACCTCGACCCGATCCCGCGCCGGTCCGGCGCACCGGGCAGCAGCGGCATCGCCGCGTACTCCGAGCGGGAGTTCCTGGCGGGCGGCTGGGAAGAGGTCCGCGACCTGGCAGGCCCCCACTGGTGGTCCACGATGCGCCTGGCGGGCCGTGAGGCCCTGCACCGCAGTGCGGTCCACCTGACGCGGGGCACCGTCCCCACCATGCGGGAGCTGCTGCTGAACCTGAAGATCCCCCGCGCCTACCTGCTGCCCGAGGACGACGGCCCGCTCCAGGGCGCCGACGCGCTCGCCGAGGCCGGGGTGTCCGTCGTCGCGATCCCGGACTGCGGGCACAACATCATGCTGGACAACCCGGAAGCCTTCGCCCGCGCCGCCGCGGCGGCGCTCGCGGACCGCGACCGGGAGGGATAGCCGGGACGCGCGCTCCCGCCGGAGCTCACCGGGGTCCGCGTTCCCGTCCGGCCTCCGGGAGAGGAGGAAGCGCGCGCCGCGCCGTACCGGAGCCCCTGGCCGTGCAGGGCTCCGGCCGTTACGAGCACCGGCCGTTACGGGGCCGGGGACGGCAGCCGGCCGGTCGGCGGGGCGGCGGCAGAGGCGGGGGGTTACGGAGCCGGGGCGGGCGGCGGCACCGTCGGCGGGCCGGGCACCGGGCGGGCCGGGTCCGGGTCCGGTTCCGGGGCCGTTGTCGGCGTCGGCGTCGCCGGGACGTCCGGGGCGAGGAAGGTCTCCAGGGCCTCGACCACCATCGCGTGGTCCTCCGCCTGCGCCAGCCCCGAGACGGTCACCGCGCCGATGACCCCCGCGCCCTCCACCCGGATCGGGAACGAGCCGCCGTGTGCCGCGTACAGGCACGGGTCGAGCGGGGACGAGGCCTCGAACGTCGTCCCCTTCGCGCGGAAACGCGTGCCCACCAGGTACGAGCTCTCCGAGAAGCGCTCGACCACCCGCCGCTTGCGGTCGATCCAGTCGTCGTTGTCCGGTGACGTGCCGGGCAGCGCGCAGTGGAACACCTGCTGGTGACCGCGGCGTATGTCGATGGTCACCGGCGCCGACCGCTGCCGGGCCGTGTCGGCCAGCAGGCAGCCCAGGCGCCAGGCGTCCTCGTGCGTGAACCGGCGCAGCACCAGGCGGTCCTCCTGGGCACGCAGTACGGCGACGAGGGCGGCGGGATCGAAGGCGGGGTCCGTCATCAGCTCTGCTCCCGGGGTCACGGGGTTACGGGGCGATCGCCCGGCCCTCCTGGGCCGAACGGCGTGCGGCTTCCAGGACGTCGAGCGCCGCGGCGGCCTCCGGGGCCGTCACGGGCGGCGGGGTGCCGTCGCGCAGGGCCGCCGCCACGGCCGCGTAGTATGCCGGGTAGTCACCGGGCAGGGTCGGGACGGCCCGGCCGCCGCCGCTCACCGGCGACTCACCGGCACCGAGCCGGCCCCACAGGGACTCCGGTTCCACACCCCAGGCGCCGGCGCCGGTGTCCGTGCCGGCTGCGCCGGGTCCGCCGGGTGCGCCGGGCGTTCCGGCGGTTCCGGACGGCCGCAGCCCGTCGCGCAGGGCCTGCTCCTGCGGGTCGAGTCCGTACTTCACATACCCGGCCGTGCTGCCCAGGACACGGAAGCGCGGCCCGAGTTGGGCGGTCGTGGCGCTCATCCACAGATGGGAGTTGACACCGCTCGCGTGCGTGAGCGCGATGAAGGTGTCGTCGTCCGCTTCGGCGCCCGGGCGGCGGACCGCGGACTCGGCGTAGACGCGGACGGCCGGGCCGAAGAGCACGAGCGCCTGGTCGACGAGGTGACTTCCCAGGTCGTAGAGGAGACCGCCGATCTCCTCCGGGTCGCCCGACTCGCGCCAGCCGCCCTTGGGCTTGGGCCGCCAGCGCTCGAAGCGGGACTCGAACCGCTGGACGTCTCCCAACTCGCCTGCGGCGACGAGCTGTTGAACCGTACGGAAGTCGTTGTCCCAGCGGCGGTTCTGGAAGACGGAGAGCAACAGGCCGCGCTCCTCGGCGAGGGCGGCCAGGGCGCGGGCCTCGGCGGCGGTCGCGGAGAGCGGCTTGTCGACGACGACCGGCAGACCGGCGCGCAGCGCGTCGGTGGCGATGGGCACATGCGTCCGGTTGGGGGAGGCGACGACCAGCAGGTCGAGCGCGTCCCCGCCCTCCGTACGGGACAGCAGCTCGCGGTGGCTGTCCGCGAACCGCACCCCCGGGTACTCGGCGCGGGCCTGCTCGCGGCGCTCGGGGCTCGTCGTGACGACCGTGTCGAGGACGAGGCCGGGGGTGGCGGCGATCAGCGGGGCGTGGAAGACGGACCCCGCCAGACCGTAGCCGACGAGGCCGACACGGAGCGGGGAACGGGAGCCGGTACCGGCGGACGTGCGCGTGGACATGCCCCTCACTCAACCACGCGCCTCCGCCGGGACCCCGAGGGGCCCTGTCCGGCCGGCCCGCGGCGGGGCCCGGGGGCGGCGTCCGTGGGACGTCCGGCGGACGGGTGCGGCCCTCGCCCGCTCGGCTTGTCGTACCCGCGCCCGGCTTGTCCGCCCCGCTCGTCCGCTCTCTCGCCCGGTGGCCCCGGCCTTCCGGCTGCCGGACCGGCCGGAGCCCCCCTGCGGTGAGACGGACGCTTCGGACAGCGGGGGAGGAGGCCGCCGGCGGCCCGTACGGCCGGCAGGGCCCGCCCCGGAACCGCGACCGCCGCCTACTCCGGAGGGCCCTCCATGACCGGGTGGAGTTCGACCGGGTCGTCGCCGGGGGTGCCGTCCGGCCTCGGCGCCGTGGAGATGCGCGTGGCGATCTCGACCGCGCGTTCGGGGGTCGCCACATCGATGATCCAGTAGCCCGCCAGGATCTTCTCGGCCCGGAAGTGCGGGCCGTCCGTCACCTCGGGTGTGCCGTCCGGCCGGGCCCGCACCGTCGTGACCGGCCCCGGGCCGCCCAGGCCCTGGGCTTCGACCATCTCGCCCCGCTCGGCCAGCTCCTTGTTGACCTCCTCCATGAAGGAGACCAGGGGGCCCCAGCCGGCCTTCGCCTTCGCGTAGGCGGCCATTTCCTCGTCCCAGGTGTCGCGTCCGCCGAAGATCTGCACCATGTACTTCACGTTCTCGCTCCTTGCCGCGGTCCCGGGCCGGTGCCGCCGGGCGAGGCGGGCACCGGGCGAACGGATCGCACCGTCCGCCCCGGCAGCCCTTCCCGGCCGGCACGGCCGGACGAACGGCCCGCCCGGCTGAATCGCCTCCTGCGCACCGAACGGCCCGGCTTCCTCCCAGGCTCTACGGCCCGGACGGCACCCGGAGCATGGACGCCGGTCCCCGCGTCGGCAACCGCTCCGGGCCGTTCGGACGCGAACCCCGGCCGCTTCGGGCGAACCGGCCGTGCCGCGGGCCGCGTCGGACCCCGGGACGGGGAAGGCACCAGATGTACGGGCGGGCCCGGACGGCACCCACCGCGCGGACGGCGAGCCCGGCGCGCACAGCGAGCCCGGCGCCGGACCCGGGCCCGCGGGCGGGACCGGATCCGGGCCCGCGGGCGGACTCCACCGAAGGTGTGCCATGGGCCAGCGCAGATACCTCACCGCCGGGGCCGCGGCCGGAGCGGCCGCGCTGGTGGCGGTGGCCGCCCCCGTCCTGGCGTTCCTGCCGAACGACAGGGCCCAGGCCCTGGCGGGTGCCCAGGCCCAGATCCGGGCCCGGACCCTGTCGGCCCCGGCGGCGGTGGTGGCGCCGGGCGCGGTGCCCCGTCCGCTGCCCCGGGCCGTGCAGCCGTACTGCGGCGACCGCGACAGCCCGGACTTCCCGCTGCGGGCCCGCATCCGCGGCGGCCCCCGGGAGTACACGGCCGGGGACGGCTGGCGGCGCTGGTCCATCGGCCTGCGCAATACGACGGACCGGGCCTGCCGGGGCGTGCACCCCGTGGCCGTGCTCGTCGACAGCACCCGCGAGCTGGCCGCCGAACGGATCTTCCTGCAGTTCTACGACGCGTACAGCCGCTCCTGGCGCCCGGTCACGCTGGAGACCACCGACCGGCACGAGCACATCGCCGTCTTCGACGGCTTCCCGGGCTTCGCCGTCCCGGCGGGCGGGACCGTCACCGTCGGCGTACGGATGCGCTTCGCCGAGGGCACGGCCGGCAACGCGGTGCGGCTCACCGTGGCGGCCGTGCAGCGGCGCGACGACGACGGCGACTGGATCGGCTCCTCCAACGACTACGACTTCGCGATCCGGGGCGACGGCAGCGCGGCGGACGCCGGTACGGCGGAGAACACCCGGCCCCGGGCGGAACGGGAACGGACGGAGAAGCGGGAACGGAAGCGGGAACAGGCGGAGAAGCGGGAACGGGGCCGCCCCGGAGAGGGAGAGGCGGAGACCCCCGGCGGGGCGCGGGAGCGCGGTGGCCCGGGGGAACGCGGGGAGCCGGGGGAACGCGGCGGTTACGGCCGGCCCGGCCGCCCGGGGGGCTCCGGCGAGCCGGGAGGTTCCGGCCCGTCCGGCGAACTGGCCCGCACCGGCCGCGGCACCGGAGCCGCGGACCGCGACGTCATGGCCCGGCTCGGTGCGGCCGCCGGGGCGGCCGTCGCGCTCGGCGCGGTCCTGATCGCCGCGTCCCGCCGTGTACGCCGCTGAACTGCCGCCTGCACCGGCCTCCGCGTCCCGGCCCCGGCGCGTCCACGCCCAGGCGTCCCGGCCCCTGCCCCCGTCCGCCCCGTACCGCGGTTCCTTGCCGGCGCCGGCCCTCGGACGTCCGGTCTTCGTTCCCGGCTCCTGTACGCGCGTGCCGCTGCCGCTCGCCGCCCGCGTTCGCCGTCGCCACGTCGCCACGCCCACCCGGGAGCGCGGCCCGTGCGCGGTGCGGGGCGGACCGGCGGAGGCATGGAACCGACGGCGGCGGAGAGACGGAACGCGTTCCTTCCGGGAGCGCGGAACCGTACCCGGCGGCACCGGCACCGCCCACACCGGGCTCAACGCCCGCCGGCCACCGGAACGACCGGAAGCGCTCATCGAAGGGACGGAAACCGGTCACCAACGGGCAGGAGCTGCCAGGTCCCGCGCCGTTAGGCTGGACCGAGTGGCGGGCCGGAGCACCGGTCCGGCCGGCCGCACCGCCCATCCGCACCGAGGACAGGAGCCGTTCCGTGGCAGAGCGCAAGCCGATCGAGTCGTGGCTCACCGACATGGACGGTGTGCTGATCCACGAGGGCACCCCCATCCCCGGCGCGGACTCCTTCATCAGGCGGCTGCGCGAGTTGGAGCGGCCGTTCCTGGTGCTCACCAACAACTCCATGTTCACGCCGCGCGACCTGCACGCCCGGCTGAACCGGATGGGCCTGGACGTCCCCGTCGAGAACATCTGGACGTCCGCGCTCGCCACCGCCCAGTTCCTGGAGGACCAGCGCCCCGGCGGCACGGCCTACGTCATCGGCGAGGCCGGTCTGACCACCGCCCTGCACGACGTCGGCTACATCCTCACCGACGCCGAGCCGGACTACGTCGTGCTCGGCGAGACCCGGACGTACAGCTTCGAGTCCCTCACCAAGGCCATCCGCCTGATCAACGACGGGGCCCGCTTCATCGCCACCAACCCCGACGCCACCGGCCCCTCCACGGAGGGCGCCCTGCCCGCCACGGGTGCCGTCTCCGCGCTGATCACCAAGGCCACCGGCCGGGAGCCGTACTTCGTCGGCAAGCCCAACCCGCTCATGATGCGCGCCGGGCTCAACGCCATCGGGGCGCACTCCGAGAGCAGCGCCATGATCGGCGACCGGATGGACACCGACGTCCTGGCCGGACTGGAGGCCGGGATGGAGACGTTCCTCGTGCTGTCCGGGGTGACGCGGCCGGACGAGATCGGGCGCTTCCCGTACGGGCCGTCGCGGGTCGCCGAGTCGATCGCCGACCTCGTCGACCTGGTCTGAGCCGGCCGGCCGGGCCTCCCCCGGCCGAACGGAGCAGCGTCCGGCCCGCCGGGCATGCGGGGCGCGGCAGGGCGCGCGAACCTTTCCGGGCGAGAGGAGGTGCGTGATGGACTCCGTCCGACTGGCCGGCGCGCTCGCGGCGTCCGGTCTGCTCTGCGCCCCCGTGGGGGCCTCCGTCCCGGCGGCTTCGGCCGCCCCCGCGCCGGCCGCTTCCGCGCTCCCCGACTCCGCGCCGGCCGCCCGGGCCGCTCCCGGTCCGGGGGCCGTCCCCGTGGCGGCGGTCGGCCGTCCGGGCGCCGTCGAATCCGAGGGCAGCCCCAACACGCGCCAGATCGTCGTCGGCGTATGCCTCGCGGGCGGTGCCCTCCTGGGCATGGCGGGCCTCGCCCTGCACCGCCGCCGCACCACGAGACCGCCCGCGCCGCGGGAGCGGGAGGACGCGCTCCGGCCCCGCGAACCCTCCCGCAGCCGGGCCGGTCCGCCCGGCGCGGACAGGACGGACGGGGCGGACGGCTGACGACGGCGACCGCCGAACGGTGCTCCGCCCGGACGCCTGCGGCCGCCCCCGACCGCCGTCCGCTGCCGTCCGGTGCCGTCCGGCGCCGCCCGACCTCCGCCGGCCCTGCGCGGTCCACCGCTTGCCCGGCGTCGGCTGCCCGGTCTGCCGTCCGGCTGTCGCCGGTTGCCGAACTGCCGTCCGGCACCCCGGCCGCGTCCGGCGTCCGGGCCGCGCCGCCCCGGCGCCGTCCACCGCCCCGTCCGCCGCCGTCCACCGCCCCGGTCGTGCCCGCTGCTCCCGCCGGGCGCCCCGCGCCCCCGCTACGGCAAACGCCGTAACGGGGCTTCCCCGGCCACGGTCGCTGCCGGGCCCCGCGCGGGCCGCGTGCCAGGATGCGTCCGACCCGATGTCCCGGACGCGGTCCCGGGGCACACCGCGGACCGAGGCCCAGGGGGAGCGGATGGACGGCTACGGCCACATGGGCCGGCTGGCGGCGAGCGCGGCGGCCGGAGCGGTACTGCTGCTCGCGGGCTGTTTCCGGCCGCCCGGTCCCGCGCCCGCGCCGGGGTCCGGCCCCGGGGACGACCGGGCGCGGCAGCCGCGCACGGCCCCGCACTCCTCCACCCCGTTCTGGGTCAACCCGCACGGCACCGCCGCCCGGCAGGCCGCCGCCCTGCGGGCCCGGGGCCGCACCGGCGAGGCCGCGCTGATCGAGGAGAAGATCGCGGCCCAGCCGGTCGCCGAGTGGATCGGGGCGAAGGCCCCCCGGGCCGAGACCGCCCGCCTCACCCGGGCCGCGGCGCGGGAGAACCGCGACGCCCTGCTGGTGCTCTACAACATCCCGCACCGCGACTGCGGCCAGTACTCGAAGGGCGGCGCCCCGGACGGTGCCGCGTACCGCCGCTGGATCGCCGAGGTCGCGGCGGGCATCGGCGACCGCCCGGCCGCGGTGATCCTGGAGCCGGACGCGGTGCCGCACATCGTGGACGGCTGTACCCCGCCCGTCCACCACCAGGAGCGCTACGGGCTGCTGGCGGAGGCCGTGGCCCGGCTGAAGGCCCTCCCGCGCACCCGGGTCTACCTCGACGCGGGCAATCCGCGCTGGATCACCGACCCGGGCCGGCTCACCGGCCCACTGCGGCGCGCGGGGATCGGGCAAGCCGACGGCTTCGCCCTCAACACCGCCAACTACCGGACGACCGCCGAGAACCGCGACTACGGCAGGACGCTGTCCCGGCTGCTCGGCGGCGGCAAGACCTTCGTGATCGACACCAGCCGCAACGGCAACGGCCCGCTGCCCGGCTCCGGCGACCAGGCCCTGAGCTGGTGCAACCCGCCGGGCCGCGCCCTGGGCGAGCCGCCCACCACCCGCACCGGGGACGAACTGGTCGACGCCTACCTGTGGATCAAGCGTCCGGGGGAGTCCGACGGCACCTGCAAGGGCGGGCCCCCGGCCGGCCGGTGGTGGACGGACTACGCCCTGGACCTGGCCCGCAACGCGGACTGGTAGCCGCGGTCCGGGCGGAGACGCGGCCCGGGCGGAGCCGCGGCCCTCGTGTGACCGGGCGCGTCCGTCCGCCCTGCCCCCGGTGCGGCGCTTGCTCCCGATCTCCCGTGCGGCCCGCACGGCCCGGACGCGACTCAGGGCCTTCCCGCCGTGGCGGAAAGGCCCTGAGTGTCATGTGCGCCGCCAGGGACTCGAACCCCGGACCCGCTGATTAAGAGTCAGCTGCTCTAACCAACTGAGCTAGCGGCGCCTGCTGACCTGGTTAATCCTACCGGACCGGATCGGGTGTTCCGTACGCCCGGGCCGGCTCCCGGGCCTTCCGGCGCGAAATGTGACGAGGCTCATGGTTTCCCAGAGTCCGGCGCGCCGTGGGGCAGGGCGCGCCCGAGGCGGGCACGGCGGCTCCGGGGCCGCTCGCCGCCCCGGCGCCGAAGGGGTGCGGCGAAGCCCCAACGCGTACCGGGCGCACGCGTATTGTGCGTCAATGGGCGCGCGGTGCGCGGACTCGCACGGCAGACTCGGGGGGCGCAGCCGCACCGGCGGTCCCGCCGTCACCGGCGGCCGCAGCTCTCCGAGGGAGTTTCCGTCCAATGACCACGACCACCCCCGCCGTGCTGGACCACAGGGCTCTCAACCGGGCCTATCTGGCACGGCAGATGCTGCTGAGCCGGCACCGGGTGTCCGCGCGGGCCGCGATCGAGAGCCTGGTCGGGCTCCAGTCGCAGCAGCCCGTACCGCCCTACTACGGACTGTGGACCCGGCTGGCGGACTTCCGCCCGGAGGAGCTCTCCCGGCTGATCAGCGAGCGGGCCGTCACCCGCATCGTCGTGATGCGCGGCACCGTCCACCTCGTCACGGCCGATGACGCCCTGGCGCTCCGGCCCTGGGTGCAGCCCTGCCTCGACCGGGCCATGAAGAGCGCCTGGGGCAGGGACATGGCGGGCATCGAGCTCGCCGCGCTGGCCGGGGCCGCCCGCGAACTCCTCGACGCGCGGCACCTGTCCACCACCGAACTCGGCGGACTCCTCCGGGAGCGGTGGCCGGACCACAGCCCGTCCGTGCTCGTCAACGCGGCACGGGTGCTGCTGCCGCTCGTCCAGGTGCCGCCGCGCGGCCTGTGGGGGCGGAGCGCCCGGACCACCTATGCCACCGCCGAGTCCTGGCTCGGCCGGCCGCTGGTCCCCGAGCCGCCCGCCGAGGAGCTGATCGTCCGCTATCTGGCGGCCTTCGGCCCGGCGACGGTGAAGGACATCCAGGCCTGGTCGGGGCTCACCCGGCTGCGGGAGACCGTGGCGCGGCTGCGGCCCCGGCTCGCCGTCTTCCGCGACACCGCGGGCCAGGAGCTGTTCGATCTTCCGGAGGCCCCGCGCCCGGAGCCGGACACCCCCGCCCCGGTGCGCTATCTCGCGCCGTACGACAACGCGATCCTGTCGCACGCCGACCGCACCCGCATCATCGACGAGGCGGGGCGCCGGGCCATAGCCACCAAGAACGCGGTGATCCCCGGGACCGTCCTCGTCGACGGCTTCGTCCGGGGCGCCTGGCGGATCGACGAGCAGCGCGGCACCGCGACCCTCACCGTCCAGCCCTTCAGCGCTCTGACCGCGCGGCAGCGCGACGAACTGGCGGAGGAGGGGGAGCGGCTGCTGGCCTTCGGCGCGGAGACCGCCGGCGAGCGGCTGATCCGCTTCGCCGAACCGCTCGGCGGCGGCTGACGCCCCGGCGGGCAGCGTGCCGCTGTCGCGGCGCCCGGGGAGCGGCGGCACGCCCATGGCACACCACCCGTGCGGGACCGCACGCGCGCACGGGCACGGGCGTCACACGGTGAGCACCGGGCCGGCGGAGCCGGAAGGCACGGCAGGCGGAGCCGGCGAGACGGGGCACGGGAGCGCCCCCAGACGCGGGTTCGCCCGGCCCGCCGCCCCCAGCGGCGCCGGACCGGGCACCTCACCCTGCTCACCGGCTGCCCCCGTTCGCCCGGTATAGGCCCACGGATTCCGACTTTCTCGCCTCCCCGTCCGGAGCCACCGGGGTGAGCGGCCATCCGTGGCCGCCGGCAGGGGCGGCCCTCCACGTTGAACCGGCCGATGTCCGGGGACGGTTCGTTGCGATGGGGCGACTTTCCCGGCGTTGGCCGGTCGACCACGTCACCCTGGCTTCCCTCAGGACGTGAGCCGGGCGCACACCTCGCCGGCCAGCCCGTCAGCGGCGTCGAGAACGGTGGACAGAACGTCCGGGTCCGTGCCGGGCACGGCGAACAACTGGTGAGCCCGCGCAGCGAAATCCGCAGGCGCGGCCGGGAGTTGTTCCGCGTCCTGAACGGCTCCCTTTTCGTTCAGCACCCAGCGACCCGCGTGAGCGTGCAGGCCCTGCACGAGAAGCCCCACCGCGCGGAAGAGGCAGCCGGCGACGTAGAAGGCGTCTCCGCGAGCCGCTCCCTTGCGGGCGCAGGCCAGGGTGAAGGGAGCTTCCCACCGCGCGTTGGCGATCAGCGCCTCGCGCAACGGCTCCGGATAACGCCGGCTCTCGTGCTGCAGGGCCCGCAGCTCGCCACCGGGGTCAGCGATGACGCGCCCGACGGCCACCTCACCGACGTACGCAGGGGAGTACACCCCGAGCGGGTGACCGGCTTGGATGCCCACCTCGAAGCGCCCCGCCCGGCACTCCTCCCAGATCCGGTGCACGCGGTCCAGATCGCGGTAGATCCAGTCAACACGGCAACCGTCAACGGTCAGCCAGGCTCCGCCGTCCACCCACGGCCCCCAGCCGCCCGGTTCCGTCACGTTCACCGGCTCTCCGGCCAGCTCGGCCGCGAGGAGACGCAGGGCAGCGGTGTCCAGCGGCGGCCGATAGTACAGACCGAGATCGAAATCGGAGTCGGGCCGGTGCGTTCCCCTCGCTCGGCTGCCACCCAGACACACCCCGGCCACTCCGCCGATGCCGGTCAACCGGTCCGCGATCTCCGTCAAGCGCTCCACGGCCCGGAGTCTGCGGGACCGGATCACTCACCGCAACCACATTTCTCAGCCGCTCGGTCCTCTCAGTCCTCGGGCTCTCCCCTCCGGGAAGGCGCGGAGAAGAGCCTTGTCCGTGCGACGGCGTGTGCGCCTCCGAACGACACCCGAGAGCCGCACCAGGCTGCGGCAAGCGCCTCGTCCGCGTCCGCCCGGCATCAGGACTTAGCCTGCCGGTATGGACATCGCGGAACTGGCGGACGAGGCGTGGGCCCTGACCGGCGGCGGGCGCGCCCGGACCGTGCTCGGGATCGCGGGGCCGCCCGGAGCGGGCAAGTCCACCCTCGCCACGGCCCTCGTCACCCGGATCGAGCGGCGGCACGGGGAGGCCGCGGCCGGCTATCTGCCGCTGGACGGCTTCCACCTCTCCAACCGCCGGCTCGAACGCCTCGGGCTCACCGACCGCAAGGGGTCCGCGCCCAGCTTCGACGTCTGGGGCTACGAGGCCCTGCTCCGCCGCGTCCACGAGGACACCGGCCGCGACATCTACGTACCGGACTACGACCGCACCCTGCACGAGCCCGTCGCCGCCCGCCATCTGCTGCGGCCGCACACGCGGTTGGTCGTCACCGAGGGGAACTACCTGGCCTGTGCCGCGCCCGGCTGGCGGGAGGCGCGCCGGCTGATGGCCGAGGTCTGGTACGTCGAGACGCCCGACGCCGTACGGGACG
The DNA here is from genome assembly GCF_000719865.1 of Streptomyces albus subsp. albus. Taxonomy (GTDB): domain Bacteria; phylum Actinomycetota; class Actinomycetes; order Streptomycetales; family Streptomycetaceae; genus Streptomyces; species Streptomyces albus_E. The sequence continues at coordinate 13,156 of NZ_JOID01000046.1, forward strand.
CACGCCTGGTCGAGCGGCAGCTCGCGGGCGGCCGGGACGCGGCCGGGGCCCGGGCATGGGTGGACGGCAACGACCACCCCAACGGCGAGTGGGTCAAGGAGTCCCGGTCCCGCTGCGACCGGGTCATCCGGGAGCTCGACCTCGACCTGAGCGGCACCGGACGGGACTGACGGAAACCCCGGTGCCGGGGTGGGGAGCCCTCGGCAGGGAGAACATCATGCGACCGGCGACCGGCGACCGGCGACCGGCGACCGGCGACCGGCGGCGGCCGATGCGTGCGCGCCGCCCGCGACCGCCCCGCCTCGCCTCGCCCCGAGACTGCTACAACCCCTGATATTGGTCTAGACATCCCCAACGGCCGTCGCTACTCTCCCAGTTGGTCTAGACCGCACCCCGGGGCTGCTCCCCATCCCCATCCCACTCCCCACCCCCACCAGCAGCCCCCGCTCCTCACCCGAGCCGAAGAGCCGGGCCCGCGCCGACCCAGCGGCGGGTCCGGACGACCCCCACGTCTTCTGGAGCGACTCATGCGCCGAAAGATCCCCACCACCCTGCTCGGCCTCGGCATCGCCGGGGTCTCCCTCCTCGCCACCACCGGCAGCGCCCAGAGCCACGGCTACACCGACTCGCCCATCAGCCGGCAGGCGCTCTGCGCGAACGGCACCGTGCAGGACTGCGGCGGCATCCAGTGGGAGCCGCAGAGCGTCGAGGGCCCCAAGGGCTTCCCGGCCGCCGGCCCCGCCGATGGCGCCATCTGCTCCGGCGGCAACAGCCGGTTCGCCGAGCTGGACGACCCGCGCGGCGGCCAGTGGCCCGCCACCGCCGTCACGGCCGGGCAGAGCCACACCTTCACCTGGCGGCTCACCGCCCGGCACGCCACCTCGGACTTCCGGTACTTCATCACCCGGAACGGCTGGGACCCCACCCAGCCGATCACCCGGGCCGCGCTGGAGTCCCGGCCGTTCCTGACCGTCCCCTACAACGGCCGTCAGCCGGATGCCACGGTGACCCACCAGGGCACCATCCCGGGCGGCAAGTCCGGCCGGCACGTGATCGTCGGCGTCTGGGACGTCGCCGACACGGGCAACGCCTTCTACTCCTGCTCCGACGTGCGGTTCTAGCCGCCCGGATCGGCGCCGCCCGGGGCCGGCCCCGGTACGAAGGCCCGGTGCTGCGGCCCCGTAGAACGCGATGGGCCCCTCCGCCGGAACGGAGGGGCCCATCGGTATCGCGCGTGCGCCGCCAGGGACTCGAACCCCGGACCCGCTGATTAAGAGTCAGCTGCTCTAACCAACTGAGCTAGCGGCGCGTGCTGACGTGCGGCAATACTACCCGGTCCGCCGGAGTGCTCCCGACCGGTTTTCCGGCACCGGCCGTGACCGTCCGGACCCGCACCGCACCGTCCGGCCCCGCACCGTCCGGCCCCGCACCGGTCCGCCGGCCTCAGAACGTGAGGGACAGCGCCAGCGGGGCCGCCCTGCGGTTGAGCGTCTCGGCCGCCTGGCGCAGCCGGTGGGCCTTCTCGATCGGCGGGGAGAGCGCCAGGCAGCCGACGGCCTTGCCGGCGGCGATGGGCACCGCCGCGCACACCGTGCCCACGGCGTACTCCTGGAGGTCGAGCACGGGGACGGTGGACGGCTGGTGGTCCAGCTTGCTGAAGAGGATCTTCTCGTCGGTGATCGTCCGTGAGGTGAAGCGGGCCGTCTTGTGGCGGGCGAGGTGGTCCTGGCGGCCGTTGTGGTCGAGCTGGGTCAGCAGGCATTTGCCGACCGCGCTGGCGTGCGCGGCGGAGCGGAAGTCCACCCACTCGTTGACCTTGGGGGTGTCCGGCCCGTGGGCGCACTGGGTGATCCGCACCTCGCCGTCGACGTAGCGGCTCAGATAGACCGCGGCGCCGAGGGTGTCGCGCAGCTCCTCCAGATGACGCTGGAGCTTGTCGGCGAGGGCCTTCTCGCGGGCGGCCGAGCCGAGCAGCAGCAGCGTCCGGCCGACGGCGTAGACGCCGTCCGCGGCCTCGTCCACGTAGCCCTCGCGGCGCAGCATCCGCAGCATGGGCCCGAGCCGCTCCGCCGGCAGCTCGGTCTCGCGCGCGAGCTGTTCGCCGGTGACGCCGCCGTGGTGGCGGGCGATGCTCTCCAGGACGCGCAGGGCGTGCTGGACCGAGGCGAAGGGCGCGGTCGGCTCGGGCTGCTGCTGCGCCACGGTGTCCCCCTACAGGTGTGACCGTTTGCATCGTCGCCGCGCTCTTGGTTACGGAGGATTCCGTCCTTCCGAGGCCGTCCTCCACCGTCGCCACGGCTGGGCTGCACCCCACGATAGCGGCCAAAAGCCCGCCTGCGGGGCCGAGTTGTGCACAAGAATGGCGCACTTGCCGCGGTGTCGCGGAAGTGCGCCATTCTTGGCATATGCCGTGGTCACGGGCCAGGCGTCGCGGGCCCGGACAGCCGTCCGGAGGAACGGTCCGGCGGCACCGCCGGGGCCCGGGAGGACGCCTCGGGCCCCGGCCCGCGCCCCGGCCCGCGCCCGGCGGCGCCGCGGGATCACAGCACGGCGCTGAGGAACTCCCGGGTCCGCTCGTGCTCCGGCTCGGAGAAGATCTTCTCCGGCGGCCCGGACTCGATGACCCGCCCCGCGTCGAACATGAGCACGTCGTCGGAGATGTCCCGCGCGAAGTTCATCTCGTGGGTGACGACGAGCATGGTGATGTCCGTGGTGTGCGCGATGTCCCGCAGCACGTCCAGCACACCGGCCACCAGCTCCGGGTCCAGCGCCGAGGTCACCTCGTCGAGCAGCAGCACCTTCGGCCGCATGGCCAGGGCCCGGGCGATGGCCACCCGCTGCTGCTGGCCGCCGGACAGATGGGTCGGGTAGGCGTCTGCCTTGTCCGACAGCCCCACCAAGTCCAGCAGTTCGCGGCCCCGCTCGGTGGCCTCGTCCTTGCTCATCCCCAGCACGTGGACCGGGGCCTCGGTGATGTTGCGGAGCACCTTCATATTGGGGAAGAGGTTGAACTGCTGGAAGACCATGCCGATCTTCTTGCGCACCTCGCGGGTGTGCCGCTCGCCCGCCCGGACGAGCTTGCCGTTCTTCTCCTCGTGGGTGAGGTATTCGCCGTCGACGGAGATGGTGCCCTCGTCCGGCTTCAGCAGCGTCATCAGCAGCCGCAGAATCGTCGTCTTGCCGGAGCCCGAGGGGCCGATCAGCGTGACGTGCTTGCCGGCGTCCACGGTGAAGTCCAGGTGGTTCAGCACCGTATTGCTGCCGAACCGCTTGGTCACCCCGTCGAAACGGATCAGCTCACTGCCGGCCGCCGGGGCCGGGGTCGCGTTGGGGGAACTGCTTTCAGCGGACAAGACGACGCTCCAGGGCTCGCATGAGGAGGGAAGCCGGGTAGGCGATGAGGATGAAGGCGATGCCGACGACCGTGATCGGCTCGGTCATGACGAAGGTCTCGGACCCGAACTGGCGGGCCTCACCGAGCATCTCCAGCACACCGATCGTGGCGATCATCGGCGAGTCCTTCAGCATCGCGATGACGTAGTTGCCGAGCGCGGGCACGACCCGCCGGATCGCCTGCGGCAGGATCACGGCGGACCAGGTGCGCGTCCGCGGCAGGCTCAGCGCGGTGGCCGCCTCCCACTGGCCCGCGGGCACACCCTCGATACCGGCCCGGTACACCTCGGCGGTGTAAGTCGAGTAGTGCAGACCGAGGCCGATGACACCGGTGGTCAGCGCGGAGAAGGTGAGACCCCACTCGGGCAGCACGTAGTAGAGGAAGAACAGCTGCACCAGCAGCGGCGTGTTCCGGACGAACTCCGTGAACACCTGCACCGGCCAGCGCACCGCCCGCAGCGTCGATCGCTGCGCCAGCGCCCAGAAGAGGCCGAGCGCGAAGGCGATGAGCGAGCCCAGCACCAGCGCCTGGAGGGTGACGAGGAGACCCCGCCAGAAGTCCGGCATGAAGTCGGCGACCGCCGACCAGTCCCACTGCATCAGATACCCCCAGCGCCGGCCGCGTCGGCCGAGATGTCGGTGCGCTCACGGAGATTGAGCTTGCTCAGCAGCCCGCCGCCCTTCGCGGGCCGCTGCCCGACCCGGGTCTTCGCCTGCCGCTCGACCACCCGCATCCCGCGGGTCAGGACGAAGGCGAGCACGAAGTACATCACCAGGATGACCGTGTAGACGGGCGCGCTCTCCCCGGTCGCGTTCCGGATCAGCGAGGCGCCGAAGGCCATGTCGCCGACACCCATGATCGACACCAGGGCGGTGCCCTTGAGCAGCTCGATCAGCAGGTTGTTGAACGGTGGCAGCATCTCCGGCCAGGCCTGCGGCAGGATGATCCGCCGCATCCGCTGCATCGGGGTGAAGCTCAGCGCGATCCCCGCCTCGCGCTGCGCCGGCGACACCGCCTGCACGGCGCCGCGCACGACCTCCGATCCGTACGCGCCGTAGGACAGGCCCAGCGCCAGCGTGGCCGCCCACAGCGGCAGCAGCTGCCAGCCGAAGGCGACCGGCAGGACGAAGAACAGCCAGAACATCAGCACCAGGGCCGACGTCCCCCGGAAGATCTCCATGTAGAGCCCGGAGAGGAAGCGGACGATCCACAGCCGGTGGGTCCGGGCGATACCGACGACGAAGGCGACGACGGCGCCGAGGGCCGCGCTGAAGACCGTCAGCTGGACGGTCACCCACAGCCCTTCGAGGAGGAGTTCCCACAAACCCCAGGTGATCTCACTCATGGCGCGCACTTCTCCTCTGCGGTCAGGTCCGTCATCTGCTCCTCCGTGAAGCCGAAGGGCCGCATGATCCGCAGAAGTTCACCGCTGTCCTTCATCTTGTGGAGTTCGCGGTTGAAGGCGTCGCGAAGATTCGTTTCCGCTTTGCGGAACGCGAAGGCGCCGGCGTCGACGACGGGCTTGCCGTCCACGATCGGCTGGATCTCCTCGGTCGCCTCCACGCGTCTCGACTTGGTCTCCTTGATGACGTTGCGCACGGTCACGGCCGTGCCCGCGAAGACGTCGGCGCGGCCCTGCTCGACGGCGAGGAGGCCGGCCAGCTGGTCCGGCAGGAGCGTGATCTTCTTGACCCCGGCGTCCTCGGCGTAGCCGATCTCCGCGTAGCCGACGCCCGTGGCGAGGGTCGCGCCGGCCTTGGCGACGTCCTTGTAGTTGTTGAGGTTCTTGGGGTTGCCCTTGCGGACGATGAAGGCGTCGAGCATCTGGTACTCGGGGTCCGCGAAGAGCACCTGCCGGCAGCGTTCGGGGGTGATGTACATCCCGGCGGCGACCACGTCGAACTGCTGCGAGTTCAGACCGGAGATCAGCGAACCGAACTCCGTCGGGAACGGCTGGACCCTCGGTACCCCGAGCCGCTCGAAGATGCGGCCGGCCACCTCCGGCGCGTAGCCGGTCATCTCGCCGTCCTTGCCGATGTAGCTGTACGGCTGCTCGCCGGCCAGCCCCAGTTTCACGACACCCTGCGCCCGCAGGCGCTCCAGAAGATCTCCCCCGTCCTTGACGTCTGCGGTGGAGACCCGGCTGCAACCGACCGCCCCCAACGCGCTCAAAGCCGCCGCCCCTGCGAGCAGGGAGCGGCGGCCGATCCGGTACGTATCGTTCCCGCGTGGTCGAGCCATGGGCGGCTCGCTACCCGGAGCCCAAGAATTCATGCCGCTCTTTTCCAGCCTTAACCGAGCTGAGACCGCCGCCGGTTCTGTTGGGATTGATCCACTTGCGTCACCATAAGAGCCCGGCGCGCGCACCGGCCGGGACCCGTCCGGGACGACTGACAGGAGCATCCGAATGACCGACTCCGCACCCCGTGACCGCTCCGTCCGGCACATCGAGGTGTCCCTGGCCAAACGCGGTGTGACCTGCACCGCACGGCTCCTCGACGACCGTGCCCCGATCACCTGCGACGCCGTCTGGAACGCCCTGCCGCTCGGCGGCGACGTCTACCACGCCAAGTACGCGCGGAACGAGATCTACACCCTGCTGCCCCCGTTCGCCCCCGCCGAACCCCCGCTGGAGAACCCGACCATCACCCCGATCCCCGGCGACCTCTGCTACTTCACCTTCACCGACACCCAGCTCGGCACGAAGTCCTACGGCTACGAGGAGCAGGCCGGGCACCGCGGGCAGCGGCAGGTCATCGACCTCGCGCTGTTCTACGAGCGGAACAACCTGCTGATCAACGGGGACGCGGGGTGGGTCCCCGGCATCGTCTGGGGCACCGTCGTCGACGGCCTCGACCGGATGGCCGACGCCTGCCAGGACCTGTGGCGGGCCGGCGCGCTGGGGGAGAGCCTCACCTTCCGGCGGGCCTGAACACCGCGCGCCCGCGGCTTGCGGCCCGGCGCCCTCCCAGGCGGGGGCGCCGGGCCGCGCCGCGGCGCGAAGACGCCGGTCAGCCCGCCGCGGGCGGCGGCACCCCGTCCGCGATCCCGGCCTCGTACAGGGCGTGTGCCGCGCGCAGCACCAGACCGTCCGCGTGCCGCGCCCCCACCAGCTGCACCCCGATCGGCAGCCCGTCGCCGTCCAGCCCGCAGGGCACGGTCGCGGCGGGCTGCTGCGTGAGGTTGAACGGGTACGTGAACGGCGTCCAGCCCGTCCACCGCGCGTGCCCGGAGCCCTTGGGCACCTCGGCGCCCGCCTCGAACGCGGTGCCGGGCATCGTCGGCGTCACCAGCAGGTCGTACGTCTCGTGGAAGCGGCCCATCTCCCGGCCCAGCGCCATCCGGACGTCCACCGCCGTCAGATAGTCCAGCGCGCTGTACGCCGCCCCCCGCTCCGCGACCTCGCGGAGCGCCGGCTCCAGCAGCTCCAGCCGTTCGGGGCCGAGCGGCTGCACCACCCGCGCCACCCCGCTGAACCACAGGGTGTGGAAGGCCTCCACCGGGTCCTCCGCGAGCGGCGGTTCGGCCTCCTCCACCCGTGCCCCCAGCGAGGACAGCAGATCCACCGCCCGGCGTACCGCGGCCGCCACCCGCGGCTCGACGGCCACCCGCCCGCCGAACGACGCGCTGTACGCCACGCGCAGTCCCGCCACCGCCTCCGTTCCGCGGACCAGACCCGCCGCGAAGTCGGCCGGCACCCGGTCGGACTGCGACCAGTCCCGCCAGTCCGGGCCCGTGATCACATCCATCATCAGGGCCGCGTCCCGGGCGTCCCGCGTCATCGGGCCCACATGGGCCAGCGTGCCGAACGGGCTCGCCGGGTAGAGCGGCACCCGGCCGTAGGTCGGCTTCAACGCGAAGATCCCGCAGAAGGAGCCGGGGATGCGGACCGAGCCGCCGCCGTCCGTGCCCAGGCTCAGCGGCCCCGCGCCGAGCGCGACCGCCGCCGCGCTGCCGCCGCTCGACCCGCCCGCCGTACGGCGCGGATCGTACGGATTGACGGTCACCCCGTGCCGCGGGCTGTCCGTGACTCCCTTCCAGCCGAACTCCGGCGTGGTCGTCCTGCCGGTGAACACCGCGCCGTGCTCCCGCAGCCGGGCCACCGCCGGGGCGTCCTCCCGCCAGGCGGCCGGATCGCCGGCGTCCACGGTGCGCGAACCGCGCAGGGTGGGCCCGCCGCGCATCAGCAGCAGGTCCTTCACGGACACCGGCACGCCGTCGACCAGCCCGGCCGGCTCACCGCGCAGCCAGCGCCGCTCGGACTCTGCGGCCTGCGCGAGGGCGCTCTCGGCGTCCACCCGCACATGGGCGTTCACCACGGGCTCGGTGCGCTCGATGCGCTCCAGCACGGCGCGGACCACCTCCACGGGGGAGAAGGCGCGGGTGGCGTAGCCCGCGAGCAGCCGGGTCGCCGTGAGGTCGCACAGCTCGGTCTTCGGGTCGGTCATCGGGGCCTCCGGGGATACGCGGGGGAGCTCAGGGCACCGGTACGTAACCGAGCCGCTTGTCGACCACGTTGAGCAGCGGCTTTCCCGCCACCCAGCGGTCGAAGTTGTCCATGAACTGCTCGGCCAGGGCGTCCCGCCAGCCCACCGTGTCCCCGCTCATGTGGGGGGACACCAGCAGCCCCGGGGCGTCCCACAGCGGGCTGTCCTCGGGGAGGGGCTCCTCCTCGAAGACGTCCAGCGCGGCACCCGCGAGCACTCCTTCGACCAGGGCCTTCGCCAGATCGCGCTCCACCACGAGCTGTCCCCGGCCGATATTGACGAACCGGGCCGACGGACGCATGAGGGAAAAGGCTTCCGCGTCGAACATTCCCCGGGTGTCCTCGGTCAGCGGAGCCGCGGCAATCACCCAGTCGGCGGAAGGGAGAAGATCTTTCAGCGCCGCGTTGTCGTACACCTGATGGAATTCCGGGTCGTTTTCCCGCGCGGTGCGCCCGACGAGTTCCACGACGACACCCAGTGCCGCGAGCGTACGCCCGATCGCCCGGCCGATCGGGCCGGAGCCGGCCACCACCGCGCGGCTTCCCGCCAACCGCATGGTTTCCCGGTGCCGCCATTCCCGCCGCCGCTGGAGTTCCCAACTGCCGGAAAAATCCTTGGCCAAGGCGAGGACGAGCCCGGCGACGTACTCCGCGATGGGCTGCTCGAAGATCCCCCGGGCATTGGTCACCACCGCGTCCGACTCCCTCAGCTCCGGGAAGAGCAGCCGGTCGACCCCCGCGCTGGCGGTGTGCACCCAGCGCGGCCGGCGCCCCGCGCCGGGCCAGGCGCCGCGCAGGATGTCGGTGGTGAAGTCCCACACCAGCAGGGCGTCGGCGGCCGGCAGCAGCGCCGCCAGGGACTCCGCGTCGCGGGCGTGCACGACCCGGGCCCGGCCGGAGAGCCGGTCGAGCCGGGGGGCGGGCTCGCCGCCGAGGACGAGCAGGGTGCTGTCGGTCATGGGTGGGAAACCATTTCGAAACGTCTCTCCGCTTCGCTGGAGAGGTGCCGGGAAAAACGGCGGGAGAACTGGGATTGACCACGCTAGGGACCGGAAACTACCTTCGTCAATACGGGTATTGCCGACCCGGGTCCACCCGTGCCGGCTTCTGTCCCGGCGCCCCGGCGTGCACGGCTTTCTCTTCTCTGGTACCGCCCTCTTTCCCCGGCTTCGGCCTGCCCTCCGTTCGTATTGGGGCTGTGGAATGGATGTCTCTTTTCTGGGTGGCCCGCGCCCGCAACGCGGCGTGGGTGTCGTGGCACCGTTCGATTTCGCGCTGGACCGGGAGCTGTGGCGCTGGGCCCCCGACCAGGTGTCGCTGCATCTGACCCGTACGCCGTTCGTGCCGGTCGAGGTCAGCCTCGACCTGGCCCGGCTGGTCAGTGAGCACGAGACCCTCCGGGAGGCCACGCACACGCTGCGCGCGGTCAGCCCCGAGGTCGTGGCCTACGCCTGCACCTCCGGCAGCTTCGTCGGCGGCCTGGCCGGGGAGCGCGCGATGTGCGCGGCGATGTCCCAGGCCGGCGAGATCCCGGCCCTCACCACCTCCGGCGCCCTGCTGGAGGCGCTGGCGGAGATCGGGGCCCGGCGGATCGCCCTGGTCACCCCGTACACCGCCTCCGTCACCCAGGCCCTGGAGGAGTATCTGGCGGAGGGCGGGGTCACCGTCACCGACCGCGAGTTCCTCGGGCTGACCTGCCACATCTGGAAGGTCTCCTACCGGTCCGTGGTGGAGATGGCCCGGCGGGCCGTCACCCACGGAGCGGACGCCCTGTTCATCAGCTGCACGAATCTGCCGACGTACGACGCCATCCCGCAGCTGGAGGCGGAACTGCGGATGCCGGTGCTGTCGGCCAACCAGGTGACGATGTGGTCGGCGCTGCGGCGGATCGGGGAACGGGCGGTGGGGCCGTACCAGGCGCTGCTCGACCCGGTGGCCCGGCGCGGCCCGGCCTCGATGACGGCCATGCCCAGCGTGCCCCCGTCGCCGTCTCCGTCGCTCCCGCCCCCGCCCACGCACGCGGTGCCCCCGGCGCCGTCCGCCGCTCTGATCGAGGGCCCGGGGACGGCGGACGCCTTCGACGGGGGCGGGTTCGGCGGGCCGTCCGGGCTCGGGCCGGGAGCGCTCGGCCCGGAGCTGCTCGGTCCGGACGGGCTCGGCGCCGTGGCGCCGTTCGCGGACGGGCGCGGGGAGCCGGAGGCGGCGTTCGCCGGGGCGGCGGGCGGGGCGGGGGCCGAGACCGAGGCGGCGGACGCCCTGGACGCGCCGCTGTACCCGGACGATCCGGCGGGCCCGGCCCCGCTGTGACCTGGGCGGCGGATGCCGCGGGAAGGGAGGGAGGCGGGGGAGCGGACGGGGGCGACAGGAACGGCGAGACCGAACAGGCAGGAGCGCGAGACGCATGGCAGAGCTGACGACGCCCGGCACGATCCCCGGCACGACGCCCGGCACGAGCCCCGGTACAGCCCCCGGCCCGGCGGCCGGAACGGCGCCGGAAACGGCCGCGGAGAGGGCAGCCGGCAGGGCGCCGGAGTACGGGACGGAGGCAGCGGGCGCCGGCGCGGCGACCGTCGGCTTCCTCTACCCCGGGTACTCCGCCGAGGACGACTACCCGCGGCTGGAGGCCATGCTGGCCGGCACCGACCCGGGCGACGGCGCCCGCACCGGGCCCGAAACCGTCGGCACCCCGGCCGGGGCGGGCGCGGGGGACGGTGTGCTCGGCCTGGCCGGTGCCGTCACCGGCGCCTCACCCGCCGTCCGGCTGCCGCTCGTCCACACCGATATCGGCGAGGACGCCCACCGCGTCGACGCCCTGCTGGAGATGGGCTCGGCCGCCCGGCTCGCGGCACGGGTCGCCGACCTCCGGGCGCGGGGCGCGCAGGCCGTCGTCTGGGCGTGCACCAGCGCCAGCTTCGTCTTCGGCCGTGAGGGCGCACAGGAACAGGTGCGTGAACTGGCGCAGGTGGCCGGGCTTCCGGCCTCCAGCACCTCCTTCGCCTTCGCCCACGCCGTCGGCGATCTGGGCGTGGAACGGGTGGCCGTGGCCGCCACCTATCCGGAGGACGTCGCCGGACTGTTCACCGCCTTCCTGAAGTCCTTCGGCACGGAGGTCGTCGCGATGCGCGGCAGCGGCATCATCACGGCCGCCGAGGTCGGCACCTGGGGCTGGGAGGAGGTGCGCACCCTCGCCCGTGCGGGCGACCACCCCGACGCCCAGGCCGTGCTGCTGCCGGACACCGCCCTGCACACCGCCGCGTACATCGCCCGGCTGGAGGCGGAGCTCGGCAAGCCCGTACTCACCGCCAACCAGGTGACCGTCCGCGAAGGGCTGCGGCTGCTGGCACACCCGGTGCCGCACCGCCCGCGGCTGGGAGCGCTGTTCACCTCCCGCTGACGCGACGGACGGACCGTCGCGACGGACCGTCGGCCGATGCCATCGTGGCCTGCGCCGGCCACGAAAGCGGTCGGCCCCGTCCCGTGGCCGGGACGGGGCCGCCGGTCCCTCGAACGCTTCCGGTGTTCCCGCAGTCCCCGCTCCGGCAACCGTGAACAGGCGAGGTGCCACTGTGATCGCGGCCGGGGTCAGATCCGGGCGTTGATGGACTGATAGGAGGAGTCCTCCCGGGTTCCGCCCTGCCGTCGCCTTCGGTGCGGTAGTCCTCGATCCATTCGATGCTGCGCAGATACTTGATCATCTTGTAGCCGTGGATCGACTCCACCCGCAGCCGTACGGGTGCGCCGAAGGTGAGGGGGAGGGGCTTGTCGTTCATCTCAAAGGCCAGGATGGTCTCGTCCTCGTCGGCCATCTCCGGCGGGAGGCAGGTGTAGTACGGCTCCAGGGGCTTGCCGCCGTGCATCTTCTGGGCCAGCCCGAAGGAGGTGAGCTTGACGTACCGTGCGCCGGGCTTCTTCTCCACCAGAGCGAGCACGTCGGAGAGTCTCACCCCGGTCCACTTGGCGATGCCGGTCCACCCCTGCATACAGGTGTGCAGGGTGATCTGCTCCTGCTGCGGCAGCGCCCGCAGATCGTCGAGGCTCAGCGAGACGGGCCTGTCGACCAGTCCGCCGATCTCGAGCCGGTAGTCCTTCCAGTCGTCCCTGCGCAGCTGTTCCCATTCGGGGGACTCGTCCCCGACAGGATGACGTCCGTTGCTCCAGTGGTAGGGGGAGATGTCCTTGTCGGTCCACACCTGCCGGCTGCGCTGGCGGGACTCCATGTGGTTGACGGTCATCCGGCGCAGCGGCTCGGTGGCCCGGTCGAGCAGCACTTGGGTGCGGCGGATGTCCGTCAGGCTCCAGTAGCTGGCCGCCAGCCACACCGCGACGACGGCGGCGATGCCGATGAGCGTCATGGTGAGTGCCTGTGCGAAGCGTGCCGGGTCGGCCTCGCCGAGCACCATCTGGGTGAGGTTGTGCTCGGGGTGGACGATGAAGACGAGTGCCACGTGCAGGACGGTGAACGCCGTGAAGAGGGCCATGCCGATGAAGTGAAGGGAACGCGCCGCCTGCCGCCCGCCGAGAAGCTTGGCGTACCAGGGGAACCGGCCGGCCACGGCCGGCGACATGACCGGGCCCGTGATGATCATCAGCGGGGCGAGGATGAAGACGACCCCGAAGTACAAGAGTTGCTGAAGCGCGTCGTAGGGCTGGAAGTGCTCGAGCGACGGGACACCGAAGCCGGCGTAGATTTTCAGCATGATCTAGCGCGGAACCCCGGGCGTTCACGACTCCGTTGGGGAATACGCAAACCGGCTGATCAGGTCATGCCACAAGGGCAAGGCGTGCGAGGTGGGAGATGCGGGTGGT
>NZ_JOID01000047.1 GCF_000719865.1 Streptomyces albus subsp. albus
CCCCCACCACGCCCCTCCCCGTCCCCCCATCGCCCGTACCGCGTCACGAACGCCCCGCCGCCACGGCCGGGGCGTTTCGTGCCTCCCGCATCGCCTGCCGTCTCCCCACCCGTCCTTGGGGCGTTCCGCACCCAGCGGCCCCACCACACGGGTCTCCTCCCCGCCCGGCTCAGCACCGGGCTGCTGACCGCCCCGCGCCGGGGCGGTCCCCCGGGCCTCGCCGGGCCGAGCCCGGCCACGGCCGGATGCCGACCGCCGAACTCGCGCCGTTCCCGCCGTCATGGCGGCGGCCTCCCCTCACGGCCGGGCCCACGGCCGCGGACCTCAAGACGGCGCGGGCGCCGGCCATGGCCTTGCTCGCCGTTCCGCCCGGCGTGCTCCCGCCGCCGGCGGCGCCGCCCGTGACGTGCGCCGGAGCACCGGCCACATGACCCCACGTCATAAGGGAAACCGGAGACCACAGGGCCCCCGCGACGGCCCCAATGGTCCCTAACCGCTCACCGGGAGAGTGAAGATCCTGGAACACACGGGGATGACACCCGCGGCCGGAGGGCACCCATAGGGAACCCGCCGCGGCCCCGGTGCCTCTCAGCCCCTCTCCATTCGGACTCTTTCGAGCGACAGCCGGGGACACGATGACCACAGACAGCCACACGAGGGATGCGGACACCCCCATGGACCACACGTCACGAGCGGCCACCGCGGCGCCCCCGCCGTCCGGCACCGGAGCCTCGCCCGGGCCGCGCGGACTGATGCTGACCCTGGCCACCCTCGGATTCGCCCTCAACTTCTGGGCCTGGGCGCTGCTCAGCCCGCTGGGGCCGCGCTTCCAGGAGATCCTCGACCTCTCCTCGTTCGAGCAGTCGCTGCTCGTCGCGGTACCCGTGATCGTCGGCTCCGTCGGCCGCATCCCGGTGGGGGCCCTCACCGACCGCTACGGCGGCCGGGTCATGTTCCCCCTGGTCTCCGCCGCGACCATCGTCCCCGTGCTCTATCTCGGGCTGGCCGGGCACACCACCTTCGCCGGGCTGCTGATCGGCGGCTTCTTCCTCGGCATCGGCGGAACGGCCTTCGCCGTCGGCGTCCCCTTCGTCAACTCCTGGTTTCCGCCCGAGCGCCGGGGTCTCGCCGTCGGTGTCTTCGGCGCCGGCATGGGCGGCACCGCGATCAGCGCGCTGACCACGGTCAACCTGGTCAAGGAGTACGGGACCGCCGCGCCCTTCGTCATCACGGCCGTCGCCCTGGCCGTGTACGCGGTCGTGGCCTACCTCGTGCTGCGGGACGTCCCCGGCCGCACGGTGTCCTCCGGCTCACTGCTGAGCCGGCTGGCGGTCACCGCGCGGCTGGCCGCGACCTGGCAGGCGTCCGGTCTGTACGCCCTCGCCTTCGGCGGCTACGTGGCCTTCTCGGTCTATCTTCCGGTCTACCTCAGGACCGCCTACGGTCTGGAGCCCGCCGACGCCGCCAACCGGATGGCCGGTTTCGTGCTGCTGGCCGTGCTGATGCGCCCCCTGGGCGGCTGGTTCTCGGACCGCTTCGGTCCGGTGCGGGTGCTGGCCGTCGCGCTGGGCGTGGTGGCCGCGGGAGCAGTGGTCCAGTCGTTCACCCCGGATCTGATGCCGCTCGGCACCATCGCCTTCCTGGCGATGGCCGCGGCCCTGGGCGTCGGCAGCGGCGCCGTGTTCGCCCTGGTGGCCCTCATCACCCCGCCCGAGCGGGTCGGGTCGGTCACCGGTGTGGTCGGCGCGGCCGGCGGCCTCGGCGGCTTCGTTCCGCCGCTCGTCATGGGCGCCGTCTACGGAGCCACGGGAAGTTATGCCATCGGTCTGGTGTTGCTCGCAGTGGTGTCCGCGGCCGCTCTGGCCTTCACCCTCACCAAGGTCCGCGCGGAGATCTCCGGCCACGGCGCCTGACCGCCCCGGCCCCGGGTCCACCACCCCGCCGCCCCCACGGCACACCGGCACACAGAAGGAGCCGACCCCATGTGCGAGTACTGCGGCTGCCAGTCGCTGACCTCCATCGACGAGCTGACCCGCGAGCACGACCTCGTCGTCGCCATGATCTCCGAGGTGCGGGAGGCCCGCCGCGACGGCGACCTGCCCCGGATGGCCGCCACCGCCCGGCGCATCGCCGGCGTCCTCGGCCCGCACACCGAGGTCGAGGAGCACGGCCTCTTCCCCGCGCTCACCGCGGACTTCCCGGACCAGATCGCCGCGCTGGAGGACGAGCACCGCCGCATCGAGGCCGTCCTCGCCGAGGCCGGCGACCCGGACGGCGGAGACAGCGGTGCCGGTGCGGACGCCACCGGGGCGGTCCCCGCCGACCCGTCCTGGCCGCAGCGCCTGGAGGAGGCCCTGGCCGTGCTGCGGGACCACATCCTCAAGGAACAGGACGGCGTCTTCCCCGCCGCCCTGGCCATGCTGGCGACCGAGGAGTGGGAGGCGGTCGAGGCGGTGCGGCAGCGGGTGGGCACCCGGCTCCCGGCCGCCTGACCGGACACCCCCGGGCACTGGCCCGTTCCCCTCTGTGTTCACCAGCGCTGACCTGGCCGGGGGTTGGTGAACACGCGGCGGGGGATCTTGCGTTGCGGCGCGATGTGTCGTTGGGTGGCGGCGGAGCTCGCAGTTCCGAACCGCCGTACGACACACGGGTTCACGTGCCCGGGAAAAGGACGCCATGGTGAGGATGGGGAGCAAGGGACGGAACCGGGAAGGCGCGGCACCGGGCCTGGACGGTGAACTGGCCGACGCCCTGGTCGGCACCCGCAGATTCTTCACCCGGGCCGAGGTCTCCGGCGACAAGCGCACGCTCCACCGGATCGGCGGCCGGCAGGCGGACGACTTCTACCGCGACCGCTGGAGCCACGACAAGGTGGTCCGCTCGACCCACGGGGTCAACTGCACCGGCTCCTGCTCCTGGAAGGTGTACGTCAAGGACGGCATCATCACCTGGGAGTCGCAGCAGACCGACTACCCCTCGGTGGGCCCCGACTCCCCGGAGTACGAGCCCCGCGGCTGCCCGCGCGGCGCCGCCTTCTCCTGGTACACGTACTCGCCCACCCGGGTGCGCTACCCGTACATCCGCGGTCTCCTGCTGGAGATGTACCGGGAGGCCAAACAGCGCCTCGGCGACCCCGTGCTCGCCTGGGCCGAGATCACCTCCGACCCCGAGCGCGCCCGCCGCTACAAGTCCGCCCGCGGCAAGGGCGGCCTGGTCCGGGCGAGCTGGGGCGAGGCGGCCGAGCTGATCGCCGCCGCCCATGTGCACACCATCAAGGAGTACGGGCCGGACCGGCTCGCCGGCTTCTCGCCGATCCCCGCGATGTCGATGGTCTCCCACGCGGCCGGCGCCCGCTTCTACTCCCTCGTCGGCGGCGTCATGCTGTCCTTCTACGACTGGTACGCCGACCTGCCCGTCGCCTCCCCGCAGGTCTTCGGCGACCAGACCGACGTCCCCGAGTCGGGTGACTGGTGGGATGCCGGCTACCTCGTCATGTGGGGCTCCAACCTCCCGGTCACCCGCACCCCCGACGCGCACTGGATGGCGGAGGCGCGCTACCGCGGCCAGAAGGTCGTCGCCGTCGCCCCCGACTACGCCGACAACGTCAAGTTCGCCGACGAGTGGGTGCCCGCCCGCCCCGGTACCGACGGCGCGCTGGCCATGGCCATGGGCCACGTCGTCCTCAAGGAGTTCTTCACCGACCGCGCCACCCCCTACTTCACCGACTACGTCAAGCGCTACACCGACCTGCCCTACCTGGTCACCCTGGAGGAGACCGGAGAAGGCACAGGCGGAGAGGGTGCCGGGGGTCCGGCCTACAAGCCCGGCAAGTTCCTCACCGCGGCCGATCTGGACGGTGAGGAGGCCGCGGCCGAGAACGCCGACTTCAAGACCGTCCTCCTCGACGCCGCCACCGGCCGCCCGGTGGTGCCCGGCGGCTCCCTGGGCCACCGCTTCGGCGAGTCGGGTGCCGGCCACTGGAACCTCGACCTCGGCGACACCGACCCGCTGCTGAGCGCCGACGGCGGCGGCGAGCCGCCGGTGGAGGTCGACCTGGTCCGCTTCGACACCCCCGACGGCTCCGCGGGGCGGCTGCGCCGCGGCGTCCCCGTCCGCCGCGTCGCGGGCCGCCTGGTCACGACCGTCTACGACCTGCTGCTGGCCCAGTACGGCGTGCGCCGCGAAGGCCTGCCCGGCGAGTGGCCCAGCGGCTACGAGGACACCGAGCAGCCCTACACCCCCGCCTGGCAGGAGAAGATCACCGGAGTGCCGGGGGAGCAGGCGGCCCGCATCGCCCGGGAGTTCGCGGCCAACGCCGAGGAGTCCCGCGGCCGTTCGATGATCGTCATGGGCGCGGGCACCAACCACTGGTTCCACTCCGACACCATCTACCGCGCCTTCCTCACCCTGACCACCCTCACCGGCTGCCAGGGCGTCAACGGCGGCGGCTGGGCGCACTACGTCGGCCAGGAGAAGGTCCGGCCCGTCACCGGCTACTCCGCCCTGGCCACGGCCTCCGACTGGAACCGGCCCGCCCGGCAGATGATCCAGACCGCGTACTGGTACCTCCACTCCGACCAGTTCCGCTACGACCCCTTCGGCGCCGACGCCCTCTCCGCCACCACGGCCGGCGGCAGCTTCACCGGCAAGTCCACGGCCGACGTCATCGCGCAATCCGCCCGGATGGGCTGGATGCCGTCCTACCCCACCTTCAACCGCAACCCGATCACCCTCGCCGAGGAGGCGGCCGCCGCCGGCCGCGAACCCGGCGAGCACATCGTCGGCGAACTGAAGTCCGGCAACCTCCGCTTCGCCGGCGAGGACCCGGACGCGCCCGAGAACTTCCCGCGCGTCCTCACCATCTGGCGGGCCAACCTCCTCGGCTCCTCCGCCAAGGGCAACGAGTACTTCCTCAAGCACCTCCTCGGCGCCGACTCCTCCGTCCGCGCCACCGAGGCCCCGCCCGGCGCCCGCCCCCGCGACGTCACCTGGCGCGAGGAGGCCCCCACCGGCAAGCTCGACCTGCTGCTGACCCTCGACTTCCGGATGACCAGCACCACCCTCTACTCCGACGTGGTGCTGCCCGCCGCCACCTGGTACGAGAAGCACGACCTCAACACCACGGACATGCACCCGTTCGTGAACTCCTTCAACCCCGCGATCCCGCCGCCGTGGCAGACCCGGACGGACTGGGACGCGTTCAACACCATCGCCAAGACCTTCAGCACCCTCGCGGCCGGACACCTCGGCACCGTCAAGGACGTGGTCGCGGCGCCCCTGCTGCACGACACCCCCGACGAGATGGCCAACCCGCACGGCCGGGTGCGCGACTGGAAGGCGGGGGAGTGCGAGCCCGTCCCCGGCCGCACCATGCCCAAGCTCATCACCGTCGAACGCGACTACACGGCCGTCGCCGACAAGATGACCGCCCTCGGCCCCCTCCTGGACACCCTCGGCGCCACCACCAAGGGCGTCACCTTCCACTACGAACGGGAACTGGAGTACCTCCGGCACAAGAACGGCACCGTCCGCGGCGGCCCCGCCGACGGCCGCCCGACCATCGCCCGCGACGTCCAGGCGTGCGAGGCGATCCTCGCCCTCTCCGGCACCACCAACGGCCATCTGGCCACCCAGGGCTTCCGCCAGGTCGAGACCCGCACCGGCACCCGGCTCGCCGACCTGGCCGCCGAGAACGAGGGCAAGCAGGTCAGCTTCGCCGACACCCAGGCCGCGCCCGTGCCCGTCATCACCTCCCCCGAGTGGTCCGGCTCCGAGTCCGGCGGCCGCCGCTACTCGCCGTTCACCATCAACGTCGAACGGCTGAAGCCCTGGCACACCCTCACCGGCCGCCAGCACTTCTTCCTCGACCACGACTGGATGGCCGAACTCGGCGAGTGGATGCCCGTCTACCGGCCCCCGCTCAACATGCACGCCCTGTTCGACGAGCCCCGGCTCGGCGAGCAGAGCGAGGCCGGGCTGACCCTGCGCTACCTCACCCCGCACAACAAGTGGTCGATCCACTCCGAGTACCAGGACAACCTCTTCATGCTCTCCCTCTCCCGGGGCGGGCAGACCATCTGGATGGCCCAGGAGGACGCCGCCAAGCTCGGCATCCACGACAACGACTGGATCGAGGCGGTCAACCGCAACGGCGTCGTCACCGCCCGCGCCGTCGTCTCCCACCGCATGCCGGAGGGCACCGTCTACATGCACCACGCGCAGGACCGGCTCATCGACGTCCCCCGCACCGAGACCACCGGGCGGCGCGGCGGCATCCACAACTCCCTCACCCGGCTCCTGGTCAAACCCACCCATCTCATCGGCGGCTACGCCCAGTTGAGCTATGCGTTCAACTATCTGGGCCCCACCGGCAACCAGCGCGACGAGGTCACCGTCATCCGCCGCCGCGGCCAGGAGGTGCAGTACTGATGCGCGTCATGGCACAGATGGCGATGGTGATGAACCTCGACAAGTGCATCGGCTGCCACACCTGCTCCGTCACCTGCAAGCAGGCGTGGACCAACCGCAGCGGTGTCGAGTACGTCTGGTTCAACAACGTCGAGACCCGCCCCGGCCAGGGCTACCCCCGCCGCTACGAGGACCAGGAGACCTGGCGCGGCGGCTGGGAGCTCAACAAGCGCGGCCGGCTCGGACTCAAGGCCGGCAGCCGGTTCAAGAAGCTCATCACCATCTTCTCCAACCCCAAGCTCCCCGCCCTCGACGACTACTACGAGCCCTGGACATACGACTACGAGACACTCACCAACGCCCCGCTCCAGGAGCACAGCCCGGTCGCCCGGCCCAAGTCGCTGATCACCGGCAAGGACATGAAGATCAGCTGGTCGGCGAACTGGGACGACGACCTCGGCGGCTCCCCCGACCACGGCGACAAGGACGTGCTCCTCGCCGGCATCGAGGAGAAGGTCAAGTTCCAGTTCGAAGAGACCTTCATGTTCTACCTGCCGCGCATCTGCGAGCACTGCCTCAACCCGTCCTGCGCCGCCTCCTGCCCCTCCGGCGCCATCTACAAGCGGGAGGAGGACGGCATCGTCCTGGTCGACCAGGACCGCTGCCGCGGCTGGCGGATGTGCGTCACCGGCTGCCCGTACAAGAAGATCTACTTCAACCACCGCACCGGCAAGGCGGAGAAGTGCACCTTCTGCTTCCCGCGCGTCGAGGTCGGGCTGCCCACCGTGTGCTCCGAGACCTGCGTCGGCCGGCTCCGCTACATCGGCCTGATGCTCTACGACGCCGACAAGGTCCTCGAAGCCGCCTCCACCCCCGACGACACCGGGCTCTACGAGGCCCAGCGCGAGGTCTTCCTCGACCCCAACGACCCGGAGGTCATCGCCGAGGCCGAGAAGGCGGACATCCCGCGCGACTGGATCGAGGCCGCCCAGCGCTCCCCGATCCACGCCCTCATCAACACCTACAAGGTGGCCCTGCCGCTCCACCCCGAGTACCGCACCATGCCCATGGTCTGGTACATCCCGCCGCTCTCCCCGGTCGTCGACGTCGTCCGCGACACCGGCTACGACGCCGAGGACTCCGGCAACCTCTTCGCCGCCATCGACGCCCTCCGCATCCCCGTCGACTACCTCGCCCAGCTCTTCACCGCCGGCGACCCGGCCCCCGTCGACGCGGTCCTGCGCCGGCTGGCCGCCATGCGCTCCTACATGCGCGACATCAACCTCGGCCGGGAACCCGACGGCTCCATCCCCGCCGCCGTCGGCATGGGCGAGGAGCAGATGTACGACATGTACCGGCTGCTGGCCCTCGCCAAGTACGACGAGCGCTACGTCATCCCGCCCGCCCACGCCGAACAGGCGCACAACCTGGAGGAACTCGCCACCGAGTGCAGCCTCGACTACGAGGGCGGCCCCGGGATGGGCGGCGCAGGGCTGCCGGGCGGCTCCGGCCCCTTCGGCGAGGCGTCCGGCGGCGCCAGCCCCATCGCCGTGGAGAACTTCCAGGCGCTGCGCGACCGGCAGACCTCCGACAGCTTCGCCTCCCCCGAGGACAAGACCGCCCGCGTCAACCTCCTCAACTGGGACGGCAAGGGGCACCCCGAGGGACTGTTCCCGCCCGAGAGCGAACAGCGCGGCTCCTCCCCGAACACCTCCGGCGGCCCTGAGACATCCGGCACCGGATCCGGCGGCCCGGACGCGGCCGGCGGCCCCGAGCACAAGGAGGACCGGCCGTGAGCGGCTCCGTCGCCCCCTGGATCCCCGTCGCCTGGCAGGTGCACTCGCTGCTGCTGGCCTACCCGGAGGAGGACTTCCCCGCGCACACCCGGCTCGCCCGGCAGGCCGCCGGGGCCCTGCCGGAAGCGGCCGGCGCACCGCTCCTCCGCTTCCTCGACCACGCCGGCAGCAGGCCGCTCACCGCGCTGGCCGCCGACTACGTGGCCCTCTTCGACCACCGCAAGCGCTGCTGCCCGTTCCTCACCTACTACGCCCACGGCGACACCCGGAAGCGCGGCGTCGCCCTCCTCCGGCTGAAACAGACCTACGCCCGGGCCGGACTGCGGCTCACCGACGACGAACTCCCCGACCACCTCGCCGTCGTCCTGGAGTTCGCCGCCCAGCACCCGGAGGCCGGCCGCAAGCTGCTCCTCGACCACCGCGCCGGGCTGGAACTGCTGCGCCTCGCCCTGCGCGACGCGGAGGCGCCCTGGGCGTACGTCCTGGACTCCGTCTCGGCCACCCTGCCCCCGCTGCGCGGGGACGAGCGGGAGGCCGTCGCCCGGCTCGCCGCCGAGGGCCCGCCCGAGGAAGAGGTCGGCCTGGCCCCCTTCACACCCCCGCAGTTCATGCCCGATCCCGTCGGAGGCCGCCGATGACTCCCCCCGCCGCGACACCGGTGTCCCTGCCCGCCCTGGCCGCCGGAACGGCCGAGACCGCCGGGGGCCAGGCCGGCGCCCTGGACATCGTCCTGTGGGTGGTGCTGCCGTACATCGCCCTCACGATGTTCATCGCCGGTCACGTCTGGCGCTACCGCTACGACAAGTTCGGCTGGACCACCCGCTCCTCCCAGCTCCACGAGAGCCGGCTGCTGCGGATCGGCAGCCCCCTCTTCCACTTCGGCATCCTGGTGGTGCTCCTCGGCCACATCGGCGGGCTGGTGATCCCCAAGAGCTGGACCGAGGCCGCCGGGATCAGCGAGCACACCTACCACGTCACGGCCGTCGTCCTGGGCACCATCGCGGGCATCAGCACCCTCGCCGGCATCGCCATCCTCGTCTACCGGCGGCGCACCGTCGGCCCGGTCTTCATGGCCACCACGCGCAACGACAAGTTCATGTACCTGCTGCTGGTGCTCGCCATCGTCCTGGGGCTCGTCGCCACCGTGGCCGCGAACGTCGTCGGCGGCGGCTACGACTACCGCACCACCATCTCGCCCTGGTTCCGCGGCGTCTTCTTCTTCCAGCCCGACGCCGCCCTGATGGCCGGAGCGCCCGTGCTCTTCCAGCTGCACGCCCTCAGCGCGCTGGCCCTCTTCGCCGCCTGGCCCTTCACCCGGCTCGTGCACATGCTCACCGCGCCGCTCGGTTACCTCACCCGCCCGTACATCGTCTACCGCAGCCGGGACGTCCAGCTGGGGTCCCGCGGCCCCCGGCGGGGGTGGGAGCGTGTCTGACACCCCCGTGGTCCGGATACCGTGGGGCATATGACCCCGCCGGGCGTTCGGCCCGCCGGGACCATGTGGAGGTGAGCACAGGGTGGGAAGCGCCGAGGAGAGCAACGTCGTGCGGCTGCCGCAGCTGCGGCTGGACGAGCTGCTGGAGGAGCTGCAGGCCCGGATCGACGCCGCGCGGGGCACCCGGGACCGCGTGCACCACCTGCTGGAGGCCGTCCTGTCGGTCGGGCGGGAGCTGGACCTGGAGGGGGTCCTCCAGCGCATCGTCGAGGCGGCCGCGGCCCTGGTCGACGCCCAGTACGCCGCGCTGGGCGTGATCAGCGAGGACGGCAAGGGGCTGGTGAAATTCCTCACGGTCGGCCTCAGCGATGAGGAGATCGCCGCCATCGGCCCGTACCCCGCCGGCCACGGCATCCTGGGCGAGCTCATCCGCAACCCCGAGCCGCTGCGGCTGAGCAAGCTCTCCGACCACACGGCCTCCTACGGCTTCCCGGCCAACCACCCGCCGATGAACAGCTTCGCCGGCACCCCCATCCGGGTCCGCGGCAAGGTCTTCGGCAATCTCTACCTCACCGAGAAGCGCGGCGGCGGACAGTTCGACGACGAGGACGAGGCCGTCCTCTCCACCCTCGCCGTGGCGGCCGGTGTGGCCATCGACAACGCCCGGCTGTACGAGGAGTCCCGGCAGCGCGAGCGCTGGCTGCGGGCCAGCGGCGAGGTCACCTACGAACTGCTCTCCGGCCGGCCGCGCGGCGAGGTGCTCGGCAGGATCGCCGAGCGCGCCCGGGAGATAACGTCCTCCGTCCTGGCCGTCATCGCCCTGCCCGTCGGCGACGGGGCCAACCTGTCCGTGGAGCTGGCGATCGGCCGCGAGTCGGACATCCACCGCGGTCTGGTGCTGCCCATCGAGTCCAGCCTGTGCGGGCTCGCCTTCCGCGAGGCCGTCCCCGTCACCAGCAACGACGCCGCCGGCGACCCCAGGATCTCCGCCGGGCCGGAACGGTTCGTCGGCCTCGGCCCCGCGGTGGCCGTGCCCATCGGCACCGCCACCGGCGTCCGCGGCGTGCTGCTCCTCGTCCGGGAGAAGGACCGGCTCCCCTTCAGCGACCAGGAGACGGAACCGCTGCTGGGCTTCGCCGGACAGGCGGCCGTGGCGATGGAGCTCGCGGAGCGGCAGCAGGACGCCGAGCAGATCGCGCTGCTGGAGGACCGCGACCGGATCGCGCGGGACCTGCACGACCTGGCCATCCAGCGGCTCTTCGCCACCGGCATGACGCTGCAGAGCGCCGCCCGCCTCATCGAGCACGACAGCGCCTCGGAACGCGTGGTCCGGGCGGTCGGCGACCTCGACGAGACCATCAAGATCATCCGCTCGACGATCTTCGGCCTGCGCGCCCGCCAGCCGGGGGAGGGCCACAACCTCCGTGCCCGGATCGCCCAGGCGGTCGGCGAGATCGCCGGACCGATGGGCTTCCCGCCCAGCCTGCGCATGGAGGGCCTGCTCGACACCCAGGTGCCCCGCCAGGTGGCCGACCACGCGGTCGCCGTCCTCGCGGAGGCCCTGTCCAACGCCGCCCGGCACGCCCAGGCCACCCGCACCGACGTGGCCGTCAAGGTGACCGCCACGGACCTCGTCCTCACGGTCTCCGACAACGGCGTGGGCATCCCGGAGGGCGGACGCCGCAGCGGGCTGCGCAACCTCACCGAGCGGGCCGAACAGCTGGGCGGCTCCTTCGAGTTGACCGGCACGCCGGGCGGCGGCACGACCGTCACCTGGCGCGTGCCGCTGGAGACCGGCTGACGGCACGGGCGGAGGCGGACCGGCGGCGGGCCCGGACGGCCGCCCGCGGCCGGGTCCGGCGCATCCCGCGATGTCCGGTACGCCCCCGGTCCGCGCCCCGGTCCGCTCCCCGCCCGGCCCGTTCCGCCGGAGGCGGTGACACGCCCGGCACTTGCCGGGACTAGAGTCCATCGGGAACGATCGCATGTCCCCGGGGAGTTGCCCGGTTCCGCTGCCCGCGGCGCCGGTCCGTCACCGCGGCCGGAGACCCCGGCCCGCCGGCGCCGGACGGCCCGTCCGAGCCCTGCGGAACCGCTCCGGCCCGCGGCCCCTATGACACGGAGGAACAGATCGATGGTCTTCGGGCGTTCTGAACGCCGCAGCGCGGCCGCCGTCGAGCCGGTCACGCTGAAAATCCTGGTGGCGGGCGGATTCGGCGTCGGCAAGACGACCCTGGTGAGCACCGTCAGCGAGATCAAGCCTCTGCGCACCGAGGAGATGCTCACCGAGGTCGGGCGGCCGGTGGACTCCCTCGACGGCATCGAGGGCAAACGCACCACCACCGTCGCCATGGACTTCGGCCGGATCTCGCTCCGCGACGATCTGGTCCTGTACCTCTTCGGCACCCCGGGGCAGGACCGGTTCTGGTTCCTCTGGGACGAACTGGCGCAGGGCGCGCTGGGCGCCGTCGTCCTCGCCGACACCCGGCGGCTGAGCGACAGCTTCGCGGCCGTCGACTACTTCGAGCGCCGCGGCATCCCGTTCACCGTCGCCGTCAACTGCTTCGACGGCGCCGACCGCTACCCGCCGGAAGTGGTCAGCGAGGCCCTCGACCTCACCCCCGGCACCCCGGTGGTCCTCTGCGACGTGCGGGAGCGCGCCTCCGCCAAGGAAGTGCTGATCTCCGTCGTCGAGCACGCCATGTCCTTCGCCCCGGACCAGCCCGAGCCGGTCACGACCTGACGGGCCGCGGGACCGCGCGCCCGTTCCGCGATCCGTACGGCACCACCCGTCCCGCGCCCGCCGCACCGTCCCGGACGGGCGCCGGCCGCCGACGGTCCGCGAGAGAAGGGACCGGCCCCGGGCACCCGGAGACGGATGACCCGGCGCTGCCGGCCCGCCCCGCGGGCTACCGGCGCGGCCGGCCCGCACCGGCTCGGGGCCCCCGGCTAATCCTCCGCGCGGCTCCGGCCGGACAGCGAGCGCCGGTCGACGGGGAAGTCGAAGTAGCTGTCCGGGAAGGGCTCGGGCTGATACGTGTAATGCCACCATTCCTGGGCGTAGTTGACAAAGCCCACTCGCTCCAGCCCTTCCTTGAGGAGCAGCCGGTTCCTGCGCTGCTCACCCGTGACGCGTTCGTCGAGGGTGTGGGAGAGCGTGTCGAAGCAGTCGTAACCGGTGCCCATGTCCACGGAGTTGTCCGGGAACCGCTCCTCGCGCGGCGCGGTGCACGGCACCAGCGGCTCGCCGGGCCGGTAGGGGCCGCTCTTCCCGGCCGGCAGCCGCACCAGAGTGAGATCGACGGTACTGCCGCGGCTGTGCCCGGAACGATCGGCGATGTAACCGTCCTCGAACAGGCGGGACTTGTCGACGCGCGGGTAGAACATCCGCTTCATCCGCTCGTCGCCGGGGTCCGCGGCCCAGCGCACGAAGTGGTCCACCGCCCGCTGCGGGCGGTAGCAGTCGTAGACCTTCAGGGAGTAGCCGCGCGCCCGGAAGTCGCGCTGCGCCTTCTTCAGCGCCCGGGCCGCCGGCTCGGTGAGCAGGCACAGCGGTTTGCGGTAGCCGTCGATCCGGTCGCCGACGAAGTTGTGCCGGGTGGCGTACCGGATGTCGTGCAGAACCGACCGGTCCACGGCCCGCAGATCGACGAACTCCCGGGGCGCGCGCGGCTCCCGGCCCTCGCCCGGGCCGGCGGCGGGGGCGGCAGGGGCGGCCGAAGCGGCCGGCGCGCCGGCGGCCAGGGCGAGCAGGGCGGCGGCCGCGGCCGCCAACCGGGCACGCATGCCGGTACGGGACACGGGGCTTCTGGCACAACGGAGTTGAGACATGTGGAGTCCTTTACCGCACCGGCGCCTTCCCGGAAACCGCACCGGCGCACCTTCCTCCGGAGAACCGCGCCGACGCACGGCCGATGAGGGGGTCCTCACGCCCACCGCCGCGTCCCGTCGGTCACAAACCCGTGGTCACCGGACGTGTCCCGGGGTCCGGCACCGCTCTCTCGCGATCACGGCGGCGGGCCGGCCAACGACCCACGCGCCGGCCACCGGTCCATCCGGGGCCGCACCCGTGCGTGCCCGCCGAGGGCGGCCGGTGCCCGCCGTGGTCGGCCGACGGGCCTGCCCACCTTGCGGGGTACCCGCCCCCCGCCCCCCAAACGCCCGGACCGGCAGTGCCCGGACCCACGACGGCCGCCCGCTCACCGGCACGGTCCTCGGGGGTGAACCGGCGTCCACACGCGGGCTCCCCGACAGCCGGCATCGGGGCCTTCGCGGCCCGGGCTGCCGAGTCCCGCCGATATCGCCCCGGGGAAGACCCGCGTCCGCTACAGTCCGGCCGTGATCACCGAGCCGCGACCGCATTCCCACTGCTCCTTCTGCGGTGCCGCCTTCCCGCCCGGCACCGGATGGCCCCGTACCTGCCCGGGCTGCGGCAGCGTCTCCTACCGCAATCCGCTGCCGGTGGCGGTGGCCCTGCTTCCCGTCCGTACGGCGGCCGACGGCCGGCCCGGCGGCACGGGGCTGGTCGTGGTCCGGCGCGCCATCGAGCCCGGGCGCGGGCTGCTCGCCCTGCCCGGGGGTTTCATCGACCACGGCGAGGACTGGCGCGCCGCCGTCGTCCGCGAACTGCGCGAGGAGACCGGTATCGAGGCCGCCGCACGGGAGGTGCGCCTCGCGGACGTCCTCAGCTCTCCCGGCGGGCACCTGCTGGTCTTCGGACTGCTACCCGAACGCGACGCCGCGGACCTGCCGCCGTACGCCACCACCGACGAGACCGACGGCCGGGAGATCCTCGGCGCCCCCGCCGAACTGGCGTTCCCCCTGCACACGGAAGCCGCCCGCGGCTGGTTCGTGGGCCGCTACCGCTACGCGCCCGTCTGACGCGCCCGTCCAACGCCCCCGTCCGACGCGGCGGGACGCTCCGGCAGCCGTGGGCCGGCCGTGGGGCGGGCGGCCGGAGAGCCGGGAGGCTCGGTCCGCGGCCCGGACGCCGGACCGAGCCTCCCGGCTGCTCCCGGCCCTCCGGTCCGCCGCTCTCCTCGCCGCCGGCGGGTGGGCACTCCCCGGGGGCGCTGCGACCGCCTCCGGGTCCACACCGGCCGTCGAGGCCGCTCCGACGAGGCGGCGAGCGCCGGTGAGCGGTCTCTTCCCGCCGATCGCGGAACGGGAGTGCCCCGGCCACCGGCCACGGGCCCCGACCGGTCCAACGGGCCGGCGCCCCGTCCCCTCAGATCCCGCGGATCCGCAGCGGCAGCCCGATCTCTCCGCCACCCTCCCGCTCGACCACCACCCGCCCGCCGTCGAGCCGCGTGGTGAACCGCTCGAACCGGGAACGCTCCGAACCGTCGCCCGTGCCGGTGGCGAGCACCCCGCGCCCGGTCCGTCCCGGCGCCGGAGCCCACACCTCCAGCTCCACCCCGCCCCCCGGTGCCGCCACCGGCAGCACCGCGCCGGCCCGCGCCAGCACCGGGATCCGGGACAGCGGCGCCTCCAGCACGGCCGTCCCCGGCCCCTCGTACACGTCTTCGGTCACCGTGTCGTACCAGCGTCCGCGCGGCAGCCGCACCGCGCGCCGTACCGCCCCCCGTTCCAGCACGGGTGCCACCAGCAGCGCGTCGCCCAGCAGGAAGGCGTCACCGCAGTCCCGCAACCGCCGGTCGCCGGGCGTGCTCCACCACAGCGGCCGCGCATACGGGGCCCCGGTGCGACGGGCGATCCGAGCCAGTGTCAGGAAGTACGGCAGCAGCCGCTCGCGCCCGGCCAGCGCCGCCCGGGCGTGCGCCGGCAACCGGGGGGCGGCCTCCCACGGCCCCCGCGGCTCGCTCGCCCTTCCGCCCCCGGGGGCGGCCGCCGACCGGGTACGGAACAGCGGCAGATACGCCGCCAGCTGGAACCAGCGCAGATACAACTCCGGCGCCATCGGCGCGCCGCCGCCGACATCCGGGCCGCAGTACGGCACCCCGCACAGCCCCAGCCCGAGCACCAGCGACAGCGATGCCCGCAACCCCTGCCAGTCCGCCACGGCTGGACCGGCCACCACACCCCCGTAACGCTGCGTACCCGCCCAGCCCGCGCTGGAGACGAGGAACGGCCGCTCCTGCGGCCGCAGTTCGAACAGGTACTCGTGAGCGGCCCGGGCCATCAGCAGACCGTAGACGTTGTGCGCCTCCCGGTGGTCACCCTCCCTCCCGTCCAGCGCGTGCCGCGCCGACAGCGGCAGCGTGGCGTCACCGA
Source organism: Streptomyces albus subsp. albus (assembly GCF_000719865.1). Taxonomy (GTDB): domain Bacteria; phylum Actinomycetota; class Actinomycetes; order Streptomycetales; family Streptomycetaceae; genus Streptomyces; species Streptomyces albus_E. The sequence goes on from NZ_JOID01000047.1 coordinate 15,874, forward strand.
ACGAGGCCAGGGACAGTGGTTCGTTCCCGTCCAGCCAGAGGCCGGCGGTACCGCGCGGCAGCCGCTCGTCCAGCAGGCCGCCCCACCATTTGCGCACCCGGGGGTCGGTGAAGTCGGGGAACACGGCGTCCCCCGCCGTCGTCAGCCCCCGCACCCGGCGCCCCCTGGCGTCCCGTACGAAGACATCGGCGGCCACCCCGCCGTCGTACGCCGGATCGCCGCGCTCCGCGCGTATCCCGGGACGGACCACTGCCATCAGCCGGACCGTGTCCGCACCGGACCTTCCCAGCGCGGACCCCGTCTCCGCCCCGGACCCGGCCTCTGCCTTGGACCCCGTCCCGGCGCCGGGGCCCGTCCCGGCTTCGCGCTCAGTCCCGGTCCTGTAACCCGTCCCGGCTTTGGACTCTGTCCCGGACCCGATCCCGGTGCCGGTGCCGGTGCCGGTGCCGGCACCCGTCCCGGCTCCGGGCCACTCCCCGCTTCCGCGAACGGCCCCGCCGGCCGCCCCGCGACCATCCCCGCGCCCGGCCCTCCGCCGCGCCGGGAGGCCGGGGGAGTCCGCGTGCAGGGCCGACAGCGGCAGCCCGAGTTCCCGGTACGCCGCCGCCACCGCGCGCGGATCCTCCGCGTCTCCGCCGCCGGCGCCGTCGTACGCGTGCTGGTGCCCGAACGCCCAGCCCGGCGGAAGCGCGGGCGCCCCCGTGAGCGCGGTCCAGCCGCGCAGCACCCGCGCCGGGCCGCCGACCACCGTCCAGGAACGCACCGGGCCACCGTCGAACCGCAGTTCGCAACTGCCCGGCCGGTCGTGCCCCGACCCCGCGCCCTCCGCGCCCTCCCGCAGCCGGACCCATCCGTTCCAGGGGTTGTCGTGGAAGACCAGATGCGTTCCCGCGTCCGCGACGACCAGTTGGACGGGCATCGTCACCGGGAGCGGATCGCTCCCCGGCCCGAACGCCCCGCCGGGGGCCGTGTTCCAGAGCCGGTACGCCCCGTCGGTCAGCCGCGGCCCCGTGGCCCGGGCGCCGAGCCCGAAGAACCGCGCGTCCGCCGCCACCCGGGAGCACTGCGTCCAGCGGGAGCCGCCCGCACCCGAAGGCACGCCCGCCGCGTTTCCGGCATCCGCCGCATCCGCCGCATCCGCCGCATCCGCCGCATCCGCCGCATCCGCCGGGTCCCACCAGCGCGGCGGCAGATCCCGCCGCAGCACCACCCCGCCCGGCGTGCGGAACTCCACCGCGCCGTGGCGGGAGACCGCCACCGTCATCCGCTCGGAGACGACACGCCAGCCGCCCTCCGTGTCGGGCTCCAGCTCCGCCCGCGCGTCGGCCGCCGGACAACCGTGCGCCAGACCGTACGACGGCTCCGGCCCGGCACCGTCCCAGCCGCAGAACACCGCACCGCCCACCGTCACCCGTACCAGCAGCGAGGACCGCGCGAACCGCACCACCCCGCCGCCGGGCCGCGGCTCCGCCTCCACGGCGGCTCCCGGGACCCGGGCCCGCTCCGTCCCCCGGCGCGGCAGCCCCGCCGCGTCCGCACGGCTCCGGCGCCACGCCGAACGCACCCCCCGGGCCGCCCCCAGCACCCCCACCGACCGCACCAGGCCACGCGCATCCATGCTGCTCAGACTGCCACTCGGCCGGCCACCGGGGAGAGCCCGGCAGTCCTTTGTTCAACTGTCGTTCACCGCACCTTGGCCGGACCCCCGGACAACGGCCGCCACGCCCGCGCACGACCCTCCGGCACGCACTGGAGCCACGGCCCGGCGTGTGGCGGGCCCACACTCCGCGGCGACCCGCTGTGGCGTACCCGCCCTGGTGCGCGGGACGATCCCATGGCATCGTCCTGCACAGCCGCCGCGCACACGCACGCCCCCGGCCACCACCCCGGGGGCCGGTCCGTGCGCGACGACGACGCACACGACGCGTGAACACAGCACGGGAGCCGCCATGACCGCCGCGCACAGCGCAGCACCGACGACCGCAGACCGCCCGGAGCAGCCGGAGCCCCTGTGGAGCCCCGGTCCCGAGCGGATCGAGGGCGCGCGGCTGACCCGCTTCCAGGCCTGGGCCGCCGAGCGCTTCGGCGCCCCCGCCGCCGACCCCGGCGACCCGGCCGCGAGCTACGCCGCCCTGCACCGCTGGTCCGTGGACGAGCTGGCCACCTTCTGGCAGGCGCTCACCGAGTGGTTCGACGTCCGCTTCGCCACCCCGTACGAAACCGTCCTCGCCGACCGCGCCATGCCCGGCGCCACCTGGTTCCCCGGCGCCACCCTCAACTACGCCGAGCACGCCCTCCGTGCCGCCGAGGACCCCGCCCGCGCCGGCGAGGCGGCCCTCCTGCACGTCGACGAGACCCACGAACCGCGCCCCGTCACCTGGGCCGAACTGCGCCGCCAAGTCGGCTCGCTCGCCGCCGAACTCCGCCGCCTGGGCGTCCGCCCCGGGGACCGGGTCAGCGGCTACCTCCCCAACATCCCCCAGGCCGCCACAGCCCTCCTGGCCACCGCCGCCGTCGGCGGCGTCTGGACCTCCTGCGCCCCCGACTTCGGCGCGCGCAGCGTCCTCGACCGCTTCCAGCAGGTCGAGCCCGTCGTCCTCTTCACCGTCGACGGCTACCGCTACGGCGGCAAGGAGCACGACCGCGCGGAGACCGTCGCCGAACTCCGCCGCGAACTCCCCGGCCTGCGCGCCACCGTGCACATCCCCCTGCTCGGCACCCCCGCCCCGGAGGGCGCCCTGGAGTGGGACGCCCTCACCGCCGCCGACACCGAACCGGTCTTCGAGCACGTCCCCTTCGACCACCCGCTGTGGGTGCTCTACTCCTCCGGCACCACCGGACTGCCCAAGGCCATCGTCCAGTCCCAGGGCGGCATCCTCGTCGAACACCTCAAGCAGCTCGGCCTCCACTGCGACCTCGGCCCGGAGGACCGCTTCTTCTGGTACACCTCCACGGGCTGGATGATGTGGAACTTCCTCGTCTCGGGCCTGCTCACCGGCACCACCGTCGTCCTCTACGACGGCAGCCCCGGCTACCCCGGCACCGACGCCCAGTGGCGCGTCGCCGAACGCACCGGCGCCACCGTCTACGGCACCTCCGCCGCGTACGTCATGGCCTGCCGGAAGGCCGGAGCGCACCCCGGCCGGGACTTCGACCTCTCCCGCGTCAAGTGCGTCGCCACCACCGGCTCCCCCCTCCCGCCGGACGGCTTCCGCTGGATCCACGACGAGGTGTCCGAGGACCTGTGGATCGCCTCCGTCAGCGGCGGCACCGACGTCTGCAGCTGCTTCGCCGGAGCCGTCCCGACCCTCCCCGTCCACATCGGCGAACTCCAGGCACCGAGCCTCGGCACCGACCTCCAGGCCTGGGATCCGCAGGGGCGGCCCGTCACCGACGAGGTCGGCGAACTCGTCGTCACCAACCCCATGCCGTCCATGCCCGTCCGCTTCTGGAACGACCCCGACGGCTCCCGCTACCGCGAGAGCTACTTCGAGATGTTCCCCGGCAACTGGCGCCACGGAGACTGGATCACCGTCACCTCGCGCGGCTCCGTCGTCATCCACGGCCGCTCCGACTCCACCCTCAACCGCCAGGGCGTCCGCATGGGCTCCGCCGACATCTACGAGGCCGTCGAACGGCTCCCCGAGATCCGGGAGTCCCTCGTCATCGGCGTGGAACAGCCCGACGGCGGCTACTGGATGCCGCTCTTCGTCCACCTCGCGGAGGGAGCCGTCCTCGACGACGCGCTCCGCGACCGGATCAAGCGCGTCATCCGCGAGCAGCTCTCGCCCCGTCACGTCCCCGACGAGATCATCGAGGCACCCGGCGTTCCGCACACCCTCACCGGCAAGCGCATCGAAGTGCCCGTCAAGCGGCTCCTCCAGGGCGTCGCCCTCGACAAGGCGGTCAACCCCGGCTCCGTCGACAACATCGAACTGCTCCGCTTCTACGGGCGCCTCGCCGAACAACGCGCCACCCGCCGCCCCTGAGGGCGGGCACTCCGTCGCGCGGACCGGCACGCGGCATCGGCGGCGGGCGCCCCGCCCGCCGCCGGGCTCCCCCGAACCGCCGCGCGGAGGCGTGCCCGGCGGAGTGCGATGCCGGGGACCGCGGACCCGGGGAAGGCGCACACGGCCCCGGGCCGCGAGCCGCCGGTCACCGCCCCTCCCCGCCCGCCCCCGGAGCCGGGACCCGATGTCAGACCCCTCGGTTACGTTCAGTGAGAAATCCGGTTCCATGGGGAACCGAACGTAACCGAGGGGGAGTCCCGGCCATGTCCCGATCCGACCGCAAGACCACAGCCGTCCGGCACCCGCTGCTCCGCGAAGCCGCCGCCACCCTCGCCCTGCTGGCCGACGAGGACGATTTCGCCGCCATGCGGGACTACCCGCCCTTCACCGCGCTCGACGGCTACCGCGCCTACCTCCGCCAGACCGAGGACGCCCTCCGCGCCCTCCTCGCCCGGGACGGCCACACCACCGTCGCCCTCCTCGACCCGGACCGCTACCACGCCTACTGCGCCGAATACGGGCTCGACCCGGCGAAGCCGGCCAGCCGCGCCCGCTACACGGCCGAGGTCGCCGCAGCCGGCGCCACCGTCCCCTACGACGGACAGCCGGTCGGCCTGCTGGTACCCCAACTCGTCGACGCCGCCGAGCGCCGCGCCGGCCTGGAGATCGCCACCATGCTCCTCGCCACCGCGGGCGCCTGCCCCGGCTGCGGCGAGGACATCGGCCGCACCGCCTGCACCCGCGCCTCCCACGCCCTGTTGCGGCTGATGGACGCGGCGGGCCCGGGCATCCACCACCTGGTCTGCAGCGTGCCGGCCGGCTCCGCGCCGCTCACCGCGGCCCTCCATGCCGAGAGCGGGGAGCGCGGTGGGCTGCGGAGCCCCGAGGCGGAGACCATGCTGTTCTGCTCGGTGCTCGCCGCGGGCATCGCCACCGGTGCCCCGGGCGGAGTCGTCCTGCGCACCAGCGCCCCCGAGGGGCGCGACCGGGTCCGCGGCTGGGCCCTGCGGAACGCCTGGCTGCGGCCCCTGACGGCCGCCGAGGTCTTCTCCGCCTACTGCACCGACGCCGAGACGGGCGAACCGTTGGCTCCCGAACCGGGCGTCGACCACCTCCCGGGATTCGACCTCCCGGAACCGGACGGCTGCTGCGGACCACCGGCGGAAGGCGGCTGACCGGAAACGGCCGGTGGCCGCTCCGCCACAGCGGAGCGGCCACCGGCCCCATGTCACAGGGGAACCGCGTCCGACGCGTACGCGCCCAACGCGCACGCGCCCGGAATCACTCCCCGGACAGCACCGCCTGCGCGGCCCGCCGGGCTTCCTCGGCCGTGTCGGCCGCCCGGGCGGCGGCCGCCGCCCGCTCGCACTGGGCCAGGGTGTGCTGGGCCAGCGTCGCGCGCACATACGGCAGCGAGGCGGCGCCCATGGACAGACTCGTCACCCCCAGGCCCGCCAGCACGCAGGCGAGCAGCGGATCGGAGGCCGCCTCCCCGCACACCCCGCAGCTCTTGCCCTCCGCCTTGGCGGCTTCCGCCGACACCGCCACCAGGTCGAGCAGCGCCGGCTGCCAGGGGTCCTGCAGCCTGGACACGGCACCGACCTGCCGGTCAGCGGCGAAGGTGTACTGCGCCAGGTCATTGGTGCCCAGCGAGAGGAACTCCACCTCCTGCAGGATCGACCGGGCCCGCAGCGCGGCGGACGGAATCTCCACCATGGCCCCGAACTTCGCCCGCAGCCCGGCCTCCCGGCAGGCGTCGGCGAACGCCCTGGCATCCGTGCGGTCGGCCACCATCGGGGCCATGACCTCCAGATAGACCGGCAGTCCCTCGGCGGCCCGGGCCAGCGCGGTGAGCTGGGTCCGCAGCACCTCCGGGTGGTCGAGCAGGGTCCGCAGGCCCCGCACACCGAGTGCGGGATTCGGCTCGTCGGCCGGCGTCAGGAAGGCGAGCGGCTTGTCGGCCCCCGCGTCCAGCACCCGTACGACGACCCGCCCCTCCGGAAAGGCCTCCAGTACCGTCCGGTAGGCATCGACCTGCTTCTCCTCCGACGGCGCGTTCTCACCGTCGTCCAGGAAGAGGAACTCCGTGCGGAACAGCCCCACGCCCTCGGCGCCCGCCTCGACCGCCGCCGGCACATCGGCCGGCCCGCCGATATTGGCCAGCAGCGGCACCTTGTGTCCGTCCGAGGTCGCCCCCGGCCCGGTCACCGCGGACAGCGCGGCCCGCCGCTCGGCCGCCGCCGCCTCGATCTCCGCCCGCTTCTCCGCGCTCGGCGCCACGAACACCTCGCCGGTGCTCCCGTCGACCGCGATGACCGTTCCCTCACCCAGGTCACATGCCCCCGGCAGGGCCACGACGGCCGGTACCCCGAGAGCCCGCGCCAGAATCGCGCTGTGGCTGGTCGGCCCGCCCTCCTCGGTGACGAAGCCGAGCACCAGCGTCGGATCGAGCAGTGCCGTGTCGGCCGGCGCCAGGTCCCGCGCGATCAGCACGTACGGCTCATCGCTGTCCGGCACCCCCGGCATCGGCACCCCGAGCAGCCGCGCCACGATCCGGTTCCGCACATCGTCCAGATCCGCCACCCGTCCGGCCAGATACTCCCCGGCCCCGGCGAGCAGCGAGCGGTACGCCGCGAGGGCGTCGTAGACGGCACGCTCAGCGGTGCTGCCCACCGCGATCCGGCGGTCGACATCCGCCATCAGCTCGGGATCCTGGGCCATCATCGCCTGGGCCTCGAGCACTGCCTGAGCCTCACCCCCGGCCAGTTGCCCACGCGCCGTCAGATCCGCGGACACGGCTTCCACGGCCCGCCGGGCCCGGGCCTGCTCACGCGGCGCCTCGTGCTCGGGAATCTGCTTGGCGGGCGGCTCCAGCACCGCCGTCCCCATGTGCCGTACCTCGCCGACCGCCACTCCGTGGCTCACGCCGACGCCTCGCAGTGTTGTCTCCATGCACTCGTCTCCGATCGATGCGCGGCCGGGCCCTGCCGCCCGCCGCGGGGAAGTCGTATCCGCCGTTCCGCGGCGGCGCCGTGCTCAGGTCCAGGAGAAGAGGAGGGCGCCCGCGGTGACGTCACCGGACTCGGAGATGTCGGAGAGCGACTCCGCGGTGGCCTCCAGCGCCACGACCGGACAGACCGGAGACTTGCCGGCCGCCTCGACCCGGGCGGGATCCCACCGCACGATCGAGTCGCCCCGGCGCACGGTGTCGCCCTTGTTCACCAGCAGTTCAAAACCCTCGCCGTTGAACTGCACGGTGTCGATGCCCAGATGCGTCAGCACGCCGTGCCCTTCCTCGTCGACGACAACGAAGGCGTGGGGGTGCAGGGAGACGACGATGCCGTCCACGGGCGCGACGGCCACCGAGGGCTCGCGCAGCGGGTCAACGGCGGTGCCCGGGCCCACCATCGCACCGGAGAACACCGGATCGGGCACCGCCGCGAGTCCGATGGAACGGCCGGCGACCGGGGACGTCACGGTGGTCATGGGAAGCCTCTCGAGCGGAGATCGATCAAGCGGCGACCGGCTGCTCCAGCCGGGCGCGGCGTGCTGCCAGAAGCCTAAGTCAAGCGACCCCAATCGGGCCGGTGCCGAATCGATTTGCTTCGCCGTGGCGGTGCGCTGTACTGTCGAACCCCTGCCCACGAAGGAGCACCGGCGACTGGCCGTGCGGAGTGGGCGGCACCCTCCAACTTCTTGAAGCGGTAATCGACTTCGGTCCTCTGCGTGTGCCCCCGGGCACTGGTCGGAGAGAGTCAAAACCACTGATAGTGTTGGAAACACCGAAGGGAAGCGCCCGGAGGGCCCGGAGACGGGGCCGAAGGAAGCGTCCGTTCCTTGAGAACTCAACAGCGTGCCAAAAGTCAACGCC
>NZ_JOID01000048.1 GCF_000719865.1 Streptomyces albus subsp. albus
CGGCGCAGCACGCTGCGCTCTCCTCCTCCGCCTTGCGATCGCACGCACCAGACGCCGCGGAGCCCGCCCTTTGGGCGGACAGCGCTATGTGCCAGACAGGACCTAGGGCTCCGGGACGCAGCGGAGGGCGTGGGCCGAGGCCTCCGTGCCCGCCAGCTCCTCGTCGCCCGCGCGGATCGCCTCGACCAGACGCGTGTGGTCCACGTAGTTCTCCGGCAGCAGTTCCGGGCCGACGTCTCGGCGGAGGTGATCCTTCAGGACCGCCCCGAGATCGGCGTAGAGCGCGGCCAGGACGTCGTTGTGCGAGGTGGTCACCACGGCCAGGTGCAGGGCGGCGTCGGCGGCGACGAACGCCTCCGCGTCCCGTGACTCCCACGCCTCCTCGCGCCGCGCCAGGGCCGCGTCGAGCTGCCGCACGTCCTCCTCGGTGCGCCGCCGGGCGGCCATCCGGGCCGCCGAGGACTCCAGCGTGCCGCGCAGTTCGGCGATGTGGCGCGGATCGGCGTCCGCGAACCGCCGGTGCATCACACCGGCCAGCTCGCTGGTGGCGAGGACGTAGGTGCCCGAACCCTGGCGGATGTCCAGCAGGCCGTTGTGCGCCAGGGCGCGTACGGCCTCGCGGACGGTGTTCCGGGCCACGCCCAGCTGTTCGACCAGCGCCGTCTCGGTCGGGATCCGCGAGCCCACCGGCCACTCACCCGACGTGATCTGGCGGCGCAGCTCGGCGATCACCCGGTCGGCGAGCGCGGAACGCCGGAGGGAGGTCAGCGGCATGGGCGGGACTCCTCGGTGCGGGTGGTGCCTGTGGGCTGGGGCGGCGTGGGTGGTGCGGACGGCGAGGACTCGGTGCTGGCCACCGCGTCTCGGCGCCGGAGCCGCCGCAGTGGACGGCAAATCATCCCATGATTCTATGATGGGTGGCATGCCCGAGGACGAGACCCGCTGCCGCGCCGCCGCACGCCCCCTGCCTCCGCGGGCCGGCCGCGGCGCGGGCCGGCCGGTTCCCGGACCGGACGTGTTGGCCGCGCTGAGCGGTGAGGGAGCCGAAGGCCCGGGGGTTCCCGGCCACTCCGCCGATGCGAGGTCCTCGGCCTCCGCCGCCGCGTCCGCTTCGTGCGGCTCCGTTCCCGCGCCGCCCGAGCCACCGGAGCCGGCGGACCCGGGCGTCCGCTCCGCGTCGTCCCCTTCGAGGGGCGCCGTGCCGTCCGTCCAGCCGTCCGTCCAGCCGTCCGTCCCGTCCTCCGGCTGGCGGACCCGGCTGCTCATCGTCGGCATCGCCCTGGCCGCGTTGAACCTCCGGCCCGCCATCACCAGCCTCGGCGCCCTCCTCGAAGAGGTCCGCGCCGGGCTCGGCATGAGCGGCGCCACCGCCGGCCTCCTCACGTCCCTCCCGCCGCTCTGCTTCGCCGCCGTCGGGGTCCTGGCGCCGAGGCTGGCCCGCCGGGGCGGGCCGGCGCCCGTGCTCCTCGCCGGCATGGCGGCCATCACGGCGGGTGTGCTGCTGCGGCCCCTCGCCGGCGGCACCGCCGGTTTCCTGGCGGGGAGCGCGCTGGCCCTGGCCGGTATCGCGCTGAGCAACGTGCTGATGCCGGTCGTCGTCAAGCGCTGGTTCCCGGACCGGGTCGGCACGATGACCGGGCTGTACTCGATGGCCCTGGCCCTGGGAACCGCGCTGGCCGCGGCCTCCGCCGTACCGGTCGCGCAGGCGTTCGGGGGGAGCTGGCGGGCGGGACTGGCGGTCTGGGCCCTGCCCGCCCTCGCGGCCGTGCTGCTCTGGCTGCCGCTGGCCGGCATCCGTACCGGCCGCCGTCGCGGAGTGGCGACCGGGGCGGCCGGGGCGGCCGGGGCCGCGGCGGCGGGGGGCGGGAAGCACCCGGAGCGGCGGCACCGCGACCGGACGCCCGCGGGCGGGACGCCCCCGCCCGGCGCCACCCCGGCCCGGGCGCCCGAGCCGGCTCCGGAGCCCGAGCCGGCCCGGGCGTACGGATCCGCGACGGATGCCGCCTCCGCTCCCGCCACCCGCATCACCCGCAGCCCCACCGCCTGGGCCCTGGGCTGCTTCTTCGGTTTCCAGTCCACCGCCGCCTACATCGTCATGGGCTGGCTGCCGCAGATCTTCCGCGACGCCGGGCTCCCGGCGTCCACCGCGGGTCTGCTGCTCGCCGTGACGATGGGCCTGAGCGTCCCGCTCTCGTTCGTCCTGCCGAGGATCGCCGCCGGAATGCGCCACCAGAGCGCGCTCGCCGCGGTCCTGGGACTCAGCGGCCTCTCCGGTTACGCGGGGCTGTACTTCGCCCCCGCCGCCGGAGCCTGGGCCTGGGTGCTGCTCCTCGGCATCTCCAACTGCGCGTTCCCGCTGGTGCTGACCCTGATCGGCATGCGGTCCCGCACCAGTGCCGGCGTCATCCGGCTCTCGGCCTTCGCGCAGAGCACCGGCTACCTCATCTCCGTGCCCGGCCCGCTGCTCATCGGTGTGCTCTACCAGCACACCGGCGGCTGGGGCCTCCCGCTGGCCCTGATGTCGGGGCTGATGGTGCTGCAGCTCGGGCTCGGCGTGCGGGCCGGCCGGCACGGTTACATCGAGGACGAGGGGCGGCGCACGCCCCCCACCGGCCCCGCGGCCCGGACGCCCGGAGGCTGAGCCCCTGGTCGGAGGAGCGCGGACGGGGATGGGAGACTGGGCGCATGCCAGTCCTCGACCCGAATCCCCAGAACGGCCAGAAGAAGCTGCTCGGCGTGCTCGGCGCGATGCTCGCCATCGGCGTCGTCATCTCCGTGATCGCGACCATCCTCGCCCCCTGAGGCCGCCCCTGGTCCGGGCCACCGGGCCACCGGGCCGGACGGCCCCCGGGCTCCGGCCGGCGCGGCTCCGCGCCCGCCCGGTGCGCTCCGTGGACTGCCCGGTTCCGGGCCCGTCCCGCCTCCCCGCGTCCCGCGACACCGCCGTCCCCCGCCCTCGGTCCGGGGTGGGGCTGGCCCCACCTCCCCTAGGGGGCCAAGGTCAGGGTCCACTGGGTGGGTCGCCGGATGGGATCCCGGCGCCCGGATCCGTAGGTTCGGCAGTACACCGCGCGAACAGCGGTGGGCGCGGCCGTGGCAGGCGGCCGCGCCGCCCCGAACCAGCACGGAGGCGGTCCCCATGTCGGCCGGTACGCACTCGCCCCACGCGGCGGCCCGCGCCGCGCAGACGCGGCTCCCGTGGTGGGCCGTCGTGCTCCCGGCCGTGGCCTTCGCCGTTCTGCTCACGCTGATCACCGGCGCCCAGGAGGCGCACGCCGCGGCCGACGGGCCCTCCGGCGTGCGGCAGTTACTGGACCTGCTGCGGAACACGCTGTTCCGCGGGCTGGGCTGAACAGTGGGCCACCGCCCCCGGCCGCACGCCGCCGGCTCCCGCGGGAGCCTCAACAACCGGTGCCGTACAGCGGTTTCCGTGCGAAGCTGGGTGTCATGAGCGCCGCTGAACCCTCCAGGGAGAACACTCCCGGAACCCCGGATTCCCGCAGGATCGTCCTCGTCCGGCACGCGAAGGCCGACTGGCCCGAGGTGGCCGACCACGACCGGCCGCTCGCCGAGCGCGGGCGCAAGGAGGCACCGGTCGTCGGCCGCTGGATCGCCGGGGCCGGCATCAACCCCGATCTGACCCTCTGCTCGACCGCCGTCCGCACCCGCGAAACCTGGAAACTCGTCGTCCACGAGTTGCCGCACCGGCCGCGGACCGTCTACGAGGACCGGCTCTACGAGGCCACGCTCGGCGATCTGCTCGCCCTGCTCAAGGAGACCCCCGACGAGGCGCGGGACCTGCTCGTCGTCGGCCACAACCCCGGGATGCACGCCCTGGCCGACGCCCTCGCCGGCTCCGCCGAGGGCGACACCCTGGCCCGGATGAACCGCGGCGGCTACCCGACCGGGGCGGTGGCCGTCGTCGGCTTCACCGGTCCCTGGAAGTCCGTGGAGCACGGGGTGGGCCGCCTGGTCCAGTACTGGACGCCGCACGACTGAGACGGCACCGCGCCGCAGGAAACGGCACCGCGCCGCACGGCCCCACCCGGGCTGGCCGCGGGCGGAGGGCGCGAAGGCCGGCACGACACCGCGGACCACCCGTTCGCGCCCGTCCGCCGCGGCCCCGCCGGTCAACTGGCCGGCGGGGCCGCGGCGCTGCCGGATGACGGGTGCGGGTGGCGGTGCGAGTACGCCGACGAGGGCTGCCCGGGCTGCCCGGGGTCGTGCGGGAGCCGGCGGCGGCGAACCGGCAGCCGAACCGGTAGCGCCACCCGGCCGCCTCGGGCCCGCCCGAAGGCGTCCGCGACTCGGACGGCCCGCGCCCCGGCGGCTGCCGGACTCCCCCGTGCCCGGCCGACGGGATGGTCCGAGACGGTCCAGGGTCCGTCCGGGGCCGGCCCGGAGCGTCCCGGAGCGGCGGTCCTCAGTCCTCGTCGGCCTGCGTGTCGGCCGCCTCGACCTCTTCCCGGCTGATGCCCAGCAGATAGAGAACGGTGTCCAGGAACGGCACATTGACCGCCGTGTGGGCGGCCTCCCGCACCACCGGCTTGGCGTTGAACGCCACCCCCAGCCCGGCCGCGTTGAGCATGTCGAGGTCGTTGGCGCCGTCGCCGATCGCGACGGTCTGGGCCAGCGGCACCCCGGCCTCGGCGGCGAACCGGCGCAGCAACCGGGCCTTGCCCGCCCGGTCGACGATCTCGCCGGTCACCCGCCCGGTCAGCCTGCCGTCCACGATCTCCAGGGTGTTGGCGGACGCGAAGTCGAGCCCCAGCCGCTCCCGGAGGTCGTCGGTGACCTGGGTGAAGCCGCCGGAGACGACCCCCACCTGGTAGCCGAGACGTTTCAGCGTGCGGATGAGGGTGCGGGCGCCGGGCGTGAGCCGGACCTCGGCACGCACCTTGTCCACCACGGACGCGTCCAGGCCGGCGAGCAGCTTCACCCGGGCGTGCAGCGACTGCTCGAAGTCCAGCTCGCCGCGCATCGCCGCGGCCGTCACCTCGGCGACCTGCGCCTCACAGCCCGCGTGGGCCGCGAACAGCTCGATGACCTCGTCCTGGATGAGTGTGGAGTCCACGTCCATCACGACCAGCCGCTGGGCCCGCCGGTGCAGTCCGGCGGCGACCACGGCGATGTCCACGCCCAGCAGCGCGGCCTGCGTCGCCAGGGCGGTGCGCAGCGGTGCGGTCTCGGCGCCGGAGACGGCGAACTCCACCGCCGTCACGGGGTACTTGGCGAGCCGGAAGATGCGGTCGATGTTGCCGCCGGTGCCGGTGATGGCCGCCGCTATGGCGGCGGTGGACTCGGCGGTCAGCGGATGGCCCAGCACGGTGACGATGGAGCGTCCGGTGCCGCGGGGCCGGTTGTCGCCCCGGCCCGAGATGATCTCCGCCTGCAGGCGCAGGGCCTCCGCCCAGCTGTGCACGGTGGCACGCAGCTCACCCTCGGCGCTTCCGTGGCGGCCGGTCTGCGGCGGGGCGGTGACCAGCGCGCACAGGGTGATCCGGCCCCGTGTGACGACCTGCTCGATGTCGACCACGTCGAGGGAGTAGGCGGCGAGGGTGTCGAACAGCCCGGCGGTGATGCCCGGGCGGTCCTTCCCGAAGATCTTGATGAGGAGGGTGGGTGTGTCATCGCCCGGAACGGCGGTGGCAGGCAGGGTCTGCGATGCGCTCATGGTGATTCCACCGTATCGGGCATCCGTGACGGCGCGCGCGGCCGTCCCGCACTACGGAACGGAGGCGCCCGCGCTGGGCCGGGCGCCCCGCGCGCCCGTCGCCCGGAGCGGGCCGCCGCCGGCCGCCGGCGGACCGATACGCCCAGGTGGGGCGGGGAGGAGGACACCGCGCGGTGACTCGGGCCCATCGCATGGCCGGGCCCGCGCGATTCCGCCGTACGGGGAACCGGCGAGTGGTGGAAACGGACGGTGGACGGCTCCGGCCCGCCGGGTCCGCTGCCTCGTCGCCGGCTGCCACCGGGGCGCGCGGTCCGTGAACCCGCCGGCCGTCCCCGGGAGGCTCAGCCCGGCGGCGGAGACGGGGGAGGGGGCGGCGGATCGCGGCGCGGGTCCGGGCCCGTACCGGAGGGTGCCGTTCCCGGGTCCGGGCCGCCGGCCCCGCGGTCGTAGGCCCCGTACGCGTACGCCCCGCCGGAGCGGGGGTGCGCGGCCGTGCCCGGGGCGGAGAACCGCCGCCCGGCGACCCCCGCCGCCAGAGCCGGCAGCGCGCCCACCGCACCCGCCGCCGCGCCCCACACGATCCCGAGCCCCAGCGCGAGCCCCGCGCTGCCGCGGAGGTCCAGCCCGGCCCCGAAGGCGTCGAAGCCGAAGACCGACAGGCTCGCGCCCGCCGAGACCTCGGTGAGCCAGGCGAGCAGCGGCAGCCCGAGCCCGGCCGCCGCGGCGAGCGGCACCGCGCAGCGCACGGCGAAGGCGGCCGTCCCCCCGCCGCCGGCTCCGGGGGTTCCCCGCCCCGGAGCGCGCGCCCCGTCGCCTGCCCGGGCGTCCGCTCCGGTGCCCGCCCCCGCGCCCGCCCCCGTCCGCCCACCGCTCGTCCCGGTGGCGTCCCGGGGCGTGCGGACGGCGGTGAGCGCCCCCGCGCACAGCAGCGCGAGGACGGCGCCCGGGACGAGCAGCCACGCCCGGCCGTCGAGCTCGGCCAGCCGGGCGACGGTGATCGTCTCCTCCGACGGGGTCAGCAACCGGTCCAGCGGGGCCGGGAGCAGCCGCACCAGCTGCCCGCTCGCCCAGCCGGTCCAGGGAACGAAGAGGCCGAGCAGCATCCCGGTCCAGGCGCCGTTCGGCGCGACGAGCAGGGCCGTACCGGCGATCCGGGCCGGATGCTCGTCCCCGGCGGCCGCCCACACCGCCGCGGCGAGGGCCGCGCCGACGGCCAGCAGCAGGACGGCGCAGAGAGCCGAGACGGCGGGGCGCGCCACCCGGTGCAGCACCTCCCAGCCGGGTGGCAGCGGCGTACGGCGCGAGGCCAGCAGGGCGATCACCAGCACCCCGATGACCCAGACGGCCCCGCCGAGCAGCGTGGGCCCGGTGTCCACCCGGAAACCGACCGAGGCCTCGGCGCGCACCAGATCCGCGAGCTGCGCGGCGAGGCCGCCGCCGAGATCACCGAGCCCCTCCGGGAGCAGCTCCGCGATACCGCCCAGCCCCGAATCCGGGAGTTCCCCCTCCGGCAGCTCCCCCGCCAGGTCCCCGAGCTCGGCACCGTCGAAGGTGACCGTGTCGTGCCCGGCCCAGGACAGCCCGCCGAGCACCGCGAGGAAGAGGGCCACCACGGCCCCGGCCCGGACCACCAGCTCGCCCGCGCCGATCACCCCGCCGGCCCCGCGCAGCGAGCGGAGGAAGACGGCGGCGAGCACCAGGGCCCCGACCAGGGCCACACCCAGGGGCGTGACGTCCACGGAGGCGGCGGCCCGCCCGCCCTCCAGACCGAAGATCCCGATGTCCCCGGCCGGGACGACCCGGCCGTTCACCGCGAGGACCACGGCCGCCGCCGTCATGGGCCCGAGGGAGCCCACCGCGTCGGCCTCCAGCAGATGCAGCGCGAGGGCGGCCGTCCCCGTCATCGCGACGAACGACCAGCCCACGGCGGCGACCGCGGTGAGAACCGCGTCCGCACGGCGGATCCGCCGATTCCCCTGCACGCGCATGAGCAGCCCCGATGGACAGCCGCCGGACCCGGTGGGAGACGGCGGTGGACGGCGAAGAACGATGACTTGCGGTGATTCTTCATGACCGGTGGGCAATCATCGCCGCTTGCCTCCCTCCGGGCGTGTTCCGGTCCGGAGTGCGCCCCTCCCGGCATATCCGCTTGCCACAGCCGGGTTGGGGGTCGGGGCCCGCGCCTGAAATAGTTCCCCCCGATGTCCGCCATACCCAGACTCCCTCTGCAGGGGGTAACTCGGGGGAAAAACAGTGGGGCTTGGAGTGCCGGAACTCATACTGGAATTGAACGGAAGGACCTGGACGCTCGACCCGTCCCGGTCCTACAGCCTCGGACGTGATCCGAAGGGCGACATGGTGCTGGACGACGCCAGGGTCTCCTGGCGTCACGCCACCGTCCGCTGGGACGGGAGCGGTTGGGTCATCGAGGACCTCGGCAGCACCAACGGCACCTACGCCGGCGGCCGGCGGATCCAGCGGGAGCCGATCGGCCCCGGCTCCGCCGTCCACCTGGGCAACGCGGCGGACGGACCGGTGCTGACCGTGTCCGCGGGCGCCGCCGGGCCCGCCCCGGCGGCTCCGGCGGCCGCGGCGCACGGCGCGCCCGCCGCGACGGCCGCCCCGCCGGCGCCCGTGCAGCAGCCGCCCGTGCAGGCGCAGCCGCCGCAGGGCCGGCCGGGCGGCCCCGGTCAGGCGCCGCCCCCGCAGGGATACGCGCCGCAGGTGCCGCCCCAGAGCGGCCCGCCGCAGCAGCCGGCCCCCGGCGGCGCGGCGCCGTACGGCGGCCAGCAGCCCACCGGGCTCCACCGGCTGGCCCTCGGCCGGGTGATGCGCATCGGCCGTGCGCTGGAGAACGACCTGGTCGTCTCCGACCTCCAGGTCTCCCGGCACCACGCGGAGTTCCGCTCCACGCCGGACGGCCGCTTCGAGATCGTCGACCTCGGCAGCCACAACGGCACCTACGTCAACGGCCAGCCGGTCCGGCAGCAGATCATCGGCCCGCACGACATCGTCGGCGTCGGCCACTCCACCTTCCGGCTGGTCGGCGACCGGCTGGAGGAGTTCGTCGACACCGGCGAGATCTCCTTCTCCGCCCGCCACCTCACCGTCACGGTCGACGGCGGCAAGCAGATCCTCAAGGACGTCTCCTTCGGCGCCCCGGAGAAGTCGCTGATCGCGGTGATCGGCCCCTCCGGCTCCGGCAAGTCCACGCTGCTGCGCGCGCTGACCGGCTACCGCCCCGCCGACCGGGGCGAGGTCCTCTACGACAACCGGAACCTCTACAAGCAGTTCGCCGAGCTGCGCCAGCGCATCGGTCTGGTCCCGCAGGACGACATCCTGCACAAGGAGCTGACCGTCCGCACCGCCCTGAAGTACGCGGCCAAGCTCCGCTTCCCCGGCGACACCGCGGAGGCCGAGCGCGAGGCCCGGATCGACGAGGTCCTCCGCGAGCTCAAGCTGGACATCCACAAGGAGAAGAAGGTCACCTCCCTCTCCGGCGGCCAGCGCAAGCGCGTCTCCGTCGCCCTGGAGCTGCTGACCAAGCCCTCGCTGATCTTCCTGGACGAGCCGACCTCCGGCCTCGACCCGGGCATGGACCGCGACGTCATGCAGCTGCTGCGCGGCCTCGCCGACGACGGCCGCACGGTCCTGGTCGTCACCCACTCCGTCGCGGAGCTGGCGCTCTGCGACAAGCTGCTGGTCATGGCGCCGGGCGGCTCGGTGGCGTACTTCGGCCCGCCGGACGAGGCGCTGAACTTCTTCGGCTACGGCTCCTGGGCCGACGTCTTCTCGGCCTTCGAGAACTACCGCGACTACGACTGGGCCGGCCGCTGGCGCGGCTCGCAGCACTACCAGATGTACGCGGCCGACCTCGACGCCGTCGCGCCCCAGCCCGCGTACGTCCAGCCGCAGCAGATGCGCCCGCCCAAGCAGCAGAGCTGGGGCTCCCAGCTGTGGACGCTGATCCGGCGCTATGTGTCCGTGATCGCCTCGGACCGCGGCTTCCTGGGCCTGATGCTGATCCTGCCCGCCGTGCTCGGCGTGGTCTCCGTCCTCATCCCGGCCGACTACGGACTCGCGCGGGGGCCGGCGAACGGCGGCCCGCCCTTCTCCAACCGGGACGGCAGCGTCATCCTGCTGATCCTCGCCGTCGGCGCCTGCTTCGCCGGAGCGGCCAACTCCGTACGCGAACTGATCAAGGAGCGGGTCATCTACGAACGGGAACGGGCCACCGGCCTCTCCCGCTCGGCCTATCTCATGTCCAAGGTGATCGTGCTGGGCCTCATCACCGCACTCCAGGGCGCCATCATCTGCGGCATCGGCTTCCTTCCCCGGGACCTCCCGGAGGAGGGAGTCCTCCTGGCAGGGCTGCCCGCCGTCGAGCTGGCCCTGCCGATCATGGCCCTGGGCTTCACCTCCATGATGTTCGGCCTGGTCATCTCCTCCCTGGTGAAGACCGCCGAGAAGACCATGCCGCTGCTGGTCATGTTCGCCATCGTCCAGGTCGTCTTCACCGGCTGCCTCTTCCAGCTGAACGACAAGCTCGGCGCCGAGCAGCTGGCCTGGCTCATGCCCTCCCGCTGGGCGGTCTCCGCCGCCGGCTCCACGGCCGAGCTCAATGTGCTGCTGCCCTGGGAACCGGGCAATCCCGACCCCCTGTGGGAGCACGAGCTGGGCACCTGGCTGCTGGACATGGGCATCCTGGTGGCGCTCGGCGTGATCTGCGGCTTCGCCGTCGCGCGCCTGCTGCGCCGCCACGAGCCGGAGGTCATGCGCGAGTAGCGGCGCCGCCCTCCGCGCACACGACAGGGCGGCGGCACCCCCGCGGGGGTGCCGCCGCCCTCTGCCGTCACGTGCCGGCCGGTGACCTGTGCGGTGCCGGTCAGTAGGCCGAGTCGACGTTGTCCATGGAGCCGTACCGGTCGGCGGCGTAGTTGCAGGCCGCGACGATGTTGGCCACCGGGTCGTACAGGTCGTTCGCGGTGCCCTCGACGTGGTAGGCGTCGAAGGTCGGCTGGATCACCTGCAGCAGGCCCTTGGACGGGATGCCGTTCTTGGCGTTGATGTCCCAGGTGTTGATGGCCTGCGGGTTACCACTGGACTCCCGCATGATGTTGCGGTGGATGCCCTCGTAGCTGCCGGGTATGCCGTGCTTGTCCATGATGGACATGGCCTCACGGATCCAGCCGTCGAGGTTGTCCGCGTACGTCTGCGGGGCCGGGGCGGCCGGCTTGGCCGGCTCGGCCGCACGCTCGGTCGAGCGGTTGGCGGCCTGCTCGGTGGCACGCTCGGCCTCGGCCTTGGCCTCGGCGTTCTTGACGGCCTCGGTCTTGGGGGCGTCCTTCTTGGAGTCGCCCTTGTCGGCCGCGGGCTCCACCGTCTTCAGCAGAGCGTTCTTGGTGCCGGCGGTGTCCTCGGCCTCGGCCGCGGCGAACAGCGAACCGGTCTTCGGCTCGTCCTGGCCCGCGCTCGCCGGGGCGGTGTACGCCGCCGGCAGGTTCCGCGCGGTCTCGGCCTTGTCGGCACCGGAAGCGGAGCCGGGGGCGGCCGCGAAGGCCAGGGAGGCGACGCTCACCGCGGCCAGGCCGGCTGCCGAGATCTTGTGGGGCTTGGCGAGTCGGGTGCTGTTACCGGAGAAGGTGGGGACGCGCATGGTGAAGACCAATCCAATCGCTGGGCCGCCTGAGCGGGCTGGTCGGAAGCGGCGGTGCGAAACGCTCTCCCAGGGATGGAGGGCCACGCGCCGTTCCGGCTGACTGCACCGCTTCGATCCGCGGTGCCTTGCGACGTAAACCATTCTTAGCGGCGCAAATCGGGCGTGGCAAAGGTGTGACGTACTACCCCGGATCGCAGCAAAGCGGACCAGTCATACCGCCTCCGGACACCCGGGTGCCGATCGGCGCCCGCGCGGCAACTCCTAAGCGGCGTCGTACGTGACCTGGGCCCTATGCCCCGCTTCACAACGGGCCCGCCCGCGGTCGACTCCGTGTCGCGGGAACCCTGCGGACGGTCACCGGACGGGGCGCTCCGCCGGGCCCCGCGTGGGCGCTGCCCACGGCCGGGTGGCGCTCGACCCGGCCCCGGGCCTCGCCCGGCGCGCCCCGGGGCCCGGCCCGGCGGCGCTCAGCCCTCGGCGCCCCTACCGGCGGCCGGTGCCGCGCCCGGCAGACTGCGGCCTCGAAGGGCGGCCGGCGGTGTCGTCCCACCCCCGTGCCTCCCGGCGGTCCGGCCCCGCGCGGGCGCGGTCCACGGCCGGGGGGTGCCCGGCGCCCCGCCCCCGGCCGGGTGGTGCCCGGCCGACTCCCGGTAGCGGCGGCCGGTGCCGCACGGCGCCCGTGCGCCCCGGTACCCGTGCGTCCCGGCGCCCCGTCCCCGGCCGGGCGGCGGCCCCCGCGCTCGTTCCCGGGTCCTCGTCCCGAAGTCCCGGTCCTCCGCCGTCCCCGGCCGGATACGGACCGCCGCCCCGCCGGTTACGGTGAGGCCATGACCACCGGCCCCGTCCCCCCGTCGGGACTCGCCGCGGTGAGCGAGGCCCTGCTCGCCATGAGCCGCCACCTGGAAGTGCGCGACGTCCTCAAGACGATCGTCGTCTCCGCGCGCGACCTCCTCGACGCCGAGTACGCCGCCCTCGGCGTCCCCGACGACCACGGCGGCTTCGCCCAGTTCGTCGTCGCCGGCGTCAGCGACGAGCAGTGGAAGGCCATCGGCCCGCTGCCCCGCCAGCACGGCATCCTCGCCGCGATGCTCCAGGACGCCACCCCGCAGCGCCTCGCCGACGTGCGCGCCGACCCCCGCTTCGAGGGCTGGCCGGACGCCCACCCCGACATGTCCGACTTCCTCGGCCTCCCCGTCGCCGACGGCGACGAGGTTCTCGGCGCCATCTTCCTGGCCAACAAACGCTGCCTCCTGCCGCGCGCGGAGCGAGCCTGCGGCTTCACCGCCGAGGACGAGGCCCTGCTCGCCATCCTCGCCCAGCACGCGGCCATAGCCCTCACCAACGCCCGCCTCTACGAGCGCAGCCGCGAGCTGACCATCGTCGGCGAGCGCGCCCGGCTCGCCCACGAACTGCACGACGCCGTCTCGCAGAAGCTGTTCTCGCTGCGCCTCACCGCGCAGGCCGCCGCCGCCCTCCTCCACCGCGACCCCGACCGCGCGCGGGACGAGCTCCGGCAGGTCGCCGCCCTCGCCGCCGAGGCCGCCGAGGAACTCCGCGCCGCCGTCGTCGAACTGCGGCCGGCGGCCCTCGACGAGGACGGCCTCGTCGCCACTCTCCGCACCCAGGCCCGGGTCCTCGACCGCGCCCACAGCGCCCGTGTCGTCTTCCGCTCCTCCGGCGTACGGGCCCTGCCGGCGGCCCAGGAGGAAGCCGTGCTCCGGGTGGCGCAGGAAGCCCTGCACAACGCGCTCCGGCACGGCGGCCCCACCCGCGTCGACATCAGCCTCGACCGGCGGGGCCAGGGCGCTCTGCTGCGCGTCGCCGACGACGGCACGGGCTTCGACCCGACCGCCGTCCGCCGCGCCGGACGCCACCTGGGCCTGGTCTCCATGCGGGACCGGGCGAACGGCGTGGGCGGCGGTCTGACCGTGGAGTCGGCGCCGGGCAAGGGCACCGTGATCGAGATGGAGGTCCCCGGTGGCGCGTGAGAGAACCACCGTCCGCGTCCTGCTGGTCGACGACCACCAGGTCGTGCGGCGCGGCCTGCGGACCTTCCTGGAGGTCCAGGACGACATCCAGGTCGTCGGCGAGGCGTCCGACGGCGACGAGGGCGTCGCCCGCGCCGAGGAGCTCCGCCCCGACGTCGTGCTCATGGACGTCAAGATGCCCGGCACCGACGGCATCGAGGCGCTGCGCAAGCTCCGCGAGCTGGAGAACCCCGCCCGGGTGCTCGTCGTCACCAGCTTCACCGAGCAGCGCACCGTCGTCCCGGCCCTGCGCGCCGGCGCCTCCGGCTACGTCTACAAGGACGTCGACCCCGACGCGCTCGCCTGCGCCATCCGCTCCGTGCACGCCGGGCACACCGTCCTGCAGTCCGAAGTGGCCGGGGCTCTGCTCGCACAGGAGGGCGACCGGGCCGGCCAGGGCCGCGCCGGCACGCTCACCGACCGGGAGCGGGACGTGCTGGGCCTGCTCGCCGACGGCCGGTCCAACCGGGAGATCGCCCGCGCGCTGGTGCTCTCCGAGAAGACCGTCAAGACGCACGTCTCCAACATCCTGATGAAGCTCGACGTCTCCGACCGCACCCAGGCCGCGCTCTGGGCGGTCCGCCACGGCCTCACGGCCTGATCCGGGCCTCGGCCGAGGCCGCGCGCGGCGGCGCTGGGGCTTCGGCGCGCGGTGGCGCGTTGCTCCGTTCGGAGGCATCCGGCCCGTGATCCGTGCCATATGGGCGTACCCCGCGTTCATTCGGGTGACCCCGCCGTCAGGGGTCCCGAATGCCATCAGGAGAAGGAAGCTCGTCATGAAGACTGCCAAGAAGGCCGCCCTCGTCATCGCCGCCGCGGGTGCCGCGATCGGCGCTGCCCCCGGTGCCGCGTTCGCGGACACCGGTGCGAGCGGCCAGACCACCGGCTCGTGGGGTATCGGTTCGGGAAACGTGGTCCAGGCCCCGGTGAACGCGCCGGTCAACGTCTGCGGCACCACCGCCAATGTCGCGGGCCTCTTCAACCCCGCCGCCGGCAACAGCTGCGGCGACGCGGCCGGCGGCGCGCGCACCAGCGGTTCGGAGGCCACTCCCCTCGCCGCCACGACCCGCTCCACGGGCGGTGCCGAGCTGGGCAACGAGCTCGTCGGCCTCCGGGGCGACGAGGGCGGCCTGGGCGCGGACGCCGGGCCGGCCCTGCTCCGGGGCGACGAGAGCGGCCTCGGCGCCGGCGCCGGTGACACCCGTCTCCGCGGTGACGCCGAGGGCCTCGGCCTGGACAGCGGTCTCGGCGAGGGCGGCGAGACCCGCCTTCTGTCGAACGAGGCGTACGAGCAGTACAACGCCTGACGACATCAGGGGCCGGCGCCCGCCACCGAGTGCCCGCCACCGGGCACCACCGGGGCGGCCGCCGCCACGGCGACAGCCATCCAGAGAGGCGCCACGGCCATCACGGTCGGCAGCACCGCTGGGCGGCTCCGGGCTCCGCGGATCCCACGACGGTCCGCGGAGCCTTTCGCATGCCCGCCCCCGGTCCCGCCTCAGCCGCGCTCGCGCTCCTCCACGCAGGCGTTGTACGCCGCGACCTGCGCCCGCCGGGCCGTACGCTCCACCGGCCGGAGCGCCTCCTCCCGCACCGCCATCTGGGAGGCGCTCACGGCGGCCCCGTGCTCCGTGCCGGCCGGCCCTCCGGCCCCTCCGCCGCCCGCCGCACCCGGACCACGGGCGATGGCCACCAGGGCGCCCACCCGCTGCGCCAGCTCCAGCACCCGCGCCGCGCGCGGCGGATACCCGGGCGCGAGCACCTCCCGGTCCCGCTCGGCCCGCGCCCGGTACGCCTCCAGCGCCGCCTGCGCCGCGGGACCGGCTCCGGCAAGATCCAGCCGGGACAGCAGCTCCGTCGCGTCCCGCAGCGCCTCCGCCAGCTCCCGCTCCGCCTCGCCGAGCGACGGCACGTCCGCCGGCGGCGCCTCCCGCACCGGCAGGCAGTGCCACACCACCTCGACGTGCACATCGCCCTCGGGCCCCGCCTCGGAGATCTCCGGAACCAGGCCCAGCGCGGCCCCGGGCACGAGCACCGCCTCCTCGCAGGCCAGCGCCCGCGCGTTGAACTCCGGCGGCCCGCTCAGCCCCAGCGGGTGCCCCGGCACGGGCAGCGCCACCCGGAAACCGGCGGCGCCGAGGCCCCGCAGCCGGCCCAGGGCGAGCGAGAGCCCCACCGGACCGGACTCGCCCGGCAGCCCCTCCACGCGGTGCAGCGCGTCGTCACCCACGATCCGCTGCACCGCGTCATCCGGCGGGACCAATCCGGCAAGAAGGGCATTTCCCCAGGCGGCCAGCCGCCCCGATCGTGGTTCCGTGAGCATGGGACCAGCCTAAGGACAGGTGCCGACAACGCGTGGCGTAGGTTTGCTGAGAGCGGCTGCGCCCACCGGCGCACGAGACGTTCCGACACGGCGATCCGACACGGCGATCCGACACAGCAAGGGGAGACGACGCGCTCATGAGCGATGTACTGGAGCTGGTGGACGTATCAGTGGTCCGCGAGGGGCGGGCTCTGGTGGACCAGGTCTCCTGGTCGGTCGCCGAGGGCGAGCGCTGGGTGATCCTCGGCCCCAACGGCGCCGGCAAGACCACGCTGCTCAACATCGCCTCCAGCTATCTCTTCCCGACGACGGGCGCCGTCCAGATCCTCGGCGAGAAGCTCGGAAGCGTCGACGTCTTCGAGCTGCGCCCCCGGATCGGTATCGCGGGCATCGCCCTGGCCGACAAGCTGCCGCCCGCCCAGACGGTTCTCCAGACGGTGCTCACCGCCGCCTACGGCATGACCGCCCACTGGCAGGAGAGCTACGAGCGGATCGACGAGGAGCGCGCCCGCGCCTTCCTCGACCGTCTCGGCATGACGGACTACCTCGACCGCAAGTTCGGCACCCTCTCCGAGGGAGAGCGCAAGCGGACGCTGATCGCCCGCGCGATGATGACGGACCCCGAACTGCTGCTGCTGGACGAGCCGGCGGCCGGCCTGGACCTCGGCGGCCGCGAGGACCTCGTCCGCCGCCTCGGCCGGCTCGCCCGCGACCCGTACGCCCCCTCCATGGTCATGGTCACCCACCACGTCGAGGAGATCGCCCCCGGCTTCACCCACGTCCTGATGATCCGTCAGGGCAAGGTGCTGGCCGCCGGCCCCATCGAGCTCGAACTGACCTCCCGCAACCTCTCGCACTGCTTCGGACTGCCGCTGGTCGTCGAGCGCAACGGCGACCGCTGGACCGCTCAAGGGCTGCCGCTCACCTGATAGTTGGCCCGATAGTTGACCGGGCGCTGTTCCCCCGGGCGTACCACCGCGCCTACCATGAGCACGTGGAACCATGGGTGTGGTGGCTGATCGCCGCCGTAGGGTTGGGCATTCCTCTCGTCATGACGGCGATGCCCGAATTCGGGATGTTCTCCGTAGGGGCCGTCGCCGCGGCTGTCACCCAGGCATTCTTCGGTGGCGGCATCGTGGCGCAGGTCCTGGTCTTCGTCATCGTCTCGGTGGCGCTGATAGCGGTCGTGCGCCCCCTCGCGGCCCGCAGCCGGGCCGCGACTCCCCGGACGGCCACCGGAGTCGAGGCCCTGACGGGGCGTCAGGCGCTCGTGCTGGAAAGGGTCGACAGCCAGGGCGGACGCATCAAACTCGCGGGCGAGGTCTGGTCCGCGCGCACACTCGACGCCGGCCAGGTCTACGAAAAGGGCCAGCAGGTCGACGTCGTGGAGATCGACGGCGCGACAGCCGTCGTCATCTGACGCGCTCCGGCGTACTTCGGGGACACCGGACGGCCGTGTGTGGCCGAAGGCCCCCCGGGACAGCCTGTTCTCTGACAGACTGATGATCAAGCGACCGAAGGGGTACGGAGAGCATCCATGGAACCGATCATCATCGTCCTGATCATCCTGGTGGTGCTCGTCTTCATCGCCCTCATGAAGACGGTGCAGGTCATCCCACAGGCCAGCGCCGCCATCGTGGAGCGCTTCGGCCGCTACACCCGCACCCTCAACGCCGGGCTCAACATCGTCGTCCCGTTCATCGACTCGATCCGCAACCGCATCGACCTCCGTGAACAGGTCGTGCCGTTCCCGCCGCAGCCGGTGATCACCCAGGACAACCTGGTCGTCAACATCGACACCGTCATCTACTACCAGGTCACCGACGCCCGCGCCGCGACCTACGAAGTCGCCAGCTACATCCAGGCGATCGAGCAGCTCACCGTCACCACCCTCCGCAACATCATCGGCGGCATGGACCTGGAGCGCACCCTCACCTCCCGCGAGGAGATCAACGCGGCACTCCGCGGCGTCCTCGACGAGGCCACCGGCAAGTGGGGCATCCGCGTCAACCGCGTCGAGCTCAAGGCCATCGAGCCGCCCACCTCCATCCAGGACTCGATGGAGAAGCAGATGCGCGCCGACCGCGACAAGCGCGCCGCGATCCTCCAGGCCGAGGGTGTCCGGCAGTCCGAGATCCTCCGCGCCGAGGGCGAGAAGCAGTCCGCCATCCTCCGCGCCGAGGGCGAGGCCAAGGCCGCCGCGCTGAAGGCCGAGGGCGAGGCCCAGGCCATCCGCACCGTCTTCGAGTCCATCCACGCCGGCGACGCCGACCAGAAGCTCCTCTCCTACCAGTACCTCCAGATGCTGCCGAAGATCGCCGAGGGCGACGCCAACAAGCTTTGGATCGTGCCCAGCGAGATCGGCGAGGCGCTCAAGGGTCTCGGCGGCGCCCTCGGCAACTTCGGCGGCGCCCCGGCGGCCCCCGCAGCCGGCAACGGCGCCCCCCGGGAGAACGCCGTCCCGCCCGCCCCGCGCCGCGAACAGCCCCCGCTCGACTGATCCGGCAGCCGCTCCGGCATGATCGGTGCAACAGGCACCGATCACGGAGAGGCACGGCGTGAGCATCTGGGAAGCGGTCGCGGTCCTCGTCGCGGGCATCGGCGCCGGAACGATCAACACCATCGTCGGCTCCGGCACGCTCATCACCTTCCCGGTGCTGCTCGCCACCGGTCTGCCGCCGATCACCGCCAACGTCTCCAACAACCTGGGCCTCGTCCCCGGCTCCGTCAGCGGCGCCATCGGCTACCGCCGCGAACTCGCCGGGCAGGGGCGGCGGATCCTCCGCCTCGGCGCCGCGGCGTTCGCCGGCGGCCTCACCGGAGCCCTGCTGCTGCTCTCCCTGCCCTCCCGGGCCTTCGACGCGATCGTGCCCGTCCTCATCGCCCTCGCCCTGGTCCTGGTGGTCCTGCAGCCGCGGCTCGGACGCGCGATCCAGCGCCGCCGCGAGCGGACGGGCGGCGGTGCCCACCGGGACGGCGGCCTCCTGCTGCTCCTCGGCATCCTGCTGTCCAGCATGTACGGCGGCTACTTCGGCGCCGCCCAGGGCGTCATCTACCTCTCGCTGATGGGACTGCTGCTCAGCGAGGACCTCCAGCGGATCAACGCCGTCAAGAACGCCCTCGCGGTCGTCGTCAACGGCGTTGCCGCCCTCGTGTTCCTCTTCGTGGCGGAGTTCGACTGGCTGGCGGTCCTGCTCATCGCCGCCGGTTCCGCGCTCGGCGGGCAGATCGGCGCGAAGATCGGGCGCCGTCTGCCGCCGGCCGTCCTGCGCGGCGTCATCGTCGCCGTGGGAACCGCCGCCATCGTCCTCCTGCTGCTCCGCTGAACGTCCGCGCCGAACGTCCGCGCTGAGCAGCGGCCCGGCGGCGGCCCCGCCACGGCGCCCCGGCCTGCCCCGGCTCAGGCGGGCTGCGGCAGCCACTCCGGAAGGGTGTCCCAGCCCTCGCCCCGCCCGCCGACCGCCAGCAGCAGCGCGTCCGCCGGTGTGGGCTCGAAGGGCTTGCTGAGCAGCCGCATGCCCGCCTGTTCCGGCGTCCGGTTCGCCTTGCGGTGGTTGTCCTCGGCACAGGCCGCGACCGTGTTCAGCCAGGTGTCGCCGCCCCCGCGGGACCGCGGCACCACGTGGTCCACGGTCGTCGCCCGCCGCCCGCAGTAGGCGCACCGGTGCCGGTCCCGTACGAGCACCCCCCGCCGGGACCAGGGCGCCCGTTGTCGGAACGGCACCCGCACGTACCGGCAGAGCCTGATCACCTGCGGCACCGGCACCTCGACGGCCGCGGCACGGATGCGGAGACCGGGGTGAGCCTGTTCGACGACGGCCTTGTCCTGCAGTACCAGCACCACCGCACGCCGCAGCGACACCGTCGACAGCGGCTCGAAGCTCGCGTTGAGCACCAGCGTCTCGCGCATCCCGCCCACCTTCCGCTCATTCCCCGCCCATGGCGGCGGACCGGGATCAACTCTGACCGCGCCCACCCGCCGCGACAACGCAATTTCCCGCACGGATACGGGAAACGGCGCACGACGCCGGAGTGAACCACCACCGGAACGCGCCCCCGGCGGACAGCACTCCGCCCCGCCCACCGGACGGTGGACGGGGCGGAGAAGAGGCGTCCCTGCGGACGGCCGGGACCCGCGCCACGCGCGGACGAGCCGCCTAGAGCGGCGCCGGGATGGCGTACTCACTCACGATGTGCGCCCGAGCGAGCGTGTGGAACCGCAGGTTGAAGCCCACCACGGCCGGCGAGGCGTCCGCGTCCGGCCCGAGCTTCTCGGTGTCCACGGCGTACACCGTGAAGACGTAGCGGTGCGCCGGGTCCCCGGGCGGCGGCGCCGCACCGCCGAACTCCCGCTTGCCGTAGTCGTTCCGCACATGGACGGCCCCGTCCGGCAGCCCGGCGAAGTCACCGCCGCCCGCTCCCCGCGGCAGCTCCGTGGCCGTCGCCGGGATGTCGAAGAGCGACCAGTGCCAGAAGCCACTGCCCGTCGGCGCGTCCGGGTCGAAGCAGGTCACCGCGAAGCTCTTGGTCTCCGGCGGGAAGCCGGACCACCGCAGCTGCGGCGAGACGCTGCCGCCCTCCAGCGTCTGGTCCCCGCCGAGCTCGGCTCCGGGCGCCACGTCGTCGCTCACCACGGTGAACGACGGCACCGGTGGCAGGAAGTCGTGGGGGAGCGGTGGCCTCTTGGAGTCGGTCACGTCGAAACCTCCGGATCGGTGATCACGTCGCTTCCGAGCCTAGAACCAATTGCGCTTTCCGCCGACCTCCGCCAGCCAGGCGTTGAGGTAGGCCGCCCAGTCGGTCTGCTGGTACGAGCTGAGCCCCACGGTGAACGCCCGGTAGGAGTCGGTCCCCTCGGTGAAGAGCCCCGGCCGCTTGTCCATCTCCAGGATGACGTCCATCTCGCCGTTGTCCGCGACGAAGGTCAGCTCGACCTGGTTCAGCCCCCGGTACTGCTGCGGGGCGAAGAACTCGATCTCCTGGTAGAACGGCAGCCGCTGCCGCGTCCCGCGGATGTGCCCCCGCTCCAGGTCCGCGCTCTTGAAGCGGAAGCCGAGCGTGCCGAAGGCGTCCAGGATGGCCTGCTGGGCGGGCAGCGGATGGACGTTGACGGGGTCGAGGTCACCGGAGTCCACGGCCCGCGCGATCTCCAGCTCGGTCGTCACCCCCACGTCCATGCCCGTCAGGTGCCGTCCCATGAACATCGTGATGGGCGTCTCCCACGGGATGTCCAGCGCGAACGGGACCGAGTGCACGGCACCCGCCTGCACCTCGAAGGCACCGCCGAGCCGCAGCTTGTGGAACTCGATGTCCTGCTTGTACTCCTGGTCGCCGCTCTCCACCTCGACCCGCGCCTGCAGGCCCACCGAGAGCCCCTCGATCTGCTGGGCCACCGAGCCGCCCTGGATGCGGACCTCGCCCTGGACGACCCCGCCCGGCACCACGTTCTGCTCCGTGAGCACCGTCTCCACCGACGCCCCGCCGGCACCCAAGCTCGCGAGCAGCTTCTTGAAGGCCATGTCCGCCTCTTCCTCCCCTGGGCGAGCCCTGTCCGGGCTCGCTCGAACCGTTGATCCCTACATACGCGGAACAGCGCACCGGCGGTTCCCGCCCGGTCCCGCACCGACCCGTATCGGAGCACCGCCGGCCGGACGTGCTCCGGAGCCCCCATGCTCCCGTATCGCACCCGCCCGTCCGGCACCGCCCGGTGCATTACGCTCGGTCGGCATGCTCGACCACCACCGGGGACAACCCCCCGAGCCACCCGCACGGCTCGACCGCACACCCCTGACCCGCGACTTCTTTGACCGCCCCGTGCTGGAGGTCGCCCCCGACCTCCTCGGCCGCGTCCTGGTCCGCAACACCCCCGACGGCCCGGTGGAGCTCCGCCTGACGGAGGTCGAGGCGTACGACGGCGAGTCCGACCCGGGCTCCCACGCCTACCGGGGGCGCACGGAGCGCAATGCGTCGATGTTCGGCCCCCCGGGCCACGCGTACGTCTACTTCATCTACGGCATGTGGTTCAGCCTCAACCTGGTCTGCGGCCCCGAGGGCAAGGCGAGCGGTGTCCTCCTCCGCGCCGGCGAGATCCTGACCGGCGCGGAATGGGCGGGCGAACGCCGCAGGACAGCGCGCAAGCACACCGAACTGGCGCAGGGACCGGCCCGCCTGGCAACCGCCCTCGGCATAGACCGCTCCCTGGACGGAACCGACGTCTGCGCCGGCCCGGACGCCCCCTTCTCCGTACTGGCCGGCGACCCCCCGCCGCGAGACCGGGTCCACAACGGCCCGCGCACCGGGGTGGGCGGGGACGGCGCGGACCATCCCTGGCGCTTCTGGATCGCCGGCGACCCCACCGTCAGCCGCTACCGGGCGCACGTACCCCGCAACCGAGCCCGACGCAAGGGCGGCGCTTGACGCCGGCGACGCGAGCGTCTAACGTAGCCCGAGCCGCTTGAGACGGGCAGGGCTGCGGGACGGCGGATAGCCGGACCTCCGGAAGCCCGTCAGCGACACCACCACTACGACGAGAACCCCGCTCGGGGCTTTTCTCTGATGCCGGAATTTGATACCGAAAGGCTCGATTATGAGCCGGCCGGGAAATCCGCTAACGTAGGGGCCGCGCCGGAAGGCGCAAGCGAAAACCCCCTCCAACGGGGACCGGAA
>NZ_JOID01000049.1 GCF_000719865.1 Streptomyces albus subsp. albus
TGCGCGTCCGTGAGCTCGTGTCGCCGCACCATACGGGCGTCCTGCCCGGCCAACCAGGAGATCCACCCCGCCCACCAAGAGCCATCAGAAACGGCCTAGGAGACCAGCCATGCGGCCCATGACCCCGAACTGGCGTACCAGCTCCTACACGAAGTCGGACACCTGCGTTGAAGTGGCAGACAACGACCCTGACGAAATACTGGTCCGGGACACCAAGGACCGCAGCCGCGGAACCATGAGCGTTCCACCGGCCTCCTGGGACGCATTCGTGGAATTCATCGGCCGGGATATCGGATAGCCGACGAGGACACCGAGGTCGGCCTTCCGTGTGGCAGGGTTCCGCCGCAGGCCGGCCCGGTTCGGCGGGTCTTCCGCGTCACCGGGTCTCACCCCCAGCCGGACACAAGTGACGAAGGACTGGACTCCGTTCGGACTGTTCCAGGGCTTGACGGGGGTCCGCGGAGGACGTGAGTCCGGGGGGCACGGCCGTCCGGGCGCGCGGGTATCGCGGGGTGTCCTTCCGGCCCCGGCGGCCGTACGGAGCGGGGCGATCCGATTGCCCCGGCGGACGGTGAACACCCGCCCGATGTCCTCCGTATGGGATGGAACACCCGTCCCCAGGAGGAGGCACCGTGCGCAGCAACCGTCGGGCCGACAGGCCCAGAGTGTCGATGCGCACGGCGGCCATCGCCCTAGCGATCGTCGCCGTACTGGCACTCATACCCGTACTGATCAATCTGCAGACCAGCAGCAGCCAGGCCAACGAGGAGCTGAGTCCGATAGCAGGAGCGCCCCAGGTGGGGGCCGGAGCCGACGGCTCCGTCCCCGCCGAGGGGCAGGCACAGGGGCAGGCGCAGACGGGGGCCGCCGCGGGCGACATCGGGACCGTCACCGAGGTCGACAAGAAATTCCTGTCGTCCGTGCGGCAGGCCGGGCTGTGGGAGATCCCCGCCGGGCGGCTGGCGCAGACCAACGCCTCCAGCGAGGCGGTCAAGCGGGCCGGACACCATCTCATCGACGGTCACGCCAAGCTGGACCAGCTCGTCCGCGAGGACGCCAAGCTGCTCGGGGTCCAGATCCCCGACCAGGCCACGGCCGAGCAGCAGGATTGGGTACGGCAGCTGAAGGCCGCCAAGGGCGCCGAGTTCGACAAGCTCTTCGCCAACATCCTGCGGGCCTCGCACGGCAAGATCTTCGCCGTCATCGGAGAGGTGCGCGCCTCGACGCAGAACGACCTGATTCGGCGTCACGCGCGGCAGGCCAACCAGACGGTCATGGACCACATGGAGGTCCTGGAGGACACCGGCCTCGTGGACGCCGAGACCTTCGCCGAGGTCGAGGCCGCTGTGACGAAGTGACGACGTAGCGGGCGGCGGCAGCGCCGGTACGCGGCCCCCGCGCCACGGCGAGCGGTTCCCGCACCTCCGGGCGGTACGGCAGGCGACTGCCGTGCCGCCCGCCGTCGTTGACGGCGGCCCTCGGCACCGGCGCGGCCCCGTGGTGCGGCGCGCGGACGCGCCGCGTCGCTCAGGAAGGTCCCCGCCAGCGGTAGTACAGCTCCGGCCGGCCCACCTGCCCGTACTGCGGCCGCCGTTCGGCCCGCCCGGTGTCCACCAGGTGCTCCAGATAGCGGCGGGCCGTGATCCGGGAGATCCCCACCGCCTCACCGGCCGCCTGGGCGGTGGTCCCGTTCCGGTCCGCGCCGCGCAGGGCCCGGGTCACCGACTCCAGGGTCGGGCCGCTGAGCCCCTTCGGCAGCGCGGGCGGGGACGGCGCGCGCAGCGCGGACAGCGCGCGGTCCACCTCCTCCTGCCCGCTCGCCTCGCCCGCCGCCGCGCGGAACTCGGCGTAGCGCACGAGCCGTTCGCGGAGCGTCGCGAAGGCGAAGGGCTTCAGCACATGCTGGACGACACCGAGCGACACCCCCTCCCGGACCACCGCCAGATCCCGCGCGGAGGTCACCGCGATCACGTCCGCCGTCCGGCCCGCGGCGCGCAGCGAGCGCAGCAGCCCCAGTCCGTGGCCGTCCGGCAGGTAGAGGTCGAGCAGCAGCAGGTCCACCGGGTCCCGCTCCAGGTGCCGCCGCGCCGCCGAGCCGGAGTGCACGGTGCCGGCCACCTCGAAACCGGGCACCCGTTCCACGTACAGCGCGTGGGCGTCCGCGGCGACCGGGTCGTCCTCGACCACCAGCACCCGGATTGGCGGCCGCCCGCGCCCCGGGTCTCCGCTCACCGTGCCGCCCCCGCTCACCGTGCCGCCCCAACCACGGCCGCCAGCGGCAGCCGTACGGTGAACTCCGCGCCCCCGCCGTCGCCACCACCGGCCGCGCCCCCGCCCCGGCCCTCCGCCCGCGCCGCCTCGATCGATCCGCCGTTGCGGCGCACCGCCTGCCGGACCAGGGCCAGGCCGAGTCCGCGCCCCGGGCCGCCGCCCGCCGACTCCTCGCCGCCGCGCCGCGCCGCCTTCGTCGTCCAGCCGCGTTCGAACATCCCGTCCAGGGCCTCCGGGGAGATGCCGGGACCCGTGTCCCGCACCCGCAGCAGCAGCTCGCCGTCGGCGGCCCGCGCCGTCACCGTCACCCGCGGGCGGCGCTCCCGGACGCCCCCGGCGGCGTTCTCCCCGCCGGCCGCCTCCACCGCGTTGTCGATCAGATTGCCGAGGATCGTCACCAGATCGCGGGGCGGCAGCTCCGCCGGCAGAACACCGTCGTCGATGCGGCTCTCCGGGGCCAGGGTCAGCTCCACACCCCGCTCGCTGGCCTGCGCCGCCTTGCCGAGCAGCAGAGCCGCCAGCACCGGCTCTCCCACGGCCGCCACCACCCGGTCCGTCAGCGCCTGCGCCAGCTCCAGCTCCTCCGTCGCGAACCGCACCGCCTCCTCCGCGCGGCCCAGCTCGATCAGCGACACCACGGCGTGCAGCCGGTTCGCCGCCTCGTGCGCCTGGGACCGCAGCGCCTCCGCGAAGCCGCGCACCGAGTCCAGCTCGCCGGAGAGCTCCTGGAGCTCGGTGTGGTCCCGCAGGGTGACGACCGTGCCGCGCCGCTCACCGCCCGAGACGGGCGAGGTGTTCACCACCACGATCCGCTCGGCCGTCGGATGGACCTCGTCCACCCGGGGCTCCGAGGCCAGCAGCGCCCCGGTCAGCGACGGGGGCAGCCCCAGCTCGGTGACGCAGCGGCCCACGGCGCCGGGGCCCAGCCCCAGCAGCTCCCGGGCCCCGTCGTTGACCAGCGCGATCCGCCGCCGCCCGTCCAGCATCAGCAGCCCCTCGCGGACGGCGTGCAGCGCCGCCTGATGGTAGTCGTGCATCCGGCTCAGTTCGGAGGCGTTCATCCCGTGCGTATGACGCCGCAGCCGGGCGTTGACGACGTACGTGCCGAGGCCGCCGAGCACCAGCGCCCCCAGTGCCACCCCGGCCGGCACGGCCATCTGCCGGCGCACCTCGGCGCTGATCCGCTCCACCGTGATCCCGGCGCTCACCAGGCCCACCACCCGGCCGCCGTCCCGTATCGGCGTCACCACCCGCACCGAGGGTCCGAGCGTGCCGGTGTACGTCTCGGAGAAGGTGCGGCCCGCGAGCGCGGGCCCGGTGTGGCCCAGGAACTCCTCGCCGATCCGCTCCGGGTCGGGGTGCGTCCAGCGGATGCCGTCCGTGTCCATGATCGTGACGAAGGCGACGCCGGTGTCGCGGCGGACCCGCTCCGCGTACGGCTGCAGCACCGCCGTCGGGTCCCCGCCGCGGATGGCCTCCGGCACGGACGGAGAGACGGCGATCGCCCGCGCCGCCGTCATCGCCCGCAGCCGCGCCGTCTGCTCCGTCTGCCGCAGGTCCGTGATGTACGTGAACACGGCGTAACCGGCCACCACGACGGCGACCAGCACGACCTGCATGGCGAAGAGCTGACCGGCCAGGCTGCGGGGACGGGGAACACGCATGGGCCCAGTCTGCCCGGCGCTTCCCCGGGACCGGCAGGGGAGTGCGGCCCGCTCCCGCCACGACCGGGGGCTCCGCGTCCCCGTCCCCGGGCGTCCGTGCGTCCCCGCGCTCCGTAGCGGACCGGCAGCGTCCGCGAACTCAATGAACGCAACCGTGACCCGGCCCACCCGCTGGTGGATAGTCGCCGGGACGCCGGAACGGAGCACGGCACGGGTGGGACGGCACCGGGAGCGGCGTCACGACCGGGAAGCACGATGCAGGAGGCAGCCGTGGCCGTACGGACCCCACCCGAGGGTGCTCGGGTGAAGCGGGACAGAACCCACTATCTCTACCTCGCCGTCATCGCCGCGGTGCTCGCCGGCATCCTGCTGGGCTTCGCGGCGCCCGGAGTGGCGGCCGAACTGAAGCCGCTCGGCACCGGCTTCGTCGGCCTGATCAAGATGATGATCTCGCCGATCATCTTCTGCACGATCGTGCTCGGTGTCGGCTCGGTGCGGAAGGCCGCGAAGGTCGGCGCCGTGGGCGGGCTGGCCCTCGGCTACTTCATGATCATGTCGACCGTGGCGCTCGCCATCGGCCTGGTCGTCGGCAACATGCTCCCCGGCGTTGCCCTGGACCTGACCGAGTCCGCACGCAGCGCCGGCGCGGAGCAGGCCGCCGGCGCGAGCGAGTCCACCACCGACTTCCTGCTCGGCATCATCCCCACCACCATGGTCTCGGCCTTCACCGAGGGCGAGGTGCTGCAGACCCTGCTCATCGCGCTCCTCACCGGCTTCGCGCTGCAGGCCATGGGCACCGCCGGGGAACCGCTGCTCCGCGGCATCGGCCACCTCCAGCGGCTCGTCTTCCGGGTGCTGGCGATGATCATGTGGGTGGCGCCGGTCGGGGCGTTCGGCGCCATCGCGGCGGTGGTGGGCGAGACGGGCGTCGGCGCGCTCAAGTCCCTCGCCGTCGTCATGATCGGCTTCTACGTCACCTGCGGGGTCTTCGTCTTCCTCGTCCTCGGCGCGCTGCTGAGGATCGTCGCGGGCGTGAACATCTGGACTCTGCTCCGGTATCTCGGCCGGGAGTTCCTGCTGATCGTCTCGACCTCCTCCTCGGAGTCCGCGCTGCCGCGCCTCATCGCCAAGATGGAGCACCTGGGCGTCAGCAGGCCGGTCGTCGGCATCACCGTGCCGACCGGCTACTCCTTCAACCTCGACGGCACGGCGATCTATCTGACGATGGCCTCCCTCTTCGTCGCCGAGGCGATGGGCGACCCGCTCTCGCTCGGGCAGCAGATCTCCCTGCTCGTCTTCATGATCATCGCCTCGAAGGGGGCGGCCGGCGTCACGGGCGCGGGCCTGGCCACCCTCGCGGGCGGCCTCCAGTCCCACCGGCCGGAACTGGTCGACGGCGTCGGCCTCATCGTCGGCATCGACCGCTTCATGAGCGAGGCCCGCGCCCTGACCAACTTCGCGGGCAACGCCGTCGCGACGGTCCTGGTCGGCACCTGGACGAAGGAGATCGACAAGGCCCGGGCCGAGCAGGTCCTCGCCGGGCACCTCCCCTTCGACGAGCAGACGTTCGTCGACGACCACGGCCACGACCACGGCCACGAGCACGGACCCGCTCCCGAACACGGCCGGGGAGGCCATCAGCCGCACGACGCCCACACCGCTCCGGACCCCTCCTCCCACCCGGGACCCGACCACCCCGGCGGGGCGAAGGAGACGGTGGGCGTCTGACGGGCCGGCGCCCGGGTCCACCGCGATCCGGCCCGCGGTGTCCCTCCACGGACCCGGGCGCACCCGCTCCGAAGACCATCTCCCCGACGCCCCTCCGGCTGTTTCCCCTGGCGGCCGGAGGGGCGTCACCCTGCTCCGGCCCGCGAGAACGGCCACACGCCGGGGCACGGCCGAGGGCTCGTACGGGCGAACCCGTACGAGCCCTCGGAGAACCGGGCCGCGTCTCCCGCGCTTCCCGCACCGCACGGGCCGCGCAGGCCCGTGCGGCCCCGCGTCCGGTGCCGGATCAGACGACCGGCCGCAGCCAGACCGTCGCCAGCGGCGGCAGCGTCACCTGGATGCTGACGCGCCGGCCGTGCCAGGGGGACGCCTCCGGCTTCAGCGGATCCGGGTTGCCGACGCCGCTGCCGCCGTAGCCGGCCGCGTCCGTGTTGAGGACCTCCTGCCAGCCGGTGGGCTCACTCGGCACCCCGAGACGGTAGTCCCGGCGCACCACCGGCGAGAAGTTGCTGACGCACAGCAGCGGCGACCCGTCCGCGGCCAGCCGGAGGAAGGCGAAGACGTTGTCCTCCGCCGCGTCGCCCTCGATCCAGCTGAAGCCGGACGGATCGGTGTCCCGCTCCCAGAGCGCCGGCTCGGCGGCGTAGACGCGGTTGAGATCGCGGACCAGGTCCCGTACGCCCCGGTGGTCACCGGCCGACGCGTAGGTGTCGTCCAGCAGCCACCACTCCGGCCCGTGCACCTCCGACCACTCCGCGCCCTGCGCGAACTCCTGCCCCATGAACAGCAGTTGCTTGCCCGGGTGGGCCCACATGAAGCCCAGGTACGCGCGGTGGCCGGCCCGCCGCTGCCACCAGTCGCCGGGCATCTTGTTGACGAGGGGGCCCTTGCCGTGCACCACCTCGTCGTGCGAGATGGGCAGGACGTAGTTCTCGCTGTACGCGTACACCATCGAGAAGGTCATCTCGTGGTGGTGGTACTTGCGGTGCACCGGTTCGCGCGCCATGTAGCCCAGCGAGTCGTGCATCCAGCCCATGTTCCACTTCAGGCCGAAGCCCAGCCCGCCCAGGCCGTTCGGGCCGGTGACGTGGGTGGGCCGGGTGACGCCGTCCCAGGCCGTCGACTCCTCGGCGATGGTGACGACGCCGGGGCAGCGCCGGTAGACGGTCGCGTTCATCTCCTGCAGGAACGCCACGGCGTCGAGGTTCTCGCGGCCCCCGTACTGGTTGGGCACCCACTCGCCGCCCTCCCGCGAGTAGTCCAGGTAGAGCATGGACGCCACCGCGTCCACCCGCAGCCCGTCGATGTGGAACTCCTCGCACCAGTACACGGCGTTGGCGACGAGGAAGTTGCGGACCTCCGTCCGCCCGTAGTCGAACGTCAGCGTGCCCCAGTCGGGATGCTCGGCGCGCCGCGGGTCGGCCGGCTCGTACAGCGGTGTGCCGTCGAACCGGGCGAGCGCCCACGCGTCCTTGGGGAAGTGCGCCGGCACCCAGTCGACGATGACCCCGATGCCCTCCCGGTGCAGCGCGTCGACGAGATACCGGAAGTCGTCCGGGGTGCCGAGCCGGGCGGTCGGCGCGTAGTACGAGGTGACCTGGTAGCCCCAGGAGCCGCCGAAGGGGTGCTCGGCGACCGGCATCAGCTCGACGTGCGTGAACCCCAGCTCCTTGACGTACGCCGGAAGCTGCTCCGCGAGCTGGCGGTAGCCCAGCCCCGGCCGCCAGGACGCCGGATGCACCTCGTAGACCGAGAACGGCGACTGGTGGACGCGGCGCGCGGCGCGGCGGCGCATCCACTCCCCGTCCTGCCACCGGTGGGCGGAGGACGTGACGACCGAGGCGGTGGCGGGCGGGCACTCGGTCCGCCGGGCCATCGGGTCGGCCCGCAGACTGTGCGCGCCGTCGGGTCCGGCGATGTCGAACTTGTAGAGGGTGCCCTCGCCGACCCCCGGCACGAACAGCTCCCACACACCGCTGGCGCCGAGTGAGCGCATCGGGTAGCAGGTGCCGTTCCAGCAGGTGAAGTCGCCGGTGACGCGGACGCCGCGGGCGTTCGGCGCCCAGACGGTGAACCGGGTGCCGGCGACGCCGCGGTGGGTCATCGGCCGGGCGCCGAGGGCCTCCCACAGCCGTTCGTGGCGCCCCTCGTGGATCAGATGCAGATCGAGCTCTCCGAGAGCGGGCAGGAAGCGGTACGGGTCGTGCTGCTCCAGCACCTCGGGGGCGTCGCCGTCGCCGTAGGAGATCCGCAGCCGGTAGTCCTCCGGAACGGCGTCGAGAGGCAGGACGCCCGCGAAGAGGCCGTCCCCCTCGGAGTGCAGACCGGCGCTGAGCCCGCCGCCCGCGCCGCTGCCCGGACCGCCATCCGGACCGCCGCCGGTCACGACGGTGACGGCGCGGGCGTACGGGCGCAGGGCGCGGAAGAGGACACCGCCGCCGTCCGGCAGGGGATGGGCGCCGAGGAGGGCGTGCGGGTCGTGGTGCTCGCCGCCGAGCAGACGCCGCCGGTCGCCGGCGTCGAGCGGGGCGGGGCGGACGGCGCCGGGGACGGGGTCGGCGTCGGGGCCGGAGGTCCGGGCGGAGGAGGACGGGCGGGACGCGGCCGCCGGCCGCGGCGCGGTGCCGGACGCCTTGGCGCGGCCGCGGCCCGGTTTCCTTTCCCTGCCCGGGGACTTGGGGGTGGCTGCCTGGGCGGACCCGGCGGACCCGGCGGACCCGGCGGACCCGGTCCGCCCGGCGGCCCGGGGGGAGCCCGTGGCCCGGGGCGTGCCGGCGGTGCGGGGGGAGCCCGCATCGGGGGCCGGAGAGGCGTCGCCTTGTCCGGCAGCGGTGGCCGGCCCGGTGGCCGGCCGGGCGGCCCGGCCGGTGGCTGAGCGGGGCCGGTCGGGGGAGTCGCCGGCGGGGCCGGACGGGGACGGCGGACGAGCGGTCACGACTGAGTCCTCCTTGGAGGAGCGGGGGAACGGACGTTCATACGCGGCGGCTGTGGCTGTGGTTGTGGCTGCGGTCGTGGCGGTGACTGCGGCGGTGGCGTGCGGTGGCGCGGTGCGGCGGTGTCCGGAGGCGCGGTGACCGTGCCGGGGCCGCCCCGGTACGGGGAGGGCACGGGGGACCCGCGCGGCGGCCGTCATGCGGACGGGCCGCGCCGGTCGGGTACGGAGGTGCCGGAGGGCCGGGAACCGGATGGTTGGGGGCCGGACGATCGGGGGCCGGATGGCCGGCCCGCGGGCCGGCCATCCGGCCCGCCGGCCGCGCCCGGGCCCGGCCCCGGAGGCGGCGCGTCCTCCGGCTCCCCGGCGAGGCGGCGGATCGCCGCCATCGGCACCGGGAGCCAGTCGGGCCGGTGGCGCGCCTCGTACAGCACCTCGTACACGGCCTTGTCGGTCTCGTAGGCGCGCAGCAGTTCGGGCTCGTCGCGCGGATCGGTCCCGGCGGCCTCCGCGTAACCACCGCAGTAGGCCGCGCGGTTGCGGCACGACCACTGCCCGCTCCAGCCGGGGGCGGTGCCGGACGCGGGCCGGTGGGTGCGGGCCGCGTAGTCGAAGGAGCGGAGCATGCCGGCGATGTCGCGGGCGACGGGCTGCAGCCGGCGGCGCTCGGAGATCGGGCGGGCGGGCTCGCCCTCGAAGTCGATGAGGGACCAGCGGCCGTCGTGCGCGCTGCGGAGGGCCTGGCCGAGGTGGAGGTCGCCGTGTATCCGCTGGGCGTGCCAGGTGCGGCCGCGGTGGCCGAGGGCGGCGAGCTCGTCGTAGGCGGCGCGCAGCGGCTCGCGGTACGGGCGCAGGGCGGGTACGGCGGCCGCGGCGGCCTCCAGCCGTTCGGTCATGCCGCCCGCGATGAGCTCGATCTGCGGCCGGCGCAGGACGGCGGTCGGCAGGGCTTCGGCGAGTGCGGTGTGCACCTCGGCGGTGGCCCGGCCGAGGGCGTGCGCGGCACCGGTGAAGTCGGCCTGCACGGACAGGGAGCCCAGGGCGAGCTGCCAGCCGTCGGCGGAGCCGGGCAGGAAGGGCTGGAGGATGCCGAGGGTCAGCGGGCCGCCGGCCGGGTCGTCGGCGGGGACGGCGGCGAGCCCGGCGCCGGCGGCGGCCTCCACGCCCGGGTCGGCCTCGAACCAGGCCGTGGGGTGCGGTACGCGGTCGCAGCCGGCCCGGGCGAGGGCCAGCGGGAGTTCGAGGTCGGGGTTGACACCGGTGCCGATGCGGCGGAAGACCTTGAGGATGTACGCGTCGCCGTAGACCACCGAGGAGTTGGACTGCTCGGCGGTGATGAGCCGGGGGGTCAGCCCGGAGGCGATGGCGGTGCCGGGGGCGCGGGTGAAGCGCAGGGCGCCGAGCCGGCCCGGTACGCGCAGCCGCTCCAGGAGCAGCCCGGCCAGACGCGGGTCGGCCAGGGCCTCGTAGACGGTGCGGCCGTGCAGCGGCCCCTCGGAGGGGCGGCCGATCAGGGTGTGCGCGAGGTGCGGGGGGAGGGTGGAGCGGATGCCGATGAGGAGCTGGTAGCAGTCGGCGGTGCCGGGGCGCTGCTGGGCGCGGACGAGGAGATGGAGCAGTCCGGGCGCGGCACCGCCCGCGGTGCAGGGCAGGATCTCGGTGGCGGAGACGAGGGAGAAGCCCGTGATGGGATTGCCCTTGCCGGCGAACCAGCGCTGACGGGGCAGCCAGGCGCGGAGCAGCGGGACGAGCGAGGGGAGCAGGGACCGGGTGGTGGTCTGGGCCCGGCCGCGGCCCGGTGGCCCGGCGCGGGTCCCGGTGTCCGCCGGGGCGTTCCGGGCCGGGGCGTTCCGGGCCGGCGTGGACCGCGGGGCCGGTGAGTCCGCCGAGTCGTCCGCCGGGTCGGCCGGGGAGTCCGGGGCGGTGACGGTGGTGCGGGCCGTGCTGTACGGGTTGGGGCGGATCGAGCCCTCCGACATGGCGTCGCGTCCTTTCCCCGGGCACACCGTAGATGCGCAAAGTGTCCCGGATTGCGGCAATCGCTGTCCGGCGGTGCGGGACGTGTCGGGTGAGGATCGTCCGATCAGGTAAGGCGATTGGCCTATGCGCTGTGCGGACTGGGTGCGTAGAGGAGAGCCTGCCCGGGGCGGGGCGGTGAAAACCGGTGAATCCGGTCGTAACCGCCCCGCCCCGGCGCTGTCACGAGTGCGGTCAGCCGCCGGTGAGCGGGCGCGGGACCTCGGCGGCGGGCACGCCCGTGATGCCGTGGGCGGGCACGCCCGTGACGTCACCGCCCGCCGGCGCGTCGGCGGTGCTCGCGGCCGCGGACCGGCGGAGCCGGAACCAGTAGAAGCCGTGGCCGGCGAGCGTGAGCAGATAGGGCAGTTCGCCGATGGCGGGGAAGCGCACCCCGCCGATCAGCTCCACGGGGTGCCGCCCCGCGAACGCCCGCAGGTCCAGCTCGGTGGGCTGGGCGAAGCGGGAGAAGTTGTTGACGCACAGCACCAGGTCGTCGTCCTCTCCGCCCGTCCCCGGGGTCTCCCGGAGGAAGGCGAGCACCGCCGGGTTGCTGGACGGCAGTTCGCTGTACGAGCCGAGGCCGAAGGCCGGGTTCTGCTTGCGGATCTCGATCATCCGGCGGGTCCAGTGCAGCAGCGAGGAGGGGCTGCTCATGGCCGCCTCGACGTTGGTCACCTGGTAGCCGTAGACCGGGTCCATGATGGTCGGCAGGAAGAGCCGGCCCGGGTCGCAGGAGGAGAAGCCGGCGTTGCGGTCGGGGGTCCACTGCATGGGGGTGCGGACCGCGTCCCGGTCGCCGAGCCAGATGTTGTCGCCCATGCCGATCTCGTCGCCGTAGTAGAGGATCGGCGAGCCGGGGAGGGAGAGCAGCAGGGCGGTGAACAGCTCGATCTGGTTGCGGTCGTTGTCGAGCAGCGGGGCCAGCCGGCGGCGGATGCCGATGTTGGCGCGCATCCGCGGGTCCTTGGCGTACTCGGCGTACATGTAGTCGCGCTCTTCGTCCGTGACCATTTCGAGGGTCAGCTCGTCGTGGTTGCGGAGAAAGACGCCCCACTGGCAGCCGGAGGGGATGGCCGGGGTCTTGGCCAGGATTTCCGAGACCGGGTAGCGCGACTCCCGGCGCACCGCCATGAAGATGCGCGGCATGACCGGGAAATGGAACGCCATGTGGCACTCGTCGCCGCCCTTCTCGAAGTCGCCGAAGTAGTCGACGACGTCCTCGGGCCACTGGTTGGCCTCGGCGAGCAGCACGGTGTCGGGGTAGTGGGCGTCGATCTCGGCGCGGACCCGCTTGAGGAGTTCATGGGTCCGCGGGAGGTTCTCGCAGTTGGTGCCCTCCTCGGCGTAGAGATAGGGCACGGCGTCCAGCCGGAAGCCGTCGATGCCGAGGTCCAGCCAGAACCGCAGGGCGGAGATGATCTCCTCCTGGACGGCCGGGTTCTCGAAGTTGAGGTCGGGCTGGTGGGAGAAGAAGCGGTGCCAGTAGTACTGCTTGCGCACCGGGTCGAAGGTCCAGTTGGAGGCCTCGGTGTCGACGAAGATGATCCGGGCGTCCTGGTACTGCTTGTCGTCGTCGGCCCAGACGTAGTAGTCGCCGTAGGGGCCGTCGGGGTCGCGTCGGGACTCCTGGAACCACTCGTGCTGGTCGCTGGTGTGGTTCATGACGAAGTCGATGATGACCCGCATGCCGCGCTGGTGGGCGGCGTCGACGAACTCGACGAAGTCGGCGAGGTCGCCGAACTCGGGGAGCACGGCGAGGTAGTCGGAGACGTCGTACCCCCCGTCCCGCAGTGGGGACTGGAAGAACGGCGGCAGCCAGAGGCAGTCGACGCCGAGCCATTGGAGGTAGTCGAGTTTGGCCGTGAGGCCCTTGAGGTCGCCGATGCCGTCGCCGTTGC
The DNA here is from genome assembly GCF_000719865.1 of Streptomyces albus subsp. albus. Classification (GTDB taxonomy): domain Bacteria; phylum Actinomycetota; class Actinomycetes; order Streptomycetales; family Streptomycetaceae; genus Streptomyces; species Streptomyces albus_E. The sequence goes on from NZ_JOID01000049.1 coordinate 12,513, forward strand.
TGTCCTGGAAGGAGCGGACCAGCACCTCGTAGAAGACGGCGCGCTTGAACCAGTCGGGATCGCGGTCTTTCGCCGGTGTGTCCTCGAAGGTGTCCTGGACGGGCTCGTTGACGATCATGATGTGGGTGACCCTCCGATCGGTGAGGACGGTCGCAGGGTGAACACGTGCGCCGGCCGGGAACCCGGGTCCAGCCGCACGTAGTTGTCCCTGCCCCAGTGGTAGGTCTCGCCGGTGAGCTCGTCGCGCACCGGGACGGACTCGTGCCAGTCGAGGCCGAGTTCCGGCATGTGCAACGAGACCGTGGCCTCCTGGGTGTGGTGCGGGTCGAGGTTCACGACCGTGAGTACGACATCGGGGCTGTCGCCGTGAGTACGTTTCGAGTAGGCGATCACCGCGTCGTTGTCCGCGTGGTGGAAGTGCAGGTCCCGCAGTTGCTGGAGGGCCGGATGGCGGCGGCGGATCCGGTTGAGCGCCGTGATGAGCGGGGCGATGGTCCGCCCCTCCCGCTCGGCCGTCTCCCAGTCGCGGGGCCGCAGTTCGTACTTCTCCGAGTGCAGGTACTCCTCGCTGCCGGGGCGCGCCGGGGTGTTCTCGCACAGCTCGTAGCCGGAGTAGATCCCCCAGGTCGGGGAGAGGGTGGCGGCGAGCACGGCCCGTGCCTCGAAGGCGGGCCGGCCGCCCTCCTGGAGGTGGCCGGGGAGGATGTCGGGGGTGTTGGCGAAGAAGTTGGGCCGCATGTACGCGGCCGCGTCGCCGGACAGCTCGGTGAGGTAGGCCGTCAGCTCCTCCTTGGTCTCGCGCCAGGTGAAGTAGGTGTACGACTGCTGGAAGCCGATGGCGGCCAGGGTGTGCATCATCGCGGGGCGGGTGAACGCCTCGGCGAGGAAGATGACGTCCGGGTCGCGGCGGTTGATGTCGGCGATGACCCGCTCCCAGAAGACCACGGGCTTGGTGTGCGGGTTGTCCACCCGGAAGATCCGCACCCCGTGGTCCATCCACAGCCGCAGGATCCGCAGGGTCTCGCGGACGAGGCCGGTCATGTCCGCGTCGAACGCGACGGGGTAGATGTCCTGGTACTTCTTGGGCGGGTTCTCGGCGAAGGCGATGGAGCCGTCGGCCCGGTGGTGGAACCAGGAGGGGTGCTCGCGCACCCACGGGTGGTCCGGCGAGCACTGCAGGGCGAAGTCGAGCGCCACCTCCATGCGCAGGGCCCGGGCCCGGGCCACGAAGTGGTCGAAGTCCTCGAAGGTGCCGAGACCGGGGTGGATCGCGTCGTGGCCGCCCTCCGCGGAGCCGATCGCCCAGGGGGAGCCCACGTCGTGCGGGCCGGCCGTGAGCGTGTTGTCCGGGCCCTTGCGGTACGCGGTGCCGATGGGGTGGACGGGCGGCAGATAGACGACGTCGAAGCCCATCGCGGCGATGGCGGGCAGCCGCTCGGCGGCGGTCCGCAGGGTGCCGCCGGCGGGCGGCTCGCCGGGGGCGGTCACGGCGCCCTCGGAGCGCGGGAAGAACTCGTACCAGGAGCCGTAGAGCGCGCGGCGGCGCTCCACGAGCAGCGGGAACTGACGGGTCTGGGTGAGGAGTTCGCGCAGCGGATGGCGGGCGAGGGCCGCCGAGACGTCCTCGGCGAGGGCCGCGGAGAGCCGGTCGGCGGGGGAGAGGTCCCGGTCGCGCAGCGCGTCCGCGGCGCGCAGGACGGCCTCCCGGCCGGCCCGCTTGGGGACGTCGACGGCGGCCTTCTCGTGGAGGGCCGCGCCCTCGGCGAGGACGAGCTCGGTGTCGATGCCTGCCGGGATCTTGATCTGGGCGTGCCGGCGCCAGGTGGTGACCGGATCGCTCCACGCCTCGACGGTGAAGCTCCACCGCCCCTCGGATTCCGGGGTGACCCGGGCGCCCCAGCGGTCGGTGCCGGGGGCGAGTTCGCGCATCGGGGTCCACGGCCCGGGACGGCCGGAGGGGTCCAGCAGGACCACGTTGGCGGCCACCGCGTCATGGCCCTCCCGGAAGACCGTCGCGGTGACCTCGAAGCTCTCGCCGGCCACCGCCTTGGCCGGCCGCCGCCCGCAGTCGACGAGCGGGCGGATGTCGAGCACGGGGATGCGTCCGATCATGGGACCACCTGGGGACGTAGCGGTTTGAGCCTCTCTGCGGGCTTTTGTTCTTTCTATATGCTCCATGGACGACTGACCGCTTGCGGGCATGGGCGCTCCTGTCCGCGTTCACTCACGTGGGTGACTGTGCGAGCCGGTGGGCGGCACCGGGCGCTGCGGGCAGCACGGGCGCCGCTTATCGGTGGAGTCTGCCCCCGCGCGGCGCCGGACATGACGGTGATGGCCCGCCTTCGGGGCCGGAAAGGGTAAAAACTGGACCGGCCCGTGACGGCGGCGGTGTGCCGTGGTCACGGGCCGGTCCTGTGCCGGTGCCGGTGTGCCCTCAAGGGGCGGGTGGTGCGGTCCGGAAGTCCTGCCGCCGAAGCGGGGCCGGGCGGGGAGGGGGCCTGCCGTACCGCGGCACCGCGGCGGTGCCCCGGCGCCCGGTTGACGTCAGGTCAATGGCGCGGACGGACGCCAACCGGGCGGACGGCGCGTCAGTCGCCGACTTGGAGCAGACGGTTCGGCGAGCCGAGGCCCGCGCCGCTGATCTTGCCCTGGGCCGCGCCGTCCGTCAGCGCCTTCTCGACCGCCGCCGGCGAGTCCGCCGGGTGGTCGTCGAGGTGGAGCGCGGCGGCGCCGGCGGCGTGGGGGGCCGCCATCGAGGTGCCGGAGATCGTGTTCGTGGCACTGCCCGAGGTGTGCCAGGCCGAGGTGATGTCCACGCCGGGGGCGAAGACGTCCACGCCCGGTCCCCAGTTGGAGAAGCTCGCGCGGGCGTCGTTTTTGTCGGTCGCGCCGACGGTGATGGCCTCCGTGACCCGGGCCGGCGAGAAGAGCAGCGCCGGCAGGCTGTTGTTGCCGGCCGCCACGGTGAACGTCACGCCCGAGGCGATGGCGTTCCGGACCGCGTCGTCCAGCTGCGCGTTGAGGATGCCGCCGAGGCTCATATTGGCCACGGCCGGCTTCTGCGCGTTCTTCGCGACCCAGTCGATGCCCGCGATCACCTGGGCGATGGTGCCGGATCCCTCGTCGTCCAGGACCCGGACCCCGACGACGTCGGCCTGCTTGGCCACGCCGTGGGAGGTGCCGGCGATGGTGCCGGCGACATGGGTGCCGTGGCCGTTGCCGTCCTGCGCGTCGGCGTCGTTGTCGACGAAGTCCCAGCCGCTGCTCGCCCGGCCGCCGAAGTCCTGGTGGCCGGTGCTGACACCGGTGTCGATGACGTACGCCGTCACGCCCGAGCCGCCGGCGCCGGGCGGGGTGTAGGAGTTGTCCAGCGGGAGGTCGCTCTGGTCGATCCGGTCCAGGCCCCAGGAGGGCGGATCCGTCTGGGCCGAGCTGATCCGCACCGTGGCGTCCTGCGACACCGAGGCGACGGCGGGATCGGCCGCCAGCTTCTTCGCCTGTGCCTCGGAGAGCCGCACGGCGTAGCCGTTGAGGGCGCTGCCGTAGGTGTGGCGGATCTTCGCACCGTACTTCCGCGCCAGCTCGCGGCCGGCCTCGGAACGCGCGGTGAGGCCCTGGCCGGACTTGAGGCTGACGATGTAACTGCCGCTCACGGCGTCCGGCGAGCCGGCGCCGAGGATACGGCCCTCCGGTGCCGCCGCGTCGGCGGCGTGGGCGGAGAACGCGAGGGGGGACAGCAGGAAGGTGACGGCGGCGATCGCGGTCGTGACACGGCGTCCGCTGACGAGGCGCCGTGTGTGGGGGGTGTGAACGTCGTTCTGTGAACCGTCGGATGACGGTCGATCAGATATATGCGCCATGAAGAAAGGAACCTCTCCTGTGGTGACCTGCAGTTTCTCGCGGTAAGGGGTTCCGGACAAGAGGTTCGCGGGGGCGGAATTGATCGTTCCGACCCGCCCGGTGCCCGGCGTCGGAGGGTCCGTACCGGTTTACGGCACAGTGGTCTCCGGCCGGGGCGGGATGGTCATCGCCGTCATGGGTGAGAAGCCCGGACGCGGCGGGCGACGCGGGGGTGCGCGGACCTCCTCGTGCGGGAGGAGGGGCTTTCCGCCATCCCCGGACCGGCCCGACGGCGACGGGCACGTGAAGTCACGGTCCCGCCGTCCGCACCCCCAGGAGGTGAGTTCCGGACGGAACGTGTGAATGTGCGCGAAGGGAACCCCTGACCGCCGTACGGTCGACCTGTGAAGGCCATTCGTCGATTCAGCGTGCGTCCCGTCCTTCCGGAACCCCTACGACCGCTCAGCGACCTGGCGCGGAACCTGCGCTGGTCCTGGCATCCCGAGACCCGTGAACTGTTCGAGGCCGTCGACCCCGGGGCCGGGACGGCCGCGGGGGGCGACCCCGTACGGCTGCTCGGCGGCGTGTCCGCCGCGCGGCTGGAGAGCCTGGCCTCCGACGGCGCCTTCCTGCGCCGCCTCACCGCGGCGGCCGATGAGCTGCGGGACTACCTCACCGGCCCCCGCTGGTACCAGACCGCCGCGGGCGCGGCGGCCGGTGACGGCCTGCCGTCCGCCGTCGCCTACTTCTCGCCCGAGTTCGGCCTCACCGGCGCCCTGCCGCAGTACTCCGGCGGGCTCGGCATCCTCGCCGGGGACCACCTCAAGACCGCGAGCGACCTGGGCGTACCGCTCATCGGGGTCGGACTCCTCTACCGGCGCGGCTACTTCCGGCAGTCGCTCTCCCGCGACGGCTGGCAGCAGGAGCAGTACCCGCTCATCGACCCCGACGAGCTGCCGCTCGGCCCGCTCCGCGAGCCCGGCGGCCGGCCCTGCCGGGTGACGCTCGCCCTGCCCGGCGGCCGTACGCTGCACGCCGCCGTCTGGGAGGCCCGGGTGGGCCGGGTGCCCCTGCTGCTGCTCGACTCCGACACCGAGGAGAACGAACCCCGCGAGCGCGGGGTGACCGACCGTCTCTACGGCGGCGGCAGCGAGCACCGGCTGCTCCAGGAGATGCTGCTCGGCATCGGCGGGGTCCGGGCCGTCCGCGCCTACTGCCGGATCACCGGGCACCCGGAGCCCGAGGTCTTCCACACCAACGAGGGCCACGCCGGCTTTCTCGGCCTCGAACGGCTGCGCGAGCTGGGCGAGGAAGAACACGGCGGGCTCGACTTCGACGCAGCCCTGGAGGCCGTGCGCGCCGGGACGGTCTTCACCACCCACACCCCCGTGCCCGCCGGGATCGACCGCTTCGACCGGGAGCTCGTCGCCCGCCACTTCGGCGACGACGGCGAACTGCCCGGCGTGGACGCCGGACGCGTCCTGGAACTCGGCCGGGAGACCTATCCGGGCGGCGAGCCGAACGTCTTCAACATGGCGGTGATGGGCCTGCGGCTCGCCCAGCGCGCCAACGGCGTCTCCCAGCTGCACGGCGGGGTCAGCCGGGAGATGTTCGCCGGCCTGTGGCCCGGCTTCGACGCCGCCGAGGTGCCCATCACCTCCGTCACCAACGGTGTCCACGGCCCGACCTGGACCGCGCCCGAGGTGCTCCGGGCCGGCGCCGGGAGCGGCGGGGCGCAGGCGCTGCCCGGCGACGCCCTCTGGGCGCTGCGGCGCACGCTCCGCGAGCGGCTGGTGGCGGAGGTACGGGAACGGCTGTACGCCTCCTGGCGGCAGCGCGGCGCGGCGGCGGCGGAACTGGGCTGGATCGACGGGGTGCTGGACCCGGACGTCCTCACCATCGGCTTCGCCCGCCGCGTGCCCTCGTACAAGCGGCTCACCCTGATGCTCCGCGACCGCGAGCGGCTGACGGAACTGCTGCTCCACCCGGAGCGGCCGGTGCAGATCGTCGTCGCCGGCAAGGCGCACCCCGCGGACGACAGCGGCAAGCGGCTGGTGCAGGAGCTCGTCCGGTTCGCGGACGACCCGCGGGTGCGGCACCGGATCGTCTTCCTGCCCGACTACGGCATGACGATGGCCCAGCGGCTCTACCCGGGCTGCGACGTCTGGCTGAACAACCCGCTCCGGCCGCTGGAGGCCTGCGGCACCTCCGGGATGAAGGCCGCCCTCAACGGCTGCCTCAACCTGTCGGTGCTGGACGGCTGGTGGGACGAGTGGTTCGAGCCGGACTTCGGCTGGGCCGTCCCGACCGCCGACGACCCGGCCACCGGCGAGGACCGGCGCGACGACCTGGAGGCGCACGCCCTCTACGAGCTGCTGGAGCAGCGGGTCGCCCCGCTCTTCTACGACCGCGGCCCGGACGGGCTGCCGGACCGCTGGACCGAGATGGTCCGGCGCACCCTGACGGAGCTGGGGCCGAAGGTGCGGGCCGAGCGCATGGTCGAGGCCTATGTCCGGGAGCTCTACACCCCGGCGGCCCGCGCGCACCGGCGGCTCGGCCCGGACGCCGCACGGGAGCTGGCGGCCTGGAAGGCGAAGGTCCGGGCGGCCTGGCCGCGGGTCGCCGTCGGCCGGGTCGAGGCGTCCACGGGCGGCGGGAACGGCGGCAGCGCGGAGCTGGGATCGGTGCTGTCGTTGCGGGTGCGGGTCGCGCTGGACCGGCTCGTCCCGGAGGACGTGGAGGTGCAGGCCGTCGCCGGGCGGGTGGACGGCGAGGACCGCATCACCGGCGGCCGCGCCGTACCGCTCAAACCGGCCGGCACCGCGGACGCCGAGGGGCGGTGGCCGTACGAGGGCGAGCTGACCCTGGAGCGGACGGGGCCGTTCGGCTTCACCGTGCGGGTGCTGCCCGCGCACCGGCTGCTGGCGAGCGGCGCGGAGCTGGGGCTGATGGCGGTGCCGGAGGAGGCCCTGGGCGAGGAGGCGGGCGTGCTGTTCCGGTAGGGCGCCGGTGGGGCGGGGCCCGGCCGTGTGCCGTGGGATGCGGCCGCGGCGGGCCCCGCGGGGTCCGGTGTCAGGTGACGTTGACGGCGGCCCAGGCGGCGCCGGTGGTGCGGTACTCGGTGCTGTCCGCGCCGAACAGCTCGCCGGCGGCCTTCAGCGTCGCCTCGCGGGCCTCGTGGTAGTCGGTGGACGAGGTCATGTGGGCGGTCAGCGCCTTGAACCAGATGTCCGCTGCCTTGGCCACGCCGATGCCCTCGACGGCCGAGCCGTCGGCGGTCGGGCTGTCGTACCGGACACCGTTGATCTCCTTGGCGCCGCTGCCCTCGGAGAGCAGGTAGAAGAAGTGGTTGGCGGGCCCGGAGGAGTAGTGGACATCGACCGCGTCGATGCCGTCGTACCAGTAGTCCTCCGAGTGGCCGTCCTTGGACGGCTCGTCCATGTGCCGCAGCGGGGTGCCGTCACCGTTGATGTCGATCTTCTCGGCGACGAGGTAGTCGGCCGGGTCCTCGGGATTGGCGGCGTGGAACTCGACGGCGGCGGCGAAGATGTCGGAGGTCGCCTCGTTCAGGCCGCCCGACTCGCCTTCGTAGACCAGGCCGGCCGTGGCGGAGGTGACGCCGTGGGTCATCTCGTGCGCGGCCACGTCGAGTGAGGTGAGCGGTTTGGCGTTGCCGTCGCCGTCGCCGTAGGTCATGCAGAAGCAGGAGTCCTGCCAGAAGGCGTTGACGTAGGCGTCGCCGTAGTGCACGCGGGAGACGGCGCCCTCGCCGTCGCCCCGGATGCCGTCGCGGCCGTGGACTTGCTTGTAGTAGTCCCAGGTCACCGCGGCGCCGTGGTGGGCGTCGACGCCGGCGGTCTGCGGCTCGTCCGTGGTGCCGTCGCCCCAGGCGTCGTCGTCGTCCGTGAAGAGCGTGCCCTCGCCCGAGTGTTCGTTGGCCATGTCGTGTGTGGTGTGGCCGCCGCGATCGGTGTCGGTCAGGGTGAAGCGGCCGCCGGAGGACGCCGTGCCCAGGTCGACGGCACCGCTGTACTGGCTGTTGCCGGTGCCCTTGTGGACGCCCTGCCAGCTGTGGAGTTCCTTGCCGGTGGCGGCGTCGGTGATGACGTGGAGTTCGTTGGGGGTGCCGTCCTCCTGGAGTCCGCCGGTGACGGTCTCCCAGGCGAGGACGGGGGTGCCGTCGCCGGCCCAGATGATTTTGCGGGGGGCCTTGGCGGTGGTGGCCTTGGGGCCGGCTTCGTCCTTGGCGGTGGCCAGGGCGGTCTTCTTGGCGGTGGTGGCGGTGATGTCGGTGCGGGTGGTGGGGACCTTGATGGTGGCCTTGGTCGCCTTGGTGACGCCCTCGTGCTTGCCGCTCCTGGTCTCGTGGACGACGAGGTCGCCGCCGAGGACGGGGAGTCCGGCGTAGGTGCGTTCGTAGCGGGTGTGGGTGGTGCCGTCCCGGT
>NZ_JOID01000050.1 GCF_000719865.1 Streptomyces albus subsp. albus
ACCTCGAACAGCCCATCCCCATCACGCATACCAGGATCATCCCGCATGAATGATCACGAGCTACACGCGGGTTGCCCGTTACTGAGACACGCTCCTAGCTCCGACTCGTCTGCAGTGGAGTCCAGGTGGTCGATGGCGATGTCCGGCGCCATCCTGGCGGGGAACGGGTGGATCGTCCTTGCACCCATCAGCACTCCTTCGACTCGTACGTTCCGGCACGAGCAGGCGTGCTCCTAGAGGCCGTTCACCCTCCTATCATCCCAGGGGCGCGGGAGTCAGGTCAAAGAAGCCTGCCGGCGTGTCCGAGCGTATCGGCAGCCTCCCACACGCTCCTGGCGCCTGCGCCGCACGAGGTGGACCAGGCTGACGGGGCCGATCCAGAGGAACTTGAAGGCGTTCCAGACCAACAGCAGGACCAGCAGGTAGAGCCAGCCGGGGCCGCCGTCGTTGATGATCGTGGTGCAGATCGCCGCGGCGTAGAAGTAGACCCCGGCGAGCAGCATCGCGGGGACGCCCCACTTCAGGCCGCGCCGTGTGTGGATCGCGTTCAGCAGCAGATTCGTGGGTGCGTAGCGGAGTACGCCATAGCCTCGTGCGCTGAGCGCCACGGACGTGCGGAGCATTGCGGGCCTCTTTCCTCGTCATAGCGCGACGGTGTTCCGTCGTAGAGGCGGCTATGAACCGAGTGCCCGCGAGGGGCCGTCCCGAAGGACCCGCGTAGTTTGCTGAACCTGCCTCGCTACCGAGTTTACGACTGTCCTATGACAGAGGGAACCCCATCGGCAGGCGGGCGTGTACCTCGTCGGTGACCTTGGAGCGAGAGGACATCGATCATGGCCACGTTGGCGGAGCAGGTGCAGGGTGAGCGGATGGCGCGGGTCGCGTTGTCGATGATCGCCGAGCCGAACGACCGGATCACCGGGTACGTCCTGGCCCGTCACGGCGGGGTCGAGACGCTGCGGCTGGTCGAGTCCGACGCCGAGGTGCCCGGCCTGGCACGCGCTGACGTGTTGATGTGGCGCGAACGGGTGGCGGCGCGGATCACGCCCGGCCTGCCGGATCAGTTAGCGCAGGCGGAGCGGCACGGGTTCAGCACCCTCATCCCGGCCGACGAGGAATGGCCCGCCGGGCTGAACGACCTGAGCGATCGTGCGCCGTACCTGCTGTGGACACGCGGCGCGGTCTCGTTCCTGACGACGGCGCTGAGTGATCGGGCCACGATCACCGGCTCACGCGCCGCGACCTCCTACGGCGAGCACGTCGCAGGCGAGCTGGCGACAGGTCTTGCCGATGAGGAACGAGTCGTCGTCTCCGGCGGCGCCTACGGGATCGAAGGGGCCGCGCACAAGAGCGTGCTCGCCGCGAGCGGTCAGACGATCGCGGTCCTGGCGAACGGGTTGGATCGCCCCTACCCGGCCGGGCACAGCGAGATGTTGAACCGGATCGGAGATGTCGGGCTGCTGGTGAGCGAGCTGCCGCCCGGAGCCGCGCCGACCAGGCATAGGTTCCTGTCTCGCAACCGCCTGCTGGCGGCGCTCTCGGGTGCGACCGTGATCCCCGAGGCCGGTTCCCGGTCCGGGTCGATGACTACCGTCCTCGCCGCACGCGAACTCGGCCGGGGCGTCGGCGCTGTGCCTGGCCCGGTGACCAGCGTGGCGAGCGCGGGGCCGAACGAACTCATCAGGCAAGGCTTCGCCTCACTCGTCACTCAGCCAAGCGACGTGATCGACCTGCTCGACGCCGACAGAACCCCGAACCGGACTGTGACGCGGCCCGAGGTCGGACGCGAGTTCGGGCATCGGCGCCCGTCGCCGGGCACGCCGGGGCGCTCTCTCTGACGGCGGCCATCGCTGGACGGTTCACAAGCTCGGTGCGGGGCGTGATGTGGTCGCTGGCCGCGCCGCATCAGCCGTCGCGCCTTCGTGAGCGATCGCCTGGGCACGGTTGAGGGCGGCGCGGGCGCGGATGGCGTCGATCTTCTGGCTGGTGCTCTCCGGCGTCGGGCCGAGCGGGGTCCGGTCGTCGGTGATGCCGTAGCGGTCGCGGTAGGCGGCGATCGTGCGGGCAGCGCGCCACCACGCCGCCTTCTGCTTCTCGCCCCTCGGTTCCGTGCCGAGGTCGGCCGTCCACGGTTCCTCATCGGTGAGGGAGCCACGGAGCACGGCGTCGACGCGGGCTTCGATCAGCTCGCGGCGCTCGTTCAGGGCTTGCCGCATGTCCTCGGCCATCTGCCCGCCGGCGTGCGGGATCAGTCCGACGATCAGCCTCGGGGGCTTGCGAGTGCGGCCGGAGCCGGCGGGCCGGGCGGTGGCGCGCGCGACGCGGGCGTGGAGGACGGAGGCGATGTCGTCGGTATCGTCCAGGCTCCGCGCGGCAATGAGCCGCGGGAGCAGCGTGTCGAGGTCGTGGTGGTTGGCCTCGGCGTGGCGCAGCTCGGCCGACAGTGCGCCGTAGGCGTCGGAGCCGAGCACGTCTTCGATCTGTTCGGCGGTGAGGCCGGACGCGGCGAGCAAGGTCGCCCAGCGGTCGTGCTGGGCGGCTTGCGCGATCGTGTCGTACTCGGCCGCGAGTTGGGCGATCGAGCCCCAGCGGTCTTGCTCGGCGGTGATCGTCTCGTGCGCGGATAGCTCGGCGCCGATGTGCTGCAACACGCCGTAGAGGATCGAGCGGGCGGTGACGTTCGGGTTGTCGCCGGGATGCGGCACCGCGTGTTCGGCGTCCTCTCGGTCGACGGCGACGTAAGCGTGGTTGCTGTGGGCGCCGCGGGTCATGGAGACGTAGAAGTTCTCCCGCGTCGTGGTGGCGGTGACGACCGCGTGCGCGGTGTCAGTGGTGACCCCTTGGGCGCGGTGCGCGGTGATCGCGTAGCCGAGGTCCAGGTGCTCGGCCACGTAGTCGGCCGGCAGGACGATCCCGCCGCCGAACCTGCGCCCGGCCGGGCGGATGCTGACCGACCCGTCCTCGCGAACTCCGGTGACGGTCCAGCGGGAGCCGTTGCGGACCCAGATTCGGCCGTTGCGGAGCCGCCGGTCGTTCTCGCGGGTGATGACCAGATCGCCCTCCGAGACCGCGGTGCCGTCGTGTAGGGCGATTTCGCGGGTGGGATTCACGGTGCCGTCGATGATCCGATCCGCCCGCGCTCTGGTGTTCAGCTCGATGACGGTCGCGTGGGTCTCGGTGACCAGGATCGACGCGCGCCCGGCGGCAAGATCAGCCCGCCATACGGTGTAGGCGGCGTCGATCATCGCTTCCTCGTCGCCGCCGGTGATCCGGCCGTGCTCGATCAGGGTGTCGATCGCCTCAGCGCGGCCGTGGCGGAGCTGCAGCGAGGTGGTCTTCTCCCACTCGTTGGTGAAGCGGTGCAGATCGGTCAGCTCCGGGGCGTCGTCGCGATCGTGCACGAGCATGGCGAAACTGCCGCCGGCGCCCGGTGATTGGAGCTGGCCCCAGTCGCCGACCAGGAGGACTTTCGCGCCGGACTTCTCGGCCTCGTGGGTGAGCCGATCCAGCGACATCGTGCCGGCCAGGCTCGCCTCGTCGATGATGACGAGCTGCCCGGTGGTGAACGTGGTCCCGTACATGAGGTGGTTCTGCCACCACTTCGCCGTGTTCTCCGTGGCGATGCCGAGGTCATCGGCGAGGACCTGCGCGGCGACCGCTGAGGGGGCGAGCCCGATCACCGAGCCGGTGCCGTGCTCCTTCTCCCACGCCCTGCGGAGCCCGTTCATCGCTGTCGTCTTCCCGGCCCCGGCCGGGCCGACCAGCACGTCCACGACGCGACCGGAGACCGCGATCGCCGCGATGGCGGTGGCCTGATCCTCGCCGAGCACCCGGCCGCGTGCGTCGGGCTTGCGGGCGATCCTCTCGACCGTATCCAACGGCACGGTCGGTCCCGTTGTCGCGGCGGAGCGGGCCAGGAGTCGGTCTTCGGCGGCCAGCAGGACTTCGGATGAGAACAGGGTCGAGGCGTGCGGCCGGAACCGAGAGGTGCCGTCCACGCGGCGGAACTGCAACGGGCTCGACGCCAGCTCCGGCGGCGTCAACCGCAGCGAAGCGTGCTCGGCGGCATCGACCACGAGCCCGGTGATCGCCTCCCGGTCCTGGATGCTGGCGAACCGCCACCCCATCAACTGCCGGGAAGCTTCGGCATGCAGGTTCCAGCGAGTCCAGGTCGAACGCTTCTCACCGACCGCCTCCATCACGGTCTGCCCAACCTCATGCACCACATCCAACGGCACATCATCGTCGCGCAACACCCGCCGCGGCGCCTGCGCGTTCGCCGTGGTCAGCGTGCGCGCCCAGCCATTCGGGTCCCGGCGCAGCACCCGGCCGGCGCGTTGCCGCCACTCGCGGGTGAGGTCGGCCAGTGACCGGACCTGCTTCTCCGGCCTCGTCGCGAGCGTCGCCTGCGCCCGCAGTTTCAGCACCGTTCGCGCGGAGGGCTGCCGACCGTGCCTGGCGACGTACTCCGCGATCAGGCGGTCTTTCTCGGCCTCGATGTGCCGGGACCGGGTGGAGAACTCGGCCACCAATTCGTCGGGCACGCCCTCGATTTCCCAGGCCGGGTTCCGATCCCGGCCTCGCTCGCGCGCTTCCCACTCCACGCCGAGGACACGGGTGAGCTGATCGGCCAGGGCCGCGTTGTAGAGCTCCGAGACCGCGACGACCACCGCGTGCATCGGCCGGCCCGCGAGGGTCCGCCAACGCCCGTCCTGCACGGTCAGGACCTTGTTGCTGATGACGACGTGGGTGTGCAACTGCGGGTCGCCGGCGCGGCTGTCGTAATGATCGAACGCCGCGGCCACAACCCCGGCGACATCGACGTGCGCAACCGCGCCGTCCGGGCCGGTTGCACCGACGCGGGTGGTCGCAACCTCGCGTTCGAGGAACGCAACCAGCTCTGCAACCGCCACATGATGAGCGTCCGCAATCAGGGCTTGGGTGCCCGCGTCCGCAACCGCCCAGATCGTGGAGACCGACTTCGGCACGCTGAACGTGAAGTCATAGCCCGCCACCGCACGGCGAGTGCCGCGCTCGGCTTCCTCTGCCTCGATCGCGGCCACTTCCTGCGATCGAGTCGCCGGCCCCAACTCGGGGTCGAGGGCGTCGACGCGCTGCTTGATCCGCTCGGTGATCGCCGCGAACTGCTGGTAGGCGCGGCCCAGCGGCTCGCCCGTGATCGGGTCATGGCCCATCCCGACCAACAGCGCGAGCTGAGCTTCTGAGACCTGCGCTCCCTCGACCAGCTCGCCGTGCCCGAGACGACCCAGCCCCGAGCCCATCCAGAAGCCCGGCGGCGTGCCCGCCTCCGCGTAGTAGCGAGTCAGCGGCGTGGACAGCGAGCGATCGCCGTCGCCCGCGGCGATGGACTTCAACAGGTACTTGTAGCCATCGCCCGCGCTCATCACGCGCATCGAAACCGTCACCTGGGCTGCTCCTTCCGCCGACGTTCGGAGGGCAGGTGAGCCCGCGAGGCCGGTCGCATCCGATGCGGCTCGGGACGGTCGCGCCTCGTCTGAAAGACGTGTGGGCGCTCCTGGCGCCGCGTGACCAGGCACCCTGTCCGTGTCGCGCCTCCGGGCAGAGCTGCGAGAAGCCGCGGGCCTACAGCGTTCAGCAATTTGTGAACGTTCTGGTAGGCTCATATCATGACCGGAACTGACCATGTGATCCATGCCGCCGGACTTCGGAAGTCGTTCGGTCGTACCGCCGCGCTGGACGGCCTAGACCTGGAGGTGCAGGCAGGTGAAGTACACGGGCTGCTCGGACCGAACGGCGCAGGCAAGTCGACGGTGATCCGTGTCCTGCTGGGGCTGTACCGGCCAGACGGTGGGGTCGTGCTCCTGTTCGGACGCGACCCGTGGCACGACCCTGAGGTGTTGCATCGCCGGCTGGCGTACGTGCCGGGGGACGTGAACCTGTGGCCGAGTTTGTCCGGGGGCGAGGCAATTGACCTGCTGATCCGGTTGCGCGGCGGTGATCCAGCGGCCTCGGATCGGGAGCGTCTCATTGAGGCGTTCGAACTCGACCCGAGTAAACCCATCCGGTCCTACTCGAAGGGGAACCGGCAGAAGGTCGCTCTGGTTGCGGCGTTCGCTCTGCCGACCGAGTTGTACATCCTTGATGAGCCCACGTCGGGCTTGGACCCGCTGATGGAGCAGCGGTTCACGGAGGAGGTTGCCCGTGTCGCGCAGCATGGAGCAGCGGTGCTGCTGTCGAGTCACATCCTCGCCGAGGTCGAAGAGCTTGCCGACCGCCTCTCGATCATCCGCCGTGGCCGGACGGTCGAGACCGGCAGCCTGGAGCAGCTACGGCATCTGACGGCGAGTCGGTACACGGTGGAGGCGGACGTCGACGAGGCTCGCCTCCAGGAGCTGCGCGCGGTCGGCACCGACCTGAGCCACGACAAGACAACACTGTCGTTCAGCGTCGAGCCTCACGATACAGATAGAGTCCTCGGCATCCTGTCGCAACTCAAGGTCCGGAACCTGGTGGTCGCCCCCACGTCGCTTGAGGACCTGTTCATGCAGCACTACGGGGACGACCTCGCTGCCGAGAAGGCCAGCAATCGATGATGGCGCTCCGGATCCTCGTGGTCGCGGCGCTGCGCCGTGATCGTTGGCAGATCGCGATCTGGACCGCAGGTGTCTTCGTGGCGGCGCTCGTCAGCGCGGTCTCGACTGCTACCACGTACAGCAGCCACTCGGAACGCGTCAGCGCCCTGAGGCTCGTGATTGACAACCCTGCCTTTCTCATCAGCCGTGGCATGCCGCAAGGCCCGGAACCCGGAGCGTTCCTGTTCTTCCAGATGGGCATGGTCTTCGCCGTGATGTTCGCCGTCTTTGGCGTCCTGTTCGCGGTCCGGCACGGTCGCGCCGAAGAGGACGCAGGCGCGACTGAGTTGCTGCGCGCGGCAGCGACCAGTCATGTCTCCGGACTGGCCGCGAACCTCGTCGCGGGAGCAGTGGCGCAGGTCGTTCTCGCTGTCGGACTGTTCGGAGGCTTCGTCCTGGGCGGTGCACAAGCGGCGGGAAGCGCATGGGCGGGACTCGCGCTCGCGTTGATCGGCATCTCGTTCGGGGCCATCGGCGTGCTGTGTGGTCAGATGTTGTCCACCGGACGTGCAGCGATCGCCGCGGGCTTCGGAATCGTGGCGCTCTCATACACGGTCCGCGCGATCGCCGACGCCGTCTCCGCTGTCGATCCCGTCACGCTCCAGGCAGCGCCTCATCTGATCGCGTGGTTCTCACCGCTGAGCCTCACCGAGGTCATGAACCCCTTCGGTCAGGTCCACGTCGGTGCGCTCGCCGCACTCCTCATTGTCACCGCCGCCGTCGTAGCCGTGACGTTCCGCGTAGAGGGCACACGTCAGTTCGGCGCTTCGCTGATCCCCCAGCGTCCAGGACGCGCACATGGCACTGCATCGTTGCGCACACCCCTTCGTCTTGCACTGCGACTTCAACGCGGAACCCGCCTGCTCATGCTGGCCACCGGTCTTGCCGTCGGTGCCTTCGCCGCCGCGCTCGCCCTACTAGGCAGCGACGCCGCACAGGACGATCCCGCGATCGCTGCCACGATCCGCACCACGGTCGGTGAGGATGGTCCGATCTACGATCTGCTGCTCGGATACACCATGCTCTTCGTCGCGGAGGCCGCTGCGATCGCCGGCGTGCTGGCGATACTGCGTGCCCGACGCGAAGAAATCAGCGGTAACACCGAGACCGTCCGAGGGACACCTGTCAGTCCTGGTCGCTGGATGACATCGCAGATCACGGTCGCCGGTCTCTCCGCGCTCATCGTCATCGCTACCTCATGGGTCGGCGCAGCCATCGTCTACCTATCCTGGGGAGCTTCCTGGAGCGAGGTCATCAGCTCCGTCCTCATGGCAGTCCTCGCCCAGTTGCCGGCCGCCGGCGTCTACATCGGACTCGCCTGCCTACTGTTTGCTCTCCTTCCACGGCACGCCCCCGCCACGATCTGGACCTTGGTGCTGATCGGCGTGTTCTTCGCGGAGTTCGGCGGACGAGCGAACCTGCCTGCCTGGCTCGTGACGACCACCCCCTTTGCTCACACCCCCCTCGTCACACTGCCGGACGCCAACCTCGCTTCCCTGCTGTGGATGTCGGCCATAGCCCTGGCTTTCACCGCAGCCGCAATCATTCGCTACCCCCGAAGGGACCTGACCCCGTGACTGACAGCACCCAGAACCCCGCAGACGGCGAGCACGAGGCGGATCGGCCGCTCGTGCCCGTCGATGACGCCGACATGCCCCCCGCCGGCGCCCGTCGCTTCGCCGAGGAGGTCGCCGGCGCCTTTCACGCGCAAGGATTTCCCCGCATGCCTGCCCGCGTCCTCATGGCCCTGACCATCAACCCCACCGAGGGCCTGACGACGACGCAGCTACGTAAGCAGCTTGGAGTCGGCTCTGCAGCGATATCTGCCGCTGTTAGCTACGCCCAGTCCGTCGGCCTCATCCGAGTGCGATCGATGCCGGGCGCCAGGCAACAGGTCTACTCGCTCGCACGCGACGATTGGTACCGCGCCGTCATCTCGCGCACCGCCTTCTACAGCTCCATGGCCGACCTTTGCCGCCACCAAACGGACACCCTCGACGAGCCCGGCGGCGAGCTGACGCGGCGCCGGATCGAAGACATGGGCCGGTTCTTTGCGTTCCTGATTGCGAAGTTTCCGCCACTGCTCGCCGAATGGGATCGGGAGCACGACAACAGTGCGGGACAAGGTTAGGGCGCGCGTCCTGTCGACATCTGTACCTCGTGGACAGCATTGGTGCTTTCACGGTACGAAACCGGTCACTCTGGATTCACCCAGATACGAGAATTACCCCGGAAGGTGGCAACGCCTCCTCCTCCCCCGTCGAAGCCCCGGCCCTCTACGGCTATCTAGCGCTCACCTGGGTTTAGGTCGTTGCCTGGGTCCCGATAGCCCAGACAAGTCCTGAAACTCAGATGCCTTGCGGCTGCCGACCGGAGCCCCAGGCCGGTTTCCCGGAGAGCTGGGGAATAGGCGTTCCATGACAACGCCGGTCGCGACGGAAGCAGAACGTCGACCGAGGAGTGTCGCCTGCACCTCGGGGCCAATCGTGGCGCGCACGACCGCGCATCATGAACCCATCGCCCCGACTGCCTTCGATTTCGTCAGGGTAACCGTCGTCAGGTCTGGTTCGGCGATCTTGCTCAGCGAGTTCGGTCAGAAGCCGGTGAACATCGGCGATGTCGCACTCTTCGGGGCGAATACGCTCTGCGGGATCGAGCCGGAGAATCACATCACAATGACGGCGATCTACCTCGACGCCGATTATGTGGTAGACCAGGTCTTCTGGCAGCACGTCGGGATCCTCCGGGATCGGCAGGACGCGCGGGAATTCGTAGAGACCGCCTATACCGAACCAGCCCAGATTCTCCGTCTCGGTGAGGATCGTGCCGGAATGCTGATGCCGTGGCTAGACGAGCTAGTTGCCCTGAGCGTGCAGAGCCGACCCGTCGATACGTTCTACCGCACACAGGCGCTGTGGTTCAGTGTCGCCCACGTGATCGCACCCTTCGTCAGGACCTCGCCGGTTCGGACATCCTCGACGGAGCGCACGTCCACCTGGCCGGCCGCACCTCGGCATCGACAGTTTGCTCCACTCCGCGTCGAAGCTCAGCGGGTCGCGGAACTACTGCGCGCAGATCCGGCGCGGCGATGGTCGGTGACGGAGCTGGCCAGAGCCGTGCACTTGTCCAAGTCCCAGCTCGGCCGGGTGTTCGTAGAGGCGTATGGGAAGTCGCCGATTGCATACCTCACGATGCTGCGCACCGAGCGGATGGCCGCACTTCTACGCACTACAGACACGCCGATCGCCAGGATCGCACATGACGTCGGGTGGGCTGATCCTGACTTCGCTTCCCGTCAGTTCCGACGTAGCGTGGGGATCACACCGAGCCACTACCGGACGTTGAGCTGTGAACGGGCCGCGCCGGCGACCGGGTGAAGAACGCATCTCTACCGGTGATATCCGCAGGATCGAGACTCGCCTCCCCCCAAGGCTCCTCCCTCTGATAGTCCGGTAAGGACTCGTCGGGTTCGTTGCGGAGCCTGGCGGTCGCCAGCATCGTTCCGTCGTCCGTCTCGTCTTCCTGATCCTCCCGGCGTACCTCGCGGTCGCACGGTTGCTCCCTCTCGGAGTGGCCCTGGCGGAGGGAGCTCAGACGATGGCTGCGAACGAGGACAAGCAGGCGGCGCGGCAGGCGACGCTCGACGCGCTGGAAGAACGCATCGTGCGCTCGGTCGAGGAGCTGGTGTCGGGCGATGACTGGCGGCGGACGATCGAGTTCGCGGCGAGGTTCCGTACCCGCTCGTTCAACAACACGCTGCTGATTTGGGCGCAGCATCTCGAAGCCTACGACCAGGGCCGGGTGCCGACTCCGACTCCGACGTGGGTGGCCGGGTACAACGACTGGCGGAAGATGGGCCGCTGGCCGGAGAAGGACGGCGGCTATCGGATTCGCGGTCCGGTCAAGGCGAGGTTCGCATCGGCGACTCCGCGTGATCCGGCGTCGTGGCGCCGGTTGGGGAAGTGGGAGAAGCCGCGACCGGGCGAGGTCGTGCGCAGGCGGATCGTCAGCGTCGTCCCGGCCTATGTGTGGGACGTGTCGAGGACGCACGGCGCACCGCTTCCCGAGCTGCCGCGTCCGAGGCTGCTGGAAGGCGAAGCCCCGGCCGGGCTGTGGGAGGGACTGTCCGGGCAGGCGGAGTCGCTGGGGTTCGAGGTGCTGCGGATGCCCCGCGACCGCATCGAGCGGGGCGCGAACGGCTGCACGGATTTCGAGACCCGTCAGGTGATGGTCTGCGCGGACATGGACCCGGCCGCCCAGGTCAAGACCCTCGCGCACGAGCTGGCGCACGTCCGGCTGGATGGCCCGAACCGGCAGGACGACGCCCGCGAGCATCGCGGGATCAGCGAGGTGCGGGCTGAGTCGGTCGCGCTGATGATCGCCGCCGCGCACGGCATGGACACCAGCGACTACACGATCCCGTATGTCGCCGGATGGGCGACCAATGTGGACGGGAAAGACCCGGTGGCGGTCGTGCGCGCCACGGGTGAGCAGGTGCGCAGCACCGCATTCGACATCCTCGACAAGCTCGACACGCCGCAGCTCGGCAACGGCAACCCGCTGTCCCTGCGGGTGGACGGCCCGGAGCACACGCCGCCGGCTCAGGAGACGCCAGAGCAGGCGCCGCGCCGGGTCGAGTCGCTGCCGGAACGGGAGACGCCGGCGGCTCCGGTCGGCTCAGGACGAGGTCTGTGATGGTCGCCGCCGCGACGGCTGCCGCCGTGTTCGGTCAGCTCGACGGGGCGCCCCTGCCGGTCGCAGCGCGTGAGCTGGCGCGTGCTGGGGTGCCGGTGTTCCCCTGCGCGCCCGGCGGGAAGCGGCCGATCCCGGAGCGCGGGTTCCACGAAGCCAGCGTCGACCTGGACCGGGTTGAGGGATGGTGGCGGTCGCGGCCGACCGCGAACATCGGCATCCCGACCGGCGCCGCCTCCGGGCTGGTCGTGATCGACGTGGATGTGCACGGCGTCAACGGGTATGCCGCCTATGCGCGGGCGGCGCGGGCCGGGCTGATCCCCGAGCCGTTGGCGGTCGTGCGCACGCCCACCAGCGGCCAGCACGCCTACTTCCCAGCCGACCCGAACCAGGGGCAACGATCCTGGCAGGCCGGGAAGGTCGGCGTCGACTGCCGCGGCGACGGCGGCTACATCATCGCCCCGCCCTCGCTGCTGCGGCTCAGCGGCGTGCGAACCGCGTACCGGATCGAGCAGGTCGCGGCCGGTGCTGCTCGGCCGATAGATGCCGGCCGGTTGCGGGACTTTCTCGATCCTCGCCCCGCGCCCCGGCCGCGCACCGGCGGGCCGGTGCGGCGGGAGGACGCGGAGCGGCTGGCAACGTGGCTGGGCCGGCAGGCCACCGACCGCAACCTGAAACTGTTCTGGGCCTCCTGCCGGTTGGCCGAGGGCGGGGTGCCGCTCACGGATGCCCTGGACGCGATGGTGACGGCCGCGCAATCGGACTTCGGGGAGCGGGAAATCGCCCGCACTGTCCACAGCGCCTATCGCAGCGTTGGCGCCGGAGCCCGGCGGGACCGTCCCGCCGCATGGCCTTCGGCCGAGTTCGCTCGCGGCAACGTGCGGCGGCGGGCGCCCGCTACGCGGGGGCTGTCATGAAGGAGCTGCGCGGCCGCCGGTGGGCGGTCATCACCTCGGTCGCCGGGACGGTGTTCATCGCCGCCGGCGCATTCTGGCTCAGTTTCACCTCCTTGGCCGACCTTGCCCGCCGTTCCGGGATCGGGGCCGGGCAGGCGTGGGCGTGGCCGCTGATCGTCGATGGCGTGATCGTGGTCTCCACGGTCGCCGTCGTGGCCCTCGCCGGTGAGCGGGCGGCGTGGTATCCGTGGGCGTTGCTGGTCGGCGGCGCCGCGGTGTCGGTGACGGCGAACAGCTTGCATGCGGTGGTCGCGGCCGACGCCGACGTGCCTGGCCCGCTCGCGGCCGCGGTCGCTGCTGTGCCGCCGGTCGTGTTGCTGGCGATCACGCATCTGACCGTCGTGCTGACCCGCGCCACCGCACGTCCCACTCCTGCGCTCGAGCTGCCGCCGGCGGTCGAGCCGATCACCGCCCAGCCACAGCGCGAGGCGGCACCTCTCGACCCGCCACCTGCGGAGGCAGGCGTCACCGCTGCGGACGCGGACGGCGGGCCGGATCGTCGGGCGCTGGCGGCAGAGCTGCGCGAGCAGGACTGGTCGAACAAGGCCATCGCCCGGCACCTGGGCGTGCATCCCTCGACAGTGGGCCGCTGGCTGCCTCGTGCTCACCAGTCCGATGAGGCGGACCCCTCCGGGTCGCAGCCAGAGATGGAAGGAGCTCTGCCATGAACGACGAGGACCGGATGCGGGAGCAGCATCGCCAGCACCCCGAGCCCGAGCCGCCGCCTGCGCGGAACGACCCGGACCCGGCCGAGGCGACCGACGCCGCGGGGACGCCGGATGCGGTCAAGGCCGCCGAGTCCCGCAAGGCGGCGAAGGAGAAGCTGGCGCGGGTACGGGGCCGGGGCGTGGATTGGGTGCGCCCGACCGACCTGATCGCCCAAGGCGGCGGCACGCTGTCTCGCCGGGGCATCGACCGTACCGCCGAGATGAACCGGCACGTCCGCGCCCCGATCGAGAAGGGCGCGCGCTGGGTCGCCGAGCGAGCCAAGCGGCTGCCGCCGCTGAGCGCGTTCGGCCGTCGCGGCGGTGCCGAGCAGGGACCGCGCCGCTCCGGGGTCGGGATGAGGTAGCCGGGTGGTGATGAGTCATGGGTGCCCACTCCAAGAAGGCGAGACCCGCAGTCGTCTGCGGGTGCACCTCGCCGCTGGGAGGTGCCCAGACCATGACCAACGACACCAGCACCATGAGCGAGACCAGCGGCCGGCCCGCTGAGGACTACCGCACCAGCGAGGGCCTGCGTGCCCTGCTGAAACGGCTGCACGCCGCCGGCCAGCGCGCCTGGGAGCACGACCCGGTGGCGGCAGAGCTGATGGCGTTCGCGGCCGAGAAGTACGCGGCGCTGGCGCACAAGCACCGGCTCGATCCGTGGGAGGCCGCGTCGGCGGCGTTTGACGTGATGCGCACCAAGGCCGCCCGCACCGCCGATGACCCGTGGGCGGTCATCACGCACGCGGTGCGGATCACCTGCATCGCCGAGGAACGCGGCCAAGGGCTGCTGTGCTCGACCCACCAGGCACGCCGGCCCCGCTACTCGATCTTCCACGACCCCGAACGCCTCTCCGACCGCGAGAACGTCCTGAGCGACTACCATGCCGCGTTCCAGATCAAGGACGCCCACGACCGCGACGACGCCCCGGAGCAGGCACCCGCCGAGCCGGCGGCGACCACCGCGGCGTCGGCGGTCGAGGACGCGATCACGCTGCTGATGCTGCTGGACTGGCCCGAGGGCACGGCACACTCGGCGGTGGAGCACGTCTGCGTGGCGCTGACCCGCGTCGGGAACCGGCACACCGCCTACGAGACGCTGCGACGCGACAAGCACGCCAGAGCCCTGATCGACCTTCCGGGACGCTCCTGGGCGGTGCTGCTGCGCGCCCTGCTCGGCTGCCCGGACCCGGCGCTCGCGGCGACCGGCGCGGGACGCGGCATCTTGTTGCGGCTGCTGATCGGCGAGACGCTGCCGGTGCTGCTGCGCGATGACGACCTCGTGCTCACCCTCTCCCTGGCTGCACCGGGCACCACGAAGGCGCGGGGTGCGGGATGAGCGCACCGGCCGGGCACATCGAGCTGGAGCGGGCGGTGGACTCCATCACGATCGGCAACCGGCACCGCACGGACCTGGGCGACATCGACGCGCTCGCGGCGTCGATCGACCGGGACGGGCTGTTGCAGCCGCCGACGATCACCCCGGACGGGGTGCTGGTGTGCGGGGCGCGCCGGCTGGCGGCGATCAAGAAGCTCGGCTGGCGCCGCGTCAGCGTGTGGGTCCGCTCCGGTATCTCGGACCGGCTGGGGCATCTGCTGGCCGAGCAGGACGACAACCAGCTCCACAAGCCGCTCACCCCGATCGAGGCCGCCGCCTTGTACCGGGAGATCAAGGAACTCATGGCCGAGGACGCCGCCCGCCGCAAGGCCAAGACCCAGTTCCACGAGGGCCACGAGCCGGGACAGCATGGTCCCGCCGATTCGGCGGGACCATCGGACTCGCACCAGCTCGGGGACGCTCGGACACAGGCGGCGTGGATGGTGACCGGCTCGGCGTCCTACAGCCGGCTGGAACAGATCGGCTACCTGCAACACCTGGCCGACGACCGGAACACCCCAGAGACGATCCGCATCCATGCACGCGATGGGCTGGCGCAGATCGAGGCCGGCGCGGCGGTCAACCCGATCTTCCAGCGCCTCCGCGACACCCAAGCCGAGGCCGACAGCGACCGGGACCGGCGGTTGCACGAGCTGGCCGACGAAGCCCTTGCCCGCGTCCACGCCGCCAAGACCAGCAAGGCCACGAAGCCGGCCACACCGAAGCGTCGTCCCGCCGCCGAGGACGAGGGGCCGGCCCGGTACCCGGTGCGGGCGTTCGTGCTGACCTGGGCCGACCTGGAAGGGTGGTGGACCCACTACGACGTGGACGAGCTGGCCGTCGAGCTCACCGATGAGCAGGCCGAGGCGTTCTTCGCCGCCGTCGAGGGCACCACAGAGTTCGCCGACCAGCTCCGTACCGCCCGCACCACCGCCGCCTCTGAGTCGGCGGGCCGGCCGCTGCTGCGCGCCCTCTGATCCGCGCCGCCGCCGTCGCTCTCGTCGTTCGGGGCGGCGAGCACCTGGCGATATGAAGACGAATCCCGCCTCCTGGTCCCGTGGCCGCCTGATCGCCGTGATCGCCGCCGGCCTCGTTCTGCTGATCCTGGTCGGCATCGGCGTCTACGGGCTGATCGCCGGCCCGCAACGACCGACCGCTCCCGATCCCGGACCGGACCCCACGGTCACCGCGCCGGGCCAGACTGGGCCGGACACGCCGCGGCTGCCGCAGGTCATGCTGTCCAGTGATCCCGACGAGTTCGCCCGCAACGTCGCCGAGGCCCTGTTCGCGTGGGATACCGGCTCGGGGCTGATGCCCTTGGACTACACCAGCGTGATCCTCGCGGTGGGCGATCCGTCCGGAACCGAGCAGGCCGGCCTTGCCGCCGACATCGCGTCCTATCTGCCCTCGCGTGAGGCGTGGATCGAGCTGCGCAAGTACGCCACCACCCAGCACCTCACCATCGAGTCCTCCTTCGTGCCCGAGGCATGGGACACCGCGGTCGAGCAGGCCCAGCCCGGCCAGCTCCCCGCTGGTGCGACCGCGGTCACGATCGAAGGAACCCGGCACCGCGAGGGCGTCTGGAACGGTGAGACGGTCACCAGTGAGCACCCCGTGGCCTTCACCGTCTTCCTGGCCTGCCCACCTCCGGCACCGGAGTTCCGCACCGGCCTGTGTCATTTGCTGCGCCTGTCGCAGCTCGACAACCCGCTGCGATGACAGAGGGCGCGTCGTGGTCAAGAAGCTCCTCATCCTCATCCTCGGACTCGCCTTCGTCCTGTTCGGCCCTGCCTGTGTCCTGCTGGCGATCGGCGTGCTGATGAATCCCGCCGCCGCGAACTGCGCCGTCCCCGGCGGCAGCGTCACCGTGGGCAACGTCCCCGAATCGTTGACCGTCACCACGCAGGACGGCACCACGTTCTCGCTGAACCGGCAGCAGCTCACGCACGCGGCGACGATCATCACGGTCGGCGGCGGCATCGAGGGTGTAGGCCGGCCCGGTATCAAGATCGCGCTGATGGCTGCGCTCACCGAGAGCACCCTGCGCCAGCTCGCCAACACGGGCGCTTACCCCGAGTCCGCGAACTACCCCAACGACGGCAACGGCGGTGACCACGACTCCCTCGGCTTGTTTCAGATGCGCCCGCAATCGGGTTGGGGAACCGTCGCGGAGCTGATGGACACGACCTATCAGGCCCGAGCGTTCTACGGCGGACCCGATGGCCCGAACTATCCCTCGCCGCGGGGCCTGCTGGACATTCCCGGCTGGGCGCAGATGGACCCCGGCGAGGCTGCGCAGGCCGTCGAGGTCAGTGCCTACCCTGACCGCTACCGCAACTACGAGCCGGTCGCCGAACGCATCCTCGACGCCCTCACCGGCGCGGCGGGTGCGCCCGGACCGGCGACCTCCCCGTTGGCGGCGGGTCCGGTTGCCGAGTCCTCGCGAGTCGTGTTCCCACTCCCCGAGGGAACCTGGGTGCTCACCAGCGAGTTCGGGCCGCGCATCCATCCGATCACCGGGGAGCCGTCATTCCACACCGGCACCGACTTCGCCGCACCGGACGGCACACCCATCCTCGCCGCCGCGGACGGCACCGTGACCGTGGCCGAGTTCTCCGGCGGCTACGGCGGGCTCATCGTCATCGAGCACCAGATCGACGGCCAGGTGGTGGCGACCGCCTACGCCCATATGTGGCAGTCCGGCATCCACGTCGCGGCCGGAGACCGGGTAACCGCGGGCCAGCACATCGGCGATGTCGGCAGCTCCGGCAACAGCACGGGACCGCACCTGCACTTCGAGGTCCGGCCCGGCGGCACCAACAGCGAGGCCGTCGACGCGGCCAAGTGGCTCAACGACCACAACGCGGCCGACCTGCCCGAGGCCACGGTCGGCAGCCCCAACGGATGCTCCGGCGGCACCGCGGGCGCGCCGACACCGCTGGACGGCGACCCCGACCAGATGGTCGATGACCCCACCAGCAGCGGACAGATCACCGCGCGCATGGCGCACGTCATGGCCCAGGCCCGCGCCGCCTTCCCCGACACCTCGTGGGCGTGCTACTCGCCCCGTCCCGGCACCGTCTCCGAACACCCGCTGGGCCGCGCCTGTGACGTGACCTTCGGCAACGCGATCGGCCAGTACCCGACGCCCGCGCAGCTCGAAGGCGGATGGGCGCTCACGAACTGGCTGAAAGACCACGCCGAGGTCTTGGGCGTGGAGTACCTGATCTGGCAAGGCAAGATATGGTCCCTGGCCCGCGACGCCGAAGGCTGGCGCCCCTACAACGGCGGCGGGATGCACGACCCCGGCAACGTGACCGGCGGGCACTTCGACCACCTGCACATCACCGTCCGAGCCGGCGGTGCGTGATGGGAGTGTTCCCCGACTTCGACGGGCTGGGCGGCATCGGCGATCTGAAACAGGTCATCGGCGCCCTGCTGACGATCGTGCTGATCGTCGCAGTGCTCATGGTCATCGTCTCCGCGATCTGCTGGGCGTTCGGCGCCTCGCACGGCAACCCCGCCCTCGCCTCCAAAGGCCGGGTCGGGGTGCTCGTCGGCGTCGGCGCCGCCGCTCTCGCCGGCGCCGGGGTCGCATGGGTGAACTGGCTCATCGCCCTCGGCAACCAGCTCTGACCTCCGTACCGAGAAAGGTCCGCCCGTGTGGGCAGGTCTTTCTCATGCCCTCACGCGCTCGCCGGTGTCCAGTCGCTCGCCGGCCTACCTCGCCGCCACAAGCCATCCGCCCAAGCGAGGGAGTAACCGCCGTGATCGACATTGACCCCAACAGCAACGGCCTTCCGGGCATCGAACAGCTCCGCACCATCGTCGGCGCCGTGATGACGGTCGGCCTGATCCTGTCCGTCCTGGCCCTGATCGTGAGCGCGATCGTGTGGGCCTACGGCGCCAACAGCTCGAACCCGCATCTGGCGGGCAGGGGCAAGCTGGGCGTCCTCATCTCCTGCGGTGCCGCGGTGATCTGCGGCGCGGCGGTGACGCTCGTGAACTTCTTCTGGAACGTCGGCCAGGCCGTATAGGGCCGCCGGTCACACAGCAGGAGATTCGTGATGGGTGTCTGCGACGTTCCAGTGATTTCGACCGTCTGCGACGTGGCCGGCGAGGCCGCCGCGACGGTCGTGGCCGCCCCGTTCGACTGGCTCGCCCAGGCGATGGGCGGCGCCGCCGGCTGGCTGATCGAAGCGATGTGGGCCGTGTTCGACACAACCACGCTGGTCGATGTCCAAACGGACGGGTTCACCAGCGTCTACAACCTGATCTTCGGCATCGGCGTCTTCCTCGTCCTCATCTTCTTCTGCCTCCAACTCATCACCGGGCTGATACGCCGAGACCCGACCGCACTGTCCCGCGCCGCGCTCGGCGCAGCGAAATCGGTACTGGGCGCGTTCGTGGTCGTCACGCTGACCGCGCTCGCGCTGGAAATCGTGGACCAGCTCTGCATCGGCATCATCCAGGCATCCGGCGAGACCACCGAGACGATGGGCGACAAGATCATCCTGCTCGCCGCCGGGCTGAGCGGCATCAACATCGCCGCGCCCGGCGTCGGCGCGATCGTCACGATCTTCCTGGCCGGGCTGATGATCGCCGCCGTCGCGATCGTCTGGTTCAGCCTGCTTATCCGCAAGGCGCTGCTGCTGGTCGGCGTGGTGCTGGCACCGATCGCGTTCGCCGGCGCGTCCTGGGACGCCACCAAAGGGTGGATCGGGAAATGGGCGGCGTTCGTGATCGCCCTCATCATCAGCAAGCTCGTGCTCGTCGTCATCTTCTTGCTGGCGATCACGCAGATCGCCACCCCGATCGAGCTGGACATCGCCGCCGTCACCGAACCGATCACCGGCATCGTGCTCATGGGCATCGCGGCCTTCGCGCCCTACATGGTCTACCGCTTCGTCTCCTTCGTCGGGTTCGACCTGTACCAGCAGATGGGCACCGAGCAGGAGGCCAAGAACGCCCTCAACCGTCCCATCCCGATCCCGTCCAAGCCCCAAGGCGGCGGCGAACCCAAGAAGGTTCTCGAAGACCCCAACGGCGGCGGCTCGGACGCAGGATCAGGTGGCACGCCTCCGCCGTCCCCGGCCCCAGCGGAAGCGCCAGTCGCGGCCGGCGGCGAAGCCGTGGGCGCCGAAGCCGGCGCCTCCACCGCGGGCGCGGGACCGGCGGCAGCCGTCGTGGTCGGCGCGAAGGTCGCCAAGGACGCCGCCGAGGCCGGGCCGAAGGCCGGGCATGCGCTGGCCGGTCAGGCCGAGACCGCCGCGGACGCCGCGAGCGGGCAGAACGGCGGCACCCCGCCGTCGCAGACGCCCCCGCCACCCTCGACGCCGCAGCCGCGCACCCCATCGCCGTCCCAGCCGTCACCACCGCCCGACGGGAAGGAGTGACCGGCCATGCCCACCACGAAACAGAAGACGCCCGGTAGCGAGCTGACGCCGATGAAGTTCAGCAGGCTCACCCGCCGCGGGGTACTGCTCGGCCTCTCCGTCTCTCAACTCATCACCCTCGGCATCGGCGGACTGACGCTGCTAGGAGCGTGTCCCGGTAACGGGCAAGCAGGGTGGTGCCGTTATTGATGGGGTTGGTGGCGGTCGCTGTGCCGGCGTGGGCGGGGCGACAGTCGGGG
>NZ_JOID01000051.1 GCF_000719865.1 Streptomyces albus subsp. albus
CTGCAGGGGGGACCCTGTGGGAGAGTAGGACGCCGCCGAACAATTTTTAAGTGAAAGCCCTGTCGGGAACTTCGGTTCCCGGCAGGGCTTTCTCGCGTTTATGGGGCTTTCCCCGGCCCGTCTCGACCCTTCCCTTCCCGTCGCCGCTCTTCAGCGAGTCTCTACAGTGAATCCCATGCGCTACGACCTGGTCATATTCGACAACGACGGGGTGCTGGTGGACAGCGAGCCGATCTCGAACCGGGCGCTCGCCGCGTATCTGACCGAGCTCGGCCACCCCACCACCTACGAGGACTCCCTCCGCGACTACATGGGCTCCGCCATGCACCGCGTCCACGACCTCGTCCTCGCGCGCTCCGGACGGCGGCTGCCGGACGACTTCGACGAGACCTTCCACCGACGCGTCTTCGAGGAGTTCCGGCGCCGGCTCCGGCCCGTCCCCGGCGTGGACGGCGTACTGGCGGGACTGGCGGCGGCCGGTGTTCCGTACTGCGTCGCCTCCTCCGGCAGCCACGAGCGGATTCGCGTCACTCTCACCACCACCGGTCTGTACGACCACTTCGGCGAGGAGAGGATCTTCAGCGCCCAGGACGTCGGCCGCGGCAAGCCCGCGCCGGATCTCTTCCTGCACGCGGCCGCCGCGATGGGCGTCCCGCCGGGCCGCTGTGCCGTGGTCGAGGACAGCCCGCTCGGTGTACGGGCGGCCGTGGCCGCGGGCATGGACGTCTACGGCTTCACCGCCCTGACCCCGGCGGGCGAACTGGCGGAAGCGACCGCCCTGTTCTCCGCGCCCGCCGAACTGCCGCTCCTGCTCGGGCACGGGCCCCGGGACCGGCACGGGCGGGGGCACGACGAGGCGAGTACGGCCATCTGAGCCATCCGGGCCCCCGGATCCGCGCTCTCGCCACGCCGCCCGTTTGGTTCGGCTCTCAACGGGACCGATACGGTGGTTGGCATGAGCGGTCGCGCGCAGCTGATGTGGGACGAGGCGGTCACCCGCTATGACTTCGGCCCCGACCACCCGATGGACCCGGTGCGGCTCGCGCTGACCATGCGCCTGGTCGAGGCGTTCGGGCTCGACCGTGAACTGCGGGTCACCTCGGCCCGGTCCGCCGGTGAGTCGACGCTGCGGCTCGTCCACCGCGCCGACTATGTGGAGGCCGTGCGCCGTGCCTCGGCCGATCCCGCCTCGGCGGACGGCTCGTACGGTCTCGGTACCGAGGACGATCCGGCCTTCAGCGGCATGCACGAGACCTCGGCACTGATCGCCGGGCAGTCCGTGGGCGCGGCCGAGGCGGTGTGGCGGGGGGACGTCCAGCACGCGGTGAACTTCTCCGGAGGCCTGCACCACGCCATGCCGGGCGCCGCCGCCGGTTTCTGCATCTACAACGACGCGGCCCTGGCCATCGCCCGGCTGCTGGAGCTCGGGGCCGAACGCGTCGCCTACGTCGACGTGGACGTACACCACGGGGACGGCGTGCAAGCGGCGTTCTGGGACGACCCCCGGGTGCTGACCATCTCCCTCCACGAGCATCCGCGCACCCTCTTCCCCCAGACCGGCTGGCCGGAGGAGACGGGCGGGGAGGGAGCCGAGGGCAGCGCGGTCAACGTGGCGCTGCCCGCCGGAACCACCGACGACGGCTGGCTGCGCGCCTTCCACGCGGTGGTTCCCGAGATGCTGTCGGCCTTCCGCCCGCAGGTGCTCGTCACCCAGCACGGCGCGGACACACACTTCGAGGACCCCCTCGCTCATCTCGCCGTCAGTCTCGACGCACAGCGTGCCGTGCAGGCGGCTTGCCACGACCTCGCGCACGAGCACGCGGCCGGGCGCTGGGTCGCCCTTGGCGGCGGCGGATACGCCGTCGCGGAGGTCGTGCCGCGGTCCTGGACCCACCTGGTGGCGATCGCCGCCGGCCGTCCCATCGACCCCACGGCGGAGACACCCGAGGACTGGCGGCAGGAGGTCTACGCGAAGACCCGGCAACTGGCGCCGCGGCGGATGACCGACGGGCGCGAACCGTGGTGGCGCGACTTCGAGGACGGCGGCTACGACCCGGCCGACCGGCTGGACCAGGCGGTGCTCGCCACACGCCGCGCGGTGTTCCCGGCCCACGGGCTGCTGCCGTGACGGCCGCCCCGCCGTAAGACCCAGCCGCCCTCCGTATGGCACAGCCGGCGGCGCGTGCCGTAGCGCCCCTCGTGCCGCAGCGCCGCGGCGGCCGTAACGCCCGCCCGCTGGGCCGGTCGTGGGAGGTCTTCCCGATACGGGGGCGGGGCCGGGGCCCGTACGACAGCATGAGCGCGTGGTGACGTCCCCGGAGCCGAATGCCGGTGCGCCGGACCCGGGCGGACCGGAGTCCAGTGTGCCGGGACCCAGTGCGCCGACCCGTGGCGAACTGCGCGCGTATCTGCCGGCGGCCCGGCTGGCGGGAACCGTGGCCACGCCGCGCGAGCGAAGCCTGCGCAGCTACCGCCTCTTCGCCGCCCGCGACCCACGGCTGCTGCTCGGGCTCGATCCGGAAGGCGACTGGGGCCGGCGGGAGTTGCTGCGGCTGATGGCCGACCGGTGTGGAGTCTCCGGCGATCCCTCCTATACGGTCGGCCCCGAGACCATCGACCCCGACCGGACGCTCGCGGCCCTGGACGCCTTCGCGGACCGGCTCGCCGCGGCCGCCCGGGCCCGCCTCCCGGTGCTGTTCGGGACCGGTCATCCGCACCGGCTCCTGGACTTCTACGCCTCTTTGGCGGCGGCCCTCTCGGCGGCGGGATGTGCCGTCCTCAGCCCGGCGCAGGGGCAATGTATCGACATAACGACCCGGTTCGGTCTACGCACGCACCGCGTCGACTACGTCCGCGGGGTCGCCCTCGTCCGGGAAATCGGCGGGCCGGAGCCCGGTGCGGGGACCGGTGCGCACAGCCATTCGCCGCTCCCGGTTCGTATGGTTCTCGCCGCCGCCGCACGCTCCTCCGGGCCGTTGCCGGCGCTGGTGATCGGGGACCACGGCTGGATCTGCGGCGCAGGTCAGCTGGGTATCGCGGCCATGGGGCCGGCCGACGCGGACGACCCCGCGCCGTTTGTGGGGGAGGCCGAGGGGACGGTCGCGGTCGCCGTTCCGCTTGATGACGCCGTGCGGTCCGCTTACTACCGGCCGCTTACGCGCTATGTACTCAATCGGGCGTGTCTGTCCCAGTAGGAGAGCGAACGCTGCTCCTCTTCCCCACTCGTACCACCCGCCCCTACTCTGGGAGTGAGCGCGCAGCGACAAGGAGTCACCGGAGGGGAAGCCGGTGACCGTCAGGTGCGGAAGGTTCAGGTGTCTCTATGGCTGGTGGCGAAAGGCCTCTCAACGAGGTCGTGTTCCTGACCGTGGCGGAAGTCGCCGCGGTGATGCGAGTGTCGAAGATGACCGTGTACCGCCTGGTGCACAGCGGTCATCTGCCTGCCATCCGGGTGGGGAGGTCCTTCCGCGTCCCGGAGCAGGCGGTCCACGAATACCTCCGCGAGTCCTATGTGGGGGTGGAGACCGCCTGACGGCGCCCCTCGGATTACGTCCATCACGCGGCGGCGGGTAGGCTGGGCCGACGTAGGTAGTGTGGGCTCGGACGCCCCGCACCGAGTGATTCGAAGTAAGCGAGGGTAGTCGTGGGCTCTGTTATCAAGAAGCGGCGCAAGCGGATGGCCAAGAAGAAGCACCGCAAGCTGCTCAAGCGCACCCGCGTTCAGCGTCGCAACAAGAAGTAGTCAGCGGGCGACGCAGAACGTCAGCCGCCCTTCCGCCTCTACGGCGGGAGGGCGGCTCTGCTTTTCGGCGCTGCTTTTCGGCGCTGTGCCGCCCCGTGTGTGTGCCTGCCCCGCCGCGCCTGTTGTTCAGCCCGTTGCTCGGTGCCGTTCCGCGCGCCATGTTCCGGGAAATGGCCGCTTCCCGTGCCCGGGGCCGTCACAGGGCGACGACCACGGGATACGGTGACGGAAAGAACCACACCGCAGAACCATCACCGCCTGACCACGGTCGGAAGGAAGGCGCGGATATTGGGCAAGGTCGTGCTCGTCACCGGTGCCGCCCGGCAGCTCGCGGGCCGCTTCGTACGGCGCGTCCAGCGGGAGCCCGACGTCGCCCGGGTGATCGCCGTGGACTCCGTGCGGCCCGAACGCCACTTGGGCGGGGCCGAGTTCGTCCAGGCCGACATCCGGCAGCCCACCATCGCCAGGGTGCTCGCCGAACACGCCGTGGACACGGTCGTCCATCTGGACGTCACCGGCACACCGGCCCCCACCTTCGGCGTCGGCTCCGGCCCGGGCTCCGGCAGGAACCCCCGGGGCCGGGCAACGCTCAAGGAAACCAACGTCATCGGCACGATGCAGCTGCTCGGTGCCTGCCAGAAGGCGCCGTCCGTGCAGCGGCTCGTGGTGAAGTCCAGCACCAACGTGTACGGCTCGGCGCCGCGCGACCCGGCCGTCTTCGACGAGTCCACCCCGCCCAAGTCGCTGCCCAGCGGAGGCTTCGCGAAGGACACCGTCGAGGTCGAGGGCTATGTCCGGGGCTTCGCCCGGCGGCGCCCCGATGTGGCGGTGTGCGTGCTGCGCTTCGCCAACATCCTCGGGCCGCACGCCGATACCCCCCTCGCCGAGTACTTCTCCCTTCCCGTGCTGCCGACGGTCCTCGGGTACGACCCGCGGCTCCAGTTCGTCCACGAGGAGGACGTGATGGAGGTGCTGCGGATCGCCTCCTCGGAGCCCCGGCGGGGCACGCTCAACAGCGGCACCTTCAACATCGCGGGCGACGGGGTGCTGTTGCTGTCCCAGACCGCCCGCAGACTGGGCAAGCCGACCCTGCCGCTGCTGCTGCCGGCCCTCGGCTGGGTCCGCTCGGCCCTGCGCGTCGTCGGTATGACGGACTTCTCGCCGGAGCAGGTGCGGCTGCTGACCCACGGCCGGGTCGTCCGGACCACCGAGATGCGGCAGACCCTGGGGTTCGAGCCCGCGTACACGACGGCCGAGACGTTCGCCGACTTCGCGCGCAGCCGGAAGCCCGGGCTGCTGCCGCCGGAGCGGCTCGCCCACTCCGTCGACCGTCTCGCCGAGGCGCTGCTGGACCAGCCGGCGGACGCCTCGGGCGGTGACGGTCACCATCGATCCCACGCCACCTGAGGAGCGCATCCAGCATGGCGGACGCCAAGGTCATCCCGTTCGGTGAGGACCGGCCCCGAGGGGCGGGCGAGCGTGCGGCGCGACGCCGCACCGGGCGGAGACGGACCACCGGCAGCGGCGGCCCCGAGGCGGGCGAGCCGCCGCTGAGCGCCGTTCACGGCGGGGACGGAGCCGGGAGCGGTCCCGGTGACGAGGGCGGACACGGCGGCGCCCCGGAACCGCCGGAGGGGCACGGAGCGGGCGGCTGGGAACGCCGTCTCGCGCACGGCCTGGCGTTCCTCCGCCGCCGCGTCACCGGCGAGTACGAGGTGGACGAGTTCGGATACGACGAGGACCTCACCGAGCACGTCCTGATGTCGGCGCTGCGGCCGGTGTACGAGAAGTACTTCCGGGTCGAGGTGCGGGGCATCGAGAACATTCCCGGCGAGGGCGGGGCGCTCGTCGTCTGCAACCACTCCGGGACGCTGCCGCTGGACGGCCTGATGCTGCAGGTCGCGGTCCACGACAACCATCCGGCCGGGCGGAACCTGCGGCTGCTGGCGGCCGATCTGGTCTTCATGCTGCCGTTCGTCAACGAGCTGGCGCGCAAGGCCGGTCACACCCTCGCCTGCGCCGAGGACGCCGAACGGCTGCTGGAACGCGGCGAGGTGGTCGGGGTGATGCCCGAGGGCTTCAAGGGCATCGGCAAGCCCTTCTCGGAGCGCTACAAACTCCAGCGGTTCGGGCGCGGCGGTTTCGTCTCCACGGCGCTGCGGGCCGGGGTCCCGATCGTGCCGTGCTCGATCGTCGGTGCGGAGGAGATCTATCCGATGGTCGGCAACGCCCGCACGGTCGCCCGGCTGCTGGGGCTGCCGTACTTCCCGGTCACGCCGACCTTCCCCTGGCTGGGCCCGCTGGGTGCCGTGCCGCTGCCGACGAAGTGGACGATCCAGTTCGGCGAGCCGATTCCCACGGACGGGTACGCGCCGGAGGCCGTGGAGGACCCGATGCTGATGTTCAACCTCACCGACCAGGTGCGGGAGACCATCCAGCACACCCTGTACAAGCTCCTGGTCGAGCGCCGCTCGGTGTTCTTCTGACCGGGCCACCGGTGCTCC
The DNA here is from genome assembly GCF_000719865.1 of Streptomyces albus subsp. albus. Classification (GTDB taxonomy): domain Bacteria; phylum Actinomycetota; class Actinomycetes; order Streptomycetales; family Streptomycetaceae; genus Streptomyces; species Streptomyces albus_E. Next base: position 6,247 of record NZ_JOID01000051.1, read on the forward strand.
GGTTTTTCTGAGCGGGGCCGGTGCCGTCCCGCCCGGCCGGGCCGCAGGCCTGCTTTTTCTCCCGGTCCGGTGCTGCTTCGAGCCTGCACTGCTCCGAGTCGGCGGCCCGTGGCCGACGGCCGGTTCCGTGTACGCCCCGGGCCCCTCCCGGCGGGTGCCGGAAGGGGCCCGGGGGCGGCATGGCGGTGCCGTCCGTGGGGAGCCGCTAGCTCGTGGCGTCCTCGTCGAAGCCGAAGTCCGAGAGCAGGCCCGGGAACAGGGGCGGGATGGTGATGTCCGGTTCCTGCGGGGTTTCCTCCCCGTCGTCGCCGGAGGGAGCGGACGGAGCGCCGGTCTCGGGCGGGTCGAGCAGATCGCCCGTGCCGCCGATGAGTCCCTCCTCCCGTTCCTCCTCGGAGCCGGATCCCGGACCGGAGCCCGAGGGCAGCGGCTCGGTCCCGCTCGCGCCGCTCTCCGACGGGCCGGTGCCGGGCGTTGCCGACTGCTGAGGCCCGCTCTCCGGCCCGGTCGGGAGCGCGGAGCGGCCGGAGGAGTCCCGGGCATCGGGGCCGCCGGTGTCCGGAGGGCCGGGCAGCAGGGACTTCAGCGGGCCCAACTCGCGCTCTATGGCCTCCATGACGGCCGTCACGCCGTCGCGCACATCGACGAGTTGGTGCGGCAGCCGGCTGCTGAGCGAGCGCCATCCCTCGCCGTGCGTGCGGGTGAAGGAGTCCAGTGCCTCAATGGGGGCCAGCGAGCCGTTCCGCCGGTAGACGGAGCTGAGCAGACGGTGGCCCTCGGCGGCGTCGTGCCGCATGCCCGCGAGGGCACGGCGGATCTCGCCGAGGGACTCCTCGTCCAGATCGCCCGCGCGGCCGCGCTCCATGAGCCGGTCCGCCTCGCGCAGCCGGGTGGAGGCCTGGTCGAGGTAGAGCTTGCCCGTTTCGCGGTCGTCGTCGGCCATGCCGCGCTTCAGGTCTTCCATGCCGCGCTTGAGGCCGTACAGCGAATCGCCGGGCAGCGCGTCGGAGCTGGCGGCCGCCACTCCGCCGAACGCCCCGGCAGCGACGCCCACCGTCAGCCCGCCGGCCGCCAGGCCCTTGGACCAGCGCGAGCGCGGGCGCAGCCTGCCGAGCCGCTTCCGGCGGCGGGCGTGCGCGCCGGAGCGCTGGCCGGGCACGGACGCGGGTGCGGCGCCGCTCTCCTCGCTCCCGGAGCCCTCGGCCCCGTTGGCGAGCATGGCTTCCATGGCCGCGACCAGCCGGGCCCGTTGGACCGTTCTGACCTCCGGGTCCAGCCGGGGCGCCGGCAGTTCGCCGAGCCCGGTGGCCAGGGCCAGCAGTCTCCCCAGCTCGGGGTCGTCCGCCGGTGGTTCGGGCCGCTGCTCGTCCAGGGCTTCGGCGAAGGCGTTCGCCCGCCGGTGCGCCGATACGGATCCGATCACAGGCGGCACCTCCTCTCCTCATCAGCTGCGACTCCCGGGCCGATGGGGGCGGTTGCCGGACTTGAGCACGACCACTCGAAAGAGTGATGCGTAGCAAGCATGGCGCAACCGCTGGGAGTCTGCATTCCGCACAACGAGCGGCTCCGCGATGGGGTTACGCGGGAACGGCGGTCGTTCCACGCCGGGGGGCGTGCGCTGCTCCGTCCGGCGGAGGCTGCGGGCTGGGCGTGTGCGGCCGGACCGGTCAGCGGGCGTCCTCGGGCAGCAGGCGCGCGAGGGTGCGAACGGCCCGGTACTGCAGGGTCTTGATGGCGCCTTCGTTCTTGCCCATCGCCCGCGCCGTCTCCGCGACCGACATGCCCTGGAGGAAGCGGAGGGTCACGCACTCCTGCTGCTGCGGGTTGAGCCGGCGGACGGCGTCCAGCAGTGTGGCGTTGGAGAGGGATTCCAGGACGGAGTCCTCCGGGCTGCGCTCGACCTCGTTCGCGTCGAGCATCTCGCCGGTGGTGATCTCGAGCCGGAAGCGGCTGGACTTGAAGTGGTCGGCGACGAGGTTGCGCGCGATCGTCACCAGCCAGGCGCCGAAATCCCGGCCCTGCCAGGTGAAGGTGGAGATGCGGCGCAGCGCGCGGAGGAACGTCTCGCTGGTGAGGTCCTCGGCGGTGGCCCTGCTGCCGACGCGGTAGTAGACGTAGCGGTACACGGTGTCGGCGTACTGGTCGTAGAGGCGGCCGAAGGCTTCGGCCTCCCCGTCCTGGGCCCGCTCGACGAGGTCCATCATGCGGCGGCTCTCGCCGTCGGCCGCGGGGCGGCGGGCGGTGGAGGTGCGGCCGCCCCCCGCGCCCGCGGCGCCGGAGGTGAGCGGGACTCTTCTGTTGACGGCGGCGGGAACGCCGGCCGCGATGGACGGCATGGCGAAGGCGGGGACGGCGAGAGCCGGCACGGGGCAGGCGGAGGGGACGAGGCCGCGCAGCTGGTCGAGGACCGCGGCGCGGAGTGTGGCCAGGCCCGAGGCGTCAACCCCGACATGTGGGTACACGGGACTCCCAGAGGCAGAGCTTCCATCACGTGCAGTGCGGAACCGTTCACCCGGCAGGGGATCGTGGGAACCGTTATTGCGTCTGAGGAGAATAACGCTTCGTGTAGGCAGTGCTACGCCTAGTTGCTCAAATCGCCGATTAGTTCCCGTGCCTTATGGAATGCTGATCGATCGAATATCGAACGATGCCCGTGATGTGACTGTTTTGCCGCACCTTCTGTCCGATTCCGGTGCGGGATGTGGCGATGCGCGGAATCCAGTTCGGATCCGCCGCGGGCGGTGCGACGCCGGCGGGCGCGGTTCCGCTACCGCCGGCGGCGGTGCAGGGCGGCCGCCGCCGCGGCGCCGCCCGCCAGGGCCCCCACGCCCGCGGCCGCCGGGATGCCGACCTTGGCCGCCTTGCGCGCGGTGCGGTAGTCGCGCAGGCGCCAGTCGTGCTCCCGGGCGTGCCGCTTCAGTTTGGTGTCCGGATTGATCGCGTACGGATACCCGACGATCGACAGCATCGGGATGTCGTTGTGCGAGTCGCTGTACGCGGCACAGCGCGTCAGGTCCAGGCTCTCCGCCAGCGCCAGCGCCCGTACGGCCTCCGCCTTGGCGGGGCCGTGCAGCGGCTCGCCCACCAGCCGGCCGGTGTAGACGCCGTCGACGGACTCGGCGACCGTGCCCAGCGCGCCGGTGAGGCCGAGCCTGCGGGCGATGATCGTCGCGGCCTCCACCGGGGCGGCGGTGACCAGCCACACCTTCTGGCCCGCGTCGAGATGCGCCTGGGCCAGCGCCCGGGTGCCGGGCCAGATCCGGCCGGCCATGTACTCGTCGTAGATCTCCTCGCCCATCTCCATCAGTTCGGAGACGTGGTGACCGCGGACGATGGACAGCGCGCTCTCGCGGGCGTCCTCCATGTGGGCCGGGTCCTCCACACCCGCCAGCCGGAACCAGGTCTGCTGCCAGGCGAACCGGGCCAGTTCCCGCTTGCTGAAGAACTGCCGCTTGTAGAGGCCGCGGCCGAAGTGGAACAGGGCCGCGCCCTGCATGACGGTGTTGTCCAGATCGAAGAACGCGGCCGCGCGGACGTCCCCGACGACGGGGAACTCCGCTTCGGCCTCGGCGGCCTCGGCGGCCTCCGCAGCGGCCTCGGCCGCCTCGACCCCCAGCGACGTCTTGCGTGCGGCCTCCGCCGCCGCCTCGCCGGCCAGGACACTGCGGGCCGTGGCGGAACGCTTGCGGTGGGGGAGCCATCCGAGAGAGGCCATGCGGTCGAGCATAGTCACTGATCATGCCCTCATGGAGTCGGGAGAATGGCGGTGCGTGAACATCCGCCGGCGCGGGCGTGACCTGCCCGGAGGGCGTTCCTCCCGGGGTCCGGCCCCGCCTCACGGCCGCCGGCTCGGACGGGCCCCGTCAGCCGCCCAGGCCGCTTCAGCCGTGCAGGGCCTTCCGCAGCCGGTCCGGGTTCACCCGCCAGAAGTCGTGCTGTGCGCCGTCCACGAGCACCACCGGGATCTGCTCCCAGTACTTGCGGTACAGCTCCTCGTCCCGGGTGATGTCCTTCTCCTCCCAGGCGGCACCGAGTTCCTCGCAAACGGCGCTGATGACGTCACGGGCGTCGTCGCACAGATGGCAGCCGGGCTTACCGATCAGGGTGACAACGCGGTCGGCCGGGTCGCGGTGGGGGCGGCGCAGCAGTGGGCTCATGGACTGCATTGTGCAGGGCGGGCGCGGCGCCGTGCGGGGGAGGTGAGGCGTGAGGCGTGGAGGAGGTGAGTGGTGAGGCGTGGAGGAGGTGAGTGGTGAGGCGTGGAGGAGGTGAGTGGTGAGGCGTGGAGGAGGTGAGTGGTGAGGCGTGAGGTGGGGGAGCGGTGGGGCGTGCGGGAGGTGGCCCGCAGGCTTCCGGTCCGGCCACCGGGCCACCGCGATCCGGCCATGCTCGGCCGGTGGCGGGTCACCGCTCACCCGCCGGTGGAGCCCCGGCCGGCCCGCGGGGTCCGGCGCCGTACGACCGCTGGGAACCGGCCGGGGCTCCACCGGCGTCGGGCCCCGTTCCGGTGCGCTCGGGGGGCGGAGTGGCGAGGGAGTGGAGAGCCGGTGTCCCGGTGGGTGGCGCGATGTGGTGGCGCGGTGAACGCCGCGCCCGGTTCCCCGGTGGCGCGATTCCATCGCGTGAGCCCGATCACTTTGCGAGGACAAAACGGACACCATCTTTGTGCACACGTTCACAAAGACATAGCCTGCAAGAGACCGGGCGGTCCACGGAGGCGTGGCCGCCCACAGCCTCGCTCTACCCGCAGGAGCACCGTGGCAACTGGCCGAACGCACCGACCGGCGACCCGAAGCCGAGGGATTCCCGAGGCCACCGTCGCCCGTCTACCGCTGTACCTGCGCGCTCTGACGGCCCTGTCCGAGCGCTCGGTTCCCACGGTCTCATCGGAGGAACTCGCGGCCGCGGCCGGGGTCAACTCCGCGAAGCTGCGCAAGGACTTCTCGTACCTCGGTTCCTACGGCACCCGGGGCGTCGGCTACGACGTCGAGTACCTCGTCTACCAGATCTCCCGCGAGCTCGGCCTGACCCAGGACTGGCCGGTAGTGATCGTCGGTATCGGTAACCTCGGCGCCGCGCTCGCCAACTACGGCGGCTTCGCCTCCCGCGGGTTCCGCGTCGCCGCGCTCATCGACGCCGACCCGTCCATGGCGGGCAAGCCCGTGGCCGGTCTGCCGGTCAAGCACACCGACGAACTCGAAGCGATCATCGAGGACAACGGCGTCTCGATCGGCGTCATCGCGACCCCCGCCGGCGCCGCCCAGCAGGTCTGCGACCGGCTCGTCGCCGCCGGCGTCACCTCGATCCTCAACTTCGCGCCCACCGTCCTCACCGTTCCCGACGGGGTGGACGTGCGCAAGGTCGACCTCTCGATAGAACTGCAGATCCTCGCCTTCCACGAGCAGCGCAAGGCCGGCGAGGAGGCCATGGCCGCCCCCGCGTCCCCGGCGCCCGCCGTCCGCGGCGGTACCGGCGGCGGAAAGGGACCGGACGGGGACGTCCCCGCCGTGATGCCGGCATGAGTCTCCTGGTCGTCGGTCTGAGCCACCGCAGCGCGCCGGTCAGCGTGCTGGAGCGGGCCGCCCTCGCCCCCGAGGCGCGCGGCAAGCTGCTCCAGGACGCGCTCGCCGCCGAGCCGGCCGCGGAGGCCGCGGTGCTCTCCACCTGCAACCGCATAGAGCTCTACGCCGACGTGGACAAGTTCCACGCCGGTGTCGCCGAGCTGTCCACGCAGCTCGCCGTGCACAGCGGTGTCGGGCTGGACGAACTCACCCCGTATCTCTACGTCCACTACGAGGACCGGGCCGTTCACCACCTGTTCTCGGTGGCCTGCGGGCTGGACTCGATGGTCGTCGGCGAGGGGCAGATCCTCGGCCAGATCAAGGACGCGCTCGCCCTCGGCCAGGAACTGCACACCGCCGGACGGCTGCTCAACGACCTCTTCCAGCAGGCCCTGCGGGTCGGCAAGCGGGCCCACAACGAGACCGGGATCGACCGGGCCGGTCAGTCGCTCGTCACCTTCGGCCTGGCGGAGCTCGCCACCGCCGAGGGAGCCGCGGAGGTCACCGACTGGGCCGCGGGCAAGCGGGCGCTGGTCATCGGCGCCGGATCCATGTCGTCCCTGGCGGCGGCGACCCTCGCGCGCGCGGGCGTCCGCGAGATCGCGGTGGCCAACCGCACCCTGGAGCGGGCCGAGCGGCTCGCGGCCGGACTGGCCGAGCCGCGGACGGCGGCCGCGGCCGGTGCCGCCGCCGGACCGGCCGCGCGCGCCGTCCCCATGGAGAGCGTCCCGGCCGAGCTGGCGCGCGCCGACGTCGTCGTCTCCTGCACCGGCGCCACCGGACTCGTCCTGACCGCCGAGGACCTGCGGGACGCCCTCGCCGCCAGGACCGGGCCGGCCGCCCCGGGTGGTCCCGGGCTGCGGCTGCTGGACCTGGCCATGCCGCGCGACATCGACCCCGCCGCGCACCGCGTCCGGGGCGTGCGGCTCGTGGACATCGAGACCCTCGCCGAGGCCTCCGCCGACGCGCCGATGGCGGCCGACGTCGACCGGGTGCGGACCATCGTGTCCGAGGAGGTCGCGGCCTTCGGCGCCGCGCAGCGGGCCGCCCACATCACCCCCACCGTGGTGGCCCTGCGCACCATGGCCGCCGATGTGGTCCGGAGCGAGATGGCCCGGCTCAACGGCCGTCTTCCCGGCCTGGACGACAAGGAGCGCGCCGAGATCACCCAGACCGTGCGCCGTGTCGTCGACAAGCTCCTGCACGCGCCCACCGTGCGGGTCAAGCAGCTCGCGGGCGAGCCCGGCGGCGCCGGGTACGCGGACGCGCTGCGTGAACTCTTCGACCTCGACCCCAAGGCGGTCGCCGCCGTCAGCCGGGCCGACAGCGGCGACTCCGAACGGGAGCGGGCATGACCGACAAGGGCACCATGAGCACCACCACCAGCAGCACCAGCACCACCGGCACCACCACGGTGGCCGCCGGCACCCTCCAGGGCAGCGGGCCGCTCCGGCTCGGCACCCGGCGCAGCAAGCTCGCCATGGCCCAGTCCGGGATGGTGGCGGACGCCATCAGCGACCTGACCGGACGCCCGGTGGAGCTCGTCGAGATCACCACCTACGGCGACGTCTCCCGTGAGCACCTCGCGCAGATCGGCGGCACCGGCGTCTTCGTCTCCGCCCTGCGCGACGCACTGCTCGCCGGGGAGATCGACCTCGCGGTCCACTCCCTGAAGGACCTGCCGACCACCCAGCCCGACGACCTCGTCGTGGCGGCCGTACCAGTCCGCGAGGACCCGCGCGACGCCCTGGTGGCGCGCGACGGCCTCACCTTCGAGGAACTGGCCGCGCTCGGCCGCGACGGCCGCCCGGCCGCGCGGATCGGCACCGGCTCGCCGCGCCGCATGGCGCAGCTCAACGGCTGGGCCGCCGCACTGGGGGGCGCGGTCGAGACCGTGCCGATCCGGGGCAACGTCGACACCCGCATCGGATTCGTGCGTTCCGGCGAACTCGACGCGGTCGTCCTCGCCACCGCCGGCCTCAACCGGGTCGGCCGCATCGGCGAGGCGACGCAGAAGCTGCCCGTCGACGCCGTCCTGCCCGCTCCCGGCCAGGGGGCGCTGGCCGTCGAGTGCGCCGCCGTGCACCAGGTGTACGGCGCCGACCTCGCGGCCCGGCTCGCCGAGCTCGACGACCCGCACACGCGGGCCGCCGTGACCGCCGAGCGTTCCCTGCTCGCCGCCCTGGAGGCCGGCTGCAGCGCACCTGTCGGGGCGCTGGCCGACCTGTTGGGCGACGGGCAGACTGTCACCGAAATGCGCCTGCGCGGCGTCGTCGGCCTGACCGACGGCTCGACGCTGGTGCAGCTGTCCACCACCGGTCCCGTACCCTCGTCGCTCGACGACGCCGCGGCTCTCGGCCGCGAACTCGCCGCCGAGATGCTCGCCAAGGGTGCGGCCGGTCTTATGGGGGAGCGAGCACTGTGAGCCCCACCGCCGTAAATCTCCGTTCCGCGCACCAGTCGCCCCTCGGTCACGTCACCTTCCTCGGTGCCGGGCCCGGAGACCCGGGACTGCTGACGCTGCGCGCCGTGGAGGCGCTCGCCCACGCGGACGTGCTGGTCGCCGACCCGCAGGTGCTCGACGTGGTGACCGCCCACGCGCGCGCAGGGGTGGACATCCCGCAGTTGCGGGCGCATGACGGCACGTCAAACTCTTCGGCGGTGTACGCCTTGGAGGATGCCGTCAATCTTGTCATGGAGGCCGCACGGAGCGGCAAGCGGGTGGTGCGTGCGCTCTGCGGCGACCCCGGCCTCGACGGCGACGCCGCCGGGGAGATGCTCGCCTGCTCCGCCGAGGGCATCGTCTTCGAAGTCGTGCCCGGAGTGGCGACCGCCGTGGGCGTGCCCGCGTACGCCGGTGTGCCGCTGCGTTCCGCGCAGGGCGCCGACGTCCGGTTCGTCGACGCCGCCACGGCCTCCGAGCGGTGCTGGACCGAGGTCGGCTCCAGCGACGCCACGGCCGTCGTCTCCACCACCCTGGAGACCGTCGCGGCCGCGGCCGCCGAACTGGTCGCGGGCGGGCGGAAGCCCGACACCCCGATGGCCGTCACCATCGCCGGTACGACGACCCGCCAGCGCACCTGGACCGCCACGCTGGGCACCATCGGGCAGGTGCTCAAGGCCGCCAAGGTGCTGCCCTCGGCGGACGGCGGGCAGCCGGTCATAGCCGTCGTCGGCGAGCACAGCTGCGACGCCCGGCGGGACCAGCTCTCCTGGTTCGAGTCCAAGCCGCTCTTCGGCTGGCAGGTCCTGGTGCCGCGGACCAAGGAGCAGGCCGCGTCCCTCTCCGACCAGCTCCGCTCCTACGGCGCGGTGCCCAGCGAGGTGCCGACCATCGCCGTCGAACCGCCGCGCACCCCGCAGCAGATGGAACGCGCGGTCAAGGGCCTGGTCACCGGCCGCTACGAGTGGATCGCCTTCACCTCGGTCAACGCCGTCAAGGCCGTCCGGGAGAAGTTCGAGGAGTACGGGCTCGACGCCCGCGCCTTCGCCGGGATCAAGGTCGCGGCGGTGGGCGACCAGACCGCCAAGTCGCTGATCGAGTTCGGCGTGAAGCCCGACCTGGTGCCGAGCGGTGAGCAGTCGGCCGCCGGGCTTCTGGAGGACTGGCCGCCGTACGACCCGGTGTTCGACCCGATCGACCGCGTCTTCCTGCCGCGCGCCGACATCGCCACCGAGACCCTGGTGGCCGGGCTCATCGAACTGGGCTGGGAGGTGGACGACGTCACGGCCTACCGGACCGTGCGTGCCTCGCCGCCGCCCGCCGAGACCCGGGAGGCCATCAAGAGCGGCGGCTTCGACGCCGTCCTCTTCACCTCCTCCAGCACCGTGCGGAACCTCGTCGGCATCGCCGGCAAGCCGCACAACGTCACCGTCATCGCCTGCATCGGCCCGGCGACCGCCAAGACGGCGGAGGAGCACGGCCTGCGGGTCGACGTCCTGTCGCCCGAGCCGTCCGTCACCCGGCTCGCCGAGGCGCTCGCCGACTTCGGCGCCAAGCGCCGGGCGGCCGCCATCGAGGCCGGCGACCCCGTCACCCGTCCGAGCGAGCGCAGGCCCGGATCGCGCAGGAGGCGCGCCACTTCATGAGCAGCAACCGCCAGGTAGAGGCAGGCCGGGCGCAGGACGACCGGGTGCAGGGAGCCTGGGCACAGGCGGACCGGGAACAGACCGGCCGGGCGCAGGCGGGCACGGTCGGGCTGGAGCACCTGGGAGTCCGGCCGCGCCGGCTGCGGACCAGCCCGGCGATGCGCCGCATGGTCGCCGAGCACCGGCTGCACCCCGCGGAGCTGATCCTTCCCGCCTTCGTGCGGGAGGGGATCGGCGAGCCGGTACCGGTGTCCTCCATGCCGGGCGTCGTCCAGCACACCCGGGACAGCCTGCGGAAGGCCGCCGCCGGGGCGGTCGAGGCGGGACTCGGCGGGATCATGCTCTTCGGGGTGCCGCTGGAGAAGGACGCCTGCGGCACGGCGGGGACCGACCCGGAGGGCATCCTCCAGGTCGCCATCCGGGACGTGAAGGCGGAGGTCGGCGACGACCTCGTGGTGATGTCGGACCTGTGCCTGGACGAGTTCACGGACCACGGGCACTGCGGCGTCGTGGACGCGGCGGGCCGGGTCGACAACGACGCGACGCTGGAGCGCTACGCCGAGATGGCGCGGGTGCAGGCGGAGGCCGGGGTCCATGTGGTGGGTCCCAGCGGCATGATGGACGGCCAGGTGAAGGTCGTCCGGGAGGCGCTGGACGGCGCGGGATACCAGGACGTCTCGATCCTCGCCTACACGGCCAAGTACGCCTCGGCCTTCTACGGCCCGTTCCGGGAGGCCGTCGACTCGTCGCTGAAGGGCGACCGGAAGACATACCAGCAGGACCCGGCGAATGCGCGTGAATCGCTTCGAGAGCTGGCGCTGGACCTGGCGGAGGGCGCGGACATCGTGATGGTCAAGCCCGCGCTGCCGTATCTGGACGTGCTGCGCCGGGTCGCGGACGCGGTGGACGTGCCGGTCGCTGCGTATCAGGTGTCCGGGGAGTACGCCATGATCGAGGCCGCGGCGGCCAACGGCTGGATCGAGCGCGACCGCACCATCATGGAGACCCTCACGGGCGCGAAGCGCGCCGGGGCGAACATGATCCTCACGTACTGGGCGGTGGAGGCCGCGCAGCGGCTGGCCCGGGGGGAGTGACCGGGGGAGCGACGGGGGAGTAACCACAGCTCTGTGACGGGGCACTTCGGGCCCGTCCCCGCTCGGTTCGCCCGGCGAGGACGGGCCCGGGCGTTCGCCGGGGCGAGGCAGGGCCGGGCGAGGTGGGCGGGACGGGCGTGAGGCCGGCCGGTGGATGACGTCGGCGACGGAATGGGCGTGTGGGCGGCCCGGGTTCGCGGGGGCCAGGCCGTGAGCGGTCTGGACGTGTGAGCGGTCTGGACGTGTGAGCGGTTCTCGTGTTGCGTGATCCCCATGGTGTCCACCGACCGGCTCCTGGCGTTCGCGGCCATGTCCTTTCTGCTGATCGTGGTTCCGGGCCCCAGTGTGCTCTTCGTGATCGGGCGGGCGCTGGCGCAGGGGCGCCGCGCCGCGCTGGCCACCGTCGCGGGAAACACGCTGGGGTCCTCTGCCCTCGTCGTGGCCGTGGCCCTCGGGGTCGGGGCGGTCGTGGAACGGTCGGTCGTGGTCTTCACGGCGTTGAAGCTTGCCGGTGCCGCGTATCTGGTGTACCTCGGCGTCCGGGCGGTGCGGCAGCGGGCTGTGCCCGTGGCGGCGGAAGCGCTGCCGTCGTCGTGCGCCAGTGACGGACCCCTGCGCGGTGGTCTGCGACGCACGTTGTGGGAAGGGTTCGCGGTCGGCGTGGCCAACCCCAAGACCATCGTGTTCTTCGCCGCTGTGCTGCCCCAGTTCGTCGACCGCGGCCAGGGATACGCCGCAGTCCAGATGATGCTGCTCGGCTTCGTCTTCAACGTCATCGCGGTCCTCTGCGACAGCGTGTGGGGGTTGGCTGCTGCCGCCGCGCGAAGCTGGTTCGCCCACTCGCCGAAGCGACTCTCTCTGATCGGTGGAGCGGGCGGGTTCGCGATGATCGGCCTCGGCGTCACCGTGGCTGTGACCGGCCGGAAGGAGTAGCCGACTCGGGGGACAGGGGTTCGTGTTCGTCCACGGGAGTCCGCAGGGTCGGTTGGTGGGGAACGGCCCCGTCCCGGACGCGGGCCGGGAACCGGGGGCGGGGACGGGCTTGACGCCCCGGGAGCGTAGGCGAAGGCCCGGATGGTGGTTACCGGACTGCTGGGCTGCTGAGGATCTGGGTGCCTGGGTGCCTGGGTGCCTGGGTGCCTGGGTGCCTGGGTGCTGAGCGGCTGAGCGGCTGAGGGCTGGGTAGCCGAGGCCGCCGGGTGCCGGGTGTCGGGTGCCGGGCGTCGAGTGTCGGGCGCTGGGTGTCGGGTGCCGGGCGTCGAGTGTCGGGCGTCGAGTGTCGGGCGCTGGGTGTCGGGTGCCGGGCGTCGAGTGTCGGGCGCTGGGTGTCGGGTGTCGGGCGCTGGGTCGCTGTATTGCCGCATCACCGGGTGCGGGGGCCGGAACCCCGGCCTGCGGGTACGTTGCGGGCTGTCGGGTGTCGTCCTGGTGGGGGTTCGGGCGCCGGGTGGGCGGCGCGGTGGTGGTGGCGGGTGCGTCGCGGTCCGGCGGGTGTCGCTGTGGCTGGGGTTACGGCATCCGTGCCGGGGGTTGGCCCGTGGTCGGTCGTCTATCCGGGGCCTTATGCCGCCGGGGTCGGTTGGAAATGCGATGGCGTGGC
>NZ_JOID01000052.1 GCF_000719865.1 Streptomyces albus subsp. albus
CCCCGGATAGACGACCGACCACGGGCCCGCCCTCGGCACGGATGCCGTAACCCCAGCCGCAGCGACACCCGCCGGCCCGCGACGCACCCGCCACCACCAGCGCGCCGCCCACTCGGCGCCGTAACCTCGGCCCCCACCGGGCGGGCGCCTGGCCCCGTACCCGTTCCCGCCCCCTTGCGTCCCCTTGGCCACTCCTCCCACTCCTCCCAGGCTCCGCATCCCGGTTCTCCCGACTGCCGACACCGTCAATCCATCGAAGGAAGCGCGAAACTCGCGTATCGGCGGCCTGCTGCGCCCAGTCCCAAGGAGATGCACCCAGTCCCAAGGAGAAGAGACAGAAATCCGCTTGGAGGCAACCGGCTGAGGTCGACCACCATGACCACGTGAGCGCGGAACAAGACGCGGTGGCCGAGGCGATCGCCAGTGAACTGAAACTGTTGGATCCCGACGTGCGGAGATCGAGACAGCGGGCGGAGAGACTCCTGGATCCCGATTTCTCGGAGGTGGGCGCTTCCGGGCGTCGGTGGGACCGCCGGGAGATGCTTGCCGCACTTCCCGGCAGTCCGGCGGTTCGGACGACGGCTCGCATGAGCCCGAGCCTGAGCCTGAGCCCGAGGGGATGACCGGTGCCGTACTGGCTCCGGGCTTGGTGCATCTGACCTACGAAACCCGACGCGGTGGGCAGCGCGTACGCCGCAGCTCGATCTGGCGCAAGCCGGACGGGGTTCCGGCTGGCGCATGTACTACCACCAGGCCACCCCCGTGCCGGGGCGCCCGGGTGATCACCGGCCCGGGTGATCCGCCGGTCCGATCGGCGCTCCGCACACGCCTGCGCCTATGCCTGTACCGGTGTGGTGTTCATGCACTTCTCGGGACACGGCAGCGCACCCTCGCGGGCCGGATCGGGCGCTCCCAGGCCGGGAGAAAAGTGTTGACGTGTCATCGCGCCGGTCGGCACGCTCATGGCCGTGATCACCCAACACGGACCGGCCGATGCCACGGTCGTCATGCCCGTCAGCGTGCGCGACCTGCTGCCCCGGGACCTGCCCGCATGTGCCTGGTCGGGTTCGGCCACGCACCTGCGTCACGTGGAGCGGGAGTTGGCGCGTGCTGCGGCCGGCGAGGCCGACTACCTGGCGGTGACCACTGCTGTGGATCTGCCAGTGGCCATCGGCGGCGTCAACTATCAGGCCGCCGAGGCGGCCGGGACCTTGTGGCAGCTCGCCGTGCTCCCGGCTCTCCGGTCCTGTGGACTGGGCACGCTGCTGATCCGGGCCGCCGAACAAAGAATCAGGGACCGCGGCCTGCGCAGGGCCGAACTCGCCGTGGAGGAGAACAACCCCCGGGCTCAGGCGCTGTACGAGCGTCTGGGCTACGTCGCGTACGGCCGTGAGCCCGATGCCTGGGACGAGGAGGGGCCCGATGGGTCGATCCGTCGTTACAGGACGATGTGCGTGCTCATGCGGAAGGACCTGTGCGGCCTCGCCCGACCGTAGACGTCGCGGGCGGGGGCAGCCTGGGCCGGCTGCTGTCCTCGCGCCCCGGCCGCCCCTGAGCGCGCGTGCGGGCCCGGCGGAACGGGCGCGCGCGAATCGACCCGCTGGGCTGCTCCACATCGACGATGGGCAGCAGGACGCTGGACGGCATCCGTCGGCTGCTTGCGCGTTCCCCGGTGCTGAGCTGTGAGATGGATCGGTGGATATGCCCCGGGATTCATCCTTTTGCTCAGCTTGCGGTGAAGCGCATCCTCGGGCGTGCCGGTGGTGAAAAAATAATGCAAGCACGCTTGCTTGTTTCCTGGCCTGCTGCCACAGTCGGTCCACGCCGTTTCGTTGGGCCACGACCACCCCGGTAACCGCACCAACCGGCGCAACGGTCGGCCGAGTACCTGCTCAGCCATCAAGTACAGCCATCAAGCCCGTGTCCAGCCGTACCGAGGCCGTACCGAGGCCGTCCCCGGACCCTGCCGAGGTCGTGCCGAAGCGCTTGGGTGACGGCGCACGCGCAGCAGCAGTCCGAGCCCGTTGCACCTCTGCATCCCTACGCCCCTGTATCCCTACGCCCCTGTATTCCCCTAGCCCCGTACATCCCCGTTTCTGCCGTCTCCGCGGTCCGTACAAGGGAGCACCTCGTGGCCGATCCAGCAGCCGTGCTCGGCGATCTCCGTGCCGAGGGTGAGGAGTTGGAGCAGCTCGTCGCACCGCTCGCAGCCGAGCGCTGGAGCCTGCCGACCCCCGCCCCCGGCTGGACCGTCGCGCACCAGATAGCCCACCTCGCCTGGACCGACGAGCGCGCCCTGCTCTCCGCCACCGACCCCGATGCCTTCGCCGAGGACGCGGCTCAGGCGCTTGCCTCGCCCGAGACCTTCGTCGACGACGGCGCTCAGCGGCTCGTCGACGAACTCCCGCCCGCCGCCCTCCTCGACCACTGGCGCACCGGACGCGCCGCACTCCACCGCGCGCTCGTCGGCCGGCCGCACGGAGCCCGGCTCCCCTGGTACGGGCCTCCGATGGGCGTGGCCTCGATGGCCACGGCCCGGCTTATGGAGACCTGGGCCCACGGGCAGGACGTGGCCGACGCGCTCGGGGTCCGCCGCGAGCCGACGGGCCGGCTGCGCCATGTCGCGCGGATCGGGGTACGGGCCCGCGATTACGCGTACATGGTGCACGGGCTCGTACCGCCCACCGAGGAGTTTCGGGTGGAACTGACCGCCCCGGACGGGGACTTGTGGACGTACGGGCCGGAGGACGCCGCGCAGCGCGTCACCGGCTCCGCCCTGGACTTCTGTCTGCTGGCCACTCAGCGGGCGCACCGCTCCGACCTGGCCCTGCGCGCCGAGGGCCCGGACGCCGAGCACTGGCTGGACATCGCCCAGGCGTTCGCCGGGCCGCCCGGCAAGGGGCGCGAACCGGCAGCCGGGGGAAGCGCCGACGGCGCGGGAGGGGCCGGCTCGGTGACGGTCACGGAGGTAGGCGCGTCGGAAAGCGCGGGAGGAGCGCTGTGACCGGGGCTGCGCCCAGGGCTGAGCACGGGGCTGCGCCCAGGGTTGGGCACGGGGCTGGGCACAGGGCTGCGCACGGAACACCGCCGGGAGACGGAGCCCCACCGGCCCGTACGCCACCGTCCGGTCCCTCGCCGTCCGGCACTTCACCGGAGCACGGGACCGCACCCGCGCCGGACCACAGAACCGCACCAGTGAACGGAACCGACCTGAGAGCCACTGCCCCCAACCCCGAGTCGCGCTCCGTCCCCGAACCGGATCCCGCCCCCGCCCCGGCCCCTCTCCGTATCGGCAACGCCTCCGGCTTCTACGGCGACCGCTTCGACGCCGTCCGCGAGATGCTGACCGGCGGTCCGCTGGACATCCTCACCGGTGACTACCTGGCCGAGCTGACCATGCTCATCCTGGGCCGCGACCGCCTCAAGGACCCCTCCCGCGGCTATGCCAAGACCTTCCTGCGTCAGATGGAGGAAGGCCTCGGCCTCGCCGCCGAACGCGGCGTGAAGATCGTCACCAACGCCGGCGGCCTGAACCCCGCCGGGCTCGCCGACGCGATCCGCGCCCTGTCCGAGCGCGTCGGCGTCCCCGTGCGGGTCGCGCACGTCGAGGGCGACGACCTCCTGCACCGTGCCGCCGACGCGGGCTGGGGCGACGGCGTCCTCACCGCCAACGCCTACCTCGGCGGTGCCGGTATCGCCGCCTGCCTGCGGGCCGGTGCCGATGTGGTGGTCACCGGCCGGGTCACGGACGCCGCCCTCGTCACCGGCCCGGCCGCCGCGCACTTCGGCTGGGCGCCGGACGACTGGGACGCCCTCGCCGGCGCGGTCGTCGCCGGGCACGTCCTCGAATGCGGCGCCCAGGCGACCGGCGGCAACTACGCCTTCTTCGCCCGGCACGATCCCCGGTCCCTGCGCCGCCCCGGCTTCCCGGTCGCCGAGCTGCACGCGGACGGCAGCTCCGTCATCACCAAGCATCCGGGCACCGGTGGCCTGGTCACGACCGGCACGGTCACCGCCCAGCTCCTCTACGAGACGGCCGCCGCCCGCTACGCCGGTCCGGACGTCACCGCCCGCCTGGACTCCGTACGCCTCGCGTCGGACGGTCCCGACCGGGTGCGGATCAGCGGCGTACGGGGTGAGGCTCCGCCGCCGGTGCTCAAGGCGGGGCTGACCCGGATCGGCGGCTGGCGCAACGAGGTCGTCTTCGTGCTGACCGGACTCGACATCGAGGCCAAGGCGGGGCTGGTGCGCGAGCAGATGGAGGCCGCGCTGGCGGCCCGCCGCCCCGCCGAGGTGCGCTGGACCCTGGCCCGCACGGACCGGGCCGACGCGTCCGTGGAGGAGGAGTCGAGCGCGCTGCTGCGGCTGGTGGTGCGCGATCCGGACCCGGAGGCGGTCGGCCGCCGGGTCAGCGGCGCGGCCGTGGAGCTGGGGCTGGCCAGTTACCCGGGCTTCCACCTCACCGCCCCGCCCGGCCCGGGATCCCCGTACGGGGTGTTCGAGGCCGTGTACGTGGACGCGGCCGGGGTGCCGCACACGGCCGTGCTGCCGGACGGCGAGCGCGTCGCCGTGAAGCCGCCGCCGGAGGCGCGGCCGCTGGAGGAGGTGCCCGAGCCGCCCCTGCCCGAACCGCTCCCGCCCGGGCTGCCGACCCGCCGCGCGCCGCTCGGGCTGGTCGCCGGGGCACGCAGCGGGGACAAGGGCGGCAGCGCGAACGTCGGCCTGTGGGCGGAGACGGACGAGGCCTGGCGCTGGCTGGCCCACGCGCTGACGGCCGATCGGCTGCGTGAACTGCTGCCCGAGGTGCGGGCGTTGCCCGTCACCCGCCATGTACTGCCGGGGCTGCGCGCCCTGAACTTCACCGTGGACGGCCTGCTGGGCGAGGGTGTCGCCGCCCAGGCCCGCTTCGACCCGCAGGCGAAGGCCCTGGGGGAGTGGCTGCGCGCCCGTCACCTGGACATACCGGAGGTACTGCTGTGACGAGTCCGCCCGCCAACCGGCGTTCCCCGCACCGTCGGGACGTGCGAGAGGCGCGAGAGGCGCGAGAAGCACGGGAGACGCGGGAGGTCGCCCCGTGACCGTGCTTCCCTCCGCGCTCGACACCGCAGGTGCCGACTACGCGGCCAACCGCGACGCGATGCTCGCCAAACTCGCCGATCTCGACGCCGAGCACACCAAGGCCCTGGCGGGCGGCGGTGAGAAGTACGTGGCCCGGCACCGCAAGCGGGGCAAGCTCCTCGCCCGCGAGCGCATCGAACTGCTCCTCGACCCGGACACGCCCTTCCTGGAACTGTCCCCGCTCGCCGCCTGGGGCAGCGACTACACCGTGGGCGCCTCCCTCGTCACCGGCATCGGGGTGATCGAGGGCGTCGAATGCCTGATCACCGCCAACGATCCGACCGTGCGCGGCGGCGCCAGCAACCCCTGGACGCTGAAGAAGGCCCTGCGCGCCAACGAGATCGCCTTCGCCAACCGCCTCCCGGTGGTCAGCCTCGTCGAGTCGGGCGGCGCGGACCTGCCCAGCCAGAAGGAGATCTTCATCCCGGGCGGGGCGCTCTTCCGGGACCTCACCCGGCTGTCGGCCGCCGGCATCCCCACCATCGCCGTGGTCTTCGGCAACTCCACGGCCGGCGGGGCGTACATCCCGGGGATGTCCGACCACACGATCATGGTGAAGGAGCGCGCGAAGGTCTTCCTCGGCGGGCCGCCGCTGGTCAAGATGGCCACGGGCGAGGAGAGCGACGACGAGTCGCTGGGCGGCGCCGAGATGCACGCCCGCACCTCCGGGCTCGCCGACCACTTCGCCGTCGACGAACCCGACGCGCTGCGGCAGGCCCGCCGCGTCGTCGCCCGGCTCAACCACCGCAAGGCGCACGCCGATCCGGGCCCCGCCGAGCCGCCGAGGTACGACGAGGACGAGCTCCTCGGGATCGTCCCCGGTGATCTCCGGACCCCGTTCGACCCGCGCGAGGTCATCGCCCGCGTCGTCGACGGCTCGGACTTCGACGAGTTCAAGCCGCTCTACGGCAGCAGTCTCGCCACCGGCTGGGCGTCCCTGCACGGCTATCCGGTCGGCATCCTCGCCAACGCCCAGGGCGTGCTGTTCAGCGAGGAGTCGCAGAAGGCCGCGCAGTTCATCCAGCTCGCCAACCAGCGCGACATCCCGCTGGTCTTCCTGCACAACACCACCGGCTACATGGTCGGCAAGGAGTACGAGCAGGGCGGCATCATCAAGCACGGCGCGCAGATGATCAACGCGGTGTCCAACTCCCGGGTCCCGCACCTCTCCGTCCTCATGGGCGCCTCCTACGGCGCTGGCCACTACGGCATGTGCGGACGGGCGTACGACCCGCGCTTCCTCTTCGCCTGGCCCAGCGCGAAGTCGGCGGTGATGGGACCGCAGCAGCTCGCCGGTGTCCTGTCGATCGTCGCCCGCGCCTCCGCCGCCGCCAAGGGGCAGCCGTACGACGACGACGCGGACGCCGCGCTGCGCGCCATGGTCGAGCAGCAGATCGAATCCGAGTCGCTGCCGTTCTTCCTGTCCGGACGCCTCTACGACGACGGCGTCATCGACCCGCGCGACACCCGCACCGTGCTCGGCCTGTGCCTGTCCGCGATCCACACCGCACCCGTGGAAGGCGCCCGCGGCTTCGGCGTCTTCCGGATGTGAGGGGAGCCATGCCGAACACCGGGATGAACACAGAGTCGAGCACAGAGCCGAACGCTGGGCTGAACACCGAGTCGAACACCGGGACGCACGCGGGACCGGGCGCCGGGCCGAACACGCCCCCGGCCGCGCAGCCGGGCCCGGAGACGGCCACCGAACCCGTCGCGGCCGACGCGGCCGCCGCCGCCCGCCCCCTGCGCACCGTGCTGGTCGCCAACCGCGGGGAGATCGCCTGCCGCGTCTTCCGCACCTGCCGCGAACTCGGCCTCGCCACGGTCGCCGTGCACTCCGACGCCGACGCGGAAGCCCTGCACGTCCGTACCGCCGACGCCGCCGTGCGACTGCCGGGCGACAGCCCCGCGGAGACCTATCTCCGCGGCGACCTGATCGTGAAGGCGGCCCTCACGGCCGGCGCCGACGCGGTCCACCCCGGCTACGGATTCCTCTCCGAGAACGCCGGCTTCGCCCGGCAGGTCCTGGACGCCGGGCTGGTGTGGATCGGCCCGCCCCCCGAGGCGATCGCCGCGATGGCGTCCAAGACCCGCGCCAAGGAACTCATGGCCGGGGCGGGGGTGCCCCTGCTGCGCCCCGTGGACCCGGAGCGGGCCACCGGCTCCGACCTCCCCCTTCTGATCAAGGCGGCGGCCGGTGGCGGCGGACGCGGTATGCGGCTGGTCCGCGACCTCGCCGAACTGCCCGCCGAACTGGCCGCCGCCTCCGCGGAGGCCGCCTCGGCCTTCGGCGACGGCGAGGTGTTCGCCGAGCCGTACGTGGAGAACGGCCGCCACGTCGAGGTGCAGATCCTGGCCGACACCCACGGCACCGTCTGGGCGCTCGGCACCCGCGACTGCTCCCTCCAGCGCCGCCACCAGAAGGTCATCGAGGAGGCCCCGGCTCCGGGCCTGCCGCAGCCGCTGCGCGACACGCTCCACACGGCCGCGGCCGAGGCGGCCCGCGCCATCGGCTACACGGGCGCGGGAACGGTCGAGTTCCTCGTCTCCGCCGAACACCGGGCGTACTTCCTGGAGATGAACACCCGCCTGCAGGTGGAGCACCCGGTGACCGAGGCGGTCTACGGCCTCGACCTGGTCGCCTGGCAGCTCCGGATCGCCGAGGGCGCCGAACTGCCCGCCGGACCGCCCGCCCCCGCCGGGCACGCCGTCGAGGCCCGGCTGTACGCGGAGGACCCGTCCCGCGACTGGCAGCCCCAGTCCGGGCCGCTGCACCGCCTCGACGTGCCGGGCGTCCGGCTGGACACCGGGTTCACCGGGGGCGACACCATCGGCGTCCACTACGACCCCATGCTGGCTAAGGCGATCGTGCACGCGCCCACGCGGGCGGAGGCGGTCCGGCGCCTGGCCGACGCGCTGTCCCGGGCCCGGGTCCACGGCCCGGTCACCAACCGGGACCTGCTGGTCCGCTCCCTCCGCCACCCGGACTTCACGGCGGGCCGGCTGGACACCGGCTTCTACGACCGCAACCTGCCGGAACTCACGGGACCGGCAGCCGCCGCCGACCCGGTGGCGGGCGGGCGGGCGGCGGGCGAGCCGGAGGCCGGTGAACAAGCGGGAAGCGACCCGGCGGTGGACCCGGCGGTGGGCGACCCGGCGGTGGGCATCTCCGCCCTGGCGGCGGCCCTGGCCGCCACGGCCGCCCGTACCGGTCCGGCGGGGAGCCTCCCCGCCCGTCTGGGGGGCTGGCGCAACCTGCCCTCCGGCCACCGGACCACCGTCTACCGCGCCGAGCCCGACGGCACCGAGTACGAGATCCGCCACCGCCTCACCCGCGACGGCCTGGACGCCCCCGGCCATCCGGACGTACGGCTGATCGCGGCTAGCCCGGAGCGCGTCACCCTGGAGGCCGGCGGGGTCCGCCGGACCTTCGAGGTGGCGGTGTACGGCACCCGCGTCCACGTCGATTCGCCCCTCGGCGCCCATGCGTTCAGCACCGTCCCCCGCTTCCCGGACCCCACCGCCCGCACCGAGCCGGGCTCGCTGCTCGCCCCGATGCCGGGCACGGTGGTGCGGGTGGCGGAGATCGCCGTCGGTGACCGGGTGGAGCAGGGGCAGCCGCTGCTGTGGCTGGAGGCCATGAAGATGGAGCACCGCATCACGGCCCCCACCCCCGGCACCCTGACGGCCCTCCACGCCACCCCGGGGCAGCAGGTGGAGGTCGGCGCCCTGCTGGCCGTCGTCTCGGAGGGTCCCTAGAGGGCGGGGAGGGGCGGGGCGGGAGCCCGCCGGGGCTCGACGGCGGGAGCTTGGCGGGGGCGGCCCGGCCGGGGGCGGCCGACCGGGGTGCCTGGGGCAGATGCTCGGCCCCGCCCGCTCGGTCCCCGGCACAGGGGCCCGGTCCCGGCTCCCGGTCCCGGCTCCCCGGTCCCGTCCGCTCGGCTCTGTCCACCCTCCGGGGTCTGTCCACCGGCCCACAAGTTCGTCCGCAGCTCATCCGCACAGCTCACCCGCCCGGCCCGCCCGAACAAGCCCGTCCACGGAACAAGCCCCTCCGCCCGAACAACACCGTCCGTCCGAACAGCACCGCCCGAACAACACCTCCCGCCCGAACAAGTCCGCCCCGCCCTCAAGCCGACCCGTACAGCCGCCGCCCGTCGGCCGGCCCGTACAACATTCCCCAGCCCGCCCCTTCCGAGGAGGCCCCCATGTCCGCGTCACCGTCCGCCGCAGTCACCGCGTCCACAGCGCTCGAGCCCGACGAACACCGCGCCCTCCGCCAAGCCGTCGCCGCCCTCGGGGCCCGGTACGCGCGGAACTTCTTCGGCGCGGCCGACTCCGGCCCGGGAGGGAACGCCGAGGCCACCGGCGGCACTTCCGGAACGGGATCCACCGGGACCACGGGGACCACCGCACCCACCGCACCCACCGCCAAGGACCGCCACATCCAGGATCTCTGGCAGGAGGCCGCCAAACTCGGTTACCTGGGCATCAACCTGCCCGAGGAGTACGGCGGCGGGGGCGCCGGCATATCCGAACTCGCGATCGTGCTGGAGGAGTTGGGTGCGGCCGGTTGCCCGCTCCTCATGCTCGTCGTCTCGCCGTCGATCTGCGGCACGGTCATCGCCCGCTTCGGCACCGAGGAGCAGAAGCAGCAGTGGCTGCCCGGACTCGCCGACGGCAGCCGCATGATGTCCTTCGGAATCACCGAGCCCGACGCCGGTTCGAACTCGCACCGGATCACCACCACCGGCCGCCGCGCCCCCGACGGCAGCGGCGACTGGCTGCTCACCGGCCGGAAGGTCTTCATCTCCGGTGTGGACATCTCGGACGCCACGCTGATCGTCGGCCGCACCGAGGACTCCCGCACCGGCAAGCTCAAGCCCTGCCTGTTCATCGTCCCCCGGGACACCCCCGGGTTCGAGTACCGGCCGATCGACATGGAGCTGTACGCGGCCGAGAAGCAGTTCGAGCTGAGCTTCGACGACATCAGGCTGCCGGCCGAGGCACTCGTCGGCGACGAGGACGCGGGCCTGCTCCAGCTCTTCGCGGGGCTCAACCCGGAGCGCATCATGTCGGCCGCGTTCGCTCTCGGGATGGGCCGCCACGCCTTGGCGAAGGCGGTCGACTACGCCCGTACCCGGCAGGTGTGGAAAGCGCCCATCGGCGCGCACCAGGCGATCGCGCACCCGCTCGCGCAGGCGCACATAGAGCTCGAACTGGCGCGGCTCATGACGCAGAAGGCGGCCCGTCTCTACGACGCGGGGGACGACATCGGCGCGGGCGAGGCGGCCAACATGGCCAAGTACGCGGCTGCCGAGGCGAACGTCAAGGCGGTGGACCAGGCGGTGCACACGCTCGGCGGCAACGGGCTGACCAAGGAGTACGGCCTGGCGCAGCTCGTCACCGCCTCCCGGGTGGCCCGGATCGCCCCGGTGAGCCGGGAAATGATCCTCAACTATGTGTCCCACCAGTCCCTGGGGCTCCCCAAGTCGTACTGAATCGGCCATCCTTGTGAGCCACCCGCGAGGCTGTGAGGCGCGTCACATGCCGTAGGGGTCTGGTGCCGCACACCCGGTGCGGCATCCGGCACCCGGCACCGGCCATCCGGCGCGCGAACGGCACAGGGGTCCGGGCAACCCGAGACCGTGCGGGCGCGCTCGGTCACGGCTCGCGGACACAGGCACAGAAGCGGCACGGACACACAGGAACAGGCACACAGCCCCAGCCGCGCAAGCGGCACAGCTACAGCCCCACGCTCCACAGCCACACAGCCACAGACAACACGAGCACAGCAGGGACAGGGACACAGGGACACACAGAGCGGAGGGATCGCCATGGTCCACCGGAGCACCTACCCGGACGTCCAACCCGTCGATCAGCCCATCCACGAAGCCGTACTCGGCCGGGCCGCCGAATACGGGGACACCCCCGCGCTGATCGACGGCGTGGACGGCACCACGGTCAGCTACGCCCAACTCGACGCCTTCACCCGCCGGATCGCCGCGGCGCTCGCCGAGGCGGGGGTCCGGAAGGGCGACGTCCTGGCCCTGCACAGCCCGAACACCATCGCCTACCCGGCCGTCTTCTACGCCGCGACCATGGCGGGCGCAGCCGTCACGACCGTCCACCCGCTGGCCACCGCCGAGGAGTTCGGCAAACAGCTGCGCGACTCCGGGGCCCGCTGGATCGTCACGGTCTCCCTGCTCCTGGAGACGGCCAAGGCGGCGGCTGCGAAGGCGGAAGCAGCCGTGGGCGGCCGGGTCGCGGAAATCTTCGTCTGCGACCGGGCGGAGGGCCACCGCTCCGTCCTGCACGACATGCTCGCCTGCACCGCCCCGGAGCCGGTGGTGGAGATCGACCCGGCCGGGGACGTGGCGGTGCTGCCGTACTCCTCGGGCACCACCGGCTCCCCCAAGGGCGTGATGCTCACCCACCGCAACATCGCCACGAACCTCGCCCAGCTCGACCCGCTGACCCCGCAGGACGCGGACGAGCGCATCCTCGCCGTCCTGCCCTTCTTCCACATCTACGGCCTGACGGCGCTCATGAACGCACCGCTCCGCCGCGGCGCCACCGTCGTCGTGCTGCCCCGCTTCGACCTGGAGCAGTATCTGTCGGCCATCGAACGCCACCGGGTCACGGCCCTCTACGTGGCCCCGCCGATCGTGCTGGCCCTGGCCAAGCACCCGGCGGTCACGGAGCACGACGTGTCGTCCGTGCGGTACGTCCTGAGCGCCGCCGCACCCCTGGACGCCGAGCTGGCCGCGGCCTGTTCCCGCAGGCTCGGCGTGCCGCCCGTGCTGCAGGCGTACGGGATGACGGAGCTGTCGCCCGGCACCCATGCCGTACCGCTCGACGCGGAGGACCCGCCGCCCGGCACCGTCGGCCTTCTGGTGCCCGGCACCGAGATGCGGATCGTCTCCCTCGACGACCCGGCGCGGGACCTGGGGCCGGACGAGCCGGGGGAGGTCCTGATCCGCGGCCCCCAGGTGATGAAGGGCTACCTCGGCCGCCCGGACGCGACCGCCGCCATGATCGACGAGAACGGCTGGCTGCACACTGGGGACGTCGGCCGGGTGGACGCCGACGGCTGGCTCTTCGTCGTCGACCGGGTCAAGGAGCTCATCAAGTACAAGGGCTACCAGGTGCCGCCCGCCGAGCTGGAAGCCTGTCTGCTGACCCACCCGGACCTCGCCGACGCGGCGGTCATCGGTGTGACGGACGAGGACGGCAACGAGATCCCCAAGGCCTACGTCGTGCGCAGGCCGGGGGCCGGGACCACGGCCGAGCAGGTCATGGCGTACGTTGCCGAACGGGTCGCCCCCTACAAGAAGATCCGCCGGGTGGAGTTTCTGGACGCGGTGCCCCGCGCCGTCAGCGGCAAGATCCTCCGGCGCGAACTCCGGACCCGGGAAAGGACCTCCACCACGCCATGACAGACGCACAGGCCCCGGCACAACACTCCGAACAGCCCGTCGCGCGGCCCCTGGTGCGCCGTGCCACCGAACGCGGTGTCACCACGCTCACCCTCGACTCGCCGCACAACCGCAACGCGCTCTCCACCCGCCTCGTCACCGAACTGCACGAGGCGCTGGCGGAGGCCGCCGCCGACCCGGAGGTGCGCGCCGTGCTGCTCACCCACACGGGCAACACGTTCTGCGCGGGCGCGGACCTGACGGAGGCCGGCTCGGCGGACGCCGCCTCCGCCCCGCTCGGCCTGGCCCGGTTGCTCCGTACGGTCACGGAGCTGCCGAAGCCCGTGGTGGCCCGCGTGACCGGCCATGCGCGGGCGGGCGGACTGGGCCTGCTGGGGTGCTGCGACATCTCGGTGGCGGGGCCGGGCACGAGCTTCGCGTTCACCGAGGCCCGGCTCGGTCTGGCACCGGCGGTGATCTCCCTGCCGCTGCTGCCGCGTCTCGACCCCCGCGCGGCCGCCCGCTACTACCTGACGGGTGAGCGGTTCGACGCGGCCGAGGCGAGCCGGATCGGCCTCGTCACCGTCTCGGCCGAGGATCCGGACGCGGCGCTCGCCCCGATCCTGGACGGTCTGCGGCGGGCGTCCCCGCAAGGGCTGGCGGAGTCGAAGAAGCTGGTCACCGCCGACGTCCTGCGCCGGTTCGACCGGGACACCCAGGCGCTGGCCGAGCAGTCGGCCCGCCTCTTCACCTCCGCGGAGGCCCGCGAGGGCATGACGGCCTTCCTGGAACGCCGGGACCCGGTATGGGCGCGGTGACGACGGCCCGCGGGCCCAAGCAGGACCGCAGCCGTGCCACCCGGCAGCGGCTGCTGGAGGCGGCGGTCGCCTGCCTCGCCGAACACGGCTGGAGCGGCAGCACGGTCACGGTGGTCGCCGAGCGCGCGGGGGTGTCCCGCGGTGCGGCACAGCACCACTTCCCGACCCGGGAGGACCTGTTCACCGCGGCGGTCGAACACGTGGCGGAGGAACGCTCGGCGGCGCTGCGGGCGATGATCAGCGGCGGGCGCACCGCGCGGGGCGGGGGCGCCGCGCCGGGCGGCCGCACTCGGGCCGTCGTGGAGGCGATCGTCGCCCTCTACACGGGGCCGCTGTTCCGGGCCGCGCTGCACCTCTGGGTGGCCGCCTCGAACGAGGAGCAGCTCAAGCCGCGGGTCACCGCGCTGGAGGCTCGTATCGGCCGGGAGAGCCACCGGATGGCGATCGAACTGCTGGGCGCCGACGAATCGGTGCCGGGGGTCCGCGAGACGGTGCAGGGCCTTCTGGACATGGCCCGCGGCCTCGGTCTGGCCACGCTGCTCACGGACGACGCGGCCCGCCGCGACCGGGTCGTGGCCCAGTGGGCCCGCATCCTGGACGGCACGCTCGGCCGGGCGGACGGCGGCACCGAGGAGGAGGGGGCCACCGGGGTGGACGGGGCCACCCGGGAGGACGGGGGGTCCTGAGGCCTCGTTCCCGGAGATCCGGAACTGCCGGGACCGCCCGGATCACCGGAACTACTCGGATCACCGGAACCACCCGGATCGCCCAGGTCACCCGGATCGCCCGGACCCGGGCCACCCGACCCGGCCTCCGCCCGGCAGCGCACTGCCCCCGCACCGGAGTGCGGGGGCAGTGACGCCGGCGGGCGCGGCGCGGACGGACGGTTCAGCGGGAAACGGGAAAACGGGAAACGGGAAGCGAGCCGTGGCTCAGCCGGAAATGTCCCCGTAGCCCTCGACCTCGCGCGGGTCGCGGGTGCCCGGGCCGATGTAGCGGGCCGAGGGGCGCACCAGGCGGCCCGTGCGCTTCTGCTCCAGGATGTGCGCGGACCAGCCGGCCGTGCGGGCGCAGGTGAACATCGAGGTGAACATGTGCGCGGGCACCTCTGCGAAGTCGAGCACGATGGCGGCCCAGAACTCGACGTTGGTGGCCAGCACCCGGTCGGGGCGCCGGTTGTGCAGCTCCTCCAGGGCCGCGCGCTCCAGGGCCTCGGCGACCTCGAAGCGCGGCGCGGCCAGCTCCTTGGCGGTGCGGCGCAGCACGCGGGCGCGCGGGTCCTCGGCGCGGTAGACGCGGTGGCCGAAGCCCATGAGGCGCTCGCCCTTGTCGAGGGCCTTCTTGACGTAGGCGGTGGCGTCGCCGGTGCGCTCGATCTCCTCGATCATGCCGAGCACGCGGGAGGGCGCGCCGCCGTGCAGCGGGCCGGACATGGCGCCCACGGCGCCGGAGAGGGCCGCGGCGACGTCGGCGCCGGTGGAGGCGATGACGCGGGCGGTGAAGGTGGAGGCGTTCATGCCGTGCTCGGCGGCGGAGGTCCAGTAGGCGTCGACGGCCTTGACGTGCTTGGGGTCGGGCTCGCCGCGCCAGCGCTTCATGAAGCGCTCGACGACGGTCTCGGCCTTGTCGATCTCCCGCTGCGGGACCATCGGCAGGCCCTGGCCGCGCGCCGAC
The DNA here is from genome assembly GCF_000719865.1 of Streptomyces albus subsp. albus. Lineage (GTDB taxonomy): Bacteria > Actinomycetota > Actinomycetes > Streptomycetales > Streptomycetaceae > Streptomyces > Streptomyces albus_E. The sequence continues at coordinate 15,029 of NZ_JOID01000052.1, forward strand.
TGGGCGACGTAGGAGAGCGCCATGACGGCGGCCCGGGCGAGGTCGTCGCGGGCCTGGGCCTCGTCGATGTCGAGCAGCGGTTTCAGGCCCCAGACGGGGGCGAGCATGGCGAGCGCGGACTGGACGTCGACGCGGATGTCACCGGAGTGGACGGGGATGGGGAACGGCTCGGCGGGCGGCAGACCGGGGTTGAAGGCGCCGTCGACCAGGAGGCCCCAGACGTTGCCGAAGGAGACGTGACCGACGAGGTCCTCGATGTCGACGCCGCGGTAGCGGAGCGCGCCGCCTTCCTTGTCCGGTTCGGCGATCTCCGTCTCGAACGCGACGACTCCTTCGAGTCCGGGTACGAAGTCGGACATCAGGCGGCTCCTCGTATGTGGCGTGATGTGGTCGACACATGGCTTGTGACCAGAATGTCAAGCTTTGCGGCGTACGGTGCCGGTCCGGATGCGCGGCCGCTCCGCTCCGCGGCACCTGCGACGCCGACGCGGTTCACGCTCCGTAACGGTTACCCCGGTGATGCCCCGCCCGGGAGATGGTTATCCGTTCGGGCGTCGGCTCACCGGAGAGGCACTGAGGGTCTCTACAGGCCGGACACGATATCTCGCGTGATCCGGGGGCTATAGGGGCCCAGCCGATGATTTTGGCCGGTTCGGCCGATGCGGGGAAGCGTGATAAGCGGCACACTGTGCCACCTTCCGGGGGAAACGTTACGCCGCGTAGGGTCCGGAAACACTCCGTCAGCGTCTTCGGCTCTTCGGATGATGCTGCAAGATGAGTCCGTGCCTGATGATTCACTGGAGTCCGTGGAGTCCGTGCCGCACGTCGACGCCGATCAGCCGGTGGCGCCCGACTACGATCCCGCCGCCATGCGCGAGCACTACCGCTCCGACGGCCTGTACGAGCGAGATCTCGCCGGGGCGCCGATGGAGCAGTTCGCCCGGTGGTTCCGGCAGGCGTCGGAGAGCGGCATCTACGAGCCGAACGCCATGGTGGTCTCCACGGTCGACGCCAGCGGCCGCCCCAGCTCGCGGACGGTCCTGCTGAAGGGCTTCGACGAACGCGGGTTCGTCTTCTTCACGAACTACACCTCCCGCAAGGGCCGCGAGATCGACACCAACCCGTATGTGGCGCTGCTGTTCCCCTGGCACCCCATCGCCCGCCAGGTGCTGGTGGAGGGGGTGGCCGAACGGGTCGGCCGGGACGAGACGGTGGCGTACTTCCGGACCCGTCCGCACGGCTCGCAGCTCGGGGCATGGGCGAGCCGGCAGTCGGAACTGGTGGTGTCCCGCGAGGAACTCGACCGTTCCTACGGGGAGTTGGCGGACCGCTACCCGCCGGGCGAGCAGGTGCCGGTGCCGCCGGAGTGGGGTGGGTACCGGGTCTTCCCGGAGGCCGTCGAGTTCTGGCAGGGCCGCGAGAACCGCCTCCACGACCGGCTGCGCTACCTCCGCTCCGCGGCGGCGACGGGCTGGACGGTCCAGCGGGTGTGCCCGTAGGGGCACGGCGGCGCCGGCTGCGGGGGCAGGGCGCACCGGCGGCGGGGGCGGCGGGGCGCCCGCGGCTGTGGCGGCGGGGTGCGGGGCGGCCGGAGCGGCCGGCTGAGGCGTGGCCTGACGGGGTGCGGCCCGGTGATGCGCGGCGAGGCGTGGCCTGCGGGGCATGGCCTGGCGGGGGTGCGGTGCGGCCCGGCGGGGTGACGCGGCCCGGTGAGGTGCGGGCAACGGGTCCGGTGCCCGTCCGCCGATGATGCGGGCGGGAAGGCACGGGAACGCAGACGACCCGCGAGCCTCTTCCCCTCACCCCGGGCCGGAGGGCTCGGCGGCGGGAGGGCCGGTCGGACGTACCGGCGGCTCGCGGGTCGGGTGACTGCTGGGAATTGGGCCGGCTGCACGCATCTCTCACGTGCTGGTCCGGCGGTGCGCAGAGCGCGACGACGGACGGCTAGGCCGTTTCTGATGGCTCTTGGTGGGCGGGGTGGATCTCCTGGTTGGCCGGGCAGGACGCCCGTATGGTGCGGCGACACGAGCTCACGGACGCGC
>NZ_JOID01000053.1 GCF_000719865.1 Streptomyces albus subsp. albus
GTGTGGGGGGTGGGGCGGGGTGGAACGCCGTGGAGCGGTGTGGGGGGTGGCGCTCCGGGAAGGCCGGTCAGTTCTTGATCGTGGCCAGCCGTTCCCCGGCGAAGGTGCGGACCTCGAAGTGATCGATCTCGTTCCCGTCCATGGCGGCGGTGCCGTGGACGTAGAGCGGGTCCTTGCCCTTGGGGTCGGGGCTGTCCGGGATGCCGTACCCCCACTTCGGCACCGACCAGGAGCCGACGACCTCCTCGTTGCCGTTCTTGGAGACCACGAAGAGGCTGCACTTCTCCGGGCCCTTGAGGTTCTTCAGTTCCAGCACGACGTCCGTGCCGTAGGGCTTCTGCTCGGTCGCGACCGTGGCCGAGACCTTGCTGACCGGGTCGGTGCCCGAGACCTTGGTGTCCATCGACTCCCAGGCGGCCTGGGCCGAGGCGACCTGCACCGGCTGCTTGCCGGAGCCGCCGTCGTCGGAACCGCCCGCCGTGGCCCAGACCGCGACCGGCGGACCGCCGAGGACGAGGGCCGCCGCGGCGGCGAGCATGTAGCGGCCGCGCCGGCGTGCCTTGCGCCGGTGGGCGTTGACCTCGCCCAGCAGCTTCGGCAGGACCTGCGGGCTCGGCTTGGTGTGCAGAACGGCGGGGTCGGGGATGGCGGCGGCGGGTGTCTCGGCGAGCTTGGCGAGCAGGGGTTCGATCCCCATGAACTCGTCGAGCTGCGCGGCACAGTAGGTGCATCCGGCCAGGTGCAGTTCGAAGCGCTCCGCTTCCCCCGGGTCCAGAATGCCGAGGGCGTAGGCGCCGACGGCCTCGTGCTCCGAATTGCGCTCGGGCGGCGCTGTCATGCCCTAACTCCTCGTTCTTCGAGTGCGAGCTTCATGGAGCGCAGCGCGTAGAAGACACGGGACCGCACGGTCCCGCTCGGTATGCCGAGGGTCTCTGCTGCCTCGTTCACGGTACGGCCCTTGAAGTAGGTCTCGACAAGTACTTCGCGATGCGCGTCGCTGAGATCGCCCAGAGCGTCGGAGAGCGTCATGAGCCAGAGTGCCTTGTCTATCTCGTCCTCCGCGGGCATGACTTCCAGAGGAGCCGGATCGACCTCCTGAGGACGGGCCTGCCGGCTCCGGTGACCGTCGATGACAATACGCCTGGCCACCGTGACCAGCCAGGGCCGCACCGAACCCGTGGCCCGGTTGAGACGGTGGACATTCTTCCACGCCCGTACCAGCGTCTCCTGGACGACGTCCTCGGCCCGGTGGCGGTCGCCCGCCACCAGCCGGAGGACGTACGCCAGCAACGGGCCGGCGTGCTCACGGTAGATGACGCGCATCAGCTCTTCATCGGGCACCGGCTCATCGGAGCGGGATCGCTCGGCGCGGTGCCGGGTCCTGGAAGGACGATCTTGGGACACGGCCGCATCCTTGCGCACCCGGACCTCCCGGTCGAGAGCTTGTTCAGGGGAAACGCTTACGCCAACTGCTGTGAACTGCCCGTCGGTCGGGCGGGGACCCGCAGCCCTCGTCTGCGACGGGACCCCGCCCAGTCCTCGGACCACCTGCGTGGGGGACCGATCAGTGGTCCGAGGAGCTTCCAATGTCGCCGCTTTCATAGCCGTCCTTGTCGATCCGCGTCGCACCCCGTCGCCCTGAGCGCGAGCACGGCGATCCCGGCTTCTTCCGGCAGCCTGTGGCGACTTGTGGTGCGCATGTGACGTCTCTCCCCCCGGGAGTTCTCCGCCGAAGCGCCGAGCGGACCTTCCGCTCCTCCGGCCACCCCCGTCCGGCCCGCGCTTCCCCCTCAGTTACGGAGACCGCGGGGGAGCTGCTCAAACACGCGGGAAAAAACTTTCAGCGGTCCCGGGAGCGGGCCGGTAGCCGGCCGAAGCGCGGCCGTTTAGGGGGGAGTTGGTCAACTCTGTCCGGGCACGGGGGCGTTGGCGGTGGCGCCGGGGGACGCGGAGCGGCGGCGGTGGCGGGCGACCCGTTCCCGGTTGCCGCAGGTCTCGCCGGAGCACCAGCGCCGGCGGCGGCCCCGTGAGGTGTCGAGATAGACGCGGGAGCAGGAGTCGCCCTCGCACTCGCGCAGCCGGCCCCGGGCCACGGGGTCGGTGAGCAGCCGTATGGCGTCGCGCGCGACATCGGAGAGGAGCGCCGCGCAGCCCGGGCCGCCGGCGAGCGCGCGGACGAGGGTGCCGTCGGCGGCGGGTACGGCGCGGATGACGGAGGGGGCGGGGGCGGCGAGGGCGTTCAGCCGGGCCAGGTCGGGGCCGAGGACGGAGCCGGGAACGGAACCGGGAGCAGCGCCGCCGGCCGCGTCCGCCGGCGGGCCGTCCACCTGGGCACGGATCAGGCGGCGGAGCACGTCGCGGAGTTCGCGGAACCGGTCGAGCCATTCGTGGTCGGCGGCGAGCGCGGTGCCCGGTGGGACCAGCCCGGCCCCGGTCAGCCAGGCCCGCAGCCGCTCGGGTCCGTCGAGGCGCTCCATCGGCTCCCCCGGCCCGCGCGGGCGCCCGGCGGCCGTGGCCACCAGGTCGAGACAGAGCCGGCCGGTGTCGAATCGCAGGCCGCCGGAGGCCGCCGCCGCCATGTTCCTGTCACTCCTTCGGAGCGTGCCGCGCGCCCGCGGGCGCCGGTGGGGGGTTGTCCTCCCCCAGAGTGCCCGCCCGGGGCCGTCAGGCACAGGCGTGCGACGGGACCCGTCGGCGGCCGGCGGCCGGGGGCGGCAGGCCGGGGCACCGGGCCGCGGGCGGCGGCGGGCGGCAGCCGTTACGGCGGGCCCGGGCCGGCCGGGGCGCGGGCGGGGCCGGCTGACGGGCGGCGGGCCGACGGCAGGGCGGCGGGCTTTCCGGGGGCGGCTCCGCACCGGCTCCGGGAGCCGGTGCGGCGGCGCCCCCGGCGCATGCGGACCGGGCGCGGCCGGGGCCGGGCGTCAGCCGTACTGCCGGGCGCGGTCGAACCAGGCGCCCGAGGGCCGCAGGCACATCAGCACCAGCGCCGGGATGGCGAGCAGCGCCCAGAGCAGACCGGCCGGGTTGCCGTTCCCCGCTTGCCCCATACCGAAGAGGATCATGAGCGAGGTGAAGACGATGGCGGTCACCCGGACCCCGCTGCCCCCGCTGTTGAACCGGAGCGCGCAGATGAAGGCGCCGATGACCGGAAGGGCGGAGCCGATCGCCCGGCCCGAGGCCTCGGCACCCGCCATGGCGGAGGCCACCACAACGGCGACGAACGCCAGGCCCATGGCGACGAAGAGGATCACCTGGGCCGCGCGGAGCACGCCGGGCATGGTCGCCGGCGCGTGGCCGTTCGGACCGTACGCGTACGGCTGAGCCGGGTGACCGGGGTATCCCGGCTGGGCGGGCTGCGCGGGGCCGCCGGGGTATCCGGGCTGTCCCGGGGGCGGCCCGGGGACGGGGCCGTACCCGGCGGGCGGGCCGGCCCCGTACGGCGCCGGGCCGCCGGAGTGCGGCGACGGCCCGCCGGGGTACGGCGACGGCCCGCTGGGATACGGCGACGGCTCGGCCGGTGCGGGCGGCACGGGCGGGACGTGGCCCTGGCCGTATCCCTGACCCCGGCCGTACCCCTCGTACTGCCGGCCCTGGCCGTACCCCTGGCCCTGCTGGTACCGGCCGGGGTCCGGCGGACCGGCGGCGGATGGCTGCTGCTGCGACATGGCACGAGCTTAAGACCCCGCGACCGCCGCCGCCCGGGCGCCCGGGGATGTCACCGGAGCGTCAACTCTCCGCGACCTCCGCGTACTTGGCGTCGGACGCGGTGTCCAGCGCCAGCCGGTAGCCGCGCTTGACCACCGTCTGGATCAGCTTGGGCGCGCCCAGCGCCGTACGGAGCCGGGCCATCGCCGTCTCCACGGCGTGCTCGTCGCGGCCCGCCCCCGGCAGCGCGCGCAGCAGTTCGGCCCGGGAGACGACCCAGCCGGGACGGCGGGCCAGCGCCCGCAGCAGCGCCATGCCCGCGGGCGGCACGGCGCGCAGCTCGTCGTCGACCAGGACGGCGTGCCCCCGGATACCGAGCCGGTGGCCCGCGACCGGCAGCACGCCGGCCCGGGCCGGGAGTTCCCGGCAGAGCAACTGCACCAGCGGGCCGAGCCGGAAGCGTTCCGGGCGGGCGGCCTGCACGCCGTGCTCCAGCAGCGGCATCGCCGTCACCGGTCCCACGCAGGCGGCCAGCACGTCCTGGCGCAGCGCCTCCAGCAGCGGCTCCAGCAGGCCCCGTTCGCGGGCGCGTTCGAGCAGTCCGGCCACGGCGGGCGCGCTGGTGAAGGTGACGGCGTCCAGGGAGCGGGCGACCGCGGCGTCCAGCAGCCGGTCGACGGGCCCGATGTCCTCCGGCGGCAGCCAGCGGTACACGGGCACGCCGACGACCTCCGCGCCCGCCTCGCGCAGCGCCTCGACGAAGCCGGGCAGCGGCTCGCCGTGCAGCTGGACGGCCAGCCGGCGGTCCGCGACGCCCTCGGCGAGCAGCCGGTCCAGGACCTCCGCCATCGACTCCGACGCCGGCGACCAGGACTCGGTCAGCCCGGCGGCGCGGATGGCACCGCGCACCTTGGGCCCGCGGGCGAGGAGTTCCACCCCGCGCAGCCGGGCGGTCAGCTCCTCGCCGAGCCCCCAGCCGTCGGCCGCCTCGATCCAGCCGCGGAAGCCGATGGCCGTGGTGGCGACGACGACGTCGGGGGCGTCGGCGATCAAGTCCTTGGTGGCGGCGAGCAGTTCGGTGTCGTCCGGCAGGGGCACGATGCGGATCGCCGGGGCGTGCAGCACGGCGGCGCCGCGGCGCTCCAGCAGCGCGCCCAGTTCCCCGGCGCGCCGGGCGGCGGTGATGCCGACGGTGAACCCGGCCAGCGGGCCGGGCGCGGGGGTGGGGGTGGGGACGGCGGCGGGCCCGGGGGCGTCCGGCTCCGGGCCGCCCGGGCGGGTGGCGCCCGGGGGTGAGGGCTGCGGGGTCGGGTCCTGCATGGGGGTCTGCCTCGCTCAGCTGGGGGTTCTGCTCGGTCCGGTCCGGTCCGGTCGGGATGGGCGGGGTGGCCGGGGTGGCCGGGGCTTCCGACGCCCGGTCCGTCCGCGCGCGGCGGCCGGCCGGGCCGTACTCCCATCCTCCCAAGGTCCGGTGTCCGTGTCGGTTCGGCCGGATGTCACCGGTGTTACGCGGTGACCGCGGCGCGCGCGGCCCGGACCGCACCGGACCGCGCGCGCAGGGGTCTCACACCTCCGCGTAGACGGGCTGTTGCCGCGGCTGCTCCGCGCGGCCGGCCGGCTCCGGGGCGGCCACCGGCCTCCGGAGGTATACGGCCCAGGTCACGGCCGCACACACCACGTAGTAGCCGAGGAAGACGACGAAGGCCGTGGTGCCGGACTGCGAGCCGAGGAAGGACTGGCGCAGGGCGAGGTTGATCCCGAGGCCGCCGAATGCCCCGACCGCGCCGATCAGCGACATGGAGGCGCCGGACAGCCGCCGGGCGTGGACGTCCGCCGCCTCGCCGGTGAGGCCCTTGGCGGCGGCCTTGGCCCGGTGGATGCCCGGGATCATCTTGTAGGTGGAGCCGTTGCCGAGGCCGGTGAGGACGAAGAGGACGATGAAGCCGCCGATGAACAGCGGCAGCGACGCCTGGAAGGACGCGGTGACGATCACGCCGGCCGCGGCCGTCATCAGTACGAAGTTCCACAGCGTGACCCGGGCGCCGCCGAGCCGGTCCGCCAGCTTTCCGCCGACGGGGCGGATCAGTGAGCCGAGGAGCGGGCCGATGAAGGTCAGTGAGGCGGCCTGGAGGGGAGTGCGGCCGAACTGCGCGGTGAGTACCAGGCCGAAGGCGAAGCTGTAGCCGATGAAGGAGCCGAAGGTGCCGATGTAGAGGAAGGACATGATCCAGGTGTGGCCGTCCTTCACGGCCTCCCGGGCCGCTCCGCCGTCGTTCTTCACCGGGCCGAGGTTGTTCATGTACAGCGCGCTGCACACGGTGGCCGCGATGATCAGCGGGATGTAGACGCCGAGCAGGAGGCGCGGGTTGGCCGCGCCGGCGATCGCGATGATCAGCAGGCCCAGGAGCTGGACCACGGCGACCCCGATGTTGCCGCCGCCGGCGTTCATCCCCAGCGCCCAGCCCTTCAGGCGCAGCGGGTAGAAGCTGTTGATGTTGGTCATGGAGGAGGCGAAGTTGGCGCCGCCGACCCCGGTGAGCACGGCGACCAGCATGAAGGTCGAGTAGGAGGTGCCGGGCTCCATGACGATGAACAGGGCGACGGTGGGCACCAGCAGCAGCGCCGCGCTGAAGACCGTCCAGTTGCGGCCGCCGAACCGGGCGACCGCGAAGCCGTAGGGCACCCGCAGCGTCGCACCGGTGAGGCTGGCGACCGCCACCAGGAAGAACTTCCCGGCCGGGTCGACCCCGTACTCGGGCCCCATGAACAGGGCCAGGACCGAGAACATGCTCCACACGGAGAACCCGATGTGCTCGGACATCACCGAGAAGATCAGGTTCCGTTTGGCGATGTGCTTGCCCTCCGCCTCCCAGAAGCGCTCGTTCTCGGGATCCCACCGCTCGATCCAGCGGCCTCCCTTGTGCGCGGTCGTCGCGGCCGTCATCACGCCTCCACAGGTGTCGGGACGGGGCCGGGTCGTGCCGCCGGCACCGTGCGTCCGACGCTAGGGACGGCGCGTTTCACGGCCATGGCGCCAGGTGACCGTCACGCAACCTTGCTCTCACCCGCCGGCCGCGCTCCGTGTGAGCGCCGGGGGCCGCGCCCCCGCGCGGCGGGCCGGGCCGGCAGCCGTCCGGGGCGGGCTTCCGGTCAGCGGGACATGGCGGCCTCGTCCACGTCCGGGAGCCAGGACCCGGACGGCCGCACCAGCCAGGCGCGCCGGGCGGCGAGGCGCTCCGCCGCCGCCCGCAGGAGATCGAGCCCGGGATGGCGGCCTCCGCGGCGCCACACCATCGAGACCGGCGACAGCGGCACGGGGTCGGTGAGCGGCCGCAGCACAGCCCCCGGCATGTCGATGAACTGGGACGTCGCGAGGACGGGCCGGCCCAGCTTGCCCATCACGCGGATGAACTCCTCCCGGCCCTGGATCGGCGGCAGCGGCGGCGCGACGGCGATGCCCCGGCCCGCGAAGAGCCGCTCGGCGAGATCGGTCCACTCGGCCGTCGCGTCGTTCCCCGCCGCCGCGTAGACGCTCTCCCCCGCGAGCGCGCCGAGCGGGACCTCGGGGAGTGCCGCGAGGCGATGGGCGGCCGGCAGCACCACGGCCATCGGCTCGAACCGGACGGGCAGGTGGTCCAGCCGGGCGCGGACGGCCGGGTCGAGGCCGGCGATCCGGCCGAAGGACACGTCGAGCCGGCCCGCGAGGAGATCGGCCGCCGCGCCGATCAGTCCGGAGTGGTAGCAGGCGTAGAACTCGGGGCCGGCGGCCGGCGCGATCCGGCGGGCCTCCTCCAGGACCAGGTTGCCGGTCGACACGCGCTCCCCGATGTCGACGAGAAGCGGCCGGTCCGCCTCCGCCTCGGAACACGCGGCGATCAGATCGTCATGGGCCTCCAGCACGCGCCGTGCGTACGGCAGCAGGCGTTTCCCGGCGGCCGTCAGTTCGACGCTGCGCGTGGTGCGGACGAAGAGCTCGGTGCCGAGCCCGCGTTCCAGCCGCCGGATGTCGCGGCTGAGCGCCTGCTGGGCGACATAGAGCCGGGCCGCGGCCCGGGTGAAGTGCAACTCTTCCGCGACGGCGGCGAAGGCGCGCAGCAGGCGCGGGTCGATGTCCCGGGGCATCCGCCCAGTTTGACAACGCGGGTGGTGTGAATGCGAGCGAGAAAGTGTTGGACCCCCGCGGGCCCCGGCGGCCACCGTGGCGGGGTGATCCTCTTCCTCGCCTCGCGCCCCGTGGTGGACCGCCGGACGATGCCCCGGCCGGACACCCCTCCCGCCGCCCCTGCTCCCGCCGTGGCTCCCGCCGCCCGGACCGACGCCACGGTCCCGGGCGCCCGGGATGTGGGCGTCGGGGGTGGGAGGTCTGCCGGGGACGGCGGCGTGGAGGCGGGCGGCGCCGGACCGGAAGCCGGAGGGACCGGCGGTGGCAGCGGTGGCGGGGCCGGAGACGGGACCGGTGGCGCCGCCGACGGCCACGGCCCGCCGGCGGGGAGGAGCAGCAGGCGGTCCGGGCCGTTCTCCCCGTACCGGCGGCTCTTCGCTCCCTCCGGCGCCCTGGCCTTCACCCTCGCCGCCTTCCCGGGGCGGCTGGCCACCTCCATGCTCGGGGTCTCCACGGTCGTCATGCTGGCCCTCGTCCGGGACTCCTACGCCCTGGCCGGCGCCGTCTCCGCCGTCAACGTCACCGTCACCGCCGTCACCGGGCCGCTGCTCGGGCGGCTGGTGGACCGGCTCGGGCAGACGAGGGTGGCCGTGCCCGCCACCCTCGTCTTCGCCCTCGGCACGGCCGCGATGCTGCTGTGCGTCCGGTACGGCGCCCCCGCCTGGGCGCTGTTCCTGTGCTGCGCGGGCAACGCGGGCATACCGAGCGTGGGGGCGATGACCCGGGCCCGCTGGGCGGCCCTGCACGGGGACGACGCCGAGGCGCGGCACACCGCCAACTCCTTCGAACAGGTCGTCGACGAGCTGTGTTTCATGATCGGGCCGGTGCTCGCGATGGTGCTGTGCACGACGGTGTTCCCGGAGGCCGGGCTGCTGACCGCCGCCGTGCTCCTGACCGGGGGCATGCTGCTCTTCGCGAGCCGGCGCGGCACCGAACCACGCGTGCGGGCACAGCGGCCCGGCACCTCCCGGGGACCGCTGCGGGCACCCGGCTTCCCGGCCGTCCTCATGGTCTTCACGGCGACCGGCGCCCTCTTCGGCTCCATGGAGGTCGCGACGGTCGCGGCCGTGCAGGCCCTCGGCGGCGGCTCGGCGGCCGCCGGTCTCGTGCTGGCGCTCCAGGCGGCCGGTTCCGGGGTGGCGGGGCTGGCGTTCGGCGCGCTCCGGCTGTCGGGGTCCCCGGCCGTGCGCCTGGCCGCGGGGGTGGCGGCGATGGCGGTCTGCGTGACTCCGCTGACGGCCGCCGGGAGTCTGCCCCTGCTGGCCGTGCTGCTGTTCGTGGCGGGCATGGCCACCGCCCCGACCATGGTCACCGGGATGTCCCTCGTCCAGCGGCTCGTCCCGGACGGCCGGCTCAACGAGGGCATGACCACCGCCTACACCGGCCTGCTGACCGGTATCGCGGCCGGCGCGGCGGCCGGCGGTCAACTCGCCGACCGGTGGGGCGCCCCCGGCGCCTACTGGGCTCCGGTGGCGGCCGGAGGTCTGGCGCTGCTGGCGGCCCTGGCGGGACTCCCCCGGCTGCGCCGGGTGTGAGCGCCGTACCGCGCCCGGGCGCCCGCTCGGCGCCCGGGAACGCGGAGCCCGGGAACGCCGAAGGCCCCGCTGGAATCAGCGGGGCCTTCGGCGCATGGGATGGTGGAGATGGCGGGAATCGAACCCGCGTCCAACGGTGCGGAAACAGGGCTTCTCCGAGCGCAGTTCGCTGCGATTTTCTCGGCCCCGGAGATCACGCGAACAAGTCTCCGACGGGCTCAGCCACTGTTTGATTTCCCACCGGCCCCCGTGGCCGGAGCCGGTGGTTTAGATCCCTAGCTGATGCCAGGTTCCGGGACGGGATCGAGCCCGGGCTGACACTCCGCAGAGTCGCTGTCTGTTAGATCAGGCAGCGAGGGCGAAGGAATCGCGCTTGGTGTTGGCGATTATTTTTTGCGACATATGGTTTACGAGATCATTGCCGCTTCCTCGGCTCGCTTCCCCTGCCTCGACATCCGCTGTCGAAACCGATCATCCCCATGTTGATTTGACAAGCACACCCGGTGCGGAACACCCGGTGGCGCTGTGGTCCATCGTACGTCAACAACCGACGCGGGAGCCAGATCATTCCCGCCCGGCCCCCGATGGGCGTGATCCGCGCCACGCCCCGCGTGGCCTCACCCCCCGCCGCTCGGGCCCCGCGCCGCTCAGGCCCGCTGGCGCCGCCGGACCGCCGAGATCGCCCGGTCCGTCTCGCGCCGGTCCTGCTTCTCGCGCAGCGTCTGCCGCTTGTCGTACTCCTTCTTGCCCTTGGCCAGCGCGATCTCGACCTTGGCCCGGCCCTCCTTGAAGTACAGCTGCAGCGGGACGATGGTGTGCCCGCTCTCCTGCGACTTCCGCTCCAGCTTGTCGATCTCCTCGCGGTGCAGCAGCAGCTTCCGCTTCCGCCGGGCCGCGTGGTTGGTCCAGGTGCCCTGGGTGTACTCGGGGATGTGCACGTTGTGCAGCCAGGCCTCGCCGCCGTCCAGCTGGACGAAGCCGTCCACCAGGGAGGCCCGCCCCTGCCGCAGTGACTTGACCTCGGTGCCGGTCAGCACCAGACCGCACTCGTAGGTGTCCAGGATGGTGTAGTCGTGCCGCGCCTTCTTGTTCTGCGCGACGAGTTTGCGGCCCGACTCCTTGGCCTTCTCTTTAGCCTTGTTGGTTTTTGCCATAGCGCGGTCATTCTCGCACTACGAGGCACCCGCGAGGCCAGTCAATACCGTCCTGGCCCGCTCCTCGGCGCCCTCCCGGGCCACCAGGTCGGGGGTGATCCCCTCACCGTCCACGGTCCGCCCGGAGGGCGTCCGGTAGTGGCCGACGGTCAGCTCGGCGACCGAGCCGTCCGGCAGCTCCTCGGGCATCTGCACCGAGCCCTTGCCGAAGGTCTCCGACCCCACGACGACCGCCCGGCCGCGGTCCTGCAGGGCTCCGGCCAGCAGCTCGGCGGAGCTCATGGTGCCGCCGTCCACCAGGACGACCAGCGGCAGCCCTTCGGCGGCCTCCCCCTCCTGCGCGTGCAGGGCCCGCTGCTCGCCGTGCATGTCGTAGGTGGCGACCAGGCCGCCGTCCAGGAAGGCGGAGGCCGCGGTCACCGCCTCGGCGACCAGCCCTCCGGGGTTGCCCCGCAGATCGAGCAGGACGCCGGCGCCGTCGCGGGCCTTCCGCACCGCGCGGAGGACCTCCTCGCCGGACCCCTTGGTGAAGGAGCCGACCTCGATCAGCGTGGTGCCGTCCGCCGCGGTCCGGGTGGTGACGCTCTCGGCGGCCAGCCTGGCCCGGGTCAGGGTCTCCCGCCAGCGGCGGTCGCCGCGCTCCAGGTCCAGCTTCACGGAGCTGCCCTCCTCGGCGCCCCGTTCGTCGCCGCGGAGCAGGGAGACGACCTCGGTGACGGGCTGCCCGCCGGTCTTCTCGCCGTCGATGGCGCGGAGCCGGTCCCCGGGTCTGACGCCGGCCCGGTCGGCGGGGCTGCCGGGCAGGGCCCGCGCCACCTCGATCCGTCCTTCGGCGTCGTGCCGCACCCAGATGCCGACGCCGACGTACCAGCCGTCCAGGCTCTGCCGCAGGCCCTCGTACTCCCCGGCGCTGTAGACGGCGGACCAGCGGTCGCCGCTGCGGCTGACGACCTCCTCGGCGGCGTCGCTCCCGGACTCGCCCGCGGCCATGGCGGCCTCCGCCGCCTCGGCGAGCGCGGTTTCACCGGGCCCGGACGCGTCCGCGACCGCACCGGCCCGTACCGGCCGGTGCTCGCGGGTGTCGCCGTCACGCCAGACGCCGGAGACGCCGCCGGTGACGAGGACACCGCCGAGAACCAATGTCAGGGCCACGCCGCGACGAAGGCGGCGGGGCGGGACGAACATCGACGAGCCCGACATGCCGGTGAGTCTAAGCGACGCCGAAGCGCCGTACGGGGAGTTGACCGTACGGCGCCTTGGACGAACATCACACCTTGAGGTACTTGCGCAGGGCGAAGAAGGCGGCGACCGCGGGCATGAGGAGACCGATCGCCAGCACCAGCGGCAGCTTGGCGAGGACCACGTCCCAGCCGATGAAGTTGATCAGGTCGATCCGCTCCGCCAGCCAGTTGTCGACGAGGAAGAACTTCCCGAACACCAGCAGCACGGAGGCGAAGGCGGCGCCGATGAGGCCCGCGATGGCGGCCTCCATGATGAACGGCATCTGGATGTAGAAGCCCGACGCCCCGACCAGCCGCATGATGCCGGTCTCCCGGCGCCGGCTGAACGCCGAGACCCGCACCGTGTTGACGATCAGCATCAGCGCCACGATCAGCATCAGCGCCATCACCACGAGTGCCGCGATGTTCATGCCGTTCAGCAGGTTGAAGAGGTTGTCGAGCACATCCCGTTGGTCCTCCACCGCCTGCACACCGGGACGGGCCGAGAAGGCGCTCTTGATGACCTGGTACTTCTCCGGGTCCTTCAGCTTGACCCGGTACGACTCCTGCATCTGGTCCGGGGTGAGCGAGGAGGCCAGCGGGGAGTCGCCGAACTGCTCCTTGTAATGCTTGTACGCCTGATCGCTCGACTCGTGGTGGACGGTGTCGACGACCGGCATCCTCTGCAGCTCGGCCTCGATCTCCTTCTTCTGGTCCGCCGTGACCGCGCCCTTGGCGCAGTTGGGGTCGGTCTCCGCGTCGTTTTTATTGCAGAGGAAGATCGAGACGTTGACCTTGTCGTACCAGTAGCCCTTCATGGTGTCGACCTGGTCGCGCATCAGCAGGGAGGCGCCGAACAGGCCGAGCGAGAGGGCGACGGAGACGATGACGGCGAAGGTCATCGTGAGATTGCGACGGAGACCGACGCTGATCTCCGACAGGACGAACTGGGCGCGCATGATGTCCTTTCAGGGTGTGGCCCGCGGCTACGGTGTGGTCACTCAGTGCGCGTAGCCGTAGACACCGCGCGACTGGTCGCGCACCAGCCGGCCCTTCTCGAGCTCGATGACGCGCTTGCGCATCTGGTCGACGATCTGCTGGTCGTGGGTCGCCATCACCACGGTCGTACCGGTCCGGTTGATCCGGTCCAGCAGCTTCATGATGCCGACCGAGGTCTGCGGGTCGAGGTTGCCCGTCGGCTCGTCCGCGATCAGCAGCATCGGCCGGTTGACGAACGCCCGGGCGATCGCCACCCGCTGCTGCTCACCGCCGGAGAGCTCGCCCGGCATCCGGTCCTCCTTGCCGCCGAGCCCGACCAGGTCGAGCACCTCGGGGACCGTCTTGCGGATCTGCGCGCGCGGCTTGCCGATCACTTCGAGGGCGAAGGCGACGTTCTCCCCGACCGTCTTGTTGGGGAGCAGCCGGAAGTCCTGGAAGACGGTGCCCAGCTGGCGGCGCATCTGCGGCACCTTCCAGTTGGAGAGCCGCGCCAGGTCCTTGCCCAGGACGTGCACCGAGCCGGTGGTCGCCCGCTCCTCGCGGAGCAGCAGCCGCAGGAAGGTGGACTTGCCCGAGCCTGAGGAGCCCACGAGGAAGACGAATTCGCCCTTCTCGACCTCCAGCGAGACATCCCGCAGCGCGGGCCTCGTCTGCTTCGGGTAGGACTTGGATACGTTGTCGAATCGGATCACGGGTGCACCACGGTCGACCTTGTAGAGAGGGGACGCGGGACGCCGTACAGACCAGCTGCGGCGCCCGCCGGTGAGCGTGACCATACGCGAACCCGGCGGAGTCGTGCAGTCGTCGCCCTCGTCCGAGCGGCGATTCACGGGACCATCGGGAATAAACCGGGCCATAGCGGCGGCATTTCGCCGCCCG
Organism: Streptomyces albus subsp. albus; assembly: GCF_000719865.1. Lineage (GTDB taxonomy): Bacteria > Actinomycetota > Actinomycetes > Streptomycetales > Streptomycetaceae > Streptomyces > Streptomyces albus_E. The sequence continues at coordinate 13,595 of NZ_JOID01000053.1, forward strand.
TGGCGTCCCGGCGGCCTTCCGGCGGCTCCCTCCGGCGGCCTTCGGTGTCCTTCCGGTCTCCTCCTGGTGCGCCGGATCGCCGGGAAGCTGGCACAGTGGTAGGGGGAACGGAAGCGCTCCCCCGGGCGTTGGCCCCCGTGAGGAGGAGATCGCATGACATGCGACCGACTGGTGTGCGCCAACTGCGCGGGCCCGGTGTGCGAGGGGCGCTGCGCCGTCTGCCGTGCCAGCAGAGAGCGGCTCCAGCACCAGAACGGCCCGCTGGCGGGCCTCTCCCCGGCCGCGCTGATCGCCCTGGTGGTCGCGCTCGTCGCCGTGGCCCTGCTGGCGCAGCAGACCGCGTGAGCGGGTGAACGAACCGCCCGGCGGGGCGGCCGGCCTCCGGCCGCCGGGAGCGGGTCTCCCCACCGGCCGGAACCGGCCTGAACGACTCACGGAACTCCCAGGGACTCACGGAACTCCCGGAACTCCCGGACGAACGAACACGAGGGCCCCGGAACGCCGGCTGCGTTCCGGGGCCCTCGGCCGTTCTCAGGTGCCCTGTGGCGGGCGTGTGCCGTGCTCAGTGACGGGGCGGACCGCCCGGTCAGGCAGCGGCGCCACCGCGGCCGGCCACGATCTGCGGCAGGAAGCGGAAGCCGATGCCGCCGGCGATCATGGTCGCGGCACCGATGAGCAGGAACGCGGTCTCGGAGGCGCCGGTCTCCGCCAGCTCCTCCTTGGCCTCGCCCTGCTCGACCGGCTGCGAGCCGATGTTGTTGGTGTCGGTGCCCTCGTCGATACCGGTGTCGATGTTGCCGCCGGTGTCGGGGCCGGGGTTGTTGCCCCCGCCGGTGTTGCCGCCGGTGCCGCCGGTGTTGCCGGAACCGCCGTTGTCACCGCCGCCGTCGCCGCCGGTGCCACCGCCGTTGCCGGAACCGCCGTTGTTGCCGGAGCCGCCGTTGTCGGCGCCGCCGTCACCACCGCCGTCACCGCCGCCGATGCCACCACCGATACCGCCGCCGATGCCACCACCGTCAGCGCCACCATCGGCACCGCCGTCAGCGCCACCATCGGCACCACCGTCGCCGCCGCCGATGCCACCACCGATGCCACCACCGATGCCACCACCGTCGGCACCACCATCGGCGCCACCATCGGCACCGCCGTCACCGCCGCCGATGCCACCACCGTCAGCGCCTCCGTCGGCGCCACCATCGGCACCGCCGTCACTGCCGCCGATACCACCACCGATGGCACCGCCATCGGCGCCGCCGTCGGCACCGCCGTCGTCGCCCTCGCACTCCGAGGGGAGCAGGTCGCAGGGGTCGTCTTCGTTCTGGATACTGACCTCGACGTTCCCGTTCTCCACGGACGCCTTGGTGCTGAGCTTGCCGATCTCGACGTCGACGCCGACGGCCTGTGCGGCCCCCGCGGCGGTCAGGGAGGCACCGGCAGCGATCACCGCGCCGGCGGTTATGCGCGCAACGCGCAACCGCATCTTCTTTGTCATCTAGCTGCTACCCCCAGTAGCTGATCTCGTCAGTGGAGCAGCCATGTATGGGCTGTTGGTCGTAGTGGGTAGGAGTGACGCGGGACTCTCGCCCCGTCCGCCCCCTTCGCGCCCGCGCCCAGACATGGGCATGCCGAGCGTCACCCTTCCCAAGATTCACAGCAGCGTCAAGCGCGTTGAGCGCGCTATGTCCGTTGCGTGACCACTTGGACCGCGGGCGCGCACAGAACTGTGACGAAAACGGCAACTGCCGCCCCCGGGGCGGCAGTTGAGCGTTCACCTATATTCTCCGCGCGGTCCCGGGGCCGGTTGCCGCGGCCGCCGGGCGGGCTACTTCTCGCGCTGCTTGCGCCAGCGGATACCGGACTCGATGAAGCCGTCGATGTCGCCGTCCAGCACGGCCTGCGGGTTGCCGACCTCGAACTCCGTGCGCAGGTCCTTGACCATCTGGTACGGGTGCAGCACGTAGGACCGCATCTGGTTGCCCCAGGAGCCCGAGCCCTCGCCCTTGAGGGCGTCCATCTTGGCCTGCTCCTCCTGCCGGCGCCGCTCCAGCAGCTTCGCCTGGAGGACGTTCATGGCGCTGGCCTTGTTCTGGATCTGCGAGCGCTCGTTCTGGCAGGAGACGACGATGCCGGTCGGGATGTGGGTCAGCCGGACCGCGGAGTCGGTCGTGTTGACGCCCTGGCCGCCCGGTCCGGAGGAGCGGTAGACGTCCACGCGGAGGTCGGACTCGTCGATGTCGATGTGGTCGGTCTGCTCGACCACCGGGAGCACCTCGACCCCCGCGAAGGAGGTCTGCCGGCGGCCCTGGTTGTCGAACGGCGAGATGCGCACCAGCCGGTGCGTGCCCTGCTCGACCGAGAGGGTGCCGTAGGCGTACGGCGCCTGGACGGCGAAGGTCGTCGACTTGATCCCGGCCTCTTCGGCGTAGGACGTCTCGTAGACCTCGGTCTTGTAGCCGTGCCGCTCGGCCCAGCGCAGATACATCCGCTGGAGCTGCTCGGCGAAGTCGGCGGCGTCCACGCCACCCGCCTCGGCGCGGATGTTGACGAGCGCCTCGCGGGCGTCGTACTCGCCGGACAGGAGGGTGCGGACCTCCATCTCCTCGACGGCCTTGCGGACCGCGCGGAGCTCGTTCTCGGCCTCCTCGCGGGTGTCCGCGTCGTCCTCCGACTCGGCCAGCTCGAAGAGGACCGAGAGGTCGTCGATCCGGCCGCGCAGCTCCTCGGCCCGGCGGAGCTGGCCCTGCAGATAGGACAGCTTGCTGGTGACCTTCTGCGCGTTCTCGACGTCGTCCCAGAGGTCCTGGGCCGCCGCCTGCTCCTCCAGCTCGGCGATATCGGCCCTCATCCGGTCGAGGTCCAGGACGGCCTCGATCGACTCCATGGTCGAGGAGAGGGACTTCAGCTCTTCGGATACATCGACGACTGCCACGCCCCCCAGCCTAACGGCTTCCCGTCCGGGACCACGCAGAGGCGGGGGCGGGGCGCCCGCGCGGGGCTCAGGGGGCGCCGGTGGCCCGGGCCGCTCCGGCGGGTACGGCCGGGCCGCCGGGGG
>NZ_JOID01000054.1 GCF_000719865.1 Streptomyces albus subsp. albus
CCAGCATCCGCCCCGGACTGAAAGCGCCACCCCACGCGGAGTCACCCACCGTTGACCCCCCTTCCGCCCCGTCCTGCCAACGCCCGCAACACCCCGCACACGCACACGCGCATCAGTAACCCGCCCCCGCGCTGTCGTCACCGGCACCGGCACCGGCACCGGCGTCCGGCCGCCGGTCCGTGTCCGTCTGCTGTGCCGCGCCCGGCCGGTCGCCGCCCGTGCCGTCCTGCCCCCGGCGGTAGCGCTTGTCCGTCAAGTCGTGGATCTGCCACATGCGTTCGCGGTTGTCGAGGTCGATGTTCTCGTAGCCGACCCGCGCCGCGTGGACCGCCGTGCCCATGGCCTCGATCTGGCCGGAGAGCAGTTCGGACAGCGCGGTCAGCTCGTCGTGGACCTCCGTGTAGACCTTGTGCAGGCCCTCGGCCTCCGCGAAGCCCGTGCCGAGGTGCGCCCCCGACAGGCGGTGACCCGCCATCCGGACCGGGGCGGCCTCCGAGTCGCCGAGTTCCCTGAGCAGTTCGTCCACCCGGTTCTTGAACCCCTGCAGCGAGCTCATCTCGGTGTAGAGGTCCATCGCGCCGCGCGCCGCGGACACCGCCGCGCCGCCGATCGCGGTCAGTCCGGCCCAGCCGCCTCCGCCGTCCGCGGTGCCGCCCGTCGCTGTGTCGTCCTCGTCGGCCACGTCGTCTCCCCCGTCGTACACACGGTCACGGTCACACGGTCACGTTCCGGCTGCACGCCTCACCGGGCCGACGGTCCGCAGGTCCTCCGGGCCGTCCGGTCATCCGGCCCGCTGGGCGCACCGTCACACCGTCGTCCCACCGGCCCCGGTCGCCCCACCACAGCGGTGACGCAACTCGCCTCCGACGGTGAGGCGTTAAGAGGTTACTGTGCGTCGCCGACAGTTGTCTCGCCGGCTGTTCCCCGGCCTGGTCACACGGCCCGGACACCTTGAGCGCCCGTGCTGCCCGGGTCCCGTGGCGCCGAGTACCGAGTCCCGGGAGCCGTCGGACCGGCGGGCGGCCGGTGACAGCCCGGCGCTCTGACGCCGCCTCACGCCGGGTACCCGGGCCACTCGGTCCAGCGCGCGCCGGAGCCGCCCGGAGATCCCCGCCGGGCGGGCACCCGCGGGAGGGCGGCCGGACAGTGCGCCGGCGCCCCGCGCCCTCAGTGCCGGTCCGGGACCGCCACCGCCGCCTGCGGGCGGATCGGGAGGCGGTTGACCGGGCGGCCCGTCGCCGCCCGCACCGCCGACGCCACCGCCGCCGGGGACGTCACCACCGGGACCGCGCTGGCCGCCTTCGCCCCGAACGGCGCCACCACGTCCCGCTCCTCGACCAGCTTGACGATGCGGATGTCGGGGACGTCCAGCGCCGTCGGCAGCGGGTATCCGGTGAAGTTGGGGCGCCGGACGATCCCCTTCGACGTGCGCAGGTTCTCCATCAGCGCCGCCCCCACGCCCTGGGTGACCCCGGCCTCGATCCGGGCCGCCAGCTGGCGGGGGTTGAGCACCCGGCCGACGTCCTGTGCCACGGCCATCTCCACGACCCGTACCGAGCCCAGCTCGATGTCGACGTCGACCACCGCGCGGACGGCGCAGAAGGCGAGCCCCACGAAGGCGTCGCCCTGGCCGGACTCGTCCAGCGGTTCGGTCGGGTGCGGGCGGCACTGCGCGGTGGCCCACAGCTCCTTGCCGTCCAGGGTCTCCGCCACGGTGGTGCTCAGCACCCCGTCGTACGAGGTGATCTTGCCGTCGGCGATGGACAGCAGTTCCGTGGACATCCCGAACTTGTGCGCCAGCGGCTGCAGGAGCTGGGTGCGCACCATCTTCGCCGCGCGCTCCACCGCCCCGCCCGAGACCCAGGTGTGGCGGCCGTGCGCGGCCGGACCGGCCGGCGGCTGGTCGGTGTCGACGGAGGCGATGTGCACCTCCTCCACGCCCAGCGTCTCCTGCACGATCTGGCGGGCCAGCGTCGAGAAGCCCTGCCCGGTCTCGACCGCCGCGCAGATGACGGTGGCCACCCCGTCGTTGACCCTGACGGTGGCCGTGGAGACCTCGTCCGTGCCCTCCGCGCCCAGGACGTGCACCATGCCCAGCGCGTAGCCGACGCCCCGCCGGACCGCGCCCGGTTCGCCGGCCCCCTCGGGGCCGCCGGGCAGCAGCCAGTCCTCCTCCGGGGTGTCCTTGGGCAGCGCGGGCAGCGGCGCGTCCCGTACGGCCTGGAGGAGTTCGGCCACCGGGGCCGGGCAGGTCACCGTCTGGCCGGTGGGCAGCAGATCGCCGGTGGCCATCACATTGCGCATCCGCAGCTCGGCCGGGTCCAGGCCCAGCTTGGCCGCGAGCTTGTCCATCTGGCCCTCGTACGCGGCGCACACCTGCAGGGCGCCCTCCCCCCGCACATGGCCGGACGGCGGGTTGTTGGTGCGCACCGCCCAGCCCTCGACGAAGGCGTGCGGCACGACGTACGGGCCGCAGGCGAAGGCGACCGCGGCGGCCAGCGACTCCGAGGAGGCCTCGGCGTACGCGCCCGCGTCCAGCAGGATCTGCGCCTCGACCTTGACGAGCCGGCCCTCGGAGTCGGCGTGGTGGCGGTAGCGGAGCAGGGTGGGGTGGCGGTGGGCGTGGCCGAGGAAGGACTCCTCGCGGTTGACGGCGATCTTCACCGGGCGTCCGGTGCGCAGCGCCAGCAGCCCGAGCGGCAGTTGCACCCCCGGGTCCTCGCGGTCGCCCATCGCGCCGGGCACGCCGGTGACGACGACCTTGACCTGCTCCGGGGGCAGGCCGAAGCAGGCGGCGGCCAGGTCGCGGTCGGCGTGCGGGTCGGTGGAGGCGGTGTAGATCTCGACGCCGCCGTCGGGGCGCGGCACGGCGAGTCCGGCCTCCGCGCCGATGGGCGCCGGGTCCTGGCGGCCGATCCGGTACAGGCCCTCGACGATCACCTCGCCGGTGATCTCCGGGTCGCCGTACCGCAGCGGGATGTGGCGGATGAGGTTGCCGTCGGGGTGGAGCGGTTCGGCCTCGAACGCCTTCTCGGGGTCGGTGACCGGTTCGAGCACCTCGTACTCGACGGCGATCGCGGCGGCCGCGAGCCGGGCGGTGTCCGGGTGGTCGGCGGCGATGGCGGCGATCGGCTCGCCGTGGTGGCGGACCAGATCCTTGGCGAAGACGGGCCGGTCGGCCACCTTGCGGCCCTGGTTGGCGTCGCCGGGGACGTCCTCGTGGGTGATGACGGCTTCCACGCCCGGCATCTCGGTGGCGCCGGAGGTGTCGATGGAGAGGATCTTGGCGTGCGGGTGCGGCGAGCGCAGCACGGCCGCCCAGAGCAGCCCCTCGGCCCACAGGTCGGCCGCGTACGGGAAGGTGCCCGCGGTCTTCGGGAAGGCGTCGTGGGGCGGCAGGGAGGAGCCGAGGCCGTGCGGTGCCGGCTCCTCGGCGGGCAGCGTGCCGCCGTCGCCGGCGGCGGGTGCGGTCAGGCCCGCCGGGTTCGCGGTGGCCGCGTCGGGACCGGTCATCTCACGCTGCCTTTCCGCTGCCGCAGGGGGGAGTGGGGAGGTGGGGAGTGCGGACGCGCCGCGGGGCGGGCGCGGGGCGGGGGGAACGGGGGGTGGCGCGCGGGGGGTTCACGCGAGGCCTCCGGGCGGGGGGGTGCCGTTGCCGGGCGGGCCCGGCTGGTGGGGGATGTGGGGGCCGCCGTGCGAGGCCTGCGCGGAAACGTGGCCGTTGCCGTACTCGCCGTTGCCGTTGCCGCTGTTGCCGCCCGGGGCGTGGGCCCGCTCGTCGTAGGCCTGCCCGTCATGGGGCTGCCCGGCGTAGGGCTGGGCCTCGTAGGACGGTGCCTCGTAGGACTGCCCCGGGTAGGGGTCCTGCGGGTAGCCGCCGGGTGCCTGCCCCGCGGCCGTCTCTTCAACAGCCCGTGCCTCCGCGTCCGCCGCCGCGGCTTCCGCGTCGGCCGCCGACTGGGCCGCCGCCTCCGCCGACTCCGCGCGGGAGGCGACGACTTCGCGGACCGCGTTGAGCACTCCCCGGTAGCCGGTGCACCGGCAGAGGTTGCCGCAGAGCGCCTGGCGGGTCTCCAACTCGGTCGGGGCGTGGTTGCCCTCCAGCAGGTCGTGCACGGTCATCGCCAGGCCGGGCACGCAGAAACCGCACTGCACGGCGCCGCCCGCGACGAGCGCCCGCTGGACGTCGGAGGGGGTGCCCTCCGCCGCCAGCCCCTCGACGGTGCGGACCTCCGAGCCGGCCGTGGTCGCCGCCGGAACCAGACAGGAGGCGACGAGCCGGCCGTCGACCTGCACGGAGCAGGCGCCGCACTCGCCCTGCGAGCAGCCGTCCTTGGCGCCCGCCAGGCCCAGCCGCTCCCGGAGGACGTAGAGCAGGGATTCGCCGATCCAGGCGTCGGTGACGGGACGGTCGATGCCGTTGACCCGCAGGACGTAGGAGGCGTAGGGGTGTTCGCTGTGCGCGTCGAGGATGATCTCGGGGGGCGCGTCCGGTCCGTCCCGCTCCTCGGAGCCGGGCCCGCCGGGGCCGGCGGGGCCGTCCGGCGCGGTGCCGGTGCCCCCGCCGTCGGGGAGACCGGGGCCCTCGGGACCGCCGTCCCCGGAGGGCCGCCCGGTGCCGGGGCCGCCGCGGTCCGCGCCGCTCTCCCCGGCCGGGGTGCGATCGGCCGGGGCGCTGCCGGCCGGGGTGCCGTCGGCCGCGCCGGGGTGCCAGTCGCCGGAGGGCGCGGGCCGGGCTTCCTCGCCGCTGCCGCCCTCGCCGTCGTCGTAGGGGTGGGGGCCGCCCGCCGGGGAGACCTCCTGGGTACCGGGCGCGGGCCACTGCCCGCCCGGGGCCACTCCCGGGCCGTCCGCGCCGGAGCCCTCCGCGGCGCCGCCGGCCGTGCCGCCGGCGGGAGTTCCCCAGGCGCCGCCGTTCTCCGGGGCGGGACCGGGGTTGCCTCCGGGAGCCGGCCGTTCCCACGCGTCGGACCAGGTGTCGCCCGGCGCGGGGACGTTGCCGGGCTGGTCGTGCGGGTGCGCGGGCGCCTGCTGTCCGCCCGGCGCGTAGCCCCACTGCTGCGGGCCGGTGTCCCGGGCCGTCCCGGCGCCGGGCCCGCCCTGCTCGCCGGAGGCCCCGCCCTGCTGGTCCCACCGGTCGTCCGCTCCGGCGCCGCCCGCGCTCCACGGCCCGGGGGCGGGCGCCGCGGCACCGCCGACCAGGTACTCCCCGGACTCGTCGGGGGCGTCGTCGGCCGCCGGGGGCACGCTCCACGCGCCGCCGTGCCCCGCGCTCTCCTCGGGCCAGCCGGTCTCGCGGCCCTGCTCGTGACCGCCTTGTTCGTGACCGCCTTGTTCGTGACCGCCCTGCTCGTGGTCCCGCGCGGCCTGGTGTCCGTGCCCCTGCCCGTACCCCTGCTGCTGCGCCTGCTGGTGGGGCTGCTGCCACTGGTACTGCTGGGCGCCGCCCGGGTCGGTGTACGGCATCGTCCACGGGCCGCCCTCCGGCGGCTCGCCGTACGCGGCCTCCACGGGCGGAGGCGCGTAGCCCTGGCCGGGCGCGGCCAGCGGCTCGCGGCCGGCGGACGGGTCGAGCAGTCCTTCCGGGAGCTGGACGAAGGCCGTGGCCTCCGAGTCGAACTCGCCGCTCTGCGCGGTCGGCTGCCAGCCTCCCGTCGGCCGCTCCTCCTCGTCGGAGTACGGCCGCTGCGGGTGCCGCGGCTGGTCGTTGGTCATGCGAGCGCCCTCCCCAGAGCTCGGCGGGCCAGTGCGGCCACCGTACGCCGCAGATGCAGGACGGCCGGCGGCAGGGCGGGCGGCTCGGAGCCGTCCTCGCCCGGTGCGGGGTCCGGGATGCAGGCGCCCGCGACGTACTCGCCGAAGGCCGCGCAGGCCTCGGGGGCCAGACCGCGCTCGCCGTCCCAGTCGATGAGCCCGGCCACCCAGCGCTCGGCCTCCAGCGGCCGCAGCGGCATGGGGGCGACGGCGCCGACCGCGCAGCGCACGCTGCGCCGGGCCGGGTCGAGAACGAGGGCGACGGAGGCGGAGGCCCTGCCGGGCCCGGTGCGGCCGGTGGCCTTGAGGAAGGTCTGCGGCGCGTGCAGCAGCGGCACCCGCACCCAGCCGACGAGTTCGCCGGGGCGCAGCATCTCCATGCCCGCGAGCAGATGGCTGACGGGGATCTCGCGGCGGGCGTGCTCCGGCCCGGCGATGATCAGGGTGGCCTCCAGGGCCGCCAGCACGGGCAGGGAGTCACCGGTGGGCGCGGCGGTGACGATGTTCCCGCCGAGGGTGCCGGCGTTGCGGATCTGCGGCGGGCCGGCGGCGCGCGCGGCGGCGGCCAGGGCGGGGATGAGGGCGGCGAAGTCGGGGCGGCCCATGCGGGCGTGGGTGAGTCCGGCGCCGAGCAGCGCGTGGCCGTCCTGGTACTGCCAGCCGCGGGTCTCGTTGATCCGGCCGAGGCCGACGAGCGCCGCGGGGCGCAGCAGACCGGAGTTGACCGAGGCCATGAGGTCCGTGCCGCCCGCGACGGGCACGGCGGCCGGCAGGGCGGAGAGCGCCGCCACGGCCTCGTCGAGCGAGGACGGCAGCATCACCGTTCGCGCCGCCTGCGGTGCGTGCGTGGTCAACCCAGCTGCCCCTTCCCGGTGTCCCGCCTGTTCCGCCGTACGGTACGTGCTCACAGCCCGGACGTGGCAACTCTGGCACATCTTCGCGACCCCGCTGCGCGAGGGGCGGCGAAGGGTCGGTTCCCACCTCTGGCAGGCGCCGGCCCGCGCGCAGGAGCTGTCACCCGCGATGAGTGGTTTACCACTCTTCGCGGAACCTTACGGTGCCAACGCCTTGATCGGATCAACGGTTCCGGAGCGTTCCGATGACGTTCGCATCTCGCCCATGGCTCACACGATCGGGGCAAGCCGGTCGACAGGACGTACGGGGAGAGGGACGCCGGAGGCGGCCGCGCCGGTTCCGTGGCGGTTCTGTGGCGATTCCGCGGCGGGGAAGGGAACGCCGCCCGGGAGCGCCGGGTCTCCCGGCCTCCCGGGCGCGCGCGAATGCGCGCGCGGCCCGGCGGGCGTCCGCGAGGAACGCCTGCCGGGCCGCGGGAGGACCGGTGGCCGCGGCGGGCCGGCTACTTGCCGTCGCCCTTGCCGCCCTTGCCCTTGTCGCCGCCGGCGCCCATGGACTCGTAGATCTCCTTGCACATGGGGCAGACCGGGTACTTCTTCGGATCGCGGCCGGGAACCCAGACCTTGCCGCAGAGCGCCACGACGGGCGTGCCCTCGAGCGCGCTCGCCATGATCTTGTCCTTCTGGACGTAATGGGCGAAGCGCTCGTGGTCACCGTCGCCGTTCGACACCTGGGGTGTCGGCTCTACAAGGGTGCCGGTCCCTGTCCCGCGCTCGGGCTCAAGAGTGCTCATGGGTCCCCAGGGTACTGGGACGGGGCGGGGAGCCCCACGCCCGACGCCCGGGAAAAACCGCCGGGCCGCCGGCCGCCGGCGGGCCCGGACCGCGGCCCCCTCGCGCGGGCCCGCCCGAGCCGGCCGGGCCCCGCCCGCCCCGGCACAGCGGGCGGCGGGAAACCGCGGAAGACGGCTGGCCGCGGCGGAAGGCGGCGGGCGGCGGCGGAAAACCACCGCGGCCGGAGGCGGAGGAGGACGCGGCGAGCAGGGGCCCGAGGCCGGAGCCGATCCGGCCGGGGCCGTCAGTTGAGCGTCGGGTCGTCGGGATAGGTGGCGACCATCGCCAGCCCGCTGCGCTGCCGGCGCAGCACCGAGCGCCACAGCCGCTCGGGGGCCGGTGAGGAGACGTCGCCGGGTTCGGACTCCACGACGTACCAGGCGCCCTCGGCCAGTTCGTCCTCCAGCTGGCCCGGGCCCCAGCCGGCGTATCCGGCGAAGATGCGCAGGCTGCCCACGGCCGCGGCCAGCAGTTCCGGCGGGGTCTCCAGATCGACGAGGCCGATCGCGCCGTGCACCCGCCGCCAGCCCAGCGGCCCGCCGCCGACCGCCGATCCGCTCTCACCGGGCACCACGGCCACGCCGAGCGCCGAGTCGAGCGAGACCGGACCGCCCTGGAAGACGACCCCCGGCTCACCGGCCAGATCCGCCCAGTTCTCCAGGATGTCGACGACGTCGACCGGAGTCGGCCGGTTGAGGACCACGCCGAGCGAGCCCTCCTCGTCGTGGTCGAGGAGCAGCACGACCGCACGGTCGAAGTTGGGGTCGGCCAGCGCCGGCGTCGCGACCAGCAGCCGCCCGGTGAGCGAGGACACCTCCGTCATGCCCACATGATCCCGCACCGAGGGGCCCCTCGGGGAGTCCACAATGCGACGGGGACGGGGCCCGCGGGGGCGTACGGCGGCAGCGGGGGCGCGCCTTCGCCCGGGCGCGTCACGGGCCGGTTTCCGGTCCGTTTCGTGACGCTCTGACGTGGTAGACGCACCGTACGTGTTGTGACAAACCCATGACCTGCGGACGACCTGGCACTACCCCTCCCGGCCCTACGGCGGGGGGCCCGGCGGCGCTTACCATTTGGCTTTGGTCCCAGTCCCACTCCAGGAACGCGAGATCCATGACCGGCACCGACGATGTCCTGCTTGTCCACGGCGGAACCCCGCTGGAGGGCGAGATCCGTGTCCGCGGCGCGAAGAACCTCGTGCCCAAGGCCATGGTCGCCGCACTGCTCGGCAGCGAACCCAGCCGGCTCCGCAACGTCCCGGACATCCGTGACGTCAGAGTGGTGCGGGGGCTGCTCCAGCTGCACGGTGTCACGGTCCGCCCCGGCGAGGCCGGCGAGCTGATTCTCGACCCGTCCCACGTCGAGAGCGCCAACGTCGCCGACATCGACGCCCACGCGGGCTCCTCGCGCATCCCGATCCTCTTCTGCGGCCCGCTGCTGCACCGCCTCGGCCACGCCTTCATCCCCGGCCTGGGCGGCTGCGACATCGGCGGCCGGCCGGTGGACTTCCACTTCCAGGTGCTGCGGCAGTTCGGCGCGACGATCGAGAAGCGCGCGGACGGCCAGTACCTGGAGGCCCCGCAGCGGCTGCGCGGCACCAAGATCCGGCTGCCGTACCCGTCCGTCGGCTCGACGGAGCAGGTGCTGCTGACGGCCGTGCTGGCCGAAGGTGTCACCGAACTGACGAACGCCGCGGTGGAACCGGAGATCGAGGACCTCATCTGCGTCCTGCAGAAGATGGGCGCCATCATCTCCATGGACACCGACCGGACGATCCGGATCACCGGTGTCGACAAGCTCGGCGGCTACAACCACGCGGCGCTCCCGGACCGCCTGGAGGCGGCCTCCTGGGCGAGCGCGGCGCTCGCCACCGACGGCAACATCTATGTGCGCGGCGCCCAGCAGCGCTCGATGATGACCTTCCTCAACACGTACCGGAAGGTCGGCGGCGCCTTCGAGATCGACGACGAGGGCATCCGCTTCTGGCACCCGGGCGGCCCGCTCAACGCCATCGCGCTGGAGACGGACGTGCACCCCGGCTTCCAGACCGACTGGCAGCAGCCGCTGGTCGTCGCGCTGACGCAGGCCTCCGGGCTCTCCATCGTCCACGAGACGGTCTACGAGTCGCGGCTGGGCTTCACCTCGGCACTGAACCAGATGGGCGCCCACATCCAGCTCTACCGGGAGTGCCTGGGCGGCTCGGCCTGCCGGTTCGGACAGCGGAACTTCCTGCACTCGGCGGTCGTCTCCGGCCCGACCAAGCTGCAGGGCTCCGACCTGGTCATCCCGGACCTCCGGGGCGGCTTCTCGTACCTCATCGCGGCGCTGGCGGCGCAGGGCACCTCCCGGGTGCACGGCATCGACCTGATCAACCGCGGCTACGAGAACTTCATGGAGAAGCTGAAGGCGCTGGGGGCTGATGTGGAGCTCCCGAACGGCACCCGCAAACACTGACCCCCCGGGCCACCCCCGCACCGCCCTCCCTGGGGGCCCGGGGGTCGCCCCCCGGACGGCACAGCATGGAGAAGCTGAAGGCGCTGGGGGCTGATGTGGAGCTCCCCAACGGCACCCGCAAACACTGACCCCCCCCGGGCCGGACCCCCGCGCCGCCCCGCGAGGGGCCCGGAGACGGCGAAAGGGCGGCCTCCCCCTCCCGGGGTGGCCGCCCTCCGCGCTGCCGTCCTTACTTGCCCTTGGCGGCTTCCTTGAGCTTGGAGCCCGCGGAGACCTTCACGCTGTAGCCGGCCGGGATCTCGATCGGGTCGCCGGTCTGCGGGTTGCGCGCGGTGCGAGCGGCACGGTGGGTGCGCTCGAAGGTCAGGAAGCCGGGGATGGTGACCTTCTCGTCGCCCTTGGCCACGACCTCGCCGACGGTCTCGGCGAGCGCCGCGAGGACCGCGTCCGCGTCCTTGCGGGTCACCTCGGCGCGCTCGGACAGAGCGGCCACCAGCTCACTGCGGTTCATATGTACTCCCGTGTTCTACGTGCCAATGAGGCGTGAGATCGAAGCCGATGCTGCCAGGGCCCTCGGACAGTCCCCGGACCCGGGTCTGCTGGCAGACCCTCGCGCCCGGTTACGCATCCTGCCCGTACCTGCGGCGGTAAAGCCAATCCGGTGCCCTGCGAAGTCACACGAAGAGCGCCTGCACTCCATCGTGGTGTTGCCCCGCGTTCCGCCCCGGAGGCGCGCGGCAGGGCCGCTTCGGGGCGTTTGCGGCAGTTTTGGCTGCCCGTCACCCTATGCATGCCGTACGAGCCGGTGGCTCCGCGACGCGCCGCCCCCTAGCCCTTCGTGGCACCTGTCACAGTCACCCCGGCCGATCCCACGGTCCTGGCGGCATGGCTGACGGCGTCCGCGACCGCGCGGGCGACCCGGTCGTTGAAGACGCTGGGGATGATGTAGTTCGGGTTGAGCTCGTCCTCGCCGACGACATCGGCGAGGGCTCCCGCCGCGGCCAGCAGCATGTCGGTGTCCACCCGGTGCGACTGGGCGTCCAGGAGTCCCCGGAAGACACCCGGGAAGACCAGCACGTTGTTGATCTGGTTGGGGAAGTCGCTGCGGCCGGTGGCGACCACGGCCGCGGTCCGGCGGGCGACGGCCGGGTCCACTTCCGGGTCGGGGTTGGCGAGCGCGAACACGATCGCGCCGTCCGCCATCGCGGCCACGTCCTCGCCGCTCAGCACGTTGGGGGCGGAGACGCCGATGAAGACGTCCGCGCCGCGGACCGCCTCCCGCAGGGTGCCGGTCACGCCCTCCGGGTTGGTGTTGTTGGCGACCCAGCAGAGCGGGGAGTCCGGGTCGACGTCGACCAGGTCCTCGCGGCCCGCGTGGACGACGCCGTGGATGTCGGCGACCACCGCGTGCTTCACGCCGGCGGCGAGGAGCAGCTTGAGGATGGCCGTGCCCGCCGCGCCGGCACCGGACATCACCACGCGGACGTCGCCGATCCGCTTCCCCACCACGCGCAGGGCGTTGGTGAGGGCGGCGAGCACGACGATGGCGGTGCCGTGCTGGTCGTCGTGGAAGACGGGGATGTCCAGGGCCTCGCGGAGCCGGGCCTCGATCTCGAAGCAGCGGGGCGCGGAGATGTCCTCCAGATTGATGCCCGCGAAGCCGGGGGCGATGGCCTTGACGACCTCGACGATGGTGTCGGTGTCCTGGGTGTCCAGGCAGAGCGGCCAGGCGTCGATGCCCGCGAACCGCTTGAAGAGGGCCGCCTTGCCCTCCATGACGGGGAGGGCGGCCATCGGGCCGATGTTGCCGAGGCCGAGGACGGCGGAGCCGTCGGTGACGACGGCGATGCTGTTGCGCTTGCTGGTGAGGCGGCGGGCGTCTTCGGGGTTCTCGGCGATGGCCGTGCAGACCCGGGCCACACCCGGGGTGTAGATCATCGACAGGTCGTCGCGGTTGCGAATGGGGTGCTTCGACGACATCTCGATCTTGCCGCCGAGGTGCATCAGGAACGTGCGGTCGGAGACCTTGCCGAGGGTGACGCCCTCGATCTGCCGGAGCTGCTCGACGATCTCCTGGGCGTGGTCGGTGGAGGTCGCGCCGATGGTGACGTCGATGCGCAGCTTCTCGTGGCCGGACGCCGTGACGTCCAGGCCGATCACCGATCCGCCGTGGGACTCCACGGCGGTGGTGAGCCGTCCGACGGCGCTCCCGCTCGCGGGAACCTCCAGCCGGACCGTCATCGAGTAGGAGACGCTGGGCGCCGTTGCCATGGCGGACTTCCTCTGCTTTTTCTGGTTTCGCCTGGCGCGCCGGGGTGGGCGGGACGCCGCAGGGCGCGCTGCCCGATCGTGCCATTTACCGATCGGTAGACGTTAACCGAGGGGCGGAATTGGAATAATTCTTCCACGATGTGGGCGGCGTGAGGGCCGCAGCCGGTACCGCGCGGCACCCCCACCGCAGCGGAGAGACCGGCAGGTGACGCCTCCCGGACGCCGACCGGAGATCCCCGCCGGAGCGCTCGCCGGAGCCCCTGCCGCGGACGCGCCGAAGGGCGCCTCTCCGGGGAGGAGAGACGCCCTTCTGACGGAGCTGTGTGACACCGGCCCGCCATGCTCGCCTCGCGGCAAGTGGTCGCTCGAAGCGACTAAGGTTGGGCCCGGGGGCTTGGATCGAGCCGGTGCCACATCCAAGGTAACACTCCCTCCGGCCGGGGCCATTCCCTCCGGCCACGGCTTTTTCCCGGGCCCTCCCGGACCGTTCCCGGACCGTTCCCGGACCGCTCCCGGCCACCGGACGGCACCCCGGCATCGCCCCCGGCACACCCCTCCCGGGCTGCCGCGCGTCACTCCCGCAGCAGGTCGGGGACCCCGTCCGCGTCCGGGGCGTCCCGCTCCGCGGAGAGCACGGTGAGAAGCTGGGTGGCCCGGGTCAGGGCGACGTACAGGACCCGCAGCCCGGCCGGGGACTCGTCGGCGATCCCGGCCGGCGAGACCACCAGCGTCGCGTCGTACTCCAGCCCCTTCGCCTCCAGGCTGCCCAGGGCCACCACCCGCTCGCCCAGTCCGGACAGCCAGGCCCGGGCCTCCTCGCGGCGGTCCATGGCGACGACGACGCCGACCGTGCCGTCCACCTCGGCGAGCAGCCGCGCCGCCTCCGCGCGGACGGCGGCGCCCAGATCGTCCCCCGCCACCGCGAAGCGCGGTACGAGACCGGTGGAGCGGACGGCCTCCGGCGGCTCCATGCCCGGCATCGCCAGCGCCAGCACCTTTGCCGCCACCTCGGCGACCTCCGCCGGGTTGCGGTAGTTGACGGTGAGCGTGAACTGCCGGCGGGGGCGGCTGCCGAGCGCCTCGTCCCGCGCGGCGGCCGCCTCCTCCGGGGCGGACCAGGAGCTCTGCGCCGGGTCGCCGACGACCGTCCAGGTGGCGTGCCGGCCGCGGCGGCCGACCATGCGCCACTGCATCGGCGTGAGGTCCTGCGCCTCGTCGACGATGACGTGCGCGTACTCGGTGCGCTCCTCCACGGCCCGCTCGGGCCGGCGGCGGGAGGAGCGGTCGGCGAAGGTGGTGACCTCCTCCAGGCCGGTGAGCTGCTCCAGCGGGTCCAGCTCGCGCTTCCTCGGCCGGGACGGGGTGCCCAGCAGCGTCTGCAGCTCGTCCAAGAGGGCCACGTCGTGGACGGAGAGGGGGCCCCGGCCGTCCGGGCCCAGCCGCTTCAGCGAGCGGGCCAGCCGCCGGACCTCCGCCGGCTGGAGGACGCGCCGGGCCCAGCGGCCCAGGCGCCGCTCGTCGGCCATCGCGGCCAGCACGCCGCGCGGGGTCAGCTCGGGCCACCAGGCGTCGAGGAAGCCGTGGAACTCCGGCTCACCGGAGATGTCCTCGTCGAAGGCCTCGCGCGCCTCGGCCGCCAGCTCCGGGTCGCCGCTGTGCCGGCCCGCCGCCCCGGACTTCGCCCACAGCGCGTCCAGCAGCAGCCGGCGGGCGCGGGGACGGAGCAGGTTCACGGGGGTGGTCGCGCCGAGGACGGTGCGCCGGATCTCCCGCAGCTCCCCCGGGCCCAGCTCGACGCGGGCCCCGAAGGCGACGACACGCAGCCGGTCGGTGACCGGCGCCGCGGCCGGTTCCGCGGCTGGTTCCGTGCCGACCGGGCCGGGCTCCGGGTCGTCGAACGACAGCTGGCCGCCGGCGCCGCCCCCCGCCCCACCGCTGGTGCCGTTGCCGTCGCCGTTGCGAGAGGCGGCCGGGCGGGCCGGCTCCAGGGCGCCGCGGGCGGCGCGGCGGAGCACCTTCTGCATCCGCGCCGAGCCCTTGACGCGGGCGACGGCCGGATCGTCGTAAACCGTGGCCTCCGCCCCGTCGACGAGGGAGCCCAGGGCGCGGATCGCCACCTGCCCCTCCTCGCCCAGGGACGGCAGCACACCCTCGGTGTAGGCGACCAGCAGCGGGGTGGGGCTGACCACGAGGATGCCGCCGGCATAGCGTCTGCGGTCCTGGTAGAGCAGATACGCGGCGCGGTGCAGCGCGACGGCCGTCTTGCCGGTGCCCGGGCCGCCGCCGACCTCGGTGACGGAGGCGGCGGGCGCCCGGATGACCTTGTCCTGCTCTGCCTGGATGGAGGAGACGATGTCCCGCATGGTGTGGCTGCGGGCCCGGCCGAGGGCCGCCATCAGCGCGCCGTCGCCCACCACCGCCAGTTCCTCGCCGCCGAGGGTCGCGGTCATCTCCGGGCGGAGCAGGTCGTCCTCGACACCGAGCACCCTGCGCCCCTTGCTGCGGATCACCCGGCGGCGCACCACCCGGCCGGGGTCCACGGGCGTGGCCCGGTAGAAGGGGGCGGCCGCGGGGGCGCGCCAGTCGATGACGAGCGGGGTGTAGTCGGCGTCCAGGACGCCGATCCGGCCGATGTGCAGGGTCTCGGCGATCTCGGCGTACGTCCGGCCGTCCCCGCCGGTGCGCACGGCGCCGTCGGCGGGTTCGACGGAGGTGAAGGCGCCGTCCGGGCCGCGTTCCCCGTCCTTGCCCTCCAGCAGGTCGATGCGGCCGAAGAGGAAGTCCTCGAACTCGCTGTTGAGCCGGTTGAGATGGAGTCCGGCGCGGAAGACCTGGGCGTCCCGTTCGGCGAGCGCGCCGGGGGTGCCGACCTGGCCGCGGCGGGCGGCGTCGGCCATCAGGAACTCGGCTTCGTGGATCTTCTCTTCCAGCCTTCGGTACACCTGGTCGAGATGATCCTGTTCGACACCGGTCTCGCGGTCCCGTACCGAATCGACCGTGGCTTCGTGCGCGGCCACCCGGGCCCCCTTCTGACGTGCTGGGCAGCCGTCAACCGTACGCGAAGGGGGTGCTCCGCGCACCTGGTTCTCCGAGTGGTCCGCGCCGGTGCGGACGGGAGGGCGGCGGGGGACGCCGGTGGCGGGCGGGAGCGGGAGGAGAC
>NZ_JOID01000055.1 GCF_000719865.1 Streptomyces albus subsp. albus
CGCCGGGCCCATCCCGGCGTGGGGCCCCGTCAACGGTCCCGCACCGCAACCCCGCGGTGGATGTGACTCCGGGCGCGGAAGCCGGCCGCGCAGGAGAGCCTGAATCGGTGTGACCGACTGAGCCAACAAGCTCGGTCCGTTCACGGCCGAGAAGTTGACGTCTCCGAAGCCTTCTCGCGCTGACATGATCGGGCTGTGTCCGAGTTCAGTTGGCCGGGTGGCCCCGGGGTGCCGACCGCTGAGGAGACTCGCCGGAGTTGGAAGGCGACAGTCTCCGCACTGCCTGTCGGAGCCCGCGTCAGTGGGCGAGTCATCGGCCGCCAGCCGTTCGGGGTCTTCCTCCTGTTCGACGGAGTGCCCAACGCCGTGGGGCTGGCCGAAATCGCGGGCATGCCTTGTGGCGTCGAGCTGCCTGCCCTCGGGGCCGTCGTCGTCGGGGAGGTCGTCTGGCACGCCGGCCACAACTGTCAGGTCAGGATCAAGCTGGACGAGCCCCGGTGATTGACCACCTGATACCGAAGACGCAGGTGGCGCCCGGCCGGTACGGAGGAAGTGCCCGTCACCGCTGAGTCCGTACGGTCTGACCGATACCAGCGACGGAGGCGAGCCGGTACCAAGAGGGCGCCTGACCACACGGAGAAGACGGGAGGCCGGGCGATGGGCAGGCAGCGTGCCCGGAATCGGGCGAGACCACTGAGCGGCATCTTCGCCGCCGACACGCAGGTGTTCCGGTTCTACCCGGACGGGACGGTGCTGGACGTCCTGGTGCGTCCAGCCCCCAGCCGCGGCGACGGCGAGACCATCGCCCGCCGGCTGCACCGCGACAACCCTCTTCGAGGGGTGCACGCCGTCCCCTACGAGCAACACGGGAAGACCATCGGCTTCACGACGCGCGGACACCCGCGGGACGACGCCATCACCGTCCGCGGCACCTGGTCGCACGGCCGCCTCGTCCTCAACCCGGCCGGACAGGGCTGGCAGACCGGCCCTCAGCTCTTCGCCCGGGCCACAGCAGCGGGCCGCCCACGGAACCGGCCCCCACCTCCGGCCGGCCCGGGCGCGGATGAAGCCGGGTGGTGCTGCCCCGGTAGGACGTCAACTCCGGGAACAGCGCCTCGATATCAAGCGGGCGCGGCGGTGTGGTCCTCGACCTGCACGTGACCCTGAGCAGCCGCCGGCCGCCGTGACGCAGCGCCTCGGAAGGCACCGCCCCGGCACCGGCGCTGTCGGAAGCCGTCACATCCTGCCCGACCACTTCATACCGTGGTCTCCTCGGCCGACTTCGCATCGGTGGGTGCCGCCGTGCGCCGGGGGAGAAGCAGCGGGGTCACCAGCAGGAGCGCGCCGGCCAGAGCGATGGCCGTGCGCGGGCCGAGGAGGCTGCCCAGGATGCCCCAGAGCGCGGTCAGCAGCGCGGTCGTGGCCCTGGCCGTCACGGTCCAGGCGGTGAGCGTGCGGGTTATCCGGTCGGTCGGGGTGTGCTGGAGGCGGTAGGTGGCGTGGACGGGGTTGAAGACCCCGCAGCAGAGGATGAGCCCGAACTCGACGCCCATGACCAGCAGCAGCCCCGCGGTGCCCGGCCCCACGAAGACCAGGCCGACGGGCCAGACCGCGCGCAGCGTCCCCGCCACGACCAGGACCCGGCGCTGCCCGAACCGGGTGACGAGCGGCCCGGCCAGCCGCGCGCCGAGCAGCCCGCCGATCGAGGGCGCGGCGAAGGCGAGGCCGTAACTCCACGGTGCGAACCCCAAATCGTCGAGCATCAGCACGGTCAGCAGCGGCTGGAGGGCCATGACCAAGGCGTTGAACAGCGTGGTGTTGAAGAACAGCGGGCGGAGTGTCGCGTCGGCGAGGATGTGCCGCCAGCCGTCGAGAAGCTCCGCGGCCCGCATACGCGCGGCCTCCCGGTGCGCGGGCGGTGGTTCCTTCCCGCCCATCGCCCGCAGGCCCAGGGCCGAGAGCAGGTAGCTGACCGCATCGGCCGCCACGGTCGTCACCGGTCCGAGGAGCCCGATGGCCGCCCCGCCCAGCGGCGGTCCGATGACCGCGGCCGTCCAGGTCGTCGCCTCCAGCCGGGCGTTGGCGGCGAGCAGGTCCTCGGGCGGCAGCAGCGTCTTCAGGTACGCGCCGGAGGCCGCGCGGAAGGTGATGTCGGCCGCCGCGACGACGACGCAGACCAGCAGGAGCTGGAGGAAGGTGAGCGCGCCCAGCGCGAACGCGGCGGGAATCGTCAGGAGCGCCGCGCACCGCGCCAGATCCGCCGTGATCAGCACGGGCCGCTTGCGGCGGAACTCCGCCCACGGCCCGAGCGGCACCGCCACGGCCGCGCCCACCGCGGCCCCCGCGGCGGACAGCGCGGCGACCTCGGCCGGCCCGGCGTGCAGCACCTGCACGGCGATCAGGGGGAACGCGCCGAAGGCGAGCCAGGTGCCCAGCGCGCTCGTCCCGTACGCCGCCCAGAGCCACCCGAACCCCGGCCCCAGCCGCTGCCCGCTCCCCATGCCCCGCCCCCCACCTGGACTCTCGCCCGCACCAGCGATCCGCGAGCCGGAAGCATCACAACGCACAAGAGGTCGAGGATCAAACAACCACCAAGCCACCGGCCACAACCAGCAGTTGTGGCCCTAGGGTGCCGCCATGGACCTCGCCACCGTCCGCACCTTTGTCACGGCCGCCGAAGCGGGGCAGTTCCAGGAAGCCGCCCCCGAGCTCGCGGTCACCCAGCAGGCCGTCTCCAAGCGCATCGCCGCGTTGGAACGCACCCTCGGCATACGGCTGTTCACCCGCACCCCGCGCGGCGCCGGCAGGGCGGGGTCGCCGAGATGCCCAAGCCGTCAGGCCACTCAGCTCGTCTTGTTGAGCTCCTGTGTGACCGGCCCGTCCGGATCGGACTGGAAGTACAGCGTGTCCTGATCGTCTACATAAAGCTGGATCCCGCCGATCTTGCCGAGCCCGCCGTCCTCGACCCCCAAGTACACGAAATCGCTCGACGTGCCCGGATCCTCATAGTCCCAGCTGCCACTGAAGTCGACCGGATCCGCGCCCTCGCCCGTCGTCACACCGGTGGCCGAGAACGTGCCGTCCGCTGATAGCTCGATCTGCCCGCCGTCGGCGTCGCGGTACACACCGGGCAGCTTCTCCGGGTCGACCG
Source organism: Streptomyces albus subsp. albus (assembly GCF_000719865.1). Taxonomy (GTDB): domain Bacteria; phylum Actinomycetota; class Actinomycetes; order Streptomycetales; family Streptomycetaceae; genus Streptomyces; species Streptomyces albus_E. Next base: position 3,152 of record NZ_JOID01000055.1, read on the forward strand.
CCCCCGAGCACGCCGAGAGGACCACCGCGGAAGCGGCAAGCATGGCGAAGAGCCACCGTTCACTTGTTCTCTTGCCTGTCACGATCCCAGCGTAATGCTGGGATCGGTCACATGAGTCTTGGGTGGCATCGGCCCCTCTTCAGGCGTGAATTCGGGCTCCGCGGCGGGCTCCGGGGCCGGTGCCGGAGCTGACGCCGGCGCCGGAGCGGCCATGGCGCGGGTCATGAGCTGACGGGCCTGCGCGTCGGGCGGCATCCTCGCCGATCAGACCTTCTTGCGAGGGGACCACCCGCTTCAGCCGGTGGGGGAATCGCATCCTTGGGCCGGAGTCGCGCAGCGGGCCGGTGGCCGTACCGCGCCGTGTCGAAACGTGCGCCGTGGAAGGGGCTACGCGCCGTCGTTGTCGGCGCGCAGGGAATGGATCATCCTCCGCAGGATCCGCAACGCGTCCGACTGCTCGGCCTCGGTCAGCCCGGCCAGCATTCTGGTCTCCACGGACCGGACGGCTGCGCTGGCCCTCTCGAGGCTTCGCCGGCCGCGAGGCGTGAGCCGCGTCGGAAGCGCCTTCCCGACGGGTGCCTCCGCGGGCCTGGTCACGTAGCCGTCTCGTTCCAGAGCCTGGAGCAGCACGTTCATCGTCTGCCGTGTCACGAACGCGCCGCGCGCGAGCTCGGAGTTCGACAGGCCCGGTCGTTGTGCCAGCAGTTCCAGGCAGGAGTAGTGCGTCACGCTCATCCCGAGCGGTCGCAGCACTTCCTCCATGGCCGTACGGAGGGCGCTCGACGCTTCCTTGAGCAGGTAGCCCAGTGACGTCTCCAGGTCGACGCCGACACCTTGTTGCTTCATGTCAGCATTCTGACATAGGTTGATGCGTGTCAGAAAGCTGACACAAAGAGAAGGAGCGTCATCATGCCCGTCACCGGCCCCGACTTCATCTCGCTTCAAGTGCGCGACCGCGACGCTTCGCGGGCGTTCTACGAGCAGTACCTGGGCCTCGTCCGCTCGCCGGCCGGACCTCCGCACGCCGTCGTCTTCGAGACGAAGCCGATCGCCTTCGCACTCCGCGACGTCATTCCCGGCACCGACCTCGCATCCGTCGTCCAGCCCGGCATCGGTGCCGCGATCTGGCTCCACGCCACCGACGTCCAGGCCATCCACGACGCGCTCGTCGCCGACGGTCACACCATCGTCTCCGCACCGATCGACGGCCCCTTCGGCCGGACCTTCACCTTCGCCGACCCCGACGGCTACCAGATCACGCTCCACGACCGCGCTTGATCGGCCCAACACCACCGGACGATCACCAGCGGTCGCGCCCGGGACTTGTGCCCGAGGGCGTCAACGGCCGACTCGACACCTCCGCGGCACCGTTCTCGGCTTCCGTAACCCGACCAACCACATCGCGCGCAGCCTGCTCGACACCAGCGGCTTCAGCCCCCCGACTGCGCCCTCTGCCGCGATGAGCCGCGAGACCGCTCCCGTCACCGCCCGGGCAGGGCTCTTTGTCAGTGGCTGCTGCCAAGATCGGCAGAACCGGCCACGAAACGGGAGAACACCATGGGCACTTGGGATGTCGGGCCTTTCGGCAACGACACCGCGGCGGACTTCAGCGGAACCCTCGACGAGGCGGCCGTGGAGAAACGCGCGGGCGTCGTCCACGCCGCCCTCACCCGCGTGATCGACACCGCGGACTACCTCGAAGCACCCGAGTCCGAGGAAGCCGTCGCGGCGGCCGCCCTCATCGCCGCGCAGTGCCCCGAGGGCGAGCCCGCCGATCCCGTCTACGGGCCGAAGGAGCCGCTCCCCGACCTCACGGATCTCCGCGACCTCGCACTCCAAGCCCTCGACCGCGTCATGACCGCACCGTCGGAGCTGATGGACCTCTGGGACGAGTCGGACGGCGGCCCCTGGCGCACGAACATCCGGAACCTGCGGAACGTGCTCATGCCCCAGCCTCCCGGAGAACAGCTCACGCTGCTCTGAACGACCGAACCCCCGCCACCAGTCCACACGTCACCCCCGGAAGGCCCACCATGAGCTGGGACGTGCTCCTCCTGCGTCTGCCCGACGACGCCGCCTCGCTGCGGCAGATCCCCGACGACCACACCCCGGCTCCGCTCGGCAGCCGGCACGACGTCATCGCGGCCATCACCCGGGCCGTCCCCGAAGCCGACCTCTCCGACCCCACCTGGGGGCAACTCCTCGGCCCCACCTGGTCCATGGAGCTCAACATCGGCTCGGAGGACCCGGTGGACTCGGTCATGCTCCACATCAGAGGCTCCGGCGACGACGTGCTCGACCCCGTCTTCCACCTCGCGGACGTTCTGCGCTGCAAGGTCCTCGACTGCGCGGAGGGCGAGCTGATCACTCCGCGGCAGACGTCCGGCTGGCACGCCTTCCAGCAGTACCGCGACCGCGCGGTGTGGGCATCCCAGCAGCACCGGCAGCCGTCCTTGCCCGCCGACCCCGGAAGGAACCTCGGGACTCCCCTCCCTCCCGGCCGGCTGATCACCTCTGACGAGGGCGACGGTGACGTACAACCGCTGTGGCTCAGCGACCGGCCGGCCACAGCCGGACTGTGGGCGCGGATACACGCCGAGCACGCGCGTTCCGGCCTGTGGCCGCTCCTGCTCGACACACTCGATCCGGACGACGACGCATGCCGCCCGTGGGGATCGGGCGAGCTCTTCCCCGAGCAGATGTCCTCCCCGGCGGACCACGAACCGGCCGGCCTCCTCGCGGAATGGTGGGCGGCGCACACCGCCCTTAACGACGAAGACGACGACGTACTCTCCGCCGAGCAGCGCCTCGCTGAAACAGCCCCCTACGGACAGCGCTGGCCCGGCATCGCCCCCGGCCGGCAGGCAGCGGCGGACGCCGACGACGTGGCCGCCGAGTACGCGCAGGTGTTTCTCGCGGACCGCCCGCAGTCACGGCTGGGGCTGGTCGCCGCGGCGTCAGGCGCCGACGCCCTCACGGCGGCGGGCTGGTCAGGGCCCGCCAACTACGACAACGACACGGCGAAGTTCTCCGCCGTCATCCGCGACTGGGAACACCGCTTCGGTGCCCGTGTCGTCGCGGTCGGATTCTCCACCCTGCACCTCAGCGTCGCCGCTCCACCGATGACGCAGCAGGACGCTCTGCCCGTCGCGGCCGAACACTTCGCCTTCTGCCCCGACAACATCTGGCAGGGCAGCCGGCCATACACACTGGCCGCGTACGCCGAGCGCATCACTGGTGCCCACAACTGGAACTTCTGGTGGGACTGACGCACCATGCGTCCCCGGGGGACGATCATCACCCCTGGTGAAGTGGTCTCCCGGGGGCTGCACCCGGCCTTGGTGTGGGGCCGGCCGACGCCGTGCACGAGTCAGCGACTACGGCAGATCGTGCTCGTACAGCGCGCCCCTCGACACGATGTCGTCCATGACGAGCTCGGGGAGCACGGACAACGCGAGACTTCGATGCTCGACACAGGGACTGGCGGCCTCCTCCACGACACGGGGGTGCCACGAGCCCAGCCGGTCCAGAGCCGGTTTCAGACGGTACGGCACCTCGCCGAGCAGGGCCGCCACCAGGGCCACGACATCGGCACGGCTGGTGCCCGTCGGCGCCGGCAGCTCGGTGAGCCCTGCGGTAACACGCTGGTCACGCACACCGCAGGCTGCCGTCAGGGCGGCGAGAACAAACCGGACGGCGTCGCACTCGTCATGCCAGCGGGACAGCAGCCGCGGGAGTTCTCCGCCGACGGCCTGCCGTGTCAGGTACTCGGCGGCGGACTCCTGCCACACACCGCCGAGGGCGGCTGTCCGGTCGGCGACGGAGACGGCGGCCGACGCTCCCGAAGCCGCGAGCCTCAACAGGTCGCCGAGCATCACCAACCGGCTGCCGACGGGGATGCTGTCGTCGCAGATCAGCTCGGCAAGGAACGGAACGGCCTCGACGGTCGTGTCGGTGCAGGTGCCCTGGTGGGCCACGGCGTCTGCGAGGTCGCCGAGGAAGTGGCCCGTCGTCTCATACGGCTCACCGAAGGCGAACTCCTCGTCGAGCAGCCACTCCACGGCCGCCGGCGCGTCCTCGCCCCCGCCGTACATCCGCTCCGCGGCCGCCACCACGGACTGGAGCACCTCTCTTGGATCGCCGAGCCCTCCACAGCTCCAAGCCGGACCGGCCGGAGGACGGGCGGGTTCTCCGGGCAAGGGCTCGGGGAGAGGCACCTCGGCGCCGGCCCGGTCCTGGAGCAGGCCGTCCCTGGTGAAGACCCTCTCCAGCGTCGCGGCATGGCCCTCGGCGCATCCCTGCTGGAAGCCGCCATGGGCGCGAGCGACGTGGGCCACGCGCGCCCGTTCGCTCCGGAGAAAGGGTTCGAGCCGCATGCGGTCGTACCCGCTGTAGACGGCGAGGGAGAAGACCTGCCACCACCCCTCCAACTCGGGATCCATCGACGGCCTGCCGGACCAGAAACTCGACGGAGCGAACCGGAAGTGATCGTGAATCCGTACTGCCGTCAGACGGTGCCCGAACCCGGACAGCACGGAAGCGGCAGCCCGCGCGGCCTCCTCACTCGGCAGGCACAGCGTGTACTGGACGCCCCAGGCGGGCGGCTCGGCGGCCATCAGCAGCACTGCCAGGTGAACATCGCCCGGTCGAAGCGCCGCTCGGCCAGGTCCTGCGGGCGGATCAGCCAGTACAGGGCTCCGGCGTCGCCCCACATCATGTCCGCGGCGTCCTCGGTGTCGAACTGGGCGAGCAGCAGCCAACGGCCGGCCTCGTCGGACAGCCGCGGGTCGTCCCGGGGCGTTTCCCCGTCCAGGACGGCTTCCGCGACCTCGATCTCCACGGGGTTCTGCACCGAGTGCGCGTGGCCACCGATCTGGTGCCCTATATGGTCGTCGAACTCCCACAGCGCGTCGAGGAACTCCTGCGAGCAGACTGGGTGGTCGTACCGCTGCCCGAGCGGTGCATCCGGCGCGAAGGTGTTACGGACGCTCGGATCCCAGGGTTTGGCTGCCGTCATCTCCAACCGCGCGGTCAGCGGCACCGCCGGGTACGGCTCAAGTCCGGCAGGTGTCTCGCGTTCCGCGGCCTCCTCCTCAGCCGCCACAAAGATGACGCGGGCGCCTGCCCAGCTCGTCCGGTCCTCGGCGAGAACGAGGGCTTCGCCGTCATCGAGCCGGCCGTCGAAGTAGAAGAACAGCAATGTTCCGGCCTCGGGCAGATCGATGTCCAGCGCGGCCGTCGGCAGGGACGCGCAGTCGATCGAGGCGATGAAGGAGAGCGGACCGTGCCCCTCCCACACCGGCCACTCCGAGGCAGCCGGCAGGGCGGGGAGGCCACCGAGACGCCCAACGATGCTGTCAGGACCGGCCGCAACCTCGAGACGTACGCCGGGGCGAAGCAGGCGGAGCCACTTCTCGGCGTCCGCGGGCGGCAGATGCCGCAGGGCGAGGGAGCGAAGGGCGTCCCGGGAACCGTGTGTCATGCCCCGGATCATCCACGGCGGCACTGACAGAGAAGGGGCCGGCCCCTGTTGACGTCCCACCGACTCCTATCCCCGCGTGCGCGGGGAGCAGAATGCGGGCACCGTGCGCGCTGAAGCCGAGGACGCCGGTTCCGGTGGATGCGAGGCTGGCGGCATGCAGACCCCGTCCTCCGTTCAGCAGTTCGTTCTCCTGGTGTTCCTGGTCCTTCCCGGGGTCACGTACCAGTACCTGCGGGAGCGGTGGCGCGGGCCCGTGCCCGGTGAACGGCAGCTCGGCGAGCGGGTGTTGCGGGCCGTCACGGCGAGCGTGACGCTGAACGCCCTGTACGCCGCCACCCTCGGCCCATACCTCGTCGACGCCTTCCGCCCCGACGGCGGCGGCTCGCCCTACACCGTGCTCGCCGAGCACCCGCGGGCCGCCGGCCTCTGGTCGCTGCTGCTGTTCCTCGGCGTGCCCGCCGCGGCGGCCGCCGCCGTCTCCCTGTGGCAGCGGCACCGTGCGACGGCCGTCCACCGGTCGGCCCCCACCGCCTGGGACCACCTCTTCGGCCACGCCCGCGACCGCGGACCCTGCTTCATCCGGGCCCGGCTCAAGGACGGCGCATGGGTGGGCGGCTGGTACGACAGCCGCTCCTACGCCTCCGGCTATCCCCACGGCTCCGACCTCTTCCTGCAGTGGGCCTACGAGATGGGCGCCGACGGCAGCTTCGGACCCCCGGTGACGGGAACCGCCGGACTGTACCTGCGCGTTGAGAACATCGACGTACTGGAGCTGGTCGAGGCCCCGTAGCCGCCGGCGAGCCCATGCGGGCCCGGCCCAGCAGGAGGGGACATCCGCCAATGGCCGACGAACGATCTCCCGACGACGGACTGACCCCACAGGAGCGCGCCTGGCTCCTGGAACTCGGCGAGGACCGCGTCTACCAGCCGACCGGCTCCGGAACCGGGACAGCCCAGAGCCCGCCCGCGCCACCGGTCGGCCGGGCGAGCGCCTCACCCACACCGGACACCTCCGCCGCACCCGCCCCGGCGGCACCGGCGGCGAACCCCGACCCGGCGGCGGACGGCTCCGCCGCGTCCGCCACCGGCCAGGACTGATTCCGGGCGACGGACCGCAGCACCCGGCGGAAGACACACCACGTCCGGCCGGACGGCTTCCTCAGCGGTACCGGGGGACCGGAGGCCGGACACTCAGCCCGGATACCGGTACGGCCCGGCGGTGTGCGAGAAGCCCGCCGCGCCGGGAGTCCCGAACTCTGCGTGCACCCGGGACGGGCCACCGGCTCCGGCGTCCCGGACCGCCCGTCCCGCTTGTCCGCCGCCGCTCCTCACCGCCGCTTCTTGCGGTCGAACCAGACCGTGGCAGCGATGGGCGCCATACCGGCCCAGAAGAGGATCTGGGGAATCAGGCGGTCCGTCCACGGCACCTGCGCGATCAGCAGTGCGCAGAGCATGGCCCATGCGGCCTGGGCCAGTACGATCCGCGCCCAGAAGCCGCGGCGGACCAGGGAGCGGACGTTCAGCCGTACGCCAGCGCGCAGTCGGCGGTATCGACGCCAGGCACCGAAGGCCCAGACCGCCGTCATGAGCACCAGCACCCACACGCGGGTGGCGAGGGGCACCGGCAGCTCCGGTGCCTCGCCGTCGGCTGGGAAGAGGTTCACCATCGCGCCGGCGAGCAGCAAGCAGATCAGCGCAAGCCACCGGATGCCGCGCAGCAAGCGGTAGGTGGCCTGATCGAGTCCTCTGCTGAGCGACGACGATCCGGGGACGGCGGCGAGCGCGTCGGCATACAGATCGGCCGCCTGGGCCGCCTTCACGCCCGGCGTCTTCGCGGCTCTGGCGGTCTGCTGGGACAGAGCCAGCTCGTGCGTGGGATCCAGGGCCAGGATGTGGCGCTCGAGGGCGTCCGCCGCCTCGTCGTTCCTGGCCACTACGGCGATCTTCCACAGTGTCTCGTAGGCGCCGACCTCTTCAGGGGCGAGACGTACCGCCTCCTCGGCCATGGAGACACCCTCGCCCCACGTGTCCGGGCTCGGGGGAAAGCACAGCAGCTCCGCCAGGAGCGCGTACGCGCCCCACCACTGGGGGTCGATGCGGATCGCCTCGCGCGCGGCCTGCTCCGACTCGTCCCGGCGCTTGAGCCTGCGCAGTACCCGGGCGCGCAGGTCGACCGCGTCGAGGTCCTCCGGGGCCGCCTTGAGTGCTTCGTCGAGCGCGGCGAGCGCCTCCTCGTGCTCACCGGCGTTCATGTGGCAGCGCGCCAGCCGGGTCCAGGCGCGCACCTCGCCGGGGTCTTCCGCGAGGCGGCGGGCGAGCAGCGACTTCGCGTCCTCGTACCGCCCGAGCTCGATCAGCGCGCCGGCCTGCTGGGTCAGCGGGTGGAGGCTCACAGCTTGCGCTTCCGCTTCAGGTAGGCGACCAGGTCGTCGTACATCCCGCCCTCGTTCGCGAACATCGCCACGTTGCGGGCGGCGGCGAACCACGGCTCGGTGGACGGCACGACGGCCTTCGCCGCGGTCAGCAGGTCCTTCATGCCGATCATCCGGACGGTCCCGGTGCGGGCGGAGTCCAGCAGCGCGCTCTCCGCGGCCGCTTCGCACAGATGCGCCAGGTCCGCGCCGGACAGCCCTTCGGTGACCTTGGCCAGCTTGCCCACGTCGACCGCCTCGATCGGCCGGTCGCGCAGGTGGTACCGGAGGATCGCCTCGCGCGCCGGGGCGTCGGGAGGCAGCACCAGCAGCGTCCGGTCCAGACGCCCCGGGCGGCGCAGGGCGATGTCCACGTCCCAGGGGACGTTGGTGGCAGCCAGTACGAAGACGCCCTCGTTCGCGCCCGGGTCGATGCCGTCCAGCTCGGTCAGCAACTGGTTGACGGTGTTGCGCATGCCGCTGTGGTGGGTGCGGCTGCGCTTGGCACCCAGCGCGTCCAGCTCGTCCAGGAACACCACGCACGGCGCCTGACGCCGTGCGACCTGGAAGACCTCGTGCATATTGCGCTCGGAGTTGCCGATCCACATGTCGAGCACATCGCTGACCGACACCGACAGGAAACTCGCGCCGAGTTCGCCGGCGACGGCGCGGGCGATGAAGGTCTTGCCGCAGCCGGGCGGCCCGTACAGCAGCAGCCCGCCGCGCAGGCTCTTGCCGTACAGCTTCCGCAGCTCGGGATTGCGCAGCGGCGCGAGGAACGCGGCCTCGAGACGGTCCTTGACCTCCTGCATCCCACCGACGTCCGCGAGCCGCGCGGCGCCGGGCGCGTCCACGTCCCAGGCGGAGGCATCCCCCGGGTCACCACTGCCGTCGACGGTGAGCGGAGCCTCGACGAACCGGGGCGGGACGACATCACCGACCTGGTCCTCCGCCGCCTGCCAGTCGAAACCCTCCCGCGCCTCAGGGCCGGCGGCGGACGCCGCGCCCTGCGCGGGCTCCGGCGCGGATCCGGGCTCCGTGGCGGGCCCCGGCGCCGGGGCCGGCGCTGGTGCCGGCGCGCCCATGGCGCGGGCCATGAGCTGACGGGCCTGCGCGTCACCCGGCGCGTGCTGCAGCGCGGCCGCCACCTCGGCGACCGCCGCGTCGGACTGCCCCGCGGCCAGCAGCATCTCCGCGAGATGCAGACGCAGCGGGACATCACCGGGCGCCGCCTCAACTGCCGTGCGCAAACTCTGGATCAAAGAAGAATCCGCCCCCATGACCCACACTTTACGTAGACGACGAAGACGGCCGCCACTCGCCTTCTGAGGGATCGTCTGTCCCGGGTGGCGATGGCCGAGCGCATGACCTCACGCTCTGGCCGTGGACGCCACGCCGCCCTCCCAACGGTCGCGACCGGCCCGTCCGGCGACGGGCCGGGCTCCTGCCCGCCGGCGGGCGTCCGGGGCGGCTCGCCTCCCGATGCGCTGGTCGCTCCGGTCTCTGGTCCGGGCGATGATCAGCCGGCGCGGATCTGCCGCGATGCCCCGCCAGTGCGTCAGCGTTCGCGGCGCAGTGACACCCGGAGGCTCAGGTCATCGCCGCGGTGCAGGAAGAGCCCCGCACCTCTCAGGCCGGTCGCGAAGGGCACATCGGTTCCAGTGCCCAGGACCTTGGCCGAATCGAGGCCTGCGGTGAGGTCGACCTGGGCGATGACCGGAGGGGTGCCCTCGGTGGACGTGTTCTTCTCGACCGAGCCGTACGCCGTCCCGTCGTCGTGGATCGAGACGAGGGCGACCGACTTGCGGTCGCCGTCCCCCGCCAGACAGATGCCTTTCTCCTTCCGCAGGTCGAAGGCGACCGGGCCGGCGGCGAGATAACGGCCGTCGAGTGAGGTGACCACGGAATGCTCGCGCTCCGCACCGGAGTCGTGCCATCCCCTGTCGTCCTTGGGGTCGTATCCGCAGGTCGAGGTCGCCTTGAGCGCTCCCGTGCGGACATCGTGCACGGACCACACCGGATCGGTGTCCGAGCCGCGCTCGTCGACGGCCTCCCAATGGGCGAGCAGCAGACCGTCGTTGGCGCCGTACACCGTGCCGTTCCACTGCTTGTAGATGCCCAGCCGCGCGGGTACGCCGTCCGGGCGGACGGTGTCACTGAACCAGCGGCCCGGCATGCCGAAGCCTCCGTCGCCCATACCGACCAGGGGGCCTTGGGCGGTGGCCGCCATCACCCGGCTCCGCGAGCACATCTCGGCCTCGGCGCACTGGGGCAGGAGGGCGTCGGTGTCGTCGTAGGTGACCGTCTTGCCCGTGGCCAGGTCGACCGCGGCGGACAGCAGTGGGTACGGGCCGTCCTCGTCCCAGCCGACCAGCAGCCGGCCGCCCGCGGTGCTCAGGTGCACCTCTCCGGGGTTCGCCGTCACGGGTACCTCGATCTGCCGCAACGGCTTCACCGCCGTACCGGTGGCGTCGGCGGCATACACCGCGAGACCCACCACCTCTGTGCCCTCGTGCAGTTCGTCCTTGCCCCGCAGCCCGTGGCCGTAGGCGACGATGTACTCGCGCCCGTCCTGCTCGACGGCGATCACGTCGGGGATCTCTGTCGCATCCCCTCGCGCCGGGTCACCGGCCGCGTCCTCCAGCGGCGTCGGCGGATCCCACGGCGCGGACGTCCAGCGGACGCGGCCGGTGTCGGCGGCCCGCACCTTTACCGTGTAGCCGTCGGGGGCCGCGTGCAGGAGGGCGATGCCGCCCGTGCGGGGTGCCGCTGTCACCGGCAGGGTTTCCACCGCCTCGGGCAGCCAGGTCAACGTCTCGTCCCACCCCTTGCCCGCGTCGTAGGCGGCCGGCACGTCCAGCTCGGCGAGCGGTTTGTCCTGGTGGGAGGGGGCCGGGGCACCGTTCTTGTCGTTCCCTCGGCCACCGTCCTCACCGCCGCACCCGGTCAGTGAGATGGCTGCCAGCAGAATCGTTCCCATGACCGCGCGTGCACGCATGGCGTGTGCTTCCCCTTTGCGCCCGTGACGGTCTCTCCACCGTCCGTGATCAATCAATGGGTGACGGTAGCAGTGGGCGGGGCCGTGACCGTGCGCGATCCGTTGCCGTGCAGGGAAGTTGGCCGTTTCTCACCCCTGCGGTTCCGGTGCAGAGTGTGCAGTTGTCGGTGCTGCCGGAGGCCTGTGTGGCGGGTGCGCGGATTGTCACCGGTGCGCGGGTGTCGCGGATCTTGGTGGATCCGGATGC
>NZ_JOID01000056.1 GCF_000719865.1 Streptomyces albus subsp. albus
CCGCCGCACCGGCCCCCCTGTCCGCACCCCGTGGGAGGATCGACCGCACACACCCGCCGCCCGCGAGGGAGCCAGCCCGAGGGAGAAGCCATGGCAGGCAAGCCGCCCGCAAGCGACCCGGTCCAGGACGCGCCCGAGGTCGGACCCCCGCCCCGCGCCGCCGCCGGGCTGCCCGCCGTCGGCCGCACCCTGCGCATGGCCGGACAGCAGATGGGCGTCCGCCGCACCGCCCTCACCCTCCTCAAGGTCAACCAGAAGGACGGCTTCGACTGCCCCGGCTGCGCCTGGCCCGAGGGCGACAAGCGGCACACCGCCGAATTCTGCGAGAACGGCGCCAAGGCCGTCGCCGAGGAGGCGACGCTGCGCCGCGTCACCCCCGACTTCTTCGCCGCCCACTCCGTCGCCTCCCTCGCCGGCCGCAGCGGCTACTGGCTCGGCCAGCAGGGCAGGATCACCCAGCCGATGTACCTCCCCGAGGGCGCCACCCACTACGAACCCGTGCCCTGGGAGCGCGCGTTCGACATCATCGCCGAGGAACTGGGCGCCCTCTCCACCCCCGACGAAGCCGTCTTCTACACCTCCGGGCGCACCAGCAACGAGGCGGCGTTCCTCTACCAGCTCTTCGCCCGCGAGTTCGGCACCAACAACCTGCCCGACTGCTCCAACCTCTGCCACGAGTCCTCGGGCTCCGCGCTCACCGAGACCCTCGGCGTCGGCAAGGGCAGCGTCCTCCTCGACGACCTCCACCGGGCCGACCTCATCATCGTCGCCGGCCAGAACCCGGGCACCAACCACCCCCGCATGCTCACCGCCCTCGAACAGGCCAAGGCCGCCGGCGCCCGCATCATCACCGTCAACCCGCTGCCCGAAGCCGGCATGGAACGGTTCCGGAACCCGCAGACCGCCCGCGGCCTCGCCGGCCGCGGCACCCCCCTCACCGACCTCTTCCTGCAGATCCGCATCGGCGGCGACCAGGCCCTCTTCCGCGCCCTCAACCGGCTCCTCCTCGAAGCCGCCGACACCACCGCGGCCGGCACCCCGGCCGGCGCCCCCCGCACCGGCCCCGCCCCCGTCGACGACGCCTTCATCCGCGAACACACCCACGGCTACGAAGAGTTCGCCGCCACCGCACGCTCCGCCGACTGGGACGACATCCTGCGCGCCACCGGCCTCGACCGCGCCGCCATCGACGCCGCGCTGCGGATGGTCCTCGACGCCCGGAGCATCATCGTCTGCTGGGCCATGGGCCTCACCCAGCACAAGCACTCCGTCCCCACCATCCGCGAAATCGTCAACTTCCTGCTGCTGCGCGGCAACATCGGCCGCCCCGGCGCCGGCGTCTGCCCCGTCCGCGGCCACAGCAACGTCCAGGGCGACCGCACCATGGGCATCTTCGAACGCCCCGCCCCCGCCTTCCTCGACGCCCTGGAAAAGGAATTCGGCTTCACACCCCCGCGCCACCACGGCTACGACGTCGTCCGCTCCATCCGCGCCCTCCGCGACGGCACCGCCAAGGTCTTCTTCGCCATGGGCGGCAACTTCGTCTCCGCCTCACCCGACACCGACGTCACCGAAGCCGCGATGCGCCGCGCCCGGCTCACCGTCCACGTCTCCACCAAACTCAACCGCTCGCACGTCGTCACCGGCGCCCGGGCCCTGATCCTCCCCACCCTCGGCCGCACCGAACGCGACCACCAGGCGAGCGGCGAACAGTTCGTCACCGTCGAGGACTCCATGGGCATGGTGCACGCCTCCCGCGGCCGCCTCGAACCCGCGAGCCCCCACCTGCTCTCCGAACCCGCCATCGTCTGCCGCCTCGCCCGCCGCGTCCTCGGCACCCGCAGCCGCACACCCTGGGAAGACTTCGAACAGGACTACCGGCTCATCCGCGACCGGATCTCCCGCGTCGTCCCCGGCTTCGAGGACTTCGAAGCCAAGGTCTCCCGGCCCGGCGGCTTCACCCTGCCGCACGCCCCGCGCGACAACCGCCGCTTCCCCACCGCCACCGGCAAGGCCAACTTCACCGCCGCCCCCCTCACCCACCCCCGCGTACCCGAGGGCCGGCTGCTGCTGCAGACCCTCCGCTCCCACGACCAGTACAACACCACCATCTACGGACTCGACGACCGCTACCGCGGCATCAAGGGCGGCCGCCGCGTCGTCCTCGTCCACCCCGACGACGCCCGCACCCTCGGCTTCCCCGACGGCTCCTACGCCGACCTCGTCGGCGAATGGACCGACGGCACCGAACGCCGCGCCCCCGGCTTCCGCGTGGTCCACTACCCCACCGCCCGCGGCTGCGCCGCCGCCTACTACCCCGAGACGAACGTCCTCGTCCCCCTCGACGCCACCGCCGACACCAGCAACACCCCCGCCAGCAAATCCGTCGTCATCCGCCTCGAACCCACCCCGCCGGCCGGAGAACGCGACGGCCACCCCGCCCGCCCGTGATCCCCGGCACAGCGCCCACCCGGCAGTCCTGATAGGACGGTGCACACCACACCGGCCGGAGAAACCCCCTGGCCGGGCCCCTCAGAGAACCGGAGCCGCGCCCCATGGGTGAGCAGAGCAAGATCACCTTCCCCCAGGAGATCCTGGACGAGTACGCCGGCCTCGGCATCGACCTCACCACCCTGTTCTCCGCCGGGCACCTCGGCGCGCGCATGGGCCTGGAGATCCGCGAAGCCTCCCCCGAGCGAGTCGTCGGCACCCTCCCCGTCGAGGGCAACACCCAGCCCTACGGCCTGCTGCACGGCGGCGCCTCCGCCGTCCTCGCCGAAACCCTGGGCTCCATCGGCGCCATGCTCCACGGCGGCACCCGCAAACTCGCCGTCGGCGTCGACCTCAACTGCACCCACCACCGGGGCGTCCGCTCCGGCATCGTCACCGGCGTCGCCACCCCCGTCCACCGCGGCCGCACCACCGCGACCTACGAGACCGTCATCACCGACGAGGACGGCAAGAGGGTCTGCAGCGCCCGGCTCACCTGCCTGCTCAAGGGCGCCCCCGCCAGCTGACGCCGGCCCTCCGGCCGGCGCGAACCATCCGCCCCGCCGGCCCGCGCCATCCCCCTCCCGCTCCGCCCGTCCCCGGCCGTCCCCACCGGCCGGGGACGACGGCACCCGGCCCGCCCCCGCGCCGCGGCGACCGTCCGTCCCCTTCCCGCCCGGACACCGGGCCGGCCGCGCCGCCACCGCGCGCCACGCCCCGGCGCCCGCCGCCAGCCGCCAGCCGCCAGCCGCCGCACCGATTTTCGGCGCAGGCACCGGTTCCGCCACCCCCGCCCCTCCCGCGGCCCTCCGGTCCCCCGGTCCTCCACAGACCGTGTCCGAAACGTCCGGTCCACTCACCCAGTCGTAACACTGCGTAACGTTCGAGCCGTACGGTTCCCCGCCGGACCGCGACCACCCCACACCACCGGCCCCTCCTCCCGACCGCGTGCACGATATGCGGACTCCTCACCGCCACCCGGCCCGTCAATCCACCGGCCGAACTGCGGAATCACCGCCTCCGCGCCGTCCGCTGCCCGAGCGGCCCCCCACCGGCAGCCCGCACACCCCCCACACCGACCCCCGAAGACACACCGGGCATAACAAGAGAGTCACATCCTCTCCAGCCCTCTGCCCGGCCGTAGCTCATCCCCATATATTCACCGCCAGTTACCGCGCCGCCGGGTGCGACACCGCAATGCCCACCAAGCGCACTGCCCCCGCCCGGCAACGCACACGGCCCACTCAGGCGAGAAGGCCGCGCCAGGGGAAAGGACAGAACGTGCGTCAACGTTCCTTGATCATCATCACCACCGCGGTCACCGCGGGGGCACTCACACTCACGGCCTGCGGCTCACGCGACGACAGCGCGGGAGGCGGGAACGACGGCAACACCACCGTCGTCATCGGCGTCGACGCCCCGCTCTCCGGCAAGCTCTCCGCCCTCGGCCAGGGCATCAAGAACTCCGCCGAACTCGCCACCAAGATCGCCAACAAGAACAAAGAAGTCGACGGCGTCACCTTCAAGATCCTCGCCCTCGACGACGTAGCCCAGCCCGGCACCGGCCAGCAGAACGCCAACCGCATCATCGACAACAAGCAGGCCATCGCCTCCATCGGCCCGCTGAACTCCAACGTCGCCCCGCCCATGCAGAAGGCGTTCGACAACGCCGACATGGCCCTCATATCCCCCGCCAACACCGCCCCCGAACTCACCCAGGGCAAGGACTGGCGCAGCGGCAAGAAGGTCCGCCCCTTCAAGACCTACTTCCGCACCTCCACCACCGACGCCGTACAGGGCCCCTACGCCGCCCAGTACATGTACGAAGAGAAGAAGCTCAAGAAGGTCTTCGTCATCGACGACAAGAAGACCTACGGAGCCGGCCTCGCGGGCACCTTCAAGGACGAATTCGTCAAGCTCGGCGGCAAGGTCGTCGGCACCGACCACGTCAACCCCGAAGACACCGACTTCTCCGCCATCGCCACCAAGGTCAGCAACTCCGACGCCGACTTCGTCTACTACGGCGGCGAATACCCGGCCGGCGCCCCCCTCTCCGACCAGATCAAGAAGGCCGGAGCCAAGATCCCCGTCGTCGGCGGCGACGCCCTCTTCAGCGGCGAATACATCAAGCTCGCCAAGAAGAACGCCGAAGGCGACTTCGCCAGCTCCGTCGGCGCCCCCCTCGAAACCCTCGACACCGCCAAAGCCTTCATGAAGGACTACGAGGCCGCCGGCTACGACCTGCCCTACGAGGCCTACGGCGGCTACGCCTACGACAGCGTCTGGGCCATCATCCAGGCCGTCAAGGCCGTCGCCGAGAACAACGACGGCAAGCTCCCCGAAGACATGAACAAGGCCCGCAGCGAAGTCGTCAAGGCCGTCCAGGACGTCTCCTTCGAAGGCGTCAGCGGCGCCGTCGCCTTCGACGAATACGGCGACACCACCAACAAGCAGCTCTCCCTCTACCAGGTCAAGGACGGCGAGCACACCGTCGTCAAGACCGGCGAATACCAGGGCTGATCCCCCCGGGCACACCCGCCCACCCGAAGCTCCACTACAGCTGCGCGGGGGCGCCACCAGCGCCCCCGCGCAGCCGTATCCACCACCCATACTCGGAGGCCCAGCGGTGCACGATCTGCCGCAGCAGCTTGCCAACGGCCTGATCCTCGGTGCGATGTACGGCTTGATCGCCATCGGGTACACCATGGTCTACGGCATAGTCCAGCTCATCAACTTCGCCCACGGCGAGATCTTCATGATCGGCGGATTCGGAGCCCTCACCGCCTGGCTCCTCCTCCCCGACGGAACCTCCATCGCCCTGGCCCTGCCGCTCATGCTCCTCATGGGCATGCTGGCCTCCGTCCTCGTCGGAGTCGGAGCGGAACGGTTCGCCTACCGCCCGCTGCGCGGCGGACCCCGCCTCGCCCCCCTCATCACCGCCATCGGCCTCTCCATCGCCCTCCAGCAGGCGATCTGGGCCTTCTACCCCGACGCCAAGAAAGCCCGCCCCTTCCCCCAGTTCGACGGCGGCCCCATCGACCTCGGAGCCTTCTCCGTCCAGCGCGGCGAACTCTTCCTCATCGCCGCCGCCCCCATCTGCATGATCACCCTGGCGCTCTTCGTCGCCAAGTCCCGCACCGGCCGCGCCATGCAGGCCACCTCGCAGGACCCCGACACCGCCAAACTCATGGGCATCAACACCGACCGCATCATCGTCACCGCCTTCGCCATCGGCGCCGCCTTCGCCGCCATCGCCGCCATCGCCCACGGCCTCAAATACGGCCAGGTCGAATTCAAAATGGGCTTCATCGCCGGACTCAAAGCCTTCACCGCCGCCGTCCTCGGCGGCATCGGCAACATCTACGGCGCCATGATCGGCGGACTCGTCCTCGGCCTCTCCGAAGCCATGGCCACCGCCTACATCGAATTCATCCCCGGCATGGAACTCTTCGGCGGCGGCGCCTGGAAGGACGTCTGGGCCTTCGTCCTCCTCATCCTCGTCCTGCTGCTACGGCCACAAGGCCTGCTCGGCGAACGCGTCGCGGACAGGGCGTGAACACCATGACCACAACGCACACCACCCCCAAGACCACCGCCCCGGCCACCACCCCGGGCACCCTCCCCCTCCCCGCCGGCGCCGCCCGCATCGGCACCGCCGCCGGAGCCGCCCTCACCCTCGCCAGCACCTTCCTCGCCTGGACCTGGACCGCCGCCTTCCCCGGCAACCTCACCGTCACCGGCTACCCCGGCGGCCTCCAAGTCCTCACCCTCACCGGCTCCCTCCTCACCCTCCTCTTCCTCCTCTCCGGACACGGCATCCGCGGCCTCCGCTGGCTCACCCCCGGCGGCACCAACAGCCCCGTCCTCCTCCTCGCCCTCGGCACCCTCGCCACCACCTGGTACGCCATCGCCGCCATCACCGTCACCCTCGGCGGCCTCGTCAACCTCGAACCCGGCGGCTGGCTCGCCGCCCTCGCCTCCCTCCTCACCGCCGCAGCAGCCCTCGGCCTCCCCGCCGACACCCCCACCGGCCCCGAGGGACCCGCCGCAACCCCCCTCCAGCGGCTCCGCCACACCATGAAGGCACCGGCACCCGGCCGCGCCAAGGACCTCCCCTCCTGGGCCGAGATCCTCCTCATCGCCGCCGCCTTCGCCGTCCTCCTCTACGTCTTCACCTACGGCATCGCCACCGAATACGGCGAACTCTTCATCGGCTTCCTCCTCCTCACCGGCCTCGCCGTACCCGCCCTCTCCAAAGCCGGCCTCATCCGCCGCGTCAGCCGACTCACCGCACGCCACCGCAACATCTCCATCGCCGCCGCCTTCGTCGCCGCCGCCGCATTCCCCTTCCTCCAGAGCGACAACCAATTCACCTCCATCGCCGCGAACATCCTCATCTTCGCGACCGTCGCCCT
The DNA here is from genome assembly GCF_000719865.1 of Streptomyces albus subsp. albus. GTDB lineage: Bacteria > Actinomycetota > Actinomycetes > Streptomycetales > Streptomycetaceae > Streptomyces > Streptomyces albus_E. The sequence continues at coordinate 6,906 of NZ_JOID01000056.1, forward strand.
CGGACTGAACGTCGTCGTCGGCCTCGCCGGCCTCCTCGACCTCGGCTACGTCGCCTTCCTCGGCGTCGGCGCCTACACCGCCGCACTCGTCTCCGGCTCCCCCTTCTCCAGCCTCGGCATCCAATTCCCCTTCTGGGCCGCCGTCCTCACCGGAGCCCTCGTCTCCCTCATCTTCGGCGTCCTCATCGGCGCCCCCACCCTCCGCCTCCGCGGCGACTACCTCGCCATCGTCACCCTCGGCTTCGGCGAAATCTTCCGCATCGGCATGCAAAACCTCGACGGCATCTCCGGACCCGCCGTCACCAACGGCTCCACCGGCATCCCCCAGATCCCCGACCTCGAAATCCTCGGATTCAACTTCGGCGAATCCCACAGCTTCCTCGGATTCGACTTCACCCGGTCGGCCAACTACTTCTGGCTGATGCTGCTCGTCACCGTCATCGTCGTCTCCGTCTTCCGCCGCTCCGACGCCTCCCGCATCGGCCGCGCCTGGGTCGCCATCCGCGAAGACGAAACCGCCGCCCGCGCCATGGGCATCAACGCCTTCCGCTTCAAACTCATCGCCTTCGCCCTCGGCGCCACCCTCGCCGGACTCGCCGGCACCGTCCAGGCACACGCCGTCTCCTCCATCGACCCCGAACAGTACAAATTCGTCGAAGCCGTACCCCCCAACTCCGCCTTCCTCCTCGCCGCCGTCATCCTCGGCGGCATGGGAACCGTCGGCGGACCCCTCATCGGCGCCGCGCTCCTCTTCCTCATCCCGGCCAAACTCCAGTTCATCGGCGAATACCAGCTCCTCTTCTTCGGCCTCGCACTCGTCCTCCTCATGCGCTTCCGCCCCGAGGGCCTCGTCGCCGACCGCAGAAAACAACTGGAATTCCACGAGACCGGACAACTCGACGTGCCCGACGCGACCGTCCTGACGGACACCAACGGCAACGGCAACGGCAACGGAGACGGCACCGGTACGGAAACCGGCACCCGCAACACCACCAACGGCAACGGCACCCCACCCGGCGGCACCGCCGGCCTCGGCAAGGCGGAGGCCTGACGACATGACCACCGACACCACCACACCCGCCGCCCCCACCCCCGGCGCGGCCCCCACGAGCCCCGTGCTCGAAGCCACCGGCGTCACCATGCGCTTCGGCGGCCTCACCGCCGTCGACAACGTCGCCCTCACCGTCAACAGCGGCGAGATCGTCGGCCTCATCGGCCCCAACGGCGCCGGCAAAACCACCTTCTTCAACTGCCTCACCGGCCTCTACATCCCCACCGAGGGAACCGTCGCCTACAAGGGCAAAGTCCTCCCCCACCGCTCCCACCTCGTCACCCAGGCCGGCATCGCCCGCACCTTCCAGAACATCCGGCTCTTCCCCAACATGACCGTCCTGGAGAACGTCCTCGTCGGCCGCCACACCCGCACCAAAGAAGGACTCTTCTCCGCCCTCATCCGCGGCCCCCGCTTCAAGAAAGCGGAACGCGAATCCGAAGCCCGGGCCATGGAACTCCTCGAATTCACCGGCCTCGCCGCCAAACGAGACCACCTCGCCCGCAACCTCCCCTACGGCGAACAGCGCAAGCTCGAAATCGCCCGCGCCCTCGCCAGCGACCCCGGACTCCTCCTCCTCGACGAACCCACCGCGGGCATGAACCCCCAAGAGACGATGGCCACCCAGGAACTCGTCTTCGCCGTCCGCGACCAGGGCATCGCCGTCCTCGTCATCGAGCACGACATGCGGTTCATCTTCAACCTCTGCGACCGCGTCGCCGTCCTCGTCCAGGGCAAAAAACTCGTCGAAGGAACCCCCGCCGTCGTCCAAAGCGACGAACGCGTCGTCGCCGCCTACCTCGGCACCCCCTACGAAGGCGCCCCCGGCGCCGAAGAAGCCGCCGAAGTCGCAGCAGCCGAAGCACACGCCGGACACACCACCGCCGAAACGGAAACACCACAGGCGGAAACGGACACCCCCGGAACCAGCACCAACGACACCCCGGGCGGCACCGGCACCAAGGGAGAAGAAAAGGCATGACCGCACTGCTCGAAGTCGAGGACCTGCGGGTCGCCTACGGCAAAATCGAAGCCGTCAAAGGAATCTCCTTCAGCGTCGAAGCCGGCCAGATCGTCACCCTCATCGGCACCAACGGCGCCGGTAAAACGACGACACTGCGCACCCTCTCCGGACTGCTCAAACCCCTCAGCGGCAAGATCATGTTCGACGGCAGACCGCTCAACGGCGTCCCCGCACACAAAATCGTCGAACTCGGACTCGCCCACTCCCCCGAGGGACGCCACATCTTCCCCCGGCTCACCATCGCGGAAAACCTCCAACTCGGAGCCTTCCTCCGCCGCGACACCGCCGGCATCGCCCAAGACATCGAACGCGCCTACGAGCGCTTCCCCATCCTCGGCGAACGCCGCAAACAACCCGCCGGCACCCTCTCCGGCGGCGAACAGCAAATGCTCGCCATGGGCCGCGCCCTCATGTCCCAGCCCAAACTGCTCATGCTGGACGAACCCTCCATGGGCCTCTCCCCCATCATGATGCAGAAGATCATGGAAACCATCAGCGAACTCAAGGAACAGGGCACCACCATCCTGCTCGTCGAACAAAACGCGCAGGCCGCCCTCTCCCTCGCCGACCAGGGCCACGTCATGGAAATCGGCAAGATCGTCCTCTCCGGCACCGGACAGGACCTCCTCGTCGACGAATCCGTCCGCAAGGCCTACCTCGGCGAAGACTGACCCACCACCCCCCACACCCGCACCACACACAGAAGGGGCCCGCAGCCGAACCGGCCGCGGGCCCCTTCACCGTCCACATCTCCCCGCACGGCCAACAGCCGCACGGGGAGCAACACTCAACCCTGCTGCTCCTGTTGCTGCTGCTGCCGCTTCTCCTCGGCGTCCTCGATGATCGCCTCCGCCACCTGCTGCATCGACAACCGCCGGTCCATCGACGTCTTCTGAATCCACCGGAACGCCGCCGGCTCCGACAACCCGTACTGCGTCTGCAGCACACTCTTCGCCCGGTCCACCAGCTTCCGCGTCTCCAGACGCTGCGTGAGATCCGCGACCTCCGACTCCAGCGCCTTCAACTGCGTGAACCGCGACACCGCCATCTCGATCGCCGGCACCACATCACTCTTGCTGAACGGCTTCACCAGATACGCCATCGCCCCGGCATCCCGCGCCCGCTCCACCAGCTCCCGCTGCGAGAACGCCGTCAGCATCAACACCGGCGCGATACTCTCCGCCGCGATCTGCTCCGCCGCCGAGATCCCGTCCAGCACCGGCATCTTCACATCGAGAATGACCAGATCCGGCCGGTGCTCACGGGCCAGCTCCACGGCCTTCTCGCCGTCCCCGGCCTCTCCCACGACCGAGTAGCCCTCTTCCTCCAGCATCTCTTTGAGATCCAGACGGATCAGAGCCTCGTCCTCGGCGATGACCACACGGGTGGTGGTCGGCGGGACGTGCGACTGCTCGTCGGCAACGGGCTGCTCGGGCTCGGCGGCGCTCACGGGTCTCCTCGTTCCAGGCAGGTAGTGCTCCCTGAGCCTACCTGTGGGACGTCGTCCGGTCCCACAGGGTAAGCTGTCCGTGCTGTCCGGCCGGGTTGGTGGAATGGTAGACACGGAGGCCTCAAAAGCCTTTGCCTGAAAGGGCGTGCGGGTTCGAGTCCCGCACCCGGCACCACATTTAAGCGGAATTCACCATTCGCGTGAAAAAACTCCCGTTCCACTCTTCCGGCGAAGGAAGGTGCGACGCTGGGTGAGTGAGCAAATACGCATCATCGGTCAGGCAAGAAGCTGTCGATCTCATGCGGAGCGGCGTGCCCAACCACGTCGTGGCAAAGAAACTCGGCGCCCCTCTCGGAACGGTCAGCTGGTGGCGGCACGAGGACCGCAAAAAGCGCGGCGAGCCCTCCCCGCAAAGAACATCCGACTGCCCTCGCTGCACAGGGGAACCCGTCGATCACGAGGCCTACTCGTACCTGTTGGGCCTCTACCTTGGCGACGGGCACATCGTCTCCAGGAAAAAGCAGCACCATTTGTCAATCTTCTGTACCGCGTCCTGGACAGGGCTCGTTGATGAAGCCGAGAAGGCTATGCGAGACGTCATGGCGCACCCCCGAGTGCGGCGCCGTTACAGAAACGGCTGTGTGGAAGTGAAGTCGTTCACGAAGCACTGGGTCTGCCTTTTCCCGCAGCACGGGCCGGGAAAGAAGCACGAGCGCGCCATCGCCCTCGAAGCATGGCAGCAAGAGATCGTCGACGCCCACCCCTGGGAATTTCTGTGCGGTCTGGTGCATTCCGATGGCTGCCGGGTCACCAACTGGACGACCAAAGTCGTCCGCGGTGAGCGGAAGCGGTATGAATATCCCCGGTATTTCTTCACCAACACATCCGACGACATCCGGCAGCTCTACACGGACACCCTCGACCGGCTCGGGATCACCTGGACGCACTGCACCCGGGGTGGCAAGCCGTTCAACATCTCCGTCGCGCGGCGGGCTGATGTGGCGCTCATGGACGAGCACATCGGGCCCAAGCACTGAGCCCGTTCCCGGCCGGGCGCCGCGTCGCGCCGCGTCTGCGCGGGGCGCGTCGGCGCCGGGCAGCGTCACGCCGTGGCGGCGGCGTCCTCGCCGGTGCGGTGGACGCGGACCAGATTCGTCGTGCCGGGGACGCCGGGCGGGGAGCCGGCGGTGATGACGACGATGTCGCCTTCCCGGCAGCGGCCGATGCGCCGGAGTTCCGCGTCGACCTGGGCGATCATCTCGTCCGTCGAGCCGGCCTTGGGGGTGAGGAAGGTTTCGACGCCCCAGGTGAGGCTGAGTTGGGCGCGGGTGGCGGGGTCGGGGGTGAAGGCGAGCAGGGGGATGGGTGAGCGGTAGCGGGAGAGGCGGCGTGCGGTGTCGCCGGATTGGGTGCAGGCGACGAGGTGGGTGGCGTCGAGGAAGTCGCCGAGTTCGGCGGCGGCGCGGGCGACGGAGCCGGCCTGGGTGCGGGGTTTGTGGGTGGTGACGAGGGGTGGGAGGCCTTGGGCGAGGAGGTTTTCCTCGGCGGCTTGGACGATGCGGGACATGGTGCGGACGGTTTGGGCGGGGTGTTTGCCGACGCTGGTTTCGCCGGAGAGCATGACGGCGTCGGTGCCGTCCATGACGGCGTTGGCGACGTCGCTGGCTTCGGCGCGGGTGGGGCGGGATGCGTCGACCATGGAGTCGAGCATTTGGGTGGCGACGATGACGGGTTTGGCGTTGCGTCGGGTGAGTTTGACGGCGCGTTTTTGGACCATGGGGACGGTTTCGAGGGGCATTTCGACGCCGAGGTCGCCGCGGGCGATCATGATGCCGTCGAAGGCGGCGACGATTTCTTCGAGGTTGTGGACGGCCTGGGGTTTTTCGATTTTGGCGATGACGGGGATGCGGCGGCCTTCTTCTTTCATGACGCGGTGGACGTCGTCGGCGTCGTGGGCGTTGCGGACGAAGGAGAGGGCGATCATGTCGGCGCCGGTGCGGAGGGCCCAGCGGAGGTCTTCGATGTCTTTGGTGGAGAGGGCGGGGACGGAGACGGCGACGCCGGGGAGGTTGATTCCTTTGTGGTCGGAGATGAGGCCGCCTTCGATGACGATGGTGTGGACGCGGGGTCCTTCGACGTTGGTGACTTCGAGGGTGACGCGGCCGTCGTCGATGAGGATGCGTTCGCCGCGGCTGACGTCGGCGGCGAGTCCGGTGTAGGTGGTGGAGGCGGTGTGCTGGTCGCCGGGGATGTCGTCGGTGGTGATGGTGAATTCGTCGCCGCGTTCGAGGAGGACGGGGCCTTCGCGGAAGCGGCCGAGGCGGATTTTGGGGCCTTGGAGGTCTGCGAGGATTCCGACGCTGCGTCCGGTTTCGTCGGCTGCTTTGCGGATGTGGTGGTAGCGGTTTTCGTGTTCGGCGTGGGTGCCGTGGCTGAGGTTGAGGCGGGCGACGTTCATTCCGGCGTCGATGAGGGCTTTGATCTGGTCGTATGAGTCTGTGGCGGGGCCCAGTGTGCAGACGATTTTCGCTCGGCGCATGGGGTCGACCTTATGACGTACCGGTGGGTAGCTGATTTGGCTTGTGGTGACCGCTGGTCAAGCTTTCGGTGAAGGCCTGCTGACCATTCGTTAAAAGTGCGGGGTGCTGCTCCGATGAGCGTTTCGCGGTCTGTCGTGGGTGGCTTCGGAGTTGTTGTGCGGGGTGTCGGCGGGGCGTTCCCGGATCATGAGGACGGCTGTTTTGTCCGGGAGGTGGAGTTCGCCGGCGGGGTGGTATCCGGCGCGCTGGAAGGCGTGGAGGGAGCGGGTGTTGCGGGTGTCGGGTTCGGCGATGGCGCGGGTGGCTCGGGGGTCGGTGGTGAGTTGGTGGTCGGAGACGGCGCGGATGAGGTGGGGGCCGAGGCCGCGGCCGCGGTAGTGGGGTGGGCCGAGGAGGAGGTGGAGTCCGGCGTCGTGGGGTTTCGCGGGGTAGTGGTGGGCGAGGGGGTCGAGGTCGGCGCGGTAGAGCTCCCAGTAGCTCATGGGGGTGTTGTCGAGGTGGCCGATGTAGGGGGTGGAGTGGCTGCCGGGGGCGAGGAGTTGTTCGAGGTGGGCTCGGACGGTGGGGAGGTTTTGGTGGAGTTCGGGCCAGTGGGGGGCGGTGTCGGGGTCGTGTCCCCAGGTGTGGAGGAGGGGGGTGTGGGTGTGGG
>NZ_JOID01000057.1 GCF_000719865.1 Streptomyces albus subsp. albus
CGACGGAGAGCCGCCGGTACGCGGCGCCGGGGCCGGACCGGCGGCCGGACGATGCTGTCCCGGACGATGCTGTCGGGGCGGTGCGGGGACGAAGCGGGGCAGGGCGGTGCGGGGACGAAGCGGGGCGGGCGCGGAGCCCGACCGCGCCGGCGGGGCCGGCCCCGCCCGGCCGGCCCCGCCCCCGCGGCTCAGGCCAGGAGCCCCGAGCTCTTCCACATCCGGCGCCCCGCGCCGCGCAGCACGCCGATGTCGTCCAGGAAGTCCGTCAGCTTCTTCGCCCCGCTCTGCATGACCTCGCGCCGGTGCCCGCTGGCCGCGACCTGGGCCACCGCCTCCCGCTTGTCGAGGCCGACGTTCGTGTAGACCTCGGGGTTGATGAAGGCCTTGGAGAAGACGCGTGCGAACTCGCCCGAGGTCAGCCGGGTGAACTCACGGCTCCAGCGCGGCGCGCTCACCATCTGGTGGCGCAGCTCCTCCCGCGCGTACCGCACATGCCGGGCCTCCTCCACCACATGGATGCGGGTGACGCCGCGCACCAGCGGCTGGATGCGCTCGTCCGGGAACGTCAGCCGCTGCATCCAGTCGAGGATCTCCTCGCCGAGCAGCGTGGCGGTGAAGGAACCGGGCGTGGTGGAGACCGTCTTGAACAGCCGGCCGAGGTTGTGGTGGACCTTCGACACCGGGTAGACGGGGGTGTCGTTCCGCTGGATGAGCCGGGCGAACATCTTCGAGTGCCGGCACTCGTCCTCGATCTCCGTGAGGGCGTAGCGCACATGCGAGCTGGTCGGCGACTTGTCGTAGATGTGCCGGCAGAGCAGCTGCATGAGGATGATCTCGAACCAGATGCCGAGCGAGGCCAGGGCCGAGGCCTCGTGCTTGGAGAGCTCGATCCGCTGCTCCTCGGACATCGTCTTCCAGAGCGGGGTGTCGTAGAGGGAGACCAGCTCCGGCGGCCAGAACCACTGGCCCTCCTCGAAGGGGGCGTCCCAGTCCAGCTCGGCGTCGGGGTCGAAGGAGTGCTTGGCGGAGGAGTCGAGCAGGCGGAGGGCGACCTTCTCCCGGTCCTTGAGCAGGCCGAGAGCATCCCGCCGCGCCTCTGCCCCGGTTGTGATCGTCATGCTGTCGGCCACCTCGCTTGTGGGTTACCCGCGGTACCCCTTTATGAGACTGCTTGTCAGCAAGAACGTCAATCCCCTGGCCGTGACTTGTTGAAGCCCCGTTGACCCGCCGCGGAGGACGTGTGAGCCTGCCAACCATCCCCCTCCCCACGGGAGTCCGCGAGGCCGAGGCCGAGGAGGCGTCGATGACGACGCACGATCTCTACGCGAAAGACCCTGGAACCCCCGACTGGCAGGTGCCGGCCTCCGGCGCCGCCCGCTTCAGCTGGGAGTACGACGACGGGCGCGACCGGCTGCTCGCCCTGTACCAGAAGGGCAAGGACAAGCAGTGGGACTCCGTCCGCCGGATCGACTGGGACCTGGAGGTGGACCCCTACGACCCCCTCGGCACCCCCGACGAGGCCCTCGCCCTGCACGGCACCCGGCACTGGAACCGGATGACCGAACGCGACAAGGGCGAGCTGCGGCGGCACTACAGCTCCTGGCAGTTCAGCCAGTTCCTGCACGGCGAGCAGGGCGCCATGATCTGCGCGGCCCGCATCGTGGAGTCCGTCCCCGACCTGGACGCCAAGTTCTACTCCGCCACCCAGACCATGGACGAGGCCCGGCACGCCGAGATCTACGGCCGCTTCCTCCAGGAGAAGATCGGGATGCTCTACCCGATCAACGACAACCTCCAGTCCCTGCTGGGCGACACCCTGCGCGACTCCCGCTGGGACATGCCCTACCTCGGGATGCAGGTCCTGATCGAGGGCCTGGCCCTGGCCGCGTTCGGCATGATCCGCGACACCACCGACAAGCCGCTGCCGAAGCAGATCCTCGCCTACGTCATGCAGGACGAGGCCCGGCACGTGGCCTTCGGGCGGATGGCGCTGCGCGACTACTACCGGCAGCTCACCGACGCCGAACTCCGCGAGCGCGAGGAATTCGTCATCGAGGGCTGCTACCTCATGCGCGACCGGCTCCGCGGCACCGAGGTGCTGGAGAACTTCGGCATCCCGGCGGCGGAGGCGGAGGAGTACACGGAGCAGTCGGAGTTCCTCCACCTCTTCCGCAAGCTGCTGTTCAGCCGGATCGTGCCCTGCGTGAAGGACATCGGCCTGTGGGGCGAGCGCCTCCAGCGCGCCTACCTCGACCTGGGCGTCTTCGAGCTCGGCGACTCCAATCTCGATCTGCTGATGGCGCAGGACGAGGAACTGGCCGAGAAGCTGGACGCGGAACGCTTCGTGGCCGAGGAGGCCGCCCGCACGGCGGAGGTCACCGAGGCCATCGCGGAGGGCGCGGCGGACGAGGGCTGAAGCGGGCTGAAACAGCCGGAAGCGGGGAGCGGACCGCCGGACGGTCCCGGATGGCGGCCAAGGCGGTCCCGTCCCAGTTGCCGGGGCACGCCGGGGCCGATGGCCTGAGGCACCGTCCCGGCTTGCACGGGCGGCGGCCGTGACACGTAGCATGCGTGAGCTGTTCCGGGGGTGTCGGACAGGTGATTTGCACACGGGGGGCGGATACCGCCCCCGCGCATGCGCAAGCGGATCCGAGGCCCCGGAGTAGACGTTGCCAAAGGCCGGATCAGACAGTGGCTGACCCGGCCTTCTGCCTTTACCGTCAAGCCACGCCCGTAGCGAAGGCGCACACGCCCGACGGGGAACTGCTGTGATGAACTCTCATTCGGCCTTGCGCAGCACCACGCGCCAGTTCCCACCGGTGTGAAGGTTCTCCACGCGGTCGAGCATCCATGTCTCGTTCCGGATGGGAAATGTATCCCCGATCCCCAAGTCGTAGTGCCGCTCCTCTTCTGCGGCGACAACGAGGCTGACGGAAAGTGGTGCCTCTTTGGGGGCGTAGACATGAATCACCGCAAAGGCGGCACCGTTTAGTTCTTGAGGCACTCCATGTCGAAGGTTGATCTCGTCGATCATTCCAGTCACTCCAGCGTCATGTAGTTATTCTTGACATGATTTTCTGAGCTCTTCGAAATTCAAGGGGAAATTGGTTCATGTGGGCGGAGATATGTAGGCCCGTCAATCCCCGGTCGTTCACTTCGGTCACCTGGCAGGCGTCACCGCCCGCGAGGCCTGTGAGGAGGGGATGTCGATCGTCACACCTGTTCGGGCCATGGTGAGGACGCCCGCTCGGCTTCCTGGATCTCCCCCAACTCGTATTCGGGTGCGTACCGAGCGGGGTCGAGGGTGTGTTCCGCTCTCTCGCCGCGCCGATAGGCCTCTGCTTGCGCTTGCCGAGCCATTCCTGTCGCTCTGCCGCGGGCCTGCCTTTCGTTCCTGGTTGCCGAGTCATGGGGAGGTGGCAGAACGCCGGCGGCATGCTTGCCGTCTGTCCATATGGTTGCCACCCAGGTGCCGTTCTCGTACAGGCGGGCCCGGCGTACGGGTTGTGTGGGGATGCCGTCGAAAGTAGTTTTCGGTGCAGGTATCCGTTCCGGATTGAGTGCTCCGTCGGTCCAACGCCCGTAAGGCTTGTTCCCGTCCATTGCGACTCCTTAGGTTTTCCCAATGTGGGTGAATGTTTCCGTCGTGGTCAGTGCGGTACGGATCTGCTGGTCAGGGTTGATGGTTTCTCTCAACCCGGAGCTGCCGTTTCGGCTTTGACATGCGGCAGGCAACCCGGGCTCGCCACGAAGGTCTGCACCAGTCGGTCCGCACAGACGGCACGGTCCAGCCTCAACAGGTCCCTATTCGAGCCATGGTGAGGACGGCCGCTCGGCTTCCTGGATCTGTCCCAGCTCGTATTCGGGTGCGTACAGAGCCGGGTCGAGTACCACTTGGGGATCCTCGCCGCGTCGGTACGCCTGGCCCTGCACCCGGCGGGCGTGGACCGCCGCGTCCCGGCGTGCCACCCGCTCTGCGCGATCGGCCGGGTCATGGAGCAGCTTTGCCATTCCGGCGTTTGTGCCGTCCGTCCATACCGTGAGCAGGCAGACCCCGTCACGTGTGAGTTGAGCTCGGCGTACCGGCCCGGTGACCTTCGACTGGTAAGTGATCTGAGGTGTTTCGACACGGCGCGGATCCAGACCGGCGTCGGTCCAGCGGGGGTGGGTCGGTTCCTCGGGCATTTCCTCGGTCATCGGTGTTCCTCAGGGTGTCCATCGGGCTTCTTCGCAGGGGGCCTCCTGTCAATCCGGTTCCGGTCACTCGGCCTTGCGCAGCACCACGCGCCAGTCCCCGCCGGTGTGAAGGTTCTCCACACTCATGTCTCGTTCCGGCAGGGAAATGTGTCCCCGATCCCCAGTTCGTAGTGCCGCTCCTCTTCAGCGGCGACAACGAGACCGACGGAAAGTGGGCCCTCTCTGGGGGCGTAGACATAAATCACAGCGATTTTGGAATCGTTGCACCTATCGGGCACTCCACGCCTGAGCCTGATCTCGCCGATCATTACATTCACTCCAACGTCGTGTAGTGATTCTTGGCATGATTTCTGAGCTCTTCGAAATCCGAGCGGAAGTTGGTTCATCTGCGCGGGATTGTGCAGGTGTGTCGATCTCCGGTAGTCCATCTCGGCCACCTTGCAGCGTCACCGCCCACGAGCACATGGGGAATGCCGATCGTCATCCACACCTATTCAGGCCACGGTGAGGACCCCCGCTCGGCTTCCTGGACCTCCCCCAACTCGTATTCGGGTGCGTACAGAGCCGGGTCCAGGGTGTGTTCCGCTCTCTCGCCGCGCCGATAGGCCTCTCTCTGTGCCTGCCGGGCTTTGCTCGTCGCTCGGCCTCGGGCGCGGCTTTCTTCCATGGTTTCGGAGTCGTAGGGAGGACACAGAACGCCGGCGGCATCCTTGCCGTCTGTCCATACGGTCGCGAGCCAGGTGCCGTTCTCGTACAGGCGGGCCCGGCGTACGGGTTGTGTGGGGATGCCGTCGAAAGTGGTTTTCGGTGTAGGTACCCGGCGCGGGCGGAGTGCTCCATCGGTCCAACGCCCATAGGGCTTCTTCTTTCCATGGTGACTCCTGACGGTTTTCTCGGTATGGCTGAGTGTATCCCTCGTGGGCATCCCTGTACGGATCCGGCTGCCAGTCGAGGGGTTTCTCCCAGTCCGGTGGCACCACCTCGCTTTTGAAGCGCCACCTCCCTCCCTTTCAGTGGGCGTCGTGTACCACGTGCCGGGTTTCGCGGTTAATGAGTATTTCGCGTTCATTGATGTCGAGTTGGAATAGTGGCGTGATATTCATGGTCGGCCCTGCGCTAGGCGAACCATAAGATGGATCGGGCCGTCGAATGCTGCCATTTGCCTGCTGGAAGTGAGCTGGTGCCAGGGACCGGCGTGCACCTTTTCGGCCTGTTCGGCCATGGATCCGGGATCATTGATGTCGGCGCCCAAGCTCGCCGTGTAACCCGTGGTCGTGCGTTCGCCCGTAGCCGTCGAGCGTGTTTCTGCGGGAGCCCGCCTCCGTGCCGGGCCGCGCCGGTGCTCCGGTGCCGGTGCCGAGCCCGCACCGTACGGGATCCGTACCCCGCCGTCCGCCCCGCAGGGCGCCGGTCGGGGGCACGGTGCCGTACGCAGCGGCCCCGAACAGGTCGTAGCGGTGGCGGAAGGCGTGCCACCGGGCCGTATCGCTGACAGCATGGACCCATGACAGCGACCCGCCCAGGCAGCCGCGCCGCCGCACACGACAGCCTCCGCGCCCTGGCCCTCGGCGACGCCTTCGGCGAACGCTGGTTCCCGCTCGCCGCCGAGCACGGAAGCGTCGGCGAGGCCATCCGGCAGCGGCGGACACCGGAGGCGCCGCTCTGGTCCTGGACGGACGACACCGCGATGGCCCTGGCGCTGTTCGCCGTCCTCGACCGCCACGGCGAAGTGGTGCAGGAGGAGCTGGCCCGGGAGTTCGGCGAGCGCTTCCTCGCCGAGCCCGCTCGCGGCTACGGCAGCGGCATGCACGAACTGCTGCCGCTGCTCGCCCGGCGTCCGGACCGCTGGCGCGAGGACGCGGACGCCCTCTTCGACGGCCAGGGCAGCCTCGGCAACGGCGCCGCCATGCGCGTCGCGCCGCTCGGCGCCTGGTTCGCGGACGATCCGGAGGGGGCCGCGGAGCAGGCCGTGCTGTCGGCGCAGGTCACCCACGCGCACCCGGAAGGCATCGCGGGCGCGGTGGCCGTCGCCGTCGCGGCCGCCCTCGCCGCCGACCGGACGAAGGAGCCGCCCGCCCCCGCCGAGCTGCTCGCCGAGGTCGTGGAGCTGACCCCGGAGGGCGCCGTACGCGACGGCCTGCTGCTCGCGGCCGGACTGCCCCCGGACACCGAACCGGCAGCGGCGGCGGCCGCCCTGGGCAGCGGCTACCGCATCCGCGCCGACGACACCGTCCCGTTCGCGCTGTGGTGCGCGGCCGGACACCTGGACGACCTCACCGAGGCGCTGTGGACCACCGCGGCGGGCCTGGGCGACATCGACACGACCTGCGCCATCGCGGCCGGGGTCGTCGGCGGCCGCACGGGCATCGCCGACGTCCCGGACACCTGGCTGGAACGCGCGGAGCCCCTGCCCACGGCCTTCGCGGCCTGATCCCCGGCGACCGGGGGCCGGCCGCCGGGGCCGTCACCGGCATCGGGGGCCGCCGCCCGACCGCCAACGCCGGGCTGCCGGGCCGCTGAACCCGATCGCCGCGTCAGCCGACGGTGCAGACGTCACCGGCGTTCGCCGCGCGGGCGCGCCCCATCTCCTCCGCCGTGACCTCCGCGGTGCCCGGCACGGGGATCGCGGGCCCGGGCGGGAAGGCGCTGCGCAGTCCGAACGCGTACGGCGTCGGCCCGTGCCGGCGCAGATGCGTGAGCCGCTCCTCGGCCTCGGCGACGGACGGCCGGTGCCCGGCGGGGACCCACCACAGCGCGGTCACCGCCTCCGCCAGCCGCTCGAACCACTCCCGGCGGCGGCGCAGCAGGTCGCGGTGCAGGCCGTCGTACATGAAGCGGGTGAGGGAGTCGAGGTCCCGCCACACCGTCAGGTTGACGATCAGCCACTCGTCCCCGAGGACCGGCACATCGGTGGCGTTCCCACTGTCGCTCTGGAGCCGCCAGCGGAAACCGTCCGAGGCGTCCGCGGTGGCGTTGACGGGGTCGAGCCCGTCGACGAAATCCTTCAACTGCGGCGAATCGAGCGGGGCTCGAAGCCGGGCGATATTGATCTGGGCGAGCTCGAACGGTGCGGCTGCGTCAGTCATGAGCCGCACGCTAGCGCCGACCGCCCGGCCCCGCAGGGAATTACGCCGGCCGCGGCCGACGTGGCCGGCACCGCGCACCCCGGCTCGGGCCGGGTCGATCTCAGATACCTACGCCCCACGCGCGTACCGCCCCACGGGATCGAGGTACTTGCGGACTTCCAGGGGTGTCACGAACGTCCCGCGCTCCCCCTCCGCCGCCACCTTCCGTGCCCGGGTCAGCCTGCGCGGGGGAAGGCCGTCGCCGAAGCGCGTCACGGTGTCGAGGAAGACGACCGACTCCGGCGCCTCGTCGAGCGCGGCGGCCAGCGCGACGGGGGAGTGCGAGGTGATCAGCGTCTGGCACCCGCCCCCCGAGGAGAGCCTCCCCGGGTCACTGGTGCGTCCCCGCAGCCGCGACAGCAGGTGCGGCACTCTGCTGGGGTGGAGACCGTTCTCCGGTTCCTCGAACATCAGGACGCCTTCATGGGCGGGGTCGTGAGCGGCGGCGAGCAGGGCGAGGACCCTCAGCGTGCCCGCGGAGGCCGTGCCCGGGCTCACGCGGTGTTCGTGCTTGTGCTGGAGCCAGACGTCCCACTGGCCCCATTCCTCGTTCGCCTCCACGGTGATGTCCGCCAGGTCCGGCAGGAGCGCCACGGCGTCGGCCCGGAAGTCGTACCAGCTCTCGGGGTTCCGGGAGATCCGTCCCAGGACGGCGCCGAGATTCCTGCCGTCCTCGGCGAGCGGTGCGGTGTCGTACGTCGAGGAGGCGACCCGCATGGCCTTGGGGGAGGGCTCGACGATCCGCCAGTTCCTGGAGGCCGCGGCGAGCTCCGGGCCGTACGCACTGTCCTGCACGGCAACCCGGCCGGCGTGCAGTTCCCGCGTGGAGTCCCCGCGCACCTCCGGGAAGAGCCCGAGGGAGTCCGCGTACCGCCGCCACTCGGAGTCGCCGTAGTGATCGCGGACATTGCCGACCTCGACGGTGACGTCCAGTGGCTGTGGCGGATCCGCGTACCGGACCAGGGCCACGACCCGGAGGAAGCAGTACCCCCGGGGCCCGTCCACGAGGACGTCGGCCGCGATCCGCAGAGTCTCGGCCGGCCGGCCCCCCGGGCTGCGCCGGAACAGTTCTTTGGGGCCGCCCCGTCGCGCGCGGTCGACCAGGGTTTGTCCTTCCGGCTCCCGGATCAACTGCCCCAGCAGGTCGACGGCTTCGAGCAGATTGGACTTCCCCGAGGCGTTGGCGCCCAGGAGAACGCCGAAGGACGGCAGGTCCAGGGCGAAGCCCTCCAAGGACTTGTAACCGTCGATCTCGATTCGCGTGATCACAGCGAGCCGCCTCCTCTCCACGCCGCTGCCCGTGCGCCGGACCACACTATCCAGCTCCGCGGCCGCCGGGTCCCGGACCGGAAAGCGGGGGCCCGGCCGCCGAGTGCCGTGACGGGCCGGCACGGCGCACCGGAGCCGGAACCGGCGGCCACGTCCCCGGCGCCCCGCGGGCCGCCGCGGCTCAGCGTCCCAGCGCCGCCCGCATCACCTCGCGGGCGACCGGGGCCGCGTTGCCGCCGCCGCTGATGTCCGCGCGGTCGGCCGCCGCGTCCTCGACGACCACGGCGACCGCGACGCCCGGCTCGTCGGCCCCGTCCTCCCGCGCCCAGGAGATGAACCAGGCGTACGGGATGCCCTCGTTGCCCACGCCGTGCTGCGCGGTGCCGGTCTTGCCGCCCACCTCGGCGCCGGGCAGGGCGGCGCCGGCGCCCGTACCGTTCTCGACGACCCCGCGCATCAGTTCGCGCAGCACCTCCGCCGTGCCGGAGTCCATCGCGCGCTCCTGGGTGCGGGGGCGGGTGAGGGACACCGTGTCCCCCGCGGAGTCGGTGATCTTGTCGACCAGGTACGGCTTGCGCAGCTTGCCGTCGTTCGCCACCGCCGAGGCGACCATCGCCATCTGGAGCGGTGTGGCGGCGGTGTTGTACTGGCCGATCGAGGACAGGGCGAGCTGGGCGTCGTTCATGTCGGTGTCGAAGGTGGATTCGGCCACCCGGGAAGGCACCCGCAGTCCGTCGTCGTTGAAGCCGAACTTCTCCGCCGCGTCCACCATGCCGTCGAGCCCCACCTCCACGCCCAGTTTGGCGAAGACGGTGTTGCAGGAGACCTCCAGGGCGCGGCGCAGGTCGGCGTCCTCGCAGCCCCGGGCCTCGTTGGTGAGGTCCGTCCGGGTGCCGGGGAGGGTGTACGGCGAGGGGGTGTCCGTCGGCTCGTCCACATCGGTGACCACGCCCCGCTCCAGGGCCGCCGCGGCCGTCACCACCTTGAAGACGGAGCCGGGCGGATAGGTCTGGCGCAGCGCCCGGTTGAGCATCGGCCGGCTCTCGGCGCCGTTCAGCCGCTGCCAGGCGTCGACGGCGGCGTCCCCGTTCCCGGAGATCTGTTCGGGGTCGTAGCCGGGGCTGCTGACGAGGGCGAGGATCTTGCCGGTGCCCGGTTCGAGGGCGACGACGGCGCCCCGCGCGCCGCCCAGGCCGTCGGCGGCGGCGCGCTGGACGGCCGGGTCGATGGTGGTGTGGACGTCTCCGGCGGGCTCGCGCTCGCGGGTGAGGGCGTGCCAGAGGGGGAAGACGGAGAGCCGCGGATCGGCGCCGGAGAGGATGTCGTCCTCGGCGTCCTCCAGCAGCGAGGTGCCGTAGATCTGCGAGGCGTATCCGGTGACGGGCGCGTAGAGCGGTCCGTTGAGGTACGTGCGTTCGTAGGCCAGCCGTTCGCCCGTGTCGCGGGAGCCGGTGACGGGCTCGCCGCCCACGAGGATGTCGCCGCGCGGGGCGCTGTACCGGGCGATGGTCTGGCGGCGGTTGGCCTGGTTGTCCTCGTAGGTCTCGGCGTCGACGACCTGGATGCGGGAGGCGTTCAGCAGCAGGGCCACCAGGAGGAGCAGGAAGAAGGCGGCCAAGTGGCGGATCTGGCGGATCACGGCCTCGCCTCCCCGGGGCCGGCGGAACGACCGGGGCCGCCGGGTCCGCCGGGGGCATCCGGCGCGGCGGGCGCGGCCGGGCCGGCCGGCGCGGTCGGGTCGGCGGGGGCGGGGACGGGCCGCCGGGCGGCGTCGCTCATCCGGATCAGCAGCGCCACGATGATCCAGTTGGTGACGACGGAGGAGCCGCCCTGCGCGAGGAAGGGCATCGCCATCCCCGTGAGCGGGATCAGCCCCATGACCCCGCCCGCGATGACGAAGACCTGCAGCGCGACGATCGAGGCCAGGCCGACCGCCAGCAGCCGGCCGAAGGGATTGCGCTGGGCGAGGCCCGCCCGCAGCCCCCGTTCCACCAGCAGGGTGTACAGCAGGAAGATCGCGAAGAGGCCGGTGAGTCCCAGCTCCTCACCCGCCGTGGCGAGGATGAAGTCCGATTTCGCCGCGAAGCCGATGAGGACGGAGTGCCCCTGGCCGAGACCGGTGCCGAGGACGCCGCCGGAGGCGAAGGCGAAGTAGGTCTGCGCCAGTTGGCTCGCGCCCTCGCCCGCCTCGATGGAGGCGAAGGGATGCAGCCAGTCCTGCACCCGGCTGTGGACGTGGGGTTCCAGGGAGCCGACGGTCACGGCGCCCGCCGCGGCCAGGAGCAGCCCGACCGCGATCCACCCGGTCCGGCCGGTGGCCACGTACAGCAGCACCACGAAGAGGCCGAAGAAGAGCAGCGAGGTGCCGAGGTCGCGTTCCAGGACGAGGACGCCGACGCTGGCCAGCCAGATGGTCAGGATCGGGCCGAGCACCCGGCCGGTGGGGAGCTGGAACTTCCAGATCCGGCGGCCGGTGTAGGCCAGGGCGTGCCGGTTGACCGCCAGATAGGCGGCGAAGAAGACGGCGAGGAGGATCTTGGCGAACTCGCCGGGCTGGAAGGAGAGCCCGGCCACCCGGATCCAGATCTTGGCCCCGTTGATGGCGGGGAAGAAGATCGGGATCACCAGCAGGAACAGCGCGACCGCGACGCTCAGATAGGCGTAGCGCTGCAGCACCCGGTGATCGCGGAGGAACAGGACGACGGCGATGAAGAAGCCGACGCCGAGGGCGGACCACACGAGCTGGGTGGGGGCGGCCTCGTCGGCGGGGGTGGCGAGGTCGAGCCGGTAGATCAGCACCAGGCCGAGGCCGTTGAGCAGCACGGCGATGGGCAGCAGCAGGGGATCGGCGTAGGGGGCGCGCAGGCGTACGGCGACGTGGGCGAGGAGGGCGAGCAGTCCGAGGCCCGCTCCGTAGCCGGCGGCGCCGGCCGGCACGGTGCCGTCGGTGGCGAGGCCGACCTCGACATAGCCGTAGACGGAGATCAGGACGGCGCCGGTGAGCAGGATCAGCTCCGTACCGCGTCGCCGGGGGATCCGCACCGGGGGAGGGAGCGCTTCCGGGAGGCCGTCCGGGTGTGCTCCCGGACGGTCCGAGGGGGGACCCGCTGTCGATGCGGCCATGACAGAGAACGTAACAAACCCGGTGCTCGAATGTCTGTTATGTGGTCAAATGCACCGGCGTTCGGGCGAGTTGTCGTCGCACGCCGTCCTACCCGCCGCCCCGCCCCGGTACACCGCGCCCCCGCCCCGGCGCGCCGGCCCCGGTGTGCGGCGCCGCCGTGCGCAGCGGCGCGCCCCCCGCACGCGGGGCGCGCGGGGGGTGCGGCGTCATCCGGGCGGCCGGTGCGTCAGCGCCGGGGGCGCGGTCAGCACCAGCGCGGGGCCGGGCCGATGTTCTTGATGTAGCGGGCCGACGCGAAGGCGTAGTGGCCGTCCTTCAGCACGTACCAACGGTTGTTGCCGTCGATGTTCTGGCCCTTGACCTTGCACTTGATCTTCACGATGGCGCCGTACGGCTTGGAACCGACGACATGGCCGCCCTTGTTGGGCGCGCTGCGGAGCAGCAGGCCGGAGTGGGCGATGATCTTGCCCTTGTAGTAGTGGTGGTGGTAGTGGTGGCCACCACCACCGGCCGGGGCGGCGGCAGTGGCGGCGGCGGCGGGGCCGGCGGCGGCGAGGGTCGCGAGGGCGCCGGTGGCGACGCCGACCGCGATCGTGCGGAACTTGGACTGCAGCATCTGCGATGCCTCCTGTGGAGGGGAGGGCCCTGTCCCGGAGGGAGCGGGGCGTAGGTGTTTCCGGTGGCCGACTGGATTCCACGGACAGCGTTGGCCGTGATCAACCGGCATGAATGACGCTAATTCGGACACTCTGGGCTCGCAACCGGTCACGCTCCGGGGTGTGCCGCGAAAGGCGCCGCCGACGGGTGAGCGCGGCCGGGCGGCGCGGCCGGGCCGGGGTCTTGTAGGGGCGCGAGCGTGGTCGGGGAGGGGGGAATTTTCCGGAAGTTTTCCCGGGTGCCCGTCCGGGGCGCGGGGGAGTCGGTCAACGTATGAGCAGCTCGGGGTGGGGGTGTCCGGCAAGTGCTCCGGCGGTGCCGCCGGTTCTATCCGGAGGCGGCGCTCCGGTTACCGGAAAGCTCCGGAAAATTTTTTGAAGGATGCCTGTTTCCGGGCCGACACCCGTCTCCCGTCGGCGCGTTGGCGCAGGTAGACCCTGATCAGTGGGCGGTGACGGTGGTGTTTCGCCGTTGAAAAACTTCCGGAAACAAGCGTTGACTCCGCGTTGTGGCGGACGCCATACTCCGGATCGATCGAACTACCGCACGCACGGAACCACGCCGTTCATCCCCCACTGTCCGGCGTCCCGGCTCGCGGGCCGATCGCACCCACCATGCCCGGACGGTTCCTCCACCTCCGTCCGGTCCCCGGCAGAAGGGGCAGTAATGATCAGCAAATCGTTAAGCGCACGAAGAAGCCCAGGGCGGTTCCTCCGCCAGGCGGTCGTCTACGGCTCCGCCGTCGTCCTGGCCTCGACCGGCGTCGTCGCGATGTCCGGCACGGCCCACGCCGCCGACACCCTGGGCGGCGCGGCGGCCCAGAGTGGCCGGTACTTCGGTACCGCGGTGGCCGCCAACCACCTGGGCGACGGCCAGTACGTGCAGACGCTGAACCGGGAGTTCAAGAGCGTCACGGCCGAGAACGAGATGAAGTGGGACGCGCTGGAGCCGTCCCAGAACAACTTCAACTTCGGCAACGCCGACCGGATCTTCAACCACGCCAAGCAGCAGGGCGCGCGCCGCAACTCCGTCTTCCAGCAGCGGCTGGGCAACGGCTTCATCGAAGAGGCCTTCCGGATGGCGCGCGAGGCGGACCCCAACGCCAAGCTCTGCTACAACGACTACAACACCGACAACTGGAACCACGCCAAGACGCAGGCCGTGTACAACATGGTCAAGGACTTCAAGTCCCGCGGCGTGCCCATCGACTGCGTGGGTTTCCAGGCCCACTTCAACAGCGGCAACCCGGTGCCGAACAACTACCACACCACTCTGCAGAACTTCGCGGACCTGGGTGTGGACGTGCAGATCACCGAGCTGGACATCGCCGGCTCCGGCAGCTCCCAGGCCGAGCAGTTCGGCGGCGTCACCCAGGCGTGCCTGGCGGTCTCCCGCTGCACGGGCATCACCGTCTGGGGCATCCCGGACCACTACTCCTGGCGCTCCAGCGACACCCCGCTGCTGTTCGACCGCAACTACAACAAGAAGCAGGCGTACACCGCGGTCCTCGACGCACTGAACGCCGCCGGCGGTGGCGGTGGCGGTGACGGCGGCGGTGGTGACGACGGCGGCGGTGGTGACGACGGCGGCGGTGACGACGGCGGCGGCACCGGGGCCACCTGCACCGCGACGTACTCCGAGACCATGCGCTGGGGCGACCGCTTCAACGGCCAGGTGACGATCACCGCCAACGGCGGCTCGATCAGCAACTGGACGGTCAACGTGGCGCTGTCCTCCCCGCAGAGGATCTCCACCACGTGGAACGGCACCCCCAGTTGGAGCGGGGACGGCACGGTGATGACGATGAAACCGAACGGCAACGGCACGCTGTCGTCCGGCTCGTCGACGAGTTTCGGGTTCACGGTGATGGCCAACGGCAACTGGTCACAACCGCGGATCAGCGGCTGTACGGCCGGCTGAGCGACCCGCACCGACGGCCCGGCCGGCCGGTTACCTGACCGTCCGGCCGGCCGGGTCCGCCCGCCCTGCGGGCCGCCGTACCTCCCCCGTCCCGACGGGCACGCGCAGTGACAGCTCCGCCCGGCCTTCCGGTGATCTCACGGAAGGCCGGGCGGAGCTTCGTGCTGTCACGGCACGAAAATACGCCGGTGGCACGGCTGTTGAGATGTGCGGCAGACGGCGGCTCAACTGTTTCTGCGCACCGCTCTGTTCGAGGACACGAACTAACGGAAGGCTCCGAAAGTTTTCTGATCCCAGCCCGGTTTTCATGTTGGGCACTTAGCTTGCGGCGCCTTGTCGTCGCAGGTCAGCGTCTACTTGCTGGGCATTACATCCCTGTTTCGGCTCTGAAAATCTTCCGGAAACAGGCGTTGACGCCGCCTCGCCCCGGACGCCATACTCCGGAGCGATCGCCGCCGGCGGCCACGGCACCCACCGTCGGCCGCGGCGGCCCGTGGGGGACACGGCACCACACCGTTCACACCCACTACGCCCGGACGGGTTCCCCCACCCCCGTCCGGTCCCCGGAAGAAGGGGCAGTAATGATCAGCATCACCTCCGCCGGCCGGCAGGGCCGCAAACCCGGCGTCCGGAAGGCGCTCGGCCTCGGCCTGGCCGCCGTCCTGGCCTCGACCGGCCTCGTCGCGATGTCCGGCACGGCCCACGCCGCCGACACCCTGGGCGCCTCGGCGGCCGAGAAGGGCCGGTACTTCGGCGCCGCGGTGGCCGCCAACCACCTGGGCGACGGCCAGTACGTGCAGACGCTGAACCGGGAGTTCAACAGCGTTACCGCCGAGAACGAGATGAAGTGGGACGCGCTGGAGCCGTCCCAGAACAACTTCAACTTCGGCAACGCCGACCGGATCTTCAACCACGCCAAGCAGCAGGGCAGGACGGCAACAGCGGCCCCCGCCGCAACTCCGTCTTCCAGCAGCGGCTCGGCAACGGCTTCATCGAAGAGGCGTTCCGCATGGCCCGCGAGGCGGACCCCAACGCCAAGCTCTGCTACAACGACTACAACACCGACAACTGGAACCACGCCAAGACCCAGGCCGTGTACAACATGGTCAAGGACTTCAAGTCCCGCGGCGTGCCCATCGACTGCGTCGGCTTCCAGGCCCACTTCAACAGCGGCAACCCGGTGCCGAACAACTACCACACCACCCTGCAGAACTTCGCGGACCTGGGTGTGGACGTGCAGATCACCGAGCTGGACATCGCCGGCTCCGGCAGCTCCCAGGCCGAGCAGTTCGGCGGCGTGACGCAGGCCTGCCTCGCCGTTGAGCGCTGCACGGGCATCACGGTCTGGGGCATCCCGGACCACTACTCCTGGCGCTCCAGCGACACCCCGCTGCTGTTCGACCGCAACTACAACAAGAAGCCCGCGTACACCGCGGTGCTCAACGCACTGAACGCCGGCTGACGGCAGCCGGACCGGACGGACCAGTCCGGACCGGACCGGCGAACGCGTGACGCGCGACGGCGCGGCGATCCCCACGGTCGCCGCGCCGTTCGCTGTGCGGCCGGTGGAACCGCGCCGGGCACCTCGCGCCGCCCGGGCGCCGGGGACGGGCCACGGCCGGCCGGTGCTCGCCGGCGCTGAGGGAGCCGCGGACCGCGGCCTCCGCCGACGGGGCCGGGCAGCGGGCGGGACCGGGGGCCGGGCCTCGGCCGGCGCGAGCTGAGGCACCCAACAGGCCGCCCCCGCCCCGGAATAGGACAGGCGTCCGACAAAGTCCAGCAGTACGGGGGACAGCGGCCCGATCCGGCACCCGTCCCCCGGCGCCGCCTCCATGCTGGGCCCGTGACTCAGTATGACGAGCAGAACCCCGCGTACCGGACCGTCCGAGTGACCGCGCTGGAGAACCCGGTCGCGGCCATGGCGGACCTCGAGGCGTGGGAGGCGCGAGAGACGCACCCGGAGATCCGCTCGGCCGGCGCGCCGGTGTTCGGGATCGCGCGGGAACGCGAGGAGGGCGGCTGGGAACTCCGCCCCTACTTCTGCGACACGGCACCCCAGGGATCCCGCGACGGCCTCGGAGCGCACTTCCGCCTCACGGCCCAGGAAGCGGAGAAGACCGGTGACGAGGCCGCGCGCGACGAGTGCCTGCGGGCCGCGGAACGGCTGGACTGGGAACCGCTGGACGAGATGACCGTGCTGGGCAGCCGGTACCGGGTCGTCCGGGCGGAGCGGTTCGTCCGCATGGGCCCGGACGGCCCCGAGCCGCCCCGGCCCTCCGACCCGGACCCGGCCGCGCCCGGCGAGTCCGGCGGGGTCCCGGACCCGTCCGCCGGCTTCGTGATCGACACGACCACCGCCACCGGGATGTCGGAAGGCATCCTCAAGACCGAACTGCTGGGCATGGTCCCCGCGGCCGGCACCGTACCGCCGGACATCCGCGCCGACGCGCTGCGCGCCGCGCGGACGCACCCCGGCGGCGTGCTCCTGCCCCCGACGTTCATGATCACCGAGGACTCCGACGGCCACTGGCGCCCCGAGTCGGACGGCACCTCGACCACCCCGCAGGCGGCCCGCGACGGGCTGGCGACCCACTGGCGCGGCCCGTTCTTCCCGCGGCTGCGGAAGCTGACCCCGGAACTGCGCGCCGCGTACGCGGCCGCGGCCGGCCGCATCTCCTCCGAGCGCTTGGACGAGGTGACGGTGGCGGGCGTGCGCTACCGGGTGGCCCGGGTCGAACGCCTGGTCCGCGTCGGCCCGGACGGCCCCGAGGGCCCGCGCCCCTCCGACCCGGACCCGGAGCCACCGATCAAGGTGCACGTCCAGCAACTCAAGGAACAGGGCCTGTGGGAGGAGGACGAGGAGGACTGACAGTGAGGATGTGACGTGGCTTCTCCGACGGGTCTGACTCACGGACTGACCGACGTCTCGACTGTCTTGTTTGGGATTTGTCGATCCGCTC
>NZ_JOID01000058.1 GCF_000719865.1 Streptomyces albus subsp. albus
TGACACCACCCCCCAGGTCATCCCATCGACAGGGGGACACAGTCATGCCGGGCCCGGAGGCCAGCGGCCCTCTTGCAGGACCGCGAAAAACATAACGGGCGGGACGGTGCGGCGCGCCGGCTCAGCGCCGTTCGAGCGGCTGCTGATAGGAGGTCTGGATGGGCGGCGCCGGGCGCGTCTGCAGACCGAAGAGCGAGCCCGCGGCGACCACGAGTTCACCGGCCGAGCCGATGGCGATGTCGGCGGGGACGTTCATCCGGCGCAGCGCCCCGGAGAGGGTGTCCTCGACGAGCGCGAGCCGCACGTTGAGCGCGCCCGGTCCGCCGCGGGCGCGGCCGGACAGGTCCGTCAGCACCTCCTGGGCGCTGTTCTGCAGGTCGGCCATGGTCTGCCAGCCACCCGTCTGGCGGGCGGGGGCCTGGCCCTGCGCGGCCGGCGCGCCGAGGGTCTGGGGCAGGCGGACGGCGAGATCCGCGTACCACTCGGAGAGCACTCCGGACATCTCCGAGCGCAGTCCGTCGAGGAAGACCAGGAGGACGGCCGCCCCCATGTTCGTGCTGACGGGCGGATGAGCGGGGGGGCCACCGCCGTTCGGACCGCCGTTGGACTGAACCCCCAGGTACGAACGGAGGACGACGGGCACTTCCTCCTGCTGCTGCTGGGGCCGGAGCGGCACCAGTATGTCCCGGACGGGGGTGATCCCTCGAGCGGCCCGCTCCGCCGCTGCCTGGCAGGCGTAATCAGTGGGCACGGGGCACACCACTCCTCTCCACTGCCATATCGGCAGTGGCTTCACATGTTTGGCTTGAATGATCGAGGTCGTACCGTACCCCCATTCGAGTGGTTCGGGGAGGTCTTCGGGCAGGTGGAATTTCACGCATCGGAGGCGTACGGTCGCAGAGCGGGGTGCGGCGAAGCCCCAACTCCCTTCCAGCGATGGACATACCGCCCGGTAGGCGGATAGCGGAGGTACCGGCCGAAACCCGGACGTGACGGGGGCCGGCCGCCGTCCGGAACCGGCCTGGCATCCACCGGCCCCGGGGCACCGGCATCCCGTCCGGAGCCGGTCCCGTACGAACCGGTCCCGGACGGAGCCGGCCCGCGGCCCGCGCGGCGCCCCGGCGGGCCCGAGGAGGGCCCGCGGACCGAGGCGGGCCGGTCGCCACCGGCCTCCCGGACGCAGCGCGGACGCCGGTCCGGGGGAAGGCCCGTCGCACGGCCGAGCCCGGCCCCCGCCGGGGACCCGGCGCACCGGGCGCCAGGGCGGGGCGTACCGGGTCCAGCCAGCGGCAGGGCGCTGCGGACAGCGGCCCGCCGGGCCCGCCGGGCCACCGCTTCGGCGCCGAGAAGGTGACCCGCGCGGAAGTCTCCGGAATGCTGGTGCGCCAGAGGTGTGCCACCGCCCGCCGGGCGGCCGGCTCGGCGGTCCGAGGGGCCCGCCGTCGCCATCACCCGCCGACGGCCCGGCCGGCCGGCGCGGAACACGGGGGCACGGAGCACGGAGACGAGGAGTTGCCATGAGCGGACCGGTCGGCGCGGTGGACGCGCCCCCCACCGAGGCCGACACCGGCCATCCCACGGCCCCGTGCGTGGAGGTGACCGACAGCCGCGAGGCCCGCGTCGGGCGCTTCCCCGTCCGCCGCGCCCTGCCGCGCAGGGGCCGGCGCACCGTCGGCGCCTGGTGCTTCGCCGACCACATGGGCCCGGCCGACGTCACGGAGAACAGCGGTCTCGACATCGGCCCGCACCCGCACATCGGCCTGCAGACCGTCACCTGGCTCACCGACGGGGAGGTGCTGCACCGCGACAGCCTCGGCTCCGAACAGGTCATCAAACCCGGGCAGCTCAACCTGATGACCGCCGGCCGCGCCGTCGCGCACGCCGAGGAGGCCACCGGCCACTACCGCGGCACCCTGGAGGGCATTCAGCTCTGGGTGGCACTGCCCGAGGCAACCCGGCACGGCGACCCGGCGTTCGAGCACCATGCCGAGCTGCCGCGGAGCGACCTCGCCGGCGGCACGGCGACCGTGCTGGTCGGGGATTTCGCCGGTCTCACCAGCCCGGCCCGGCACGACACCCCGCTGGTCGGGGTGGACCTGGACCTGCACCGGTCCGCGACCGTGCCGCTGCTGCCCGCCTTCGAGTACGCGGTCGTGGTCCTCGAAGGGGAACTGGCCGTCCACGGACGGCCGCTGCCCCCGGGCAAGCTCGGCTACCTCGGCCGCGGCCGCGACGAACTCCGCCTGGACGTACGGGAACCGGCCCGCGCGCTGCTGCTCGGCGGCGAGCCCTTCGAGGAACCCATCGTCATGTGGTGGAACTTCGTCGGCCGGACCCGCGCCGAGATCGACGCCGCCCACGCCTCCTGGGAACGGCAGGACGACCGCTTCGGCCGCGTGCGGTCCACGCTGCCCCGCATCCCCGCCCGCGCCCCGCACTGGCAACGGCCGGGCGGGGGCGGGTGACGCGGCCGGGGCCGTGGACAGCCCGGGTCATGGCCACGGCTGTCCGGGGCCGGAAGGAACTGCTGGTCCGGCGAAGAGAACCTCACACCGCGAACCGGGCGACCGAGCCGTCCATGACCACGTCGGCCGAACGTCCTCGTGGACCCAAGTCACCCGCCCAGCAGCTCGGTTCGCACATCATCCGTGGTCCTGCCCCCGCAGTTGCGCCCACACCCGCTTGCCCCACGGCAGCGTGTCTGTGCCCCAGTCCTCCGCCAGTGCTCCCACGAGTGCGAGGCCGCGCCCGCCTTCGTCCTCGTCCCCCGGCTCCCTGACCACCGGCGTTCGCGCCGACTTGTCCACGACGCCGATACGCACCCGCGTCGGCCCCGGCCGGGTTACGGTGACCCGGATGGCATGGCTTCGCGCGTGCCGGACCGCGTTGGACACCAGCTCGGAAACGACCAGGACCCCGTCGTCGGCCAGATCCTCCATCCCCCAGGCGGCGAGTGCGGCGCGCACCAGGCGCCGGGCGGCGGCCGCGCTCTTCGGCTCGCACGGCAGAGTCTCGCTGTATCCGGGGCAGCCAGTGGGACGCGCCCACGTCACTGATTGCGGCATGTCGGTCCGCTCTCTCAACTCGGCTCCGCCCCGGGGCCACTGCACGGCTGCCGGGGCGCTGTCCGCTCGTGCAACCGACCTACCGGACATGTCACCAGGGACGTGACATCCCACTTTCGCGACGTTATGCGTCGATCCCCAGGAACTCCGCCAGCGGACGCAGACCGGGCGGGTGGTTGGGGAGGGCCCACAGGTCGCGCACGATGGCGACGGCCAGGGTGTGGTGCCGCATCCAGGTGGGTGCCACCCGGCGCAGGGACTCCAGCGTCTTCACCGCCCCGGCGGCGTCTCCGGTGTCCGTGTGCGCCCTGGCCACGTCCAGCAGCAGCCACGTCCTCCACGACGGCGGGGTGTCCTTGCTCAGCCTCATGCCCTTGGCCAGTTTCAGGGCCTCGTGGGGATGCCCGAACTGCACCGCGAGCCGGACGCGTTCGATGCGGACCGACGACGGGCTGAAGACGCTGACCATGCGATTGTCGCCGCTGTCGGGCAGCTTCGGGACGCGGGCGGCTTCCTTCTCGGCGGCTGCCATCATCTCCGCCGCACGTTCGTAGTCACCGCTCCGCGCGGCCGATGTGGCGGCGCTCATGGTCAGCGCGCCCCACACCTTCAGGCCGTCGGCCGTGGCGGTACGACCGGCGTCCGCCAAGTCGCCGGCGGCACGAAGGGCGATGCTCAGCGCGTCCTCCAGCCGTCCTTGCCGCTGGTAGGTCCACGCTGTGGAGTTGACGACCATCGCGAGCAGCAACGGGTCGCAGGACCGTTCCGCGGCATCCGCCGCGCGCTCCAGGCTCGCCAGGGCGAGGTCCGTCTTGCCCATCCGTACGGCGACGTGGCCGGCGAGCTGAAGTGCTTTGCCCAGCGCCGCGAAACCGGCCCCGCGGTCATCGGCGTCACTGGAGGCGGCGGCACGCGCGTCCGTGATCAAGTCCGGCAGGGTCTTCATCACCGTGTCGAACTCGGCGGCGTGGTAGTGCGTCCAGCTGTCCGCGATGCGCTCGCGCAGCCGGTCGAGGGAGAAGCCGGGCTCCGGCGGCCCCGGCTCGGGGCTCCAGAGGGCGGGCATGATGGCGCGGCGTACGGCGACGAAGCGGGGTCCGTCGTTCTCGCCCGTGTCCGAGACAGCGGGCGGGTCGCCGAGGAGCGTGGTCAGTTCCACGCCGAGACCGTCCGCCAGCGCGTGGAGCGTGGGCAGGCGTGCCGAGTGCTTGCGTCCTTGTTCGAGCTGACGGATCACATCGACGGAAACGCCGGAGCGCCCGGCCAGCTCTTCCTGCGTCAGCGAGGCCAGGCGGCGCAAGCGGCGCAGGGTCCGTCCCAGGTCTTGGTTCGCCACGCCGCCACCGTACGCCGCCGCGCCGGTCCGCCGAGCCTCCTCCGCGGCGGCAAACGCGCGGACCCGACCCGCTCGGCCGTCATCCGCAACCTCGTGACACACCGGCCGTCGTGGCCGTCGCGCTGCACTGCCCGCTCATCACACCGGAGAATGGGCACCTTGCTGCTGACAGGACCACAGAGCGAGGTACCGATGAGTGAGCCGACCGACCTGGACGCCCTACGACGGTTCATGCCGCCGCCGGCGGAGGGAGGCGCGAGGGTCGACTGGGCCGCCCTCACCACGTCCTGGGGCAAGCCGTTCCCGCCCGACTACCGGCACTTCATGGAGGTCTACGGACCCGGTGCCGTGCAGAACTACCTGTCGATCGGGAGGCCGGAGCCGAAAGTCCCGCTGGACCAGGCGCCACGGGACGGCATGGTGATCGAGTCGCGAACGCCGAGGCCGACTGGGAGACGGAGGAGAAGACACCCGAACTGGAGGGCGCGTCCCCCGCCCTGATCACCTGGGGGGTCGACGCCACCGCGGACATGCTGTGCTGGGACGCCTCGGACGACGATCCCGCCACGTGGCCGGTCGTGGTCTACCAGCGCAACGGCTCCCTGTGGAGCCGCTACGACTGCGGGATGGTGGAGTTCCTCGTCCGGAACCTCCGTGCCGCATGGCCGGAGAACCCGCTGGGCGGAGAGTTCCTCTGGGGCGTGAGCGAGGTGACGTTCCAGCCACGGGGCTGACGCCCCCGCTGTGAGCAGGGCGCGCGTTCGGCGGCCGGACAGCGGTCACGGACGCCGCCCGTCGCTCGCGGCCCTGCCGCTTCGCCCCGTCGAGCCGGTGCTCGGCGGGGCGAAGTGCTGCGCGGAGAGCGGGCGTTGGTGAGGCGGGCGCTGAGACGTCAGGAGCCTGCCGTGCGGCATCGAGGGAACTTCCCTCCAGCGGACGGCGCGTCACGACCCCGGCCAAACCCCCGGAGAAGCACGGCGGTTGGCCCGTGTGATGATGCACGGACCGTGAGCGGCCCTGGGGAGGGGCCGGGTGCCAGGGGAGGGCAAGCGTCGTGAGCGAGGGCGGGACATCCATACCGGACGAGGAGTGGGAGCGCTTCCTCCGAGAGGCCCGGGACGGGACGCGGAGCGCGCCCAAGGAGCCGTCGGCACGGGCCCGCATGGTGACGCGGCGGCTTCAGGAGCAGCCGCACCCGCCCGAAGGGTGGCGGACTTATCAGCAGCCGCAGCCGCGACGCGGTGGCAAGGGCTGGTACGTGGTCGGCCTGCTGGCCGCAGCCGGCCTGCTGGTCGTGGCGCTGTTCCCGGGGTGGGTGGCCGGGTTGTTCGCCGGCGGCGGAGGCGGCGGAAGCGCGCCGCTCGCCGCGGAGACGGCCCGTCCGGACCAGCCGCCGGCGACGGAGGCGGCACATCAACGGCCCACGTTGGAGGAGCCGTTCAGGGGTTCGCCCGCGGCGCGGTGGGGTGACGGGACGGCGGGGATCAGCATGCCGGCGGCGCGGGCGACCGGCTGGATGAGCAAGGAGGAGGTCGCCCGGGCGCTCGACCGGACCCGGGACTTCCTCGCGGCGTCCAGTCTGGATCCCGGTGTGCTGCGCGGGGAGCGGCCGCGCGAGGCGATCGCGCTGATCAATCCGCATCAGAAGGACGTCCAGGACTACTTGGCGGCCGCGTTCCGCGCGCCCAGCCGCGAGAACGACCCCCGGATGCTGTTCAGCCGTTTCGACAAGGCGGAAGTCCGTCTTGCCGGAGATGTGGTGAAGACACGGGGCCGGATCACGTACCGGGAGGGTGAGCGGGGTGCGGTCGAGGTGACCGCCGATGTCACGTACGTCTATCCGGTCGTCCGCGCCGCGGAGGGGAGCGACGAGGTCGCGCGCACCATCGTGCGCCGCGAGACCGTGATGAGCTGGGACGACCCGGAGAAGGTGGTCACCGAGCCGGGGACGTTCTCCCTCGTCTCCTACACGGCGGACACCGCCAACGGCGGCTGCGACACCTTCACCGGCTATCTCGTTCCGGAGTTCGCCGACGAGCGCGGGGGCGCGGGAGACGGCCCCGAGGTCGACCCGTACGACCGGAGCACGTCGATGGACACGCGCATGCGGGAAGCCGGCGAAGCGGGCTGCGGGACCGCCACCCGTTCCTGAGGCGGACCGGGCGCGGTGCCGGGCGCCGTCGGTCAGCAGGCGCAGGCCGTTGAGGCCGACGATGACAGTGGAGCCCTCATGCCCGGCGACGCCAGGGGCAGCGGGAGCGTGCCGGCCAGATCCCGGACGACCAGCCCGCTGATGAACACCCGGGACAGCCCCGGCCGGCTGCGGGTCAGTCGTGCGGGGCCTGCCCGCTCACCCGGTGGTCGGCGTGGCTGAGCGCCTCCATCACGAGCCGGCGGAGATGCCCGTCGCGAAGGCTGTAGTAGACGTGCCGGCCCTCGCGTCGCGTCTCCACCAGCCCTGCGAGCCGCAGCTTCGCCAGATGCTGGCTCACCGCCGTGCGGGACGCCTCGCACCGCTCGGCCAGTGAGCCGACGTCCGACTCCCCCTGCGCGATCAGCCAGAGCAGGTGCAGCCGGGTCACGTCGGACAGCATCGCGAACACCTCGGTCGCCTCGGTGAGACGCACGCTGTCCGGGGGCCGCAGATGCGCACCGGGTGCAGTTGGCAAGGACTCGCGAGCAGGCATGCGGACAGCGTAGAGGCCGCGATGCGACACCGCCGCCAGCGGCGTGGTCCGCCAACCGCAGCATCATCAGCGCCACGGCGGCCCGGGCGAGGTCCGCGCCGGCCATCAGGGTCCGGCGTCGCAGGCGGCCGACGGCGCGCGGCGCGGTGAAGCCGGCCCGGCGAGCCCGTATGCCGGCCGGGACCATGACGGGCGGGCAGCGGGCGGGACGGACCCGACGGCCCGCAGACAGGCAGGCCGTCAGACCGTCAGACCGGCACGGCCGCTACGGCGTGCCCGGAGCGGAGGCCGGGCCCCTGCCGCCCCGCAACTCCTGGACCGTTCCGCCGAGCTTGGCGCGGAACTCCTCCAGCATCTCCGGCTTCTTCGCGCTGACGATCCAGCGCGAGCCGACCAGATATTCGCCCCCGTAGACGGCGGCGGAGTCCAGCCAGGCCCGCTGGTGCTCCTCCTTGGGGAAGGTGGTGATGAGGTAGTCGACCTCCGGTGTGTGGCACACGCCCTGGCGCAGTTCGTCCGCCTCCAGGCGGATCTTGGCCTTGCACCCGGTCAGCCCGGCGATCACCTCGACCTTCGCCGGAGCCACGAATACGGCCTCCGAGGCACCGGTGGTCTTTGCCGAGCCGCTGGTCACCGCGGCGTCGTCCGCCCCGCCCCCGCATGCCGTGACCAGGGGTACGAGGACCAAACTCGCGGCGAACACGGTGCCGCGCGCCAGGCGGGCTGTGGGCCGGGGCCCGCGGGTGCGTCCGCGCCGGGGCCGCTGTGACTGCTCGGGGTGGTCTCGCACGTGCCCTCTCCGTCTCCGGGGCGTCCCTGTCCGCGCCGGCGTCCCGGCGGACGGCAACCGGCGGCAGGCATACGCCAAGGGGTACGGGCGAACGCCCGTTCCCGTTCACCGGCGCGGGAGCATGAGCCGGTGACCCGGCCGGCGCGGCGCGGACACACCGCCCGGGACGGGCGGCGTCGAGGGCCGCTCCGGCAGCAGGTCGCCCAGGGTTCCGCCGGCGGCGAAACACCGGTCCGGCCGGACTCGCCGATCACTACAGTCGGGCCTCATGACGACGGTCACCACGCGCACGGTCACCTACCCGGCCGACGGCCTGACGATGATCGGGCACCTCGCGCTCCCGGACGGTGACGGCCGCCGTCCCGCGGTCCTGCTCGGGCCCGAGGGGCCGGGCCTGAACGACTTCCAGCGCCGCCGGGCCGACGCCCTCGCCGAACTGGGTTATGTGGCAATGGCGTTCGACATCAACGGCGGGCGCTGGTTCACCGACCCTCAAGAGATGCTGGAACGCCTGACCCCGCTGCTCGCCGACCCCGACCGGATGCGGGAGATCGGGCACGCGGCGCTCGACGTGCTGCGCGCCGAACCGCGGACCGACCCGGGGCGGATCGCCGCCGTCGGCTACGGCACCGGGGGCGCGATCGCGCTGGAACTCGGCCGCGACGGCGTCGACTTGCGCGCGATCGCGACGGTCAACGGACTGATCACGGGGCGGCCGGGCGAGGCGGCGCGCATCCGCTGCCCCGTCTGGGCCGGGGTCGGATCGGAGGACCCGATCATGCCCGCCGCGCAACGCGACGCCTTCGCCGCCGAGATGCAGGCCGCGGGCGTCGACTGGCGCCTCGTGGTCTACGGCGGCGCCCTGCACGCCTTCCACCATCCGACAGTCGACCAGACCGTGCTGCCCGGGGTCGGCCACCACCCACGGCACGCGGAGCGGGCCTGGCGCGACGTCGTCGGCCTGCTGGCCGAGTGCCTGCCCGTCGCGGAGTGATCCGGCCCGGTACAGGCGCCCGGACGGCGAACCAGGCGGCCGGGAACCACCGACTGCCGTTGGCGGGACCTCACGGCGTATCCGGGTCGAGCACGGCATCGCGCATCTCAAGAACTGGCGTGCTCTGACCCGCCACCTCGATCACCGCGAGCACATGAGTCACACCGTCCAACCCGTCGCCGCACTGCTGTCCCATCAGCAGACCGCGGACCCGACGTCGACACGGCAGACGTGAACATCGAGCCCCATCGCGATCCTCGACGCCTCACCGCCAACCATGCACGAGCTCGCTAGCCCGCCTGCAAGACGAAGAACAGGAAGCACAGGAAGCGCGGCATGGCCGCGATGGCCTCGGGGAACAGCTCGCGGGCGGCGGGATCAGGATCCGGCTCGCTGATGACCGTGATCCGGAAACCGGCCCCGATGAAAGCCTCGATCATCGCGTGCAGCGGCCTGTGCCACCTGCTCACCAGGGCGGTCTGGCCGCCCACGGTCCACTCCACGGTCCAGTTGGTGGTGTCGAAGTAGTTGCACTCAGCCTCGCGACCGGCCTCGCGGTGTATGAGGTTGACGGCAAACGGATGGTCGACAGACACGATCAGCCGACCGCCCGGCCTGAGTACGCGGCGCAGCTCGGCCAGCGCCGGCCCCCAGTCCTCCAGGTAGTGCAGCACCAGGGACGCCGCTACATCGTCGAACGTGTCATCAGCGTAAGGAAGCAGGCTGCCCAGGTCCGCCACCTGCAGGTCCGCACCGTCGCCGAGCCGCCGCCGAGCCAGCTCCACCATCCCGGCACTCGTGTCGAAGCCACTCACAATGGCGCCACGGTCGCGCAGCGCGGCAAACAGGGCCCCCGAGCCGCAGCCCGCGTCGAGGATCCGCCGACCGGCCACGTCTCCAGCGAGGGCCAGCATCGCGGGCCGCTCGTAGTAGGCATTGACCAGGTTGGTTTCGTTTGCGGCCGTGTACGCCTCGGCGAAGCTGTCGTAGTCGTTGGTCTTCGACGGATCCACACTCACTGCGGACGGCGAGACCAGCTTGGTGGAAATCGCGTGCTCTTGGCGCTCGCTTGAGATCATGGTGCGGGAGACGTGCGGTGCAGCAGTTCGGTTCCTGGCCGCTCCCGATCGCCCTCACAACCTTGAAGATCCAACGAACCGTGCTTTCAAGCGTCATGTCATGTCGGCCTCAGGAACAGGCACTGAGCTTGAGTTTTAACCTCCGCAGCCTGTGAAGCTGGTGGCGACACATGATGGGTCTGGGTGTCTGCGAACATTGGTGCGGCATGTTCGTTCGCCCGTGAGGTGATCTTTTGCGGAAGGTGGCACTGCGTTCCCACGCACTGTTGCCTCGGCAGTACGACCACCGGAGGGTCCTGGCGACCACGGTGGATGCCTGGGACAGGGCTCTCTGGCTGATCTGCCCCGATGCGGAACTTGAGCCGCGATCGTACGGAAGCTCGTATCCCAGACCCCGCAACTACCCCTACGACGCGCTTCTCGTCATCGACGACGGCGGCACCGTACGCGAACGTACCCTGCACGACGTGAGCGTGCGGGTCAGCGACGTGGACGCCCTGCCCAACGGGCGGTTCCTTCTGGTGCAAGGACGTGTATCCCGGGGAGAGCGCAACGCACAGGTATACGGCCGAGACGGCCGACGCCGACGCGCCTTCCAGATGGGGGATGCCATCGAGTTCATGCTGGCGGACCGACGGAACCATGTCTGGAGTGCCTACTTCGACGAAGGCGTCTATGCCGACCCCATCAGCGCCGCCGGCCTGGTGCGCTGGGACAGTGGCGGTCGTCAGGAATGGCGATACTCGGCTCCCGAGGGCGTCGAATATATCGACACGATCTATGCCTTCAACGTCGACGACGGTGTGGCCTGGGCCAGCTATTACCCGACCTTCCCACTGCTGGAAGTCCGCACGAACGGGCGAACCCGCATCCGGACGTCGCCCGTGGTCGCTCCCCGTGGACTGGCCGTGCATGGGGAGGAGATCGTGATGCTCGGCGGGAACCGGCAGCACGACCGGCTCCACCGCTGCCGCATGACCGGACACGAAGTCCTACTGGTCGAAGAAGCGCAGCTCACTCGCCCAGACGGCGCACCGCTCAAGCGGTACGCAAGCCCCGTTGGACGGGGACGACATCTGTATCTGCGCGGTTCATCGACCAGGCAGTGGTTCGTGACCGACATATAGGCCGACGTTGGCCCCTTGGGTTTCGGAACACCCGCGAGCCCCGGCTGAGCGTCGCCCGTGTCACGAAACCTGGGGCCGCTGGGTCTGCTCGTGTTGGGGAACACGTATTGCCTCTGGATCTGACAGCCAAGGCTCTCGGCGAAGGTTATAACCAAGGTCTGAGAGCCTTGGCGGCTCTCAGCATGGCGCATCCCGCTTCGGTGTTCGCATCGGCCGACGGGCTTGAGCACGTTCACCGGGTGACCCGGCCCCGGCCGCCCCCGGTATGCCCCGTCCCCGCATCGGCGGACCACTGAATGAACACACGTACGGTTACGATGCCTTGACGGGTCACGGGGCCGGTCGGCGGCGAATACACCCCAATTGGCAGCGGATTAACACCATTCACGAGCGACGGCATACGTACTGAGCGTCAGCGTACGCACACCATTGGTGGACAGCGTGCGTTACTCGGCGTGACGATGGAGCCGAGTCAGAAGCGGTACGGGGTGGCACGCGCGCGGGAGGTGGCCGATGGTGGCCGAGGTGTCCTACGGGAACACGGACGACGACGCCGGGGAAGGGGCGACGGGGGAAACGAACACGGCGGTCTGTGTCGAGCCGGCGACATCGGACAGCATGCGCACGTTCGGGGCGGTCGTGCAGGCCCTGCGGGAGCACGCGGGTCTGAGCCGCGAGGAGTTGGCCACCCTGGTCCGCTTCTCCAAGCACACAGTCGCCTCGGTCGAACTGGGCCGCCGGATGCCGGACCGCGCCTTCGTGGAGCGGGCGGAGGAGGTGCTCGGCAACACGGGGGCGCTGCGGCGGGCCGCTCCGCATCTGGCGCGGCATGTGGGTCTGGCGAGTTGGTTCCGGCAGTGGGCCCGGCTGGAGACGAAGGCGATCAGCCTGTACACGTACGAATGCCGGGTCGTGCCCGGCCTATTGCAGACGGAAGCGTACGCGCGTGCGGTGTCGCTGGACGTGCCGCCGCTGCCCGACCCGGACGCTCTGGAACAACGAATCGCGGCACGGCTCGCACGGCAGGAGTTGCTGGCGGTCACGCGCAAGCCGCCGACGGCGTTCAGCTTCATCGTGGAGCAGGCCGTACTGGAGCGGTGGACCGGCGGGGAGGCGGTGACGCGGCAACTCTTGGACCACCTGGTGGAGTTGATCGAGCAGAACTGGAACGTGGAGTTTCAGGTGATGCCCACGCGGCAGCCGTCCCACGCGGGTATGGACGGACCGATCATGCTGGCAGAGACGTCCGAGAACCGGTGGTTCGCCTACTCGGAGGGACAGCAGAATGGGCGGTGATCTCCAATTCGAAAGAGATCAGTCTGCTCCAGCAGCGGTATGCGAAACTTCGCTCACAGGCCCTGCCCCCTGAGGACTCCGTGGGCCTGCTGAAGCGATTGCGAGGAGCGCTATGACCACGTCCGAACTGACCTGGTTCAAGAGCAGCTACAGCGGCTCGCAGGGTGACGCCTGCGTCGAGGTGGCGAAGGGCCCGCAAGCGATCCACGTCCGGGACTCCAAGGACCGGCAGAGCCCCGAACTCACCTTCTCCCCCACCACCTGGAACGTCTTCGTCACCCACACCGCGCAGGGCTGAAGCAAGTTCAGGGAGCGCTATGACCGGCATTGACGAACGAGCCTGGTTCAAGAGCAGCTACAGCGGTTCCGACGGTGACGACTGTGTCGAGGTGGCGAAGGGCCCGCGGGCGGTCCACGTCCGGGACTCCAAGGACCGGCAGAGCCCAGAGCTCGCCTTCTCCCCCACCGCGTGGACAGACTTCATCACCCACACCGCCCAGGACTGACAGTGAGGATGTGACGTGGCTTCTCCGACGGGTCTGACTCACGGACTGACCGACGTCTCGACTGTCTTGTTTGGGATTTGTCGATCCGCTC
>NZ_JOID01000059.1 GCF_000719865.1 Streptomyces albus subsp. albus
ACGGACGGTAATACATCCAGGTCCACGGGCTGGAACCACCCGAACGAGTGACCGAAACCGGACCCGGGAACTCCACCCCCGACCCACACCACACACCCCAGCACCACCCCTGGGCACCGCTGCCGGCGGTAGCCCGCCACGACGACCCGAAGGCCGGACAGCACCGGGGGCGTGTGCCCCCGAAACCGCCCACCGAGACAAGCCCCACCCGCGACCGGCCCGCCAACCGCAAGAGCCCGGCCGCCGGGAAAGCCCTTCGCCCCAACCCCGTCCACAGGGCCCCGGCACCCCCCACACCTCCAGCCAGCCTCAGCGGCAGGGGCACGAGCAGAGGCAGAGGCAGAGGCAGAGGCAGAGGCAGGGGCGCGAGCAGAGGCAGAGGCAGCGGCAGCGGCAGGGACAGGAGCGCAGGGGCAGGGGCAAGGGCAAGGGCAGCGGCAGCCGACACACTGGCAGCAGCCGACGACAGCCGCCCACGACCGCCACCACCGACAGCCCGCCACGACGGCGGGACAGCCGAAGAGATCAGACGCGCGTGTGCTTCCGCGCACCCCCACCGGCACCAGCCACGCCATCGCGTTTCGAACCGACCCCGGCGGCATAAGGCCCCGGATAGACGACCGACCACGGGCCCGCCCTCGGCACGGATGCCCGAACCCACCAGAGCCCCAGAGCCCCGGAGCGCCAGAACGCCAGAACGCCAGAGCGCCGGAGCGCCAGAACGCCAGAGCGCGCCAGAACGCCAGAGCGCCGGAGTGCCGGAGCGCCGGACCCCGGAGCCCCAGAGCGCCGGAGCGCCGGAGCCCCAGAGTGCCGGAGCCCCGGAGCCCCGGAGCCCCAGAGCGCCGGAGCCCCAGAGCCCCGGAGCCCGGCCAACCAGCCGCGCCTTCGGTAGCCATCACCACCGCCCAGCGGCTCTCACCCGCTTGCCGCCAGGCCCCCGCTCCACCGCGAGCGATCACGCCCCACCCGGACCCAAAGCGTCGTGTCGGCGCCCTGGCGACCGGCCGGCTTCGGGTGGCTTGCCGCCAGCTGGTGACGCAGCCGAGGTGTCGGAATCCCGAGGACACAACCCGTAGCGGCCCCGTCCCGCCCTGCCCGGCGTTCGCTCCCGCCTCGCCATGGGCTCATCGTGAGCCGCCGTATCAACGAGATCGTCACGGATCACGAACCGGAGCGCCCGCGGCCTGATCCCCTCGACCACGTCATGAAACAAGCCCCATCCCGTCGGGGCGTCTTGTGTGGCTTCGCCCCGGGTGTCAGTGGTTCTCAGTACTGTCGTCGCATGTGTATTTCCCGGCTCCGGGGCAAGAACGATGCCTACGAGCCCACCACTAGGAGGTCAGGTGAACGGCCGCTACGACGTCACTGATCAGCAGTGGGAAGGACTCGCCGAGGTCGTCCCGCTGCGCGGCGACACCGCATGGCCGTCCTGGCCGGGCCACCCGGCGCTGCCGGGCGAGGAGGAACGGGTGGAGGACACCCGCCGGTTCGTGGTGCTGAGGGTGCAGGTCTTCGCCGACGCGCGCGATGTCGCGGAGCATCTCATGGGCCGCACCCCGGTGTTGCTGGACCTCACCGGCGCCGACGCGGATGTCGCCAAGCGCATCCTCGACTTCTCCAGCGGGGTCGTCTTCGGCCTCGGCGCGGGGATGCACCGGGTCGACCGTGACGTCTTCCTGCTGACCCCGGCGGGCACGGAGGTCGCCGAGCCCCGGCTCGGCGCGGGCGTCCGGCAGTAACTGCGTTCGGGGCGGCGGGAGTTCGGTTTTTGAGCCCGTCCGGCCCGGCTGGTTCCGCCCGGCGGTGCCTCCGCGTACCCCGATCGTAGGAAGATCCGGAGGATGTAACGGTTCGCCTCCCTCCGGGCGGCTTACGGTCCCGCCATGGACCTCGCCCTGCCCATTCCGCCCGCCCCCGTACGTCCCGTCCTCACCGAACTCCGCCTGCCCGCCTATAAATCGCACCGCGGCACCGTCGTCCCGCTCGCGCCGCTGACTTTCCTCGCCGGCCCGAGCGGGAGCGGCAAATCGTCCGCCCTGGAGGCCCTGGCGGCGCTGGCGCGGCTGGGTGCGGGCGCCCCGCTCGGTGAGGTGTTCCCCGATCCGGCCGCCTGCGTGCCGGAACGGGCGGCTGCGGCCGGCGGCCGGCAGGGGCGCGGTTTCCGGATCGGCTGCACGGTCGACGGCCCCGCCGGCCCCGTCCGCCTCGATGTCGCCCTCCGCACCGAGCCCGAACTCCGTTTCATCGGCGAGCGCTTGACGGCCGGTGGCCGGATCCTGCTGTCCACCGCCCTCCGCGACCCCCGGCGCCGCTCCGTTCAGGCGGAGTGGCACACCGCCGGTTCGGCCCGGGTGACCCGGGCGCCGCTGCCCGACGACCGGCTCGGCACGGCGCTGCTGCCGCTCCGCGTCGCGGGGACGACGGAGGGCCAGCGGCAGGTGCTGGCCGCCGCCGAGCAGGTCGTGGTCGCCCTGCGCTCCTCCTTCGCGTGCGATCCGCGCCCGGACCGGATGCGGTCCCCGGTCGCCGTCGGCGAGGGCCGGCTGTGGGGCGGCTGCGGGAATCTCGCCGAGGTGCTGCGGCGCACCCGCGGCGAGTGCGGGACCCGGCACGGCGCCCTCGTCGCGGCCTCCCGCACGGGCTGCGCCGGTGCCGTCGAGGACCTGGCGGTGGAGGAACTCGCCGACGGCACGGTACGAGCGGTGCTGCGGCGCGGCGCGCAGGCCGCCACCCCCGTGGAGCGGCTCGGCGACGGCGAGTTGCGTTACCTGGCCTTGGCGCTGGTGCTGCTGACCGGGCCGGGGGTGCTGGACGTGGACCCGGTCGCGGAGGTGCTGTCGGCCCGCCAGGTGCTCACCGTGCTGGCGGACGACTTCGACCGCAGCCTGGACCGGCGGCAGACGGCGGAACTGCTGGCGCTGGCGGCACGGATGACCCGGCGCGGGCACATCCGGCTGCTGGGCACGCTGCGGGACGGGGCACCGGTGCCCGGAGTGCCCGGAGTGGACGGCGTGGACGCGCTGGACGCCGTGGGGGGTGCGGGCGGCGGGCCGGTCGGGGTGGGTGCGGGTGGTGCGCGGTACGCGCGGGGCGTAAGCGGCGTGAGCGGCGGCGTCAACGGTCCGCATGGCCGGAACGGCGCGAACGGCCGCAATGGCGCGAACGGTGCCGGAGGTGCGGACGCCGTGGACAGCGCGGACGGCGCGGACGACGCGAGTGGTGCCCCGTGGCGCGGTGCCGTCAGCGGGCCCGACGGCGGCACTGGCGGCGGCACCGGCGGCGGCACCGGTGGCAGCCCGGGCGGCGCCGGGGGAGCGGGCGGGGTGCGGGTGGTACATCTGGGGGGTGACCGAGATTCCCGGGGCCGAGACCGGCCGTGAACTGCCCGCGCTGCGGCGCCGGCTCGCCGCCTTCGCGGCGGCGCGCGACTGGCAGCCGTACCACACGCCGAAGAACCTGGCGGCGGCGCTGAGCGTCGAGGCGGCGGAGCTGCTGGAGATCTTCCAGTGGCTCACGCCCGAGGAGTCGGCGCGGGTGATGTCCGACCCGGAGCGGGCGCACCGGGTGGAGGACGAGGTGGCCGACGTCCTGGCGTATCTGCTGCAGTTCTGCGAGGTGCTGGACATCGACCCGGCCGCGGCCCTGGCGGCCAAGATCGACCGCAATGAGCGGCG
Organism: Streptomyces albus subsp. albus; assembly: GCF_000719865.1. Lineage (GTDB taxonomy): Bacteria > Actinomycetota > Actinomycetes > Streptomycetales > Streptomycetaceae > Streptomyces > Streptomyces albus_E. The sequence continues at coordinate 3,678 of NZ_JOID01000059.1, forward strand.
TTTCCCGGTGCCTGAGGGGCCCGGGCGGCGGGCGCGGTCCAGGGGGTCGGCGGGGCCGTCCAGGGATGAATCGAAGGACCGCACCCTTGATCGCAACTCTCCGTGACGGAAGGCTAATCAACAAGGGAACTATTGTCCACAGATTCCGAAAAACCCTGGTCTCCCGGCTGCTGGTCAGTCACTCTAGGTAGTGGCAGTGATCGCTCCAAGGAGGGAGGTGGACCCATGGACGCAGCTCGGCTGATCGAGGACACCCGGCACGGCCTCGCTCGGGCCCGGGCCCCGCAGGAGATCGTTGCCGAGGCATGGCAGGCGCAGGCGCTGGCGGAGGCCGTGGGAACCCATCTTCTGCTCTACGGTCCGCAGGAGTTCGAGACCGAGGCCCGGGGACTGAGCGAGGCGGGCGGACGGCTGCGCGGCTCCCTCCCGGAGGGGGCCCGGTGGACGGGCCGCGTACGGGCGGCCCGGCTGTCGGACGTCCACGACCAGCGGCGGGTGCTCATCGGGCTGGGAGCGCTCCTGGGAGAGGTGGGGATCGCCCTGGTGGGGGTGGCGTGCTCGGCGGAGGTGGAAAGTTTCTACTGGCAGTGCATGGAAGTGATCGACGCGGTGGACGAGTCGGGGGACCGGGTCGGCGGGCTGCTGCGGCAGTTGGAGGAGCTGGAGCAGCCGCGTTCCGACTCGGCGGCGTGGCCGTCGTGACGCGGCCGTCGTGACGTGGCAGCCCGCAACGGCAGTCCGCCACGGCAGTGCTAAACGGCCGTCGTGACGCGGCGCCGTCGTGAACGGCCGTTCCGCGAAGGCCGCCGGGCGGCTCGGCGAGGCGGTGTGACGGCTGCCCGCGCCCTCCCGTCCGGAGGACCGCTGTCCGTGCGAGCCGGGGAGGCGCCGTCCGACGGTGAAACGGCGGACGGCCGCGCTCCCGCGCCCGTACCGGGCTCGGCCCGGCCGTGGCTCGGCTCGGCTGCGGCCCAACCCGGCCGTGGCTCAGCCCGTCAAGCCCGCCCGTGGCCCGACTCGCCCTCAGGTCAGTCCAGTTGCGGCTTGACCTCGGTGGCGATCAGCTCCAGCTGGTCGAGGTCGGAGAGGTCCAGCAGCTGCAGGTAGACGCGCTCCGAACCGGCCTCCCGGTAGCGGCCGATCTTCTCGACGATCTCGGCCGGTGAACCGCACAGCCCGTTCTCCCGCAGCTCGTCCACCTCACGCCCGATGACCCCGGCCCGCCGGGCGACATCAGCGTCGCTCCGGCCCGCGCAGATCACCAGGGCGTTGGAGTAGACGAGTTCGGACGGATCACGCCCCGCCTCCTCGGCGGCGGCGCGGACCCGGGCGAACTGCCGCTCGGTGTCCCCGGGCAGCGCGAACGGCACATTGAACTCGTCGGCGAAGCGCGCCGCGAGTGCCGGCGTCCGCTTGGCGCCCAGCCCGCCCACCAGCACCGGAACCTTCTCCTGGGCAGGCTTCGGCAGCGCGGGGGAGTCGGAGAGCTGATAGAAGCGGCCGTCGTAGTCGAAGCGCTCGCCGACCGGGGTGCGCCACAGGCCGGTGACGATCTCCAGCTGCTCCTCCAGCCGCGCCAGCTTCTCCTTGGGGAAGGGGATGCCGTACGCGGCGTGCTCCTCGGCGTACCAGCCGGCGCCCAGGCCGAGTTCCACCCGGCCACCGGACATCCGGTCCACCTGCGCGACCTGGATGGCGAGTACGCCGGGGAGCCGGAAGGTCCCCGCGGTCATCAGGGTGCCGAGGCGGATGCGCTCGGTCTCCCGGGCCAGCCCGGCCAGGGTGATCCAGGCGTCCGTCGGGCCGGGCAGACCGTCGACGTTCCCCATGTGCAGATAGTGGTCGGACCGGAAGAAGGCGCTGTAGCCCAGATCCTCGGCGGCCTTGGCCACGCGCAGAAGAGTGTCGTAGTCGGCGCCCTGCTGGGGCTCGGTGAAAACTCGGAGATCCATGGACTCCATCTTGCCCGCGAAGTGTGGCGGAACCCGTCCGGGTACCGCCGACCGGGGCGTGTACCGGGAGGTGCCGGCGGGCGCTGCTCGCCACCCCGGTCCGCCGCCGGCTCCCGCCCGCCCGGCACGAAGCCCCCGCTCGACGCCTCGCCGCACCGGGCGGCCCGCGCGCCGCCGCGGCAGCCGCCGGAACCGCATAGCACACGCCCCGGGCCCGACGAGACGGGGTGCCGCTGGAGCCGTGACCTCCTCCGGACCCGTCCCGGCCCGCCGTGACGCGCTCGCGGACGACGTCCACTTGCACCCCGTACCCAGGTACAGGTTTACCGTCGGAGACGTCCCCGGACGGAGGACGTGATGACGGGAGTGAGCACGATGACCGATCCCGACTGGGTGCCGCGGTCCTGCACCCTTCCCCGCGCGGAACAGCCCTTGCGGATGGCGGAATGGGACGGGCTGTTCGCTGAACGGCTGAGGAAGGTCTCCCGGCCCGGGCCGCTGCTGCTGCGTCTGGAACTGGGCGGCGACACCGGGCTCGAGGGACGGGTCCGGGATCTGGCGGACCAGGAGAGCGGCTGCTGCTCGTTCTTCACCTTCACGGTCACCGTCACCTCCGGCGACACCTCCGACGACACCTCCGACGTCACCTCCGACGTCACCTCCGACGTCACCTCCGACGTCACCTCCGACGTCACCTCCGGCGCCGGTGTCCTGTGGTTGGACATAGCGGTGGACGCAACGCACGCGCCGGTCCTGCGGGCCCTCGCGGCCCGGGCGGGCGCCGCCGCTGAGGGAGCGCTGCGATGAGGCGCGATGTGCTGCGCAGCGGGCAGGTCGCCGAGGCGGCCGGGGTGAACACCCAGACCCTGCGCTACTACGAGCGGCGCGGTCTGCTGGCCGAACCGGAGCGCAGCCCGGGCGGCCACCGTCTGTACGGGCAGGGGGCGGTGACCGTGCTGCGCGTGATCAAAGCCGCCCAGCGCCTGGGCTTCACGCTGGAGGAGGTCGCCGGGCTGCTGGAAGCCGGCCGTCACCGTCACGGCCGCCCCGTCGCGGGACTCCGGGAGCGCGCGGCCGGGAAACTCGACGAGGTCGACGCGAGGATCGCGGATCTGACCGCCATCCGCGAGGCCTTGGCCGCGGCCGTGGCCGCCGGGTGTGACGACCTGGCCGTATGCGCCGGAAGCGCCTGCTGTCCCATCCCCTTCACCGGCCTCGCCGAGGAGCCCCGCCATGCCGGATCCCGCCGCTGACCCCCGCTCCCTCGCCGCCGCCCTCGCGGGCGGGACCGTCGTCCTCGACGGGGGGCTGTCCAACCAGCTCGCCGCCCAGGGCTGCGACCTGACCGACCCGCTCTGGTCGGCGCGGCTGCTGGCGGACGACCCCGGGCAGATCGAGGCCGCCCACACTGCCTATCTCCGGGCGGGCGCCCGGGTCCTCATCACCGCGAGCTACCAGGCCACCTTCGAGGGTTTCGCGCGGCGCGGCCTCGGGCGGGCGGAGACCGCCGGACTGCTGTGCCGCAGCGTGCGGTTGGCGCGCCGGGCGGCGGAGCGGAGCGCGGTGGAACGCGGCGCCGCGGAGGGGGGCACGGCGGGCGAGGAGATCCACGTCGCCGCGTCCGTCGGGCCGTACGGGGCGATGCTCGCCGACGGCAGCGAATACCGGGGCCGGTACGGGCTGAGCGTGCGCGCGCTGGAACGGTTCCACCGGCCGCGGATCGAGGCGCTGGCCGAGGCCGGGCCGGACGCGCTGGCCCTGGAGACCGTCCCGGACACGGACGAGGCGGAGGCCCTGCTCGCCGCGGCCGAGGGCACGGGCCTGCCCGTCTGGCTGTCGTACACGGTCTCCGGTGCGGCGACCCGGGCCGGGCAGCCGCTCGCCGAGGCGTTCCGGGTCGCCGCCGGCCGGGAGCAGGTGATCGCGGTGGGCGTCAACTGCTGTGATCCGCGCGACGCGGACGGGGCGGTGGAGCTCGCCGCCCGGGTGACCGGCAAGCCCGTCGTCGTCTACCCGAACAGCGGCGAGACCTGGGACGCCGCGGCCCGCGACTGGCGCGGGCCGGTCACCTACGATCCGGCGCGCGCCCCCGCCTGGCGGGACGCCGGCGCACGGCTGATCGGCGGCTGCTGCCGGGTGGGCCCCGAGCGGATCGCGGCCGTGGGCCGGAGCCTGGCTGCTGGGGCTGCTGGGGCTGCCGGGGCGGCCGGGCTTGGCAGGGGCGCCGGGCTTGCCGGGCCTGCTGGGGCCGCCGGAGCGGCGGATCGGCCGGAGCCGCAGGAGTGATCAGAGCCGCCGGTGCCGCCGGTGTTGCCGGGCCTCCCGGCGCCCCCGGCGCCTCCGGGCCGTGAAATCCCGTGGTCGGGCGCGGGGTCGTCCGGCGATACTCACACGGTGTTCCTGACCATCGGCACCACCGGCACCCCGGACCGTCCCGCGACCGACCTCGGCTTTCTGCTGCACAAGCATCCCGACCGGGCGCAGGCGTTCTCCACCGCCCACGGCACGGCGCACGTCCTCTACCCCGAGGCGTCCGCCGAGCGCTGCACGGCCGCGCTGCTGCTGGAGGTGGACCCGGTCGCGCTGGTCCGCCGCGCCAGGGGACGGGACCGCGGTCCGTCGCCCGACGGCGCGCTCGCGCAGTACGTCAACGACCGCCCGTACGCGGCCTCCTCCCTGCTCGCCGTCGCCCTCGGCAAGGTCTTCGCCAGCGCCCTCAAGGGCCGCTGCGAGGCCCGCCCGGAACTGCCGGGGCGGGTCCTGCCGCTGCGGATCGAGGTTCCGGCGCTCTCGGCGCGGGGCGGGCCGGCGCTCGTACGGCGGCTGTTCGAGCCGCTGGGCTGGACGGTCACGGCCGAGCCGGTGCCCCTGGACGAGCGGTTCCCCGAGTGGGGCGACTCCCGCTACGTCCGGCTGGTGCTGGAAGGGGAGCACCAACTGGCTGACGCGCTGCGTCAGTTGTACGTCCTGCTGCCGGTCCTCGACGACGCCAAGCACTACTGGGTGGCCCCGGACGAGGTGGACAAGCTGCTCCGCTCCGGCGCGGGCTGGCTGCCCGGCCACCCGGAGCGCGAGCTGATCGCCGGCCGCTATCTGACGCGCCGCCGGGGACTGGCCCGGCAGGCGCTGGAACGGCTGGCCCTGGCACGGCTGGCGGAGGCGGACGACAGCGAGCCGGAGGAGTTCGACAACGCCGTGGCGGACGACGCGCCGGAGGACGCCGGACCGGAGGACGCCGCGCCGGATGAGGCCGGACCCGAGGGCGTGGGGCAGGCCGGTCAGGCCGACGCCGGGCGAGCCGCGGGAGCCGCAGGCGTTTCCGGCGCGCCGAGCGTCGGGGCCCGTACGGACCCGCCCGCCGGGAGGTCTGCCGTGGGGCGGGTCGGTGCCGGGGGGAGCGGCGCGGAAACGGGTGCGGGAACGGCTGCGGACGCGCCCGGTACCGGAGGTGCGGCTTCCGCCGGGGCCCCCGTCGCTGCTCCGGTCCCGAGCGCGACCGCCGCCGCTGCTCCGGGTCCGCCTGTCATGGCCACTGGCGCTGCTCCGGTGCCGACCGCTACCGCCACCACCGGCGCGGCCCCGGTCCCGAGCGCGACCGCTGCCGCGCTCCCGAGCGCTGCCACTACCGCTGCCTCCGCCGCCGGGACCGAGGGCGCCGACGCCGGCGAGCGACCGGTGCCCCTCGCCGTGCGGCGGCGCGAGGCGATCCTCGCCGCGCTGCGCGACTGCGGCGCGGCCCGGGTGCTCGATCTCGGCTGCGGTCAGGGCCAGTTGGTGGCCGCGCTGCTGTCCGACCCCCGGTTCACGGAGATCGTCGGCATGGACGTGTCCCCGCGCGCCCTGCGGGTGGCCGCACGCCGCCTGCGGCTGGAACGGATGGGCGAGCGCCAGGCCGGACGCGTCCAGCTGATCCAGGGGTCCCTCGCCTACACCGACGCCCGGCTGCGCGGCTATGACGCGGCCGTGCTCAGCGAGGTGGTGGAGCATGTCGATCCGCCGCGGCTGCCCGCCTTGGAGCACGCGGTGTTCGGGGCGGCCCGGCCGCGGACCGTCGTCGTCACCACGCCCAACGCCGAGTACAACGTGCGCTGGGAGAGCCTCCCCGCCGGGCATGTCCGCCACCACGACCACCGCTTCGAGTGGGACCGGGCCGCCTTCCGCGCCTGGGCGCGGCGGGTGGCGGAACGCCACGGCTACGAGGTCGCGTTCGCGCCCGTCGGCCCCGACGACCCGGAGGTGGGCCCGCCCACCCAGCTCGCCCGCTTCACCCTGCCCGCCGCCGCACCGGAGCGGACGGACCAGGCGGGGCGCCTGGGGACGGCGCCGAGGGACGCGGGCACCGCGTCTTCCGGGGCCGCGATCCCGGTGACCTCCGGCGCCGGAAGTCCGGCGACCTCAGACGCCACGGCGACGACCTCGGTGGCCTCCGGCAGCACGGGCCCGGCTTCCGCCGCCACCGGTCCGCCGCCCGCCGCCCCTGACCCGGCACCTGCCGGCTCCGGCGGCACGGAACCGCCGCCCGCCGCTCCGGATCCGGCGCCGGCAACGCCAGCCGGCGCGGCCACGGCCATGGCCCCCGGAAGCATCGCCCCGGTCCGCACCACCAGCCCGGCCCCCGCGGCCACCACCACGACCCCGGAGGAGGCGACGACGGCATGACCGACGAACAGCCCCCCAGCCCCGCCCGCACGGACGGCCCCGGTCAAGCTGACCGCGCCGACCGCCCTGGCCGCACCGATCGAACCACCAGCCCCCCCCCCCCCCCCCCCCCCCCCCCCCCCCCCCCCCCCCCCCCCCCCCCCC
>NZ_JOID01000060.1 GCF_000719865.1 Streptomyces albus subsp. albus
GCGGGGCGGGTCGCGGCCGCCCGGAGCCCGGGGTGGTGCCTGCCGGTGGAGAGCGGGGGCGGCTGCGGCGTCCGGCCGTCGCCGCCCGTGTTCCCGCCGGCCCGTCCGTTGCCGGCCGCGGGGGCGCCGGTCGCGGCACCGCCGGGGGCGCAGCCGCCGCACGCCTGCGCCCTCGGCCTTCTTCACCCCCTCGGCCTTCTTCACCCCCTCGGCCTTCTCCACCCCCGCGGCCTTCTCCACCCCTGCGGCCTTCTCTACCCCCTCGGCCTTCTCGCTCCCCGAGCCGAGGGGCCCCTCCCCGTCGCCGCTGTCCTCGCCCTGCCTGCCCGGCCGCGCCGTGATGCGCGGCACACATCGAAACGTTGTCGTTTCGTTCGGGGCGGTTCTAGGATCTGCTGTACGAAACCGTTTCGTTCAAGCGGGGCGGGGCGGGGACGGGGGGCCGGTCCGTCCTGCTTCTTTCCCCGCTGTCCCAACGGCCGTTTTCCCGCGGCCCGCTTTCCGCCAAGGAGGTCCGGATGCCGACCGAGGAGGCCGCGCAGCCCGTACGCCGCACCCGGCTCACCCCCGAGCGTGAGGCCGAGCTGTTCGGTGCCGTCCTCGACCTGCTGCGCGAGGTCGGCTACGAGGCGCTGACCATGGACGCGGTCGCGAGCCGCACCAGGTCCAGCAAGGCCACCCTCTACCGCCAGTGGAGGGGTAAACCGGAACTGGTCGTCTCCGCCCTCCGGCACGAGGCCCCCGTCAACCTGCTGCGGTTCGACACCGGATCGCTCCGCGGCGACCTGCGGGCCGTCGCCCGGCAGATGGACGAGGGCCAGTGCATCAGGGACGCCGAGCTGCTGAGCGCCCTCGGCCACGCCGTGCACCGGGACGCCGGACTCCACCAGGCCCTGCGTGACCTGCTGATCGAGCCCGAGGTCCAGGCGCTCGACCAGATGCTCCAGCGTGCCGTGGACCGGGGCGAGCTGGCCGCGGACTGCCCGGCCCGGACGTATGTGCCGCACATGCTCATCGGGGGGGTCATCACCCGCTACCTGGTCGAGGGGGTGTACGCCGACACGGACTTCCTCGTCGGTTACGTCGACTCCGTGATCCTGCCCGCGCTCGGCGCGTAGCCCGGTCCGGGGCGCCCGGGCGCGGAACCGCCGACAACGGATCGCCCACAACTCGGAAATCCACAACAGAACTTCCCACAACAGAACCCCACAACAGAACCCCACAACAGAACCCACAACGGAAGCAGCATCCGCCACGCGGCGCCCGCCGAACGCCACCGGGCGGGCCCGGTGCGGCCTCGTGCGGTCACCGGGACCCGCTCCGCACTGCCCGAACGTCCTTCCCGTCCCGGCGGCCCAAGCGGTGCGGCGGACGCGCGGGGAGCCGGCGGGGCCCCGCCCCGCTCCCGCCGGTGCGGATCGGCGCGGGCCACGCCTGCCGCAGGCCGTATATCCGCATATCCGCCCGATGTCCGCCCGTTGGCCGCCGCCACCGGCCACTACTGGCCACCACCGGCCTCCCGCGCACTTCGCGCCCGCCGGACCGCCACGAACATCCGCAACCCCTATCCCTCTCACGACCATCCGACCCGACGGGAGACCACTCCTCGTGGCCACTTTCCTGTACCGCATCGGCCGGCTCGCCTTCCGGCGACGCTGGCTCGCCACGCTCATATGGACGGCGCTGCTGGCCGGTGTCGGCGTCGCCGCGGCGACCGCGCCCGGCCCCGCCGGCAACTCGTTCTCGATCCCCGGCACCGAGGCCCAGCGTGCCTTCGACGTGCTGGAGGAGCGCTTCCCGGGCGCCGCCGCCGACGGGGCCACGGCCCGTGTCGTCTTCCGCGCACCCGACGGTGAGAAGATCACGGACCCGGAGAACAAGGCGGCGGTGCTGGACGTCGTCGGCGAACTGGCCGACGGCGGACAGGTCGCCGGCGCACCCGACCCCTTCCGCGCCAAGGCCATCAGCCGGGACGGCACGACCGCCTACAGCCAGGTCTCCTACGAGGCCAATTCCTTCGAGCTGACCGAGAAGTCGCGCGAGGAACTGCAGGCCGCCGCCGAGAACGGCCGCGAACAGGGCCTGACGGTGGAGACCGGCGGCGACGCCCTCCAGGCCATTCCGGAGACCGGAAGCGGCGAGATCATCGGCGTCGTCGTCTCCGCGATCGTGCTCGCGATCACCTTCGGTTCGCTGATCGCGGCCGGGATGCCGCTGATCACCGCCCTGATCGGGGTCGGCGTCGGAGTCGGCACCATCACCGCGCTCGGCAGTGTGCTGGACCTGTCCAGCACCACCTCGATCCTCGCCACGATGATCGGCCTGGCCGTTGGTATCGACTACGCGCTGTTCATCGTCTCCCGCTACCGCGCCGAACTGGTGGACGGCCGCGAGCCGGCGGACGCCGCGGGCCGCGCCGTCGGCACCGCGGGCTCGGCGGTCGTCTTCGCCGGGCTGACCGTCGTCATCGCCCTGGCCGGACTCTCCGTCGTCAACATCCCGCTGCTCACCAAGATGGGCCTCGCGGCGGCCGGCACGGTCGTCGTCGCCGTCCTCGTCGCCCTCACCCTGATCCCGGCCGTGCTGGGCTTCGCGGGCGACCGGGTGCTGGGCCGCAGAGCCCGCGCGGTCCGCAAGGCGGCGGGAAGCGGCGCGGCCGCGGACGGCACTTCCGGGAAGGGCGCCGTCGAGAAGGGCACGTCCGGTGAGCCCGCCCCCGGTGAGCCCGCGGCCGGTGCTCCGGCCAAGCCGAACATGGGCACCCGCTGGGCGCGGTTCGTCCTGCGGCGCCCGGCGGCCGTCCTGCTCGTCGGCGTGGTCGGACTCGGCGCCCTGGCGGTGCCGGCGACGGACCTGAGCCTCGGCCTGCCGGACGACGGCAGCCAGCCGACGAGCACGACCCAGCGCAAGGCGTACGACATGCTCTCCGAGGGCTTCGGCCCCGGCTTCAACGGGCCGCTCGTGGTCGTCGTGGACGCGGACGGCAGCGACGACCCGAAGGCCGCGGTGGAACGCGTGACCGACCGGGTCTCCGGCCTGGACGGCATCGCCACCGTCACTCCGGCGCAGTTCAACAAGGCCGGGGACACGGCCATGTTCAGCGTCATCCCCGCCTCGGAGCCGACCGGTGCGGAGACCGAGGAACTCGTCGCCGACATCCGGGCGGAGGCCGGCGACCTGCTGGCCGACACCGGCGCGCGGACCCTGGTCACCGGCACCACCGCGATGAACATCGACGTCTCGCAGAAGCTCAACGACGCCCTGCTGCCCTATCTGGCGCTGGTCGTCGGGCTCGCCTTCCTGCTGCTGACGGTCGTCTTCCGGTCCCTCCTCGTCCCGCTCAAGGCGGCGCTCGGCTTCCTGCTGTCCGTCGTGGCGGCGCTCGGCGCGGTCGTGGCCGTCTTCCAGTGGGGATGGCTCGGCGGGCTGTTCGGCGTCGAGGAGACCGGTCCGATCATGAGCATGATGCCGATCTTCATGGTCGGTGTGGTCTTCGGCCTGGCGATGGACTACGAGGTCTTCCTCGTGACCCGGATGCGTGAGGCCCACGTCCACGGGGAGAGCCCGCACGAGGCCGTGGTCACCGGCTTCCGGCACGGAGCCCGGGTGGTCACCGCGGCCGCGGTCATCATGATCAGCGTCTTCGCCGGCTTCATCGGATCCTCCGACTCGATGATCAAGATGATCGGCTTCGGGCTCGCGATCGCCGTGCTGTTCGACGCCTTCATCGTGCGGATGGCGATCGTCCCGGCCGTCCTGGGCCTGCTCGGCAAGGCGGCCTGGTGGCTGCCGCGGAGCCTGGACCGGGTGCTGCCCAACGTCGATGTGGACGGCGACGGACTCCAGCGTGAGCTGGACCTGCACGAGGCCGCCGCGTCGGGACCGGCCGCCGCGTCCGGTGACGTCGACGCAGACGGTGACGCCGATGGCGCCGAGCGGCGCGCCGAGCAGGCGTCCGGAGCGGGCCGGGCCGGCTAGGCCGCGGCGCGGTGCGGCGGCCGGCCCTCCGGCCGCCGCCCGGACACCCGGTACTCCGGTGTCCCGGTCCCAGCGGAGCCGGGAGACCGGACGGCGCCGCCCCGTGGGGACGGGGCGCGGCGCCGGTGCGGCCCCCGGTGGCATCAGCCGTCCGTTCGGACGCCACCGGGGGCTTCGGCATGCGCGGCCCCGCCCCGCATTTGCACGCAGCGCGGGGTGGGGCCGCCGATTGTCGCGTGCCGGTTGCCGGTTGCCGGTTTCCGGTCAGCGGTTGCCGGAGAGAATCGGAAACCGGGGCGCTCTTGCAAACGATGTGCAAGTGCCCATTACTCTTGAGAGGTCGAACAGGCAGGCCGGCCCAGTCAGCAGAGCGGAGCCACACCATGCACGTCCCCGACGGGTTCTTCGACGCACCCGTGTCCGTGGCCACCGGAGCCGTCGCAGCGGCCGCGGTGGCGGTCGGCCTGCGCGGTGCCCGGCGCGAACTCGACGAGCGCACCGCGCCCCTGGCCGGGCTCGTCGCCGCCTTCGTCTTCGCCGTCCAGATGCTCAACTTCCCCGTGGCGGCCGGTACCAGCGGCCATCTGCTCGGCGGGGCGCTCGCCGCCATACTCGTCGGGCCCTACACCGGTGTCCTGTGCATCTCCGTGGTCCTGCTCATGCAGGCGGTCCTCTTCGCCGACGGCGGCCTCACCGCGCTGGGCGTCAACATCACCACCATGGCCGTGGTGGGCGTGCCCGTCGCCTACGCCGTCTTCCGCGGCCTGGTGCGGCTGCTGCCCCGGGCCCGCGCCTCCGTCACCGCTGCCTCCTTCCTGGCCGCGTTCCTCTCCGTGCCGGCCGCCGCGGCCGCCTTCACCGGCCTCTACGCCCTCGGGGGCACCGCCGACGTGGCGATCGGCAAGGTCTTCGCGGCCATGCTGGGCGTCCACACGCTCATCGGCATCGGTGAGGGCGTCATCACCGCCCTGACCATCGGTGCGGTCATCGCCGTCCGGCCCGACCTCGTGTACGGGGCCCGGGGCCTCGTACAGCAGCCGCGTCTCCTCACCACCGGCCCTGCCTCCGCGCCGGCCCGCCCGCGCCCGACCGGCAGCACCACCGGCAGCACCGCCGCCCCGGCGGCCACGGCCCGGGCGGCCACTGCCCCGGCGGCCACGGCCCGGGCGGCCACGGCCACTGCCACCTCTGGCTCCGTCCCGGGCACCGGCAGCACTCCCGGTTCCGGCGGCACCCCCGACTCCGGCGACACCGGCCGGAGCAACGACAGCAAGGAGGCGACCGCCTGATGTCCGCCACCCGTCCCCAGGCCCCGCGCACCCGGCTGCTGTGGATCACAGGCGTCCTGACCGCCCTGCTGCTCGCCGGGGTCGTCAGCTACTACGCCTCGGCCAGCCCCGACGGTCTGGAGAAGGTCGCCGCCGACCACGGCATCGACAAGACCGTCGAGGACCACGCGGCCAAAGACTCCCCGCTCGCCGACTACCAGACCCGCGACATCGGTGACCCCCGGCTCTCCGGCGGGCTCGCGGGCGTCGTCGGAGTCGGTGCCACCCTGGCCCTCGGCACGGGCCTTTTCTGGCTCGTACGCCGCCGCCCGCAGGGCACCGACGGGCAGGGCGCCGACGGGCGGGGCGCCGACGGGCAGGGCGCCGGCCCGGAGGAAGCCCACCCCGAGGATGCCCGTCCCGAAAGTGCCCGCCCGGAAAATGCCCGCCCGGAGGACGCCCGTCCCGCCGCCGCCCAGGGCGAGCGTTAGCCATGGGAGCGGGCCACGCCCACAGGCTCTACCGGCACGGCCACTCGGCCGTGCACCGGCTGCCGCCGCACTGCAAGATCGCCGCGGCCTTCGGCTTCGTCCTCGCCGTGGTGGCCACTCCCCGTGAGGTCTTCTGGGCGTTCGGCGCGTACGCCCTGCTGCTGGCGGCGACCGCGGCGGTGGCTCGCGTCCCGGCCGGTTTCCTGCTGAAGCGGATGCTGGTCGAGGTGCCGTTCGTCGCCTTCGCCGTCCTGATGCCGTTCGTCGCCGAGGGGGAGCGCACCGAGGTGCTCGGCCTGTCGCTCTCCGTCTCCGGGCTCTGGGGCGCCTGGAACATCCTGGTCAAGGGGACGCTCGGGGTCGCGGCCTCCGTGCTGCTCGCCTCCACCACCGAACTGCGCGAACTGCTCCTCGGACTGCAGCGGCTGCGGATGCCGCCGATGCTCGTCCAGATCGCCTCCTTCATGATCCGCTACGGCGACGTGATCACCGACGAGATGCGCCGGATGCGGATCGCCCGGCTCTCCCGCGGCTTCGAGGCACGCGGCGTCCGTCACTGGGGCGTGCTGGCGAAGTCCGCCGGTGCCCTGTTCATCCGCTCCTACGAGCGCGGCGAACGGGTCCACCTCGCGATGGTCAGCCGGGGATACACCGGCACGATGCCCGTGATCGACGAGGTGACCGCCACCCGCTCGCAGTGGGCCCGCGCCGCCGCACTGCCCGCCGCCGCGCTCGCCGTGTGCCTGACGGGGTGGTCCCTGTGACGGGCCGTGCCGTGGCGCCCGCATGCGTCCCCGTGGCTGCGCGCGTCCCCGTGCCCGCACCCGTGCCCGCACCGGCATCCATGCCCGCACCGGCATCCATGCCCGTAACGGCACCCATCCCCAATCCGGACTCCGCCACCCTCCGCAGCTGCCCCGTTCCCGCGTCGGCAGCCTTTTCCGGTGCCGCGCGTCCGCCGCTCCGCCTCATGAAATGGACCCCGTGACCCCGTGACTCCCGCCCCGGCCCCAGTCCCCTCCGACTCGGCCTCCTCCGCCGCCCCCGGCCCGGACGGCGTCCCCTCGCTGGAGATCGCCGGCCTCGCCTACGCCTACCCCGACGGCCACCAGGCCCTCTTCGGTGTCGACCTGACCGTCGGACGCGGCGAGCGCGTCGCCCTGCTCGGCCCCAACGGCGCCGGCAAGACCACCCTCGTCCTCCACCTCAACGGCATCCTCGGGGCCGACGCGGGGACGGGCGCCGGCACCGTACGGGTGGCCGGGCTGCCCGTCGTCAGGAAGAACCTGGCCGAGGTCCGCCGCCGTGTCGGCATCGTCTTCCAGGACCCGGACGACCAGCTCTTCATGCCCACCGTCCGCGAGGACGTCGCCTTCGGCCCGGCCGCCGCCGGACTGCGCGGCGAGGAGCTGGAGAAGACGGTCGTCCGCGCCCTGGAACGGGTCGGAATGGCCGGCTACGCGGACCGGCCGCCGCACCATCTGTCGTTCGGCCAGCGCCGCCGCGTCGCCGTCGCCACCGTCCTGGCCATGGAGCCGGAGATCCTCGTCCTGGACGAACCCTCGTCCAACCTCGACCCGGCCTCGCGCCGTGAACTCGCCGATGTGCTGAGGTCCCTGGAGGTGACCGTGCTCATGGTCACCCACGACCTGCCGTACGCCCTGGAGCTCTGCCCGCGCTCCGTCGTGCTCAGCGGCGGAGTCATCGCCGCCGACGGCCGGACCCAGGAACTCCTGGCGGACGAGGAGTTGATGCGCGCCCACCGGCTGGAGCTGCCCTTCGGCTTCGACCCGTCCTCGGTGACCGTGCCGACGCGCTAGAGCAGGCGGGCAGTCTCCGCCCTGCCGTGGCCCCGGCACTTCCCCGAACCCTGCGAGCAGGGGGAGCGCACCGGACGCAGCGCCTCTACGAGTAAACGGTGCCCGCCGGGGCACTGGAGACCCGGCACCGGGCCCACCGGGCCCGTTCCGCCCGCCCCCGGGACCTGCCGCCGCCAGGGCACCGGCCCCGTCACCGGACCCGCCGACCGGCCGGCGCGGCATACCAGGCACTATGGATGGCCGGTGACGGAACGGGCAACGGGAGACAGAGCACAGTGGTGGACGTCCACGGCACGGTGGCGGACGGTTTCGAGCCGGTCCGGGACGCCTTCGTCCGCAACTTCGAGGAGCGCGGCGAGCGCGGGGCGGCCGTCGCCGTGCACCGGGACGGACAGAAGGTCGTCGACCTCTGGGCGGGTACGGCCGACCCGTACGGAACCGAGCCCTGGACCGCGGGCACCGCGCAGATCGTGCGGTCCGTCACCAAGGGTGTCGCCGCCGCCGTACCGCTCCTGCTGCAGCAGCGCGGACAGCTCGACCTGGACGCGCCGCTCGGCACCTACTGGCCCGAGTTCAAGGCCGCTGGAAAGGAACGGGTGCTCGTACGGCATCTGCTCAACCACCGTGCCGGAGTACCCGTACTGGACACCCCGCTCACCCCCGCGCAGGCGCTCGACGGCGTGAGCGGACCGGAGGCGCTGGCCGCCCAGGCACCCGCCTGGGAGCCCGGAACGGCGCACGGCTACCACGCCATGACGTACAGCTGGCTGCTCGCGGAGCTGGTCCGCCGCGTCGGCGGACGTCCGATAGGACGCTGGATCGCCGAGGAGATCGCCGCCCCTCTCGGCCTGGAACTGTGGCTGGGGCTGCCGGCCGGGGAGCAGGGCCGGGTGGGACGCGTCGCGGAGGTCCGGGCCCCCGTGCGGCCCGCTGGGGCGGGGCCGCGCGTCCGACCGAAGCGATCCGTCACCGATGCCTACGACGACCCGGACTCCCTGACACGGCGCGCCTTCGCAGTCGTCGACCCGCTGCCGGACGAGAACGACCCGGCCTACCGTGCCGCCGGGCTCCCCGCGTCCGGCGGCATCGCCACCGCGCGGGCGCTCTCCCGCTTCTACGCGGCCCTGATCGGTCCCGTGGCGGACGGCCGCAGGCTGTTCGTGCCGGCGACGCTGACCCAGGCCCGCACGGAGGAGGCCGCCGGCCCGGACCGCGTCCTGGTCGTCGACACCCGCTTCGGACTCGGCTACATGCTCCACGGCCCTGCCTGCCCGCTGCTGTCCCCCGGCTCCTTCGGCCACCCGGGCCGCGGCGGCTCCCTGGCTTTCGCGGACCCGGAGGCGGGTATCGGCTTCGGCTATGTGACGAATGGTCTGCAGAACAACGTGACAGCCGACCCCCGGGCGCAGGCACTGATCCGCGCGCTCCGGGGCTGCCTGGGGGAGACCCGGGCGCCGGGCCACTGAGGCTTCCGGCACGGCGGGACGGCTGAGAAACCGCAGCGCCGGGCCGGTATCGGGGCTGAGGGCGGGGCTCGGGCCGGAACCGGGCTCGGGAGCGGGCGCCGGGGCTGGGAGCGGGCTGCAGAGCGGGCACCGGGACTGGGAGTGGGCGTCCGGGTCGAGGCGTGGGGCCGGGCATCGGGCTGAGGCCGGGGCCGGCCGGCAGGGCCGTGGGACTGGGCGGCGGACTGCGGGCCGAGGTGGGCTGAGGCGGGTCGAGAGGAACGGGCCGAGAGGAACGGACCGAGAGGAACGGACCGAGGCGAGGGCTGAGGCCGGCTGGGTGGGGGCGGGCTCAAGCGGGGG
>NZ_JOID01000061.1 GCF_000719865.1 Streptomyces albus subsp. albus
GGATCAAACCACCCAGATCATCCGAAGACCCCTGCGTATTCGACACCAGAGACGACAGCGCCGTGCTGCCCATATCGAACTTCACCAGCTCACCCCCGTTTTGCTCACACATCCCACACATACGCCAGTTCAGGCCACGTCTACGTATACCAACCGGCCGCAGCGCCTGCCAACGGCCGTGTAGACGCAGCCCGCTTGCCTCGCGGTTCCCGGGAGTCCCACACGTCGCGCCCCGCTTCCCCGCTCCCGGCGGAGCAGCCCCTCGAACCGGGAACGCCGCACCGCCGCCGGAGCACCGTTCACCGAGGAAAGCCGCGGATCACCGGGGCCCCTCCACCTCCCTACACTTCCGCCCATGAGCGACGTGTACGAGTTGCAGCTCCACCTGAACCTCACCGCGAGCACCCCCGCCGACACCCTCAGCCGGCTCCGCCGGCACCTGGGCGCGGAGCCCTGGCCGGACGAGGTCGCGGATGACGGGCCGCTGCTCGCCTCCCGGGGGCCGGCCGCGCGTATCGGCGGAGTGCTGGTCGGCGAACTCGCCGAGAGCCCGCACGGCTGGTCGCTGACCGCGCGCCAGGAGATCCACCCCGACCAGTTCCAGGACCTGCACTTCCTCCTCAAGCGCCTTGCCGCCCACACGGGCGTCCCGGGATCGATCGGCCAACTCCGTTTCCTGGAGGACCACGTCCCGGACCTCATCGTCCCAACGGACGACGGCGAGGTGGCCCGGCTGCCCCTCACCGCCCCAGCTCCGGGCGCGGCGGTGCCGTTCCTGGAGGATCTGGGCTGGTGATCAGACTCCCAACCATGACCTGATCAGACCCCCCTCACCGCCCATGACGTCATGACCGGTCGTCCCACTGCGACGACATCCACTGTCACAGGATCCTCATGACGGACTGCGCAATCTCCCTCAATCGGGAACCCGGAATCTCCGGCACGGAATGGTCGAGCTTCCGGGCCTTCGCAAGAAACTCCTCAGGCAGACGGACATGATATTTGCGCACGTAGAACCGTAGGTCTGCACGCCAGATCCACTCGCCATCCGTCAGGATGGAGTCACCAGCGAGAACCCGCTCCCCAGATCCAAGGACGTCGTCCACAGCACCCAAGACGGAGACAATTTCGAACCCATTGATCAAATACCGGAGGATGAGTTCTTCGTCTTCGAGGGGAGATTCACCTCTGAAGTGGGCAACTGGGCCTTCTGTGGTGCCGAACCCCTCGGGCCAAAACTCTTCGAAGAAACCCGCGATCTTCACCTGATCTCTCCACAGAGACATTTGGATCACCCCATATCGCTACACATGTCTTCACGTGACGGATCAAGGAGTACCGACAGGGCTCGACCGGTCCCCGGCCGTCAAGACCCCTGGTTCATGAACCGATGACTTCCACCTGCGCGCCACGATCGTTCAGCCACGCGCCAACTCGGCACCATCGAGTTCGCGGGACAGACCACCGACGGAAAGTGTCAGGGGCCCGCACAACGTTCCGGACATGCCGCGCACAGGGTCTTCTCGTCGAACGTCACCTTGAGGGAAGTGCCCTCCATGTGGGCCTCGGACAGATCTGCTCCTGACAAGTCGGACTGAAGCAATGCAGCACCATTGAGGCGAGCGCCCCGGAAACTGGCGAGTCTTGCGTCCACACCCCACAACGACGCACTTCCCAAATTGGCCTCGTCAAGACGAGCCGACCGCAACACCCCCTCGTCAAGTTCGGCCTTGGTAAGGTCACAGCCTGTCAGGTTCGCGGCAGTCATGTCCGCTCTCTCGCAGTTGGCCCGGTAAAGGTCAGCACCGGCCAAGGAGACACCGGCCAGCACCGCGTCCATGAACCACCCGAGCGAGAAGTTAACTCCGGACAGGTTCGCCCCGCGCAGATCGAGATCGGCCGCGTTCAGAGGACCGTCTTCTGCTGCGGCCAACCAGTCCAGGACAACTCGCGCTGCCGCGGGGCCGGCGGGAAGGATGACTTCCGATTCTTGCCGCTTACGGGTACTGGGCAACAACGCACGACCTTCCCAGTAAACCGTCATACCCGATCCGCTACCGAGCACTTGGTCCAGCCCATGCACGATCAGCAAGCCGCGATCGCCACCCGTGGGGAGGGCGGCGTGCACCAGATCGCTTCCTGGCCCTGCGATGCGAAGCTCCAGCAACCAGGCTTGCGGTGGAATGGTGGCTCAATTCCTGCGGGCCTCCAACGCCCGCTTCGCCTGTTCCCGCACGTCCTCGTCCCCCACCGCCATCACGTACTCACCGAACTGCTCGCGCTCCGGGCCGTGCACACGGTGAACGACGGTGAGCGCATGCACCAGCGGTCGGTGATGAGCCGCCGCGCTCAACACGGTCGTTGCCAGTTCGACGGCTTGGGCGCCGTCGATGGTCGCGACTGCGGCCGCCAGGTCAACGAGTTGCGTGGCGAGATCGAAGCGGGCCGACTTCCCAGCCGAGAGTGAAGCAACTCCTCGTTGCACCACGTCTCTGATGTCGTCCAGCAGGGCCGTAACCGTGTCGCGGTCCAGAATCTCGCCGAGTCTGTCATCGAAGTACTCGCGGTCGGCGATCCCCACCAAGGCCCGGAAGGCAGCGATCCGGCGGTCGGCAGTGCCCTTCTCCGGGGCGATGTCGTCGCTGTCGGCGACGGCGACAGCGAGTTGCGCGAAGGTGTTGTCCACCGAGAACTTGCGATCGATGAGGATGTCGTACCACGGGGCCTTCCCCGGATCGGCCGCAGCCTCGATCACGGCGTTGTAGCCGGCTTCCTCACCCCAGGTCGTCAGGGCGACGCAGGCAAGGAAGCGCTCTCGCTTCGGAGCGGCGGCGTCGCCCATCAACTCCACAAGCCCTGGCACCCGTTCGCGGTGAGCCGGATCGTCCAGACCGCCGTAGATCACATCTTCGGGGTCACCCGTCCGTCTGCCGTCGAAATCCGTACCGAGAAGGGCCGGCACCTCCGAAGCACCATTCAGCCTCCTTACCGACAGATGCACCGCTATGTGCCCACCGATCACAGTTTGTCCGTCACATCCGGCCCGGTGCCGTCTTCCAGGGCGTCGGGGGTTCCGATACCGAACTCCGTGGCGAAACCGAAATAGGTCACTTCGCCGGGCTCCGCCGCCACTCCCAGCAGCGCGTTGAGCTCTCGCAGCGCTGCTTCCATTCGGGGTGCGTTGCGCTTCTGAATCTCAGGGTGCGGTCGGCCCGCGAAGTCGAACCAGCCCCAAATGTCGTGGTGGACGGCCATCTCGGCGGACAGCCCCACCGGAGCCGGGTCCACGGACAACTCCACGAGCCTGGGTTCGGGGTGGGAACGCCCGTCTTCGTCGATCCACACCCCCGAGCCGATGACGCAAATCTCCGCGATCTCGGCGTTGGGGAAACCGGCGGGGCGGCTGGCGCGAGCCCGCTCGGCCAGAAGCGGGTCCCCCAGCGGGCAGGTCAGAGCCAGGGTCGTCCTGACACCGATCCCGCCCCGGCCGGCCACATACCAGTCGATCTCGATCTTGTGCGGCGAGAGCATGTCATACCTCGCCAGCACCTCCACCATGCGGCCGGCAGTGGCGAGGGCGGACTCGAGCCCTGGCGAGACAACATCTTCGAGATCCCAATTCCAGGAGCCGCACTCACGTGGTGCACGCATGAGTTTCGACATGAGGAACCCTCAAAACCCGCGATACTTACCGATTCGGCCGCTCTGCAGGAACTAAGGCCCCTGATTCATGAACCGATGACTTCCACCCGTGCTCCGCGATCGTTCAGCCATTGCGCCAACTCGGCACCATCGAACTCGCGGGACAGACCACCGACGGAAAGCGTCAAGGGCCCGTACAACGTTCCGTACATGCCGCGGACAGTCGTCTTCTCGTCGAACGTCACCTTGAGGGAGGTCTCCTCCAGGAGGACTTCGGACAGGTCCGCTCCTGACAAGTCGGACTGAAGCACTGCAGCACCATTGAGACGAGCGCCCCGGAAACTGGCGAGTCTTGCGTCCACACCCCACAACGACGCACTTCCCAGATTGGCCTCGTCAAGACGAGCCGACCGCAAGACCGCCTCGTCCAGTTCAGCCTTGGTCAGGTCACAGCCTCTCAGGTTCGCGGCGGTCATGTCCGCTCTCTCGCAGTTGGCCCGGTAAAGGTCAGCACCGGCCAAGGAGACACCGGTCAGCACCGCACCCATGAACCAACCCAGCGAGAAGCCCCCTCCTGACAAGTCCGCCCCCCGCAGATCGAGGTCGGCCGCGTTCAGAGGACCGTCCTCTGCGGAGGCCGCCCAATCTCGGAGAACTCGCGCGGCCTCGGGGTCGGCAGGAAGGACGATGTCCGACTTCCGCCGCTCAGTCGTCCGGCAGGCGCCCACTCTCCCCCAGGCCGAGCCCCACCCGAGCCTCGTCCTTGGATGGCTCGGAGATTCATCCACACTTCACTTCCGCCAAGATCTGACCATCTCACCACCCTCGTCCCATTTGTCTTCCTCCAGTAGCCTTTTTCCGTCATCGCTGAAAAGCCGCCGTGAAGCAAGTACACCGTTGGGATGCCACTCCTTCTGTTCCCCCACTGGAAACCCCATGCGTGACATTCCTTCGCTGCGCCTTGCCCCATTCGGGTACCATTCACACGCCGGACCGTCTTGAATACCCTCGGTATAGGAATCAAGGCTGATCAACTTCCCCCCGTGATATTCGGCGGCCTCGCCAGTGAAGGCAGTCCCCCGATAGAGAAGCCGCTGCGCGTCGTCCATGTCCACATCTGGATCGTCAATGTCGATGCGCATTTTTGACATCATCCTGGAATCCAATTCTCATCACTTGGTGGATCATCCGTGAACCGGCCGTGATTACTGCGCACCCCGTCCAGCATGTGGTGACAGTTCGCGCAGAACGGAGCCCGCCGACCGGGTGCACCCGTCTCTTTGTCCTTCAGGAACGGGAACTCCACTGAAGCCTGCAGTTCAGCCAGCGCCGATTCATCATCGGGCAGACCTCGCTTCCGACGCTCCCACAATAGTTCGTTGGCTGCCTTGACCTCTGCGTGGCCCAGAGGGTGGTCACTGTGGGGAGGGTTGTCCGCAATCTGGTCGTAGCGCGCAGCGAGCGTCGGGTGCACGTTGTCGTCCGGAATGATGTCGTAGTTCTTGCCATTGATGCCCTCAATGACGACCCCTGTGCGCCTGTCCATCACCGCTCCGACGCATGCACCAGTCTGCTTCCGCGGAAACGACCCTGCTTCTTTCGCGTCACGGTAGGCCGCACCTCGCTCTTGGGCGAGGCTGTCCAAGAACTCGCCCACCGGTCGCCCGTCCACCTGCGTGACCAGCCCGTCGGTCCTGGTGAGGCGACTGTCATCGATGCGCGCCAACACCTTCTCTCCCGGCCCGGGGTCAGGCAGTGGATGCGCACCGGTCGGCACGTCGGTCTGTCCGGGAAGCTGTTCGTTAACCGTCTCATCCAGGTTCGCCGGGGAATCGGCCTCCGTTCGCGCAGGTTCTTGCCCCAAGGGCGAACCTTCATGTCCCGCAGAAAGGTCGTCAGCAACCTGAGGCGTCTCGCGATCACGGATGATGGCACCGTCTCGATCTCCACCTCCCGGAACATCAGGACGTGAAGAACCGCCGCCTGTATTGGCGGACTCGGGTCCACCATTCCCTGAAATATCACCCCTGGCCGGTGCTCCCCCGAACGGAGAGCCGTCCGGCCGCCCCACGCCGCCCAGCGGGGTGTCCCCCAGAGGTCCGCGGCCAGTGGCCTCGGGTCCGACCGGGTTGGTGGATGCGGTGGGGAGGTTGTCGCCGGTGCGGGCGGTGCCGCCCAGGGCGGTGTCGCCTGCGTTCGGGCCGAGGTGGGGCGGGGTGCCGCCGCCGGCGGTGTTGTCGGTGATGGCGGACGGGTTGCCCGCGTCGCCGAGCTGGGCGACGGCGCCGGGCGGGGTGTTGCGGGCGCCGGCGCCGACCAGTTCCAGTTCCGGATCGGGGACGCGCACGGCCGCCTCGTCCGGGGTCGCCAGGTCGACCTTGTGCGGCTCCACCTTCACCGGCGCGGTGCTCATGTTGCCGTCGGAGAGCTGGAGCTTGCCGTCGGGGTGCAGGACCGAGCCGTCCGGCATCAGGACCGCGCCGCTGGGCAGTTCCGACGGGACCCTGGGTGCGGTGCCCTCGGGTACGTGGACCGTGCCGTCGGCGAGCTGCAGCGGGGTGTCGGGAACCTTCACCGTGCCGTCGGGCAGCTCCAGGCGCCCGTCGGGGAGCAGTGTCGCGCCGTCGGGGAGTGCGGGGATGTCGATCTTGCCGAGGTTGAGGTTCTTCAAGCCCGCCAGGACATCGCCGATCTTCATCGCCTGGCCGGCCTTGCCCACCACCGAGGCAATGTGCGTCATCGGGTCCAGGAACGCCCCCGCCTTGCCCGCCACCGAGGCGACCTTGGCCACCGTGCCGCCCTTGGCGATGTTCCCCGCACCCGTGATCGACGTCAGCACATTGAACGTCACCGCGCCCGCCGCGCGGGCCGGGTTCTCACTCCAGGTGTCCCACGCCAGCAGCGCCTTGCCCGTCTGCTTCGCGACCTCCTTGGAGTCCTTCATCCACTGCGGGAGGGCGGAGTCGGGGACCGCGTAGGCGAGGGGGGAGGTGTAGAGGGCGGTGCCGACGACGAGCATGCCCAGGCCCTTCCAGGCATCCTTCATCGCCTCCCAGCCGTCGAACCCGACCAGGGTTCCGAGGCCCTTGATGGTGCCCCACACGCCGTCGACGATCAGGCCGTCCCACACAAAGCTCTTGATGTGCTGATGGACCTCGTACCAGTGGTACTTCTCGTTCTCCGCCGTCCCCCACGGCACCTCGGCGTCCTTCATGTCCTCGGCCGAGAAGCCGTACATGTTCTTCCCGTCCGAGCCGTCATTCGCCCGGTACTGCGTACCGCCCACCAGCGCCGTGATCTTGTTGGCCGCCGTGCGCTCCGCCTCCCAGAACGCCGCGACCGTCGCGGTCACCTCGGACTGGAGCGCGTTGTGCTCATCGATCTTGTCGCCGTCGTACTTCCACTCGTCATCACCCTCCACACTGGCGACAAACGCGGCGGCGTCGGCCTTGAGCTGCTTCAGCTTCGCGGCGAGAGGACGCACCTCGGCGGCATACTCGTCCAACGCCGACTTGACCTTCTCCAAGTCATCCGCGAACTCATCCGCCTTGTCCTGCACCGGCTTCGTCGACGCGAACAACGCCTCCGCCTCCGGGGCGGTGTAGAACGCCGACAACCCCTGGAACTGGGTGTGGACACCCTTACCCGTCTCGCGGATGTTGTCCGCGTCATTGCCCAGGCCGGTGGCATCCTTCTCCAACTGGCCCAGGTCACCCGTGAACTGTGGAATCGCCTCGGGCTTGATCACACCGGCACCTGCTGACCATGACTGCCGTTGCCACCGGCATTGCCCTGCCCCTGCGCGGCCTTCAACGCCGCCAGATCCGGAGCCTTCAACGCCTCGCGCTGCGCCGCCGCGGCCATGTCCAAGTCACCCTGGTTGTACGCCTTGACGGCCTCCACCGCACCCGTCATCGACTTACCCGCACGCGCCCCGACGAACAACAGATCGTCCTGCGTCTTCATCGCGAACTCCGCCAGCGCCGCCCCGACCAGACCCATCTCCGGAGCCTCACCCGCCGCGATCGTCCCCGCCGACGACGCCGCACTCTCCATGTGACCCGAGTACGAAGAAGCCTGCGTCCTGCTCCAGCGTCGACCGCACCAGCTGAATGATCGA
>NZ_JOID01000062.1 GCF_000719865.1 Streptomyces albus subsp. albus
TTCGGGTGTGCCGGTTGGCGGGCCGGTGGCGTGGTGTCTGTCGGCGGTGTCGGATGTGGCGTTGCGGGCGCAGGCGGCGGAGTTGCGGGTGTTCCTGGAGGAGCGTCCGGAGGTGTCGCCGGCCGAGGTGGGGTGGTCGCTGGCGACGACGCGTGCGTTGTTCGATCACCGGGCGGCCGTGGTCGGCGAGGACCGGGAGGAACTCCTCACCGGACTCGCGGCACTCGCCGTATTCCCCGGCCAGGGATCGCAGTGGGCCGGCATGGCCCGCGAACTGCTCGAAACCTCCGAGGTGTTCGCCAACCGCCTGGCCGAATGCGCGGACGCTCTCGCACCCCACACCGACTGGTCGCTTCCGGACGTGCTGCGTGGCGCACCGGACGCGCCGGGGCTGGACCGCGTCGACGTGGTCCAGCCCGCGCTGTTCGCGGTGATGGTGTCGCTCGCGGCGCTCTGGCGCTCCCTGGGCATCGTGCCGGACGCGGTCGTCGGGCACTCCCAGGGGGAGATCGCCGCTGCCCAGGTGGCCGGCGCCCTCAGCCTGGACGACGCGGCGCGCGTGGTGGCCCTCCGCTCACGGGCCATCGCCGCGCTCGCGGGCAACGGCGGCATGGTCTCCCTTCCGCTGCCCGCCCACGAGGTGGAGCCCCGGCTCGCGCGCCTCCGCGGCACGGTGCACATCGCCACCGTCAACGGTCCCTCGTCGACGACTGTTTCCGCCGACGCCGAGGCACTGGAGGAACTGCTGGCCGCCTGCGCGGAGGAAGGGATCGATGCCCGCCGGATCGCCGTCGACTACGCGTCGCACTCCCCGCACGTGGACGTGCTCCGCGAGCAGGTGGTGGAACTGCTGTCCGGCATAACGCCCCGCAGCTCGGACCTTCCGTTCTACTCGACGGTGACCGGCGAGCCGCTGGACACCGCGGCCCTGGACGCCGCGTACTGGTTCCGCAATCTCCGGGAGACCGTGCAGTTCGAGCGCGCGACCCGGACTCTTCTGGCGGACGGACACCGGACCTTCGTCGAGATCAGCCCGCACCCCGTGCTCACCATGGCGGTCCAGGACACGGTGACCAGTGCGGAGGGAACCGCGGCGGACGCCCTCGTCACGGGGACCCTGCGCCGGGACGACGGCGGCCGGCGCCGCTTTCTCACCTCGGTCGCCCGAGTCCACGCGCACGGCCCGAGGGCCGACTGGGCCGCCGCGGCGGCCCCCGGGACCCGGACGGTGGACCTGCCCACGTACGCCTTCCAGCGGGAGCGGTACTGGTTGGAGAGCACCTCGGGTACGGCGGACGTGACCTCGGCCGGTCTGCTGCCGACGGAGCACGCGCTGTTGGGCGCGGCGGTTCCGCTGGCCGGCAGCCGGGAACTGGTGTTCACCGGACGGCTCGCCCCCGGTGTTCACCTGTCCGGTGCGGTGCTCGCCGAACTCGTCCTGCACGCCGGCGAGCAAGCCGCGTGCCCCTGGGTGGACGAACTGACGGTGCTCACCCCGCTCGGCCTGTCCTCCGGACACGCGCACCAGCTCCAGGTCACCGTGCGGGGCGCGGACGGGTCCGGGCGGCGCGAGGTCCTGGTACACACCCGGCCGGAGGACGAGGACGGCGACTGGACGCACCACGCCCGGGCGGCTGTTCTGCCCGAGAGCCCCGGCGGCGCCGGCGCGGCCGCACCGGCACTCGACGGCACCTGGCCCCCGCCCGGAGCGGTGCCCGTCGATCCCGGCGACCTCCCGGCCGGACCGGAGAACGGTGACGCCGGCGAGGAGGACGCCTTTCCCGGCGTACAGGCGCTGTGGCGGCTCGGCCCCGAGCTGTACGCGGAGGTGGCGCTCGCGGACGACCCGCACACCGAGGCCGACGGCTTCGGCATCCACCCCGGACTGCTCGACGCGGCGTCCCGGGCACTGGCCGCCGCCCTGCACGAGGAGGGCCCCGCCCCGCGCCGGGTGGTGTCCTCCTGGGAGGGGCTGCGTCTGTACGCCACCCACGCCACCACCGTCCGGGTGCGGCTCACCCCGCTCCGTGCGGACCGGTACGCGCTGACCCTGGCCGACCCGGCGGGACGGCCCGTCGCGGCCGCGGACGCCGTCACCCTGACGGATGCCTCCGACGGCGACGCCCGGCGGCCGGGAACGGGCGAGGCCGGGAGCCTCTTCCGCGTGGACTGGCCCGAGGTGCCCTGCCCGGCGGGCGGTTCCGGTGAGGTGTGGGAACTCCTCGGGGAGACCGGCGCGTTCCTCGGAGCCGGTCTGGCCCGCGCGGGAGTGACGGTGCGGGCGCACGCCGGTCCGGAGGCCCCCGCCGGTGCCGAGGCCCCGGGCGTCGTCCTGGCCGCTCCGGCCGGGTGCGCCGTTCCCTCCCCGCCCGCCTCCGGCCGGGAGGTCCCGGCCCCGGCCCCGTCCGGCAGCCCCGCGGACGAAGCCCACCGGGCGGCTGAGGCCGCGCTCGCTCTGCTGCGCGACCGGATCACGGGAGAGGACGCCGGCGAGGCACGGCTCGTCGTGCTCACGCGGGGCGCTGTCGCCGTCCGTACCGGCGAGGACGTGCCCGGACTGGCGGGCGCCGCGGTGTGGGGGCTGGTCCGCAGTGCCCAGGCCGAACACCCCGGCCGCGTCACACTGATCGACATCGACGACGCGCCGGAGTCGGTGTCGGCACTGCCCGGCGCGCTGGCCACGGGCGAGCCGCAACTGGCTCTGCGCGCGGGCAGGCTGCACACACCACGGCTGTCGCGGGACATCTCCGCCCCGCAGGAGCCGGTCCGGTCGCTCGATCCGGACGGCACCGTGCTCGTCACCGGCGGCACGGGTGCCCTCGGCCGGCTCGTGGCCCGTCACCTGGTGACCGCGCACGGTGTCCGGCACCTGCTCCTCATCAGCCGCAGGGGCCCGGACGCCGAAGGCGCCGAGGAGATCCGCGCCGAACTGGCGGCCGAGGGCGCCGAAGTGACCGTGGCCGCCTGCGATGCCGCGGACCCCGGGGCGCTGCGGGCGACCCTGGACTCCGTGGCCCCCGGCCACCCGCTCACCGCGGTCGTCCACGCCGCCGGAATCCTCGACGACGCCACCGTGCACGCCCTCACCCCGGACCGGATCCACCGGGTGCTCCGGCCCAAGGCCGACGCCGCGTGGAACCTGCACCGGCAGACCTCCGGAACGGCCCTGGCGGCGTTCGTCCTGTTCTCGTCCGTCACCGGTGTCATCGGCACACCGGGCCAGGCGAACTACGCGGCGGCCAACGCCTTCCTCGACGGTCTCGCCGCGCACCGGCACGCGCACGGGCGGCCCGCGACCAGTCTGGCCTGGGGCTACTGGGCCGAGTCCAGCGGGATGACCAGCCACCTCTCACCGGCGGACGTGGCACGTATGGCACGCACCGGCGTCGGCGCCCTGCCGACCGGCGAGGCGCTCGCGCTCTTCGACGCCGCCCTCGCCGGCGGAGCACCGGCCGTGGCACCCGCCAGGATCGTCACCCGGTCGCTGCGCGACCTCGCGCGCGGCGGTCCGCTGCCCGCGGTACTGCGCGGTCTCGTACGTACCCCGTCACGGCGCCGGGCGGCGGGCACCGCACCGGGTCCGGATTCGTGGAAGGAACGGCTGTCGGCTCTTCCCGCGTCCGGGCAGCATGCGCTGGTGCTGGAACTGGTCAGCAGTCACGCGTCCGCCGTCCTCGGCCGTGACTGCGGGGCCGTGGAGGCCGGCCGCGCCTTCAAGGAGCTGGGCTTCGACTCCCTGACGGCCGTCGAACTGCGCAACCGGCTCAGCGCCGCGACCGGCCTCCGGCTGCCCGCCGCGGTGGTGTTCAACCATCCGACCGCCGCCGCTCTCGCGGCCCATGTGCGCGAACTGCTGGTTCCAGAGCCGGAGTTCGCCGAGGACACGTCCCCGCTGGCGCGGCTGGAGTCGCTGGAGACGGCTCTTCGCTCGTTGGACCGGGGCGACGCGGACACGCGCGATGCCATCACCGAACGCCTGCACGCCCTGCTGCGGAAACTGGAGACGCCCGGCGGGGATCTCACGGAGGAAATCCTGTCGGCGACGCCCGACGAGATATTCGAACTCATCGACAGAAGACTCGGCCGGCAGAGCCGGCCGGGTTCGGACACCCAGGGGGCCAGTCATGACGAACGAAACGAAACTCGCCGAATACCTTAAGCGTGTGACGGTCGAACTCCACCGTGCCGAGCAGCGCCTCCAGGAAATCGAAGAGCGTACCCATGAGCCGGTGGCTGTGGTGGGTATGGGGTGTCGTTTTCCGGGGGGTGTGGTGTCTCCGGAGGGTTTGTGGGGGCTGGTGGTGGGTGGGGTGGATGCGGTT
>NZ_JOID01000063.1 GCF_000719865.1 Streptomyces albus subsp. albus
GTGGCGATGGACTTCGGCCGGATCACCCTGGACCAGGACCTGATCCTGTACCTGTTCGGCACCCCCGGACAGGACCGCTTCTGGTTCATGTGGGACGACCTCGTCCGCGGCGCCATCGGCGCCGTCGTCCTCGTCGACACCCGCCGCCTCGCCGACTGCTTCCCCGCCGTCGACTACTTCGAGAACAGCGGCCTCCCCTTCGTCATCGCCCTCAACGGCTTCGACGGACACCAGCCCTACACCCCCGAAGAAGTCCGCGAAGCCCTCCAGATCGGCCCCGACGCCCCCATCATCACCACCGACGCCCGCCACCGCGCCGACGCCAAGAGCGCCCTCATCACCCTCGTCGAACACGCACTCATGGCACGCCTGAAGTAGCGCCTTCGGCTCAACTATCAGGACAGACAGGAAAGTTGGTCATGAGGCGGGCTGTGTCCTTTGACACGGCCCGCCTCTGTGTTCATAACGATTCCACAGAGAATTACCCGCGCCGGTAAACCCGTTGCGTTCGAACAACTTCACAGCGCTCAACATTCGGGTGGGTTTTGACAGCATTCACACCAAATGTCGCTTTTCTCCACCCCCTGCGGGGTCTCGGAGCGCCTCTTCCCGGTGTTTGGAATGCGCACGCCTGACGTGCTGCAATTCCATGAAACTCCTGCACAGGAGCTTGTCCAGGACAGACGGCACACCGCGAGGTGCCGGCGCCGAGAGGTTGTTGGTCGAGTGAGGCGAAGCAAGTCCGGCCCCGCGTCGCACGAGGCGTCGCGCGGCAACTTCACCCCGCCGTCGCGCGCAGCGGCGCCACCGCCCGTGGAAGCGCCCGAGCCGCCCCCGCCCTCGCGCGGCGGCCGGTTCTCCGTGCAGAACTGGCGGGTGCCCGCCAAGCTGAACGCGGTTCTGCTGATCCCCGTGCTGGTCGGCCTGGTCCTGGGCGCGTTCCAGGTCAACGGCTCGATCGACACGCTGCAGGAGGCCAAGGAGGCCGAGCGCACCGCGCGCCTCGTCCGGGCCGCCGCCACCTACGGCCACCGGCTGCTGGACGAGCGCGACGTCACCGCCGCCCCGCTCCTCGCGGGCGACCGGGACAGCAAGGTCGTCACCGAGGCCCGCGCCGCCAGCGACGCGGCCCGCCAGGACTTCGAGGCCGCCGTCCAGGACATGCCCGACCGGCCGGGCCTCAACCGCCGGCTGGACGCCTACCGCGAGGTCGAGCCCCAGCTGGAGAGCCTCCGCGAGAACGCCTACACCAGCAAGCTCCCGGGGGTGCAGACCGAGGAGAACTACGTCCGGGTCCAGCACTTCCTGATGGAGTTCGCCAACGAGCTCGGCCTGGGCACCGGCAACGTGACCAGCTACGGCCGCACGGTCTACGCGATCTCGCTGACCAAGGCCGCGCTCTCGCTGGAGCGCTCCATCGGTATGCACCTGCTGGTCAAGCCGGGCCCCGACGCGGCCAGCCGCGGCGCCCAGCTCACGGCCTTCAGCTCGTACGCCTACCTGGAGAACATCGCCCTCGGCGAGTACATGGGCGGTGCCACCCCGGAGAGCCAGCGACTGCTGGAGACCGCGCTGCGGGACGCCCAGGCGAAGGGCAAGGAGAAGGTCGAGGAGGCCAAGCGGCAGGCGGACGCCGCCGGGGTCGTCTTCATCCCGCCGCCGTCCTTCGACAAGATGGTCACCTCCATCGCGACCAACCGGAACGGCGACGAGCTCAAGGACTCCGGCATCACGCCGGAGAGCTGGTTCGCCACCGCGACCGGCAAGTTCGACGCCTACCGCGCGGTGGAGAAGCAGCTCGTCGACAACGCGGTGACCGAGACCCAGAACATCTCCAGCGACGCCCAGCGGGAAGCCATCATCACCGGTGTCCTGGTGGTCCTCGTCCTGCTGGTCGCCTTCATCCTGGCCGGTATGACCGCCCGCTCGATGAGCCGCTCCATGCAGCGTCTGCGCACCGCCGCCTTCGACGTGGCCGAGCAGCGCCTGCCGAGCCTCGTCGACCAGCTCTCGCGGACCGACCCGGGCCGGGTCGACACCCGCGTCGAGCCCATCCCGATCACCAGCCGCGACGAGATCGGCGAGGTGGCCCGCGCCTTCGACCAGGTCCACCGCGAGGCGGTCCGGCTCGCATCCGAGCAGGCTCTCCTCCGGGGCAACGTCAACGCGATCTTCACCAACCTCTCCCGCCGCAACCAGGGCCTCATCGAACGCCAGCTCACCCTGATCACCGACCTCGAGAACAACGAGGCGGACCCGGACCAGCTGGAGAACCTGTTCAAGATGGACCACCTCGCGACGCGTATGCGGCGCAACGGTGAGAACCTCCTGGTCCTCGCGGGCGAGGAGCCCGGCCGCCGCTGGAACCAGCCGGTCCCGCTGATCGACGTGCTCCGCGCCGCCGCCTCCGAGGTGGAGCAGTACGAGCGCATCGAGCTGAGCGGCGTCCCGGAGACCGAGATCCACGGCACCGCGGTCTCCGACCTCGTACACCTCCTCGCCGAGCTGCTGGAGAACGCCACCTCGTTCTCCTCCCCGCAGACCAAGGTCCGCGTCACCGCGACGCGGCTCCCCGACGGCCGCATCATGGTCGAGATCCACGACAAGGGCATCGGCCTCACCGCCGAGGACTTCGCGGACATCAACCACAAGCTGGCCAACCCGCCCACCGTGGACGTGGCGGTCGCCCGGCGCATGGGCCTCTTCGTGGTCGGCCGCCTCGCGGACCGGCACGGCATCCGCGTCCAGCTCCGCCCCTCCGGGGAGCAGGCCGGCACCACCTCGCTGGTCATGCTGCCCGAGAACATCACCCACGGCGGTGGCGGCGAGCCGTCCCCCGAGGACGACTTCACCGTCTCCCGGATCGTCCCGGAGCAGCCGCAGGCCTTCGGCGGCGGCCAGGAGCACCAGCTCCCGATGCGGACGGCGGCCGAGCTCGGCTTCGACGAGTCGCGCTACGAGCGGGCGCCCGACGACGCCCGCGAGCTGGACCCCGTGGGCCGCTCCCGGATGCGTGAGGAGCGCCGCGCCCAGCTGGAGGCCCAGGCGGCCGAGCAGCAGCCGGTGTACCGGGACGAGCCGGAGCCGCAGGGCTACCGCCAGGAGGCTCCGCAGGAGTCCCGGGGCTACGAAGCGGAATATCCCCGGGCGGCCTATCCGGAGCAGGAGTACGCCGCGCAGGAATACCAGAACTCCGGTTACCAGGACGCGGGTTACCAGCAGAACGGCTATCCTGAGGCGGCCTACGGCGAAGCCGCCCCGGCTGACCAGCAGTCGTACTCACCCTTCGGTGCCCAGCCCGCCCAGTCCGCGCCGCCCGCGCAGGACCGGTGGACCGAGCCCTTCAGCCAGGAGGGGCGGTACGCACCGGATCACGGACCGGAATCGGAACCCTCCGACGCTCCCGTTGACCGGCAGGAAAGCGTAGGCTTCGAACGTCCGGGCCCCTCCCCGAGCGGCGCCCAGTCCCTGACCGGCGCGGGTCTCCCGCGTCGCGACAAGGCCTGGCAGCCGTCCGAGGAGCGGGAACAGCAGCCGCAGGAGGCCTCTCCGAAGGGCGACCCGGACTGGCGCTCGGCGAACGACGACCGCTGGCACCGGGCCGAGCGTCTCCGGGAGCCCAAGGCAGGCGGGGTGACCCCTTCCGGTCTTCCCCGACGGGTACCCAAGGCCAACCTGGTCGAGGGCACCGCAGAACAGACCCCGCAGGGCGGCCCCTCGGTCTCCCGCGCCCCGGAGGACGTCCGCGGCAGGTTGAGCAACCTGCGCCGCGGCGTCCAGCGGGGACGTAACGCGGGGACGGACACAGGCCACCAGGGCTTCGGCCCCGGCGGCAGCAGCACCTACGATCAGGAGCGTTAGTGTGAGCCCGATGAGCCAGGCGGCGCAGAACCTGAACTGGTTGATCACCAACTTCGTGGACAACACCCCCGGGGTGTCCCACACCGTGGTGGTATCCGCCG
>NZ_JOID01000064.1 GCF_000719865.1 Streptomyces albus subsp. albus
CCAGCATCCGCCCCGGACTGAAAGCGCCACCCCACGCGGAGTCACCCACCGTTGACCCCCCTTCCGCCCCGTCCTGCCAACGCCCGCAACACCCCGCACTCGCACCCGCACATCAGTAACCCGCCCCCGCGCTGTCGTCACCGGCACCGGAAACCTCAAGTCATCGGACTCAGCGTGAGGTTCGCAGGTTACTGCGCGTCGCCGACAGGTGTCCGCTGCGCTCGGTCAGGCACCGGACCACTCAGGAACATGGACGCGCCCCCTACCCGCCGCCGGTCCCGGGCGGATACGGCACACCGGGCGGGGCCCCCGGCGGAGGCACCGTCCCTGACGCCCTGCCCGGAGGCGCCGGCGAGGGCGGAGCCCCGTACGGCTGCTGCGAAGCCTGCGGCGGCCCTGGCTGCTGATACGGATACACAGGCGGATACTGCTGCTGATACGGCACCGCCGCCGACGGCTGAGCCGCCCCAGTCGCACCCCGCCGCCGGCGCGAAACAACCACCGCGGCGGCAACTCCCCCACCGATCACCGCAGCCGCACCAAGCCCCAGCCCCAGCCCCACCCACAACGCGATATCACCACCACCAGCACCAGCGCGCCCAGCTGCCTGCGGCTCCCCATCACCATCCCGCTCCCCCGGTGCCCCGGAACCCGACGAGTCCGACGATCCCGACTCCAACTCCCCCGTAATGGGATACACATCAGCCGGCCCGGGATCCCCAGGATCCTTGAGCGCGATGCGCGGCCGGACAATGCCATAACCGATGGAGTCCGTCCGCTCCTCACCACTCCTGGCACCGCTCGCGGTATTGATCATCACCCGCAGCACCTGATTCGCCGTCCACTCCGGATACTTCGCCCAGATCAACGCAGCCGACGCAGAAGCAAGCGCAGTCGCATCACTCGTGCCATGGGTGATACAGACCTCTGTACCTCCGGGGCACGCGGCGACCATGTCTTCCCCCGGGGCCGCCAGATCCACCTGAGGGCCGTACTCGGACTCCTCGGTCGTTTCCCCCTTCTTGTCTGTCGCGGCCACACCGACGACCCCAGGAGTTGCCGCCGGGTACAGCACCGGGTTGTCCCGCTCAGCACTGTTACCGACACCCGCGAAAATCAGCTTGCCCTTGTCCAGGGCATATCGGACGGCATCGGCCAACCGCTCCTGTTGCCTCGCATTCGCCGGCAGCGCCAGCGAAATGTTGATGATCTCTGCCTCGGAATCGGCCGCGTACCGGATGGCTTCACTCACTTTGAGGGAGAACTGCTCTCGCTGCTCCCCAGCCCGTGCCTTCAGTCCGTCCCTGATCCGCACAGGCAGAATCTTTGACTCCGGAGCAAGGCCGACAGTTGCCTTGCCGTCAGCTCTCTTACCCGTCCCGGCAATGAGCGCAGCCATGCCGGTTCCGTGTCCGTCGTAGTCGTCATGCGCACCGCCCTCCTGCCCTGAGAGGTCCTTGCCCGGAAGGACTTGACCCCGCAGATCGGGAAGGCTTGATTCCACACCGCTGTCAATGACCGCGACGGTAATGCCCTTGCCCTTGCTTGTCTCCCACATGTCGTCGGCACGCATTGCCTGCAAGTGCCACTGATCTGACCGTGGCGAGTCTGCGATGGCCTGTGTCCCCGAACCGCCGGCGATCAGGATGCACAGGCACCCGGTCGCCATCGTCCGCAATGTACGGCTTCCAGCACTCGCGATCCGCAACTCTCGCCCTCTTCCGGCCTGGGGTCCGCGTTTCAGTCAACAACAGGCGGCACAACACGACGACTGCCGTGCAACCAAGTTGCTTCGTCTTCGCTCGCATAAGCGCGACGCTCAGAGTTCCCGTCCCGGCCGGAGTCACCCTTTCCGGGTTTCGCCGACGCCGTCCCCCGTCCACCTGCCATGCCGCCCGCAACTGCCTGGCCTCGTACAAGCCCTGTGCCGCCGGGGGTGAACCCTTGGCCCATCGCCGCGCCGAGGCGCTGGGCCCGGCCGCCGACGACTCCGCCGCTCTCCACAGCCGGACGACGCCCCGCCGCACCTCGCCCTGCCGCACCTGCCGACTGTCCACTGCCGGAGCCGACTCCCCCGACCTGACCGAACGGCCTGCCATGGCCGCGCGTCTGTTCATCGCCGATGACGGTACCGCGCGGGATCGCGCCGACGGGGCGCCCGCCAGTGGGCAGTGCGGGGCGGCCACCGTGAATCCCATGGTCGACCGGACCTCGCAACCGCCCGCGCGGACTCCCGTCCGGGGTCTCCGCGTGCCCCACCGGCCGGGCCGTGAACGGGTTTGTTCTTCCCGTCTGCCCGGGGCCTCCGGTGCCCGGCCGAGTGAAGGGTACGGAGGGCAGTCCCGGATGGGGAGTTGTGCCCCCCTGCTGTGGAACGGGACCACCCGCGGACTGTCCCGTGCCGGGTGCCGGCCCGGTGGGTGCCGGAGGCGCGTCCACCCCGCCTGCGAGATGCACACCCACCCCGCGATCCGGCGAAACGACTGGATTCTCCGCAGCGGGCAGGGGAGCGCGGCCGTTCCCGCCGCCGCCCACGTCGGAAGAGGAAGCAGACGCAGTCGCGACGGACCGGTCAGCCGCGCCCTGGGCAGTTGTTTCTTCGCTCCCCGGGTGGTACCGACGACCGCCACGGACGTTCTCCCGGTCAGGCAGGACGGCCGTCGGCGGAGGTGGGAACTTCGGGCGTTCTGCTGCGGTCATGTTCATGGACGACCAGCGGTAGGAGCCCGCCAGCTTCGTCATCAAGCGGGCCGCTTCCGCATGG
>NZ_JOID01000065.1 GCF_000719865.1 Streptomyces albus subsp. albus
GGGGGTGGGAGTCCTCATCTCGAAGCAGGCTTCCCGCTTAGATGCTTTCAGCGGTTATCCCTCCCGAACGTAGCCAACCAGCCATGCCCTTGGCAGGACAACTGGCACACCAGAGGTTCGTCCGTCCCGGTCCTCTCGTACTAGGGACAGCCCTTCTCAAGACTCCTACGCGCACAGCGGATAGGGACCGAACTGTCTCACGACGTTCTAAACCCAGCTCGCGTACCGCTTTAATGGGCGAACAGCCCAACCCTTGGGACCGACTCCAGCCCCAGGATGCGACGAGCCGACATCGAGGTGCCAAACCATCCCGTCGATATGGACTCTTGGGGAAGATCAGCCTGTTATCCCCGGGGTACCTTTTATCCGTTGAGCGACGGCGCTTCCACAAGCCACCGCCGGATCACTAGTCCCGACTTTCGTCCCTGCTCGACCCGTCGGTCTCACAGTCAAGCTCCCTTGTGCACTTACACTCAACACCTGATTACCAACCAGGCTGAGGGAACCTTTGGGCGCCTCCGTTACCCTTTAGGAGGCAACCGCCCCAGTTAAACTACCCACCAGACACTGTCCCTGATCCGGATCACGGACCCAGGTTAGACATCCAGCACGACCAGAGTGGTATTTCAACGACGACTCCACCCGAACTAGCGTCCGGGCTTCACAGTCTCCCACCTATCCTACACAAGCCGAACCGAACACCAATATCAAGCTGTAGTAAAGGTCCCGGGGTCTTTCCGTCCTGCTGCGCGAAACGAGCATCTTTACTCGTAGTGCAATTTCACCGGGCCTATGGTTGAGACAGTCGAGAAGTCGTTACGCCATTCGTGCAGGTCGGAACTTACCCGACAAGGAATTTCGCTACCTTAGGATGGTTATAGTTACCACCGCCGTTTACTGGCGCTTAAGTTCTCAGCTTCGCCATGACGCATCATGACTAACCGGTCCCCTTAACGTTCCAGCACCGGGCAGGCGTCAGTCCGTATACATCGCCTTACGGCTTCGCACGGACCTGTGTTTTTAGTAAACAGTCGCTTCTCGCTGGTCTCTGCGGCCACCACCAGCTCACACCGCAAGGGTGATCACCAGCAATGGCCCCCCTTCTCCCGAAGTTACGGGGGCATTTTGCCGAGTTCCTTAACCATAGTTCACCCGAACGCCTCGGTATTCTCTACCTGACCACCTGAGTCGGTTTAGGGTACGGGCCGCCATGAAACTCGCTAGAGGCTTTTCTCGACAGCATAGGATCATCCACTTCACCACAATCGGCTCGGCATCAGGTCTCAGACTTCGTGCCAGACGGATTTACCTACCTGGCGTCCTACACCCTTACCCCGGGACAACCACCGCCCGGGCTGGACTACCTTCCTGCGTCACCCCATCACTCACCTACTACCACCTTGGATCGTCGGCTCCACCACTCCGACCTCGTCCGAAGACTCAGCCGGCGGCTTCACGGACTTAGCATCAGAAGGTTCAGCGTTGGCGCTTCAAAGCGGGTACCGGAATATCAACCGGTTGTCCATCGACTACGCCTGTCGGCCTCGCCTTAGGTCCCGACTTACCCTGGGCAGATCAGCTTGACCCAGGAACCCTTAGTCAATCGGCGCACACGTTTCCCACGTGTGTATCGCTACTCATGCCTGCATTCTCACTCGTGAACCGTCCACCACTGCCTTCCGGCGCGGCTTCACCCGGCACACGACGCTCCCCTACCCATCCCAACGGTCGTTGGACCTCATGCTGGAATGACACGACTTCGGCGGTACGCTTGAGCCCCGCTACATTGTCGGCGCGGAATCACTTGACCAGTGAGCTATTACGCACTCTTTCAAGGATGGCTGCTTCTAAGCCAACCTCCTGGTTGTCTCTGCGACTCCACATCCTTTCCCACTTAGCGTACGCTTAGGGGCCTTAGTCGATGCTCTGGGCTGTTTCCCTCTCGACCATGGAGCTTATCCCCCACAGTCTCACTGCCGCGCTCTCACTTACCGGCATTCGGAGTTTGGCTAAGGTCAGTAACCCGGTAGGGCCCATCGCCTATCCAGTGCTCTACCTCCGGCAAGAAACACACGACGCTGCACCTAAATGCATTTCGGGGAGAACCAGCTATCACGGAGTTTGATTGGCCTTTCACCCCTAACCACAGGTCATCCCCCAGGTTTTCAACCCTGGTGGGTTCGGTCCTCCACACGGTCTTACCCGCGCTTCAACCTGCCCATGGCTAGATCACTCCGCTTCGGGTCTTGGGCGCGCTACTGGGTCGCCCTATTCGGACTCGCTTTCGCTACGGCTTCCCCACACGGGTTAACCTCGCAACACACCGCAAACTCGCAGGCTCATTCTTCAAAAGGCACGCAGTCACGACGCACCGAGCAAGCTCGATGCGCGACGCTCCCACGGCTTGTAGGCACACGGTTTCAGGTACTATTTCACTCCGCTCCCGCGGTACTTTTCACCATTCCCTCACGGTACTATCCGCTATCGGTCACCAGGGAATATTTAGGCTTAGCGGGTGGTCCCGCCAGATTCACACGGGATTTCTCGGGCCCCGTGCTACTTGGGTG
>NZ_JOID01000066.1 GCF_000719865.1 Streptomyces albus subsp. albus
GACGACGAGGTCGCCGCCGAGGACGGGGAGTCCGGCGTAGGTGCGTTCGTAGCGGGTGTGGGTGGTGCCGTCCCGGTCCTGGACGACGTCGCGGACCAGGAGTTTCTCCCTGGCGCCGAGCTTCAGCGCGTCGGCGGTCTCCGCCGCGCCGGCTTCGGCGTCCTTGAGCAGGTCCGCCCGCTCGGCGGCGGAGAGGGGCGCGGGTTGTCCGCCGGAGGGGGTGCCCGCGGCGGGCGCGGCACCGGCCGAGGGGACGAGGGCGGTCGTGAACAGGGCTCCGGCGGCGAGAAGCGCGACCGGTAAGGCGCCCGGGGACATGCGGTGTGGGCTCACGCGGACTCCTACTGAGGTGGGGGGTCAGGAGGTGCGTTCCGAGGGGAGCGTGACACCCGCCCCGGCCGGGCACCAGGCCCGGCGGCGAAGTTGACCGAAGATCTCCGGGTCACCGCCAAACACGGAGGTGCCGGTGCGGTGCCGGGACACCGCACCGGCACACCGGTGCTCCGCCGTACGGAAGTGACGGAAAGGCTGTCAGGAAGGGGCCGCACACCGCCGGACGTGCGGCCCGCGCTCCTGCCGGCCGGGCGTCAGAAGGTCAGCTTCCAGCTGTCGATGTAGCCGGTGTCCCGGGCGTAGCTGTCCCGGACGCTGAGCTTCCAGGTGCCGTTGGCGCTCTCCGAGGAGGCGTTCACGGTGTAGGTCTCGCTGACGTCGTCGGCGGAGTCCCAGGAGCTGGCGCTCTTCAGCCGGTACGAGGTGCCGTCCGGCGCGATCAGGTCGATGACGAGATCACCGCGGTAGGTGTGGACGATCTCCACGCCGACCCGCAGGTCGGAGGGGGCGTTCCCGCTCCGGCCGCTGACGGTGACGGACGAGGTGACGGCCGAGCCGGCGTCCGGGATGGCGACGTCGTCGGTGGTCTCGTACGTCTCGCCGGTGTCGCCGCCGCCGTCTCCGGGACGGGTGCCGACGTTGACGCCCGCCCAGGCGTGGCCCACCGCTTCGTACGCCGCGCTGTCCGCGCCGAAGAGGTCGGCGGCGGCCTGCAGGGTCGCGGTGCGGGCGCGGGCGTAGTTGGTGCTGGAGGTCATGTACTCGGTCAGGGCCTTGAACCAGATCTTCTCGGCGTTGGCGATGCCGATGCCGGTGACCGGGAGGCCGTCCGAGGTCGGGCTGTCGTACCGGACGCCGTTGATCTCCTTGGCGCCGCTGCCCTCGGAGAGCAGGTAGAAGAAGTGGTTGGCGGGCCCGGAGGAGTAGTGGACGTCGACGCTGCCGATGCCCGAGTACCAGTAGTCCTTCGAACTGCCGTCCCGGGACGGCTTGTCCATGTAGCGCAGGGGAGTGCCGTTGCCCCGGATGTCGATCTTCTCGCCGACGAGGTAGTCGGCGGCGTCCTGGGCGTTGCCGGCGTGGAACTCGACGGCGGCGGCGAAGATGTCGGAGGTCGCCTCGTTGAGGCCGCCGGACTCACCGCTGTAGGTGAGGTTGGCGGTGGAGGAGGTGACGCCGTGGGTCATCTCGTGTGCGGCCACGTCGATCGAGGTGAGGGGCTTGGCGTTGCCGTCGCCGTCGCCGTAGGTCATGCAGAAGCAGGAGTCCTGCCAGAAGGCGTTGACGTAGGCGTTGCCGTAGTGGACGCGGGTGCGGGCGCCGGCGCCGTCCCCCTTGATGCCGCTGCGGCCGTGGACTTCCTTGTAGTAGTCCCAGGTCAGCGCGGCGCCGTAGTGGGCGTCGACGGCGGCGGTCTGGCGGTTGCCCGGCGTGCCGTCGCCCCAGACGTCGTCGGCGTCGGTGAAGAGGGAGCCCGAACCGCTGGTGCCGTTGTTCATGTCGTACGTCTTGTGGCTGCCGCGGCCGGTGTCCGTCAGCGTGTACGAGGGCGCGGTGCCGATGGTGACCCGTCCGGCGTACTGGCTGTTGCCGGTGCCCTTGTGGACGCCCTGCCAGCTGTGGAGTTCCTTGCCGGTGGTGGCGTCGGTGATGACGTGGAGTTCGTTGGGGGTGCCGTCCTCCTGGAGTCCGCCGGTGACGGTTTCCCAGGCGAGGACGGGGGTGCCGTCGCCGGCCCAGATGATCTTGCGGGGGGCCTTGGCGGTGGTGGCCTTGGCTCCGGCTTCGTCCTTGGCGGTGGCCAGGGCGGTCTTCTTGGCGGTGGTGGCGGTGACCTCGGTGCGGGTGGTGGGCACCTTGATGGTGGCCTTGGTCGCCTTGGTGACGCCCTCGCGCTTGCCGCTCCTGGTCTCGTGGACGACGAGGTCGCCGCCGAGGACGGGGAGTCCGGCGTAGGTGCGTTCGTAGCGGGTGTGGGTGGTGCCGTCCCGGT
>NZ_JOID01000067.1 GCF_000719865.1 Streptomyces albus subsp. albus
GGTTTGGCCTCATCCGGTTTCGCTCGCCACTACTCCCGGAATCACGGTTGTTTTCTCTTCCTGCGGGTACTGAGATGTTTCACTTCCCCGCGTTCCCTCCACACTGCCTATGTGTTCAGCAGCGGGTGACAGCCCATGACGACTGCCGGGTTTCCCCATTCGGACACCCCCGGATCAAAGCTCGGTTGACAGCTCCCCGGGGCCTATCGCGGCCTCCCACGTCCTTCATCGGTTCCTGGTACCAAGGCATCCACCGTGCGCCCTTAAAAACTTGGCCACAGATGCTCGCGTCCACTGTGCAGTTCTCAAACAACGACCAGCCACCCGCCACCCCACCCAACTAGGTGAGTACACCGGGACCGGCAACCGAAGACACAAGCAAGCAAGCCCATGCCCTCAGACACCCAACAGCGCGCCCGGCACGACCCGTTACCCGATCACGTTCCACGCCCCGAAGAGCAGTACTGGTGACCGGCCAACCGACCGTGCCGAATAGTCAACGTTCCACCCATGAGCAACCACCGCCGGACATTCGCCGGCGTAATGGCCCTGGACCACCGAACAATCAAGCTCGGCAGCCTAGATGCTCCTTAGAAAGGAGGTGATCCAGCCGCACCTTCCGGTACGGCTACCTTGTTACGACTTCGTCCCAATCGCCAGTCCCACCTTCGACGATTCCCTCCCTTACGGGTTGGGCCACCGGCTTCGGGTGTTACCGACTTTCGTGACGTGACGGGCGGTGTGTACAAGGCCCGGGAACGTATTCACCGCAGCAATGCTGATCTGCGATTACTAGCGACTCCGACTTCATGGGGTCGAGTTGCAGACCCCAATCCGAACTGAGACCGGCTTTTTGAGATTCGCTCCACCTCACGGTATCGCAGCTCATTGTACCGGCCATTGTAGCACGTGTGCAGCCCAAGACATAAGGGGCATGATGACTTGACGTCGTCCCCACCTTCCTCCGAGTTGACCCCGGCAGTCTCCTGTGAGTCCCCATCACCCCGAAAGGCATGCTGGCAACACAGAACAAGGGTTGCGCTCGTTGCGGGACTTAACCCAACATCTCACGACACGAGCTGACGACAGCCATGCACCACCTGTACACCGACCACAAGGGGGACCGTATCTCTACGGTTTTCCGGTGTATGTCAAGCCTTGGTAAGGTTCTTCGCGTTGCGTCGAATTAAGCCACATGCTCCGCCGCTTGTGCGGGCCCCCGTCAATTCCTTTGAGTTTTAGCCTTGCGGCCGTACTCCCCAGGCGGGGAACTTAATGCGTTAGCTGCGGCACGGACGACGTGGAATGTCGCCCACACCTAGTTCCCAACGTTTACGGCGTGGACTACCAGGGTATCTAATCCTGTTCGCTCCCCACGCTTTCGCTCCTCAGCGTCAGTATCGGCCCAGAGATCCGCCTTCGCCACCGGTGTTCCTCCTGATATCTGCGCATTTCACCGCTACACCAGGAATTCCGATCTCCCCTACCGAACTCTAGCCTGCCCGTATCGAATGCAGACCCGGGGTTAAGCCCCGGGCTTTCACATCCGACGTGACAAGCCGCCTACGAGCTCTTTACGCCCAATAATTCCGGACAACGCTCGCACCCTACGTATTACCGCGGCTGCTGGCACGTAGTTAGCCGGTGCTTCTTCTGCAGGTACCGTCACTTGCGCTTCTTCCCTGCTGAAAGAGGTTTACAACCCGAAGGCCGTCATCCCTCACGCGGCGTCGCTGCATCAGGCTTCCGCCCATTGTGCAATATTCCCCACTGCTGCCTCCCGTAGGAGTCTGGGCCGTGTCTCAGTCCCAGTGTGGCCGGTCGCCCTCTCAGGCCGGCTACCCGTCGTCGCCTTGGTAGGCCATCACCCCACCAACAAGCTGATAGGCCGCGGGCTCATCCTGCACCGCCGGAGCTTTCCACCACCATCGGATGCCCGAGATGGTCGTATCCGGTATTAGACCCCGTTTCCAGGGCTTGTCCCAGAGTGCAGGGCAGATTGCCCACGTGTTACTCACCCGTTCGCCACTAATCCCCTCCGAAGAGGTTCATCGTTCGACTTGCATGTGTTAAGCACGCCGCCAGCGTTCGTCCTGAGCCAGGATCAAACTCTCCGTGAATGCTTCACGCAAGAGCGGCGCGGACCGGAGGAATAATCCGGAACCGCGCACAGCGTCCTCGCTGTTGTAGTGCCTCCCGACCATCGCCGAAGCGGCTGGCGTTGACTTTTGGCACGCTGTTGAGTTCTCAAGGAACGGACGCTTCCTTCGGCCCCGTCTCCGGGCCCTCCGG
>NZ_JOID01000068.1 GCF_000719865.1 Streptomyces albus subsp. albus
CCCGCACCGGTGAGGTCCGCTGGACGGCACCGACCGGCCACACCTACACCAACCCACCCCACACCCCCACCACCTAACCCCCGGCAGCAACAGCCGGGCTCACCGGGCCAGCCCCTCCGCCACCGCGCGGACGGGCCCACACCCATGCCCGGAACCCCGCAAGACCAGCAACACCCGAAACCCCAACAGGCGTGCACCGCAGAGCAGCCCCGCCAGCAGCGGTCGCGAGAAAGCCCTCGGTGGAGGCGGCGCTTCTCCATGGCCTTCACAGCACCCGGAGCCAGATCGCGAAACCAAGCCCGCCCACCGGTGAGACAGGATTGGAATTTGCGACGCCTCGCCCCGCCAAGGCCCACCAAAACCGCGCGACCCCTGACCAGCCACCAGCCACAGACGGCCGGCCTGCGGCCGCCGTCACAGCTCGGAGTAGCTCCAGCCGCCACGCCGAACCCCACCCTCAAACCTCGCCCCCAGCCCGCGCCTTGGAACTTCTAGCTCGTTCTTTGTCTACCGTCCGCGTCATGAGGCCGGGGATGGACGGTTGGTTCTGTTCGCGAGTGCCGACAGCGGTTGTAGCGTTTCGGGCAGCGCTCGATCCCGGCCGCGCTCGATGTTCGCGAGAACCGGCAGCACCCGGTGGTCGGCACGTCAGTCGGGCAGGGGTGGTCAACGTGTCCCGGCGTGCGGAAGGCCCCGCCGGAGCGGGGCCTTCGCTGTGCGGTCAGGCGAGGCGACCGAGAAGCAGGTCGAGGGCCTCCAGCAGACTTAGTTCACGTCCACGTAGTCACCAGAGGAGTTGCTGGCGCCGCTCGTGGTGTTGCCGCTGTAGCGCCAGCGCCATGTGCCGTCCTGGGAGGCGGTCACCGTGGTCTTCAGGTAGCCGGTACTGCTGGCGGTTACCGACTTGACCGTGGTGTAGGTGCT
Organism: Streptomyces albus subsp. albus; assembly: GCF_000719865.1. Lineage (GTDB taxonomy): Bacteria > Actinomycetota > Actinomycetes > Streptomycetales > Streptomycetaceae > Streptomyces > Streptomyces albus_E. Next base: position 925 of record NZ_JOID01000068.1, read on the forward strand.
GGAACCGGCGGGCTTGAACTGCAGCTTCACCAGTCGGCCGCCGTAGTTGTCGTAGCGGTGCAGGCTCCAGTTGGCGCGCTGCACGGTGCCGGTGACGGTGATCGGCTTGCCCTTGGTGACCGGCTCTGGGGAGGCGTTCATGTTCCGGATGCGCGTGGCACGCTGGAGGCGGACCGTCGCGGAGAGCAGGTCGTCGTCGTAACTGCCGTTCTTCTTGATGGCCGTGCCGACGCTCTTCCAGGCGGTGGCGTCGCTGTTGACGAGCTTGTTGCCATTGCCGCCCGGCATGTTGTCGGGGTCGATGGTCATCGTCTCGTCGCAGTCGTGGAAGGTGTAGCCGCCCGCGGAGGACCGCCCGCAGCCCCACCTGGTCGTGATCCCCGCAAGCGTGTACTCGTTGGTTCCGTAAGTGCCTCGGTAGGCCTTGACCCACCAGGAGTCGAGCGTCACGTTGGTCTTGACGGTGTACGTCAACGGAGCCTCGACCTCGGCGCTGATGCCGACGACGATGGGCTTGCCGTTGTTGAACACGACGTTCGAGAACGAGATGTCGCTGTCGGCGGCGTGCGCGCTCGGCGCCGTGAGCCCCACACCCGCCAGCGCCATGCCTCCGGCCACCGCTGCGGCGGCCGCGCGCCGCGCAGCCGAGGGTCTGTGCCGCTGCGGAGCAGCAGCCGATATCGAAGTGATCAATCCCCACCCCTGAGTCGAGTGTCTGCGCGGCGGGGTCAACTGCCCACCGCGGGAACTCTAGATCATCCGGGCGGCCGGTCTCTCCTCCTCAGGCGGCGGCCGCCGCACGCCGGGTGGTGGCGATGGTCCGAACCCACCCACGCGCGCGTCGTCGTACAGGACGATGGCCTGACCGGGGACGACGCCTCGGACCGGCTCGGTGAACGTCATCGGGGAGTTCAGGCGTCGCCGGCAGATCAGTGCGCATCCGACGACGAGGAAGGCGCAGTCGACCCCGTCGCGGCAGCCCACGACAGCCGCCCACGACCGCTACCACCGACAGCCCGCCACGACGGCGGGACAGCCGAAAAACCCAGGCGCGCGTGTGCCTCCCTCAGCCACCCACCGGCACCAGCCACGCCATCGCATTT
>NZ_JOID01000069.1 GCF_000719865.1 Streptomyces albus subsp. albus
TCGCACGCCTTGCCCTTGTGGCATGACCTGATCAGCCGGTTTGCGTATTCCCCAACGGAGTCGTGAACGCCCGGGGTTCCTCGCAAGAACCGGCTGAACCGGCGCAGGCAGCCCGGCCCGTCGGGTCCGCCCGGCCCGTCCGCCTTCACCGGGGACGGGCCGGGCATCGCCATCGTCCCCGTCCCCCTGTCAGTGGCCGCGCCTATGGTCGGACGCGACCGGTGCTCAGCTCCGCCCACCCCCTGCGAGGCCCCCATGAAGCACGCCGTGCCGCCGCCCCGCGATCTCGGGGACCTGCCGTACGCGGAGTATCTGGAGCCGTTCAGCGGGGCGCTGGGTCCGGAAGCCGTCCACGACACCCGGCACTTCGACGGCGACACCTTCGAGAACGCGGACAGCGGCAGCGCGCGGTTCACCGAGTGCGCGTTCTCCTCGGTGGCCTTCACCGGCGGCCGTCTCCGGCGAGCCCGCTTCAACGACGTATGGCTGCACGCCTCGCGGCTGGTGGGGACGGACCTGGCCGAGACGGACTGGCTGGACGCCGAGGTCGTCTCGGGCTCGCTCGCCGGACTGGAGATGTTCGGCGCCGAGCTGCGCCGCGTCACCTTCCATCAGTGCAAATTCGACTCGGTCAACTTCCGCACCGCCACCTTGCGGGAGGTCTCCTTCCGGGACTGCCTGCTGCGCGACGTGGACTTCGGCGGCGCGGCCCTGACCGACGTCGCGTTCCCCGGCACGGAACTGGACGGAGTGCGGTTCGAGAAGGCGCGGCTGGACAGGACCGATCTGCGCGGAGCTGTCCGCCTCGGGATCTCGGCCGGCTACGACTCCCTGCGCGGGGCCGTCATCGACGACGCGCAGCTCCTGGCGATCGCGCCGATGCTCGCGCAGGCGCTGGGCATCACGGTCCGGGACCGCTGACCCGGCCGCGCGGCTGTCCCACCGGTGCGGGCCCACCGCCCGTACGGCTTCGCGCGGCGCGTGCGCCCGGCCGGCCGGGCACCGACGGCTCGGCAGCCCGCACGGGCAGGCAGGGGCCCCGGCGGATCGCGTGCGGGCGGGGCCCTGCCTGCCGTGGCGGGATCGGGCGGCTTCGTCCGGCATCACCTCCTGTCCGTTCCGCGACAGGAGCGGGTGGAAGGGTTCGCGCTGGGGTGTGCGGGGAGATGGGGTGCGCGCTCGGGCGCCGCGCTTGGGCGTGCGGGGAGATGGGGTGCGCGCTCGACGCCGGTGCGTTGCGGGGTGCGGGGTGCGTTGCGGAGGCGCGGGGTGCGGGGTGCGGGGTGCGTTGCGGAGGCGCGGGGTGCGGGGTGCGGGGTGCGTTGCAGGATGCAGAACGGCGACCGCGGGTGCGTTGCGGCCTTGTCCGTCGCCGTCCTCACGGGGTGGCGTCCCCGTCCAACCGGGTAGTGCAGAGGGCTGGAACTCCGGACTCCCGAGGCCAGGCGTGATGGTCCGCTCTGTCCGGCGTTCACTCCCCCTCACCAGGACGTTTCCTGGACCGCCGCATCCACAGGAATCGTCACGGACCGTGAACCGGAGCACCCGCGGCCCGACCCCCTCCGCCACGCCATGGGAGACGCCCCTCGCGGGAGCCGCTCCGGTCGCCTTGCTGCTTGTCAGCTTCTGTGGCGGGTGAGTTGGGCTTACGGCGCCGGGTGGGCGGCGCGGTGGTGGTGGCGGGCGCGTCGCGGTCCGGCGGGGGTCGCTGCGGCTGGGGTTACGGCATCCGTGCCGAGGGCGGGCCCGTGGTCGGTCGTCTATCCGGGGCCTTATGCCGCCGGGGTCGGTTCGAAACGCGATATCACCGGCATGATGACGCCCCGGAGGGGACGCGTGTCGTGTCGCGTCGCGTCCCGACACGCGCCGGTTTTCTTCGGCTGTCCCGCCGTCGTGGCGGGCTGTCGGTGGTGGCGGTCGTGGCGGTGGTGGTGGAACGGCTGTCGTGGGCGGCTGCGACCGTGTCGGCTGCCGCTGGGGGCGGGGTGCCGGGGATCTTCGGCCAGGGTTGGGGCGACGGGCTTCCCCGGTGGCCGGTCCATGGCGGTCGGCGGGTCGGTCACGGGTGAGCACTCAGTACCGGTGGACGGTTTCGGGGCGCACGCGTCGGTGTTGTCCGGCCTTCGGGCCGTCGTGGCGGGCTACCGCCGGCAGCGGTGCCCAGAGGTGGCGCCAGGGGGTGTGCG
>NZ_JOID01000070.1 GCF_000719865.1 Streptomyces albus subsp. albus
GTCGTTCGTCTTGCTGATGGCTATGGTCGTTGGCGGGATGGGGAGCGTGGGATGTCGCTGGAGTCGCGGTCGGATGACGGGGTGCCTGAGCTGACGGCTCGGGTGGTGCGGGCCTCGTTCCCGAGAGGGACTTTGGCCGTCCGGATCCGGGAAGTGCTCGGTCCGGTGTTCATGGACGAGGACTTCGCCGCGGCCTTCCCTGACAGGGGCCGGCCTGCGATCTCGCCGGGGGCTCTGGCTCTGGTGTCGGTGTTGCAGTACGCGGAGGGGTTGTCCGACCGGCAGGCCGCTGACCAGGTGCGGGCCCGCATGGACTGGAAGTTCGTGCTGGGGCTGGAACTGGATGATCCGGGGTTCGACTTCACCGTCTTGGGAGACTTCCGCTCCCGCCTGATCAAGCACGGGCTGGAGGAGCGGGTCCTGGAGGTGGTCCTGTCCCGGTTGTCCGATGCGGCTCTGCTGCGGGCCGGTGGCCGGCAGCGCACCGATTCCACTCACGTGCTGGCGGCGGTGCGCACGCTGAACCGGATGGAGTTCGTCGGGGAGACGCTGCGGGCGGCGTTGGAGGTGCTGGCCGCAACTGCTCCGGACTGGCTGGGCGGGCTGATCAGCTCTGCATGGGTGGAGCGTTACGGGGCCAGGGTCGACAACTACCGCTTCCCGAAAGGAGAGAACGTCCGGCGGGAATGGGCCGAACAGGTCGGCCGGGACGGGTTCGTGCTCCTGGACGCCGTCGACGAGGCGGCCGCTCGAGCCTGGCTGCGCGAGATCCCCGCAGTGCGTACCCTGCGTCGCGCCTGGGCAGAGCAGTACCACCGGGACGGCGAGGGGGTGCGCTGGCGGGAGGGCAAGGACCTTCCGCCGGCCAGAGACAGGCTGTCCTCTCCCTATGACACCGATGCCCACTATGGCAACAAGCGTGGGTCGGGCTGGTGCGGTTACAAGGTCCACCTCAGTGAGACCTGCGATCCGGACGCGCCTCATCTGATCACGAGTGTGGAGACCACGAACGCCACCGTCAACGACATGGAGGTCACCGGCACCGTCCACGAGCGTCTGGCCGGACGGGGGCTGACACCGCGCGAGCACCTGGTGGACGCCGGATACGTCACCGCCGCCCACATCCTGGCCGCCCGCGAGGAGCATGGCATCGACCTGCTCGGCCCGGTCGCCATCGACGCCCACCACAGCGGGCGCGACGCCCGGGCACCGGACCTGTCCCAGGCCGCCTTCCAGACGGACTGGGACGCCAAGAAGGTCATCTGCCCTCAAGGAGCGGCCAGCGTCAGCTGGTCCCAACAGCGCAAAGCCAGCGGCACTCCGCTTGTCCGGGTGCACTTCGCGCTCGCCGACTGCGACGCATGCCCGCTGAGACCGAGGTGCACCAAAGCCGCCAACGGCAAGTGGGGTCGCAGCCTGACCCTGCTGCCCCGAAAACAGCAGCAGATCCTCGAACAACGACGCGCGGAGCAGCAGACCGACGCGTGGAAAGAACGCTACGACGCGCGAGCCGGAGTGGAAGGCACCATCTCCCAGGCGGTCCGCCGCACCCGCCTGCGGCGCACCGCCTACCGAGGCCAGAGCAAGACCCATCTCGCGAACGTCCTCTGCGCCACCGCCGTCAACATCACCCGCGTCGACGCCTGGCTGAACGGCACCCCACTCGGCACCACCCGCATCTCCCACCTCGCACGCCTTGCCCTTGTGGCATGACCTGATCAGCCGGTTTGCGTATTCCCCAACGGAGTC
>NZ_JOID01000071.1 GCF_000719865.1 Streptomyces albus subsp. albus
GCTAGGAGCGTGTCCCGGTAACGGGCAAGCAGGGTGGTGCCGTTATTGATGGGGTTGGTGGCGGTCGCTGTGCCGGCGTGGGCGGGGCGACAGTCGGGGGTCGTGTCGGCCGGGAGGTCGGCCTGGCGGGGTCCCGGTGACCGGGCCAGGAGGCCCGGTGGGTCAACCGGTTGCAGTGGCGAGTCCCACGGTCCCTGCGTGTCGGAAGATCTTGCGGAGGTTGTGGCAGGTGGCCAGCAGCCGCCACTCGCCTCGCGCCCCGTCTTCGCCGCGCAGGAGGAGTTGGCGGCCGTTCTGGCAGGTCATGATCTGGCCGAAGACGGGTTCGATGATGGCTTTTCGGCGGGCGTAGGCGGCTTTGCCGGGCTTGGTCCTCAGTTTGCGGGCCATTCGCTCTTTCGGCGTGGCGTCCTTGGGGATGCGTCCGCGGGGTGCGGGCGGGACCTGTTCGTCGTGCTTGAGTCGGCCGGTGGCCATGAACGTCTCCGTCCCGCAGGACAGTTGGCGCTCTCGGGCGGCTTCGAGGTTGGTCTCGGAGCAGTAGCCGGCGTCGACCAGGGCCTGCTTGGGGTGGGTGCCGGTGTTCGCCGTGGACTGGTCGAGCATGGCGGTGTAGTTCAGCGTGTCGGAGGGGTTGGTCGTCACGTCGGCGGCGGTGATGACCTGGTGGGTCTCGTCGACGACGGCCTGGGCGTTGTAGGCCTGGATGTAGGCGCCGTCGCTGTTCTTCATGATCTTCGAGTCGGGGTCGGTGAAGTTGGCCTGCGCCTTCGGCTTCGGGCGGGCCGTCTTGGCAGCCTTCTCGCCGGCGTCGGTGACGGTCTGCTCGTCGCTGCTGCCGGCGCGCTCCTGGCGGCGGCGTTCCTTGTCCTGGGCGTGGCGGCGGGCCTTGTCGGCGGCCTCGGCCTCGATCTGGGCGCGGGCGGCCTGCAGCTTGGCCAGGCGCTTCTCACGCCGGTCCAGTTCGGCGGGCAGATCGACCTCCTTGCCGTCGGGGCCGAACCGCTCGTCCTCGGTGGCATCGGTGGCCTCCGCGTCGGCCAGCAGGGCGGCCGCCTTCGCCTCCAGTTCGGCGATCTCGGCTTCGAGGCGTTCCTCCTTGTCGACCAGGCGTCCGTAGCTCATCGCCTTGTGCTTGGAGGCGCTTGCTTCCAGCTTCGTGCCGTCCAGAGCGACGCGGCCCAGTTTGACCATGCCGAGCTTGGTCGCCAGATGCAGGGACTGCAGGAACAGGCCGGCGAGCGCGTTGAGGTGGCGGCGTCGGAAGCGGGCGATCGAGCGGAAGTCGGGGGCCTGGTCGGCGGCGAGGAACCGGAAGGCGACGTCGTCGACGCAGCGGCGCTGGATCGCCCGGGAGGAGCGCACGCCGGTGGTGTATCCGTAGATCAGCAGGCGCACCATCAGCCGGGGGTCGTAGGGCGGGTAGCCGCGCTTTTCCGTGTAGTCGTCCAGGATCGGCGTGAGGTCGAGCGTCTCGTCGACCAGGTCCGCGACGAACCGGGCCAGGTGGTCCTCGGACAGCCAGTCGTCCAGCGACGGCGGCAGCAGCAGGACCTGGTGCGGGTCGAACGCGCGGAACCGCTTGCCCACCGCCGCTGAACGTGTCTGCTGCCGCTTCGGCTCGACCGGCTCGACCTCGAACAGCCCATCCCCATCACGCATACCAGGATCATCCCGCATGAATGATCACGAGCTACACGCGGGTTGCCCGTTACTGAGACACGCTCCTAGC
>NZ_JOID01000072.1 GCF_000719865.1 Streptomyces albus subsp. albus
GGATGACCTGGGGGGTGGTGTCACCGGGCCCGGGAGGTGCCGTCGGAGACGCTGATCAGAGGTCCGGCCACCGCCCGGTCCGGTGCAACGCCGGACAGTTCGCGGGCGGCAGGTCTGCATAACGTGGATGCGCGAGCACGACACCCGAGCCGAGGCCGGCACCGCCAACACCCCTTGGGAAGAAGCGCGATGTTCGAGATCGAAGACGTGGGTGTGTTCCTGGGCCTGGACGTCGGCAAGAGTGCCCACCACGGCCACGGACTCACCCCGGCCGGGAAGAAGGTCTTCGACAAGCCACTGCCCAACAGCGAGCCCAGGCTGCGGGCCGTCTTCGACAAGCTGCGCGAGAAGTTCGGCACCGTCCTGGTGATCGTCGACCAGCCCGCCTCGATCGGCGCCCTGCCGCTGACCGTCGCCCGCGACGCGGGCTGCCAGGTGGCCTACCTCCCCGGGCTTGCCATGCGCCGGATCGCCGACCTTTACCCCGGGGAGGCCAAGACCGACGCCAAGGACGCCGCGGTCATCGCCGACGCCGCCCGGACGATGCCCCACACCCTGCGCTCGCTGGAACTGACCGACGAGATCACCGCCGAACTCACGGTCCTCGTGGGCTTCGACGCCGACCTCGCGGCCGAGGCCACCCGCACATCCAACCGGATACGCGGCCTGCTCACCCAGTTCCACCCCAGCCTGGAGCGTGTCCTGGGCCCGCGCCTGGACCACCAGGCCGTGACCTGGCTGCTGGAGCGCTACGGTTCCCCGTCCGCCCTGCGCAAGGCCGGCCGCCGCAGACTCGTGGAGCTGATCCGCCCGAAAGCCCCGCGCATGGCCCAGCGGCTGATCGACGACGTCTTCGATGCCCTGGACGAGCAGACCGTTGTTGTCCCGGGCACCGGCACCCTGGACATCGTCATCCCCTCCCTGGCCGCGTCTCTGGCCGCCGTCCACGCCCAGCGCCGGGCGATGGAAGCCCAGATCACCGACCTCCTGGAGGCTCACCCTCTTTCCCCGGTCCTGACGTCGATGCCCGGCGTCGGCGTCAGGACCGCCGCCGTCCTGCTGGTCACCGTCGGCGACGGCACCAGCTTCCCCACCGCCGCCCACCTCGCCTCCTACGCGGGACTCGCCCCGACCACGAAGTCGTCCGGCACCTCGATCCACGGTGAGCACGCACCCCGAGGCGGCAACCGGCAGCTCAAACGGGCGATGTTCCTGTCCGCCTTCGCCTGCATGAACGCCGACCCCGCCTCCCGCAGCTACTACGACCGCCAGCGAGCACGCGGCAAGACCCACACCCAAGCCCTCCTCCGACTCGCCCGTCAACGCATCAGCGTTCTGTTCGCCATGCTCCGCGACGGCACCTTCTACGAATCCCGGACACCGAAAGATGTCGAGCTCGCCGCATAACCTCAGCACCCCGAACCATCCCAAACCCGACAGGGTGTCTTGACGGAAGACATAGAGGCACCCC
>NZ_JOID01000073.1 GCF_000719865.1 Streptomyces albus subsp. albus
CCTCCACCCCACCCCCAAAAGCCGCGAAGGACTCAGCGACAACGAAACCGCCCGCTACTCACCCGAACTCCACGGACACTTCCCCCTCCACTGGTTCGCCGCCGACCCCGCCGTCCTCCACAGCGACACCGCCCTCGACCGCCCCCTGCACAACCTCCTCACCGAACTCGCCGGCCACCCCACCACACCCCCCGGCACCCACCTCGTCCCCGCCCACCCCTGGCAAGCCCACGACCTCCTCCACCGCCCCGCCATCCGCGCCCTCCTCGACGACGGACACCTCCACCACCTCGGCCCCTCCGGACCCCACTGGACCCCCACCAGCTCCGTCCGCACCCTCTACCGAGCCGACGCCCCCGTCATGCTCAAACTCTCCCTCGGCATCCGCATCACCAACTCACGCCGCGAGAACAACCGCACCGAACTCCGCCGCGGCCTCGCCGTCCACCGCCTCCTCGACGCCGGCCTCAACCACCAACTCCACACCCACCACCCCCACTTCCACATCGTCCGCGACCCCGCCTGGATCGCCGTCGACACCCCCGGCGCCACCACCCCCAGCGGCCTCGACGCCGTCATCCGCGACAACCCCTTCCGCACCAACACCCCACCCCGCACCCGGAACACCTGGACCGGCTGCCTCGCCGGACTCCTCGCCGAACGCCCCGACCAACCCGACCACCGCAGCCGACTCGCCCACCTCATCCACCACCTCGCCCACCGCACCGGCCACACCACCACCCGCACCACCCGCACCTGGTTCACCCGCTACCTCGACACCGTCATCACCCCCCTCCTCTGGCTCTACGCCGAATACGGCCTCGGCCTCGAAGCCCACCAACAGAACACCCTCGTCACCCTCGACACCGACGGCTGGCCCACCGGCGGCCACTACCGCGACAACCAGGGCTACTACTTCTCACCCACCCGCAGCCACGCCCTCCACCCCTGGCTCCCCGGCGCCGGCCGCGACCTCGGCACCTACGTCGACGACACCGTCATCGACGAACGCCTCGGCTACTACATCGGCATCAACAACATCCTCGGCACCATCGGCGCCCTCGGCTCCCAAGGCCTCGCCGACGAAACCGACCTCCTCGCCGAAACCGACCGCCACCTCGCCACCCTCGCCACCCGCCACGGCAACCGCCTCACCCTCGCCACCACCCTCCGCGAAGCCCCCACCCTCCGCTGCAAAGCCAACCTCCTCACCCGCATCCACGGCATGGACGAACTCATCGGCCCCCTCGAACACCAATCCGTCTACGTCGACATCCCCAACCCCATCGCCGAGGCCCGCCGATGACCACCCACCCCCACCCGCCGGCCCACCTCAGCACCCGCCTCCCCGC
>NZ_JOID01000074.1 GCF_000719865.1 Streptomyces albus subsp. albus
GGACTGACAGTGAGGATGTGACGTGGCTTCTCCGACGGGTCTGACTCACGGACTGACCGACGTCTCGACTGTCTTGTTTGGGATTTGTCGATCCGCTCGGAGGAGCCGCCTCGCACGCGACCGGACGGGCGACCGTGACCTAATAGGAGCTTGGTCAAGAAGCCCCGCCACTGTCCTGTCCGCCCGCCCGGCCGGCGCGTGCCGCCCCACCGGGATCAGCGAGAGGACGGCAGTGACCAGCATGACGGACCAGGCCCTGGAAGTCACAGGCGGCGTCGACACGCATGGCGAGACCCACCACGCGGCAGTCGTCGACCGCCTCGGCCGCCATCTGGCCGACCAGGAGTTCGAGGCCACCGGCCCCGGATACCGCAAGCTCCTGGTCTGGCTGCTCGCCCAGGGCACCGTGACCGCGGTCGGCGTGGAAGGCACCGGCGCCTACGGCGCCGAACTCGCCCGCGTCCTGCGCACAGCGGGACTGAAGGTCGTCGAGGTCGACCGGCCGGACCGCAAAACCCGCAGGCTGAAGGGCAAGTCCGACCCGATCGACGCCTACGCCGCCGCCGTGGCGGTCGCCGCCGGCCGGGCGAGCGGGACACCCAAGACCCGCACCGGTGTCGTGGAGGCCGTGCGCGCCCTGCGGGTGCCGCGCCGCTCAGCGGTCAAGTCCCGCACCCAGGCGGTCAACCAGGCCCGGCAACTGCTGGTCACCGCGCCCGAGAGCCTGCGCGCCCCGCTGCGCGGGCTGACCGCCGCCCAGCTGGCGAAGGCATGCGCGCGGCTGCGGCCCGGCCACGATCTCGCCGACCCGCTGCACGCCGTCAAGGCCGCGCTGTGGCGGCTGGGCCGGCGGATCCTGGCCCTGACCGAGGAGATCGACGAGCTGGAGGCCGAGCTGAAGACGCTCACCGCCCAGGCCGCCCCCGAGCTGCTGGCCTTGCAAGGTGTCGGCGTGGACGTGGCCGGACAGCTGCTGGCCACCGCCGGGGACAATCCTGACCGGCTGCGCTCTGAAGCCGCCTTCGCCCACTTGTGCGGTGTCGCGCCGATACCGGCCTCCTCCGGACGCCGGGACCGCCACCGGCTCAACCGCGGCGGAGACCGGGCAGCCAACCACGCCCTGCACACCATCGTGCTCTGCCGTCTGCGCTGGGACGACCGAACCCGCACCTACATGGAACGACGCACCCAGCAGGGCCTGTCGAAGAAGGACATCATGCGCTGCCTCAAGCGGCACGTCGCCCGTGAGATCTACCGCGTCCTCCTGCGATCCCTCGACCACCGCACCACCACCCGACAAACCACACAACGCGCTCTCACTGAAGCCGCTTGACATCCATAGGAGCATCCC
>NZ_JOID01000075.1 GCF_000719865.1 Streptomyces albus subsp. albus
GCCATCGAAGGCATCGCCTACTTCACCGTCTCCGAACTCCTCCAGAACATCAGCAAACACAGCCACGCCCACCACGCCACCATCGACATCTGGCACACCGAGAACCGACTCCTCATCCAGGTACGGGACGACGGCAAAGGCGGCGCGAGCAGGGACGGCGGCAGCGGCCTCACCGGGCTCGCGGAGCGGCTGGAGGCGGTGGACGGGCTGTTCGTCGTCGACTCGCCGCCGGGGGGGCCGACCTCCGTGACGGCCGAACTGCCCTGGCGGGACCGGCCGGCGGGCTGAGCGCACCCGTCCCGGCCGACCGCGACGACGGCCGCGTCCCCGAACGGCCACTCCCGTTCCCCGAGCAGCCACTCCCGGCCCGCGACTCCCCGGCCCGCCCTTCCCCCGCGGGTGGGGAAAACCCCACCCGGAGACGCCGACCCGCTCCATGGCCCCGCCCGTCCCCGCCGCCGCAGCATGGAAGCACCTCATCCGGCGGTCCGCGCGGCAACGGCCCCGCGGTCGCCACGGCAGAACGGACGGACGACACCATGGCCACCGCGTACGACGCACCGGGACTTCGCGTCCGCCGGCTGCCGGCGGCGCTGCGCGCGCCGCTGGAGGGCCGGACCTGGCGGGAGTTCCTCCATCTGCTGCTCAATCTGCCGATGGCGACCGTGATGTTCGCCTTCGCGGTCTCCATGACGGCCACGGGCCTGGGACTGCTCGTCACCTTCCTCGGCCTCCCCGTGCTCGCCGCCGCCCTGGCCGGCTGCCGCGCGCTGGGCGCGGTGGAGCGCGGCCGGGCACGGGTGCTGCTGGACCTGGACGTCGCCTCGCCCGCGCCGGTGCGTCCGGAGAAGCCGGGGATGTTCGCGTGGCTGGGCGCGGTCCTGGGGAGCGGTGTCTCCTGGCGGCATCTGCTCTACGCCCTGCTGCACTTCCCGTGGGCGGTGTTCGGCTTCGCCGTCTCCGTCTTCCTGTGGACGTACGGCTGGGCGCTGCTGCTGTACCCGGTCTGGTACTGGTTCCTGCCGGAGGTCGGCGGGCAGTCGGGGATCCAGCTGTACGGCGACGGGCGCGGCAACACCCTTCATCTCGACAGCCCGTTCGAAATCCTGGTGACCGGCGCCGCGGGCCTGCTCGTCGTCCTGGCGACGCCGTGGGTGTTCCGCGGGCTGACGATGGTGGACCGGCTGCTGGTCAGCGGTCTGCTCGGGCCCTCGCGGCTGGCCGCCCGGGTCTCCGAGCTGGAGTCGGGGCGGGGGGCGGTCATCGACACCGCCGCCGCGGACCTCCGCCGCATCGAACGCGACCTCCACGACGGAGCACAGGCCCGCCTCG
>NZ_JOID01000076.1 GCF_000719865.1 Streptomyces albus subsp. albus
GAGCCGGTGGCTGTGGTGGGTATGGGGTGTCGTTTTCCGGGGGGTGTGGTGTCTCCGGAGGGTTTGTGGGGGCTGGTGGTGGGTGGGGTGGATGCGGTTTCGGGGTTTCCGGTTGATCGTGGTTGGGATGTGGAGGGTCTTTTTCATCCTGATCCGGATCATGCGGGGACGTCGTATGCGCGGCATGGTGGGTTTGTTCGTGGTGTGGCGGATTTTGATGCGGGGTTTTTTGGTATTTCGCCGCGTGAGGCGGTGGCGATGGATCCGCAGCAGCGTTTGTTGTTGGAGACGTCGTGGGAGGCGGTGGAGCGGGCTCGTATTGATCCTTTGTCGTTGAGGGGGAGTAGGACGGGGGTTTTCGCGGGGGTTATTCATAATGGGTATGGTCCGTTGTTGCATGAGGCGTCGGATGGTGTTCAGGGGTTTTTGCTGACGGGTAATACGCCGAGTGTTGCGTCGGGTCGTATTGCGTATGTGCTGGGTTTGGAGGGGCCGGCGTTGACGATTGACACGGCGTGTTCGTCGTCGTTGGTGGCGTTGCATCAGGCGTGTGTGGCGTTGCGTCGGGGTGAGTGTGATCTGGCGTTGGCGGCGGGTGCGACGGTGATGCCGCATCCGGGGATGTTCGTGGAGTTTTCTCGTCAGCGGGGGTTGGCGGTGGATGGGCGGTGCAAGCCGTTCGGTGCGGGTGCTGACGGGACGGTGTGGGGTGAGGGTGCGGCGTCGTTGGTGTTGGAGCGGTTGGGTGATGCGGTGCGGTTGGGTCATCCGGTGTTGGCGGTGGTGTCGGGTTCGGCGGTGAATCAGGACGGGGCGAGTAATGGGTTGACGGCGCCGAGTGGGCGGGCGCAGGAGCGGGTGATTGCTGCGGCGTTGCGGGATGCGGGGGTGTCGGGGGCCGAGGTGGATGTGGTGGAGGCGCATGGGACGGGGACGGCCTTGGGGGATCCGATTGAGGCGGGTGCGGTGCTGGCGGCGTATGGGGTGGGTCGTGAGCGTCCTTTGTTGTTGGGTTCGTTGAAGTCGAATATTGGTCATACGCAGGCGGCGGCGGGGCTTGCGGGTGTGATCAAGATGGTGATGGGGATGCGGGCGGGGTTGGTGCCCGCGTCGTTGTATGCGGGGGTGTTGTCGGAGCATGTGGATTGGGGTTCGGGGCGTGTTGAGGTTCCGGGGGAGGTGGTGGAGTGGCCGGTGTCGGGTGGGCGCCGGCGTGCGGGGGTGTCGGCGTTCGGTATCAGTGGGACGAACGCGCATGTGATTGTGGAGGAGGCGCCGGGGCCGGTTTCGGGGGTTTCGGGG
>NZ_JOID01000077.1 GCF_000719865.1 Streptomyces albus subsp. albus
GCAGAGTGTGCAGTTGTCGGTGCTGCCGGAGGCCTGTGTGGCGGGTGCGCGGATTGTCACCGGTGCGCGGGTGTCGCGGATCTTGGTGGATCCGGATGCCCGGGGTGGTCCGCGTGCGGTGGGTGTGCGCCTGTGGCGGCGCGGTGGGGGGGAGGCGGAGGTTCTGGCGTCGTTGGTGGTGGTCGCGGCGGGGGCTGTGCAGACGCCGTTGCTGCTGCGTCGTTCCGGCTTGGGCGGGCATCCGCGGCTGGGTCGTAATCTCAGTGTGCATCCGGCGACGAGCGTGGCGGGACGGTTCGGGGGGGAGGTCACCGCCGGGCCCGGTGTCCTGCAGAGTGTGGGTGTGGAGGAACTGCACGGGGAGGGCATCCTCATCGAGGCGACCGCCGCACCGCCGGGGATGGGGAGCTTCGTGTTGCCGGGTGTGGGGCGGGAGTTGCGGCGTGAGTTGGAGGAGAGCCGGCACCTGGCGACGCTGGGCGCGTTGATCGGTGACCGTCCGTCGGGGCGGGTCCTGGGGCGTGAACGGGCCTTGGTGCGCTATGACCTGGACCGCGGTGACGGGGCCCGGTTGATGAGGGCTGTGCGGGGGATGGGCGCGGTGTTGTTCGCGGCCGGGGCCGGGGAGGTGCTGACGGGCCTTCCGGCTGATCCCCGGGCCCGTTCTCTTGCCGAGCTCGACGACGTGCTTGCCCGTGGGGGTCCGCGGGCGCTGCACCTGTCGGCGTTCCATCCCAGTGGTACGGCGGCGGCCGGGAGCGATCCGCAGCGGTCCCCGGCGGATCCGGAGGGCCGGCTGCGGGGGGTGCGGGGTGTGCTGGTGGCCGACGCGTCGGTGCTGCCGAGTTGTCCGGAGGTGAACCCGCAGCTGAGCATTATGGCGGCCGCGCTCGCCGTGACGGGGGCCTGGGTGGAGCGTGGTGGCGGGGTGGGGGTGCGGCGTGTGTAGGGGCCCGCGGTACTGGGATCGGTGGGCTTTGGCCGGTGTGGTCCTTGTTTCGCCTCGTCCGTGATCCGTGTCCCCTCCTGGCGGGGAGCCGTCCGGGTGGCCGGGGGCCGGTGCGGGTCCGGGTGTCGCGTCCCGGTGCGGGTCCGGGTGTCGCGGTCCGGGTGGCCGGGGGCCGGTGCGGGTCCGGGTTCGCGTGTCCGGGTGGCCGGGGGCCGGTGCGTGTCTGGGTGTCGCGTCCTGGTGTGGGTCCGGGTGTGGCGGGGGGCCGGCTGCGAGGGCGGGAGCGGGCCGCGGGGTGGCCCGGGGG
>NZ_JOID01000078.1 GCF_000719865.1 Streptomyces albus subsp. albus
GTTAGGTGGTGGGGGTGTGGGGTGGGTTGGTGTAGGTGTGGCCGGTCGGTGCCGTCCAGCGGACCTCACCGGTGCGGGCATCTCGTTCCACGTGCCATCCGGCGCGGTGTTTCAGCAGGTGGTGACGTCGGCACAGCGGCATCAGATTGTCCGGCACCGTCGGCCCGCCCGCTTTCGGGTCCTGGTGGTTGAAGGGTTGGATGTGGTCGAGGTCGCAGCGGTGGGCGGGCATCTGGCAGGAAGGAAAGGCGCAGGTCCCGTCGCGGGCGATGACGTGCCGTTCGGTCTCGGCGGTGGGACGGTAGGTAGTGGGGTCCGTCTTGATGAGCACCCCGGTCTTCGGGTGGGTGATCAGACGCCGCCAGATGGTGCCGGGAGCGAAGGCCACCTGTCGTGCCTGCCCGGCACTGATCGCCCCGTAGCCCTTGAGCACGGCGGGTTCCTCATCCGCCCCAATGAGGGTGTCCAGCGACACGGTGACCTGGACAACGGCTGCTGACCGGCCGCCGGGGACGGTCTCGGTGACGGGCCGGTTGACGACCAGGTCGTACAGGGCGTCCACGCGCTTCTGGTTCAGGGTGCGGTCGTCGTCGGTGAAGGTGGCGGCATGGGCGTCGATCGCGGCGTCCAACTCCGCCGCCTGCGGGATGGGGAGGAACGCCGTCCAGGTCGCCATGCCGTCCTCGACCGCCCGGTGCCAGATGCTGCGGTCCTCACTGCGCTTGCGGTGCCGCCGCTCCGCACCCAGCGGATCCGCCTTCAACACCGCCCGGTTCAGGGCGCGCCGGGTCTGTCCCACCGACTGGGCGGGCATCTTCCCCACCACCATGGCCTCCACCCTTCCCGCGGCTTCAGGGTCCAGGGTGTGGGTGGTCTCGGTGAGGGCCTTGGCCTGCAGGTAGCAGATCTCCCCCCGATCCAGCAGCCCGACCGTGGTGGGGAACCGGCTCTCCAGGGCGGTGGCCACCGCGAGGCGGTCGGCGGCGGTCGTCCCCGAGAGTTTCAACGCGCAGGCGACGTCATCGCAGGCGAAGTTCCAGTCGTAGTCCACCCACCCCATCTCATTCGGCGGCGCCTCCAGCACCTCCGCCTCGACATCG
>NZ_JOID01000079.1 GCF_000719865.1 Streptomyces albus subsp. albus
GGCCTCGTGGGCTACGAGATGGCACTCCTGGTCGACCGCGCCGGAAACGTCCTCACCCCGGACCTCCGAGCCGAACTCCAGGGAAGTCTTCTCAACTGACCAAGACACCGTGCGTTTCGCGTCACCGCGCCATAAGGTGCGGTGACGCGGGACTCTCGCAGCAAACGGGGACCGGCAGAGCAGAGGCAGTTGGAGGAGGAAGACGTGGCAACGCCCCCGAGCGGGTACCCCTATGGCGGATATCAACCCCAGCCCCAGGGTGAGCCCGGGCAGCGATACGACTACCCCTCCGCACCCGGCCACCACCAGGAGCCGCCGCCGCAGCGGTCGCCCTACGAGCAGCAGCAGCCGCAGCATCATCAGCAGCCGCAGCAGCGCCGGCAGGGCTCCCCCGCGGCCGGCAGCAGGAACCCCCTGGTGCGGCCGTACGCCATGACCGGTGGCCGGACCCGTCCGCGCTACCAGCTCGCCATCGAGGCGCTGGTGCACACCACGGCGTCCCCGGGCCAGCTCCAGGGCCAACTGCCGGAGCACCAGCGGATCTGCCATCTGTGCCGGGAGATCAAGTCGGTCGCCGAGGTCTCCGCGCTCCTCACCATTCCTCTCGGCGTCGCCCGAATCCTCGTCGCCGACTTGGCCGAGGCCGGGCTCGTCGCCATCCATCAGCCCGGCGGCGACGAGTCCGCCGGCGGCCAGCCAGACGTGACACTGCTCGAAAGGGTGCTCAGTGGACTTCGGAAGCTCTAGCGGCGCGGCACGCTCCACCACTTCCGCGAAGATTGTGGTGGCGGGCGGCTTCGGCGTGGGCAAGACCACGTTCGTCGGCGCGGTCTCGGAGATCAACCCGCTGCGCACCGAGGCCGTGATGACCTCTGCCTCCGCGGGGATCGACGACCTGACGCACGCGCCGGACAAGACCACGACGACCGTGGCGATGGACTTCGGCCGGATCACCCTGGACCAGGACCTGATCCTGTACCTGTTCGGCACCCCCGGACAGGACCGCTTCTGGTTCATGTGGGACGAC
>NZ_JOID01000080.1 GCF_000719865.1 Streptomyces albus subsp. albus
CTAGGTCGTTTCTGATGGCTCTTGGACGGTGTCTCGGAGCCAGATGACGATCGCGGTGACGGTCAGAGTGCCATTGAAGATGTAGTCGCGTTTGTCATACCGGGTGGCCACCGCGCGGAACTGCTTCCACTTGTTCACGCACCGCTCGACTGCGTTGCGACGGCGGTACTGGACCTTGTCGAAGGCCGGGGGCCGGCCACCGGCTCGTCCCCGGCGCTTGCGGTGCAGCCGCTGGTCGTCGGGCTGGGCGATGGTGGCTTTGATGCCGCGCCGTCGCAGGTAGGCGCGGTTGTCGCGGCTGGAGTAGGCCTTGTCGCCGCGGACCCGGTCCGGCCGGCTGCGCGGGCGGCCCGGTCCGCGGCGCCGGATGCGTAAGCCGTCCAGCACCGGGGCGAACATCGGGCTGTCACCGCGCTGACCGGGCGTGGTCAGCCAGTGCAGCGGGCGGGCCCGGTCGTCGGAGAGCAGATGGACCTTGCTGGTCAGCCCGCCCCGTGAGCGCCCCAACGCCTCCCGCCCATCTGCCTCCTCACGCGCCCCGCCCCTTTTTGCGGGTGGTCGGCCGGGGGCTTGCGAGGCGCTCCGGCCGCGTGCTGATGCGCCCGGCAGGAGGTGGAGTCGATGTTCACCGCCCACTCCTGCCGGCCCGCCCGGCCGGCGAGCGCCCCGTCCGGGTCGCCGGCATCCGCCTCGATCTGTAACTCCTCAAGGACGGCCTGCCAGGTGCCGTCGGCCGACCAGCGGCGATGGCGCTCATAGACGGTCTGCCAAGGGCCGTACCGTTCCGGCAGGTCAGGCCAGGGCACCCCGGTCCGGGCCCGGAACAACACCCCGTTGATCACCCTGCGGTGATCCGCCCACTGCCCACCCGGCTTGCCGTTACCGGGCAGGAGAGGCTCGATCTTCCGCCACTGCGCGTCCGTGAGCTCGTGTCGCCGCACCATACGGGCGTCCTGCCCGGCCAACCAGGAGATCCACCCCGCCCACCAAGAGCCATCAGAAACGGCCTAG
>NZ_JOID01000081.1 GCF_000719865.1 Streptomyces albus subsp. albus
GGCCTCGTGGGCTACGAGATGGCACTCCTGGTCGACCGCGCCGGAAACGTCCTCACCCCGGACCTCCGAGCCGAACTCCAGGGAAGTCTTCTCAACTGATCGAACGACCAAGGTACGACCAACCGACCGTCGGGCCGATCCCCCCTCGCACCACCGGCCTCCCCCCATCGGTCCCCGCCAGACGACAACCGTTGTCCAGCCCGGAGGAACCATGACCCCGCCGCCCGCATCGCCCGGCCCGTACGGCGCCGCACACCAAGCGCCGTACGGGGACGACGGCGACCAGCCACTGGTGCGGCCGTACGCCATGACCGGTGGCCGGACCCGTCCGCGCTACCAGCTCGCCATCGAGGCGCTGGTCAGCACGACGGCCGACCCCTCCCAGCTGGGGACGCTGCTCCCCGAGCACGCGCGGATCTGCCACCTGTGCCGTGAGGTCAAGTCGGTGGCCGAGATCTCGGCGCTGCTGGCGATACCCCTGGGGGTGGCCCGCATTCTGGTCGCCGACCTGGCCGAGGCCGGCATGGTGGCCATCCACCAGCCGGGCGGCAGCGGCGAGGCCGGCGGAACGCCGGATGTGACACTGCTCGAAAGGGTGCTCAGTGGACTTCGAAAGCTCTAGCGCCGCGCCGCGCGCCACCACGTCGGCGAAGATCGTGGTGGCGGGCGGCTTCGGCGTGGGCAAGACCACGTTCGTCGGCGCGGTCTCGGAGATCAACCCGCTCCGCACCGAGGCCGTGATGACCTCGGCCTCCGCGGGGATCGACGACCTCAGCCATGTCCAGGACAAGACCACCACCACGGTGGCGATGGACTTCGGCCGGATCACCCTGGACCAGGACCTGATCCTGTACCTGTTCGGCACCCCCGGACAGGACCGCTTCTGGTTCATGTGGGACGAC
>NZ_JOID01000082.1 GCF_000719865.1 Streptomyces albus subsp. albus
CCGGGTCCGCCTGCAAGGCGTCGGACACGTCCGCGTCCACCGGCACCGGAGCGTGAAGGGCCGGGTGAAGGCGGTCAGTGTCAAGCGGGAGGGGCGCCGCTGGTATGTGATCCTGGCCTGTGACGAGGTGCCCGGCGAGCCGCTGCCCCCGACCGGCAGCAGGGTGGGTATCGACCTGGGCACGGTCCACTTCCTCACCGACTCCAGCGGCCGCCACGTCGAGAACCCGAAGTTCCTTCAGACATCGGCCGGGGAACTGGCCGCAGCGCAGCAGCACTTGGCGACGTTTCCCAAGCGCACGCGGCGTCGCACGAAGAAGCATCGTGCCGCAGCCCGCAAAGTCGCCAAGCTGCACGCCAAGATCCGGCGCCGGCGTCTGGATCACCACCACAAGCAGGCCCTCGCCCTGGTCCGGAAGCATGACGTGATCGGGCACGAGCGGCTGAACACCACGGGCATGACGAGGGCGCCCGCACCCCGGCCCGACCCCGACCGCGACGGTGCGTTCCTGGCGAACGGCGCCGCGGCGAAGGCCGGGCTGAACCGCAGTATTCTCGACGCGGGTTGGGGGCAGTTCCTGCGGATCCTGGCGGACAAGGCTGAAAGCGCCGGCCGCCGCGTGATCCCGGTGAACGCCCGCAACACTTCCCGCACCTGCCCACCCGCAATCGGCGGGTGCGGGCACGTGGCGAAGGAGAACCGCGTCACCCAGGCGAAGTTCACGTGCGTCAACTGCGGCCTGGTCGCGAACGCCGACCACGTCGGCGCGCTCAACGTCGCACACAGGGCCGGGCTGGTCCTCTGTGACGGTGCATAGCCACCGCCACAGGAAGCCCGCGACTTCAGTCGTGGGTGGAGTCAC
>NZ_JOID01000083.1 GCF_000719865.1 Streptomyces albus subsp. albus
CTTCCTGCCGACCGCCCCGAACTGAGCCCCACCGGCCACCGCGGCCGCGAACTCCTCCGCCTCACCGCCCAGCACACGACGCGAACCCGCACCCTCGTCCAGGCCGAAGGCGGCCTTCTCGGTGAGGGCGGCTCTCTTGACCGCGGATGCCCGCGGATCAGGTGCCGTCTCGGCCGCGCGGCTCGTGCCGGCTGTCCCGATGGTCACCGACAACGCTGTCAGCACCATCAACGGCAGCGCCAATACACCCCGATATTTCATTTTCATCCTCGTCATGAGCGTGAGCACGCAGGAGACAGGGCTCCGGTGCTCGCAAGAACAGCGGCCCGGCCCGAGCAGGACCTGCCAGGGCCGGGCCGCCGAGAGAGAAGTGATCCCCGGACGGCTACTTCCGGAACTGGATCCCGTCGTTGAAGATCTGGTCGATGCCCACGGCACGGTCCCAGACCTGGACGTTGTCCATGGTTCCGGGGACGTTCTCCCGGAAGGAGCCCTTGTAGAAGAGCCGGCCGATCTGGAGTGCGCTGTTGGCCCGCCACGGGGTCGTGAACTCGGCGGCCGTCTGCGGCTTGCCGTTCACGAACAGCTGGACCGTCTTCGCCGACGCGTCGTACACCCCGGCCAGATGCGTCCACACCCCGGCCCGCGCTGTATCGGAACTGGTCGAGCGGATGATCGTCGTGTCGTCGGTGTCCTTCACGTGGCGGTTGAACACCCATTTGTCGAAGGACTTCGAGTAGTACAGCTGGAAACCGCTGGCGCGATCGCCGGCCTGCGACACGAACGTGTAGTTCCCGTCCTTGTCGTCCAGCTTCACCCACGCCGACACGGGCATGGGTCTCCCCCGCACTCTCGTCCAGCGGGAACGACGCCAACTCCTGGAGATGGGCCGGGAGCTGAGCACTCGCCACGGCCGCCGCGTCGGCCTGCGTCATCGGCGACTGCACCACCCGCACCTCGTCGAGGCTCGCGGCCGCGTGCTCCTGCCAGACACCGCGCCACCGCAGCCGCCCCAGCTGCAGAGCCTCCGAGGCCCGCCACGGAGTGGTGAACTCGGCGGCCGGCTGCGCCTTGCCGTTCACGAACAGCTGCACCGTCTTCGCCGACGCGTCGTACACCCCGGCCAGATGCGTCCATACGCCGGTCTCGACCGCACCGGTGCCCAGCGAACGCGCGATCGTCGTGTCGTCGGTGTCCTTCACATGGCGGTTGAACACCCACTTGTCGTAGTACTTCGAGTAGTACAGCTGGAAACCGCTGGCGCGATCGCCGGCCTGCGACACGAACGTGTAGTTCCCGTCCTTGTCGTCCAGCTTCACCCACGCCGACA
>NZ_JOID01000084.1 GCF_000719865.1 Streptomyces albus subsp. albus
CACCAACGCCGTGATCTTGTTCGCGGCCGTGCGCTCCGCCTCCCAGAACGCCGCGACCGTGGCCGTCACCTCGGACTGGAGCGCGTTGTGCTCATCGATCTTGTCGCCGTCGTACTTCCACTCGTCATCACCCTCCACACTGGCGACGAACGCGGCAGCCTCGGTCTTGAGCCGCTTCAGCTTCGCGGCCAGCGGACGCACCTCGGCGGCATACTCGTCCAACGCCGACTTGACCTTCTCCAAGTCGTCCGCGAACTCATCCGCCTTGTCCTGAACGGGCTTGGTGGAGGCGAACAGCGCTTCCGCCTCCGGGGCGGTGTAGAACGCCGACAAGCCCTGGAACTGGGTGTGGACACCCTTGCCCGTCTCGCGGATGTTGTCCGCGTCATTGCCCAGGCCGGTGGCGTCCTTCTCCAACTGCTCCAGATTGCCGGTGAACTGGGGTATCGCCTCGGGCTTGATCACACCGGTACCTGCTTGCCATGACCACCGTTACCGCCATTGCCGCCGGCGTTGCCCTGCTCCTGCGCGGCCTTCAGCGCCTCCAGGTCCGGAGCCTTCAACGCCTCGCGCTGCGCGGCCGCGGCCATGTCCAAGTCACCCTGGTTGTAGGCCTTGACGGCGTCCACCGCACCCGTCATCGACTTGCCCGCACGCGCCCCGACGAACAACAGATCGTCCTGCGTCTTCATCGCGAACTCCGCCAGCGCGGCCCCGACCAGACCCATCTCCGGAGCCTCACCCGCCGCGATCGTCCCCGCCGACGACGCCGCACTCTCCATGTGACCCGAGTACGAAGAAGCCTGCGTCAGCTGAATGATCGA
>NZ_JOID01000085.1 GCF_000719865.1 Streptomyces albus subsp. albus
GTGCGCGGAAACACACGCGCGCCTGATCTCTTCGGCTGTCCCGCCGTCGTGGCGGGCTGTCGGTGGTGGCGGTCGTGGGCGGCTGTCGTGGGCTGCTGCGACGGGGTCGGCTGCCGCTGGGGCTGGGGCTGGGGCTGGGGCGTTGACTTCGGGCGGGGGCGTTGACTTCGGGCGGAGTTCGCGGCGCTTTCGGAGGTGGCGGCTGGAGCTTCTCCTTGTCGGCGGCCGGCGGCCAGCAGTCGATGGCGGGTACCCGGCACTTGACGGCCAGCTGCCGGCGGTGGCGGGCGGTGGGTGGTTGGCGGACGGTCGGGCGGTCGGTCGGCGGTCGGCACTCGGCGGTAGGTGCCGGGTGGTCGGCGACGGGTGGCGGGTCAGGGGGCGCGCGTTCTGGCGGGCCAGGAGTGGGGCGGGGCGTCGCGGTTTCGGTCCGGTCCCGCCGGGTGTGGGTTGGGTTTCGCGACCTGGCTCCGGGTGCTGTGAAGGTGATGGAGAGGACCCATTCCCACCGGGAGCCTTCTGGTGAACCGCTGCCGGCGGAACTGCTCAGCGGGGCCCGACTGTTGGGGTTTCGGGTGTTGCTGGTCTTGCGGGGTTCCGGGCATGGGTGTGGGCCCCTCCGCGCGGTGGCGGAAGGGCTGGCCCGGTGGGTGGGAGTGGGGCCCGGCTGTTGCTGCCGGGGGTTAGGTGGTGGGGGTGTGGGGTGGGTTGGTGTAGGTGTGGCCGGTCGGTGCCGTCCAGCGGACCTCACCGGTGCGGG
>NZ_JOID01000086.1 GCF_000719865.1 Streptomyces albus subsp. albus
GCTGGCCGATGTCGAGGCGGAGGTGCTGGAGGCGCCGCCGAACGAATTCGGGTGGGTGGACTACGACTGGAACTTCGCCTGCGATGACGTCGCCTGCGCGTTGAAGCTGTCGGGGACGACGGCTGCCGACCGTCTCGCGGTGGCCACCGCCCTGGAGGGTCGGTTCCCCACCACGGTCGGCCTGCTGGAGCGCGGGGAGATTTGCTACCTGCAGGCCAAGGCCCTCACCGAGACCACCCACACCCTCGATCCTGAAGCCGCGGGGAGGGTGGAGGCGATGGTGGTGGCGAAGATGCCCGCCCAGTCGGTGGGACAGACCCGCCGGGCGTTGAATCGGGCGGTGTTGAAGGCGGATCCGCTGGGTGCGGAGCGGCGGCACCGTAAGCGGCGGGAGGACCGCAGCATCTGGCACCGGGCGGTCGAGGACGGCATGGCGACCTGGACGGCGTTCCTCCCGACCCCTCAGGCGGCGGAGTTGGACGCCGCGATCGACGCCCATGCTCGCCCCCGGCACCATCTGGCGGCGTCTGATCACCCACCCCAAGACCGGGGTGCTCATCAAGACCGACCCCACCACCTACAAGCCCACCGCCGAGACCGAACGGCACGTCATCGCCCGCGACGCGGCCTGCGCTTTCCCGTCCTGCCAGATGCCCGCCCACCGCTGCGACCTCGACCACATCCAGCCCTTCAACCACCAGGACCCGAAAGCGGGCGGGCCGACGGTGCCGGACAATCTGATGCCCTTGTGCCGACGCCACCACCTGCTGAAACACCGCGCCGGATGGGAAGTGGAACGCGACCCGAGCACCGGTGAGGTCCGCTGGACGGCACCGACCGGCCACACCTACACCAACCCACCCCACACCCCCACCACCTGAATCCGGGAAGCAGCAAGCGGGCACCACTCCCCGGGGCCCACCGGGCCAGCCCCTCCGCCACCGCGCGGAGGGGCCCACACCCATGCCCGGGGCGCCGACTAGGAG
>NZ_JOID01000087.1 GCF_000719865.1 Streptomyces albus subsp. albus
GGCCAAGGCCCTCACCGAGACCACCCACACCCTGGACCCCGAAGCCGCAGCCGCCGTGGAGGCGATGGTGGTGGGGAAGATGCCCACCCAGTCGGTGGGGCAGACCCGGCGCGCCCTGAACCGGGCGGTGTTGAAGGCTGACCCACTGGGTGCGGAGCGGCGGCACCGCAAGCGGCGGGAGGACCGCTCGATTTGGCACCGGGCGGTCGAGGACGGCATGGCGACCTGGACGGCGTTCCTCCCGACCCCTCAGGCGGCGGAGTTGGACGCCGCGATCGACGCCCACGCCGCCACCTTCACCGACGACGACCGCACCCTGAACCAGAAGCGCGTCGACGCCCTGTACGACTTGATCGTCAACCGGCCCGTCACCGAGACCACTCCCGGCGCCCGCTCAGCGGCCGTTGTCCAGGTGACGGTGTCGCTGGACACGCTGATCGGGGTGGATGAGGAGCCCGCCGTGCTCAAGGGCTACGGGGCGATCAGTGCCGGGCAGGCACGACAGGTGGCCTTCGCCCCCGGCACCATCTGGCGGCGTCTGATCACCCACCCGAAGACCGGGGTGCTCATCAAGACCGACCCCACCACCTACCGTCCCACCGCCGAGACCGAACGGCACGTCATCGCCCGCGACGCGGCCTGCGTCTTCCCTTCCTGCCAGATGCCCGCCCACCGCTGCGACCTCGACCACATCCGCCCCTTCAACCACCAGGACCCAGAGGCTGGCGGGCCGACGG
>NZ_JOID01000088.1 GCF_000719865.1 Streptomyces albus subsp. albus
TCAGCCGATGTTGTCGACGGCGGCCTTCGCCTTCGCCAGCGTGGCCTGCGCCGTACCGTCGTTCTGCTCCAGCGTCGACCGCACCAGCTGAATGATCGACCGCACCTCGTTCGCGGCCTTGTTCCACCGCACTTCCTTGTCGTGATACAGATCCGACACACCATCGGCCTGGAAGTCCGCCATCGCCGACTTCACCGCACGATCACGCTCCCCCAGCACACGCTCCAACTGCCCCACGATCGAGGACAGCGAACCCTGCACCTCCGACGACGCACCCGTGTCATACGACCGGCGATCCTGATTCCCCACCGTCACAACCCCCGCTCAGATCAACGCCCGCCGAAACGAGCAGCATCGAAATTCGCCGCCGACATCTGCTGCCGCGCATTGTCCGCCGACTCCTGATCACCCGTACCGAACGACTGATCCATCCCCGACTGACCACCCAGAATCGCCCGCAACGACGAATTCAACGCCGCCGTCACCTCATCCGAGTTCATCTTGAACTGATCGAACGCCGCCTTCCCCGCACCGTTGAACTTCCCCTCCAACGGCTCCGCAGCAGCGATCAACATCCGGATCAAACCACCCAGATCATCCGAAGACCCCTGCGTATTCGACACCAGAGACGACAGCGCCGTGCTGCCCATATCGAACTTCACCAGCTCACCCCCGT
>NZ_JOID01000089.1 GCF_000719865.1 Streptomyces albus subsp. albus
TTGGAGTCCACGTTCTTTAATAGTGGACTCTTGTTCCAAACTGGAACAACACTCAACCCTATCTCGGGCTATTCTTTTGATTTATAAGGGATTTTGCCGATTTCGGCCTATTGGTTAAAAAATGAGCTGATTTAACAAAAATTTAACGCGAATTTTAACAAAATATTAACGTTTACAATTTAAATATTTGCTTATACAATCTTCCTGTTTTTGGGGCTTTTCTGATTATCAACCGGGGTAAATCAATCTAAAGTATATATGAGTAAACTTGGTCTGACAGTTACCAATGCTTAATCAGTGAGGCACCTATCTCAGCGATCTGTCTATTTCGTTCATCCATAGTTGCCTGACTCCCCGTCGTGTAGATAACTACGATACGGGAGGGCTTACCATCTGGCCCCAGTGCTGCAATGATACCGCGAGACCCACGCTCACCGGCTCCAGATTTATCAGCAATAAACCAGCCAGCCGGAAGGGCCGAGCGCAGAAGTGGTCCTGCAACTTTATCCGCCTCCATCCAGTCTATTAATTGTTGCCGGGAAGCTAGAGTAAGTAGTTCGCCAGTTAATAGTTTGCGCAACGTTGTTGCCATTGCTACAGGCATCGTGGTGTCACGC
>NZ_JOID01000090.1 GCF_000719865.1 Streptomyces albus subsp. albus
GCGACAGGACTTCCCCGCACACATCGACAAGTACCTGTGGGGTGAGCACTTCTGGTCCCCGTCCTACTTCGCCGGCTCCTGCGGTGGCGCACCACTGGCCGTGGTCAAGGAGTACATCGAGAACCAGAAACGGCCGGACTGAACGCGGCGCCGCCGGAGAAGCTTCACCGAGCGATACGGCGGCGCTCCGCGCCGCCCGGACCAGGATGCAATTCCTCCCACCCCTGAAGGGGCGGGGTTCCTTGCAAAATCAGGCTGAATGGGGGTGGGATCCCTGGTTGAAGGCCACTGGCGCGAACCGGAGTTGCGTTCGGGTCTCGAACCGAGACTGGCAGCCGGGGCGCGAAGCAGAGCTGCAGAGCGGAGGCGCGAACCCAGGCGCTGAGTCCGGGGGAGGAGAACTGCCCGCACAGTGTGCGTGCTGGCGCGTGGAGACACGTTGTCGAAACTGCCTGCTTAGTGAAGAGCCGGGGTTACGGCGCCGGGTGGGCGGCGCGGTGGTGGTGGCGGGTGCGTCGCGGGCCGGCGGGTGTCGCTGCGGCTGGGGTTACGGCATCCGTGCCGAGGGCGGGCCCGTGGTCGGTCGTCTATCCGGGG
>NZ_JOID01000091.1 GCF_000719865.1 Streptomyces albus subsp. albus
GTGTCACGCTCGTCGTTTGGTATGGCTTCATTCAGCTCCGGTTCCCAACGATCAAGGCGAGTTACATGATCCCCCATGTTGTGCAAAAAAGCGGTTAGCTCCTTCGGTCCTCCGATCGTTGTCAGAAGTAAGTTGGCCGCAGTGTTATCACTCATGGTTATGGCAGCACTGCATAATTCTCTTACTGTCATGCCATCCGTAAGATGCTTTTCTGTGACTGGTGAGTACTCAACCAAGTCATTCTGAGAATAGTGTATGCGGCGACCGAGTTGCTCTTGCCCGGCGTCAATACGGGATAATACCGCGCCACATAGCAGAACTTTAAAAGTGCTCATCATTGGAAAACGTTCTTCGGGGCGAAAACTCTCAAGGATCTTACCGCTGTTGAGATCCAGTTCGATGTAACCCACTCGTGCACCCAACTGATCTTCAGCATCTTTTACTTTCACCAGCGTTTCTGGGTGAGCAAAAACAGGAAGGCAAAATGCCGCAAAAAAGGGAATAAGGGCGACACGGAAATGTTGAATACTCATACTCTTCCTTTTTCAAT
>NZ_JOID01000092.1 GCF_000719865.1 Streptomyces albus subsp. albus
GACGACCAGGTCGTAGAGGGCGTCGACGCGCTTCTGGTTCAGGGTGCGGTCGTCGTCGGTGAAGGTGGCGGCGTGGGCGTCGATCGCGGCGTCCAACTCCGCCGCCTGCGGGGTCGGGAGGAACGCCGTCCAGGTCGCCATGCCGTCCTCGACCGCCCGGTGCCAGATGGTGCGGTCCTCCCGCCGCTTGCGGTGCCGCCGCTCCGCACCCAGCGGATCAGCCTTCAACACCGCCCGGTTCAGGGCGCGGCGGGTCTGTCCCACCGACTGGGTGGGCATCTTCGCCACCACCATGGCCTCCACCCTCCCCGCGGCTTCGGGATCGAGGGTGTTGGTGGTCTCGGTGAGGGCCTTGGCCTGCAGGTAGCAGATCTCCCCGCGCTCCAGCAGCCCGACCGTGGTGGGGAACCGACCCTCCAGAGCGGTGGCCACCGCGAGACGGTCGGCGGCGGTCGTCCCCGACAGCTTCAACGCGCAGGCGACGTCATCGCAGGCGAAGTTCCAGTCGTAGTCCACCCACCCCATCTCATTCGGCGGCGCCTCCAGCACCTCCGCCTCGACATCG
>NZ_JOID01000093.1 GCF_000719865.1 Streptomyces albus subsp. albus
GATCTGAGCGTGCTTGAACATCAGGAGTTACCTCCGAAGTGGGGGGCTCGCGCATTTCGCCGGGTTTGCCCGGTTGCGCCCTACCTTGGTAACCCGCCCCGCCCAGGGGTTCAAGCACCCCCTCTCCTACCGGAGGCCGTAGCCGCCACCCCCGCACGCGGTCGCGTGAACCCCGGCGCGGGCAGCCCGGCGGGACGCGCTCTCGCCGCCTCGCCCACCCCGGATCGGTGCTCGCTCCCCGCCCACGGGCCCGGCAAACCACCCATTTCGCCCACCGTCCGGTCACGCGGCGCACAGACGCCCGGCATCAGGCCCCGCGGACCCCGCGACGCCCTCTCCTAAGGCCGGTAGGAGGTGAGCCGGACCACGTGCGGCACGTCACCGGAAACCGAGATCAACGACTTCTCCGCACCCCCCGTTATGTTTTTCGCGGTCCTGCAAGAGGGCCGCTGGCCTCCGGGCCCGGCATGACTGTGTCCCCCTGTCGAACGGATGACCTGGGGGGTGGTGT
>NZ_JOID01000094.1 GCF_000719865.1 Streptomyces albus subsp. albus
GTTAGGTGGTGGGGGTGTGGGGTGGGTTGGTGTAGGTGTGGCCGGTCGGTGCCGTCCAGCGGACCTCACCGGTGCGGGCATCTCGTTCCACGTGCCATCGGGTGCGGTGTTTGAGGAGGTGGTGGCGTCGGCACAGCGGCATCAGGTTGTCCGGCACCGTCGGCCCGCCAGCCTCTGGGTCCTGGTGGTTGAAGGGGCGGATGTGGTCGAGGTCGCAGCGGTGGGCGGGCATCTGGCAGGAAGGGAAGACGCAGGCGGTGACTTGCACAACGGCTGCTGACCGGCCGCCGGGGACGGTCTCGGTGACGGGCCGGTTGACGACCAGGTCGTACAGGGCGTCGACGCGCTTCTGGTTCAGGGTGCGGTCGTCGTCGGTGAAGGTGGCGGCATGGGCGTCGATCGCGGCGTCCAACTCCGCCGCCTGAGGGGTCGTGGGGAACCGGCTCTCCAGGGCGGTGGCGACCGCGAGGCGGTCGGCGGCGGTAGTCCCCGACAGCTTCAATGCGCAGGCGACGTCATCGCAGGCGAAGTTCCAGTCGTAGTCCACCCACCCGAATTCGTTCGGCGGCGCCTCCAGCACCTCCGCCTCGACATCGGCCAGC
>NZ_JOID01000095.1 GCF_000719865.1 Streptomyces albus subsp. albus
CCGAGCTGGAGTCGGGGCGGGGGGCGGTCATCGACACCGCCGCCGCGGACCTCCGCCGCATCGAACGCGACCTCCACGACGGAGCACAGGCCCGCCTCGTCGCCCTCGCCATGGACCTCGGCCTCGCCAGGGAAAAACTCCTCGAAGACCCCCAAGCCGCCGCCAAAATGGTCGACGAAGCCCACGGCGAAGTGAAAACCGCCCTCCGCGAACTCCGCGACCTCGCCCGCGGCATCCACCCCGCCATCCTCACCGACCGCGGACTCGGCCCCGCCCTCTCCCACCTCGCCGCCCGCTGCACCGTCCCCGTCACCGTCACCACCGACCTCCCCCACCGCCCCGCACCCGCCATCGAAGGCATCGCCTACTTCACCGTCTCCGAACTCCTCCAGAACATCAGCAAACACAGCCACGCCCACCACGCCACCATCGACATCTGGCACACC
>NZ_JOID01000096.1 GCF_000719865.1 Streptomyces albus subsp. albus
TGACTCCCCTGCGCCGCCGCGCCGCCTTCATGGCCGCCGGTGTCGGAGCCACCGCCGTGCTGGGGACCGGAGTCGCGCTGGGCACCCAGGGCGAGACCGGGGACACCGCCGCGCAGACCGGCGTGAGCTCGGTGGCCACGTCCAAGTCCGGTATCAACGAGCGCACCGCCCAGGCCGAGGCGCAGAAGAAGGCCGCCGAGGGCAAGGCCGCGGCCGAGGCCGCCGCCGCGGAGCGCGCCGCCGACGAGGGGGCCGCGGACCGTTCGAAGCGCCAGGCCGTCGCCAAGGCCCCGGCCGAGGCTCCCGCCAAGGCCGCCGCCAAGGCCCCGGCGAAGGCTCCGGCCTCCTGGGTGAAGCCGGTGGACAGCTATGTGAAGGGCTCCACCTTCGGTATCGGTGGTGACCGCTGGGCCAACAAGCACTCCGGCCAGGACTTCGCCGCG
>NZ_JOID01000097.1 GCF_000719865.1 Streptomyces albus subsp. albus
TGAGCCCGATGAGCCAGGCGGCGCAGAACCTGAACTGGTTGATCACCAACTTCGTGGACAACACCCCCGGGGTGTCCCACACCGTGGTGGTATCCGCCGACGGACTCCTCCTCGCGATGTCCGAAGGGTTCCCGCGCGACCGCGCCGACCAGCTGGCGGCCGTCGCCTCCGGCCTGACGTCGCTGACGGCCGGCGCCTCCCGCATCTTCGAGGGCGGCGCCGTCAACCAGACCGTGGTGGAGATGGAACGGGGGTTCCTCTTCATCATGTCCGTCTCCGACGGTTCCTCCCTGGCCGTCCTCGCCCACCCCGAGTGCGACATCGGCCTCGTGGGCTACGAGATGGCACTCCTGGTCGACCGCGCCGGAAACGTCCTCACCCCGGACCTCCGAGCCGAACTCCAGGGAAGTCTTCTCAACTGA
>NZ_JOID01000098.1 GCF_000719865.1 Streptomyces albus subsp. albus
TGACTCCCCTGCGCCGCCGCGCCGCCTTCATGGCCGCCGGTGTCGGAGCCACCGCCGTGCTGGGGACCGGAGTCGCGCTGGGCACCCAGGGCGAGACCGAGAACACCGCCACCGGGACCACCGCGACGCGGGTCGCCGAGGAGCGCGCCGGCGCCGAGGCGGTCACCGCCCAGGCGAAGGCGCAGAAGAAGGCCGCCGAGGGCAAGGCCGCGGCCGAGGCCGCCGCCGCGGAGCGCGCCGGTCAGGAGACCGCCGACCGTTCGAAGCGGCAGACCGCCACCCAGGCCGCCGCGAAGGCTCCCGCTTCCTGGGTGAAGCCGGTGGACAGCTATGTGAAGGGCTCCACCTTCGGTATCGGTGGTGACCGCTGGGCCAACAAGCACTCCGGCCAGGACTTCGCCGCG
>NZ_JOID01000099.1 GCF_000719865.1 Streptomyces albus subsp. albus
ACGGACGGTAATACATCCAGGTCCACGGGCTGGAACCACCCGAACGAGTGACCGAAACCGGACCCGGGAACTCCACCCCCGACCCACACCACACACCCCCGGCACCGCTGCCGGCGGTAGCCCGCCACGACGGCCCGAAGGCCGGACAACACCGACGCATGCGCCCCCGAAACCGTCCACCGGTACTGAGTGCTCACCCGTGACCGACCCGCAGACCGCCATGGACCGGCCACCGGGAAAGCCCTTCGCCCTAATCCGATCCACAGGGCCCCGGCACCACACACCTCCAGCCAGCCTCAGCGGCAGCGACAGCGGCAGCGGCAGCGGCACGAGCAGAGGCAGAGACAGGGGCGCAGGGGCAGGGGCAGGGGCAGGGGCAGGGGCAG
>NZ_JOID01000100.1 GCF_000719865.1 Streptomyces albus subsp. albus
CCGCCTCGACATCGGCCAGCAAACGCACCTGCTGCGCCTGAATCCACGCGATGTGCCGCTCCCACGCCTTCAACGCGTCGATCCGCCCCGCCGTGGACAGCCCCTCACGCTCCAGCAGGCCGAGCATCACCGCCGTCTGCGGCCCCGGCACCGCCGAGGCCAGGTGCGCGGCCCACTCATCCGCCGTCACCGGTAGTTCCGGCACCTCCGTGCTCCCGCCCGGTGCCGTGGTCTCGCTCTCTTCGAGCAGCGTGGCTTGCATGGTCTCCCCCGTCCGTTCACCCCTCGAACTCCCGCCCCCGCAGCGGGTGTTCCTACCCTCTATTCTCCGTCACGGACGGTAATACATCCAGGTCCACGGGCTGGAACCACCCGAACGA
>NZ_JOID01000101.1 GCF_000719865.1 Streptomyces albus subsp. albus
GAGGGAACGCGGGGAAGTGAAACATCTCAGTACCCGCAGGAAGAGAAAACAACCGTGATTCCGGGAGTAGTGGCGAGCGAAACCGGATGAGGCCAAACCAGTCACGTGTGATACCCGGCAGGGGTTGCGTGGTTGGGGTTGTGGGAGTTCTCTTGATCGGTCTGCCGGCCGGTCGGCGAGTCAGAAACCGTATGGGTAGGCGAAGGGCATGCGAAAGGCCCGGCGTAGAGGGTAAGACCCCCGTAGCTGAAATCTGTACGGCTCGTTTGAGAACCAC
This sequence comes from Streptomyces albus subsp. albus, assembly GCF_000719865.1. Classification (GTDB taxonomy): domain Bacteria; phylum Actinomycetota; class Actinomycetes; order Streptomycetales; family Streptomycetaceae; genus Streptomyces; species Streptomyces albus_E. Next base: position 278 of record NZ_JOID01000101.1, read on the forward strand.
CCAAGTAGCACGGGGCCCGAGAAATCCCGTGTGAATCTGGCGGGACCACCCGCTAAGCCTAAATATTCCCTGGTGACCGATAGCGGATAGTACCGT
>NZ_JOID01000102.1 GCF_000719865.1 Streptomyces albus subsp. albus
ACGGTACTATCCGCTATCGGTCACCAGGGAATATTTAGGCTTAGCGGGTGGTCCCGCCAGATTCACACGGGATTTCTCGGGCCCCGTGCTACTTGGGTGTCGTACAAGCAAGTTGCTGACATTTCGGCTACGGGGGTCTTACCCTCTACGCCGGGCCTTTCGCATGCCCTTCGCCTACACCAACAATTTCTGACTCGCCCGATGGCCGGCAGACCATCGAAGTACGATCCCACAACCCCGTAAGCGCAACCCCTGCCGGGTATCACACGCCTACGGTTTGGCCTCATCCGGTTTCGCTCGCCACTACTCCCGGAATCACGGTTGTTTTCTCTTCCTGCGGGTACTGAGATGTTTCACTTCCCCGCGTTCCCTC
>NZ_JOID01000103.1 GCF_000719865.1 Streptomyces albus subsp. albus
GGCCAAGGCCCTCACCGAGACCACCCACACCCTGGACCCCGAAGCCGCAGCCGCCGTGGAGGCGATGGTGGTGGGGAAGATGCCCACCCAGTCGGTGGGACAGACCCGGCGCGCCCTGAACCGGGCGGTGTTGAAGGCTGACCCACTGGGGGCGGAGCGGCGGCACCGCAAGCGGCGGGAGGACCGCAGCATCTGGCACCGGGCGGTCGAGGACGGCATGGCGACCTGGACGGCGTTCCTCCCCACTCCGCAGGCGGCCGAGTTGGACGCCGCGATCGACGCCCACGCCGCCACCTTCACCGACGACGACCGCACCCTGAACCAGAAGCGCGTCGACGCCCTCTACGACCTGGTCGTCCCAAGACCGGGGTGCTCATCAAGACCGACCCCACCACCTACCGTCCCACCGCCGAGACCGAACGCCACGTCATCGCCCGCGACG
>NZ_JOID01000104.1 GCF_000719865.1 Streptomyces albus subsp. albus
CCCACCGACTGGGTGGGCATCTTCCCCACCACCATCGCCTCCACGGCGGCTGCGGCTTCGGGGTCCAGGGTGTGGGTGGTCTCGGTGAGGGCCTTGGCCTGCAGGTAGCAGATCTCCCCGCGCTCCAGCAGGCCGACCGTGGTGGGGAACCGGCTCTCCAGGGCAGTGGCGACCGCGAGGCGGTCGGCGGCGGTCGTCCCCGACAGCTTCAATGCGCAGGCGACGTCATCGCAGGCGAAGTTCCAGTCGTAGTCCACCCACCCCATCTCGTTCGGCGGCGCCTCCAGCACCTCCGCCTCGACATCGGCCAGCAAACGCACCTGCTGCGCCTGAATCCACGCGATGTGCCGCTCCCACGCCTTCAAC
>NZ_JOID01000105.1 GCF_000719865.1 Streptomyces albus subsp. albus
GCCGCCGGGGGTTCCCGGTGCGCCGGGCGGGCCCGGCGCACCGGGAACCCCCGGCGGCGACCCGCACTACCAGGCGACCATGCTCGCCGGCCCCAACCCCGGCGCCCCCGCCGGCCCCGGAGCACCCCAGCCCCCCGGCCCGCCCGGCACCCCCGGCGCGGGCACCCCGCCGCGCCCCGGCACCCCGAACACCCCGGGAGCCGCCACCCCGCCGCCCCCGGGCCCGCCCGGCCCGCCCGGCGCACCCGGCGCACCCGGCGACCCGCACTACCAGGCGACCATGCTCGCCGGACCCAACCCCGGCACCCCCGCCGGCCCCGGAGCACCCCAGCCCCCCGGCC
>NZ_JOID01000106.1 GCF_000719865.1 Streptomyces albus subsp. albus
TCCAGCGACATCCCACGCTCCCCATCCCGCCAACGACCATAGCCATCAGCAAGACGAACGACACAACCCTGCTCGAATCACGAGTTTCCCAACGGAGTCCTTCAGGGGTGGGAGGAATTGCATCCTGGTCCGGGCGGCGCGGAGCGCCGCCGTATCGCTCGGTGAAGCTTCTCCGGCGGCGCCGCGCTCAGTCCGGCCGTTTCTGGTTCTCGATGTACTCCTTGACCACAGCCAGTGGTGCGCCACCGCAGGAGCCGGCGAAGTAGGACGGGGACCAGAAGTGCTCACCCCACAGGTACTTGTCGATGTGTGCGGGGAAGTCCTGTCGC
>NZ_JOID01000107.1 GCF_000719865.1 Streptomyces albus subsp. albus
TCGTTCGGGTGGTTCCAGCCCGTGGACCTGGATGTATTACCGTCCGTGACGGAGAATAGAGGGTAGGAACACCCGCTGCGGGGGCGGGAGTTCGAGGGGCGACCGGACGGGGGAGACCATGCAAGCCACACTGCTCGATCAGAGCGAGACCACGGCCACCGGCGGGAGCACGGAGGCGCCGGAACTACCGGTGACGGCGGATGAGTGGGCCGCGCACCTGGCCTCGGCGGTGCCGGGGCCGCAGACGGCGGCGATGCTGGGCCTGCTGGAGCGTGGAGGGTTGTCCACGGCGGGGCGGATCGACGCGTTGAAGGCG
>NZ_JOID01000108.1 GCF_000719865.1 Streptomyces albus subsp. albus
AATAGGGGGTAGGAACACCCGCTGCGGGGGCGGGAGTTCGAGGGGTGACCGGACGGGGGAGACCATGCAAGCCACGCTGCTCGATCAGAGCGAGACCACAGCCACCGGCGGGAGCACGGAAGAGCCGGAACTACCAGTGACGGCGGATGAGTGGGCCGCGCACCTGGCGGGAGTGGTGCCGGGGCCGCAGACGGCGGCGATGCTCGGCCTGCTGGAGCGTGGAGGGTTGTCCACGGCGGGGCGGATCGACGCGTTGAAGGCGTGGGAGCGGCACATCGCGTGGATTCAGGCGCAGCAGGTGCGT
>NZ_JOID01000109.1 GCF_000719865.1 Streptomyces albus subsp. albus
CCTAATGAGTGAGCTAACTCACATTACATGTGAGCAAAAGGCCAGCAAAAGGCCAGGAACCGTAAAAAGGCCGCGTTGCTGGCGTTTTTCCATAGGCTCCGCCCCCCTGACGAGCATCACAAAAATCGACGCTCAAGTCAGAGGTGGCGAAACCCGACAGGACTATAAAGATACCAGGCGTTTCCCCCTGGAAGCTCCCTCGTGCGCTCTCCTGTTCCGACCCTGCCGCTTACCGGATACCTGTCCGCCTTTCTCCCTTCGGGAAGCGTGGCGCTTTCTCATAGCTCACGCTGTAGGTATCTC
>NZ_JOID01000110.1 GCF_000719865.1 Streptomyces albus subsp. albus
TCCAGGAACACCCGCAACTCCGCCGCCTGCGCCCGCAACGCCACATCCGACACCGCCGACAGACACCACGCCACCGGCCCGCCAACCGGCACACCCGAAACCGAACCCGAACCCGATGCCGAACCCGAAACCGAAGCCGAACTCGAATCCGAAGCCGAAGCCGAAGCCGAAGCCGAAGCCGTCAGGGAAATCCCACCGGCCGGCCCCGAAACCCCCGAAACCGGCCCCGGCGCCTCCTCCACAATCACATGCGCGTTCGTCCCACTGATACCGAACGCCGACACCCCCGCACGCCGGCGCCC
>NZ_JOID01000111.1 GCF_000719865.1 Streptomyces albus subsp. albus
TCCAGGAACACCCGCAACTCCGCCGCCTGCGCCCGCAACGCCACATCCGACACCGCCGACAGACACCACGCCACCGGCCCGCCAACCGGCACACCCGAACCCGAACCCGAACCCGATGCCGAAACCGAACCCGAAACCGAAACCGAATCCGAAGCCGTCAGGGAAATCCCACCGGCCGACCCCGAAACCCCCGAAACCGGCCCCGGCGCCTCCTCCACAATCACATGCGCGTTCGTCCCACTGATACCGAACGCCGACACCCCCGCACGCCGGCGCCC
>NZ_JOID01000112.1 GCF_000719865.1 Streptomyces albus subsp. albus
AATAGGGGGTAGGAACACCCGCTGCGGGGGCGGGAGTTCGAGGGGTGACCGGACGGGGGAGACCATGCAAGCCACGCTGCTCGATCAGAGCGAGACCACGGCACCGGGCGGGAGCACGGAGGTGCCGGAACTACCGGTGACGGCGGATGAGTGGGCCGCGCACCTGGCGGGAGTGGTGCCGGGGCCGCAGACGGCGGCGATGCTGGGCCTGCTGGAGCGTGGAGGGTTGTCCACGGCGGGGCGGATCGACGCGTTGAAGGCGTGGGAGCGGCA
>NZ_JOID01000113.1 GCF_000719865.1 Streptomyces albus subsp. albus
GCAGGGGCAGGGGCAGGGGCAGGGGCAGGGGCAGCGGCAGCCGACACGATGGCAGCAGCCCACGACAGCCGCCCACGACCGCTACCACCGACAGCCCGCCACGACGGCGGGACAGCCGAAGAGATCAGGCGCGCGTGTGTCTCCCTCAGCCACCCACCGGGACCAGCCACGCCATCGCGTTTCGAACCGACCCCGGCGGCATAAGGCCCCGGATAGACGACCGACCACGGGCCAACCCCCGGCACGGATGCCGTAACCCC
>NZ_JOID01000114.1 GCF_000719865.1 Streptomyces albus subsp. albus
GCTGAGCGAGTTCAGCAAGACGGCGGGTGCGTGGCTGACGGAGGCGGCGACGGTTCTGGCGGAGGTGAAGGCGGCGATGCCGCCGCCCTCCAGTGCCTCCCGGGCCACGCTCGACGCGTTCTTCGAGCGCAACCCGGGCGGTCGGCTGATGTTGTCGGAGGCGACGGTCGCGCGGTCGAAGGACGCCGGGGCCGGCGGTGCGCTGTTGGGTCCGACGCCGAAGGAGGCGTTGGCGGCC
>NZ_JOID01000115.1 GCF_000719865.1 Streptomyces albus subsp. albus
GGCCGCCAACGCCTCCTTCGGCGTCGGACCCAACAGCGCACCGCCGGCCCCGGCGTCCTTCGACCGCGCGACCGTCGCCTCCGACAACATCAGCCGACCACCCGGGTTGCGCTCGAAGAACGCGTCGAGCGTGGCCCGAGAGGCACTGGAGGGCGGCGGCATCGCCGCCTTCACCTCCGCCAGAACCGTCGCCGCCTCCGTCAGCCACGCACCCGCCGTCTTGCTGAACTCGCTCAGC
>NZ_JOID01000116.1 GCF_000719865.1 Streptomyces albus subsp. albus
CGACCCCGTCGCAGCAGCCCACGACAGCCGCCCACGACCGCCACCACCGACAGCCCGCCACGACGGCGGGACAGCCGAAGAACCCAGGCGCGCGTGTGCCTCCCTCAGCCACCCACCGGCACCAGCCACGCCATCGCCTTTCGAACCGACCCCGGCGGCATAAGGCCCCGGATAGACGACCGACCACGGGCCCGCCCTCGGCACGGATGCCGTAACCCCAGCCGCAGCGACACCCGC
>NZ_JOID01000117.1 GCF_000719865.1 Streptomyces albus subsp. albus
TTTGGCGTTGTCGGAGACGGATTTCGAGTCGGTGTCGCATGAGCGGATGCGGGCGATGATCGAGGGTGCCGATCCGGAGACGACCGGCAAGCTGGGCGGGAAGTTGAAGAAGGCTGCGGTGGCGATCGAGGAGATCGGTACCGAGTTGAAGACGCGGTCGACGGTCGTGGCGTGGGAGGGCGAGGGTGGTGAGGCGTTCCGGGAGGCGGCGACGGTTCTGGCGGAGGTGAAGGCGGCGATGCCGCCGCCCTCCAGTGCCTCCCATGCGGAAGCGGCCCGCTTGATGACGAAGCTGGCGGGCTCCTACCGCTGGTCGTCCATGAACATGACCGCAGCAGAACGCCCGAAGTTCCCACCTCC
>NZ_JOID01000118.1 GCF_000719865.1 Streptomyces albus subsp. albus
GACGAGGGTGCGGGTTCGCGTCGTGTGCTGGGCGGTGAGGCGGAGGAGTTCGCGGCCGCGGTGGCCGGTGGGGCTCAGTTCGGGGCGGTCGGCAGGAAGGGTTCCGCGCTGGGGCTGGACGGTTCGTCGGGGTATGCGGCGACGGCGGGTCCGGTGGTGGACACGACGAAGTCGTTCTCGGTGTCGGCGTGGGTGAAGCTGGACGACAAGGACGGGAACTACACGTTC
>NZ_JOID01000119.1 GCF_000719865.1 Streptomyces albus subsp. albus
TGCGGGGAAGTCCTGTCGCAGGCGCCGTGCGGAGACGCCTTTGAGGCTGCCGACGAGCCGGGACAGGGCGACGGACGGCGGGTAGTGCACGAGCAGGTGTACATGATCGCTCTCGCCGTTGAACTCCTTGAGTTCCGCGCCGAAGTCCTCGCAGACCTTGCGCATGACCTCTTCGCAGCGGGTGAGGACCGCGTCGGTGAAGACATTCCGCCGGTACTTCGGCGTA
>NZ_JOID01000120.1 GCF_000719865.1 Streptomyces albus subsp. albus
TACGCCGAAGTACCGGCGGAATGTCTTCACCGACGCGGTCCTCACCCGCTGCGAAGAGGTCATGCGCAAGGTCTGCGAGGACTTCGGCGCGGAACTCAAAGAGTTCAACGGCGAGAGCGATCATGTGCACCTGCTCGTGCACTACCCGCCGTCCGTCGCCCTGTCCCGGCTCGTCGGCAGCCTCAAAGGCGTCTCCGCACGGCGCCTGCGACAGGACTTCCCCGCA
>NZ_JOID01000121.1 GCF_000719865.1 Streptomyces albus subsp. albus
CGGTCTCGCCCTGGGTGCCCAGCGCGACTCCGGTCCCCAGCACGGCGGTGGCTCCGACACCGGCGGCCATGAAGGCGGCGCGGCGGCGCAGGGGAGTCATGTCGGTGAGGATCTGAGCGTGCTTGAACATCAGGAGTTACCTCCGAAGTGGGGGGCTCGCGCATTTCGCCGGGTTTGCCCGGTTGCGCCCTACCTTGGTAACCCGCCC
>NZ_JOID01000122.1 GCF_000719865.1 Streptomyces albus subsp. albus
CACCGACAGCCCGCCACGACGGCGGGACAGCCGAAGAGATCAGGCGCGCGTGTGTTTCCGCGCACCCCCACCGGCACCAGCCACGCCATCGCCTTTCGAGCCGACGCCGGCGGCATAAGGCCCCGGATAGACGACCGACCACGGGCCCGCCCTCGGCACGGATGCCGTAACCCCAGCCGCAGCGACACCCGCCGGCCCGCGACGC
>NZ_JOID01000123.1 GCF_000719865.1 Streptomyces albus subsp. albus
TACCGAAAGGCTCGATTATGAGCCGGCCGGGAAATCCGCTAACGTAGGGGCCGCGCCGGAAGGCGCAAGCGAAAACCCCCTCCAACGGGGACCGGAAGTTAAATACGGGCGGGAAAGCGGCCCGGAAAGCGTCTGGTAAGGTTGGAAACACCGAAGGGAAGCGCCCGGAGGGCCCGGAGACGGGGCCGAAGGAAGCGTCCGTTC
>NZ_JOID01000124.1 GCF_000719865.1 Streptomyces albus subsp. albus
GCCGCGCGGCTGCTCACGCTCGTCCCGCCGCGCGCCGGGCCGGTCGTCGCGTCCCCGGAACCCGCCCCGCTCGTCATCCCGGCGGAAGGCGGGCCGCTCGTCACGACGGAACCCACCGCGGTCGTCCTCACGCCGCGGCCCACGCGGACGCTCATCCCGCCGGCTCTGCTCACCCCGGCCGGAGAAGCCGCGCTCGTCCCGT
>NZ_JOID01000125.1 GCF_000719865.1 Streptomyces albus subsp. albus
CGGAACGCCTCACCACCCTCGCCCTCCCACGCCACGACCGTCGACCGCGTCTTCAACTCGGTACCGATCTCCTCGATCGCCACCGCAGCCTTCTTCAACCTTCCGCCCAGCTTGCCGGTCGTCTCCGGATCGGCACCCTCGATCATCGCCCGCATCCGCTCATGCGACACCGACTCGAAATCCGTCTCCGACAACGCCAAA
>NZ_JOID01000126.1 GCF_000719865.1 Streptomyces albus subsp. albus
TGTCCTCAGGTGCTCGCGTCCACTGTGTTGGTTCTGAAACAACGAACTGTGTTGCCGTCCGGTTCGTATAGTTTCATAGTGTTTCGGTGGTTATAGCGTAGGGGAAACGCCCGGTTACATTCCGAACCCGGAAGCTAAGCCTTTCAGCGCCGATGGTACTGCAGGGGGGACCCTGTGGGAGAGTAGGACGCCGCCGAACA